>NZ_JAGMUJ010000130.1:0-281893 GCF_019049255.1 Streptomyces sp. AC558_RSS880 | reverse complement strand
TGGAAGCCGGCGAACATCGCGAAGACGACCGTGCCGAAGACGACGTAGTGGAAGTGCGCCACCACGAAGTAGCTGTCGGAGACGTGGAAGTCCAGCGGGGGCGAGGCCAGGATGACGCCGGTCAGACCACCGAAGGTGAAGGTGATCAGGAAGCCCAGCGTCCACAGCATCGGGGTCTCGAAACTCAACGACCCCTTCCACATGGTGCCGATCCAGTTGAAGAACTTCACGCCCGTCGGCACCGCGATCAGGAAGGTCATGAAGGAGAAGAACGGCAGCAGCACACCGCCCGTGACGTACATGTGGTGCGCCCACACCGTCACCGACAGGCCCGCGATCGCGATGGTCGCGCCGATCAGGCCCATGTAGCCGAACATCGGCTTGCGGGAGAAGACCGGGATGATCTCACTGACGATGCCGAAGAACGGCAGCGCGATGATGTACACCTCGGGATGGCCGAAGAACCAGAACAGGTGCTGCCACAGCAGCGCCCCGCCGTTGGCCGAGTCGAAGATGTGCGCGCCGAACTTGCGGTCCGCCTCCAGCGCGAACAGCGCCGCGGCCAGCACCGGGAAGGCGAGCAGGACCAGCACACCGGTCAGCAGCACGTTCCAGGTGAAGATCGGCATGCGGAACATCGTCATGCCGGGCGCGCGCATGCAGATGATCGTGGTGATGAAGTTGACCGAGCCGAGGATGGTGCCGAAGCCGGAGAACGCCAGGCCCATGATCCACATGTCGGCGCCGATGCCCGGCGAGCGGACCGCGTCGGACAGCGGGGAGTAGGCGAACCAGCCGAAGTCGGCCGCCCCGTCCGGGGTGAGGAAACCGCCGACCGCGATCAGCGAGCCGAACAGGTACAGCCAGTAGGCGAACATGTTCAGCCGCGGGAAGGCGACGTCCGGCGCGCCGATCTGCAGCGGCATGATCCAGTTGGCGAAACCGGCGAACAGCGGCGTCGCGAACATCAGCAGCATGATCGTGCCGTGCATCGTGAACGCCTGGTTGAACTGCTCGTTCGACACGATCTGCAGGCCCGGCCGGGCCAGCTCGGCGCGCATCACCAGGGCCATCACGCCACCGATGATGAAGAACACGAACGACGTCACCAGATACAGCGTGCCGATCGTCTTGTGGTCCGTGGTCGTCAGCCACGTGAGGCCCTTGCGGCCCCTGAGTCCGTTGATGCTTTTCACGACCCGCCTGTGTCCGCGCCCCGCCCGCCGGTCACACTCGGACGATGCGACATGGATCACGGAAAACGGCTGTGACGATCGCGGGGATGCCGGACACGAACGGGGCATGAGCGACGACGAGATCTTCGCCGCTGCCTATCGCGAGCACTACTGGGCGGTCAGCCGCTATGTCGCGCGGCGACTGGACGGGCGTACGAGCGAGGTGGAGGAAGTGGTGGCGGAGGTGTTCACGGTCGCCTGGCGGCGCCGGGCGGACCTGCCGGCCTCCCCGCTGCCGTGGCTGTACGGGGTGGCACGCAACTGTCTGGCCAACGCGGTACGCGGCCAGGGGCGCCGGCGGCGGCTCGTCGACCGGCTCGGCAACGACCACACCGCCCACCGCCGGCACGTCGTGTCCGGCCCCGGCACCGAGACACCGGGCGACTGGGTGCACGAGGCGCTGGCCCGGCTCGCCCCCGGCGACCAGGAGGTGCTGCGGCTGACCGCATGGGAGGAACTCGGCATCGACGAGGTCGCCGTCGCCCTCGGCTGCGGCCGACGGGCCGCCACCATGCGGCTGCACCGCGCCCGCCGACGGCTGAGAGCCGAGATCGACCGACTGTGCCCCGCACTCGCCGACGCGAACGCCTCCAAGGACCACGGCCATGACTGACGAACTCGACCTGCTGCGCCGCGCCAACCCGGTGCCGGACGACGGCCCCCACTTCGGCGACGGCCCCCTCGACCACAGGGCGGAGCACCATCTCGGCCGGCTGATGGACGACGGGAGCATCGGACGGCGTATCCCGCTGCGGCTCGGAGGCCGCTTCCGGCCGGTCTGGGCCCTCGCTGCCGTCGCCGCCGTCGCCGCGCTCACCTCCGTCCTGCTGCTCGGCGGCCCCGCCGCCACCCCCGCGATCGCCGTGCCCCGCCCGCTGTCCGTCGTGGCGGACGCCGCGCCCGTACCACTGGAGCGGCTCGCGGAGCGGGCCGCGACGGCCGCGGCCGACGGCATCCCGGCACCGCGCAGGGGCACGCATGTGCGGTCCTGGAGCCTGGGCATGAGCGACACGGAGCCGCCGATCACCCTGCCCGAGGAGCGCATCGTGCGCTGGACGCCCGACGGCCGGCACACCGAACTCGTCGTGGCCACCGACCCCCGGCACCCGGGCCGGCCCGTCCTCACCGACGAGGACGGCGAGCCACGCCTCGTCGACGACGGACAGGTGATCAGCCGGCAGGCCTTCCCGCCGAGCTGGAGCGACGTCCCGCCCGCCAGCCGTCCGCCGCACGACCCCACCCGGCTGCGCGCCTATCTTGCCGAGGCGGCGTACGGCGAGATCCGGACGACGCCTGAACTCCTGGACGCCACCGCGCAGTTGCTGAACCACTGGACGCTCGGCGCGCGTGAGTCCGCCGCGCTCGCCCGCCTGCTGGCGGACGCGGACGGGCTACGGTCCGCGGGCCAGGTCACGGACCGGCTGGGCCGTCCCGGCCAGGCCTATGTGTACGACGACGGCTCCGGCGTCCGCCACATGCTGATCCTGGACCCGTCCACGGGCGCCGTCCTCGGACTGGAACAGACGTTCACCACCGACCAGCCCGAGTACGGTGTGCGGGCGGGCGATGTCATGCAGTACAGCGCCTGGATGCGCTGATCACCTCCGAACCACCGTTCCTACTCGTCCCAGGCCTGGATCATCACCTGTCCGGTGATTTTGCCGTCCCGCAGCGTGAGCATCGACTCCGACAGCACCCGCACCCCGTCCGGGTACCGGCAGCTCTCGCAGTAGGCGGCGTGATCGCCCTGGACGACGCACGCCTCGAGGGAGTGCGTCATGTCGCGGCTGTAGACGTCGTCGAGCATGGCGGCGATCTCGTCCCGGCCGCGCAGGACCTTGGGGTGGCTGGGCTGGGTGTTGCGGTCCACGATGCGCAGTTCCGCGTCGTCCGCGTAGAGCGACACCAGCGTCGCCGACGTGTCCGCCTCGATGCCCCGGCGCAGCGTGTCGGTGCCGAAGACGGGGTGTGCCGCGGTCGTCATGGTGACCCACCTCCTCCGCGGGGCCGCGGCCCGGACCTCCGGCGGGCCGGGACGGCCCCTCCTACGAGCGTCCTCCGGCCCGCCGGGCACGGCAAGCCAGGCCCCCGCGCCGCCCGGCGCCGCTCACTCGGCCGTCGCCAGGAACTGCGTGGCCGCCAGCTCCGCGTACAGCGGATCGGCGGTCACCAGCTCCCGGTGCGTGCCGACGGCCCGTACCCGGCCCGCGTCCATCACCACGATCCGGTCGGCCGCCGTCACCGTGGACAGCCGGTGCGCGACGACCAGGACCGTCGTCGTGCGCGCCACGTCGGCGACGGTGTCGCGCAGCGCCGCCTCGTTCACCGCGTCGAGCTGCGAGGTGGCCTCGTCGAGCAGCAGCAGCCGGGGGCGGCGCAGCAGGGCGCGGGCTATGGCGACCCGCTGGCGCTCACCGCCGGACAGCTTGGTGCCGCGATGCCCGACGAGGGTGTCGAGCCCGTCCGGCAGCCGGGACACCAGACCGTCGAGCCGGGTCGTCTTCAGCACCCGCGTCAGGGTGCCGTCGTCCGCCTCGGGGTTGCCCAGCAGCAGGTTGTCCCGCAGGGAGCCCGACAGCACCGGCGCGTCCTGCTCGACGTACCCGATCGCGGCCCGCAGCCGCGGCAGCTCCCAGTCGGCCAGATCACGGCCGTCGAGCGTGATCACCCCGGAGTCGGGGTCGTAGAACCGCTCGATGAGGGAGAAGACGGTGGTCTTGCCCGCGCCGGACGGGCCGACGAACGCGGTCATGCCCTGGGCGGGCACGGTGAACGTCACCCCGTGGTGGACGTACGGCAGGTCGTCGGCGTACCGGAAGCGGACGTCCTCGAAGGCGAGCGCGGCGGGCGCCGTGCCGGTGTCGGGCAGCCGCGCGGGCTCGGCGGCCGGTTCCGCGGGCAGCCGCAGCGCCTCCTGGATCCGGGCGAGGGCGGCACTGCCCGTCTGGTACTGCGTGAGCGCGCCGACGACCTGCTGGATCGGCGCCATCAGATAGAACACGAACAGCAGGAACGCCACCAGCGTCCCGATGTCGATGGCGTCCGTCGCCACCCGCGCGCCGCCCACCGCGAGCACCGTGATGAACGCGATCTGCATCGCCAGCCCGGCCGTGTTGCCCGCCGCGGCCGACCACTTGGCGGCGCGCACGCTCTGCCGCCACGACTCCTGCGCGGCCTCGTGCAGCGCGCGCTCCTCGCGCGGCTCGGCACCGGACGCCTTGACCGTGCGCAGCGCGCCGAGCACCCGCTCCAGCGAGGCACCCATGGCACCGACCGCGTCCTGCGCCTGCCGGGAGGCCCGGTTGATGTGCGGCACGATCACCCCCAGCACCGTGCCCGCGAGCGCGATCACCCCCAGGGTGACACCCAGCAGCACCGGGTCCACGAAACCCATCAGCACCACGGTCGCGATCAGGGTCAGCCCGCCCGTGCCGAGACCGACCAGCGAGTCCGTGGTCACCTCGCGCAGCAGGGTGGTGTCGGAGGTGACGCGGGCCATCAGATCGCCCGGCTCACTGCGGTCGACGGCGGTGATCCGCAGCCGCAGCAGGTACGACGACAGCGAGCGCCGCGCCCCGAGCACCACCGACTCGGCGGTGCGCCGCAGCACGTACGAACCCAGCGCCCCCAGCACGGCGTTGGCGACCACGAGCGCCGACATCAGCAGCAGCGCGCCGGTGATCGCCCGGTCGTCCGAGAGGTCGTCGATCAGGTCCCGCGCCACCAGCGGCAGCATCAGCCCCGTCGCCCCGGTCATCAGGGACAGCACGGCACCGCCCAGCAGGGCCCACCGGTGCGGTCGTACATATCCGAGGAGCAGCCGCCAGGCGGGCGGACCGGATTCCTCTGCTGCGATGCTCACGTCGCCCCCCTCGGCGTCGGACGGAGGTCCAGGCTACGTCGCGGGGGCGCACCCGCCGCACGGCGGGCGGCGGAAGCGATCATTCCCGCGTAGGGTCGGGGAAGACGGACACGGCCGACGAAGGAGTCAGCAGCATGGCGCAGGAAGTACGCGGCGTGATCGCACCCGGCAAGGACGAGCCGGTGCGGATCGAGACGATCGTCGTACCCGACCCCGGCCCCGGCGAGGCGGTCGTCCGGGTCCAGGCCTGCGGGGTGTGCCACACCGATCTGCACTACAAGCAGGGCGGGATCAGCGACGACTTCCCGTTCCTGCTCGGCCACGAGGCCGCGGGCGTGGTCGAGTCGGTCGGCGACGGCGTCACCGACGTCGCGCCCGGCGACTTCGTGATCCTCAACTGGCGCGCGGTGTGCGGGAAGTGCCGCGCCTGTCTGCGCGGACGCCCCTGGTACTGCTTCGACACCCACAACGCGAAGCAGAGGATGACCCTCGCCTCCACCGGTCAGGAACTCTCCCCGGCCCTGGGCATCGGCGCCTTCGCCGAGAAGACCCTCGTCGCCGCCGGACAGTGCACCAAGGTCGACCCCGCCGTCTCCGCGCAGGTCGCCGGGCTGCTCGGCTGCGGGGTGATGGCCGGCATCGGCGCCGCGATCAACACCGGGAACGTCGGCCGGGGCGACTCGGTCGCCGTCATCGGCTGCGGCGGTGTCGGTGACGCGGCGATCGCCGGGTCCCGGCTCGCCGGAGCGGCGAAGATCATCGCCGTCGACATCGACGACCGCAAGCTCGACACCGCGCGCTCCATGGGCGCCACCCACACCGTCAACTCCCGCGAGACCGACCCCGTCGAGGCGATCCGCGAACTCACCGGCGGCTTCGGCGCCGACGTCGTCATCGAGGCCGTCGGCCGCCCCGAGACCTACCGGCAGGCCTTCTACGCCCGTGACCTGGCCGGCACGGTCGTCCTGGTCGGCGTGCCCACCCCGGAGATGAAGCTCGAACTGCCGCTGCTCGACGTCTTCGGCCGCGGCGGCTCCCTGAAGTCCTCCTGGTACGGCGACTGCCTGCCCTCCCGGGACTTCCCGATGCTGATCGACCTGCACCTCCAGGGCCGCCTGGACCTCGGGGCGTTCGTCACCGAGACGATCCGACTGGACGAGGTGGAGAAGGCGTTCGAGCGGATGCACCGCGGCGACGTGCTGCGTTCGGTGGTGGTGCTGTGATGACCGCCCGCATCGAACGACTCGTCACCTCCGGGCAGTTCAGCCTCGACGGCGGCACCTGGGACGTCGACAACAACGTCTGGATCGTCGGCGACGACCACGAGGCGATCGTCATCGACGCCGCCCACGACGCCGACGCCATCGCCGAGGCGGTGGGGGACCGGCGCCTCACCGCCATCGTGTGCACCCACGCCCACAACGACCACATCGACGCCGCGCCCGCCCTCGCCGAGCGCACCGGCGCCACCATCTGGCTGCACCCCGACGACCTGCGGCTGTGGAAGCAGACCCACCCCGACCGTGACCCCGACTCCTGGCTCGTCGACGGCCAGGTGATCGAGGCCGCCGGCGCCGACCTCACCGTGCTGCACACCCCCGGGCACGCGCCCGGCGCGGTCTGCCTGTACGACCCGGGGCTGGGCGCCGTGTTCACCGGCGACACCCTGTTCCAGGGCGGTCCGGGCGCCACCGGCCGCTCCTTCTCCCACTTCCCGACGATCATCGACTCGATCCGGGACCGGCTGCTGACCCTCCCGCCGGAGACGAAGGTCCTCACCGGCCACGGCGACCCGACCACCATCGGCGCGGAGGCCCCGCACCTGGAGGAATGGATCGCGCGCGGCCACTGAACGGTCCGTCCGGACGACCTGCGCGAAAAGGCGACAGAAGATGTCCGGCTTACCTGTCACGCTCGAAGCGACAGCAAAGAGCCGTTGAACAGGAGGCCGTACATGTCGGAGCAGTTGAAGGGCAAGGTCGCGCTGGTGGCCGGGGCGACCCGGGGTGCCGGACGGGGCATCGCCGTGGAACTCGGGGCGGCGGGCGCGACCGTGTACGTCACGGGCCGCACCACCCGTGAACGCCGCTCCGAGTACGGCCGCCCCGAGACCATCGAGGACACCGCAGACCTGGTCACCGAGGCGGGCGGCCAGGGCATCGCGGTGCCCACCGACCACCTCGAGCCGGGGCAGGTGAAGGCACTCGTCGACCGCATCGCCGCCGAACAGGGCCGCCTGGACGTCCTGGTCAACGACATCTGGGGCGGCGAGACGCTCTTCGAGTGGGAGGCTCCGGTCTGGGAGCACGACCTGGACAAGGGCCTGCGCCTGCTCCGCCTCGCCGTCGAGACCCACGCGATCACCAGCCACCACGCGCTGCCGCTGCTGCTGCGCCACCCCGGCGGACTGGTCGTCGAGGTCACCGACGGCACCGCCGACTACAACCGCGACCACTACCGCCTCTCCTTCTTCTACGACCTCGCCAAGTCCTCCGTCCTGCGCATGGCGTTCGCCCTCGGCCACGAACTCGGCCCGCGCGGCGCCACCGCACTCGCCCTCACCCCGGGCTGGATGCGCTCGGAGATCATGCTCGACCATTTCGGCGTGCGCGAGGACAACTGGCGCGACGCCCTCGGTGACGTCCCCCACTTCGCCATCTCCGAGACCCCGCGCTACGTCGGACGGGCCGTCGCCGCCCTCGCCGCCGACCCGGACGTGGCCCGCTTCAACGGCACCTCCCACTCCAGCGGCGGCCTCGCCCGGGAGTACGGCTTCACCGACCTCGACGGCAGCCGCCCCGACGCCTGGCGCTACATGGTCGAGGTGCAGGACGCGGGCAAGCCGGCGGACGTGACCGGCTACCGCTGATCCCGTCCGACCCCTGCCGCGGTGATCGCCCCGGCCGCTACCTTCACCCCATGACGACGGACACGAGGCGTTTCGCGGGGCACGGGGTCCTCATCACCGGGGCGGCACGCGGCATCGGCGCGGCCACCGCCGCGCGGTTCGCCGAGGAGGGGGCGCGGGTCCTGGTGGCCGACGCGGACCCCGACGAGGCGGAGCGGACGGCGTCGGCGCTGCGGGAGCGGGGGCTCGCGGCCGAGCCCTTCGCCTGTGACGTGACCGACCGCGCCACGGTCGAGGCGGCCGTGGCGCACGCCGTGCACGCCTTCGGCTCGCTCGACGTCCTGGTGAACAACGCCGCCCACTGCACCCCGGACGCGCCCCGCTTCGAGGACGAGCCGGACGACGAGTGGGCCACGGACCTCGACGTCACCCTCACCGGCGCGTACCGCTGCTGCCGCGCCGCGCTCCCGCACCTCGCCGCCTCCGGCCGGGGCGCGATCGTGAGCGTCGGCTCCGTCAACGGCCTCCAGGACTTCGGCAACCACGCCTACAGCGCGGCCAAGGCGGGCCTGGTCTCCCTCACCCGGACCCTCGCCGGGCACGCGGCGCCCCGCGGGGTCCGGGTCAACCTCGTCGCACCGGGGACCGTCCGCACCCGCGCCTGGGCGGGCCGGGACGGGCAACTGGAAGCGGCCCGGCGCCTCTACCCGCTGGGCCGGGTCGGCGAGCCCGAGGACATCGCGGCCGCCGTCGCCTTCCTCGCCTCCCGCGACGCGGCATGGATCACCGGCACCACCCTCACCGTCGACGGCGGCGTCACGGCGGTCAACTCGGGATTCCGGCAGGCGCTGGGCGAGGCGTCGCCGCGGTAGCCGGTCGTTTCGGTCCTGCCCGCCGGATGTCACCGTTCGGTCGCATCCCGGTTCGTCCGTACAACCGATTCTTCCGCCGAGTCGTCTATCTGGCAGAGTGCGCAGGCCATGCGCTCACTTCTGCGGAAAGGCAAAACAGACCATGGGGGATACACGTAGACGGAGTGCCGTCGTTCTCGGGGTCACCTCGCTGGTGGCTCCGCTCACACTCGCGCTCGGTGCGACACCGGCGCAGGCTGCGAGCTGCACCACCTCGACGGGCCCGTATCAGAAGAAGGTGGAGAAGTTCCTCGGCCGCCCGGTCGACGGAAAGCAGTCCTCCGCCGACTGCAAGGCCATCCGCGCCTTCCAGACCAAGCACGGCATCACACCGAACATCGGGTACGCCGGCCCCGTGACCTGGGGCGTGATGGACCTGATGAACAAGCAGAAGGCCGTCGGGAAGAACCCGAACAAGTCGGGCAAGTGCCCCACGAACAAGGGCCGTATCGCCTGTGTGAACCTCACGCTCCAGCTCAGCTGGATCCAGGACGGCAAGAAGCTCGTCTACGGCCCCGTCCCGGTCCGCACGGGGCGCAACGGGTACGAGACCCGCACCGGCCTGAAGAAGATCTACTGGCGCAACATCGACCACGTCTCGACCATCTACGACGTGCCGATGCCCTACAGCCAGTTCTTCGACGGCGGTCAGGCCTTCCACTCGGTCGGCGTCAGCATGTGGAACCCGCCCGGCTCCCACGGCTGCGTCAACATGACGAAGACCGCCGCCAAGAAGTACTGGTCGCTGCTGAAGAACGGCGACGACGTCTACGTGTACGGGCGTAAGCCGGGCACCTGATCGCCGCGGGCGCCCGGCCTGCCGGGCGCCTCGCACCCCGGACGTTCCCCGAAGGCCCGGATGTGAACTCGCCCACGTTCCCCGGCAGATGGACGTGATCAGCAACACTGCCCGAAATGTCCGATGAACGTGCGATTACTCACAGCGCCTTCACGTCCGGCCCCGTATGCTTCACGGCATGTCCACCACTGTTGAACCCTCCTCCGAGCGATCGGCAGCCGAGGTCAACGAGGAGATCCGGGCCCTGTGGCTCCGGTCGGGCGGGACACTGAGCGTCGAACAGCGCGAGGAGTACCAGCGCCTGGTCCAGGAGTGGGCCTCGGCCCTCCCGCAGCCGGCCAGAGCCGCCTGACCGACCGGGATCGTCATCCGCTCGACGGGGCACCCGTGAACGGATGGGTGCCCTCCTCGCACTGACCTCGGCCCTCTGCTACGGCATCGTCGACTTCGCGGACGGACTGCTGTCCCGCCGCGTCCCGCATGCCGCCGTCACCTTCCTCGGCCAGCTCGGCGGCCTGCTGCTCGCAGCGGGGGCCGCCCTCCTCCTGCCCGCCGACGCCCTCGTCGGCTCCGACCTCCTCCGGGGCGCCCTGTCCGGCGTCGGCGGCGCCACCGTCATGCGCTTCCTCACCCGTGGCCTGAGTCACGGCGCGATGAGCGTGGTCGTACCGGTGAGCGCCGTCACAGGCGTCGCGCTGTCCGTCCTCTGCGGCGTCCTCCTCCTCGCCTCCCTCTACCCGGCGCTCCCGGTCGTCCTCGGTCTCGCCGTCCTGCACGAACACGTCTCCCGGAGGCAGGCCGCCGGGCTGCTGGGAGCCGCCCTGGCGACCGTGCTGCTCACCGTCGGCTGACGGTCCGGACCCGCCGTCCGCTCAGCCCCATGTCGCCGAGTAGTGACGCCGGTACGCCTTGCGGTCCTGCTCCGCGCGTATCCAGCGCGACGCCACCAGGGCGACCAGGCTGCCCGCGATCACCAGCAGCCCGGGACCGACGTTGCGGGGGTCGGCCAGCCGGGACAGCAGTGTCGACGCGTCCGGGAGGATGCCCCGCACCGGAGTCGACGGCCCCGGCGAGGCGGCGTCCGGAGCCGCCGCGCCCCGCGCGTCCGACGGAGCGGGGGAGGGCGCCGCCGCACCCCCGTCGGCCCCGGGCGCCACGATGAGCCGTACGCCGAGCCGCGCCAGCGCCTTCGTCACCGGCTGGAAGTACGTCGTGCCGCCCGACCGGCAGTCGCCGCTGCCGCCCGACGTGACACCGAGCGCGATGCCCTCGGAGAACATCGGACCACCGCTGTCCCCGGGTTCGGCGCAGACGTTCGACTCGATGAGACCGCTGACCGTGCCCTCGGGATAGTTCACCGTGGCGTTGAGCGCGGTCACCTCACCGTCCCGCAGCCCGCTGGTGCTGCCGCTGCGGAACACCCGCTGGCCCACCGCCGGATCCGCCACCCCCGTGATCCGTACGCCCTTGCCGTCGCCGACGGCCACCACACCGGCGCCCTCGCCGGCCCGGCCGCCGGCGTACTCGATCAGCGAGTAGTCGTCCCCGGGGAAGCTGCCGCCGACCGTCGTCCCGACCTCCTGCCTGCCCTGGCCGTCGGCGAACCACACCGACCCGTCGGGCCCGCAGTGCCCGGCCGTGAGGATGAACTCCCGCTTCCCGTCGGTCACGTTGAAGCCCGCCGAACAGCGGCCGGCCGTCGACAGGATGGGCCGCGCCCCGTTGAGCCGGGTGGTGAAGGTGCCCCCGCTCCGCTCCATGCGGACGAAACCGCCGATGCCGTCCGCCACTTCGGTCAGCTCGGACCAGTCGTCCGCCGACACCGTGCTGTCGCCCCGGACCACCACCTCGTTGGTCCGGTAGTCCATGGCCCACGCCGTCCCGGGCACGCGCGGCGCCGAACCCAGCGTTTCGGCCGCGGACTTGAGGTCGTCCATGCTGTGCCGCACCAGCTTCGGCTCGGCGCCGGCCGCGCGCACCTCGGCCGCCGCCTCCTCGTCGGTGACCGCGACCACCGTCTTGCCGTCGTCGGCGATCCAGCTGCCCGCCGTACGGGACGTGCCGAGTCTCGCCACCAGGTCGGCCCCCGGTCCGGCCGCCGCATCCCCGGCGGTGGCGAACGGGACCGCGCCGGGCGCGCGGGGCTCACTGGCGACGGCGTGGGTGACCATCGTGGCCCCCAGGAGGAGTCCGCCGACGGCCGCCAGCCGTGTCACTCGCCGGACGGCCCGTCGTCGTGCGTGCCTCATGCGTGGCTCCCGAACCTCAGCGGCGCGGTGCGCACACCGCGGGAGCCTCCCCTGAGTCGAAGGCCCCCTTCCCATACGGGTCCGCGGCCCGGCGTGTTCAGCCCGGACGCGATCCCGTCCGGCGGGAGGCGGGAGGCGGGAGGCGGGAGGCGCCCCGTCGTCCCGGTGCCCACGCGCACCACGGCTGTTTATCGTGGGCCCATGACCAGGATCCCGCACGAGACGTCCGGTGAACCGAATCCGCTGCACGCCCTCGACCTGGACCGCCTGCGCCGCCGCACCAGCATGAAATGGCGCACCTACCCCGAGGACGTCCTGCCCCTGTGGGTGGCCGAGATGGACGTCCCCCTGGCCGAGCCGGTCGTCCGCGCCGTCACCGGGGCGATGGAGCTCGGCGACACCGGCTATCCCGCCGGCACCGCCTACGCGGAGGCGCTGGCCGCCTTCGCGGACAAGCGGTGGGACTGGGACGGAATCGCCGTGGAGCGCACCGCGATCGTGCCCGACGTCATGCTGGGCGTGGTCGAGATGCTGAAACTGGTCACCGGGTACGGGGACGCGGTGGTGGTGAACTCACCGGTGTACCCGCCGTTCTACGATTTCGTCGGGCACATGGACCGCCGGGTGGCCGAGGCCCCGCTGGGCGCGGACGCGCGGATCGACCCCGACGTCCTGGAGGACGTCTTCCGGCGGGTGACGGCCGGCCGACGGCGCGCCGCCTACCTGCTGTGCAGCCCGCACAACCCCACCGGCACCGTGCACACCGCCGACGAGCTGTCCGCCGTCGCCGCCCTCGCCGAGCGGTACGGCGTACGCGTCGTCGCCGACGAGATCCACGCCCCGCTGACCGTCGGCGACACACGCTTCGTGCCGTACCTGAGCGTGCCGGGCGGCGAGCGCGGCCTGTCGCTGATGTCGGCGTCGAAGGCGTGGAACCTGGCCGGGCTCAAGGCGGCCCTCGCCGTCGCGGGGCCCGAGGCCGCAGGCGACCTGGCGCGGATGCCCGAGGAGGTCGGCCACGGCCCGAGCCACGTCGGCGTCCTCGCCCACACCGCCGCCCTGCGCGACGGCACCGCGTGGCTGGACGCCCTGCTCGCCGGCCTCGACACCAACCGCCGGCTGCTCGCGGACCTCCTGGCCGAGCGGCTGCCGGCGATCCGCTACCGGCCGGGCGACGCCACCTACCTCGCCTGGCTGGACTGCCGTGCCCTCGGCCTCGGCGACGACCCCGCCGACACCTTCCTCCGGCACGGCCGCGTGGCCCTCAACTCCGGTCTGCCCTTCGGCACGGGAGGAGCGGGCCACGCCCGGCTGAACCTCGCCGCCTCGCCCGAGGTGCTCGAGGAGGCGGTGCGGCGGATGGCGGACGCCGTGGAGCGCGCGGGCGGTGCCCGTGGCTGACGAGTGCTACGGCCACCCGCGGCTCGCCGCGGTCTACGACCCGCTCGACCCCGACCGCGGTGACCTCGACGCCTACCTCGACATGGCGGAGGAGTTCGGTGCCCGGCGGGTGCTGGACATCGGCTGCGGAACAGGGGTGTTCGCCCTGCTCCTGGCCGGCCGGGGGATCGAGGTCGTCGGCGTCGACCCGGCCCGGGCGTCCCTCGACGTGGCGCGGGGCAAGCCGGGCGCCGCACGGGTCCGCTGGATCGAGGGCGACGCGACCGTGCTGCCGCCGCTGCGGGCCGATCTGGCGACCATGACGGCGAACGTCGCCCAGGCCGTCGCCGGTCCCGGCGCCTGGCACGGCACCCTGCGGGGCGCCCACGCGGCACTGCGGCCCGGGGGACGCCTGGTGTTCGAGACCCGCGATCCGGCCCGAAGGGCCTGGGAGGGATGGACCCGGGAGGAGTCGTACCACAGGGCCGACGTACCCGGCGTCGGCACGGTCGAGAGTCGGCACCAGGTGACCGAGGTGGACGGCCCGCTGGTGACGTTCCGCACCACCTACGTGTTCGCCGCGGACGGTGCGGTGCTGACCTCGGACTCGACGCTGCGCTTCCGCGAGCGGGAGGAGGTCGAGGCGGACCTCGCCGGGCACGGCTTCACGGTGGAGGAGGTGCGGGACGCCCCCGACCGCCCGGGCCGGGAGTTCGTCTTCGTCGCACGCCGCCCGGACGCCTGAGCGCTCCGCTGGAGGTACGGCGATGTGCCGTCGATCGGCTGCGGCGCCGTCGTGGCCGGTCGCGCCCACGCGGCGGCAGCCGCACGTCGGTACGGTCCCGCGCCCCTTCAGGGCGCCGCCGAACCACAGCGGACCTCGCCGGACCTGCTTAGACTTCCCCGCATGGACGACACGTCGAGGGACCGGCTGGGTACGGGGAAGTACCTGCTGGTCACCAGCTACCGCAAGAACGGCACACCCGTCGCCAC
This sequence comes from Streptomyces sp. AC558_RSS880, assembly GCF_019049255.1. Taxonomy (GTDB): domain Bacteria; phylum Actinomycetota; class Actinomycetes; order Streptomycetales; family Streptomycetaceae; genus Streptomyces. The sequence goes on along the minus strand of NZ_JAGMUJ010000130.1, from coordinate 267,616 downwards.
ACCGGTGTGGGTGGTGCGGGACGGCGACGCGCTCGGGGTGTGGACCGTCGCCGACTCGTGGAAGGTGAAGCGGATCCGCGCCCGCGGCGACGTCCTCGTCGGCCCCTGCGACGTACGCGGCAACCCGACCGGTGACCAGGTCCCCGCCACGGCGGAGATCTGCGACCCTGCGACCACGGCCCGTTACCGGAAGCTGCTCGCCCGCAAGTACGGCCTCGTGGGCCGGCTGACCCTCCTGGGCAGTCGTCTTCGCCGGGGCACGGACGGCACGGTCGGGATCCGCATCACCCTCTGAGCCGCGTGCCGGGCCGTGCCCGGCGGCCCGTCAGGTCCAGGCCCGGAACGGCTCGTCCACCAGCTGGAAGACCGGCTCGCCGCGCACCGGGTCCTTGGCCGTCGACAGCCGTACCCGGTCGCCGCTGTGGATGCCGATGGGCGGCCCCATGACCCGGCCGCGCACCACGAATCCCTCGGCCATCTCGATCAGGGATATATTGCGGGCCGCCGGGGTGTTGCGGTGCAGCACCGTGGAGTGGCGGACCGTCCCGACGCCCTCGCTGCGCTCCGTGCGCAGGTCGCTGCCCTGGCAGACCGGGCAGAGCAGCCGGTGGTACATGGTGGTGCCGCACCAGGTGCAGCGCTGGAAGAGCATGGCCTCCGCCTGGCCCTTGCCCTGGGGGTCGAGGACGCCCGTCGCGGAGCCGACTGCCTGCTGAGCGACGCTTCCTGAGTGGTGGTACACGCTGGTCAACTCCCTGCACTCGGCCGGAATCCCGCGTGCGCGGTCACCCGGCACGCGCGTGCCGGTGCGCCGTGCCACCGTGCACAGCCACAGGGTATGGCACTCAGTGCCACTCGTAAAGGCACTCCGTACCCTCGCATGCGGGCGGGCGTCCGCGCCGGGTCACCCGCGCCCGAGCGCGGTCTCCAGTTCCCGCACCACCCGCCACAGCGGTGTCCCGCGCCGGGAGACGACCACCACCACGTCCTCGGGCCCCTCGCCCGCCGCGGCGACGGGCCCGGCACCGAACGCGGCCCGCACATGCCCCAGCGCGTGGTCCACCGCGGCCTCCGCGTCCCCCTTCCCGTCCGAACGCAGCCAGGAGCGCAGCGCGTTGTTGTGCGCGGCGACCACCGCCGCCGCGATCACATCGGCGCGGAGGGCGCCGTTCCGCAGACCGGTGAAGCGCGCCCGCAGGTATCCGGCCAGCGCCCGCTCGTACCGCCGGACCACGGACAACTCGTACGCCCGCAGCCCGGGCACGCTCTTGGTGAGGCGGTGGCGCTGCACGGAGAACGCCGGGTTCTCGGCGTACATCAGCAGCACCAGCCGGGCCGCGTCGCAGACCCTGCGCACCGGATCGTCGTCGTCGGAGCCCGCCGTCAGGAAGGCCGTCATGTCGGCCAGGCACCGCTCGTGGTCGGGGAAGACCACGTCCTCCTCGGACGGGAAGTAGCGGAAGAAGGACCGCCGGCCCACCCCGGCGAGCGCCACGACGTCGTCGACCGTGGTCTGTTCGTAGCCCCGCTCCAGGAACAGCCGGAACGCCGCCGCGACCAGGGCGTCCCGCATCGGCGGCCTCTCGGCCCCGTCCCCGCGGCCGGGAGCCGCGCTGCTGGAGCCCATGCACGGAACGTAGCCCCGGGAGGGACGTCGACGGCACTCGGTGCACGCCGGGGGCGGAACCCGGTGCCGCCGAGGCGGTAAGCCCAGGCCGTTCCTATGATCGAGCCACCGCCGTCCCCGAGGAGCCCGTATGCCGCCCGTCCGTCCCCGCGTCCTGTACGTCACCGACCTGGCCTACCCGGCCCGCGGACGCCGCTACGGCGACGAGGACGTCTTCCTCACCTCCCGGCTGCGCGAGCACCTCGACCTCGCCCTGTGCCATCCGCGGGACGCCGTCGCCCTGATGGACGGCTTCGACGCCGTCGTGGTCCGCAACAGCGGTCCCGTACTGGAGTACCAGGACGCCTACGAGGCCTTCCGCGAGCACGCCACCGCGACCGGCACACCGGTCTACAACCCGCTCACCGGCAGGGGCGACATGGCCGGCAAGCGGTACCTGCTCGACCTGACCGCCGCCGGCCGCCCGGTGATCCCCACCGTCGACCGGCCGGAGGACCTGCACCGGCTGCCCGGGACGCAGCGGTACGTGGTCAAGCCCCGGCTCGGCGCCGACTCCATGGGCCTGCGCGTCGTCCCCGCGGACGAGGTACGCGGCCACATCGACGGGGACGTCCTGGTGCAGCCGCACATCGACTTCGCCTACGAGGTCTCCTTCTACTTCGTCGACCACGACTTCCAGTACGCCCTGTACGCCCCGCACACCGGGCGCCGCTGGCAGCTGGAGCCGTACGAACCCACCCGGGACGACCTGGACTTCGCCCGGGGCTTCATCGACTGGAACACCCTCGACCACGGCATCCAGCGCGTCGACGCCTGCCGCGCGCCGGGCGGCGAACTGCTGCTGGTCGAACTGGAGGACCTCAACCCCTACCTGTCCCTCGACGCCCTCGACGACACCGGCCGGGAGGCGTTCGTGTCCGCCGTGACGGCGTCCCTGCGCCGCTTCCTCCACGACGCCTGAACCCGGGGCCCCTTCGTCACGTATCTCTCTGCGCAGGCGGATCGACTCCCCCCGCGGCACGGAAGGAGAGCGACGTGACGACACCGTCCGGGCCGGGACGGCCGCACGACGGACCGCCCCTCGAACCCGTCCGCGTCCTGCGCCCGCGTCGCACCGACGCACTCGCCGAGCTGTTCCGGGAGTTCGAGCGGGAGGAGCGGGGCGGGTACGAGCCGGTGCCCCGGCCGCCCGCCGGAGCCGAGGACCGGACGCAGGAACTCCCGCCCGTACCCGCGGCCCGGCACCCCTCCGGGATCCGCCGCACCGCCCTCGCGCTCGCCGTGGCCGCCGCCGCGGTGGCGGGCTTCGGTGGCGCGCTCCTGCTCACGGAACGCGACGCCGACGACCGCGCGGCACCCGGTCCGAGGCCGTCCACGACCGCCCCCGTCACCCCGGCCCCGCCCGCCCCCGCCGAGCGGGGATTCCTCCGCGAGGGCGACTCGGGCCCGGGGGTGACCGAACTCCAGGAGCGGCTGCTGCGCATCCCGGACGTCTACCGGTCCGGCACCACCGACGGCCGCTACGACGCCACCCTCTCCGCCGCCGTCGCCCGCTTCCAGCTCTGGTACGGCATCCGGGGCGACGAGACCGGCGTCTACGGCGACGACACCCGCCTCGCGCTGGAGTCCCGCACCGGCCGGCCGGACGACTGATCCGGTGGCTACCGTTCCTTCGGCACCCGGATGTCCAGCACGCACACGTCGTCGCGGCGTTCGCCCTCCAGCATCGTCTCCAGCAGCACCCCCAGGGACCCGGTCTCGTCGCCGGGGTGGGCCGCCACGGCCGCGGCGAGACGAGCGAGGCCCACGTCGATGTTCTCCGGGGGCCGCTCCACCAGACCGTCCGTGTAGAGCAGCACCCGGTCGCCGGGTTCGAGGAGGCACTCGGCCTCCTCGAAGTGCGGCCCGGAGGCACCGCCGAGCAGCATGCCGCTGGGCCGGCGCAGATACGTCACCTCGCCGTCGCGCAGCAGCAGGGGCGGGGTGTGTCCCGCCTGGGCCCAGACCAGGCGCCGCTGCGCCGGCCGGTAGCGGGCCAGCACCATGGTCGCGGTGCCGTGGCTGTCCCGGGAGTGCAGCAGCAGGGTGTTGAGCCGGGCGAGCGCGCCGGTCAGCGAGGACCCGGTGATGACCATGCCCTTGGCGGTGAACCGCAGCTGGGCCATGGTGGCGACGGCGCCCACCCCGTGCCCGGCGACATCGCCGACGACGAACAGGGCGTCGCCGTCGGGCAGTTCGATGGCACTGAACCAGTCACCGCCGACGTGTATGCCGGCCTGGGCGGGAAGGTAGGCGACCTCGACGCGCAGCCCGGCCAGGTTCACCGCCCGCTCGGGCAGCGGCAGCAGGGCGTTCTGCAGCCGGGCGACCAGGGACCGTTCGGCCTGGAGCACGTCGTGCTGGGTGAGGATGGTCCGCTCGGTCTCCACCAGGGCGAGCTCGGCCCGCCGCCGCGCGGTCAGGTCCTGCACGAAGCCGTGCACCTCGACGGGCGTGCCGCGCAGGTCGGCCACCGCCTCCGCGGCGAGCCGCAGATGCCGGACCCCGCGCGCGCCGCGGACCCGGAACGGGGCGTCCAACGGCAGCCCTTGATGTATCAGGGCGTCGACGGCGCCGCTCAGCGCGGACCGGTCCTCGGGCACCGCGAGTCCGGGGAGGTCGACGAGCCGGACGGGCCCGTCCGCCGGGTCCCGGTCGAGGATCGCGAAGACCTGCGACGACCAGGACGCCTCGGACGTGGTCAGGTTCCAGCTGGCCCAGCCGAGGTTGCCCAGCCGCTGCAGGTCGGCGAGCCGCTGCTCCTGCCGGTCGGAGGAGTCGTGCCGGACCCAGGTGACGACCAGCGCGTCCGTCGGCCGAGTCACCCGTACGGAGTACGTGGCCAGCTCGGTGACGCCGTCCACGACCTCCTGATGGGCGAACGGCTCGCTCTCGTACGTCCCCCCGTCGGCCAGGGTGTCCAGGCAGCCCTGCCACACCGGGGTGTCCGCGAGGTCGGGCCGCACCTCCCGCAGCCGCCGCCCGGCCGGATCGCCCCCGGTGCCGCCCAGGATGTCGACCGCCTGCGCCGTCACGGCGTCGACCCGGAAGTCCTCGGTCCCGCCGGACGGGCCGCGCAGCGGGGTCAGCAGCATCGCCGGGACCGGCAGCGCCGCGAAGAGCGCCCGTACGGCGTCCGGGAGAGGGTCGGCCACGGGCTCGGACGGGGCGGCGAACGTACGCAGCCGGCCGGCGCAGAGCCGGACCACTCCGCGCAGATGGGCGCGGTCGCGCGGGGTGAAGGGGCCGGAGCGCCCGCGCAGCACACCGACGCAGATCCCGGGGGCCTCCCCGCCGGGCAGCGGCAGCCAGGCGCGCGAGCGCCATCGCTCGGGCGGGTCACCGATCAGCAGGTACCGCGTGCTGTCCTCGGCGAAGTCCTCCAGCCAGAGAGGCTCACCGGACTCGAGGGCGTCCAGTACGGCCACCCCGCTGAAGGGGGGCACCTGACGCCACCGGGCGGCCAGCCGTTCGTCGATCCCGGCGTGCCCGAGCAGTTCCAGGCTGCCGTCGGTCCGGCGGGCGTAGATCATGACCGAGTCCGCGGCCAGGTCCTGCCCGAGGTGTTCCAGCAGGCACCGGGCCAGCTCCTGGGAGGTGTCGATGTGTACGAGGACCCGGGCGAGGCGGCTCAGGGCGTCGGCGACGTCGTCGGGGGTCGAGGGGGCCGCCGGCGGGTCGGCCTCGGGGAAGCCGGCCGTCGTGTCCCCGGTGTCCCCGGCCGGCCGTGCGGACGGCTCAGCGGACCGGGCGGGCGCCAGTTCCCCCAGGGTGATCCAGCACTCCTCCAGCAGGGTGCGGCGGGCCGCCTTGGCACGCTGGAGCAGCGTCTCGCCGGCGGTGTCGGCGGAGCACCCGCTCAGCGCCATCACGACGCCCTTGGCCCGCTCCACGACGGCCGAGGTCGCGGCCTGCTCGCGCAGCCGGTCCATCTCGGCACGCTGCTGGGCGACGACCCTGGCCAGTTCCACCAGGTCGGGCGCGGTTCCGGGCTCCACCGGGACAACAGGTTCCCTCATCACGCGACGAGCATCGCACACGTCTCCGGGTTCGTTGACCGGCTAGTTCGCCCGGGATCCGCGGGCGGCCCGGACCAGGGGTCGTGACGTGTGCGCCCGGCGGGGAGCGCGGTCAGCGGCCGGATTCGGCCAGGGCCCGGGTGACCGCCCGTACGCTGCGGGCGATGTGCTGGAGCTGTGTGACCTCGGCCGCGTAGAGCTTGATCGTGTGCTCGATGACCCCTTCGCGCAGTCCTGCCCGGGGCAGGTCGGCCCGGGCGGTCTGCAGGGCGGTGCGGGCCACCCGGATCTCGTGCTCGACCTGGATCTGGGCGTGCCGGGCCAGCAGGACGGGGTGCCGGACGAACGCCGGGTAGCTCGCGTAGCGCGCGGGCACCAGCTCGCGCAGCCACTTGGCCGCCGAGCGCTCCCAGTCGTAGCTGCCGGGGGTCTTGACCTGGCAGGGCCAGTCGGGACCGAGTCGCGTGGTCGTCAAGGGCATGATCATCGCTTCCGGGTGTACGGCGTCGCACGGGTGGACGACGGAGTGGGGCGGCTCCGGCCTAGGGGATGACCGGAGCCGCCGCGGGTGGCCGGGCAGGGGATGCCCGGCCGAACACCCCGGCCGCCGGAGCGGGTAGGAGCCGACGGCTTCGGGTGTTCGTGCAGGTGCCCGGTGCTGGGCGGCCGGGCCGTGATCCGTGAGCAGTATTTATATATGCCATCTGGTTTGCAAGGCGTATGAAAACATTCATGCGCGCTTCGATGGGGGCGTCTCCCGTGCGGTGCGCCCGCCGGAGTCAGTCCCTGAGGAAGAACTGGTGTTCGTCGGCGACGTGCTCGTACTCGTCGAGCCGGGCCTGCGTCCGCTCCGGATCCGCGTCCGTCATGGCCTGCAGCAGCGCCGCGCACATCACGCCCGGGGCGGCGTAGGAGTCGAACACCAGCCGTGACCCGGTGCCGGTGGCGAAGGTGACGTCGGCCTCGTCCACGATCGGGCCCAGCGCCAGATCGGTGATCAGCGCGACCTTCAGCCCGGCGCTGCGGGCGACCCGCACCGCGGTCAGGGTCTCCTGGGCGTGCCGCGGCATGGAGAACGCCAGCACCCAGGTGCCGCCCGCTTCCCGCGACTGCAGCAGCGCGTCGTAGGCGACGCTGCCGCCCAGCGTCACGAGCCGTACGTCCGGGTGGACACGGCGGGCGGCGTAGGCGAAGTACTCGGCCAGGGAGACGGAGATGCGCAGCCCGAGGACGGTGAGCGGAGTGGACGCGGACAGCCGGCGGCCGACCTCGATGAACCGGTCGGCGTCGGCGAAGTCCCGCCGCAGGTTCTCCAGGTTCTCGATCTCGGCATCCACCGCCGCCTGCAGCTCGTTGCCCCGGAACTCCTCGGCGGGGCCGGCGGAGCGGGTGCCGAGCGTGATCGACTGGAGCTTCTCCCGCAGCGCGGGGTAACCGCTGAAGCCGACCGCCGAGGCGAACCGGGTCACCGAGGGCTGGCTCACCCCGGCCCGGTCCGCGAGATCCGTGATCGACAGGAACGCCGCCTCGGCGATGTGCTCGATCAGGTACTGGGCGATGCGCCGCTGGCCGGGGGAGAGCCGGGGCCGGTCGAACAGCGTGCGGAGCTGGGCCGTCGGGGACACCTCCGGGTCCTGGCCCGCCTTCCCCGAGGTGATCGCGGATGCCTGTGCGCGTGCCTGCTGCGGCGATCGCACCGGTGCGCCTCCTTCGTCTCCCACGAGGGTTCAACATAGCCCACCCACCGTGGTGACCAGGCCGCTCGCCGGAGCACACCGGACCGCTCCACCGGGGATATCCGCGCCTCCGGCGGGAACCCGACGGCACAGCGAAGCAGAAACCCCCATGACACACCAGGAGCCACCGGACATGACCGTCCCCGAGGAGAACCGGCCGAAGACCCGGGACACCGACGACATCGTCGAGCAGCGGCAGGACAAGGAGACGAGCGATCAGGGCGGCACCGGCCGCACGATGCGCGAGGCGCTGGAGGAGGCCGAGATCAAGCCCGACGACTTCCGGGAACGCTAGACCACCCGCCGTCCCCCGCCCCGACTACGTTTCGAGCAGGTGAAAGCATGAGCGCCCTGAGCGCGCTGGAAGACGCCCTGGAGAACCGATGGGAAGCGCTGTGGAGGCGGCTGTCCGGCCGGGAGCCGGTCGAACTCGTCGACGCCCTGCGGCGCGAGTGCGACAGCCACGCCGTGGTGTGCCGGGCGGGCCGGGTGATGGTCCCCAACGCCTACGACGTGGAGCTCGCCGAACCCGTGCACGAGGAACTGACCCGCCGCGGCAGTCGCGTGGGACAGGCGCTCACCGACCGGCTGGCCCGGCACGCCGCGCGCCACGGCTACGAATGGGCGGGCCCGCTCGCCGTGCACGTCCGCCGGTCCGCCGAGGTCCCCAACGGCCGCTTCCGGGTGGCGAGCAGCGTCATGCCGCACGTGAGCGCCGACGCCTTCCAGCGCGCGGGGCAGCCGACGCCCGGCTGACGGCGCGGGCCGGCGCCGGCAGATCGTGACCGAGTGACCGGCACCGTCGACCGGGCGGCGCTTTCGGTCGACTCGGCCGGCCGGTCGCCCGGTCCGCCGCGGAGTCCGGCACCGCCGGCACCCCGCGCACCCCGGCGGGCCGTACCCGGCGCGGGCCGGCGGCACGGACGCCCGTAGCGCGAGGGCATCCCACCGCCCGCGCGGTCCGGTCACCGGCACCGGCGACCGGACCGCGCGGGCCCGCTGCCGCAAGACCCTTCAGGTCAGGGGCCTCTGCTCCCGCACCGGCCCTCCGCCTGAGGGGGAAACCGCCTGTGCGGCGAGTTCCTCCAGCGGGCCACCGGTCAGCCGGCACACCGTCCACTCCTCCAGCAGTTCCGCGCCGAGCGACTTGTAGAACGCGATCGCCGGCTCGTTCCAGTCGAGCACCACCCATTCGAAGCGCTCGAAGCCGTTCTCCCGGCAGATCGCCGCGAGGGCGGCCAGCAGCGCCCTGCCGTGTCCGGCACCCCGGGTGTGCGGGCGGACGTAGAGGTCCTCCAGGTGCATCCCGCGGGTGCCGGTCCAGGTCGAGAAGCGCGGGAACCACAGCGCGAACCCCACGACGCCGCCGGTGTCGTCGTCCTCGGCGATCAGGACGGACGCGGCGGGATGCTCGCCGAACAGGGCCGCGCGGAGCTGTTCCTCCGTGGCGCGGGCCTGCTCGGCGGCCTTCTCGTAGGCGGCGAGTTCACGGATCATCGCGCGGATCTCGGGGACGTCGCGCACGGTGGCTGCTCTGATCATGGGACGAGAGCCTGCGGCACCGCGCCGGACCGCGTCCAGCCGGTCTCGAGGGCCGGAACGGCTCCGGGCACCGGACACCCGCCCGTCCACCGGCCGTCCTACGCCCCGGTGTCCGCACCCGGCAGGGCGGACTCCGGCACCACGAGGTCGGCCAGGTCCCGTGTCGCGGCCACCAGCGCGGCGTTGCGCTCGTCCGTGCGCAGCACCCACGCCACCGCCTCCTCATGGCTCTTGCCGAACTCCTCGTGCCGGGCGATCAGCCGCCGCACCCGCTCCTCCTCGTCCAGATCGCAGAACCACACCTCGTCGAGCTGCGACCGCACCCGCGCCCAGGCACCGGTGTCCAGCAGCAGGTAGTTCCCCTCCGTCACCACCAGCCGGGCGGACGGCGGTACCGGGAGCGCGCCCGCGACCGGCTGCTCCAGCGTCCGCTCGAAACCGGGCGCGTACACGACGTCGTCGTACGCCTCCTCGCGCAGCCGCCGCAGCAGCGCCGCGTATCCGGCCGCGTCGAAGGTGTCCGGGGCGCCCTTGCGGTCGCGGCGGCCGAGGCGGTCCAGTTCGACGTCGGCGAGATGGAATCCGTCCATCGGCACCTGCGCGACCCACGGCTCCCCGGTGCCGTTCAGCTCCCGTACCAACTCCCGGGCGAGCGTGGACTTTCCCGCGCCCGGGCTGCCCGCGATGCCGAGGATCGCGCGCCGGCCGCCCCGCGGGAGGGCGCGGGCACGGCGGAGGAGGTCGTCGAAGGTCGGTGCCACACGGAAGAGTGTGTCACCCGGCACGCCGGAGTCCTGCCGCCATGTGGCCCGCGCCACTCACTGTCCGGCGCCGTAGGGGGAACGGTCTTCTGTATGACGGATCTGGGTCTGCCCGATGACATCCTCGCCTGCCTCTTCGACCTCGACGGCGTCGTCACGAAGACGGCCGTCGTCCACGCGGCCGCCTGGAGGGAGATGTTCGACGCCTTCCTCCGCGAACGGGACGGCGACGCCTTCCGGCCCTTCACCGACGCCGACTACGACGAGTACGTCGACGGCCGCCCGCGCGCCGACGGCGTCCGCACCTTCCTCGCCTCCCGCGGCATCGAACTCCCCGGGGGTGAACCCGGCGACCCGCCCGACGCCCGCACCGTGCACGGCCTCGGCAACCGCAAGAACGAACTGCTGCTGGCGAAGATCCGCACCGACGGCGTGGAGGCCTACGACGGCACCCTGCGCTACCTCGCCGCGGTCCGCGCCCGCGGACTGCGCACCGCGATCGTCTCCTCCAGCGCCAACTGCCGTGACGTACTGCGGTCGATCGGCGCCGAGGACCTCTTCGACGTCCGGATCGACGGCGTGGTCGCCGCCGAGCGCGGGCTGCCCGGGAAGCCGGAACCCGACACCTTCCTCGCCGCCGCCCGGGACCTCGGCGTCGAACCGTCCCGGGCCGCCGTGTTCGAGGACGCGCTGGCCGGCATGGACGCGGGCCGCGCCGGGCACTTCGGATACGTCGTCGGCGTGGACCGGGTGGGCCAGACCGACGCGCTGTACGCGCACGGCGCCGACCGGGTCGTCACGGACCTGGCCGAACTCGGGGGTGCGAAGTGATCACACAGCGGGCGTACGCCGTCGAACCGTGGACCGTGCGCGAACGCAGCCTGGACCTCGACGTCCTGGCGCAGAGCGAGTCGGTGTTCGCGCTGTCCAACGGCCATGTCGGCTGGCGCGGCAACCTCGACGAGGGCGAACCGCACGGCCTGCCCGGCTCCTACCTCAACGGCGTCCACGAACTGCACCCGCTGCCCTACGCCGAAGCCGGCTACGGCTACCCGGAGTCGGGCCAGACGGTCATCGACGTCACCAACGGCAAGGTGATCCGGCTGCTGGTCGACGACGAACCGTTCGACCTGCGCTACGGGCGCCTCGTCAGCCACGAGCGGACCCTGGACCTGCGCCGGGGCGTCCTCGAGCGGGTCTGCGAATGGACCTCCCCGGCCGGCTCCACGGTCCGGGTGCGCTCCACCCGTCTGGTCTCCCTCACCCAGCGGGCCGTCGCCGCCGTCGCCTACGAGGTCGAGCCCGTCGACGGCCGCACCCGCGTCGTGGTGCAGTCCGAACTGGTCGCCAACGAGAGCCTGCCCGGACCGGACGGCGACCCGCGCGCCGCCCGCGCCCTGAAGTCCCCGCTGGAACCCGAGGAGGACCTCGCCAAGGACCACCGGCTGCGCCTGGTGCACCGCACCCGGCGCAGCGGCCTGCGCGTCGCCGTGGCCGCCGACCACGTCGTCGACGGCCCCGAACGCACCACCACCGGCTGCGAGAGCAACGAGGACGTGGCCCGGCTGACCGTGACCTCCGTCCTGGAGCCGGGACAGCGCCTGCGGGTGGAGAAGCTCGTCGCCCACGGCTGGTCCGGCGCCCGTTCCCGGCCCGCCATGAGCGACCAGGTGGAGGCGGCGCTGGCGGCCGCCGCGCACAGCGGCTGGCAGGGGCTCCTCGACGAACAGCGGGCCTACCTCGACGACTTCTGGGCCCGCGCCGACGTCGAGGTCGACGGCGACGAGGAGATCCAGCAGGCCGTCCGCTTCGCCCTCTTCCACGTCCTGCAGGCAGGGGCCCGCGCCGAACGGCGCGCGATACCCGCCAAGGGTCTGACCGGCTCCGGCTACGACGGTCACGCCTTCTGGGACACCGAGGTGTTCGTGCTGCCCCTGCTGATCTGCACCGTGCCGGACGCCGCCGCCGAGGCGCTGCGCTGGCGGCAGAGCACCCTCCCGGTCGCCCGCGAGCGCGCCACCCAACTCGGCCTGCGCGGGGCCGCGTTCCCCTGGCGCACCATCGAGGGCTCGGAGGGCTCCGCCTACTGGCCGGCCGGCACCGCCGCCTTCCACGTCAACGCCGACATCGCCGACGCCGTGGTGCGGTACGTCCAGGCCACCGGCGACGAGCACTTCGAACGTGACACCGGCGTGGAACTGCTGGTGGAGACCGCCCGCCTCTGGCGCTCCCTCGGCCACCACGACGACCGGGGCGTCTTCCACATCGACGGGGTCACCGGCCCGGACGAGTACAGCGCCGTCGCCGACGACAACACGTACACCAACCTCATGGCCCGGGCGAACCTGCTGGCCGCCGCCGACGCCTGCAAACGCCACCCCGACGCCGCGGCGGCCCTCGGCGTCGACGAGGAGGAGAGCGCCGGCTGGCGGGACGCCGCCGAAGCCGTGCACGTCCCCTACAACGACGAACTCGGCGTGCACGAACAGCACGCGGGCTTCACCCGCTACCAGCGCTGGGACTTCGCCGGCACCCGCGCCGACCAGTACCCGCTGATGCTGCACTTCCCCTACTTCGACCTCTACCGCAAACAAGTGATCAAGCAGGCGGACCTGGTGCTGGCGATGCACACCTGCGCCGGCTATTTCGACGAGGTCTTCGACGAGGAGCAGATCGCCCGCAACTTCGCCTACTACGAGCCGCTGACCGTACGGGACTCCTCGCTGTCGGCCTGCGTCCAGGCCGTCCTCGCCGCCCGCACCGGCCACCTGGACCTGGCCCACGCCTACACCGCCGAGGCCGCCCTGATGGACCTCGTGGACCTGGAGCACAACACCCGGGACGGACTGCACATCGCCTCCCTGGCCGGCACCTGGACCGCCCTGGTCGCCGGGTTCGGCGGCATGCGCTGGGACGACGGCAGCCTCCGCTTCACCCCCCGGCTGCCGGCGCGGCTGCGCCGCCTGGCCTTCACCCTGCGGTTCCTCGGCCGGTGCCTGCGTGTGGAGGTCACCGCGGACCGGGCGACGTACACGCTCCGTTCCGGGCCGCCGCTGACCATCCGTCACCACGGCACCGAGCTGACCGTGCGCGAGGGCGTCCCCGCCGGGCGTCCCGTCCCGCCGCCCCGGCCCCGCCCGGCGCCCGAGCAGCCCCCGCACCGGGGCCCGCACCCGCGCTGACCGGCGGCGGGCCCCGGGGCGGATGGCCGTATCCCGTCCTGCGGGCCCGTCGCACGCGGGTTAGGTTGTCGGTGATCTCCGGAACGCCGGTTTCCCGGAACCCGTCCTTCAGAGCGCAGGGCCCGTGGAACCCGGGACCCGATGACGCGCGGGAATGAGGGACGGACGATGACCGACGGCACCGGTGCCCTTCTCACCGGCATACGGAAGCGCGAGCAGCGGGCCGGACCGGGCCCGTCACTGCGCGGCGGCACCCGCCCGCTCGCGGTGCTCGCCGCCGTCTTCACCCTCGCCCAACTCGCCCTGGTCCGCCCCGTGCTGGGTCTCGGCTGGGACGAGATCGTCTACACCAGCCAGGTCACCTCCCACCACCCGGCCGCCTTCTTCAGCGCCCCCCGCTCCCGGGGCGTCTCCTTCCTGGTGGCGCCGGTCGCGTCCTGGTCCGAGTCCACCGCGCTGCTGCGCGTCTACCTCGCCCTGCTCTCCGGCCTCGCCCTCTTCCTGGCCCTGCGCTCCTGGCGCGGCCTGTTCCCCACCCGGGTCCTGGTCACCGCCGGCGCCTTCTTCGCCTCCCTGTGGATCACGCTCTTCTACGGTCCCCAGGCCATGCCCAACTACTGGGTCGCCGTCGGCGCGCTGACCGCCGTCGGCTGCTTCCTGCGCCACCGCGCGGACCCCTCGTCCGGCGGCCCCCTGTGGGGAGTGGCGGCGGGGGCCGCGCTCATGGCCTGGATGCGGCCCACCGACGCCGTCTGGGCGACGATCCCGCTCCTCCTCCTCGCGCTGGCCGGCCGGCACGGACGGTCCCTGCTCGCCCTCGCCGGCGGTCTGCTGGCGGGAGCGGTCCCCTGGGTGGTCGAGGCGTACACCGCGTTCGGCGGCCTGCGGGAGCGGCTCGCCGAGGCCTCCCGCATCCAGGGCGGGCTCGGCCTGAACATCGCCGTCGACGACCAGCTGCGCAGCCTGGGCGGGCGCGCCCTGTGCCGTCCGTGCACGGGCTCGATGCCCCACCCGGTGATCACCCTGTGGTGGTTCGTGCTGCCGCTGCTCGCCGTCCTCGGACTGGTCGTCGCCGTGCGGGCCCGCCGCACCCTGCGCACCGTGGCGCCGCTGGCCTGCGCCACGACCGCCGCCCTGCCCTACCTGTTCATGATCGAGTACGCGGCGCCCCGCTTCCTCCAGCCCGCCTACGCCCTGCTCGCGATACCCGTCGCCGACGCGCTGTGGTACCTGGTCACGGCACCGCGCGGAAAGTGGCGGCCGGCCGCCAGAACCCTGGTCGCACTCGGCCTGGCCGGTCATCTCACGGTGCAGCTGACCGTCCTCGTGCACACCGTGGACCGCAACGTCGACAGCCGCCGGGACTGGGCCCGCGCGGCCGGTGACCTGCACCGGCTCGGTGTCCGCCCGCCCTGTCTGATCACCGGCCACGAGGCGATCCCCATCGGCTACTACACCGGCTGCTCCTCCGGCACGACCGCCGGGAACAACGAGAACACCACGGCCGCCGAGATCCTGCGCACCGCGGACCGCGTCCCGGTCGCCACCCTCACCGGGCCCGGCGGCACACCACCCGGCTACGCCCGCTCCTGGCCCGTCCACCGGATCGGCGACCTCGAAGCCCGTATCGCCCCGGCGCCCGGCCCGCCCGGCTCCGGGTGACGGCGACGGGTTTCCCGCGCACCAGGTCCAGGTAGGAGTCGACTGTCGGCGCGCGAAGAAGCGACGAGGGGGAGGCGGCATGGCGCAGAGCGATCACGAAGGGCGGCTGGGGGAGGAGTTCTTCACCCCGGGCAGCTCGTCCTTCACCGAGTTCCTGGCGGCCCACCGCCCCGAACTGCTCGGCACCCGCACCCTGCCCGAGGGGGTCCGCGCCACGGAGGTCCCGCACGGCACCACGATCCTCGCCCTCACCTACGGCGACGGCGTACTGATCGCCGGTGACCGCAGGGCCACCATGGGCAACCTGATCGCCCAGCGCGATCTGGAGAAGGTGCTGCCCGCCGACGACCACACCGCCGTCGCGATCGCCGGCTCCGTGGGGACCGCCCTCGACATGGTGCGGCTCTACCAGGTCGAACTCGCCCACTTCGAGAAGATCGAGGGCATCCCGATGACCCTCGGCGCCAAGGCGACCCGGCTCGCCACCATGATCCGCCAGAACCTCGCCCAGGCCATGCGGGGCCTCGCCGTCGTCCCGCTGCTCGCCGGCTACGACACCACCGCGCCCGGGGGAGGGCGGGGCCGGATCTTCTCCTACGACGCCGCCGGCGGCCGCTACGAGAAGTACGGCTTCCACACGGAGGGCTCCGGATCCCCGTACGCCAGGGGCGCCCTCAAGAAGCTCCACCGGCCCGGCATGTCCCGCGACGAGGCCGCCCTGGCCGCCCTGGAGGCCCTCTACGACGCCGCCGAGGACGACTCGGCGACCGGCGGCCCCGATCTCTCCCGCCGCCTCTTCCCGGTCGTGTCGGTCATCACCGAGGACGGCTACGAACGGCTCGGCGAGACCGAGGTCCGACGGCTGAGCCTCGACATGGTCGACCGGCGGCACTCCCGCCCGGACGGCCCGAACGCGCCCCTCTGATCCTCGCGGGGACCTCTCCGTCATCGGACGCACCGGGGTTAGAGATCGCGTCACGGGAAACGCGGACCTGACACCCGAGGCGAACGAGCCGACGCAGCGTGACAGGGAGGAAACCATGGGCACCGAGCCGATGGGGGACGACGCCTACCAGCCCACCGGGAGCAACGAGGAGCAGGAGGACGCCGCGCCGCTCGACATGCAGGACGCCGTCGACGAACGGACCTACGACGACACCCTCGACGAGGGCTACTCCCCGCCGGAGAAGCCGCTCGGCGTGACCAAGTACGGCACCACGGCCTCGGAACAGCACGACGGGGAGACCCTCGACCAGCGGCTGGCCCAGGAGGTGCCCGACACGTCCGCGCCCGCCGGGGACGAGGTGGGTGACCTCCCCGGCGGCGAGGGCGAGCCGGTCGACCCGGAGGCGGGCACCGGCCGCGCCGGACGCCTGGTCGCCCCGGACGAGGGGGCCCGTACGGACACCACCAAGGAGGCCGTCGCCGAGGACGTCGGCATCGACGCGGGGGCGGCCGGCGCGGAGGAGGCCGCGGTGCACGTCGTGGAGGACGGGACGGCGCTCCCGGAGGACCGGGACAGAACCTGACCCCGGCTGCGCCGTCCTGTCCCGCCCGTGCCGGGAACGGGTGTACGCGGGATCAGGGCAGCATCTTGTCCAGGGCGGCGGGCCCCTCCTCGTCCAGCTTCCGCCTGGCCCACTCGAGGTTGTGCGGGGTGAGGTCCTTGCCCGAGGCGAGGACGATGTCCTCCGGCGACACATCGGTGCCGGTGCGGGCATGGAGCAGGCTGTCCGGGGTGGCGCGGTCCGCGGACCGCCGGGACGCTTCGGGCTGGGACGCGTCGGGCTGGGACGTCGACATCTTCTGGCTCCTCGGGTCCGGATCGCTGGAGCGGCCCCGGTGCTGTCATCGGGTCCGATGTCCACCATTCAACGCGGGAGCCCGCCGTGCATCCGGAACGCTCGCGGCACCGCGGTGAAGGGCCGCTCCTCCTGGATGCCGGGGTACCTTCCCCGGCCCGCGGGAAACCTGCTCCGCGAGCCGCCTAGAAGGGCGAGAGCGTCAGCCGCAGGCCCGTGGGCGCCGTGTCCTGGATGTACGAGGCGAAGTCGGCCACGTCGTCGAAGGCGAAGCCGTACGCCTTGCCGTCCTCGGTGGCCGCGTGGACGGCCCTGGAGTAGTGGTTGGTGAGCTCGGTCCGGTAGAAGACCGACGCGTCGGCCGTCGGCTGGTCGGGGTGGCTGAGCAGCGTCGAGCGGTTGAAGCCGGCGCCCAGTACGGCGGCGACCGGGCCGGTCGTGCCGTCGTTGGGGGCGGCGAGGGCGCCGTCGCAGAAGAGGACGTCCCGCGTGGAGGGCTTGCCGAAGGAGACCTGGGCGGGCCCGTCGAAGGTGAACCGCTCGCCGCGCACCCGGCCGGTGAAGGTGCCGGCGTTGGTGGTGACCCTGAGGTCCCGGCCGGTGTAGGTGTTCCACACCTCGTCGATGTACGGGGCGAAGTAGTCCTTGGCGAACAGACCGGCGTCCAGACCGTGGCCGGGGGCGATGATCCGGGTGTCGTCCACGACGAGCCGGGAGAACGCCTCCACCTGCTTGACGGCGGCGAACGCCGCCGCGCGGCCGCCCTCGCGCACGGTGCCCGTCGTCTGGTCCTTGGCGCCGGTGAGCCGGATGCCCATCGGCACGCTGAACATGTCGACCATGGTCGTGTTGCAGAACATGCCCGAGGAGTTGTACGTGAACTCGGCACAGTCGTGCAGCACGCCGTAGTTGGGGTCGGAGGTGACCCAGCCGGCCGGGTACTGCAGCGCCGCGTTGCCGTTGCCGTCCGTGACGACCTTGAACTTGAGCTTCGCGCCGAGGGAGACGTAGATCCGGCCGGACATGTACGGCAGGGACAGCCTGGTCTCGCCGCTGCCGGCCAGGTCGATCGCGTAGTCGGTGAAGCCGTCGGGGCCGTTGTCGGAGGCGGCGACCGGGGCGACGGTGCCCTCCGGGGTGACCCGGACCTGACGGCCGTCCACGTTGCCCACGATGTAGAGGTGCACGTTCGCGTTGCCGAAGGAACCGCTGTTGTTGACGACCGTCAGCGGCAGGGCCCCCGCCGCTGCCGTGCCGGCCTTCTGCTCGCCGGACTGGTCCGCGAGGGCGTGCGGGGCGATCGCCGCCGCCGCGGGAATGGCCACGGCGGCTCCGCCGAGGGCGAAGAGGACCTTGCGACGGCCGAGGCTGCGCTGGTGACGAGGAGTCATGTGGGGGATCTCCAGAGTACTCGTGCGGGTTCCTGACCGCGCCGGCCCGCCGACGTGGGGAGAAGACCTGGAGAGAGCGCTCTCAGGCGGTACGTCGGAACCGGCGCGCGGCACCGATGGTAGGGACGGCCGCGGCCCCCGCCAATGGTCCGACTTGTCCGCAACACCACTCTGACCTGCGGTTACGTAAAGAACCGGCGACGACCCCACGATCACTTAACCGGTCTTTAAGGGCCGCTTAAGCCGGTCGGGCCCGAAAGCCACGGAGCGCGTCGGGAGCGCTCCGTTCCGCAGCCGTCCGGCAGAGGTCCGCCGTCAGCGGCTCCCGCCGCCCAGCTGCGCCTCCGCGGCGGCCAGGATCTCCGTCACCCGGAGCGCGAACGCCGCGTCGCAAGGATGGGGAGTGCCGGTGCCGGCCGCGGCGAGGAGGGCGTCCGCGGCCCGGGTGAGCGCCGGGACCGCGCCCTCGGAGGCCTCCGGCAGGGAGGTGACGCCGGCCGTGCCCCGGAGCTCGACCATGGCGCCGGCCGCGGCCGGGGGAGCGGTCAGGCTCAGGGTGAGGCTGCTCGACGCGCCGCCCGCGTGGTCGAGGACGAGATGGACGGTGTCGCCGGGGCCGTACGCCGCCGCCGTCACCCGCCGCGGTTCGCCGAGCACCGGAAGCAGTACGGACAGGGCGTGCGGGCCGACGTCCCACAGGGCGCCCTTCTCCCGCCGCCACTCAGAGGCGGCGAAGGGGTCGCCGTCGGAGGTGAACACCGCCCCGAGCCACTGCGCGCGCCCGGTGAACCAGCCGCCCACACGCGCCTGTTCGGTGATCCAGGCCTGAGGCCCGGGCTGGAAGCGGGTGGTGAAGAAGACCACGGACGCGACCCCCGCCGCCTCGGCCGCCTCGACCACCGCGCGCCCCTGCGCGACGGTCGGCGCGAGCGGCTTGTCGAGCAGCAGATGGCACCCGGCCCGCGCCGCGCGCACCGCCAGCTCCGCCTGCACCGCGGGCGGCAGCGCGACGGCGACGGCGTCCACGTCGGCGAAGAGCGCCTCGACGTCGCCGTACGCCCGGGTGCCGTGCAGAGCGGCCAGCTCCTCGGCGGCGTCGGGCCGGCGGCCCCACACCCCGGCGAGGTCGAGGTCCGGGTGGCCGCTCAGCGCGGGGGCGTGCGCCGCCCGCGCCCAGGGTCCGGTGCCGAGCAGTCCGATCCGCATGCCGCCGCCTCTCCCGGCGCGGCGACCGCCGCCGGACCGGTGTCCTGTCGCGCCCCGCCGACGCGCTCCGGTCAGTACGGTGATCCCTGCCGGAACGTCATGTCAACGGCCGCTCACCGGGAGGTCGTCCGGGGCTCAGCCCCCGGGCTGGTTGATGTTGACCATCCAGGGGACGCCGAAGCGGTCCGTGCACATCCCGAACACGTCCCCCCACATCTGCTTCTCCAGCGGTACGGTCACCGAGCCGCCGCCGGACAGCTTCTCCCAGTAGCCGCGCAGCGCGGTCTCGTCCTCTCCGCTGACGCTCACGGCGAAGTTGTTCCCCGGAACGTGTTCCATGCCCGGCGGTATGTCGGCGCCCATGAGGGTGAAGCCGGCCGCGCTCGCCAGCATGCCGTGCATGATCTTGTCGGCGTTGTCGGCTCCGGGCCGGCCGAAGTCGCCGTACGTGTTGAGCCGCAGCTCGCCGCCGAAGACCTCCTTGTAGAACTCCAGCGCCTGCCGCGCGTTCCCGTCGAAGCTGAGATACGGATTGAGAAGCGAGGCCATGATTACCTCCAGGAATGTCCGCAAAGGGCCGACTGCGCGCAGCGTAACGCCGGGTACCGGCACCCGCGCGGCGGCGGTGTCGCGGGCGGGGCCCCGATTCAGTGCCCCGTCCGCTGAATGCGTTCGCTTTCTTCTATTGGATTTCGGGCCGTGCGGGGACCAGGCTGGTACGCGTTCGCCGAGACCGTGAGACGACAGCCGGAAGAGGTCACGCACCCATGCACACCCGCCGTATCGGTGACGTCGAGGTCGGTGCCGTCGGACTGGGGGCCATGCCCATGTCCATCGAGGGGCGCCCGGACGAGGCCCGCTCCCTGGCCACCCTGTACGCGGCGCTGGACGCCGGTGTCACCCTGATCGACACCGCGGACTCCTACCACCTGCGCGCCGGCGAGGCCGGCCACAACGAGACCCTGATCGCCAAGGCCCTCGCCTCCCACGACCGGGGCGGCGACGTCCTGGTCGCCACCAAGGGCGGTCATCTGCGCCCCGGTGACGGCAGCTGGACGCAGGACGGCAGCCCCGGGCACCTGAAGCGGGCGTGCGAGGCGTCCCTGCGCCGGCTCGGTGTGGAGGCCATCGGGCTCTACCAGTTCCACCGGCCCGACCCCCGCGTCCCGTACGCCGAGTCCGTCGGCGCGCTGCGCGAGCTGCTGGACGAGGGCAAGATCCGCATGGCCGGCGTCTCCAACGCCGATCCGGAGCAGATCCGGCAGGCCGACGAGATCCTCGGCGGCCGGCTGGTCTCCGTGCAGAACAAGTTCTCCCCGGCCTTCCGCTCGAGCGAGCCGGAGCTGCGTCTGTGCGGCGAGCTCGGCATCGCGTTCCTGCCCTACAGCCCCTTCGGCGGCATCGCCAGGGCCGGTGAACTCGCCTCGGCCCACGCTCCGTTCGCGCGGATCGCCCGGGCGCACGGGGTGAGCGCGTACCAGGTGTGCCTGGCATGGATGCTCGCCAAGTCGCCGGTCGTCGTACCCATTCCGGGCGCGAGCCGGCCCGAGTCGGTCCGTGACTCGGCGGGCGCCGCCGACCTCGTCCTGACGGCCGAGGACATCGCGGAGCTGGACGCCGTCTGAGTCCGCCCCCGCCCGTCCCAGGCGCCGGACGCCGGGGGCGGGCACCCGCGTGCCCTGGTGTACTCCTGGCGCGCGGGCGTAGAAAGCGCTTGCTGAAGAAAGTCACAGGGGAGGACCACCCATGGCGTCGTCGCTGGAAAGACCGCTCGACCACCGCTACCGCGGCGAGCACCCGATCCGCACCCTCGCCTATCTGTTCCGCGCCGACCGCGGCAGGCTCGCCGCCGCGGTCGGCGTCTTCACGGTCAAGCACAGCCCCGTCTGGCTGCTGCCGCTGATCACCGCGTCCATCATCGACACCGTCGTGCAACACCAGCCGATATCCCGGCTGTGGACCAGCACCGGCGTCATCATGTTCATCCTGCTGGTCAACTACCCGCTGCACGTGCTGTACGTCCGCCTGCTGTACGGCAGCGTCCGCCGCATGGGCACCGCCCTGCGCTCCGCGCTGTGCACCCGCATGCAGCAGCTCTCCATCGGCTACCACTCCCGCGTCAGCGCCGGCGTGCTCCAGGCCAAGGTCGTGCGGGACGTGGAGACCGTCGAGCAGATGGTGCAGCAGACCGCGGAGAACGGACTCGGCGCGCTCACCGTCCTCACCGGCGGGCTCGTCATCATCGCGATCCGCACCCCCGAGTTCCTCCCCGTCTTCCTGATCGTCGTGCCTGCCGCCGCCCTGCTCGTCGCCCGGCTCCGGTCCCGGCTGCGCACCCACAACGAGCACTTCCGCCACGAGGTGGAGACGCTGTCCTCCCGGGTGACGGAGATGACCCGGCTCATCCCCGTGACCCGCGCCCACGGCCTGGAGGGCAAGGCGCTGCGCCGGATGAACGGCACCCTGAACCGGCTGCTCACCTCCGGGATGCGCCTGGACCTGGTCAACGGCCGGTTCGGCTCGCTGGCCTGGGTCGTCCTCAACGTCGTCGGCGTGATGGTGCTGGCCGGCGCGGCCCTCATCTCGTACTACGACGTCTGGGGCGTCACCGCAGGCGACGTGGTGATGCTCAGCGCCTTCCTGACCACGCTCACCAACTCCACCACCACGCTGGCGGGGCTGGCCCCGGTCATCACCAAGGGGCTGGAGTCCGTCCGCTCGGTCGGCGAGGTCCTCCAGGCCCCTGAACTGGAGGACAACGAGGGCAAGGCGGAGGTCGACGGGCTGCGCGGCGCGATCACCTTCGAGGGCGTCGGCCACGCGTACGAGACCGACGGGCGCCCCGCCGTGCGCGACTTCACCCTCGACGTCGCCCCGGGCGAGACCATCGCGCTCGTCGGCGCCTCCGGGGCGGGCAAGTCCACCGTGCTCAACCTGGTCATCGGCTTCATCCGCCCGACCTCCGGCCGGCTGCTGCTCGACGGCACCGACATGAACGGCCTCGACCTGCGCACCTACCGGCGCTTCCTGTCCGTGGTGCCCCAGGAGTCGATCCTGTTCGACGGCACCGTCCGGGAGAACGTCGCCTACGGCATGGACGACGCCGACGAGGAGACGGTGCGGGCCGCGCTGCGCGACGCCAACGCGCTGGAGTTCGTCGACCGGCTGCCCCAGGGCCTCGACACCCTCGTCGGGGAGCGCGGCGCCCGGCTCTCCGGCGGGCAGCGCCAGCGGCTCGCCATCGCCCGCGCGCTGATCCGGGACCCCAAGGTGCTGGTCCTGGACGAGGCGACCTCCGCTCTGGACACCCGCTCGGAGGCGCTGGTGCAGGAGGCCCTCGCCCGGCTGCTGCGCGGGCGCACCACGTTCGTGGTGGCGCACCGGCTGTCCACCGTGCGCGGTGCCGACCGGATCGTGGTGATGGCGGACGGCCGGATCCAGGAGATCGGCACCCACGAGGAACTGCTGCGCCGGGGAGGGGCGTACACGGCGCTGCACAGCGGTCAGGTGGCCTGACCGCCGGTCGGGGTGCGATAGTTTTCGGTCAATTGCGGTCAGTCGAGCATGTGAGGTGAGTGCTTCCGCCCGGTCCGGGCATACGCAGCGAAAACCAGAAAGGGGCGCTTCGTGCTCGTACCGGACCCGAAGGTCGTCAGACGGCTGCTGACGCGGTACGCGACGCTGCGGATAGCTCAGGCGGAACGGCATTCGCCGGCGGCGGCGCGTGAACTGGAGGACGTCAGCGACACGCTCTGCGTGATGATGGGGACGTCTGGCGTCCACGACGCCATCGCCCTGGCGGACGCCCTCCTCGACCGGGCGCGGACCGCGGCCGGCCGGACCCCGGAGGCGGACGGGGAGAGCGGTCTGTCCCTGGCCGTCTGAGCCGGCGGGCCGCTCACCCGGTCACCCGCCGCCCGCGGTGGCGGCGCGCCGTCCGTGGAACGTGGAGCGGTAGGCGTACGGCGTGGTGCCCACCACCTTGCGGAACCGCTCGCGGAACGCCGTGGGGGAACCGAACCCGGCCTGCTGGGCGATCCGTTCGACCGTGTGGTCGCTGTTCTCGAGCAGGTACTGGGCGCGCCGCACCCGCGCCCGCAGCAGCCACTGCAACGGCGTGGTGCCCGTCTGCTCACGGAACCGGCGGCTGAAGGTGCGCTCGCTCATGCCGGCGCGCGCCGCCATCGCCTTGAGGGTGACCTCGTGCGCCAGGTTGTCCTCGACCCATTCCAGCAGCGGTTCCAGATCCGACCCGCGGGGCACGGGCGGGTGCTCGTGCACGATGAACTGGGCCTGTCCGCCCTCCCGTTCCAGCGGCATCACCGACATCCGGGCGGCGTTCGCGGCCACGGCCGAGCCCAGATCCCGGCGGATCATGTGCAGGCACATGTCCAGCGCGGCGGCGGCGCCGGCCGAGGTGAGGATCTGCCCGTTGTCGACGTAGAGCACGTCCGGCTGCACGTCGACGTCGGGGAAGGCCCGGGCGAGCTGCCCGGCGGCGACCCAGTGCGTGGTGGCGCGCAGGCCGTCCAGCAGTCCGGCCTCCGCCAGCACGAACGCGCCCACGCACACCGAGGCGATCCGGGTGCCCGCCGCGGCCGCCTCGCGCAGTGCCGCGAGCACGGCGGGTGAGGGCGGGGGCGCGCCCTCGGCGCGGCCCGGGACGATGACGGTGTCGGCGTCCGCCAGCGCCTGGAGCCCACGCTCGACGCGCAGGGTGAAACCGCCGTCCGCGAGCACCTCCGGCCGCTCGGCGCACAGCCGGACCCGGTAGGGGTGGCGGCCGTCGGGCAGCCGCGTCCAGTCGAAGACCTGCATGGGCGCCGCCATGTCGAACGGCACGACCCCATCGAGAACCAGAATCGCCACGGAGTGCATGACCGCCACGATAGGCGGATTCCCGCCACCCGCCGGAACCGGGGCATCGGGACGGTGACGCGCGTGAGCCGTGGTGAACGATGTTGGCGGGAACCCGTTGGAACCTGTCGTTCCAGCCTCTGGGTGATCACCCGGAGGGCCCTTAACGTGAGCCCGGCACCGTTGATCACACCATGGAAAGAGTCCCGGTGACCAAGCTCCTGCTGTCCCTCCACGTCCTGGCCGCCATCATCGCCGTCGGTCCCGTCACCGTCGCGGCCAGCATGTTCCCGCCGGCCGTGCGCCGCGCCGTCCCCGCGGAGGGTGACGGACCCGCCGCGACGGCCGTGACCACCGTCACGCTGCTCCACCGCATCTGCCGGGTCTACGCCCGGATGGGGATCGCGGTGCCCGTCCTCGGTCTCGCCACCGCCCTGGCGATGGGTGTCCTGGACGACGGCTGGCTCGTCACCTCGATCGGTCTCACCGCGGCCGCCGCCGGAGTCCTGCTCGCCTTCGTGTTGCCCCGGCAGGACGAAATCATCGAACGGTTGAGCGAAAGTCGGCCCGTCGACCGGCAGAGCACGGTGCAACTCGCCATGTTCACCGGGGTGTTCAACCTGCTGTGGGCGACCGTCACCGTCCTGATGATCGTCCGCCCCGGCTCGACGACGGGTGCCTGACCGCCGGGACCGCCTGGTGTGCCCGATCTGTGCCGCACTTCCGGAGCGTCCGTTCTGTATTCCGTTGTGCCGGGGAATTCCCCCTTCAGGGTGGTCGGCCGCCTAGACTCTGCAGTCGCGTCCCGCATCGGGGCCGACGAGCAGAAAGGCACGTTGACGGGTGTTCCAGGATTCCCCCATCTACGACCGACTCATCGCGGAGTGCGGCGACGTGCCCGCACAGGTGCGCCGCGAGGCCGAACGCGTGAGCAGGGAGCTGGAGCTGGTCATGCGGCCCCTGCGGTCCCCCGGTTACGCCCCCGGCCTCGACCGGCCGCACTCCCCGGGCAACGGCTGGCAGCGCACCGCCCTGCTGCCGGGACCGCGGTCGCACTGAGCCCCGCGCGGTGACGGTCCCCTCACCGCACCGTGCTGCCCGCCTCGTCGAGCTCGACGGGTTCGTCGGGAACGGGACGGGACAGCCACTCGGCGATGGTCCGGGCGATCGGCTGCCCCGTCTCCACCTCCACGAACCCGAACTGCCCCGACTGGTTGCACTCCAGGAACCACCAGGTCCCGTCGGCGTCCTCGGCGAAGTCGAAAGCGCCGTACGCCAGTTCGGACCGGCGTAGATACGCGTGTACGGCGTCGGCGGTGCGCGCCGGGACCTCGACCGGCTCCCAGGGCGACCCGGGAGCGGCGAAACGCACGTCCACCTCCTCCGGATCCGCGTCCGGCCGCGTCGCCTTGCGGGCCGCCAGCAACCGCTCGCCCACCGCGGTGAGCCGGATGTCGGCCCGCTTGGCGATCCGCCGCTGCAGCAGCGTCGGCCCGAACGCGACCGCGGAGAAGTCCGTGTCCGGCGCCACCCGGCTGGTCGGCACCGCCTGCGGCGGGTCCTGCGGGTGTGCCCCCGACACCGGCTTGACCACCAGGTCCGGGAAGCGCTCCGCGAACTCCCGCGCGGCACGGGGGAACGTGGTGATCACCGTGGCCGGCACGGGCAGGCCGCAGCGCTGGGCCAGCCGCAGCTGCCACGGCTTGTGGCGGGCCTGCCGGGCCGCGTCCGGATGGTTCATCCAGCGTGCGTCACAGCCGCGCAGCATGCCGTAGAGCGCCTGCGACGCCTCCTCGGACAGCCACGCGGACGGCTGCGGCGCGCGCCCGGCCGGCGTGCCGGGCCGGCGCACCCACACGGAGCGCAGCCCGCCGATGCTCACCAGCCTCCCGCCGGCGGACAGATGACCGCGGAAGCGGCCGTGGACGTACTCGCCGGACAGTGAGACGCCGTCCGTCAGATCGGCGGGATCGAGGCGCACCACCGGCACACCGGAGCCGTTCAGATGGACGACCACCATGTCGGCGGTCACATCCTCCTCACAGGTGAGGATCAGCACGGTCATGGTTTACGGTCCGCGTTCAGTCGTCGAAGTGGGTCTTGGAACCCGCGGTGGACGTCGTCGTCCCCGCCTCGCGCAACAGCGCGTGGTCGCAGGCCGCGATCCGTCCGTCGCCGAGTACGTTCAACTGCAGTCCGGAGTCATACGCGTACGGAGTGGCAACGGCCAACTCCACTGCCGGACGTGCGTAGTTGAGCGCGAACGGTTGCATCGTCTCTCCCTCGTCGGTGCTGCGCCGAGCAGGCAACGGCCCGCTGTGCGCCGTCGCTTGGTCCGCCGACTTCTTTTGGCTTCCAGAGACTTATACGAATCGAACGGGTGGTTGGTTTCCTCACGGAGCGTAATCATCGGTGGGTTGCCGGCCACCCCGTCGGAGGGGTGCTCCGGGAGCGCGGGCGCCGGAGGAACCCCGCAGGGTGCGCAGGGCGAGCAGGAGCACGCCGATGTCGTCCAGATAGACCGGATCGGGCAGCAGATCGGCCGGCAGTGCCAGGTAGAGAACCGCGCCCCAGAAGACCCAGCGGGGCCCCGTGGGCAGACCGGCGTGACGCAACTCACGCCGCGTGCGCACCAGTCGGACCAGGACGGCGACGGCGCCGGCCAGCACCACGGTCGCGAGGACCGCGGCGACGACGAGCGCCACGGTGGTCGTCTCCAACGGACCGCCCTCCTCCCGTGACATGCCGCGGCCTCGCCGCGACACGGCCTGCACTGAGCGGATTCCCGCTCGCGGCGCCGGTATGACGGCCGGGACCGGCCATGCGCGCACGCGTCCGATGCCCCGCGAAATCCGCGCGAAACGCCGGATCGCCGCAGGTCGTCCCGATGGCTCAACCGAGTGGCGGGGGCACCGGAAATGGTCAGGGGCCTTCCCGCGGAGCCGATCACGACCACTTTTCCTTCGTCGTCCTCCTCGCGCACACCGGGGCCGAGGCGCCGCCGGAGTGTCTTGCCGATCAGGTACCGGACCGTCCCGCCAAACACGGGACCGGTGAACAGTGCGGCAACAAGACCTACGTCCGGATGGCGTTTCGATCACTTGTTCCCTGCGGCCCTCAACAGACTTGCGTGGCCTGTACTTTGGCGCTCGTTGATCCAGAACTCGCTGAGGGGGCAATGAGTCATGCGCAAGATCGTCAAGGTCAGATCCGTCGTGATGTCCGCCGTCGCCGTCGCAGCGCTGGGGGTCGCCTGCGCGGGAGCCACCGCGAGCGCTTCCCAGCAGGCCGCCGCGGCCGCGGCCCCGGGTGACGTCTACAAGGCCGAAGCGGTGAACTCGATCGGCGCGACCAAGACGCAGGTCGTCGCCCTGTCGCTCCCTGCGGGGACCTACACCCTGACCGGTTCCGCCCATCTGCTGTACGCGGACAAGGCGTACTGCCAGGTCACGGGTGGCCCCACGATGGCGACGCCCCGGGGCAGCGGCTACAACGAGGCGTCACTGAGCGCCACCGGAGTCGTGACCCTGGCCTCGGAGGGCAAGGTCCAGCTGATGTGCAGCAGTGAGAAGGTGCTCCCCGTGCCGCAGGACCCGGCCGCCAACGGCACCCTGGTGGCCACCAGGGCCGCCTCCTACCAGGACCAGGGAACAGGCGCCCGGTGACCCGCGCGAGGTGGGCCGGCGGATCCCCCTAGTGGCCGGACGCGGCCGGCCCGTGTTCCGGGTCCTCGGGGTCCTCGGGGGCGGGGCGGCGGGTTCTGCCGCCGGCCTTGAGGCGTTCCAGGGTGCGCGTCAGGTGCTGGAGGGGAGAGGAGGCGGGGGTCCGGGGCGCGGGCGGCTGTCCGATGTCCCGGGGCCCGGCCGTCTCCCGGTACGCGGCCAGCGCCTCGTGGGCGCGTTCCGCGGCCTCACGGTAGAGGTCCCGGGACTTCGCCATCGCCTCCAGCGCCTCGGCGTACATCCTCACCAGCGCCCGCTCGCGGGCGAGTTCCTCCGCCGTCGTCAGCAGGCGCCACTCCTCCCGCAGCGCCGTCAGCGCGTCCCGCGCCCCGTCCGGCAGCGCGCGCGGCAGCGCGTCGTACCGGGACACCGCCTCCACGAGGTCGGCCGGTTCCGTGCCGTCCAGGAACACCGCGCGTACGGCGAAGGCGTCGGCGTCGTAACCCTCCGGGGCCGGGCTGCCGGGCAGCACCACCGCGCCTCCGCGCGGAACCTCCACCCCGAACTCCCGCAGCGCCCAGTTCGTCACCCGCGACTGCTGGGGCGTGGCCCGGTGCTCCACCACCCGGTCCCGCAGCCCCGGCGGCAGCCAGCGCGCGAGCGGCACCCGGCCGCGCTCGTCCGTGGTCATGGCCTCATGGACGACGACATGGATGTACCACGCGTCGCGCGCGCAGTCGCGCAGCAGCCGCCGTACGGCCTTGTCGTCCTCGGGAAGCGGATTGATCCTGCCCGGCCGCAGTCCCGTCGCCGGGTCGGCGTTCCACCCGGCGTCCGGCTCCGACGGCCAGAACATGCCCACCGGGGACGGCCAGGAGGGGTCCCAGGGCTGCTCCGCCTCGGCGACCAGGAGCCAGTCCCGGCCCGCGTCCGTGCCGGGCGCGAGGCTCAGCCGGGCGCGCACGGTGACCTCGCCGGCGACCCGCCTCCGGGACTCGAACACCACGTCAGGAGCGGTCCTGGACGCGGGGAGTTCCAGGAAGTCGTCGATGTCCCCGTTGTCCTTGAGTCGGCGCAGGGTGCGTCGGAGCACCGTGTCGGCCGCCGTTCCGGTGTGGCGGCCGCGGGTCGACCAGACCGTGGGAGGGCTGGTGGGGAGG
Source organism: Streptomyces sp. AC558_RSS880 (assembly GCF_019049255.1). Classification (GTDB taxonomy): domain Bacteria; phylum Actinomycetota; class Actinomycetes; order Streptomycetales; family Streptomycetaceae; genus Streptomyces. The sequence continues at coordinate 238,970 of NZ_JAGMUJ010000130.1, read as the reverse complement.
GTGGTGGTGGAGGTCTGCATGGGTCCAGTGGTGAGCGGGGGCACGTGCTCCTGCCAGTATCGTCGCCGCCGGCCGGCGGGACGACGCCGGGTGCCGCCTGACGGCGTGTCGCGCGCGGGGCGCACGCGGGGTGTGCGCGGCGCACACGTGGTGACAGGGGTTCACTCGTGGTCCCGGTGACCTGATCCTCACCACAATGGGTCCCGCGGGCAGGGTCGGCCCACCATCCGCACCGGGGCCGGCCCTGCCCGCACCCGGCCGGACGGCCCCTCGCTCCGGCGGCTGTTCCGGCGGCGAAAGCCCGGACCCTACCAGGGGCGCAACACCCCTGTCGCATATTCCACCGGAAAAAGCCAAAGCCCTCACCGCGGTCGAGCACACAGCGTAGCGTCGACGTCACGTTCGCGGTACAGCCGTGCGAGAAGGGGGATCCGGCGTGCCCGGAATCGACGAGAGCCTGCTGGAAGCCATGCGACTGCCGGGGGCGCGCGGTGCCCTGGTGGTCGACTGGATCAGCGGGCTCGCCCTGGGGGCGGTGGGCGAGGCACCCGGCGAGGACGCGGAGGCCACGGCCGCGGAGACCGCCGAACTCGCCCGCCTGGCCATGGAGAGCGGCACCCTCGCGCCCGCCGACGGCGGCCGGGCCGGGGCGGGCAAGGAACCACCCGTCGACGACCTGATCCTCACCACCGCCGACGCGTACCACCTCCTGCGCTTCGTCACCACGACCTTCGACAGCACGGTGTTCCTGTACCTCTGGCTCGACCGCGCCGACGGCAACCTCGCCCTGGCCCGGATCCGGCTGGCCGAGATGGCGGACCGGCTGGTGCTCGGATGACCACGGCGTGCACCGACACCACCGCGCCGGAACTGCTCGGCACCCTCGCGGCCGACCACGCCACCGGCGCGCTCTCCACGGAGTCCGGGATCTTCTACCTCTCGGCCGGACGCGTCGTCCACGTGGAGTCCGCCTACAGCCCCGACCTCGGCGACCTGCTCACCCGCAGCGGTGCCGTCGCCCCGGCCGGCTGGTGGGACGCCGTCGAACGGGCGGGGGCGGTGCACCGCGTCGGCCGCCAGCTGGTGGACAGCGGGCGTCTCACCACCGGGGCGCTGGAACTGTGCCATCTGGGCGCCCTGTTCGACGCGGCGTACTTCGCGCTCGCCCACGACGGCGCCACGCTCCGCTTCCGCCCCGGAGCCGCGCACTGGCTCGGCGCGGTCCGCCCCGTTCCGGTGGCGACCGTGCTCGGCGAGTCACGGCGCCGCCGCGACCTGCTGCACCGCATCTGGCCCGACCCGGCCGTCGACACCGCTCCGCTCACCCGCGTGCCCGGTGCCCCGCCCGCCGAACTGCCGCCGCGCCGCGCCCGCGTCCTCGCGCAGGTCGACGGCGCCCGCACCGCCGCACAGATCGCCGCGGACCTCGCCCACCGCACCTTCCACACCCTCGTCGAACTGCGCCGCCTGGCCGCCGACGGACTGGTCACCCCCGCGCCGGCCCCGCCCGCCACGCCCGTCCACGCCGTCCCCGACGCGGGCGGCGCGGCGTGGGACGAGCCCGACACAGCGCTGCTGAGACGGCTCCTGGACGCCTTGGAGGCACTGTGATCCGCGCGCGCCGACAGCGTGCCGAAAGGAGACTGCTCATGGCCGTCGAGACCGACGTGCTGGACGAACTGCGTCGGCTCCGCACCCGCGTACCCCGGCTGACGGGCTCCCTCGCGGCCACCGTCGACGGACTCGTCCTCGCCCACGACGTCCCCGACACCGAACCGGAGGGGCTGGCCGCGCTCACCGCCGCCGCGCTCGGCGTCGCGTACCGCATGGCGGACGCCGCCGCCCGCGGCGAGTTCCGCGAGCTCCTGGTGCGCGGCAGCCAGGGCTACATCGCCACCTACGCGGCCGGCACCACCGCCGTCCTCACCCTTCTCGCCGACGACCGGGTCAACGTGGGCCGGCTGCACCTGGAGGGACGGCGCGGCGGCGCCCGGATCGCGGAGCTGGTGGACACCCACATCGGCCCGGGGGGAGGGCGGCACGCCGACCGGCTCGCGGTCCGGGAGACCCCCGCGCCGGCCCAGGACCCGGCCCGGCCGATCGGCACCCTCCCGGTGCGGACCCCGCAGCGGCCCGCACACCGGCCCCGGCCCCAGCCCGGCGGCTGACTCCCGGCTTTCCTCTCCGGCCGGACGCCTCCGTACGACCCGGCGGCCGGCCCGAATCACCCGTCACGACCGAAAGGACACGTCCCATGGCCAACACCGAGACCTCGCTCAAGGAATGCCTCAGCTCCATCGACGGCGCGACGGCCGCCGCACTCGTCGACTACACCAGCGGCATGGCCCTCGGCACGCTGGGCGGCGGCAAGGACTTCAACCTGGAGGTCGCCGCCGCAGGCAACACCGACGTCGTACGGTCCAAGCTGCGCACCATGGAGCACCTGGGCCTGAACGAGGAGATCGAGGACATCCTGATCACCCTGAGCAGCCAGTACCACCTGATCCGCCTGCTCAAGGGGCGGGGCGGGAACGGTCTCTTCCTGTACCTGGTGCTCGACGCGGGCCGGGCCAACCTGGCGATGGCGCGGCACCAGTTGCGGCGCATCGAGGCCGAGCTCGAGGTCTGATCCGGCCTCCGGGCCCTTCGCGCCCGCCGCGGCGCGAAGGGCCCGGACGGTCAGGCCGTCTCGGGCAGCCACAGATCGGGGCCGAAGACCTCGTAGTGGACGGAGCGGGCGGGCACCCCGGCGTCGAGCAGCCCGCCGCGCACGGCACGCATGAACGGCAGTGGGCCGCACAGGTACACCGTCGCGTCCGCCGGTACGTCGATCCCCGAGAGATCCATCAGACCGCCGCGGGCGTCGGGCTCCTCGGGGCCGGGACGCTCGTACCAGAAGACCGCCTCCGCGTCGGGCAGTGAGTCCACCGCCTCGCGGGTCTCGGCGCGCAGGGCGTGCTCGCCGGGCGAGCCGTCGGCGTGCAGGACGAGCACCCGCCGGGTGGAGCCGGTGGCGGCCAGCCGGGCGAGCATGCCCAGCATCGGGGTGCAGCCGATGCCGGCCGAGACCAGGACCAGCGGGGTGCCGGCCTCGTCGAGCGCCACGTCCCCGGCGGGCACGGACAGCGTCAGCTCGTCCCCGGTGCCGGTCCGCTCGTGCAGCAGGTGGGAGACCTCGCCGTCCGGTGCGCCGTCCGCTCCCGCGACCCGCTTGACGGTGATGCGGCGCAGATCGTCCCCGGGGTCGGAGGACAGGCTGTACTGGCGCAGCTGGTGCACCCCGTCGGGCATGAGCAGCCGCACGCTGACGTACTGGCCCGCCCGGGCCGGCGGGGCGGGTTCGTCGTCGGCGGGGCGCAGCAGGAACGACACCACGTCGTCCGTCTCCTCATGGCGTTCGACGACCGTCCAGCGGCGCCAGATGTCGCCCGGTGCGACACCGGCGTCGTGGTACAGGCGCGCCTCCCGCGCGATGAGGGCGCCGGCCATCAGCCAGTACACCTCGTCCCAGGCGGCGGCGACCTCGGGTGTCACGGCGTCGCCCAGCACCTCGGCGATCGCGCCGAACAGGTACTTGTGCACGATCGTGTACTGGTCGTCGGTGATCCCGACCGCCACGTGTTTGTGGGCGATCCGGGACAGCAGGGCGTCCGGGCGGGTGTCCGGGTCCTCGAGCAGCGCCCGGGCGAAACCGGCTATGGACCCGGCGAGCGCCCGGCGTTGGGCGCCACTGGCCTGGTTGCCCCGGTTGAACAGGCCGTCCAGCAGCTCGGGCCGGTCGCGGAACATCGAGCCGTAGAAGCGTGTGGTGATCTCGGCGAGCGCCCCGGCCACGGCGGGCAGGGTGGCCCGCAGCACTGCGGCGGACTCTTCGGACAGTATGAAGTCTCCCAAGGGCGGGGCGGGAAAAGAGAGTTGGACCGCGGATCCGGACCGGCGGCAGCACCTGTATAGCAATCCCCCATGTCTGTTACCGGGGGTAACGGGGTCGTCGGGGGCAGTGCGGGACCGTCGTCCCGCAGGAAGGGACCTCCGGCCCCGGAGGCCGGTCGCGGGACAGGGCCGGTCGGCCCGTCCGGCGCAGTGGGCGGCCGCCCGCCCGTGATCCCCGCCGGCCCGGCCGCCCGGCCCATGCCGTACCGTCACGTTCACTGGACCGTTACCGGGGCGCCGGCCGGGTGGCCGCCGGGCGACGGCGTCGGACGAGGGGACGGGAGGCATCCGGGTGGCAGGCTCCGAGCGGGACGGGGACGCCCGCGTACGGCTACCGCAGCTGAGGCTCGACGAGCTGCTGGAGGAGCTCCAGGCGCGGATCGACGCGGCCCGTGGCACCCGCGACCGGGTGCACAGTCTGCTGGAGGCCGTTCTCTCGGTCGGCCGGGAACTCGACCTGGAGCAGGCGCTGCACAGCATCGTCGAGGCCGCGGCGGCGCTGGTGGACGCGGAGTACGCCGCACTGGGCGTGATCGGCCCGGACGGCAGGCGGCTGTCCGCCTTCCACACCGTCGGGGTCAGCGAGGAGGCGATCGCCCGCATCGGCCACTACCCCGAGGGCCACGGCATCCTCGGCGAGCTGATCCGCCGTCCCGAGCCGCTGCGGGTGCCGAAACTCTCCGACCACCCCGCCTCGTACGGATTCCCGCCCCACCACCCGCCGATGAACACCTTCCTCGGGGTCCCCATCCGGGTCCGCGACCAGGTCTTCGGCAACCTGTACCTGACCGAGAAGCGGGGCGGGGCGCACTTCGACGAGGAGGACGAGTCGGTCCTGTCCACCCTCGCGGTCGCCGCCGGCGTCGCCATCGACAACGCCCGCCTGTACGAGGAGTCCCGGCTGCGCGAGCGGTGGCTGCGGGCCAACGCCGAGATCACCCACGGACTGATGTCCGGCAGCGAACGCGGCGCGGCGCTCCTGCTCATCGCCGAACGCGCCCGGGAGATCACCGGGGCCGCCCTCGCAGCGGTCGCGGTGCCCATGGCCGACACCGACTCACTGACCGTGGAACTGGCCATCGGGCAGGGCGCGGACACCCACCGCGGGCTCGTCGTGCCCGTCGACGACAGCCTGCTGGGCCGCGCCTTCACCAGCGCCGCTCCCGTCATCAGCGCGGACATCGCGCGCGACGACCGGGCCTTCCCGGGCCCCCAGCGGTACACGGACCTCGGTCCGGCGGTCGCCGTGCCCATCGGGTCGGGCGAGGGCGTGCGCGGCATCGTCCTGCTGGTGCGGGCCGCGGACCGCAACGCGTTCACGGAGAAGGAGATCGAACCGCTGCGGGGGTTCGCCGCCCAGGCGGCCGTGGCGATGGAGCTGGCGGAACGCCGCCAGGACGCCGAGCAGATCGCCGTGCTCGAGGACCGCGACCGGATCGCCCGCGATCTGCACGACCTGGCGATCCAACGGCTGTTCGCCACCGGCATGACGCTGCAGAGCGCCGGCCGGTTCATCGAGCACAAGGAGGCCTCGGAGCGGGTGCTGCGGGCCGTGGACGACCTGGACGAGACCATCAAGATCATCCGGTCGACCATCTTCGGCCTGCGCTCGCCCGCCGACGAGGGCGCGGGCGGAACCGGCCTGCGGGCCCGCGCCGTACGGGTGGTCGGCGAGGCCGCACCCGTGCTGGGCTTCCCCCCGAGCGTGCGGATGGAGGGCCTGATCGACACCCACGTCCCCAAGGAGGCCGCCGACCATCTGGTGGCCGTGCTCTCCGAGGCGCTGACCAACATCGCCCGGCACGCCCGCGCCGACCGCGCCGAGGTGGTGCTCGAGACCGACGGACGCGAGGTGCGGCTGACGGTCGCGGACAACGGCGTGGGCGTTCCGGACGGGGGCCGCCGCAGCGGGCTGCGCAACATGGCCGAGCGCGCGGAACGTCTGGGCGGCACGTTCGACGTCACCGGCTCCGCCGGCCGGGGCACCACCCTGCTGTGGCGCGTGCCGGTGGGGGAGCGGTAGGCGGCTCCCGCCGGCCGGTGTGTGCCGGACACCCGCCACGGGTACTCCGGTGGTCGGCCGCGGGCCGCGGCTGCCGTCCGTCCACGACCGGCGCGGGTTTCACCGTCGGTGACGGATCGGGGACGGACCGCCGCGGCGCGGAGCCGCACGGCAGCCGTCGGCGGGAGGAGCGTCGCAGTGACGGGCTGGACCTGGGAGCACGAGGGCTACGATCCCGCCGACGCGCGCCTGCGGGAGTCGCTGTGCACCCTCGGCAACGGATACTTCGCCACCCGGGGCGCGCTGCCGGAGTGTTCCGCGGACGAGGTGCACTACCCGGGCACGTACGCGGCCGGCGTCTACAACCGGCTCGTCTCCGAGGTCGCCGGACGGCACGTCGAGAACGAGGACATGGTCAACCTGCCCAACTGGCTGCCGCTGCGCTTCCGGCTCCCCGGCGAGCCCTGGCTCACCCCCGACACCGCACCCGTGCTCGACCACGGTGAGACCCTGCACCTGTCCTCGGGACTCCTGGAGCGCAGGACGCGGTACGGCCTCGGCGCCGGACGGACGCTCCTGGTGCGCCAGCACCGCTTCGTGCACATGGCCGACCCCCATCTGGCGGGCCTGCGCACGGAGTTCACCGCCGAGGGCTTCTCCGGCACCCTGGAGACCGAGGCGGCGCTCGACGGCGACGTCACCAACGCCGGGGTGCCGCGCTACCGGGAGCTGGACGGCCGTCATCTGACCCACGTGCTCACCGGCACGGCCGCCGCGGACACGGTGTGGCTGCGCTGCCGCACCCGCACCTCGGACGTCCGGATCGCGCTCGCCGCCCGGCTGACGGCACCCGGGCCCGTCACGAACCGGCACGACCGCCCGCGCGCCCTGCAGAGCACCCGTCTGGACCTGGCCGCCGGAGACACCGTCACCGTCGACAAGATCATCGCCCTGCACACCTCCCGCGACCCCGCGATCAGCGACCCGCTGCACGCCGCCGTCGACCGGGTGGTCCGGGCGGGCGGCTTCGACGAGCTGCTCCCGCCGCACCTGACGGCCTGGGCCCAGCTGTGGCGCCGGGCCGAACTGGACGTACCCGGCGAGGCGGGCCGCATCCTGCGGCTGCACCTCTTCCACGTCCTGCAGACCCTCTCCCCGCACACCGCGGACCTGGACGTGGGGGTCCCGGCCCGGGGGCTGCACGGCGAGGCGTACCGGGGGCACGTCTTCTGGGACGAGCTGTTCGTCCTGCCGTACCTCAACCTGCACTTCCCCGAGATCTCCCGCGCGCTGCTGCACCACCGTCACCGGCGTCTGGAGCGCGCCCGCACCGCCGCCCGGGACGCCGGGCGCCACGGCGCGATGTACCCCTGGCAGAGCGGCAGCGACGGCCGGGAGGAGACCCAGCAGCTGCACCTCAACCCCCGCTCCGGCCGCTGGCTGCCCGACCACTCCCACCTCCAGCACCACGTGGGGTCGGCGATCGCGTACAACGTCTGGCAGTACTGCGAGGCCAGCGGCGACCAGGAGTTCCTGCAGACCAAGGGCGCCGAGATGCTGCTGAACATCTCCCGCTTCTGGGCGGACTCCGCCACCTTCGACGACCGGCTGGGCCGCTACCGCATCAAGGGCGTGGTCGGCCCCGACGAGTACCACGACGCCTACCCGGACGCCACCGAACCGGGCCTCGACGACAACGCGTACACCAATGTCACGGCCGCCTGGGTGCTCGCCCGCACCCTGGACGTGCTGCGCGGTCTGCCCGAGCCGCGCCGCCGTGAACTCGCCGAGCGGACCGGACTGGACGCGAGGGAACTGGAGAAGTGGGAGGAGGTCTCCCGCACCCTCCACGTCCCCCTCCACCACGGCGTCATCAGCCAGTTCGAGGGCTACGGCGAACTCGCCGAACTCGACTGGCGGGGCTACCGGCACCGCTACGGCGACATCCGGCGCCTGGACCGGCTGCTGGAGGCCGAGGGCGACACCGTCAACCGGTACCAGGCGTCCAAGCAGGCGGACGTCCTGATGCTGGGCTACCTCTTCTCGCCCGCCGAACTCCAGGGGATCTTCCGCAGGCTGGGGATGAGCCTGGACGAACGGACCTGGCGGCGCACGGTCGACCACTACCTGCACCGCACCAGCCACGGCTCCACCCTCAGCGGCCTGGTCCACGGCTGGGTGCTGGCCAGGGCCCGGCGCGCGGACGCCTGGAAGTTCTGCCAGGAGGCCCTCCAGGCGGACATCGCCGACATCCAGGGCGGTACCACCGGGGAGGGCATCCACCTCGGCGCCATGGCCGGCACCCTCGACCTCGTCCAGCGGGGACTGACCGGTCTGGAGACCCGCGGCGGAGCCCTGTGGCTCGACCCGGTGCCCCTGCCCGAGCTCTCCTCCTACGGCTTCACCCTGCGCTACCACGGTCACTGGGGTGTCCGGCTGCGGCTGGAACACGGCCTGCTGGAGGTCGCGGTGCCCTCCTCCGGCCGCTCCCCGATCGAGGTCCACCTCCCGGACCGCACGGTCCGCCTCCACCCGGGGGAGACGGACCGTCTGGCCCTCCCGGACTGACCGCCGGGCGCCGGATCACTTGTGGAACGACACGTACCCGTTGCCGTCCGGGTCGGAGCCGCGCGCGGTGTACGCGTGCACGTCGGCCCGGCTGCCCGTCGGCTTGACGAGGTAGATGGTGTCCTTGTCGTTGTTCCACATGAAGTTGCAGTTGTCGCGGTAGACGACGTTGTACTTGTCGGAGTCGGTGCCGTTGCCGCCGCGCAGCTTCACGTAGTCGCCGGGCTGGAGGTGGTGATGGGCGGTGAAGACGAATCTGTTCCCGGCGGCGTCCTTGACGAGGTAACCCTTGAGGTCGACCGTCTTCGACGACGAGTAGTTCTTGATCGTCAGATACTCCTGGTGGGTGTTGCCCCCGGAGCACCGGTTGGAGTCGCCGCCGGGCGCGTCGTACTGGATGCCGCGCACCTTCAGCGCGGAGGTGTACTCGGCGGCCTGGGCCGGAACGGCCGTCAGCGCGGCCAGCGCGCCCGCGGCGGCGGTGGTGGCGACGGCGGCAGTGCGTATGCGCATGAACTCATCCCCCTGCATGACTCTTCTGTGAAGGTCATGTGGTGTTTCAGTGAAGGATCGGATCGTACACAATGCGCCGCCGTTTTCACCCTCCGGGGTGAGCGCGCTGACGGCCGTGGACGCGCCGAGCGCCCGTCAGGTCCGGGGAACGGACCTGACGGGCGCTCGGCGGTGGGCCCTTGGGGCGGGAGGTCAGGCGCCGCTCTCGCGCAGCATGTCCTCGCGCTCCACGAGCTTCACGCGTTCACGGCCCTGCGGCTCGCCCAGCGCCTTCTCCGCGGCGTCCAGGCGGTACCAGCCGTCCCAGGTGGTGAAGCGGATGCCGCGTTCGGCGAGGAACGCGTCCACGGCCTCCGGGTCCGGCGACGCGGGGGTCTGGAGCCGGCCGCCCGCGTAGTCCTCCAGCAGGTTCCCCACCGTCTCGTTGGCGTCGCCCTTGGTGTGGCCGATCAGGCCCACCGGACCGCGCCGGATCCAGCCGGTGACGTACGTGGAGTCCAGGTGCTCGCCGGTCTCCTGGATGACGCGCCCGCCCTCGTCCGGGACCGTGCCGGAGCCGATGTCCCAGGGCAGCTTGGGGAGCTTGTCGGAGAGGTAGCCCACGGCCCGGTAGACCGCGCTGACGTCCCAGTCCTTGAACTCGCCGGTCCCCTTGACGTTGCCGGTGCCGTTGAGTTCGGTGCGCTCGGTGCGCAGGCCGACGACCTTGCCGTCCTCACCGAGGATCTCGGTGGGCGACTCGAAGAAGTGCAGGAACAGCTTGTGCGGACGGTCGCCGGCGTCGCGGATCGCCCAGTTCTCCAGGGTCTTGGCGACCATGTCGGCCTGCTTGTTGCCGCGCCGGGTGGCGATCGAACCGTCGTCGTAGTCGATGTCCTCGGGGTCGACGATGACCTCGATGGTGGGGGAGTGGTCCAGCTCCCGCAGCTCCATCGGGCTGAACTTCGCCTGCGCCGGGCCGCGGCGGCCGAAGACGTGGATCTCCACCGCCTTGTTGGCCTTCAGGCCCTCGTAGACGTTCGGCGGGATCTCGGTGGGCAGCAGTTCGTCGGCCGTCTTGGCCAGGATGCGGGCCACGTCGAGGGCGACGTTGCCGACGCCGAGCACGGCGACCTTCTCGGCCTGGAGGGGCCAGGTGCGCGGCACGTCCGGGTGGCCGTCGTACCAGGAGACGAAGTCCGCGGCGCCGTAGGAGCCGTCGAGGTCGATGCCGGGCACGTCCAGCGCGCGGTCGGCCGTGGCGCCGGTGGCGAAGATCACACCGTCGTAGAACGTGCGCAGATCGTCGAGGTGGACGTCGGTGCCGTAGTCCACATTGCCGAACAGCCGTATCTGCGGCTTGTCGAGCACTTGGTGCAGGGCCGTGATGATGCCCTTGATCCGCGGGTGGTCGGGGGCGACGCCGTACCGGATCAGTCCGAACGGTGCCGGCATGCGCTCGAAGATGTCGATGGACACGCCCGGTTCGGCGGCCACGTCGGACTTGAGCAGGGCGTCGGCGGCGTAGATCCCGGCGGGGCCGGATCCGACGATGGCTACCCGCAGGGGGCGGGGCATGGTCAGGTTCCCTTCGAGTGATGACAGGCGACTCGGTGGGAAGCCTAAACTGAGGCATGCCTTACCTGGTACGCGGGTCCGGTCTATGGACTCATAAGCCTCTCTTATGAGGTATCCCTACGTGCCCTTATGTCTCACGGAACGGGCTGTTCCGCCCAGATGACCTTGCCGGCGGGCAGGTAGCGGGTGCCCCAGCGTTCGGCGAGCTGGGCCACCAGGAACAGGCCGCGTCCGCCCTCGTCCGTCATGGTCGCGTACCGCAGATGGGGCGCGGTGCTGCTGCTGTCGTAGACCTCGCAGATCAGGTTGCGGTCGTACAGCATCCGCACCCGGATGGGGGCGCCGCCGTAGCGGAGCGCGTTGGTGACCAGCTCGCTCAGGATCAGCTCCGTGCCGAACGCCAGCTCGTCCAGCCCCCACTCGGCCAGCTTCCGGGTGACCGCCGCCCGCACCTCGCCGACGGCCGCCGGGTCCGGCGGCACCGGCCACTGGGCGATCCGGCCGGCGGCCAGCGCCCGCGTCCGCGCCACGAGCAGCGCGATGTCGTCACCGGCCCGTGCCGGGCGGCGGGACTCCAGGACGACCCTGCACGTGTCCTCGGGGGAGTCACCGGCCCGGGACAGCGCCTCGCGCAGCCGCTCCAGACCGACGTCGATGTCGTGGCCGCGGTCCTCGATCAGTCCGTCGGTGTAGAGGACGAGCCGGCTGCCCTCCGGCAGTTCCAGCTCGGCCGACTCGAACGGCAGGCCGCCGAGCCCCAGCGGGGGGCCGACGGGCACGTCCCAGAACTCCACACCGCCGTCCGGGCGGACCACGGCCGGCGGCGGATGGCCCGCCCGGGCCACGGTGCAGCGCCGGGAGACCGGGTCGTAGACCGCGTACAGACAGGTCGCCCCCGTCACCGGTGCGTTCTGCTCGTCCTGCGCCTCGTCCTGGTCGATCCGCCCGACCAGCTCGTCGAGCAGGGCCAGGAGCTCGTCGGGCGGGAGGTCCAGGGCGGAGAAGTTGTGCACCGCCGTGCGCAGCCGCCCCATCGTGGCCGCCGCGTGCAGACCGTGGCCGACGACGTCGCCGACCACGAGCGCGACCCGGGCTCCGGACAGCGGCAGCACGTCGAACCAGTCCCCGCCCACCCCGGCCTGCGCGGGAAGGTAGCGGTAGGCGATCTCCAGAGCGCTCTGCTCGGGCAGGGTGCGCGGCAGCAGGCTCCGCTGGAGCGTCACCGCCATGCTGTGCTCGCGCGTGTAACGGCGGGCGTTGTCGATGGAGACCGCGGCCCGGGCGACCAGCTCCTCCGCGAGAGCCAGCTCCTCGGTGTCGAACGGCTCCGCCTTCCGCGAACGCCAGAGACTGACCACCCCGAGCACCAGCGCCCCGGCCCGCAGCGGCACGGTGATCAGCGAATGGATGCCGTACTCCATGACCTGTCCGGAGCGCTCCACGTCCTGTGCGTGCCAGCCCGGCGCCTCGCCGAGCCGGGGCTCCAGGACCGGCCGGCCGGTGGCGAGGCTGACGCCCTGCGGGGACGACGCGACGAAGCGGATCCGCTCGTCCTTGGGGTAGAGCGGAGCGTCCGCGCCGATCCCCGCCGACGCCGCGCGGCGCAGTACGCCGGCCGCGTCGGGGTGGCCGCCGGCCAGCACCGACTCGAACAGGTCCACCGTGACGAAGTCGGCGAACCGCGGCACGGCCAGCTCGGCGAGTTCCTCGGCCGTGCGGGTGACGTCCAGGCTCGTCCCGATGCTCACCCCCGCGTCGTACAGCATGTTGAGCCGCTCGCGCGACGCCTCCGCCCGGCCGGACAGGGCGCGCAGCTCGGTGGAGTCGCGGACCGTGGCCACACTGCCGGGCGGGCCGCCCGCCCGGTCGGTGGGCCGCTGGTTGACCGCCAGCAGCCGGTCGGCCACCAGGTGCACCTCGTCCGTGGCGGTGCGGCCCGAAGACAGCAGCTCGGCGGTGCCGGGGTCCAGGCCGATGTCCGACACGGGGCGGCCCTCGGCGTCCTCGGGCAGGCCGAGCAGCCGGCGCGCCTCGTCGTTGGCGAGCATGAGCGTCCCGTCCCCGTCGACGATGACGACCCCCTCGCGCACCGCGTGCAGTACCGCGTCGTGGTGCTCGTACATCCGGGTCATCTCGTGCGGGCCCAGGCCGTGGGTCTGGCGCAGCAGCCGTCTGCTGACCAGGGCCGCGCCCCAGGTGGCCAGGGCCAGGGCGGCGGCCGCCGCGCTCAGCACGAGCGGCAGCTGTTCGGCGGCGGCTCCGCCGACGTGCTCGGTCGTGATGCCCGCCGACACGAGTCCCACCACGGTGCCGTCCGGGTCCGTGACCGGCACCACCGCCTGCACCAGCCGGCCGATGGTGCCGTCGATCTCCTCGACCACCGGCTCACCGGCCAGCGCGGGCTCGGTCGTGCCGACGAACCGCTTGCCGATGCGGTCCGGTCTGGGGTGCGTGTAGCGGATGCCCTCGGTGCTCATGACGACGACGAAGTCCACCCCCGTCCGCTCACGGGCCGCTTCCGCGCGGTTCTGCAGCGTGGTTGTCGGATCGGGGGAGAGGACCGCCTCGGCGACGCCCGGCGAGTTGGCGAAGGCCTCCGCGACGGCGAGCGAGCGGTTGCGGGCCTCCTCGTCGCTGTTCTGCTGGGCCTGGAGCACCAGCGCGACCACGGCGGCCACGACCAGCAGCAGCACGATCGTCAGATGCAGCACGAACACCTGTCCGGCGACGCTGCGCCCGCTCAGCACCGACCGCAGTCCTGCCGCCGGATGCCACCGGGAGCGGCCGTCTGCGTCCCGCCGGCGTCGCACGGACGCCGCGGCACCGGGCCGCAGGGACGACCGGGGCCGGGATCGACCCGTGAGTCGGACCATGTGCCATGTCTACACTGCCGCGCCACGCGAGGCGAGGGACGGCGCCCACCTGACCGGCGGGCCGTCACCGTTCCGTGGGTTTCCGGGTCGCGCGCGGCCGTCCCCCCGGTTGACCGCGCGCGACCCTCCCCCGGCGCGCGACTCGTCCCCCGAAGGTCGCGCGCGTTCCTCTACCGGGCCACCCCGGAAACCGTGCTCCGCGGCCTCAGTCGGCCAGGGCGCGGGCCAGTTCCGTGGTGGCGCGGGCGATCTCGGTGTCCGGCTCGGCCAGCAGCCGGTTCAGGTCGCCGCGCCGGGCGCGCACCGCCTGCCGGGCGGCCCGCTCCCACACCACCGGGTTCTCCCTGCGGTTGAGCAGCTTGGGATACGCGGTGGCGGTGCTCTCCCACTGCCGGGCGTCGGCGATGGCCTTGAGCAGCTGGATGATCCCGGCCCGGCAGGTGACGTGCGGCAGCTGGGCCAGCTCCCAGAGGAAGGGGACCGCGGCGGCGGTCGCCTGTTCCGTGACGAAGCCGTACTGGCAGATCCGTTTCCGCAGATCCTCCAGGGCGGCGCGGGCGGTGTCGGCGTCCCCCCAGGCGATGCCGTTCAGCAGCAGGGGGATGGCCGCCGCCGAGCCGGTGGAGTCCTGCATGTCGGCCCACGGCACGCGGGACAGTGCCGTGAGGGGCGTGGTCCGTGCCACCTTGGTGGGGGACGTGTGGCGCACAGGGCGCTCGCTGCTCGGCTGTTCCGTAGAAGCGCTGCGCATGGCGTGGGTGCCTTTCCGCGGCAGTCGTGTCAGATGGGGGGTCGGGTCGACAACCGGGCCCACACCGTCTTGCCCGCCGGAGGGGTGGGGGTCCAGCCCCATCCCTCGGACAGGGCGGCGACGATGCACAGCCCCCGGCCGTCCTCCTCCAGGCCGGAACCGGCACCGGGTGTGCGGACGGGTGGGTGGTCGTCGGGGTCGGAGACGGTGAGCAGCAGGTGCGCGGGCTCCAGGCGGAACCCGAGCCGGATGTCCGGCGCACCCGCGCACCGCGGTGCCGCGTGCGTCACGGCGTTGGCGGCGAGCTCGCTGATCATGAGGGTGGCGTCGTCGCAGTGGTGGCCGAGCGACCAGTCGCGCAGGGTGTCCCGGGTGAAGGACCGCGCCCGCGCGAGCCCCTCCCGGCCGCGTGCGAGACGCAGCGTGGCCGAGGCGGACGCGGGGCGGGCCGTCTCCGGCCGGCGAGGATCTGCCGCCGCCGTGCCGCGGCCACTCGTCCGTATCGCGGCGGTGGCCGGTGGCCGGAGCAGTGGATGCGCAGGTGATGACACGGCATCTCCCCGATGCGACGTCAGGACGGGGCGCCAACACGGGGGTTGACGCCGCAGCTATTATCCACGCTGTCAGCGCTCGCGTGCAATTGCACGAGAAATTGCGCGAGATTTTTCCCGGCGCGCGGCCGGACATCCGGGCCGTGTGCGGGGAGACACGGGAACAGCGAGGAGACAGCGGTGCCAGGAGTGCGGAACGGAGTGCGGGCCAGCCAGTTGGACGCCCGCTGGATCAAGAGCCGGCACAGCAACGCCGAGGGCAACTGTGTCGAGGTGGCCCCGCTGGCCGGTGGGGGGATCGCGATGCGCAACTCCCGTGACCCCGACGGTCCCGCCCTCGTCTACACGGCCGCGGAGCTGGCGGCGTTCCTGGCCGGTGCGAAGGACGGCGAGTTCGACCACCTGGTCTGAACGCCCGCGACGGACCGGCGCCGGCTGCCCGGGTTGGCGCCTTCTGTTCGGGTTGGTGCCGGTTGTTCGGTCCGGTGCCGGTGAAGCGGAACCCAACGCGCCATTTCCTCGGGGCTTTTCGTACGCGGATGCGGTGAGGGACAGTCAGGTGCGATAGTGTAAAGCGCCCTTGTGCCGGTCTGCTGGGAGTCAGGATGTCCGCCGCGTCGCATCGAATCTCCCGCCTGGAACCCTATCTGGACAGGCCCGAGCCCGCTCCGACCCTGCTGAAGATGCTGGTCGGCGTGCAGCTGGCAGGCTTCCGTGACGACGCCGGGCTGTCCCAGGACCAGGCGGCGCGCTCCGTCGGCTTCAGTCCGGCGAAGCTGTCCCGCATCGAGTCGGGCAAGGGCCGCCGCCCGCCGACCGAGGGCGATGTCCGGGCCCTGCTGACGCTGTACGGCACCGACGAGTACGAGGCGTCGGTGCTGCTCAAGCTGCTCCGACGAGCCGGGGAGCCGGGCTGGTGGCAGCGGTACGACAAGCGGCTGATGCCCGAGTGGTTCGACCGTCTGGTCGGGCTCCAGGAGGCCGCCGCCACCATCCGCACCTTCGAGATCCAGTACGTCCCCGGACTGCTGCAGACCGCCGCCTACACCCGCGCGGTGGTCGAGCGGGGGCTGCCGAACGCCCCGGCGAGCGAGGTGCAGCGCCGGGTCGAACTGCGCATGCGCCGCGCCGAACTGCTGCTGCGCGAGGCCGCGCCGCAGCTCTGGGCCGTCATCGACGAGTCGGTGCTGCTGCGCGTCCTGGGCAGCCCCGCGGTGATGCGCGAGCAGCTCGAGCACCTGGTGACGATGGCCGAGCGGCCCAACGTGACGGTGCAGATCGTGCCGCTGGACGTGACGAACGCGTCGGCTCCCGCCATACCCGTGACCTATCTGCGCTTCGGCGGGCTCGACCTGCCCGACGTGGTCTATCTGGAGCACATCAGGAGCGCCAATTTCCTCGAGGACCTCGACGAGACGGAGGAGTACCGGATCGCGCTGGACCGCCTCGCCGACGAGGCGCTCAAACCGCGCGACTCGGTGGAACTGCTCCACAGGACGATCAAGGAGCGCTACGCCACGGCGTAGCGGCGGGCGCGAACACGCCGACGCCCCCGTGGGACCCGAGCGGTCCGGCGGGGGCGTCGCGGCGTCGGGGGATCACAGCGGGAGCCGGCCCACACCGCCGAACTCGATCCACTCCTGGGTGAGCTGACGGGGCGCCACCTCGGTGTCCGGACGCCAGGTGGACACCTCCACCAGGCCCGGCTCCAGGATCTCCAGGCCCTCGAAGTACGACTCGACGTCCTTCTTCTCGCGCACCCGGCCCCAGTTCCCGTGGGTCGCCCGGTCCATGAAGTCGGTGACGAACGCGCGGACCTCCGGGTCATCGCTGACGAGCTGGCACGTCACCATGAAGCTGCCCGGCGCCAGCCGCTCGCGCACCCGGCGGGCCAGGGCGAGCGGACCGTCGGTGTCACTGTCCGGGATGCAGTGGAAGACCGAGTTGAACAGCACGCACACCGGCTCGGAGAAGTCGATCAGCCGCTGGGTCTCCGGGTGACCGAATATCCCGTCGGTGTCGCGCATGTCGGCCTGGATGACCGCGGTGCGCCGGTCCTGCTCCAGCAGGGCACGGCCGTGCACCAGCACCATCGGGTCGTTGTCGGCGTACACCACGTGGGCGGTCGGGTCGACGCGCTGCGCGACCTGGTGGACGTTGTCCTGGGTGGGCAGACCGGAACCGTGGTCGACGTACTGCCGTATCCCGTACTCCTGCGTGAGGGTGCGGACCACCCGCTGGAGGAAGCGCCGGTTGTTCAGCGCCAGGCGGCGGGTGCTGGGCACGACCTTGTCGAGTTCCTCGGTCGCGGCACGGTCCGCCGCGTAGTTGTCCTTGCCGCCCAGGTAGTAGTCGTACATGCGCGCTGCCGTCGGCACGGTCGCGTCGATCTCGGTGGACAGCTGCTTACCGGTGTGCATCGTTCCCCCTGCGGGCCGCGCCAACTGGACTGGCTGGACAGGGAGTACATCCTAGGGAGCCGTGAAGGGGCCGTGCCAGCCCGTCGGCGAACGTCGCCCGGAAGGAATGACGCGCCGATCGCTCGAAACCACACAAAGCACCGTACCGGACGCCCCATGTGAGCGCTTGCGCTCCGCAGAGGGGGTACTCGCGGGGCGACACCGTTTCCCGTGGGAGGCCGGACCTTGGACAGCTCGACGGCGACACCCGCCTGTGCACGGCGACGGCCGCCGAGGCCCTCAAGGAGACCTTCGGCTCCGACGGCCGGCCCGGTTCGTACGAGGACGTCGACCACGCCGACACCATCGCCCTGTTCGGACACAACGTGGCGGAGACCCAGACGGTGCCGTGGATGCGGATCCTGGACCGCCCGGAGGGGGCCGAACCGCCCCGGCTGCTGTGCGTCGACCCCCGGTACACCCCCGTCGCCCGCCGCGCCGACGTGCGCCCGGCACCGCGCCCCGGCACCAACGCCGCGCTGCTCAACGCCCTGCTGCACGAGATCATCCGCACCGGCCGGACCGGCCGCGCCTACATGGTGACCGGCGCGCCCGTCACCCCGGTCGAGTACCGCTCCCTCAACCCGGACGGCAAGGCGGTGATCAAGGCCGCGGAACACCTCCCGCCGCACGAGGACGCCTCACCCGGGTACCCCCTCCAGCTGATCACCGGCCGCACCGTGTACCACTTCCCCACCCGCACCAAGACCGGCCGCGCGCCCGAGCCGAACGCCGCCGCGCCGGACGTGTGGGCGGAGATCTCCCCCGCGGAGGCCGCCGTGCAGGGCCTGTCCGACGGCGACCTGGTCCAGGTCACCACCCCGCGCGGAGCGATCCGGGCCCGGCTGCGGACCACCGCGATCCGCGACGGCGTGGTGTTCGTGCCCTTCCACTACGGCTACTGGGACACCCCACGGGGCCACCGGCCGCCCGACGACGGACCCGGCCGGGCCGCCGACGAGACCACCGTCACCGACTGGGACCCGCTCTCCGAGCAGCCCCTGTTCAAGACGGCCGCGGCCCGCGCCGCGCCGGTCGCCCGGCGCGGCGCGGGGCAGGACACGGGCACCGACGGCACCGGGACGACGGGAGCGGCTCATGAGCGGTGTCACCCTCACCCTCCGCACCCTGCACGACGACGAGCGGGACCTGGAGCAGGACCTGCCGGCCGCCGCCGAGCGCCATCGCGCCGAGCACGAGTTCCACTGGGAGATGCTCGCCCAGGCGGCACAGGCCACCCGGGACCGGGAACTGCTGGAGCTGGTCTCCTCCTGCCATCCGCAGCCCCTCCGCCGGATGCACTGGACCAACACGATGATCAAGGTGCTGTCGCCGCAGCTCCTCGTCAGCGCGTGACCGGCACGGGTGGCGGTCCCCGCCGGCGCCTGCACCGACGCCGGTGCCCCGCTATCGTCGGTTTCGTCCCCAGGGGACGTTCCTCGCCGGCGTCACCGGCGGCCGGCCATCCGCAGGAGGCACGCATGGACGACTACTACGACCTCGGCGACCACCACCGGCCCGTGACGACCTCCTCCGCCGACGCCCAACTCTGGTTCGACCGGGGTCTGACGTGGACGTACGCGTTCAACCACGAGGAGGCGGTCGCCTGTTTCGAGAAGGCGGCCGAGGCCGACCCGGACTGTGCCATGGCCCACTGGGGCATCGCCTACGCCCTCGGCCCCAACTACAACAAGCCCTGGGAGGCCTTCGACGGCGCCGAACTCGTCGACACCGTCGCCCGCACCCACGGCGCGGTGGAGCGGGCGCACGAGAAGGCCGCGCACGCCACCCCCGTCGAGCGGGCCCTCATCGAGGCCCTGCGCGCCCGCTACCCGCAGGCGGAGGCCGCCGAGGACTGCTCGGTGTGGAACGAGCCCTACGCGGACCGGATGCTCGCCGTGTACGAGGACGCCCCCGGCGACCCGGACGTGGCCACGCTCTGCGCCGACGCCCTGATGAACCTCACCCCCTGGCAGCTGTGGGACCTGCGGACCGGCCGTCCGGCCGACGGCGCCCGCACCCTGGAGGCCAAGGCCGTCCTCGACGGCGCGCTCGCCACCGACGCGGGCGCCCGGCACCCCGGCGTCCTCCACCTGTACGTCCACCTGATGGAGATGTCCCCCACACCGGAAGCCGCCCTCACCGTCGCCGACCGGCTGCGCGGCGCCGTGCCCGACGCCGGGCACCTGCACCACATGCCCTCGCACCTGGAAGTGCTGTGCGGCGACTACCGCCGGGTCGTCTCCGACAACACCGTCGCCGTGGCCGCCGACGAGAAGTACCTCGAGCGGGCCGGCGCCATGAACTTCTACACGCTCTACCGCGTCCACAACCACCACTTCAGGATCTACGGCGCCATGTTCGCCGGCCAGTCGCAGGTCGCCCTGGACGCCGCCGCGCGGCTCGAGGCCGCCGTCCCCGAGGAACTCCTCCGGGTGCAGAGCCCGCCCATGGCCGACTGGCTCGAGGGATTCCTGGCGATGCGCGTCCACGTCCTGATCCGCTTCGGCCGCTGGGACGACGTCCTGGCGCTGCCGTTCCCCGCCGACCCGGAGCTGTACTGCGTGACCACCGCCATGCTCCACTACGCGCGGGGCGTCGCCCTCTCCGCGACCGGCGCCACCGACGGGGCCGAGGCGGAGCGGGCCCGCTTCCGCGCGGCCGTGGACCGCGTCCCCGGGACCCGGATGCTGTTCAACAACACCTGCCTCGACATCCTCGCCATCGCGTCGGCGATGCTGGACGGCGAACTCGCCTACCGCAAGGGCGAGTACGACACCGCCTTCGCCGCGCTGGAGCGGTCGGTCGAGCTGGACGACAACCTGCCCTACGACGAGCCCTGGGGCTGGATGCAGCCCACCCGGCACGCCTACGGGGCGCTGCTGCTGGAGCAGGGCCGCATCGAAGAGGCCGAAGCCGTGTACCGGGCCGACCTCGGCCTCGACGGCACCCTGCCCCGGCCCCTGCAGCACCCGGGCAACGTCTGGGCGCTGCACGGGTTCCACGAGTGCCTGCTGCGCACCGGGAGGACCGGGGAGGCGGCGATCATCGCCCAGCAGCTCAGGCAGGCGACCGCGCTGGCGGACGTGCCCGTCGAGGCGTCCTGCTTCTGCCGGCTGGAGACCCACCGTCCGGAGACCTCCGGCGCGGACCGCCCCTGCCACTGAACCGGCCCGCCCGGGCCGGTACGGCGGAGCCGGACGGCGGCCGGCCTCAGCTCGCCTCGACGACGGCCTGGAACGTCTTCATGCAGGAGAAGCAGTGCCGGTCCGTCACATGCCGGTGAGTCGACTCGTCCTGCTTCTCCACTCCGCAGAGCGTGGATGACTTGTCCGACGTGAGGACATGCCACACCAGCTCTCCCGAAGTGTCTGCACCGCACCACATCTCGTGCATTCCCAGCTCCCTCCGGGTAGGCATGGAGGCCGCTTCCATTCGAGCACGGACCGGGCCCGGACGGCTCGTCCGGCGAGCCAGTCGGGTGACGTGCGGGGCCGGGACGCATACCGGCGGTGCCGGCCGGATCCCGGAAGGACGACGAAGGCGCCGGTCGCGGTGCGCCCGCCGCCCGGGCGGGCGGACGACGGGTGACCGCGCGGTGAGACCGCCGACCTCGCGGACTCCGGCCGGGACGCGGTGGAGTTCCCGCGGCGCGCGGGGCTGCCGGAGGACGAACGACTGCCGGCCGATCCCGCCCGGGCCGAGTGGGCCGGGCCCATGTCCACGACGCGGCGCAAGAACCCTGCCGACCGGCTGCCGACCGGCGAAGAGCCGGGAGCGGCGCGCACCGCGGTCACCGTCGGCGCCGACTCCGACGGTGACCGCGCCTGCCCGTGTACCCCCGTTTCGCACAGGCATGCCGTGCGCGCGGGCACGGCTGCCCCCGGTGCCCGAGCCCGTCGCGGAGCCCCGCGACCCGGCACCCGGGACGCCCGGCGCGGTGCACGAGACCGGTGAGATTGCCGGTCCGCACCGGCCCCCTCCTCTCCGACAGTGGCACCCCCAGTCAATCGGCGGCGCCCCCGGCCGGGGCACGGCCCCCACCACGCCGTGATCCCCGTGCACCGGCCGGGCGACTCGCCGCGACAGAGAGGACCACCCGTCGTGCAGCAGCACCCCCACACCAGCAGGCGCCGGACCGGCCGGCTCGCCGCACTGGCCGCGGCCGTCACCGCCGTCGTCGGCCTCACCACCCTCAGCGGCCCCGGCGCCCAGGCGGCCGACAACCCCTACGAGCGCGGCCCGGCACCGACCGAATCGAGCATCGAGGCGCTGCGCGGCCCGTACGCGGTGTCGGACATCTCCGTCTCCTCGCTGGCCGTCACCGGCTTCGGCGGAGGCACCATCTACTACCCGACCAGCACCGCCGACGGCACCTTCGGGGCGATCGCCATCTCGCCCGGCTTCACCGCCTACCAGTCCTCCATCGCCTGGCTGGGCCCGCGCCTGGCCTCCCAGGGCTTCGTGGTGTTCACCATCGACACCAACACCACCCTCGACCAGCCCGCCTCCCGCGGCGACCAACTGCTCGCCGCGCTGGACTACCTCACCCAGCGCAGCGCGGTCCGCGGCCGCATCGACAGCAGCCGGCTGGGCGTCATGGGCCACTCGATGGGCGGCGGCGGAACCCTCGAAGCCGCCAAGGACCGGCCCTCGCTCCAGGCGGCGATCCCGCTGACGCCCTGGAACCTCGACAAGACCTGGTCCGAGGTCAGGACCCCCACCCTCCTCTTCGGCGCCGACGGCGACACCATCGCCCCCGTCTCCAGCCACGCCGAGCCCCTCTACAGCGGCCTGCCGTCCTCCCTGGACCGGGCCTACATCGAATTGAACGGCGCCACCCACTTCACGCCCAACTCGTCGAACACGACGATCGCCAAGTACAGCGTTTCCTGGCTGAAGCGGTTCATCGACAACGACACCCGCTACGAGCAGTTCCTGTGCCCGCTGCCCCGGCCGAGCCTGACGATCGAGGAGTCCCGGGGCAACTGCCCGCACACCTCCTGAGATCCCCGGCTCCCGCCGAACGACCACCCGGTGGCGGTCCGCGCACGACGCGGGCCGCCACCGGCGTTGTGCGCGCGCACCGCCGGACGCCGGGCGCCCTGGGCCACGGCACACTCGTGGACGCGCCCCCTCCACATCACCTTACGCGTGAGTAACGTCGAGTGAATGACCGGACAGACGATCCCGCGGCAGGCGATCCACCGGCTGCCGGACGGGCTGCGCACCGACGGCGGCGTCCACGTCGTGACCGGTGAACCCGGCTGCGGCCGTACGAGGTTCCTGGAGTACGCCGCCGGCTCCTTCCGTGCCGGACCGGTGTGGCACGTACGCGCCCAACCCGGCCGCAGCGCACCGCCGCTGAGCGGCCTGCACACCCTGCTGCGTGCCGCCGGCCGTACCGTGCGGGTCGCCGGGGACGGTACGGCGGGGGAGGCGCTGTTCGACGTCCTGCGCGCGGCGGCCGGCGCGTCGCCGCTCCTGGTGTGCGTGGACGACGCGCACCTGTGGGACCCCGCGTCGCGCGCCGCGCTGGGACACGCCGCCGCGCGGGTGCGTGCGACGGGGGTCCGGGCGGGACTGCTCCTCACGGTTCCCGGACACCGGCCCGTCGACCGGGAGCTGGCGGCGCTG
This sequence comes from Streptomyces sp. AC558_RSS880, assembly GCF_019049255.1. GTDB lineage: Bacteria > Actinomycetota > Actinomycetes > Streptomycetales > Streptomycetaceae > Streptomyces. Next base: position 216,126 of record NZ_JAGMUJ010000130.1, on the reverse strand, counting down.
CCCGTGCTGCGGCTGGGCCCGCTGGCACCCGGGGACGCGGCCCGGGTGGTCGACGACGTGACCGGCGGTGCCGTCGACCCCGGCGTGCGCGAGGAACTGGTGACGGCGGCCGAGGGCAATCCCGCGCTGCTGCTGGCGCTGGTCCACCGGCTGTCGCCCGCCCAGCTCGCCGGGCGCCGGGCGCTGCCCCGGCCGCTGGCCGACGGGGAGGTCCTCACCGGAGTGGTCGGCGGGTGCCTGACCGGCGTACCGCCGGACCGGGCCGGCCTGCTGCTGACGACGGCGGCCGCCGTGCGCGCGACGGGGGAACCGGACGCCGACGCGGACCTCGTACGGCGGGCGGCCGGGGCCGACGCGGCGCGGCCGTTGCCCGAGGTGCTGGTCCTGGCCGAGGGCCGCCTGCGGTTCCGCAGCGCGCTGCTGGGGCGGGCGGTGTACGCCGGCGCGCCGCCCGAGCGACGCCGTGCCGCGCACCACGCACTGGCCGCGTGCCTGGCGGACACCGGTGCGGACGGCGTCCTCGCACTGCTGCACCGCTCCCGGACCGTCACGGGTCCCGCCCCCGCCCTCGCGGCCGAACTCGCGGCGGCGGCGGCCTCCGCGCCGCCGGGCCTGCGCCGGGGGGCGCTCACCCGCGCCGCCGAACTGACGGCGGACGGGGCGGAGCGGGCACACCGCTACACCGCCGCCGCGGCGCAGGCCCTGCTCGCCGGGCACTCTTCCGAGGCCCTGCGCCTGCTCGACGCCGCCCGGAGCCGTCCGGTCCCCGCCTCCGTACGCGGCGGCGCGGAACTCCTGCGCGGCGCGGTGCTCCTCGCCGACGGGCCGGTGGACGACGCCCGCGAGTCCTTCCTGCTGGCCGCGGGTCTGCTCACCAGGGCCGACCACGAGGCCGCCGACACGGCGACGCTGGGAGCGGCGGACGCGGCATGGGCGGCAGGCGACCCGGCCTCCTGCCTCCACGCCCTCACCCCCACCCGGGCGCTCTCCTCCGGGGCCCCGGCCGCCGGCCCGCACTCCGTGCTGCTGCGGGATCACCGGGACGGGATGCGGGCCGTGCTCCTGGGACGGTTCGACCGTGCCGCCGGCCCGCTGCGGCGGGTGGTCGAGCGCGGGCTGTCCGGCGACGAGCCCGAGCCGCTCCTGCGGTCCGCCTCCGCCGCGCTCATGCTCGGTGACACGACCGCCGCCCGCCGCGCCGGCGCGCGGGCACTCGCCACGGCCCGCACCCTCGGCTGCGCCGCCCTCGAACCGAGGGCGCTGGAGTACCTGGCCTACGCCGAACTGCGGGCCGGACGCCACCAGCTCGCCCGGACCCACGCCGAGGAGGGGCTGCGCACCGCGTCGCGGACCGGACAGCGGAACACGGCCGCCCACCACCACGCGGTGCTGGCGCTCGCCGCGTCCATCGAGGGGGAGCGGGAGATCGTCGCCGAGCACGTCGCCGCGGCCCTGCGCACCGCCCGCCGGCACGGACTCGCGCAGGCCGCGACGCTCGCCCAGTGGGCCGCGGCCCGCGCCGACCTCGGCGCCGGCCGCCCCCGTGAGGCCGCGGACCGGCTGGGCCCCCTGGTCCGCTCCGGTGCCCGCCGCGGCCACTTCGCGGTGTGGATGCTCGCCGTCCCCTGCTTCGTGGAGGCCACCGTACTCGCCGGACGCCCCGAGCACGCGGCCGCGGCCGTCGAGGACTTCGCCCTGTGGGCCGCCTGCGGAGCCGACCCGCAGGCCCCCGCCCAACTCCTGCGCTGCCGCGCCCTGCTGGCCGCCCCGGACGCGGCCGACCCCCTGTACCTGCGCGCCCTGGACCGCCACGAGGAGACGGCCGGGGACTTCGAGCGGGCACGCACGGAACTGCTCTACGGCAAGTGGCTGCGGCGCAGACGCCGGCTGCGCGAGGCGCGGAACCGTCTCGGGGAGGCGCTGATGGGCTTCGAGCGCTGCGGCGCGCACCTGTGGGCGCAGCAGGCCGCCGCCGAGTCGCGGGCGGGCGGCGCGGCCCCCGGCCTGCCCGGGGCCGGGGAGCTGTCCCGGCTGACCCCGCAGCAGCTGCGCATCGCACGGCGCGTCGCCGAGGGCGCCACCAACCGGGAGGTGGCCCTGAGCCTGTCCGTCAGCACCCGCACCGTCGACTACCACCTGCGGAACATCTTCGCCACCCTGGGGGTCCGTTCCCGGGTCGAGCTGGTCCGCCTCGTCGGGCAGGCGGAAAAGACCGGTGCACAACCCTAGGGACCGACCGGACGGTATGTCATCCTTCGGGGCAGGACGAGTCCGATGGCGGCCGGCCCACGGGCTCCCCCGTACCGGCCGGGCGCCGGTACGGGGACCGCCGCCGCACGGGCACCGCCGGGAAGCCGACCCTGGGGGAGATGCGCGATGATGCAACACGCCGTACGGCCACGTACCCTGCCGCGCCCTGGACCCGCGCCCGCCGCGCGGTCCCGCACACCGCGCGTGCGGGCGCTGATCGACGCCGACGCGCTGCGCGTGCTGCACCGGGCCGCCCGCGTCCTGCTGGACGACCTGCCCCAGCTCACCGACGGGCTGGTCGCCGTCCTGCAGGAGCAGGAGCCCGCCTACCGGGCCGCGGTGGAGGGCGACGCCACCACGACCTGGCAGGAGGTGCACCGCTCGTTGCGGCACAGCATCTCCTCCCTGCTCGATCCGCGGGGCGCCCGCGACGCGGCGCGGCGCTGCACCTGGAAGATCGGCGCCACGCGCGCCGAACAGGGGCTGCCGCTGGACGCCCTGCTGCACGCCTTCCGGCTGGGCGGCTCGCTGGTGTGGCAGGGACTGGTCGACGAGACGTCCCGGACGGCGCCCGAGGACGTACGGCTGCTGGTGCACGTGGCGTCCGACGTGTGGGACTTCGTCGACGAGCACTGCACCCTCGTCGCGGACGCCTACCGGCAGACCGAGCGACGGCTCGCGTGGCGGAGGGAGAACAGGGTGCGTCTGCTGGCCGCGGCCCTGCTGGACGGTACGAGCAGGATCGCCGACCTGCCCGAGGCCGCGCAGGCGCTGAACCTGCCCGAGCACGGGCGGTACGTGGTCGTCGCGGTCGCCGGCGGCCGGCCCTCCGGCTGTTCGGATGCCCAAGCGTCCCTCGCCGCGGGTGTGCGCGTGCACTGGCACACGGGCGTGGACGCCGACTACGGCATCGTCCTGGTCGAGGACGGTGCGGAGCCCGTCGTGCCGGAGGAGCAGGCGGCCGGTGCGCGGGTGGGCGTCAGCAGCGCGGTCGAAGGGCTGTCCGCGGTGGGGGAGGCGCGGCGGCTGGCGGACACCGCGCTGAGCCTGTGCCCCGAGCAGGGCGGCACGGTCCACCTGACCGAGCACCTGCCGGCGGCGCTGGTGGTGTCGACTCCCGAACTCGGCGCCGCGCTGGCCGAGCGGCTGCTCGGCCCGCTGGCGCACCTCGAACCCGCCGACGCGGAGGTCCTGCTGGACACCCTGGCCACCTGGCTGGCCTGCGACGGCTCGGCCCAGCGGGCCAGCCGTCGCCTCTACTGCCACCGCAACACGGTCCTCAACCGCCTCCGCCGCTACGAACAACTCACCGGCCGCTCCCTCTCCCGCCCCACCGACCTGATCGAGGTCAGCCTGGCCCTGACGGCCCGCACCCTCCTCCGCCCCTGACCCCACCCCACCACGGCCGGCCACACCGCCCACCCAGCCGCGCCGCCCCCACCCAGCCGCGCCGCCCGCCCGCCCAGCCGCGGGCAGTCGTGCCGCTGGGGCGGCACGGGTGGGCGCGGCGGCACCCTGCCGGAGGCGGCAAGCGACACCCCGGCCCGGCGCTGCGGCTCCGGTGCCACGGGTCCCGGCTCCGGTGCCACGGGCCCCGGCCCCGGCCTGGGCACCCGCACAACCCCCGCCCACCCGCGTTGGTACGCCGCAGCGTACGGGCGCCAAAAGCTGTACCGCTCCTCCGCCCCCGTGCTGTCGTGAGGCACCCCTTCCCCCGAAGCCGTGACCGCCCCGAGCGGCCCGGCCCCGAGGAGTCGTGATGCCCGAAGCACCACCGGACAGCCCGCCCGCCCTGCACGTCGAGAACGTCGACGTGACGTACGGGCGCGCGCTGTCCGCTCTCCGCTCCGTGTCCCTGACCGTGCCGCACGGCGCCGTCGTCGCCCTGCTCGGCGCCAACGGCGCCGGCAAGACGACCCTGCTGCGGGCCGTCTCCGGCACGCTGCGCCTGCACCGCGGCGCGATCACGGCCGGCCGCATCCGCTACGGCGAGACGGTGCTCGACGGCAAGGACCCCGTCGCGGCGGTACGCGCCGGAGTCGTCCAGGTCCCCGAGGGGCGACGGGTGTTCGCCGGACTCTCGGTCGACGAGAACCTGCGCTCCGGCGGCCTCGGCCTCGGCCGGCGCGGGCGCGCCCAGGTCCAGGAGGCCCGCGACCGGGTCTTCACGCTCTTCCCCCGCCTCGCCGAACGCACCCACCAGGCCGCGGGTCTGCTCTCCGGCGGCGAGCAGCAGATGCTCGCCATCGGGCGCGCCCTGATGGCCGCCCCACGCCTGCTGCTCCTCGACGAGCCCTCCCTCGGTCTCGCCCCGCAGATGGTGTACCGCATCGCCGAGGTGATCCGCGAGATCAACGCCCAGGGCACCGCCGTCCTCCTCGTCGAGCAGAACGCCGGCATGGCGCTCTCCCTCGCCGATCACGCGCACGTCCTGGAGGTCGGCGAGACCCGCCTGTCAGGACCCGCCGACGAACTCGCCCGCACCGACGCCGTACGCCGCCTCTACCTGGGCGAGTCGGCCGAGGACCAGGGGGCGGCGTGACCGACCGCACCACCACCGCGCCGCCCGTGCTCGACGTACGGGACGTCACCGTGCGCTTCGCCGGACTCACCGCCCTCGACGGCGTCTCCTTCACCGTCGCCCCGGGCTCGGTGCACGCGCTCATCGGACCCAACGGCGCCGGCAAGTCGACCTGCTTCAACGTGCTGTCGGGCCTGTGCCGCCCGGCCGCCGGCACGGTGACGCTCGGCGGCACCGAGCTGACCCGCCTCGCCCCGCACCGCATCGCCGCGCTCGGCGTGGCCCGCACCTTCCAGAACATCGTCACCACCCACGGCACCGTCGCCGACAACCTGATGCTCGGCCGCCACGCCCTGTCCCGCGCCGGGTTCGCCGCGAGCGCGCTGCGTCTGCCGAGTGCCGTGCGGGAACAGCGCGAACACCTCGGCAGGGCACGAGAGATCGCCGAACTCACCGGCCTCGGGGACCACTTCGACAGCCCCGTCGCGCTGCTGTCGTACGGCGACCGCAAGCGCGTCGAACTCGCCCGCGCCCTCTGCCTGGAGCCCCGTGTGCTGCTCCTCGACGAACCCGTGGCCGGCATGAACGCCGCCGAACGCGCCCGCACCGCCGAGGTGGTGGGCGAACTGCGGGCCGAACTCGGCCTGTCCATCGTCCTCGTCGAGCACGACATGGGCCTCGTCATGCGCCTCGCCGACGACGTCACCGTGCTCGACTTCGGCAGGCCCATCGCCCACGGCACCCCCGACGAGGTCCGCCAGGACCCCGAGGTGCTGCGCGCCTACCTCGGCACCGACGCGACCGGGGAGGACGCGGCATGACGACATTCCTCGACACCGTCCTCGGCGGGCTGGCGCTCGGCGCGGTCTACGCGCTGGTCGCCCTCGGCTTCGTCGTCATCTTCAAGGCCTCCGGCGTCCTCAACTTCGCCCACGGCTCCCTGCTCCTGCTCGGCGGCTACCTCACCGCCGTCCTCCACGACGACCTCGGCTTCGCCGGGGCGCTCGCCCTGGCGGTCCTCACCACGGCCGCCCTCGCCGGCGCGCTCGACCGGTTCCTGCTGCAACGCGGCGGCCAGGACGCCCACTCCGCCCACGTCCAGACCATCGTCACCATCGGCATCGACATCGTGCTGCTCACCGATCTGGCCCGGCGCATCGGCGGCGACCTGCTGTCCCTGGGCGACCCGTGGGGCGACTCGGTGACCGAGCTGGGCCCGGTGACCGTCGCCGACAGCCGGCTCGCCGCGATCGTGGTGTCGTCCGTGGTCATCGGCGGAGTGTTCGCGCTCTTCCGGTTCACCTCCTGGGGGCTGTCCCTGCGGGCGGCGGCCGAGGACCTGGAGGCCGCCGCGCTCATGGGCGTACGGCTCGGCCGGGTGCGCGCGGGCGCCTGGTGCCTGGCGGGCGCGCTCGCCGCGCTGGCCGCCGTGTTCCTCGCCGCGTTCCCCGCGCCCGGACTGGAGCGCACCACCGGCCAGATCGCCCTCAACGCCTTCCCGGCCGCGATCCTCGGCGGCCTCGCCTCCCCGGTCGGCGCCCTCGCGGGCAGCCTGATCATCGGCCTGACCGAGGCACTCGTCGTCGGCTACCAGTCCGAACTGCACGTCCTCGGCGAGGGCTTCGGCGACGTCGCCCCGTACGCCGTGATGCTGCTCGTCCTTCTCGTACGGCCCACCGGGCTGTTCGGCGCGAAGGGAGCGGCCCGTGTCTGACCGACTCCTCGGCGCCCTCACGCGTCGCCGGGCCGCGCTCCTGCTGCTCGCCGTGGTGCTGTGCCTGCCGCCGTTCTACCTGGACGCCTTCTGGCTGCGCATCGGCCTGTTCTCCCTGGCGGCCGCCATCGGCGCCACCGGTCTCGCCCTGCTCAGCGGCACCGCCGGGCAGCTCTCGCTCGGCCACGCCTTCTTCCTCGCCGTCGGCGCCTACGGCTACGCCTGGCTGGCCGGCGAACCCGGCCCGGGACTGCCCCCGGCCCTCGCCGCGCTCCTCGCGGTCCTGCTCGCGGGAGCGGCCGGCGGACTGTTCAGCCCCGTAGCCGCCCGGGTCAAGGGCATCTACCTGGGCATCGCCACCCTCGCCCTGGTCTTCCTCGGCCACCACGTGCTGCTGACCGCCGACTCCGTCACCGGCGGCTTCAACGGCCGCTCCGTGCCCCCGCTGACCCTCGGCGGGTTCACGTTCGCGGAGAGCGACCCCGAACTGACCGTCCTCGGCGTGCCGTTCGGCGCGGAGGAACGGCTGTGGTTCCTGGGCCTGGCCCTGTTCGCGTTCACCTGGTTCACCGCCCGCGGCCTGCTGCGCGGGCGCCCCGGCAGGGCACTGGCCGCCCTGCGCGACAGCGAGACCGCGGCCGCCGTGATGGGCGTCGACGTCGCCCGGCACCGCTCGGCGGCCTTCGTGGTCTCGTCGATGTACGCCGGCCTCGCGGGAGTGCTCCTGGCGCTCGCCTTCCGCCGCGTCGTCCCGGACTACTTCTCCCTCGCGCTCTCCGTCGACTACCTCGCCATGATCGTCATCGGCGGCCTCGGGTCCGTCGCCGGAGCCACCGCCGGCGCCGTCTTCGTCACCGCCCTGCCGCTGCTGATGGCCCGGTACGCCGACCAGCTCCCGCTGGTGACCGCCCCCGGCTCCGCCGAGGGCGCCGTGGGCCCCACCGAGGCGGCCCGCTACCTCTACGGCGCGGCGATCGTCCTGGTGCTGCTGTACGCCCCCGACGGGCTGCACGGCCTGGCGCGCCGGGTCCGAGGCCGCGTACGGCGCCGCCGATCCCGTACCCCCGCCCCGGACACCGCCCTCCCTTCGTCCTCGCAACCGGCCGCGGCCGCACGACCCAAGGAGCACACCCCGTGAACACCACGCACCGCACCCGCCGCAACCGGCACCGCACCGCCGGGACCGTCCTCGCCGGCGCCCTCGCCCTGCTGCTCGCGGCCACCGGATGCAGCTCCAAGGCGGACGACGGCGACAAGGGCGGCGAGGCCGCCGACGGCGTCCGCACCGGACCCGGTGTCGACGCCGACACCATCAGGCTGGGCGCCCTCACCGACCTGACCGGGCCCTACGCCACACTCGGCAAGAGCATCGTGCAGGCCCAGCAGATGTGGGCCGAGGAGACCAACGCCAAGGGCGGCATCTGCGACCGCAAGGTGGAGATCGTCGTCAAGGACCACGGCTACGACGTGCAGAAGGCGGTCACCGCCTACGCCGACATCGCCCCGGACGTCGTGGCGCTGCCCCAGGTCATCGGCTCCCCGGTGGTCGCCGCGCTGCTCGACGACATCGAGCGGGACAAGATGCTCACCTTCCCGCAGGCCTGGGCGGCCTCGCTGCTCGGCAAGGACGCCATCCAGGTGCTCGGCACCACCTACGACGTCGACATGATCGCCGCCGTCGAGTTCCTCACCCGCACCAAGGGCCTGAAGAAGGGCGACACGATCGGCCACGTCTACTTCGAGGGCGACTACGGCGCCAACGCGCTGGAAGGGTCCACCTGGGCGGCCCAGAAGGCCGGACTGAAGGTGGCCGGGCAGAAGATCAAGGCGACGGACACCGACCTGTCGGCCCAGGTGTCGGCGCTGCGCAAGGAGGGCGTGAAGGCCGTCCTGATCAGCGCCGGACCCGCGCAGACGGCCTCCCTCGTCGGCGTCGCGGCCTCCCGCGGCCTGAAGGTCCCCGTCGTCAGCAGCGCCCCCGGCTTCGCGCCCCAGCTGATGAAGACCCCCGCCGCGCCGGCCCTGGCGGCCCTGCTCAACGTGGTCAGCGCGGCGCCCGCGGTCAGCTCCGACCTGCCGGGCGTGAAGAGCATGGTGGCGGCGTACCGGAAGAAGTACCCGGACTCGCCGGTCGACTCCGGGGTGCTGTCCGGGTACAACGCCGCACAGCTCATGGGCGCCGACCTGAAGAAGGCCTGCGAGGCGGGCGGCCTCACCCGGGAGGACGTCGTCAAGGCGCACCGCGCGCAGACGAACGCCGACACCGGCCTCGGCACCCCGCAGAACTTCTCCGACGTCGACCGCCCCGCGAGCGTCGAGACGTATGTGCTCAAGCCCGACGCCGAGGCGGTCGGCGGCGTGGTGAACGCGGAGGACGCGCACGCGGCGCCGGGAGTGGAGGACTACCTGTCCGCGCGGTGACGGACGGCCGGGTGCCCCGGCTGACCCCGGCTGCCCCCGGGGTCAGCCGCCGGCCGCCTCCGGATCGCGGTCGGACGACGGCCAGACGTACGGCAGGTCGTCCGGCTCCCCGGGGAAGAGCTCCGCGTAGACGGCCGGGTCCTTGCGGACCAGCGCCGAGCGGTGGCTGCGGTGCACGGCGTCGTCCCCCAGCCAGGGCGGCAGCTCACCGGCCTCGGCCAGCTCCCGCTGACCGCGCACGGGCGCTCCGGGCCGCACACCGGCGAGGTCGGCGACGAGGGTGGCGGCGCAGCTGTCCTGGTGGCCCCGGTCCCGCCAGACCCGGCAGACGTCCAGGCCGTACCGCACCAGCGCCTCCTCGTAGCCGGTCCACATGCGGACCGCGGGATGGCGGCGCCACCCGTAGCCCGGAACGATCAGGCCGCGCAGCACCTGGAGCGCCTCGACCCGCTGTTTGCCGAGCCGGCGCCGGTCGAGCACCAGCGCCGACTCGCAGAAGTCGGGGTACGGCAGGAAGGTCTGCACGGGGCCGTCCGAACGGTGGGGGTCTAGCGGTTCACCGCACCGAAGTTCCCCTTCCGCGGCGGCGCACACCTCACGGCGGCCCCGGGCACTCAGCCCAGCGTGCCGAGCCGGGCCTCGCGCCACAGGTCGACGCCGCCGTCGGTGGCGTACGTGTCGATCTCGGCCAGCTCCTCGTCGCTGAAGCCGAGGTTCTCCAGCGCGGCGACGTTCTGCTCCAACTGCTCGGTGCGGGACGCGCCGATGACCAGCGAGGTGACCCGCGGGTCCCGCAGGGCCCAGGCCAGCGCCATCTGCGCGAGGGTCTGCCCGCGCCGGGCCGCGATGTCGTTGAGGGCGCGCAGCCGGTGCAGCATGTCGTCCGTCAGCCACTCGGGGTTCAACGACTTGCCCGCCGCCGCCCGCGAGTCCCGCGGCACGCCGTTCAGATAGCGCCCGGTCAGCATGCCCTGCGCGAGCGCGGTGAAGCCGATGATCCCGAAGCCCTCCTCCTGGGCCACGTCCAGCAGGCCGTCCGTCTCGATCCAGCGGTTCAGCATGCTGTACGACGGCTGGTGGATCAGCAGCGGAGTCCCGAGGTCCCGGAGAACGGCCGCGGCCTCGCGGCTGCGCTCGGCGTCGTACGAGGAGATGCCGACGTAGAGGGCCTTGCCCTGGCGGACCGCCGTGTCGAGGGCGCCCATCGTCTCCTCGAGCGGAGTGGTGGCGTCCAGCCGGTGCGAGTAGAAGATGTCCACGTACTCCAGGCCCATGCGCTTCAGGGACTGGTCGAGGGAGGCGAGCAGGTACTTGCGGGAGCCGCCGCCCTGGCCGTACGGGCCGGGCCACATGTCCCAGCCGGCCTTGGTGGAGACCACCAGTTCGTCCCGGTACGGCGCGAGGTCCCGCTTCATCAGCCGGCCGAAGTTGATCTCGGCGGAGCCGTAGGGCGGGCCGTAGTTGTTCGCCAGGTCGTGGTGGGTGATGCCCAGGTCGAAGGCGCGCAGGGCGATCTCGCGCTGCGTCTCGAACGGCCTGTCGTCGCCGAAGTTGTGCCAGTAGCCCAGGGACAGCAGGGGGAGGTCGAGTCCCGAGCGTCCGGTGCGCCGGTAGCGCATGGTGCCGTCGTAACGCTCGGGATCGCTGACGTGGTTCATCGGGGTGTCTCCGGTGGTGCGGTCGGGGGTGTCCCGTGGCATGGTGTGGACTCCTGTCCACAGTGTCCCCGAGTGATCAGGAAGTCCAACCGGTCCCTTCCACGGCATGCGGCGGTACCGCTTCTCGCCCGGGTCGGCCGGAATGAGGGATTGGCGGCCGTGCCGGTGGGGCAGGAACGCCGGGTGTGTCATGTGCACGACTGCCCTTCCCCCACATGGAGGTCGACCATGCACGTTCGCAAGGTGACCGGCGGCCTGGCCGCGGTTGTCACGATGTCCTTCGCCCTGCTGGGCGGCCAGGCCACGGCTGCGCCGTCCGACGAGACCGCGCGACCGGTCGCCGCCCGGGTGCTCACCTACGACGCGAGCGGTTCCGCGGAGTTCCGGTCCGCGGTCGACCGGGGCGCGGCGATCTGGAACGAGAGCGTCGACGCCGTGGAACTGCGCCCGGTGGCGTCCGGGCAACGCGCCAACATCCGGGTCCTGGCGGACAACGGCTGGCCGCGCGCCCTGCCCGGCTCCCTGGGCAACGGCACCGTCTACATCGGCCGCCAGGCCGTGAACCAGGGGTACGACACGGTCCGCATCTCGTCCCACGAGCTCGGTCACATCCTGGGCCTGCCCGACCGCAAGCCCGGGCCCTGCTCCAGTCTGATGTCCGGGTCCTCCGCGGGCGTGGCGTGCACGAACCCGTACCCGAACGCGGCGGAGAGAGCGGAGGTCGAGGACAACTTCGCCCGGACGGTCGCCGGGCAGCCGGTACCGGCGCCGCGAGCCGTCCTGGCCGGGGGCTGACGGACCGCCCGACGCCCGCACGGGATGCCTCCTGCCCCAGCGCTCATGTGACTGATGTGACTACTGAGGCGAATGCCGCTATGGTTGAGGCACGTCACGGCGGCGGGACCACCCGCAGCCCGACCGTGCGTTGGTGGTCCAAGGAAAGACGCCCCGCTTCCTGCGGGGAGATGCAGGTGCAAGGCCTGCCCGGCGCTCCAGCACGAGCCCCGTCCCGGAATTCCGGGACGGGGCTCGCGGCGTTCGCGGGTGTCTCAGCGCTGTGCCGGCATGCTCCGGCAGTCGGATCCCGTCGGCTCGCCCTCGAGCCGGTCCTTCAGCCAGGCCACCGCGTCGCCCTGGTCGGTGATGAGCGGTGCCAGGTGGTTGGTGAGCAGCTTGTCGCCCAGGTTGGGCAGCCGGACCGCCTTGTAGGTGACGTCGCCGCCCTGGGCGCACCAGTCCACTGCCAGCTGTCGTGCCTGCTCGTGCGGGACGATGTCGTCCTGGACGCCGGTGACCACCCGGACCGGCCCGGTCGGTTTCGTCGTCCCGATGCGCTGCTCGTCCAGCACGGCCTGAGCGGCGGGTTCGCCGGCGATGACCTCGGCGATGGACCTGCCGCTCTTCGTCCACTTGGTGCTCTTGGTGAAGCCGTGGCCGAGGATCGCGTCACCGACGCAGGCGGTGGCGATGTCCTCCAGGGCGGCGCGTCCGGTGGCGTTGATGTTCTCCTCGACGACCGCGCGCACCTCCGGTTCCGCCTGGGCGAACCCGTTGATCGACCACCCCAGCGCGCCCGCCCGGGCGCTCCCGTCGATGCCCTTCATGACCTCGGTCAGATCGGCGGGCGGCGCCCCGCTGTAGGTGCCGACGAGCCGCACGTCGGGTGCGTAGGAGCGGTGCAGTTCGGCCGCGGCGGCGCTGGCCCCGCCGCCCTGGCTGTAGCCGTACAGGGCCACGCGGGACTCCCCGGTGACGGACGTGCCCGGCACCGAGTGCGCGGCGCGGGCGGCGTCGAGCATGGCGTGCCCCTCGTCGACGCGGTTGACGTAGGTGTGGAGCCGGTCGGTCGCACCGAGGCCGACGTAGTCGGTGACGACGACGGCCGCCCCGGTGGCGAGCAGCCGGTAGACCGCCAGGTTCTCGTAACCGAACGACACGGTCTGCCCGTTGAGGGTCAGGGGGTGCTGCAGGGCGAGCGAGGGGGCGCACTGGTCGCCCTGTCCCATGGTTCCCGAGCCGACGACCACCAGGGGGCGGGGCCCGTCGCCCTTCCAGTCGGCGGACGGCTCGATGTAGGCGCCGGTGACGGCGACCCGCTGCCCGCTGGAGTCGGTGGAGGTGTACATCAGACGGGTCGCGGTGCCGGGCAGGGTGCGGCCGTCCAGACCGGGCAGGCTCAGCCCGAGGCGCAGTGGCTCGTGGCGGACCAGTACGCCGTCGTCCGCGGGCAGTTCGGCGGGCGGGGTGTAGAAGGCGGGGATGGTGACGCCCCGCGACACCACGGGGTCGCTCGCGGCGGCGGGTGGCGCGGACACGCAGACACAGGCGGTCGTGGCGACCACGGTGGTCAGCACGCTGCTGATACGGCTCACGGCTCACTCCTCGCTCTGCTCCAGGAAGGTGAACCGGAAACTAGCAGCGCTTACTTACCGCCGGTAACCCATGAGTAAGTTACGGCACGGTAACTTTTGCGGGAATGGACTTCCGGCTGCACGTGAGAGCGGGCCCCGCCGGTCACCCGGCGGGGCCCGCTCCCGGTCGTGGCCGGTCAGGCCGTGTGCAGGGTCAGCCCGTAGCGGTTGAGGATCTCGTTGACCGGCTGGAACCAGGTCTCGCCCCCGCCGGAGCAGTTGCCCCAGCCGCCGGAGGTGACGCCCTGCGCCTGGTCACCGCTGATGAACGAGCCGCCCGAATCGCCCGGTTCGGCGCAGACGCTGGTCTTCGTCATCTGACGCACCGCGCCCTGGCTGTAGTTGACCGTCTCGTTCTTGGCCAGCACGTTGCCGCAGTGCCAGTGGGTCGTGGAGCCGGAGCGGCAGATCGAGGCGCCGACCGGAGCCTCCGCCGAGCCGCGCACCAGCTGGTCCGACACCGTGCCCCAGCCGAGCACCACCGGCACCGTCCACCAGCCGCTGCCCACGTTCACCCAGGCGTAGTCGTTCTCCGGGAACGAGGAGCCCTGGAAGTTGCCGATGTACGAGCCGTCCCAGCCCCTGACCTGGCCGCCGACGCCGCCGCAGTGTCCGGCGGTGACGAAGCCGCCGTGCACCGAGAAGCCTATGGAGCAGCGGACGTTGCCGGTGTAGTACGGGTCGCCGCCCACCGTTCCGGCGGCGAAGGTCTCGGCCGGGGCCTCCACGGTCCGCACGGTGACCGGGCCGGCCTCGCGGGCCTCGTCCACGAAGGCGCGGACATCGTTGTCGGCGCGCTGGTCGGCGACGACGTTCACGACGACCGTGTTGGCGGTCGGGTCGACGGCCCAGCTGCTGACGCCCGAGGGCGCGTCGAGGCGGTCGATGCGGGACTTGGCCGCGTCGAGCTGCCGTGCGCTGTGCTCGACGGTGCGGACGGCCGCGCCGGACGCGCGCAGGGACCGTACCGTCGAGGCGTCGGCGTCCGGGGTGACGGCCACGGTCAGCTTCTCGCTCTTCGCGTCGAACCAGGCGCCGCCGTAGGCGGATCCGGCGGTCTCGCGGGCCCGGGGCGCGAGATCGGTGGCCTCGCGCTCGGCGGCCAGCCGGTCCTCCGCCTCGGTGCGGGTCAGCCCGAAGTCCCGCTGCATCGCCTCCAGCAGGCCGGCGGAGGCGGGCGCGGAGTCGGCGGCGCGGGCGGTGGGGGAGTCGGGGGCGTCCTGTGCCGCGGCCGGCAGGGTGCCGGCCGCGGTCCAGCTGCCGATCATGAGCAGGGCGGCCACGCCGGCATGCGTGAGTCTGGTGCGTCTCATGGAAGGTGTCCTTCGTCGTTCCAGCAAGGTGGGGGTGGAACAACCGCAGTGTGAGAGCGCTCTCAGGCTGAGTCGAGCAGAGCTTAGCGAGCCGAGTGCTGTCAGGTCTATGCCAATGCAGGGACCGATTCCCGTGTGCCCTGGGCGCCACGTCCGGATCCGGCCGGAGCCGAGGGCGCGAGACCTCCCGGAGCGCTGTTCCGGAAGGCGGCCCGAGCCGTGCGTCCCTCCGGGCGAGGAGCGGTCAGAGCCGTTCGCCCGCCACCTCGTCCTCGCCCGGCTCCGGTCCCGCACCGGCCGCCCGGGCCCGGTGGGTCCGCAGCCGGTCGAGGCGCGAGATGACGGGGGTGGCGCTCACCCCGTGCAGCACGACGGACGCCAGCACCGTGAAGGTCACCACCGCCCACAACCGCTCGGCCGGGACGCCGAAACCGGCGGAGCCGAGCGCGTGCGCCAGGTAGAACAGCGAGCCGATGCCGCGGACCCCGAAGAGGGCGATCACCACCCGCTCCCGGGGGCCGGCGGACGTACCGAACTGGGCGGCCCACGCGGTCAGCGGCCGGACCGCCACCAGCAGCAGCAGACCCACGACCGCCCCCTGCCAGGTCAGCGACGCCAGCCCGCCCTGCGCGACGAACACACCGAGCAGGAACAGCAGTGCGGCGGTCAGCAGCCGTTCCACCTGCTCCACGAAATCGTGCAGCACCATGTGGTAGCCGTGGGCACGCTCCGCCGCACGGATCCGGCAGGCGGCGACGAACACGGCCACGAAGCCGTAGCCGTGCAGCAGCTCCGTCACCCCGTAGGCGAGGAACGTGGCGCCGACGGCGACGAAGCCCTCCCGGTGCTCGGACAGCCGCATCGCCCGCCACCCCGCCCGGAAGAACAGCCACCCGAGCAGCGTGCCGACGGCGAGCCCCGCGGACACGCCCACCGCGCACTTGTACAGCACGTCGACCAGTGCCCAGCGGGCGATCCCGTCACCGGTGGGACGTCCGCCCGCGGCGGCGAGGGCGACGGCGGCCAGGACGAAGGGGAAGGCGAGACCGTCGTTCAGCCCCGCCTCGCCGGTCAGAGTGAAGCGCACCTCGTCCTCGTCGTGCTCGGAGTCGGTGGGCGCGCCCACCCGCACCTCGGAGGCGAGCACCGGATCGGTCGGCGCCAGCACGGCCGCCAGCAGCAGCGCGGCGGCCGGCGGCCAGTCGAGCAGGCCCCAGGCCAGGAGACCCACGGCCGCGATGGTCAACGGCATGGTGACGCCCAGCTGCCGCCAGGTGCCCTGCCAGCGCCGGCGGCCGAACGGCCGGTTCAGGGCGAGACCGGCGCCCATGAGGGAGACGATCACGCAGATCTCGGTGACGTGCTCCACCCACGTCCGGTCCGACACCGGGTCGATGCCGGGCATGGGCAGGGGCAGCGCCTGGAGGGCGACTCCGCAGACGAGGAACACCAGTGGCAACGACAGCGGTCTGCGGGCCACCACCCGGGGCAGCACGGCCGCGCCGAGGGCACCGGCTCCGAGCAGGGCGAAGAGATGGTCGGGGGAGGTCACCGATCACAGGTGCCCGGAGTCGGCCGCGGACACGCCACGGCCCCGGCCGAAACATCATCCCGGTGTCGGGAGCCCGCCCGAACGGACGGACGGACGGGTGCGGCCCTCGCCGCCCGCCGGGTCGCGCACTCCGGTGTGAAGGACGGGGCCCGCGGGAAGCACCGCGACCGGTGCGCACCGAGTGCGCCGCCTCGTGGCGCGGAGGACTTGACGGAGCGGGGCGCGCTCGGCGCTACTGGAAGACGTGCCGGGCGCACATGCGTGGGGGGCCCGCCCGGCGCCGACCCGGTGTACCCACCCCCGCCGGACGCATGCCGAAGGGGTGACCGGTGCGGTCTCGATGGGCGGCGGCGGTCGTACTGCTGGCCTCGGTGCTCCTCCTGACCCTGTGCTCCCCGGCGCCGGCAGCGGACCGGCCCGCCCCGGCGCACCCCGTGGCACAGCAGAACCAGCCGGCGCAGGACCGGTACGACGAGCCGGCCGAGGCGGTGCCGGAGGGCGCCGGAACGCCCGAGACCGTCGGCAAGCCCTTCCCCGGAAAGGGTGACGCCTCGCTCCACCGGCCCGTCGCCCGCCCACCGAGGGCCTCGGGAGCGGCCGGAGCGGTCGGCACCGCCCACCCGACGGCCGGGACCGCGTCGACGGCCACCGCGCAGCGACGATCCGCTCCCCGGCCGTACCCGGTGGGACCGCCACGGGGCCGGGGCCCGGTCGATCCGGTCCCCGTCGCCGCAGGCCTGCAGACGTTCCGCTGCTGAGCGACCGCGGTACCGCCCAAGGCCTGCGCCGTGCGGCCGGGTACCGCCCGCCGCGTGCTCCCCGAGCCGGTCCACGGCGACGAGCAGGTCTTCTCGTGTCCCGGAAACCATGACGACACAGGAGGCACACATGCAGGGAAAGCGCGTTCTCGTGGTGCGGCCCGACGACCTCGGGCCGAGCGAGCACAAAACGTGGAGACAGTTGCGCGCGGAGTCCGGCGCGCCGGAGAACCCGTTCCTCGATCCGGCGTTCACCACGGCCGTCGGACAGGTCAGGCCCGGCGCCAGGGTGGCCGTCCTGCAGGACGACGGGGCCCCGGTCGGCTTCCTCCCGTACGAGAAGGGGCCGCTGGGCCAGGGCCGGGCCATCGGCCTGGGAGTGTCGGACAGCCAGGGTGCCGTCCTGCGCCCGGGCCTCCGGCTCGACCCGCGCGCCCTGCTCGCGGCCTGCGCGCTCTCCTCGTGGGAGTTCGACAACCTGGAGGCCGGCCAGCACCTCTTCGTGCCGCACGCCGTCGAGGAACTGGCGAGCCCGGTCATCGACCTGGACCGGGGACACGAGCACTACACCGACGGGCTGCGCGCCCGTTCCCCCGGTTTCCTCAAGCAGACCCTGGCCAAGGAACGCAGGCTCGCCCGGCAGGTCGGCGAGGTGCGGTTCGTGTACGACAGCCGGGACCCGGAGGCCTTACGGGCGCTGATGCGCTGGAAATCCGCCCAGTACCGGCGGACGGGCCGCCGGGACCGGTTCGCCCAGCAGTGGATCACCCGGCTGGTGGACCTGCTGGCGCACGGCGACGATCCCGAGTGCCGCGGACTGCTCTCCGTGCTGTACGCCGACGGCCGCCCCGTCGCCGCGCACTTCGGCCTGCGCTCGGCCACGGTGCTGTCCTGGTGGTTCCCCGCGTACGACCGCGACCACGGCCGGTACTCACCCGGACTGGTGCTGCACCTGCGGATGCTCCAGGCGGCCGCCGCCGACGGCATCCGCATGGTCGACCTGGGCAGCGGTCCCGCCCGCTACAAGGACTCCCTCAAGACCCGCGAACTCCCCGTCTACGAGGGCGCCGTGGTGCGTCCGGGGCCGGGCGGAGCCGCGTACCGGCTGGGCCGGGAGCCGGCGCGGGCCGCCCGCCGCTTCGTGCGCGGCCACCCCCGGCTGGCCGACGCGGCCCGGCGCACCCTGACGGGGCTGGGCCGGCTGCGCGAGCGCTGACCGCGTCCGGCGTACGCCGACGTCAGTACGCGGGGTTACTCCCGCCGTCAGATGTCCGCGCGGCGCGGGCCCGGCACCGTGGGTCGGGTGAAACTCAGCCGACCCGCACGCCGGGCCCACCTCGTCATCCACGTCCTCGCCTCCGCCGGCTGGCTCGGACTCACCGCCGGGCTGCTCGCGCTCGGCGTCACCGCGAACACCACCGGGTCCGCGGCCGCGGTGGAGGCGTCCGTCCGGGCCATGAAGCTCTTCGCGGACTGGCTCCTGCTGCCGGTCGCCTTCCTGACGCTCACCAGTGGCCTCGTCCTGTCCCTGGGCACGCCCTGGGGACTGGCGAGGCACCGCTGGGTGTGGACGAAGTTCTGGCTGACCCTGGCCACGACCACCGCCACGGCCTTCGTGCTCCGGCCGGGCGTGAACGAGGCCGCGGCGGCCGTGTCCGCCGGGCATCCCCTGCCCGACGGGGGTGACGTCCTGATGGGGCCGATCGTCTCCCTGACCGCCTACGTCTTCATGACGGTGATCTCGATCCTCAAGCCGTGGGGCCCGACCCGCCGCGGCCGGCGCCTCCGGGCGGCCGCCCGGAGGCCGGGGACGGCCGAACCGGCGCGCCTGTGACCTACGGGCGCGTCACAGGGTGCGCTCCAGCCGGTCCGCCATCAGCCGCACGAAGCGCGCCGGATCCTTCGGCCGGCCGCCCTCCGCCAACTCGGCCAGCGAGTACAGGAGTTCGGCCGTGTCGGTGAGGTCCGAACGGTCCTCGCGCTCCCCGTACGCCTCGTTCAGGCCCTTCACCAGCGCGTGGTCCGGGTTGAGTTCGAGGATGCGCTTCGTGCGCGGCACCTCCTGACCCATGGCCCGGTACATGTTCTCCAGCGCCGGCGTGAGATCGTTCGCGTCGGCGACGAGACAGGCCGGGGACACCGTCAGACGCGTGGACAGCCGCACCTCCTTGACGTCCTCCTCCAGCCGCTCCCGCAGCCAGCCGAGCAGACCCGCGTACTCCTCGGCCTGCTGCTCCCGCTCGCCCTCGCCCTTGTCGTCCTCCCGCGCGCCGAGGTCGACCTCGCCCTTGGCGATCGACCGCAGCCGCTTGCCCTCGTACTCGCCCACGGCGTCGACCCACATCTCGTCGACGGGATCGGTGAGCAGCAGCACCTCGATGCCGCGCTCCCGGAACGCCTCCATGTGCGGCGAGTTGTCGATGCTCTCCCGGGACTCGCCGGTGATGAACCAGATGTCGTCCTGCCCGTCCGGCATCCGCTCCACGTACTGCTGCAGCGTGACCGTGCCGTCGTCCTCGTGCGTGGTCGCGAACGAGGCCACCGCGAGGAGGGCGTCACGGTTGTCGGGGTCGGTGACCAGGCCCTCCTTCAGCACGGCGCCGAACTCCCGCCAGAACGTGGCGTACCGCTCGGCGTCCTCGGTCATCATGCTCTTGACCGTCGCCAGCACCTTCTTGGTGAGCCGGCGCTGCATCATCCGGATGTGCCGGTCCTGCTGGAGGATCTCGCGGGACACGTTCAGCGAGAGGTCCTGTGCGTCGACCACACCCTTGACGAAGCGCAGGTACGGCGGCAGCAGCTCCTCGCAGTCGTCCATGATGAAGACGCGCTTCACGTACAGCTGCAGCCCGTGCCTGAAGTTCTGGGTGAACAGGTCGTGCGGGGCGTGCGACGGGACGAACAGCAGGGCCTGGTACTCGAAGGTGCCCTCGGCCCGCAGCTGGATGGTCTCCAGCGGTTCGCGCCAGTCGTGGCCGATGTGCTTGTACAGCTCGTGGTACTCCTCCTCGGACACCTCCTCGCGCGAGCGCGCCCACAGCGCCTTCATCGAGTTCAGCGTCTCGGGCCCGGCCGTCCCGCCGTCCTCGCCCGTCTCCCCGACGAGCCTGATCGGCCAGGTGATGAAGTCCGAGTAGCGCTTGACGATCTCCTTGATCTTCCACACCGAGGTGTAGTCGTGCAGCTGGTTGTCGGGGTCGGCCGGCTTGAGGTGCAGCGTGACCGAGGTGCCCTGCGGCGCGTCGTCGACCCGCTCCAGGGTGTACGTGCCCTCGCCGCGCGACGTCCACCGGGTGCCCTGCCCCTCGCCCGCGCGCCGGGTGAGCAGGGTGACCTCGTCCGCGACCATGAAGCCCGAGTAGAAGCCGACGCCGAACTGGCCGATCAGCCCCTCCGCCCCGGCCCCGTCCTGCGCCTGGCGCAGCTCCCGCAGGAACTCCGCGGTGCCCGAATGGGCGATCGTGCCGATGAGCTGCCCGACCTCGTCGTACGACATACCGACGCCGTTGTCCCGCACGGTGAGGGTGCGGGTGTCCTTGTCGATCTCGAGCTCGATGTGCAGGTCGGAGACGTCGGCGTCGAGGGAGTCGTCCCGCAGCTTGGCCAGACGCAGCTTGTCGAGCGCGTCGGAGGCGTTGGAGACGAGTTCACGGAGGAAGACGTCCTTGTTCGAGTAGACCGAGTGGATCATCAGCTGGAGCAGCTGACGGGCCTCTACCTGGAACTCAAACGTTTCGGTCGGCATGATGCGCGATTACCTCACTGATCCACGGATCACCGGATACTGGCGCGATCACTTTAATAAAAGACGGCGTCAGCCGGTCGCGTTCACCGCAGCTTCCCCGGCGTCCTGGACACGGGCCCGACGGCCGGCGCCGTACCCCGGGCGCTCCCCGAGGCGCGCCGACGGCTTTTCCGCCCGGCGTGCGAGCATGGACGGATGGGCATCCACCGCAGGAACAACATCCGTGTGACCGGGCGCACCTCCGGCCGCACAGTGGTCCTGGTGCACGGGTTCGGCTGCGACCAGAACATGTGGCGGCTGGTCGAGCCCGCGCTGGCCCGGGACTTCCGGGTGGTGCTCTTCGACTACGTGGGCGCGGGCCGCTCCGACCTGTCGGCCTGGCAGGAGGAGCGCTACTCCTCCCTCGACGGTTACGCCCGTGACGTGGTGGAGGTCTGTGAGGAACTCGATCTCCGGGACGCGGTCGTGGTCGGCCACTCCGTGAGCGCGATGACCGGCGTGCTGGCCCGGGCCGCGGCCCCGGACCGGATCGGCTCCCTGGTCATGGTCTGTCCGTCGCCGTGCTACATCGACGAGGACGGCTACCGCGGCGGCTTCAGCGCGGAGGACATCGACGAGCTCCTGGAGTCCCTGGACTCCAACTATCTGGGCTGGTCGGCGGCGATGGCTCCCGTGATCATGGGCAACCCGGACCGGCCCGAGCTGGGCGAGGAGCTCACCAACAGCTTCTGCGCCACCGACCCGGACATCGCCCGGGTCTTCGCGCGCACGACGTTCCTGTCCGACAGCCGCGAGGACCTCGCGGGCGTGACCGTGCCCACGCTGATCCTGGAGTGCGCACAGGACGTCATCGCGCCTCCGGAGGTCGGCGCGTACGTCCATGCCGCGATACCCGGCAGCGAGCTGGTCACCCTGCCCGCCACCGGCCACTGCCCCCAGCTGAGCGCCCCGGAGGCCACCACCGCGGCGATCCGCGCGTTCGTGTCGGCCCTCGACCGATGAGCAGGGCGGCAGGTGGGCCGGAGGAGCCGGACACGGACGAGCCCGGCACGCGCGCGGCGTTCAGCGCGCTGCTGGAGGACTCGGCGGAGGACCTGTACGAGTCGGCGCCGTGCGGCTACCTGTCCACCCTGATGGACGGCACCATCGCCAAGATCAACGCGACCCTGCTGGGCTGGCTCGGTCTGTCCCGCGACGAGGTGGTGGGCCGGATGCGCTTCAGCGACCTGCTCACCGTCGGCGGCAAGCTCTACCACGAGACGCATTTCGCCCCCCTGCTGCGCATGCAGGGACACCTCGGCGGTGTCGCGCTGGAGATGAGGACCGCGTCCGGTTCCCGGCTGCCGGTGCTGGTCACCTCGACGGTCAGGAGCAGCGACGGCGGCGAGCCGATGCTGATCCGGACCACCGTCTTCGACGCCACGGACCGGCGCGCCTACGAGCAGGAGCTGCTGCGCGCCCGCCGCGCGGCCGACGAGGCCCGCAGGCAGGCCGAGACCGACCGCGAGGCGCTGCGTGAGGCGCTGACCGTGCTCCAGCAGAGCCTGCTGCCCGCGACCCTGCCCGACCTCCCCGGGGTGGAGACCGCCTGCCACTACCACACGGCCTCCCCGATCCAGTTGGGCGGCGACTTCTACGATCTGTTCGCGCTCGACGACGACCGCTCCGCCTTCTTCCTCGGAGATGTGTGCGGCAAGGGGCCGCAGGCCGCCGCGCTGACCTCACTGACCCGCTACACCCTGCGTGCCGCGGCGCTCCACGACGCCGACCCCGTCGCCAACCTGCGTGTCCTCAACACGGTCCTGCTGGACCGGTACACCGGCGACGATCCGCGGTACTGCACCGCCGTGGCCGGTGTGCTGGAACGTGCGGGGGACACGGTGGAGGTCCGCCTGGCCTCCGGCGGCCACCCTCCCGCGCTGGTCCTGCGCGCGGACGGCCGGGTGGAGTACCTCCCGACACGGGGCGGCATGCTCGTCGGAGCCCTGCCCGGGGCACAGTTCGTCCAGGTCCGCACCACCCTGCACCCGGGCGACACCCTGCTGATGTACACCGACGGCCTCACCGAGGCCCGTATCGGCCCCGGCCGGGAGCTGTACGGTGACGAGGCCCTGGAGTCCTTCGCCGCCGGTCTCGCCCCCTCGGGCCCCCGCCGCGTGGTCGACGCCCTGACGGACCTGCTGAAGGGCTTCGGCGAAGGGCTGGACGACGACACCGCCCTGCTCGCCATCGGCCTCCCCGCCCGCACCGACACCGAACGCGGAACCTCGCGATGACACCTTTGACGATCACCGAGTCACCCACGCCCGCCGGTCTCGCCCTCGAGGTGGCCGGTGACCTCGACCACACCAACGCGCGGCAGCTGCGCGAGGCCGCGCACGGAGCGACCCTGCCGGCCGGGCGGCTCCTGGTGGTGGACCTGGGCAAGCTGGAGTTCTGCGACTCGAGCGGCATCACCGCGTTGATCGCCGTCCACAACCACGTCCTCTCGGCCGGCGCCGAGGTCGTTCTCGTGGCCGTGCCGGCCAACCTGCGGCGCCTGCTGCGCCTGACCGGCCTCGACGAGTGGTTCGACATCCGCGACAGCGTGTAGCCCGGCGGGGAACGCCCTCCCGCGCGCCCGCGGAGGACCCGGCCGCTCATCCGAGCGCCGAGTCCCGATTGCGGTCACCGCATCCGGGGCACCCGGACCGGGCCGCATCCGCCGCCGGTGACCTCGGGGACCGCGCGGGGCGGCTCAGGACTACCGGCAAGGGGACAGCGGTGACGGTGCGTATCGGAGCAGAGGAAGAGTTCCATGTCCTGGACGTGGAGAGCGGCCGGCTCGCACCACGGGCCGACACGCTGCTCGGCAGGCTCGGCGGATCCGGGTTCAGCCGTGAACTGCAGCAGTCGGCCGTGGAGCGTAACAGCCAGGTGCATGACACCCTCGACGGTCTTCACGCGGACCTGTCCGGCGCCCGGCGCCGACTGGACGCCGCCGCGTCCTCCTGCGGCCTGGCCGTCGTGGCCGCGGGCACCGTTCCGCTGGCCCGCGTCACCTCCCGCGACGTCACCGCGGATCCCCGCTACCGGCGCATGGCCGACGACTACCGCCGGGTCGCCGACGAACAGCTCATCTGCAGCGCCCAGGTGCACGTCGACGTACCGGACCGGGACACCGCGGTACGCGCCATGTGCCTGGTGTCGCCCTGGCTGCCGCCGCTGCTGGCCCTGTCGGCCAGCTCACCGTTCTGGCTCGGCTCCGACACCGGATACGCCAGCTGGCGCACTATGGTGTGGCAGCGGTGGCCGACCGCGGGCCCCGCGGGATGCTACGAGAACGCCGCCGACTACGACGCCGCCGTGACCGAGCTGATCGGTTCGGGCGTCATCAGCGACACCGGGATGCTCTACCACGACGTACGGCCGTCGGCGCACCAGCGCACGCTGGAGCTGCGCGTCTGCGACGCCTGCCCGCGCGCCGAGACCGTGGTGCTGGTCGCCGGACTGTTCCGTGCGCTGGTGCGCGACGCCTGCGACCGCCTGGAGCGCGGGGCGGACCGCGGGTGCGACGGACACCACGAGTGGCTGCGCGCCGCCACCTGGCGTGCCGCGCGCTCGGGCCTGGAGGACCGGCTCGTCGATCCGGGGACCCGCCGCGCGACTCCGGCCCCCATGGTGCTGCGCGGGATGCTCCACCGGCTGCGCCCGGCACTGGAGGCCTCCGGTGACTTCGCCACCGTGCGCACGCTGCTCGAAGAGGCCCTCGCGACGGGCAGCGCGGCGCACCGGCTGCGGCGGGCGGCCCAGGACGAGGACCTGCTCGCCGGCATCGACACGCTGGTCGCCGAGACCCGCGGCGACCGCCTCGCGGCCGGCGCCTCCGGCCGCCGTCACCGGCGTTCGGACACCCCGCGCGGCGCCGGCCGGACCCCGGCCCGCGTCCACTCGGCGACGACACCGGGCACACCCGGCTGATCCGGACGGACCGCGGGCCCTCCGGCCACCCTCACGCGCGTCCACAACCCCCTGACCAAGGAGAGTGTCACACCGTCATGTCCAGCAGCACGCACGTCTCTTCGCCCCTGCCCCAGGACCGGTACCCGAGGGAAAGGAGGGCCCACTGATGTGCGGCCTCTGCGGGGAGATCCGGTTCGACGGCGGGCAGCCGGACATCGCGGCGCTGGAACGCACGACCGACCGGCTGGCACCGCGCGGCCCCGACGGACGCGGCCTGTGGTCCCAGGGACCCGTGGCCCTCGGACACCGCCGACTGAAGATCATCGACCTGTCGGACAGCGGCGCCCAGCCCATGGCCGACCCGCGTGCCCGTCTCGCCGGCGTCTTCAACGGCTGCGTGTACAACTACCGCGAGCTGCGGGACGAACTGCGCGCGCTCGGCCACCGCTTCTTCTCGCAGTCCGACACCGAGGTGGTGCTCAAGGCCTACCAGCAGTGGGGCACCGGCTGCGTCGAGCACTTCCACGGCATGTTCGCCTTCGTGATCGTCGAACAGGACACCGGGCGCGTCGTCCTGGCCCGCGACCGGCTGGGCGTCAAGCCGCTCTATCTGTCCGGCACGACCGAACGCCTGAGGTTCGCCTCCTCCCTGCCCGCACTGCTCGCGGCCGGCGGCGTCGACACCTCGCTGGATCCCGTCGCACTGCACCAGTACCTCAGCTGGCACGCCACCGTCCCCGCGCCCCGCACCGTCCTCAAGGGCGTACGCAAGCTGCCCCCGGCCACGGTGCGGGTCGTCGAGCCCGACGGAAGCCACCGTGATCACCGCTACTGGCAGCCCGTCCACACCCGCCGTCCCGAGTACGCCGGCCTCGGCGCCGACGACTGGACCGACGCCGTGCTCGACGCCCTGCGCACCGCCGTGCGCCGCCGCATGGTCGCCGACGTGCCGGTCGGCGTGCTGCTCTCGGGCGGCCTGGACTCCAGCCTGATCGTGGCCCTGCTGGCCGGCGAGGGCCAGGAGGACCTCGCGACCTTCAGCGTCGGCTTCGAGTCCGAGGGCGACGAGGAGGGCGACGAGTTCTCCTACTCCGACCTCGTGGCCCGGCACTTCGACACCCGCCACCACCAGCTGATGGTTCCCTCCGACCGGGTCGCCGGCGCCCTCGACGGGGCGGTCCGCGCCATGAGCGAGCCCATGATGAGCCATGACGTGGTGGCCTTCCACCTGCTGTCCGAGCAGGTGGCCAAGGAGGTCAAGGTCGTGCAGAGCGGCCAGGGCGCCGACGAGGTGTTCGCCGGTTACGACTGGTACGCGCGGATGGCGGACGTGCCGCGCCCGCGTGCCGCCGAGGCGTACATCGACACCTACTCCGACCGTTCGCACGCCGATCTCGCGGCCATGGTCCACCCCGACCTGCTGCCCGGCCACGACGTCTCCGCCGAGTTCGTCCGCGCGCACATGGCGACCGAGGGCGCCGAGACGGCGCTCGACGCCGATCTCCGCCTCGACACGCTCGTGATGATGGCCGACGACCCGGTCAAGCGGGTCGACAACATGACGATGGACTGGGGCCTGGAGGCCAGGGTGCCGTTCCTCGACCACGAACTGGTCGAACTGGCCGCCGCCTGCCCGCCCGAGCTGAAGCTCGCGGACGGCGGCAAGGGCGTCCTGAAGGCCGCCGGCCGCAGGGTCCTGCCGCGCCGGGTCGTCGACCGGCCCAAGGGCTACTTCCCCGTCCCGGCGATCAAGCACATGGCCGGGCCCGTCCTCCAGCGGGTCCGCGAGACCCTCACCGCCCCCGAGGCCAGGGCCCGCGGCGTCTTCCGCGAGGAGTACGTCGCCGAACTGCTCGCCGCACCCGACGCGCACCGCACCAGGCGAGGAGCGAACACACTGTGGCAGATCGCGCTGCTGGAGACATGGCTGCAGACGCACGGGATCCGCTGACGCCCGTGGAGACGCGCACCGACGCCACCACGCGGGCGCTTCCCGCACCCGAGCCCGCCCCGCTCGCCGACGCCGCGACGCCGTACGACGTACCACCCCCGGCCGTCCACGGCTGCTGGTACCCCTCGGTCGACCCCGGCGGCCGGTACGTCGCCTTCATCTGCGACCGGGCCGGGGTGCCGCAGCTGTGGACCGCCCCCGTGGCAGGCGAGGAGGTGCGCCGGCTCGACGCCGACCCGAATCCGGTCACGGAGGTGTCCTGGTCCCCGGACGGGCGCTGGATCGCCTACACCGTGGCGCCGGACGGCGGCGAGCTCACCAGCGTCCTGTGCGTACGCCCCGACGGCACCGGGCGGCGCCTGCTGGCCGGCGGCGAACCGGGCACCTCCGCACGCCTGGGCTGCTGGCAGCACGACGGCTCGGCGGTCGCGGTGACCGTCACCGATTCCGCCCCGCCCGGGCGGCCCTTCGCCGCGCACCCCGGGGCGGACGGCGTCTCCCGCCCCGCCCGGGCGGGCCGCGACGGCCGTGCCGTGCTGCTGGAACCCGGCGCACCACGGCCCGGACCCGCCACGGGGGCCGTCGACGGTGACCGGACGACGTCCGCCGAGGAGCCCGAACCGAGGGCCCTCTCCGCCTACCTCGTCGACCCCGAGGGCATGGCCGCACCCGTGCTGCTGGCGAGCGAACGCGGGGCGGCCAACCAGCGGGTGTGCGACCTCAGCCGGGACGGCAGGCTCGCCCTGGTGTACCGGGGCCCCCGCGGACGCCGCGAGGCCCTCGTGGTCCGCACCGGCGACCGGATGGTGACCTGCGCGCTGCCGGTCGCCGACGGCGACCCGTGGATCGGAGGCTTCTCACCGGACGCCGGCACCGTGTGGCTGCGCAGCGACGGCGACCGCGAACACGCCGCCCTCGTCGCCGCGCACCTCGATCCGCGGGGACACCTGCTCGGCACCGCGGTGGCCGCCCGGCGCCCCGACTGCGGCCTGGAGCTGCTCGCCCTGAGCCGCGACGGGCGGAGCGCGGTGCTGGCGTGGAACGTGCGCGGAGTCAGCGAACTGGAGGTGACCGAGCTGACCGCCGCCCGGTCGCCCGACTTCCCGGCCGGCGTCCCGTCGTCCCGGTCCGCCTCCGCCGGTGCCGCACGGACCGTCGGTCTGCCCCACGAGGTGGTCACGCGCATCGCGCCCACCGCCGACCCCGACGCCCCCGTCGTCGCGCTGTCCGGATCCCGGCGCCACCCCGGAGTGTGGTGGCTGCCGCACGGACTGCCCCTGCGCACCCCGTGGTCCTCGCGCGACGAGGACGCGTTCCCCGAAGGCCGCACGCCGGTGCGGCCGATGCCCATGAGCCCCGTGGCCCGCGACGGCCTCGTCCTGGGCGGCTGGTACTACCGTGCCCCGGGCCGCTCGCCCGGCGAACCGGCACCGTGCGTCCTGCACCTGCACGGCGGGCCGGAGGAACAGGAACGCCCGGTGCTCGAACCGCTCTACCTCGAACTGCTCGGCAGGGGACTGGACGTGTTCGCGCCCGACGTCCGCGGCTCCTCCGGCCACGGCCGCTCCTTCGTCGACGCGGACCTGGGCGCCGGGCGCTTCGACGCGATCAACGACGTCGCGGACTGCGCGGCGCACGTGATGGTGCGGGGCCTGGCGGACCCCCGGCGGATGGCCGTGATGGGCCGGTCGTACGGCGGCTACCTGGTGATGGCGTCCCTGGTGTGGCACCCGAACCTGTTCCGCACCGGCGTGGCGGTCTGCGGCATGTCGGACCTCACCACCTTCTTCGCCGGGACCGAACCCTGGATCGCGCAGTCCGCCGCCCACAAGTACGGACACCCGGAGCACGACCGGGAACTGCTGCGCGCGCTGTCGCCGATGAGCCGGATCGACGCCCTGCGGGTCCCGCTCCTCGCCGTGCACGGCGAGCACGACACCAACGTGCCTCCGGGGGAGTCCGAGCAGTTCGTCCGGGCCGCCAGGGAGCGCGGGCTGGAAGCGGAATGCCTCCTGCTGCGCCACGAGGGCCACGACTTCCGCCGCTCCGACAACCGCCGCCTGTTCCGCCGGACCGCCGCCGACTGGCTGGAACGGCACCTGGCGGACTGAGATGTCTGAGGCACCTGTCACACTTCAGTGGCGTGCGGGGGAGCGATGCGGGTAGTCGCGCGGTGTGATCGGTGAGTGAAGGCGGACCGGATGGAACCAGTTCCAGTCGACGAGGGGGACATGGTGCCGGGGGCACCGCGGCTGCGGGCTTCGTACGCCCTGGACGAGGACGGTACCTGGATAGCCCAGGCGCGTCATCTCGCCGCCGCGTTCCTGACCCGGGCGCGGGCCGAGGGCGGTCTGCCGGTGTCGACCCGCGCGGTGGAGATCACCCAGCTCGTGGTCAGCGAACTGGTCACCAACGCCCGCAAGTACGCTCCGGGCCCCGTCGGCCTCGACCTGCGGGTCGCCGACGACACCGTCGAGGTGATCGTCCGGGACGGCAACCCCGCGCCGCCGGTGGCCCGGGACGCGGACCCCGGCCGGGTGGGCCAGCACGGACTGGAGATCGTGATGGCCGTCGCCCAGGCCCTGCACGTACGGCAGGAGCCGGCCGGCAAGAGCATCACGGCCCGCATCTCGCTCCTCGCCTGAGCCCGCCGGGCCCCGCGGCTCACCCGCCGTCCACGGCCGGCAGCCGGCCCCGCGCGACACGCACCTCGTCGGTGGCCCTGCGGCCCTCGGTGAGCAGCCGGGCCAGGTCGGGGGAGACCGAGCAGCCTGCGCGCCTCGTCGTCGGCCGGGGCCTCCCGCTCGGTGCCGGCGCGCGCCCGGAGCACCAGGGCCGCGGTGAGGACGAGCACCACGCGCAGGGCGGACACCTGGTGGGTGACGGGACGCGCGGTCACCCCCGGGCGGAGGCGGCCCGGGAAACCGGCCGTGTCCCTTTTCCGGCACCGCCGCGCGGGCGGGCGCGGGCGCGTCGGTGCGCCGCTGCCCGGCCCGCTGTCCGGCGGTGTCGGCACGGCCGGAACAATGGGGTCGCCGGTGCGGTTCTCACTGATGAACGCCGCAGGACACGTGGGAGAAGGGCGAGACGAAGATGACGACGCACGAGGAGAGGGCGCTGCTCGCGGGCGGCTGCTTCTGGGGCATGCAGGAGCTGATCCGCACGTTCCCGGGTGTGCTGACCACTCGGGTGGGCTACAGCGGCGGTGACGTGCCGAACGCGACGTACCGCAACCACGGTACCCACGCCGAGTCGATCGAGATCACCTACGACCCCGCCGTCACCGACTACCGCACGATCCTGGAGTACTTCTTCCAGATCCACGACCCGAGCACGAAGAACCGGCAGGGCAACGACATCGGGACGAGCTACCGCTCCGCCATCTTCTACCTCGACGACGAGCAGAAGCGCGTCGCCGAGGAGACGATCGCCGATGTGAACGCCTCGGGGCTGTGGCCGGGCGCCGTGGTGACCGAGGTCGTGCCGGCCGGCCCGTTCTGGGAGGCCGAGCCGGAGCACCAGGACTACCTCCAGCGCTACCCGGACGGCTACACCTGCCACTTCCCGCGGCCCGGCTGGCGTCTGCCGAAGCGCGCGGAAGCCTGACCGGACGCCCGCCCCGGCCCGTCGCGGGCCGGGGCGGGCGTGGTCGGTCAGCCGAACTGGCCGGGCCGGTAGTCGCCGGCGGGCTGCCGGCTGATGACGTTGACGCGGTTGTAGGCGTTGATGACGGCGATCAGCGAGACCAGGGCCACGAGCTGGTCCTCGTCGTAGTGCTTGGCGGCGTTCGCCCAGGCGTCGTCGTCGACGCCGCCGGCCGCGTCGGCGATCCGGGTGCCCTGCTCCGTCAGCTCCAGGGCGGCGCGCTCCGCCTCGGTGAAGACCGTGGCCTCCCGCCAGGCGGCGACCAGGTGGAGCCGGACCGACGTCTCCCCGGCCGCGGCGGCGTCCTTGGTGTGCATGTCGGTGCAGAAGCCGCAGCCGTTGATCTGGCTGGCGCGGATCTTCACCAGCTCCTGGGTGGCGTGCGGCAGCCCGGAGTCCGCCACCGCCTTGCCCGCCGAATTGATGTGCCTCAGCACCTTGGCCGCGAGGGGGCTGGCGAAGAGGTCGAGGCGCGCTTCCATGATGATCTCCTGTTCGGTCTTCGTGGTTACGCAGCACTGACGGGCGGGCTCCGCCCTGTGTGACCGGAACGGGAATGTGACCTACGTCTCTCTGTTGGGCGGCATCGCGCAGCGTGCCGTTCTCGGGGCACCGGACGACCGATAACCTGGCCGGATGGACGGGGAGCGGAGCGTAGGTGAGTGAGCGTCGGGAACGCGACTGGACGGACATGACGCCCGGGGACTTCGACCTCGACGCTCCGCTGTGCCTCAACGTGGGAACCGGCCCCGTCGTGGTGCCGGCCGAGCCGGACGAGTACGGCACGGCGCCGCTGTTCGGGGAGGAGACCCCGGTGCGGGGCCCCGCCGCCCGCCGTGCCCCGCGCCGGACCGCCCCCGACGGGCAGGGGCAGTTGTTCTGAATCCGGCGCGGGACACCGTCACGCTCAGGGGAACTGGGTGACCTTGGACGGAATGGTGTCCGTCCCCGACGTGGGCGAGCCCGTGTCGTTGACGACGTGGCGGTACTGCCCCTTGCCGCCGAGCGAGATCACCTGCAGGTGCCGCATCCTGATGCCGGGCTTCACCGGCACCTGGAACCCGTGGTGCTGCACGATGGTGTCGTCGGACGTGTAGTTGCAGTAGCTGCCGAGTGCCCAGGCCTCGTGTTCGTCCACCGAGTCGGCGACCTTGTAGGCCGCGTATCCGACGATGCCGTCATGGGTGATGGCGGCCTCGTTCGGGGCGTCGTAGGCCTTCTCGTTCTGGAAGAAGATCGTGCGGCCGCGCTCACCGCTCCAGACCACGTCGTACTTGTTGAAGTGCTCGACGAACAGGCCCGTGGTGAGGACGTCGTCGCCGTTGACGCGCAGTCCGTAGTCGGCCCGGTTGGTCTCCCAGCCGACCCCCTCGCCGTGGTCGGCGCGCCAGATCCAGGTGTGGTCGATGAGGACGTCGTCGCTGTTGACCACGACGGAGTCGGTGGCCCGGCCCGGCCCCGCGCCGCCGATGCGGATGAACACGTCCTGCATGGTGGTCGGGTTGGCGGAGTGGTCCGCGGAGGAGCCCTCCTCGCCGATCCGCAGCAGGGTGTCCGAGTTGACCGGGCCCGCGTCGATCAGGAAGCCGGCCAGCCGGACGCCGTCGACGTCCGCCACGTGCATGGCGTCGATGCCGTTGTCCGGGATGATCGTCGCCAGACCGAGACCGAGCACGACCGTGTTGGCGCGGTCGACCTCGATGGTCTCGTCGATGTGGTAAATGCCCGGTGTGAACAGCAGGTTGAGGCCCTGGTCGAGCGCGGCGTTGATGGTCGCGGCCGTGGCGCCGGGCTTGACGACGTAGAACCGGTCGAGCGGCAGCGAGGTGCCGCCCGCGTTGGCCGGCCAGGACACACCGCGCGCGTCGGTGCGTTTGGCGGGCACGAACACCTTGTACGCGTCGCCGTCCAAGTAGAGGAACGGCTTCTCGCGGGAGATCGGGGTGGTGTCGAACGTGGTGTACGGGCCGGTCTCGAAGTTGGTCGCCGGAGCGCCCTGGACACCCGTGAACGTCATGTTCCACACGCCGTTGGTCCAGCCGCCGACGGAGCTGTCCCGCGTGTACCACTGCTGCTGGGAGTACGGCCCGACGGTGCCGTCGATCTTCGAGTCGGCGATGTAGCCGCCGGAGGCCCAGCCGTAGCCGTTCGGGGCGAGGTTGAGGCCGCCCTTGACGTGGATCCGGCGGAACGGAGCGGCCTGGGCGACCGCCCACCGGTTGGTGCCGTTGACGGGGTTGATCGCGAGGTTCTCCGCCGAACGCCAGAAGTTCTGCGTGGCGTTGCCGTTGAACCAGCCGGCGTCCACGGTGATGTCGCCGTTGATCTGCACGTCGTCGGGGTTGAGGCCGAGCCCGGAGACCGAGGTGTAGAAGCCGAGTTGGGCGTTGATGCCGTTGTACGTGCCCGGCTTCAGCAGGAACTGGTAGCGGCCGCTGCCGAACTGGCTCGTCTCCTGCTGGGCGAAGACCTGGTCGAACTTCTGCTGGAGGCCGGGTGTCGACGGGTCCACGACGATGACGTTCGGCCCCAGGTCGCCGCCGCCCTCGATCGGACCGCCGCCGTCCGACGTGGTGTGCACGGCGACCTCCCACAGGGAGTAGCCGTACCCGGTGGCGCGGGCCGTTCCGAGGACGCGCACGTACCGGCCCGAGCCGCTCACCTCGTAGGAGGACCGGCCGCCCGTGGCGCCGGTGACGGACTCGAGCGTGCTCCAGTTCTGCCCGTCGGCGGAGGCCTCGATCCGGAAGTCCTTGGCGTAGGCGGCCTCCCAGCTGAGGTCCACCTGGCACAGGTCCTGCACCGAACCCAGGTCGACCCGCACCCACTGCGGGTCCGAGGCCTGGCTCGACCAGCGGGTGCCCGCGTCCCCGTCGAAGGCGGCGGAGGCGGGGGTGCCCGCGTTCTCCGTGGAGGAGGCGGAAGCGGGCCTGCCGCGGGCGGCGTCGTCCGTGCCGCAGGAGGCGGGCGGGTTGCCGCCGGCGGTGCCGAAGACCTGGAACTCCCACAGGGAGTAGCCCCACGCGGTGGCCCGGTCCAGGCCCTGCATCCGGACGTAGCGGGCCTGCCCCGACACGTCCACGGTGTCGGTGCCGCCGTCGCTCCCGGTCACGGTCCTGGCGTCGGTCCAGCCGCCGCCGTCCTGCGAGAACTGGATCTTGTAGTCCTTGCCGTGGGCGGCCTCCCAGTTCAGGACGACACGGGTGACGGACGCCGTGGCGCCGAGGTCGACCTGCAGCCACTGGTCGTCGCTCGCGGCCGACGACCACCGGGTGCCCGTGTCGCCGTCCACGGCGCCGCTCGCGGGTGTGCTGGCGTTCTCGGTCGACGATGCGGTGGCCACCCTGCCCTGGGACAACGGGGTCTCGGCCGCGGCGGCCGGGGCCTGGGCGGCGGGCAGGGTGACGAGCGCCGCCGTGGCGACGAACGCCGCACCCAGGGCTCTGCGTCTCAGGCGGCTCAAATGCTTCGTGTGTCTCATGCGTCAGCCTTCTGCTGGTGCGATGTGGGGATGCGGGCGAGCCCGCGTGCGCGCGGGCCGGGCCGTCCGGACGGCGGGTGGTGCGGTGGCGCGGCCCTCTGCGCGTGAGGGCATGCCGGAGGACTGAACGCGGCCCCGCGACCGCTTAGTTCAGGCTTTGATTTAAGTGGTGAGACATCGCACGGGCAAGCCCCCGGGCGTGAATTGGTGAGCGAGTGCCCGTCGGTGGGACGCCGTGCCGGTCCGGATCCGCATGCCTTGACCGCAGCGCCGTGGGTACGCGGGCGGGGCGGTCGGATCCGGTGGAGGGAGCGGAGTGGGGAATGCGGGTGCGCTGGGGCACGGAGCGCGGCGGTGTTCCGGGGAGGGAATTTCACCCCATCGGCGGGTGCCCGCTGCGAGGGTGCGCCCACCGTGAGACGTTGACGGCACCCGATGCCCTTTTCCGGGCATTTCGTCCCCTCGGGTCGCCCGCAGTCGGCAACTGAACGCACGGCCACCCGTCCGTGGCCGGTCTGAAGCGGAGGAGTGTCACCCCATGAGCGAGGCCAACCCCGTCAAGCGGGCGGCGAAGAAGATCGTCGAGAAGCTGCAGGACGACGGATCGGCCCCGGCCGACGGCATTCCCGGACGGCCGGGCACCCAGCCGCCGTCCGTGGCCGAGCCGACCGAGCCCCGCGAGCCGCTGCCGCCGAAGCCGGACCAGAGCGGCCCGGCCACCGTGTCGCCCACCGGCCAGCCCACCGGCGCCGACCAGGCCAGGGTGGCGCAGTCCGGGAGCTATCTGACCAACGCGCAGGGCACCCGGCTGTACGACACCGACCACTCGCTCAAGGCGGGTCCGCGCGGCCCCGTACTGCTCCAGGACCACCACCTGCGCGAGAAGGTCATGCACTTCGACCACGAGCGCATCCCGGAGCGCGTGGTCCACGCCCGCGGCGCGGGCGCGCACGGGGTCTTCCAGAGCTACGGCACGGCGGCCTCCGTGACCAAGGCGGGGTTCCTCGCCCCGGACGTCGAGACGCCGGTGTTCGTACGGTTCTCCACCGTGGTCGGCTCGCGCGGGTCCGCCGACACCGTGCGCGACAC
This sequence comes from Streptomyces sp. AC558_RSS880, assembly GCF_019049255.1. Taxonomy (GTDB): domain Bacteria; phylum Actinomycetota; class Actinomycetes; order Streptomycetales; family Streptomycetaceae; genus Streptomyces. Next base: position 181,675 of record NZ_JAGMUJ010000130.1, on the reverse strand, counting down.
CCGCGGTTTCGCCACGAAGTTCTACACCAGCGAGGGCGTCTTCGACCTGGTCGGCAACAACATCCCGGTCTTCTTCATCCAGGACGCCATCAAGTTCCCCGATGTCATCCACGCCGCCAAGCCGCACCCCGACAGGGAGATCCCGCAGGCGCAGAGCGCGCACGACACCTTCTGGGACTTCGTCTCCCTGCACACCGAGGCGACCCACCACACCCTCTTCTTCATGGGCGACCGCGGCATCCCGCGCTCCTTCCGCATGATGGAGGGCTTCGGCGTCCACACCTTCCGGCTGGTGAACGCCGAGGGCGCCACGACGCTGGTGAAGTTCCACTGGAAGCCGAAGCTGGGCGTGCACTCCCTGGTGTGGGACGAGGCGCAGACGATCAACGGCGTGGACCCGGACTTCCACCGCCGGGATCTCGCCGACGCCATCGAGGCGGGCGCCTACCCGCAGTGGGAGCTGGGCATCCAGACCTTCCCCGACACCCCGGAGCAGACCTTCGAGGGCATCGACCTGCTGGACGCGACGAACATCGTGCCCGAGGAGCTCGCCCCGGTGCAGCCGGTCGGGCTGATGACCCTCAACCGGAACCCGTCCAACTTCTTCGCCGAGACGGAGCAGGTCGCCTTCCACGTCGGTCACCTCGTGCCCGGCATCGACGTCACCGACGACCCGCTGCTCGCGGGACGCCTGTTCTCGTACCTGGACACGCAGATCACGCGCCTGGGCGGCCCCAACTTCCCGCAGCTGCCGATCAACCGGCCGCAGGCACCGGTCAACGACATGCTGCGCGACGGCATGCACCAGACGGCCGTGCACCGGGGCGTGGCCCCCTACCGGCCCAACTCCCTCGACGGCGGCTGCCCGTTCACCGCGGGCGCGGACATGAGCGCGTTCATCGAGGCTCCGGTGCGCGTCCCGGAGGCGTCGAAGGTGCGCGAGGCGCCGGAGTCGTTCGCGGACCACTTCAGCCAGCCCCGCCGGTTCTGGCTGAGCATGAGCCCGGTGGAGCGCGAGCACATCATCGGCGCCTACACCTTCGAGCTGGGCAAGTGCTACGAGCAGGCCATCAGGGAACGGACCCTCCAGGTCCTGGCCAACATCGACCCCGAGCTGTGCGCCGGTGTCGCCGAGGGACTCGGCCTGCCCGCGCCGGAGCCCACCGTGCCGCTCGCCGACGTCGAACCGAGCCCGGCCCTCTCGCAGATCGGGGGGACCTGGCCGGTGGACGGGCGCGTCATCGGCATCGTCGCCGGCCCGGACGGCGACCTCGACGGCGTCCACGCGGTACGCGACGCGGTGCTCGAAGCGGGCATGGTCCCGCTGGTCGTGGCACCGACCGGCGGCACGCTCGGCTCGGGCGACCCGGCCCTGACGGTCCAGCGCACCTACGTCACCGCGCGGTCCGTCGAGTTCGACGCCGTACTGCTGGCCGGGGCGCCGGCCATGGGAGGCGACCTGCCCGGTGCGCGCGACGGCAAGGGCGCGCCCTCCGCCGCGCAGCGGACGGCGACCGACCCGCGGATCGGACTGCTGCTGACCGAGGCGTTCCGGCACGGCAAGGCGATCGGCGCGTGGGCGGGCGGCGAGGCGGCCCTCGAAGCGGCCGGCGTCCCCACCGACGCCCCCGGCATCGTGGTCGGTGACTCCGGGGCCACCGTCCTCGGCCGAGTCCGCGAGCTGCTGGCCTCGCACCGCGTCTGGGAACGCTTCACGGTCCGGGCCTGACACCCCGGCCCCGACCCCGACCCCGGCGACCGGCTCGCCCCGGCCGCCGGGGGAGCGGGCGGGCGCCGGTGGGTTCCCGGCGGTCGGCGGGGTCCCGTCGCGCCGGGTGACGTGCTGCCGGCGCCCGTGCGGTGGTGCGTGGGAGCGGCTGGGCGTACGGGCGGCCCCCGACGGTCGGCTCGGCTGCGGTCGCGGTGGGAGCACGTGCCGTCCGTCGCCTGCGAGGGCGGGCGGGACAGGGCCGCGGTGTCGGTTCGGCCCGGTCGTGGTGGAGGTCTCCGCCACCGCCGTCCGCACAGGCGGGGACGACCGGGCGGCCGCCGGTGGGTCCTCGGCGGACGGTTCGGCCCGGTCGCGGCGGGGCACGTGCCGCCCACCGCCCGTACGGCCGGGCGGGGGCCGGCGGCCCGGGGTCCGGTCGGCCGCGGCGGGCCGTCCCGTCGCCGTACAGTGGGAGGACGGCCGGATCCCGACACAACCGGTCGGCGGGCACTCGTACCGCCTCCCCGCCCGAGAAGCCGGTCAGAGAACATGCGCCACCACCCTTCCCCGTCCCACGGCCCGCAGGAGCCGCTCTTCGGCCTCGGCGACCTGCCGGTGGCACCGGCGGCCGAGCCGGCGCCGTCCACCCCCGCCTTCCGGGACTCCGCGCCGGCGCGCCGGCTTCTCGCGATCCGGGAGATCCACGCGGAACCGGCCGCCGCCGCCTCGCCCCGCGGGCGGCAGATCCTCGCCCGGTTCCCCGAGGCCCGGCTGATCGAGACGGACTCCCACTGGCGTGTCCCCGAGCTGCACGGCAACGAGGGCAGTGCCGACCGCTGGATGCGGATCAAGCGCGAGACCCTCGTCCTGGGCGTGAAGAAGACGCTCACCACCCGCCCCAACGGCCGCTCCGCCGACTGGATCGCCCCCGGCCCGTCCAACGGCTGCGCCCTGTCCTGCGTGTACTGCTACGTCCCCCGCCGCAAGGGCTTCGCCAACCCGATCACCCTCTTCACCAACATCGACGGGATCATCGCCCACCTCGGCCGCCACGTCGCCGCCCAGGGGCCCAAGACGGAACCCAACCAGTGCGACCCCGAGGCGTGGGTGTACGACATCGGGGAGAACGGCGACTGCTCCGTTGACGCCCTCGTCTGCGACAACACCGCCGACCTGGTGCGCGCCTTCCGCGACTGGCCCACCGCGAAGGCGTCCTTCGCGACCAAGTTCGTCAACCCCGACCTGCTGGAGCTCGACCCGCGCGGACGCACCCGCATCCGGTTCTCGGTGATGCCGGCCGGCGACTCACGTCTGCTGGACCTGCGCACCAGTCCGGTCGACCGGCGGATCGCCGCCGCCGCGGACTTCCTCGACGCCGGGTACGAGGTGCACTTCAACCTCTCGCCCGTCGTCGTCCGCCCCGGCTGGCAGGACGCCTGGGCCGAGCTGCTGCGGCACATGGACGACGTACTGCCGCAGCGCGTGAAGCGGCAGGCCCGCGCCGAAGTCATCATGCTCACCCACAACGCGGACCTGCACGACGTCAACCTCCGCTGGCATCCGCGCGGCGAGGACGTGCTGTGGCAGCCCGCCGCGCAGGAGACCAAGCGCTCCCAGAACGGCGCCCTCAACCTCCGCTACCGCGCCGGCATCAAGCGCCGGGCCCTCGCGGATCTGCGGGAACTGGTCGCCCGCCACACACCGTGGCTGGATATCCGCTACGCCTTCTGACGGGCCGACAGGTCCCGGTCCCGCCTTCCCGCAGGTCACCCCTCGATAACGGGAATTAAGGGTAGGCTAACCTTGCCGTGTGATTCCTGCTGAAGAGGCGGCCCAGGGCCCGCGCGGCCATCAACTATCGGCCACCGACGTGACCGTGGCGTACGACGGCGCCGACGTCGTGCACGACGCGGCACTGACCCTGCGGCCCGGCGAAGTGACCGTCCTGGTGGGCCCGAACGGCAGCGGCAAGTCGACCCTGCTGCGCACCGTCGCCCGGCTGCAACAGCCCCGGCGCGCCACGCTCACGATCGACGACGGCACCGACGCGCTGGCCCTCGGCCCCCGGGAGTTCTCCCGCCGCGTCGCCCTGCTGCTCCAGGGACGCCCCACGCCCAGCGGTCTGAGCGTGCGGGACGTCGTCGAGTTCGGACGCTACCCGCACCGCGGCCGATGGGGCGGGAACGACCCCGGCGGCCGGGCCGCCGTGGACCGCGCACTCGCCCTCACCGGCGTCGCCGAACTCGCCGAGCGCGGGGCCGAACACCTCTCCGGAGGGCAGCTCCAGCGCGTGTGGCTGGCCGGCTGCCTCGCCCAGGAGACCGGCGTCCTCCTCCTCGACGAACCCACCACCTACCTCGACCTGCGCTACCAGGTCGAACTCCTCGACCTCATGCGCGACCTGGCCGACGAGCACGGCATCGCGGTCGGTGCCGTCCTGCACGACCTCGACCAGGCGGCGGCCGTCGCCGACCGGATCGTGCTCCTCGCGTCCGGACGCGTCGTCGCCGAGGGCCTGCCCGAGGACGTGCTCACCCCGGAGCGCCTGACCGAGGTCTACGGCATCCGGATCGAGGTCGACACCGACCCGCTCACCGGCCGGCTGCGCACCCGCGCCATCGGCCGTCACCACACCCGAACCGAAAGGCTCAGCACCACCTCATGAGACGCCTCCTGCTCACCGCGCCCCTGGCCACCGCCGCCGCCCTCCTGCTGGCCGCCTGCGGCACCACCGAACCCGCCGACGACGCCGACGCCAAGGAGTCCGCGCAGGCCATCACCCTCACCGACGCCACCGGCGCGAAGGTGGAACTCGACGGCCCCGCCAAGAAGGTCGTCGGCACCGAGTGGAACGTCGTCGAGCACCTGGTCTCCCTCGGCGTCGACCCGGTGGGCGTCGCCGACGTCAAGGGTTACAAGACCTGGGACACCGCCGTCCCGCTCAAGAACGAGCCCAAGGACATCGGCACCCGCGGCGAGCCCAGCATGGACACCATCGCCTCGCTCAAGCCCGACCTCATCGTCACCACCAGCGACCTGCAGCCCGACGCGGTCAAGCAGTTGCGCAAGGTCGCCCCGGTCCTGGAGGTGAAGTCCGCCGACGCCGCCGACCCGATCGGGCAGATGCTGAAGAACCTCGACCTCATAGCCGAGGCCACCGGCACCACCGAGCGCGCCGCGACCCTGAGGAAGGACTTCGAGACCAAGCTCGCCGAGGGCAGGAAGGCCCTCGCCGACGCCGGCCTGGGCGGCGCGGAGATCGCCTTCGCCGACGGCTACGTGACCTCCAACCAGGTCTCCGTCCGCCCCTACACCTCCGGTTCGCTCTTCGGAGCCGTCAACGAGCGGCTCGGGCTGAAGAACGCCTGGAAGCAGAAGGGCGACGAGGCGTACGGCCTGGCGGCCACCGACGTCGAGGGACTGACCGACCTGGGGAAGGTCCAGTTCGTCTACATCGGCAACGACCAGGACCCCAACAGCGACCCCTTCGGCAAGGAGCTCGCGGACAACTCCGTCTGGAAGTCGCTGCCGTTCGTGAAGTCCGGTGACGTCCACCGCATCGACGACGGCATCTGGATGTTCGGCGGCACCGGCTCGATGGAGGCGTACACCGACTCCGTCGTCGCGGCGCTGACGAAGTAGCACGATGGCCGTCACCGCCACCACTCCCACCGCCCGTCCGGCGACGGTGTCGTCCCGGACGGGCGCGGCCGCGGTGACGACCGCGCTCGTGCTCCTGGTCGCGGCCCTCGCCGTCGTCGACATCACCCAGGGCACGGCCGCGGTCGGCCCGGCCGAGGTCCTCAAGGCCCTCACCGGACGGGCCGACGCGGCCGACGCGTCGGTCGTCATCGCCTCGCGGCTGCCCCGGATGACCGCCGGGCTCCTCGTGGGCGCGGCGCTCGGCATGGCCGGCGTCGCCCTGCAGGCCGTCAGCCGCAACGTCCTGGCCTCCCCGGACACCCTCGCCGTCAACGCGGGTTCCTACTTCGCCCTCGGCGTCGCCGCCGTCACCGGCGTGTCCCTGCCGCTGCTCGCCTCCTCGGGCGTCGCCTTCGCCGGCGGACTCGCGGCGGCGGCCGTCGTCCTCGGACTGTCGGGGCTCGGCGCCGGCACCGTACGGCTGGTGCTCGCCGGCACCGCGCTCGCGCTCGGGCTCACCGCCGTCACGGAGGGGCTGCTCCTGCTGTTCCCGCAGCAGACCGAGGGCCTCTACCAGTGGAACCAGGGCAACATCGGCCAGAACGGCTTCGACGGTGTCCTCCAGATGCTGCCCGTCGCCGTCGTCGGACTCGTCGGCCTGCTGCTCATCGCCCGCCGGGTCGACGCCCTCGCCCTCGGCGACGACGCGGCCCGCGGACTCGGCGTCCCGGTGCGGGCCACCCGCGTCACCGCCGTCGTGCTGGCGACGCTGCTGTCCGCCGCGGCCGTCACCCTCGCCGGACCGATCGGCTTCGTCGGCCTGTGCGCCCCGGCCCTCGTCCGTCCGCTCGCCCGGTGGTTCCGGGGGGTGCTGCGGCTGCGCGCGGGCGTGCCGGTCGCGGGTCTCGTCGGCGCCGCGCTGGTGCTCGGGGCGGACGTGCTGCTGCGCGCGTTCGTCGACGCGGACACCGCGGTCGCCGTGCCCACCGGTGTGGTCACCAGCCTCGTCGGTGCGGTGTTCCTGGTGGTGATGGCGGCCCGGCTCCGCGACACCGCCGGCGTTGCCGCGCCGGACGCACTGCGCATCCGCAGCCGCGCCGTCTTCCTCACCACGCTCACCGTGCTGTCGGTCGCCCTGGTCGGCATCATGATCGCCGCCGTCCTGCTGGGCGACAGCAAGCTGCTGCTGGGCGACGTGGTCAACTGGGCGCAGGGCAGGGCGGGCAGGACCGTCTCCTTCGTGCTGGACACCCGGGTGCCCCGGGTGCTCGCCGCGCTCCTCGCCGGAGCGGCGCTCGCGCTGGCCGGCACCCTGGTGCAGGCCGTCACCCGCAACCCGCTGGCGGAACCCGCCGTCCTGGGCGTCTCCGGCGGCGGCGCGCTCGGCGCGGTGATCCTCGTGACGACGGTCCCCGTCGCCGGGGGGTGGGGCGTCGCCGGGGCGGCCTTCGCGGGATCCGCGGTCACCGCGGTCGTCGTGTTCGGTCTCGCCGCGCGCGGGGGTTACCGGCAGAACCGGCTGGTGCTCGTCGGCATCGGTGCCGCGACCGCGGCAACGGCCCTGATCAGCCTGCTGATCGTGCTCACCGACCCGTTCAACGCGACCAAGGCCCTCACCTGGCTGTCGGGCTCCACGTACGGCCGGACCATGCCCGACGTCCTTCCCCTCGCGGCCGTCCTCGCCGTCGGCGTCGCGGTGGCCGGCGTACGGCACAGGGAACTCGACCTGGTCTCCCTCGACGAGGACACCCCCCGGCTCCTCGGACTCGACCTGGCGCGCGGCAGGCTGGGCTTCCTCGTCCTGAGCGTGCTGCTCACCGCCACCGCCGTGGCCGCCGCGGGCACCGTCGGCTTCGTCGGCCTGGTCGCCCCGCACGCGGCACGCGCCCTCGTCGGGCGGCGGCACACCCGGGTGCTCCCGGTCGCGCTGCTCCTCGGCGCCGTACTGGTGTGCACGGCCGACCTGTTGGGCCGCACCGTGATCGCCCCCGCCCAGCTGGGCGCCGGCCTGATGACGGCCGTGATCGGAACGCCGTACTTCCTGTACGTGCTGGTGCGCGGCCGCCGGTAGTCCGCGCGGGCCGGCGGCCCACCGCCGCCGGCCCGTCGGGCGGCCGGCGGCGGTGGGCTCAGGTCCGGTGAACGGCGGACTCAGCCAAAGGCCCTGACGGCCTGGTAGTACGTCCACGCCGTGCTGTCGCAGGCGGTCTTCGTGGCGCCGCCGTAGCCGTTGCAGACACGCTTGAGGTCCTCGTAGAAGGCGCTGTCGAGCCGTGTCTTGTTGGCGCTGAACGTGCCCGCGGCCTTGTAGTTGCGGTAGCCGAAGTCGTGGCGGGCGCAGGCGGTCGAGAACGGGAAGCCGAAGGGGTTGTCAGGGGAGGAGGAGCAGTAGTCGGTGGACCAGTCGAACTGGTAGGCGGACCAGGCGGATCGGTTGGCCCGGGCCGCGGTCCAGAGGCTGTAGCTCGACGAGCTGGTCTGCGTCCAGCTCGCGAGGACCTGGGGCTTGTCGGCGGGTACGGCGTCGGCGGCGGTGGCGGTGCCGAGGACACCGACCAGGGCCAGGGCCGGGGCGGCGAGTGCGGTGGCGAGCCTTCGGTGCATCCCACACCTCCATGAGGCTGCGGCCCGGCCATCGGACCGCAGGTTCATGCCAAGACATTGCCCGCGGTGTCTGTCCTCCCCTTCACGCGCCGCCCAAGGAATCATGAACTCCCGGATGCGGGACCTCGGCCCACGGCCGTGGATTTGAGGGATGAAATCCTTTTCAGCGGCAGGGTAGGGTAAGAGCCACACACGGTGAAAGGACGCGTACGCAGGTGGTGACGATCCATGACGTGGCGCGAGCCGCCGGAGTATCCCCGGCCACGGTCTCGCGCGTCTTCAACGGCGGCAATGTCACACCGGCACGCGCCCGGTCGGTCCAGGAGGCCGCCGCGGCCCTCGGCTTCGCGCCCAACCGGGTCGCCCGGTCGCTGCGCAAGCAGCGGTCGAGCGTGATCGCCCTGATCATCCCGGACATCGAGAACCCGTTCTTCACGTCGCTCGCCCGGGGCGTCGAGGACGCCGCGCAGCGCACCAGCCTGTCGGTCGTGCTGTGCAACTCCGACGAGGACACCGACAAGGAGCGCCGCTACCTCGAGGTCGCGCTCGGCGAGCAGATGGCCGGCGTGATCGTGGCGGCGTCCCGGGAGGAGACCGACCTCGGCCCGCTGATCGCCCGGGGCACCCCCGTGGTCGCCGTCGACCGGCGGCCCCGCGACGCCGAGGTGGACGCGGTCAGGGTGGACGACCGGCACGGCGGCGAGGTGGCCACCCGCCATCTGATCCAGGCCGGCTACCGCAGGATCGCCTGCGTCACCGGCCCCGCCGGCGCCTCCACCTCCGAGGAGCGTCTGGCCGGTTACCGCGCCGCCCTGGACGCCGCGCGGGAGGAGGGAGTGGTGGCCGACGACGCCTACGTACGGCACGCCGACTTCCGGGTCGAGGGCGGCCGCGCCGCGATGCGCGAGCTGCTGGCCCTGCCGGAGCCGCCCGACGCGGTGTTCGTCGCCAACAACCTCATGACCATCGGTGTCCTGGACGCCCTCCGGGAGGTCGACCGGACCCCGCCCGGCGTCGGCGTCCTGTCGTTCGGCGACGTGCCGTGGGCCTCACTGGTCCGCCCCTCGCTGACCGCCGTGGAGCTTCCCTCGTACGAACTCGGACGCACCGCGGCCGACCTGCTGCTCCAGCGGATGGAGGGCAACGCGTCCCCGCTCCAGACGGTCGTCCTGCGCACGACCCTGCAGATCCGCGAGAGCACGGCGGGCCCGGTCACGACCTGACCGGCCCCGTCCTGAACGCACCGGCGCCGCACCGGTCACCCGACCGGTGCGGCGCCGCTGTTCGCGTGCCCGGGACTACTTCAGGCCGGACGTCTTGACGGATTCCACGATCTGACGCTGGAAGACGAAGAACAGGATCAGCATCGGGAGTGCCGCGATCGTCGCCGCCGCCAGGATGTAGTTCCAGTTGGAGCTGTACTGCGTCTGGAACGAGGCGATACCGAGCTGGACCACCGTCAGGTCCTGGTCGCTGGTGGCGACCAGCGGCCAGACGAAGGCGTTCCAGTTGGCGAGGAAGAAGAAGATCGCCAGCGCCGAGAGGATCGGCCGGGACAGCGGCAGCACGATGTTCCAGTACACCCGCCAGTGACCGCAGCCGTCGATCACCGCCGCCTCCTCCAGCTCCTTCGGCAGCCCCAGATAGAACTGGCGGAGCAGGAAGATGCCGAAGGCGTTGAAGACCGCCGGGACGATCAGACCGGCGTAGCTGTCCAGCATGCCCAGCTCACGCACGACCAGGAACAGCGGGATCAGCACCACGGGCGCCGTGACCAGCAGGGTCGCGAAGATCGCGCCGAACACCTTCTCGCGGCCCGGGAAACGCAGCCGGGCCAGCGCGTACGCGGCCATCGAGTGGAAGAACAGCGCCACCACGGTGATCACCGCGGAGATGAAGAAGCTGTTCCACAGGTAGCGGGCGAACGGCACCTCCGTGAAGACGTACACGAAGTTGTCGAAGGTGAAGTCCGTGGGGATCAGCTTGCCGTCGGTGACGGTCTCCCGCGTCTTGAAGGACGACGTGAGCATCCACAGCACCGGGAAGAGGCTGATCAGCGATACGACGACGGCGAGAACCGTCAGTCCCGTGCGGGACGACAGCGGCCTGCGCCGGCCGGCCGCTGTGGTGGCCCGGCTCGTCATGGTGTCACTCGCCATCGTCGAACCTCCCGCCTCTCGTGAACTTGAAGATGACCGCGGAGACGGCGACCATGATCAGCACCAGGAACGAGCCCATGGCCGACGCATAGCCGTACTCGCCGAATCCGAAGGCCTGCTGGTAGATGTAGAAGATCGCCAGCGACGTGCCGTTGGCGGGCCCGCCGTTGGTCAGGACGAAGATCAGGTCGAGACCGCCGGTGATGGCGGCGACCGTCGACATCAGCAGCACGAAGAAGCTGGTCGGACGGAGCAGCGGCCAGGTGATGGTGCGGAACGTGGTCCACGGGCCCGAGCCGTCGAGCTTCGCCGCCTCGTAGTACTCCTTGGGGATCTCCTGCAGGCCGGCCAGGAAGATGATCATGTAGTAGCCCATCATCACCCACACCATGACGGCGATGACGCAGGCGAGGGCGAGGGACGGGCTGCCGAGCCAGGACTCGCCGTCGAGTCCGGCCGCCCGCATGGCCCGGTTGACCGCGCCGGTCTGCTCGTCGAGCAGGAACTTCCACAGCACGCCGACCACCACGAGGCTGATGACGTACGGCAGGAAGAGCACGGTGCGGTAGACGCCCATGCCGGGCAGCTTCTGCTTGACCAGCAGGCCCAGGGCGAGGCTCACGCAGAACAGCACGGGGACGAGGATCACCACGTACAGCCCGGTGATCTTCATGGAGTCCCAGAAGAGCGGGTCGTTCATCATCCGCTCGTAGTTGCCGAGCCCGATCCACTCGTAGCTGCCGAAGCCGCTGACCTGGAAGAAGCTCAGAACGATGGACAGCACCATCGGGACGGCGACGAAGACCAGCAGCCCGAGGACGTCGGGGGCGAGGAACAGGCCGGCGGCCAGCCACTCGCGGTGCTTGCGGCTCATCCGCCGTCCGGGGGAGGCGGCGGGCGCCTTCGCCGGGGCCGTGGCGGCGGACCGTCGGTCCTGTGCGGCGACGCTGCTCATATCAGGCTCGCCCCCTTGTAGCTCTTGGTGTAGGCCTCGATGGACCGCGCCGCCCGCTCGGCGGCGCCGTCGACGCCCTGGTCGGCCAGCATGGTGCCCTGGATGGCGTCGGAGATCGCCTTGTAGACGACCGGGGGATAGCGCGGCTCGGCGCGGCCGCCCGGGAAGATCTCGTCCTTGAACTTCCTCATGCTCTCGGAGTCGTAGCCGCCCTTGGCGGCGCCCCGCTCCAGGGCCGTGGCACGCGGCGCCACGTCGGACTTGGCGCGGGTGCACCAGTCGACCATCCGGTTGATGGAGTCGTCCTTCATGGACCCCAGCGCCCAGACGCAGAACTCGGCCGCCGCCTCGGGGTTGCGCCCCTGGGCGTTGGCGCAGAACGACCAGCCGCCCAGCGTGGTGACGTACTCGCCGCCGTCGGGGACGGGCAGCTTGAACACGCCGTACTCGTAGTCGGGTGCGAACGCCTTGAAGCTGGAGACCTGCCAGATGCCCTGCTGCCACATGGCGACGTTGCCGCCCTTGAAACCGCCGATCACGTCACCGGCCGCGGGCAGGGTGCGGGGCGTGATGCCGTGCCGCACCGCGTCCTGCCAGAAGGACAGGGCCTGCCGGGTGGCCTTGGAGTCGAAGGCGACGTTGCCCTGGGCGTCCAGCACGTCGCCGCCGCCCTGCCACATCCACGGGTACCAGGTGAAGTTCTGGTAGTAGCCGGGATTGGTCTCGAAGACCAGGCCGGCCGTGGTCTGCGAGCGCAGCTTGTCGCCGATGTCGAGCATCTGGTCCCAGGTGGTGGGGATGTCGGCCTCGGACAGGCCGGCCTTCTCCCAGATGTCCCGGGAGTAGAACATGGCCAGCGGCTCGATCTCCATGGGGAGTGCGTAGACCTTGCCGTCGACCTTGCGGCTGTCCAGCGTGGAGCCGTAGTCGTCGATGGCCGCCTGCTCCATGTACGGAGTGAGGTCTTCCAGGACGCCGCCGTTGTAGTAGCGCAGGAAGTCGCCGGGGGAGAGCAGGAAGATGTCCGGGCCCTCGCCGGTGGCGAAGGCGGACGGCAGCTTGAACCCGTTGAGATAGGTGGGCTGCGGCAGATACACGAGGTCGATCTGCTGCTTGTGGGTGGCGTTCCACTGGTCGACCATGTCGACGAACCACTTGGACTGCGCGTTGATCGCCGGGTCGGGCGAGCGCTGGGGTCCGTAGAAGTTCCAGAACTGGAGGTTGCCCCCCTTCGCCTGTGCGGTGCCGCAACCGGTGAGCAGCGCCGGGGACGCCACCGCGGCTCCCGCACCCGCCATGGCGGTGAGGACGCGACGGCGCGGGACGCCGGGAGAGGTGGCCGGGTGCCCGGCTTCGTTGCCGTGCTGGAGCATGCGTGCGCTCCTGTCGGAGTGTTATAGGGCCAGGTGGGAGCGGATCCTGGGGGGCGGGCCGTGGGTGGCCGGCCCTCGTGCGCGGAGGGCCGGCGCGTCCGGCGGGCGGATCCGCGGTGACCGGCGTCTGGCGCCGGCTGTCCGTGGACGACGTGCCGTGCGGTGACGGTCAGTCGACTTCGAGCGTGAGCAGGTCCGGCGTGGCCGGCAGGGACGCGGAGCTCGGGGCGTCCAGGTAGAACAGCGAGGTGCTGGCGATGTCGTCGCTGGTGTGCCGGTAGCGGTGCGGCAGGCCGTTGCCCTGGCCGGGGCCGATGCCGAGGCTCTGCACGGTGACGCGGAGGTCCTCGGAGAAGCGGATCGGGTCCAGGACGTGCCAGCGGTACATCCCGAACCGCTGCTGGCTGCCGTAGAGCCCGTCCGGGCGCAGGATCTGGTTCAGGCCGAGGTACGGCGTGGTGTACGCGGTGTAGCCCTGGCCGGGGACGTCGAAGTTCCAGGCGCCGCCGAAGTAGTCCTCGGTGCCGGTGCCGCAGATGGTCGGGAACTCGTCGTCGCCGTCGAGGTAGAACTTCAGCTCGCCCTCACCCCACCAGCCCGGGCTGTTGACGCCCCAGGCCATGTACGTGCCGACGTAGGAGCCGGCGCCGGTGACGCCGTCGAGCAGCGTGTGCACCTCGCCGAACGGCACCGGGTGGCTGCGCCGCCACTGGGCGTGGAAGTACGAGGTGTCCTCGCCGACCTCGTCCAGCTCGTAGTCCACCTGGTAGTAGAGCGTGACCTTCTCGGCGGTCAGGTTCTCCAGCGTGATGCGCGCCCTGCGGCGGAACGGCATCGGCCAGTACGCGTTGAAGCCGCCGTTGGGGTTGGCCGCGACCGGCACGGACGACACCTGGCTGAAGGTGTTCCAGCCGTTGCAGAAGAAGTCGCCGAGCGGGACCTCGACGGCCGGGGTCTCCTCGCCCTCCCAGTACATCCGCAGCAGGGTGCCGCGCCACGCCCGGTGCGGGTCGGTGGTGCACCACAGATGGCGGATGGTGCCGGGGCCGTCGATGTCCGCGAGCACCGCCGTCTCGCCGGCGGCGATGTCGATGCTGGGGGAGATCTTCCAGCCCGGCCCCAGCCGGCTCGCCGCGACCGCTCCGGTGCCCTCGGTGGCCCGGCCGCCGCCGGACTTGGCGCCGGTGAAGTTCTCGGCGCTGATGGAACGGCTCACGGCACGCGACCTGCGCGAGATGCCGTCGAGTCCAAAGGTCGTCATCGTGTCTTGCCTTCAGTGGGTGGGGTTACGGTGCGCCGTACGCCCCGGGGCGTGGTGGCGCTCGGTGAGGTGCCGCCGGACCGGCTTGCCCGAGCACCTCTGAAATCCATTTCACCGAAACGTAGAGGGGGGTCCTAGGGGTGTCAAGAGGTGAGACGGCCGGTTGCTTTCATGTGATCTGCCGTCTACCTGACGTGCCGTTCTCCGCTCCATCAGCAGCTTGTGCGCGGTCCCTTGACGCTGAAATCGATTTCTGCAAGCGTTCACGTCATGCCTCGCAACGCAGTCATCGGTGTGGACATCGGCACCTCGAGCAGCAAGGGCGTCCTCGTCGGCCTCGACGGCACGCTGATCCGTTCCGCCGTACGGGAGCACACTCCCGACAGGCCCGGACCCGGCCGCTTCGAGATGGACGCCTCGGTGTGGTGGCGCGAGTTCACCGAGCTCGCCCGGGAGCTGACCACCGCCGGCACCACCGTGGTCGCCGTCGGTGTCAGCGGCATGGGCCCCTGCGTGCTGCTGACCGACGAGCACGACACCCCGCTGCGCCCGGCCGTCCTCTACGGCGTGGACACCCGCTCCGTCGCCCAGATCGACCGCATCGAGAAGCGGTTCGGCGCCGACGAGATCATCCGCCGGACCGGATCCGCCCTCACCACCCAGGCGGCGGGCCCCAAGATCGCCTGGATCGCCGAGGAGGAACCCGAGCTCTACGCCCGGGCCCGCCGCCTGTACATGCCCAGCTCCTGGCTGGCCAGGAAGCTCACCGGCGCCTACGTCCTCGACCACCACTCGGCGAGCCAGTGCACCCCCCTGTACGACACCCACGCGGGCGACTGGTACGCCCCCTGGGCCGCCGAGGTGGCCCCCGGCATCGACCTGCCGCCGCTGCGCTGGTCCGGCGAGGCGGCCGGAGTGATCACCGCCGAGGCGGCCCGCGAGACCGGTCTGCCGGCCGGCATCCCCGTCACCACCGGCACCATCGACGCCTGGGCCGAGGCCCTCAGCGTGGGTGCCCAGCACACCGGTGACCTGATGCTCATGTATGGCACGACCATGTTCCTCATCCACACCGTGCCCGAGCCGCTCACCAGCCCGTCCCTGTGGGGCACCGTCGGCGCGCTGCCCGGCACCCGCAACCTGGCCGGCGGCATGGCCACCTCCGGCGCGGTCACCAACTGGCTGCGCGACCTGTTCGCCGGCGCCGACCACACCGAGCTCACCCGCCTCGCGACCGAGTCCGGGCCCGGCGCCAACGGCCTGCTGATGCTGCCGTACTTCTCCGGCGAACGCACCCCGGTCATGGACCCCGACGCCCGCGGAGTGATCGCCGGGCTGACCCTCTCCCACACCCGCGGCGACCTCTACCGGGCCGCACTGGAGGCCACCGGCTTCGGCGTCCGCCACAACATCGAGGGCATCGAGGCGGCCGGCGGCGACATCCGCCGCGTGGTCGCCGTGGGCGGCGGCACCCAGGGCGCGCTGTGGACGCAGATCGTCTCCGACATCACCGGCCGCCCGCAGGA
Source organism: Streptomyces sp. AC558_RSS880 (assembly GCF_019049255.1). Lineage (GTDB taxonomy): Bacteria > Actinomycetota > Actinomycetes > Streptomycetales > Streptomycetaceae > Streptomyces. The sequence goes on along the minus strand of NZ_JAGMUJ010000130.1, from coordinate 166,444 downwards.
ACTGCGCACCGTCACCATCGGCGCCAGTTACGGCGGCGCCCTGCTGGCCGCGCAGCTCGTCGCGGACGTCTCCCTCGACGACTGGAACCCGGTCCGGGAGACGGTGACGCCCCGGCCGGACCACACCGGACGCTACGACGAGCTGTACGCCCTGTACCGCCGGCTGTACCCGGACACGGTGGCGACCGTGCACGCCCTGGCGGCGCTCCAGGACCGCTGACACCCGGCCGGGAGACACCGGCCGGCGCCCGGCCGCGAGACACCTGCCGGCCGCCGGCCACCACCGAACCCACACCCACGTGCCGTGCACCCGCCACCGCCGCGGGCGGCACACCCGCGCCGGCCCCGCGGCCCGCGCCGAAGACCGACCGCTCGACCCTCCGCCCGACCCCGGGCCGGACGCACTACCAACGGAGACCGCATGACCGCGTACACCCTGCCCGAGCTCCGCCGGCCGCCGGCCGCCGAGCCGCACACCGTCTACACCGTGGCCAGCGGTGACCTCCGCCCCGCCGCCAACACCACCTGCTGGCCCACCCAGGAGAAGCTGGAGAACGACCTCTCCGCGGCCGTCACGGACCTCGGCTGGACGGTCCGCCGCGGCCACCCGGTCGACGAGACCAAGGGCCACGGATTCATCGACAGCCAGCGCGCCGGCATCGAGGTCTTCAAGAACCTCCCCAAGGACGCCCCGCTGATCGTCGTCGAGGCCGTCTGGCAGTACAGCCACCACGTCCTCGCCGGCCTGCGCAGCCACGAGGGCCCGATCCTGGTCGTGGCCAACTGGAACGGCGAGTTCCCGGGCCTGGTCGGTCTGCTGAACCTGGCCGGCAGCCTCACCAAGGCGGGCCGCGACTACTCGGTCCTGTGGAGCCCCGACTTCACCGACGACTGGGCGCGGGACGGCCTGCGCACCTGGCTGGAGACGGGCACCCTCACCCACGACAGCAGCCACGTCCGGCCCCTGCCGCCGCTGCCCGCGGACGCGGAGACCGAACTCGGCACGGCCCTGGCCCGGCAGCTGCGCGAGGAGAAGGCGATCATCGGCGTCTTCGACGAGGGCTGCATGGGCATGTACAACGCCATCATCGACGACGAGTTCCTCAACCCGCTGGGCATCTACAAGGAGCGCCTCTCGCAGAGCGCCCTCGTCGCCGAGATGAACAAGGTCTCCGACGCCGAGGCCCAGGCCGTCCGCACCTGGCTCGACGACGCCGGCATGACCTTCCACACCGGCACCGACGAGGCCACCGAGCTCACCGACGCCCAGCTGCTCAGCCAGTTCAAGATGTACATCGCCGCGCTGCGCATCTCCGACGACTTCGGACTCGACGCGGTCGGCATCCAGTACCAGCAGGGCCTGAAGGACACCGTCCCGGCGAGCGACCTCGCCGAGGGCCTGCTCAACAACGTCCAGCGTCCTCCCGTACTCAGCCGCGACGGCGCCCGCGAGCTGTACGCCGGCGCGCCGCTGCCGCACTTCAACGAGGTCGACGAGGGCGTCGCCGTCGACTCCCTCGTCACCAACCGCATCTGGACGGCGATGGGCCTGGACCCGGCCACCACGCTGCACGACATCCGCTGGGGCGAGGAGTACGAGGGCCGTTTCGTCTGGGTCTGGGAGATCTCCGGCTCGGTGCCCGCCTCCCACCACGGCGGTTACGACAAGTCGTACAGCATGCGCCAGCCCCCGATGTTCTTCCCGCTCGGCGGCGGCACCCTCAGCGGTGTCTCCAAGCCGGGCGAGGTCGTCTGGTCGCGCGTCTTCCTCATGGACGGCAGGCTGCACGTCGACCTCGGACGCGCGAGCGCCGTCGAGCTGCCGGCGGAGGAGACGCAGCGCCGGCTCGACGCCACCAACCACCAGTGGCCGATCATGCACGCGGTGCTGCACGGCGTCACCCGCGACCAGTTCATGGCCCGCCACCGCGCCAACCACCTCAACGTCGCCTACGCCCCCGACGCGGACACCGCCGACAAGGCACTGCGCGCCAAGGCCGCCCTCTTCGCCGAACTGGGCGTCGAGGTGCACCTGTGCGGAGACGTGACGCTGTAACCGCCCGAGCGGCACCGCCGCCGCCACATTCCGGTGGCCCGCCCCCTGCCCGTCGCCCCGTGCGGGCGCCCGGGCGGGCCACCACCGCACGTACCGGAATCCGCCGAGGAGTACACCCGTGCGCACATCCAGAGTCCTGATCACCCTGATGGCTGGGCTTGCCGCCGTCACCACGATGACCGCCCCGGCCGCGCCCGCCGCCCCGGCGGACGGCCGCCCCACCCGCGCGGCACTCGCGAACCCACCGCAGAGCACCTTCTTCTCCACTGCCGCCGTGGACGCCGGTGCCACCGTCGGCGCCCCCGCGATCGGCGACAACAAGGAACACGGCGACCTGTGGCCGTCCTGCTGGTCCGGCGACGACCACGTCTACACGGCGTACGGCGACGGCGTGGGCTTCGGCGACACCTGGCACGACATCGGCGTCGCCCGCATCAGCGGCATGCCGGGCAACCTGACCGGCACCCAGAAGGCCACCGGCGACGGGGTCGGCCGCATCTGGGGCGACCCCGCGCAGTACTACCGCAAACCCACCGGCATGGTCTGTGTCGACGGCGACCTGTACCTCGCCGTCCAGGACCTCAAGCGCGGCACCCTGGACCACGCGCCCAGCGCCACGATCGTCAAGTCCACGGATAAGGGCGCCACATGGACGTCGGACAAGAGCAAGCCCATGTTCTCCGACGAGAAGTTCACCACGGTGATGTTCCTGGACTACGGCAAGGACAACGCCGACAGTCCCGACGGATACGTCTACGCCTACGGCATGGACCACAACTGGCGTGACACCTTCGACCCCGACCCGGACCCGGTCGACCTCTACCTGGCCCGCGTCCCCGCCCACTCGATCCAGGACCGCTCCACCTGGCAGTTCTACGCCGGCGACAACCGCGGCACACCCCGGTGGACCTCCAGCCTCGACCTGCGGGTCCCGGTGCTGCACGACGACCGCCGCATCTACCAGAACGTGGGCACGCCCGGCCGGGTCAGGGACCTCAGCATGATCAGCCAGGGGGGCGTGGTCTACAACAAGGCGCTCAAGCGCTACCTCTACACCTCCTGGACGGAGTACACCTTCGAGTTCTACGAGGCACCCACCCCCTGGGGCCCGTGGAAGCACTTCACCCCGAAGGACTTCGGCGGCTACCCCTGGACCCACACCAAACACGGCGGCTACGCCACCACCATCCCGTCCAAGTACATCAGCGCCGACGGCAAGTCGATGTGGCTGCAGTCCAACGTCTGCCCCTGCGGCGGCGGTTACCCGGGCGGCGACTTCTGGGCGTACACCTACTCGCTGCGCAAGCTCTCGCTCACCCCCGCCACCCCCAGCACACCCGACAACCCGGCCGACGCCACCCGCAACCTCGCACGCGAGAACGGCACCGTGCCCGTCGAACGGGCCACCCACTTCGGCACCGCGATCCACCACGACGGCGACAAGGCCCAGAACGAGGACGACTGGAACGACGAACGCAAGACCACCAGCTGGTGGGGCTACACCTGGCCCCGCGAGTACCACGTCAACCGGGTCGCCTACACCACCGGCAGGATGTTCGGCGACGGCGGCTGGTTCAGCAGCGCTCCCAGGATCCAGGTGCGGCGCAACGGAGTCTGGAGCGATGTCACCGGCATGAGCGTGAGCCCTTCCTACCCGACGTCGTCGGCCGCCGGCACGAACAAGACGTACGTCTTCGACTTCGACACCACCAGCGGTGACGGCGTACGCATCGTCGGAGGCAGCGGCGGAACCCAGACCTTCACCTCGATCGCGGAGCTGGAGGCGTACCACCGCTGACGGCGGAAGTCACCTGACAGGTCGCCACGCGGCGGGCTATGCTCGCCGCGATGACCACTCATTCTGTTCTCGGATTGGGGGTCCCGTCCGCGCAAGGTGAGTGCTGATGCACCCACGGACCGCGACCGGGAATCCCCGCCTTTCCTTCTGGCGGCGCGTACGTGAGTACGCCGTGCCGCCCTCCATGATCGAGACCGCGACCGCCCGCCGACGCGTCGGCGACTGGGCGGGGGCCTGTGCCGCCGCGGGCATCGACGTCGACCTCCGCCTCCGTACCCTGGCCCGCAGCCATGGCCGGGAGCTCACGGACCAAGTCCGGGCAGATCTACGGCACTTGGCACCCGACCTGCTGCGCTGGCACATGCCGAGGGTCGCCCCCGACGGACTGCTGCGCCCCGGCCTCACCATCGCCCTGGCCCGTTACGGCCGTCAGGACCCGGTGTACCTCGTGGTCCGGACCCCGCCCGCCTGGGCGGAGGGCGGCCAGCGGATCAGCCTCGCCCTGTGGGACGGCGACCGCCTCCGTGCCGGCGCCGGCCCGCATCCGCATCCGCGTCCCGGCCCGCGGTTCCGCCTCGATCTGCACCGCCACCTGTGGGACGCGCGCAGGTCCGGCGAACTGCCGCTCCGGGCCGGCGCCGGCCCGCGGGCGGGGGACCAGGACCAGCCGGTGCCGCTCCCGCCCGGGCACCACTGCGCCGTCGACCGCTGGGCCGACGAGGCGCGGATCGTGCTCCGCGACGCGGGGCGGACGACCGGCTCCGTCATCGTGCGCGTCGGGGCCGGACAGCGGCTGCGCCTGGACCTCGCCGAGGATCCGGAGGGCCGCGCGGCACCCCCGGTGCGGATCGGGCCGGCCCCCACCGACGGCTCCGCCTCCGCCCTGCCCGTGCTGCCCGAGGCGGCGACCTACGTCCTGCCCGACCTGGAACTGCTCCGCACCGGTGCGATCGAGGCCGGCCGGCTGCACCCCCTGGTCGCCTCCGTACTCGTACCGGAACACGCGCAGGCCGGTCCGCCCCGGACACCGGCACCGGCAGGGCGGCCCCAGGTCGTGGAGTGCCGGGGAGCGCGGCACCGGATCGGCCTGGTCGACGGCGTACTGGTCCCGCTGGACCACGACCCGGACGAGATCAGGCGGGAGGAGCTGCTGGTCGCGCTGACCGGCACCCCGCTTCCCTGCCTGCGGGCCATCGACCGGGCGCACCGGCGTCCGGAGTGTCTCACCGGCGTCCGGGAGCGCCTGGACCACGGTGACGTCGCCGGTGCGCTGGCCGTCGTCGAGAGCCTGCTGGGCCCCGGGGCGCGCCTGCGCGGCGGCCCGCTGCGGGACGAACTCGAAGCGGCCGCACGGCGGCGGATCACGTACGGGCTGTACCGGGCGGGCCTCAGCGGACCCGCGCCCGAGTGGGTGTACCCGGCCCGCCCCCGTCCCGACGACCGCCGCGCACACCCGCGCCACGCGACCTGCGGCTGACACCTCCCGGGGACCCGCGTCCCCCGCCGCCCACCCGCACCACCTCACACACCACAGGTGATCATTCATGTCTTCCCACGCCCTTTCCGCGCCCTCCCGACTCGACGTCGCCGGTGACCTGCTCACCCTCCTGCGCGACACCTCCACCGAACCGCGCCCCGACGTCCAGCTGGAGGCCCTGACCCTGGCCGTCGCCGCCGACCTGCCCGTCCTGCTCTGGGGCGAGCCGGGAATCGGCAAGACCGCGGCCCTGAACCAGCTGTCCGCCTCCCTGGACCTCCCCCTGACCACCGTGATCGCCAGCGTGCACGAGCCGTCCGACTTCTCCGGGCTGCCCGTCGTCGGGGACGACCCCGCCGAACAGGGCGTGCCCATGGCCCCGCCGGACTGGGCCGTGCGCCTGGTCCGGGTCGGCCGCGGCCTGCTGTTCCTCGACGAGCTGTCCACCGCGCCGCCCGCCGTCCAGGCCGCCCTGCTGCGGCTGGTGCTGGAACGGCGGATCGGCGCCCTGCGGCTGCCGCCCGGCGTACGGATCGTGGCCGCCGCCAATCCGCGCGCCTCGGCCGCCGACGGCTGGGAACTCAGCCCGCCGCTGGCCAACCGGTTCGTGCACCTGAACTGGGTCCACGACCACGAGGTCGTCGTCCGCGGCCTCGGCGGGACCTGGCCCCGGGCCACCCTGCCCCGCCTCGACCCCGGGAAGCTCCCCGAGGCGGTGCGCTTCGCCCGGCGCGCGGTGTGCGCGTTCCTCACCGCCCGGCCCCCGCTCGTGCACCGGCTGCCCAGCAGCGAGACACGCCGCGGCGGCCCCTGGCCCTCCCCGCGCAGCTGGGACATGACCCTGACCCTGATCGCCTTCGCGACCGCGGCCGGCTCCTCCCGCGACGTCCTCTCCCTGCTGGTCCGCGGCACCGTCGGCGACGGACCCGGCCTGGAACTGCTGGCGAGCCTGGACCGGCTGGACCTCCCCGACCCCGAGGTGCTGCTCGCCGACCCGGCGGGCGCCGACCTGCCCGAGCGGGGCGATCTGCGCCAGGCCGTGCTCGACGCGGTGGTGGCCGCCGTGCGCGCACGCCCGGAGAAGTCCCGCTGGGACGCCGCCTGGGAGCTGCTCGCCCGCGCGGTCGACACCGGGGCGCCCGACCTGGTCGTCGTCCCCGCGACCACCCTCGCCACGCTGCGCCGCGAGGACTGGGACGTACCGGCGACGATCGAACGGCTCACGTCGGCCGTGTCCCTGTCCCGGCGGGCGGACCGGGCCGCGGCCCGTGTCACGGCCGGGGCGGAGGCGGGCCGATGACCACGCACCCGCCGCGGACACCGGCCCCCGCGCTCGACCTCGACAAGCTGCTCACCGCCCGGCTGCAGGCCGCCCGCGCCCGGCCCTACCTCGCCACGGCACTGTTCGCCCTGCACCCCGTCGAGTCCCGGCGGGTTCCGACGATGGCCGTCGACCGGCACTGGCGCTGCTACGTCTCGCCGGCGTTCGTGGACGCCACACCGGTGGAGGAACTGGCCGGCGTCTGGGTGCACGAGGTGTCGCACCTGCTGCGCGACCACCACGGACGCAGCGACCGGTTCGCCCGCGAACGCGGACTGCACGGCCCGGGGGAGCGGCTGCGGATGAACATCGCCGCCGACTGCGAGATCAACGACGACATCTACGGCGACGGACTGGCGCGCCCCGAGGACGTGGTGCTGCCGGCGACCCTGGGGCTGCACTCCGGGGAGCTGATGGAGGACTACCTGGGCCAGTTCCGGCTGGGCCCGTACACCCAGGGCATGGTCTGGCTGGACTGCGGCAGCGGCGCCGACGGACTCCAGCGGGAGTGGGACCTGGGCCCGGACGGCGCGCACGGGCTCAGCGAGCAGGAACGCGACGCGGTCCGCTTCCGCGTCGCGCAGGGCATCACCGCCCGGCCGGGCAACGCGCCGAAGGGGTGGCGGCGGTGGGCGGAGGAGGCGTTCCATCCGCCGCAGCCCTGGCGGGAGCTGCTGGGCGCGGCACTCCGCTCGGCGGTCTCCGGATCGGGCGCGGGGGACGACTACAGCTACGGCCGGCCCGCCCGGCGGTCGGCCGGGGTACCCGGTGCCGTCCTGCCGGGTCTGCGGCGTACGCCGCCCCGGGTGTCGGTCGTCGTCGACACCTCGGGCTCGGTCAGCGACGCCGAACTCGGCAGCGCGCTGCTGGAGGTCGCCGCGATCTCCCGTGCCGTGGGCGGCCGCCGCGACATGGTGTCCGTGGTGTCCTGCGACGCGGCGGCCGGCCGGGTGCGGCGGCTGTGCCGTGCCGAGGGGATACCGCTGACGGGCGGTGGCGGCACGGATCTGCGGGCCGGCTTCGCCCAGGCCCTCGCGTCCCGGCCCCGGCCGGATGTCGTCGTCGTCCTCACCGACGGACAGACACCCTGGCCGGACACCCGGCCCCCGTGCCGGACGGTGGTGGGCCTGTTCCCCCGGGAACACGCCTCGTGGGACGAGGACGACCCCGACTACGTACCGGACACCCCGCCCGACTGGGCCCGCACGGTGACCGTCGGCGCGGGGCCCGGTGCCCGCTGAGCGGCGCGGGGACGCGCGCTCAGCTCCGCGCGGTCCCGGGCGGCCGGTAGCGCCATTCCCGGTCCGCGTCGGTGATCGGCCGCAGCACACGGGCCGGGGTACCGGCGACGACGGTCATCGGCGGCACATCGGCGGTCACCACACTGCCCGCGCCGACGACCGAGCCCCGCCCGACGGTCACCCCGGGCAGGATCACCGCGCCGGCCCCGACCCACACGTCGTCCTCGATGCGCACCGGCGCCGAGAACTGGCTGCCGTCCCGGCGCAGTTCCGGGTGGACGGGATGACCGGTGGTGCTGACCGTCACATGGGGCGCGAACATCACGCGGTCGCCGACGAAGACCTCCACGTCGTCGACCAGGGTGAGGCCGAAGTTGACGTACACGTCGTCGCCGAGGTGCACATGCCGGCCGTAGGCGACGTACAGCGGGGGCTCGATCCACACGCCCCGGCCCACCGAGCCGAGCAGTTCGCCCAGCAGGGAGCGGCGGGCCTCCTCGTCGCGCGGTCCGGTGCCGTTGTACGCGGCGGCGAGCTCCTTGCCGCGCAGCCGCTCCTCCTCGAGGCGTTCCAGACCGGGCGCCGAGTCGGTGTACAGCTCGTGGGCCGCCATGCGGCGGCGTACCTCGCGCTCGGCGCCGTCGTCCTGTGCCACTGGTTCTCCAAGGGGTGTGGTGGAAGCGGCCCGGCCGCACCGCGCGGGCGGTGCGGCCGGGCCCGGCGGAGACCGGTCAGTCCGTGACGTCCGTGACCGTCCAGCGCTGGTTGGAACCGGAGTTGGGCTGCCACGTCGTGACCGCGGCACCCTCGTGCGTGGCCTGCCCGCCGACCTCCAGGAGGCGGCCGGTGGCCGCGTTCACCAGGGTCCAGGTGCCGTCGCCCGTCGTGGACATGATCCACTCGGCGGCCGGGTCCCGCTCACCGGTGTGCGGTTCGACCACCGGGACGTCGTCGCGCACGGTCAGTCGCTCGCCGTCCACCGGGCTGGTGAACTCGTAGCGCTCACGCACACCGTCGTCGGGGCGCACCGCGCTCAGCCGCCACCGCTGGGAGGCGGAGCCGTCGCCGGTACCGATGACGAGCTTCGTGCCGTCGTCGGCCACGGTGACCGCCTTGCCGCTCTGCACGCCGGTGAGGGTGTAGGTGCGGCCCTCGCGCAGCAGCGGGGCGTCCTTCGCGACGCCGGAGACGCCCTTGACGACGAAGGACGTCACCGACTGGGCGGGCACGGTGAAGGTGGCCGCGCGGTCGGTGACCTTGATGGCCCGGTGCCGCTCCAGCTTGCCGTCGGCGCTGGTCACGACGGGCGTGACGGTCGCGTTCCGGCTGATGGTGCGGAACTTGGACAGGTCGACGGTGACGTTGCGCGCCTCGGTGGTGCTGTTGACGTGGACGAGCGAGGCGCCCTTGCCGTTCTTCGTCACCGCCGCCGCGCTGGAGGTGTCGTCCACCTTGATCAGCCGGTCGCCCGGCTTGATGAAGTGGGTGAAGTTGCGGGCGGTGTCGAACTTCGTGTTCGTGTGGATGGGGCAGGTCTCGAGGGTGTCCTTCGAGGTGCAGCTGAAGGGGAGCTGGATCTCGCCCCAGTTGCCGCCCTTGGCGGACTCGCCGCCGGGCTTCATGTTGTCGTGGTCCTCGACGGGCTGCCAGAACACCCAGGCACGCGGTTCCAGTTCGCGCAGGTCGTCGACGATGCGCTGGGCGAGGCCCAGACCGGGACGCATGTCCGTGAAGCTCTGTCCGTCGCCCCAGTCGCCCTCGACCTCGCTCATCCACAGCCGTTTGTCCTCGGCCTTGGCGATGTCGCGCACGGTGGTGCGCTGACCGGTGCCGTAGGTGTGGACGTTCATCTGGCCGACGAGGTCACGCGCCTCGGGCGAGTAGGAGTTCCAGTTCTGCGCGAAGATCGATGGGTTGGTCTCGTCCATGGCGGAGATCTCCGCCTCGGTCCTCGCCTTCCTCAGCGCGGGGGAGAGGGCGTGGAGCACCTTCTCCTGGAGCTCGGGACCGATGTGGGCGCCCTCCTGACGGCCGCCGACGGGTTCGCCGTCCGCGCCGAGACGGGTGCTCCAGTAGGGGGTGTTCGGCTCGTTGAAGGGGTCGACGGTGTCGACCTCGATGCCGTGCGCCTTCTCCAGCCGCTTGGTGGCGCCCGCCAGGTAGGCGGCGAAGTCGTCGACCGACTCGGTCTTCAGCTGGTCGGCGGTGGCGTCGAACCCGCCGGACACATAACCGCTGACGGTCATGAACCAGGGCGGGGAGTTGCTGAAGGTCTCCCAGTGGGTGATGTCCTTCTTGATGCGGTCCACCCACCACCGCTGGGTGGCGTCGGCGTTCTCGTTCCAGTCGGCGGGGTCCTCGGCGTCCCACCAGTCGGTGTCCTCGCGGGTGGTGCCCGCGGGCGCCTTCCACCAGCCCTCGACCGCGCCGCCGGCCCGCAGATAGTCCTTCACGTCGGGGGCGTTGCCGCCGCCGACGTTGTACCGGGCGATGTTCAGGGCGAGGCCGTCGTCGCCGAACAGGAGTCGTGCGAGCTTCTCGCGGATCTGAGGCGGGTAGTCGCCGGTGGCGTTGGCGAACCAGACGAGGCTGGTGCCCCAGCCCTCGAACTCCTCCTGCTGGTACGAGGGGTCGGGCCGGACGGTGACGGAGGGGAGGTCCGCGGCCTGGGCGGCGGCGGACGTCGGCCCGGGGACCAGGGCGGCCCCGGTGACCAGGGCGGCGGTGAGCCCGGCGGCCGTGAGAAGCCGTCTGTTGCGGGTGCGGCGTGCCATCGGTGTGCTCCCAACATGGAGGTGTGTGGTCGCGCTTCGGTGGGCCCTCCCGCCGCACCGGCTGCCGGCGGGAGGGGACGGGCCCCCGGAACGGGTGCGTGCCGTTCCGGGGAGCTGTGGGGTGTCAGGCGGCCGGCTGCCGCAGTACGGCGACCGCGCGGGGGCCGAGCGTGAGGACGCCGTCGGCGCCGGTGGTGCCGACGAGCACCTCCCCGTCGAGACCGCGCACCGGGACGGTGTCGTCGGTCCGGTTCACCAGGAACAGGAACCGGCCCTCGGCGCCCCGGCGCACGACCGGCTCGACCAGCCCCCGTACCTCGGCGGGCAGTTCGCTCTCCACGCCGGCCGGCTCCAGCAGCCGGGGCAGCAGCGAGGTGAGCCCTTCGACACCGAGCCGGGTGGAGACGTACGCGGCGGAACCCCCGCCCGTCGGCCGCCGGGTGACGGCGGGCCTGCCCGACTGCTCGCCGGTGCGGTAGCGGGCCAGGACCTCGGTCCCGGCATCGGTCACGGTGATCCGGTCGGTCCACAGGGCACCGGTCGTGCCGTCGTCGAGCTCCACGCGGTCACCGGCGAGCAGTGGGCCGAACTCCTCGATGCGGATGCCGAGCAGGTCCCGCAGGGCGCCGGGATAGCCGCCGAGCCAGACGTGGTCGTGCTCGTCGACGACACCGGAGAAGTACGTGGTGATCAGGTGGCCGCCCTGTTCGGCGTACCGGGTGAGGGTCTTCGCCAGGTCGGCCGGGACCATGTGCAGCACGGGGGCGATCAGCACCTGGTGGCGGTGCAGGTCGGCCCGGGTGGTGACGAGGTCGGCGCGGACGCCGAGGGCGAGGAGCGCCGAGTACCAGTCGAGCGCCTCCTGCCGGTAGTCGAGCAGGGAGGTGGGGTGGGAGTCCTGTTCGCTCGCCCACCACGACTCCCAGTCGTAGAGGATGCCGACCCGGGCGGGCTCCCGCTCGGACCCGGTGATCGGGGCGAGGGTCTTGAGGGTGGCGCCGAGCGCGGCCACCGCGCGGAACAGCTCGCTGTCCGCGCCGGCGTGCGGGACCATCGCCGAGTGGTACTTCTCGGCGCCCGCCGCCGACTGCCGCCACTGGAAGAAGCAGACCGCGTCGGCGCCGTGGGCGACGTGCAGCAGCGAGTCGCGGGCCAGGTCACCGGGGCGCTTGGCCACGTTGACGGGCTGCCAGTTGACGGCGCTGGTGGAGTGCTCCATCAGGAACCAGGGCCGCCCGCCGGAGATGCCGCTGGTGAGGTTGGCGGAGAAGGACAGCTCGTCGCGGTCCTGCGGGCCGGGGTGGACGTAGTGGTCGTTGGAGACGAAGTCGACCTCGCCCGCCCAGTCCGGGTAGTTCATGCCCTTGATGCCGCCCGTCAGCATGAAGTTGGTGGTGACGGGGACGTCCGGGGTGAGCTCCCGCAGGATCTCCCGCTCGGCGCGCAGGTGGTCCTTGAGCACGTCCGAGGAGAAGCGCTTGAAGTCGAGCTGCTGGGTGGGGTTGGGGTGGGAGGCGGCCAGCCGCGGCGGCAGGATCTGCTCCCAGTCGGTGTACCGCTGCGACCAGAAGGCCGTGCCCCAGGCGGTGTTGAGCGCCTCCAGCGTGGTGTAGCGGGCGCGCAGCCAGTCGCGGAAGGCACGGGCCGCGTCGTCGGAGTAGTCGTAGACGTTGTGGCAGCCCAGCTCGTTGTTGACGTGCCAGGCAACGAGCGCCGGATGACCGGCGTAGCGGGTCGCCAGCTCCCGGACCAGGCGCAGCGCGTGCCGGCGGAAGACGGGCGAGGTGGGCCGCCAGTGCTGGCGCGCCCCCGGCCAGAGGGTCTCGCCGGTGGCCGTGACCGGGAGGATCTCCGGGTGGGCGGTGGTGAGCCAGGGCGGCGGGGAGGCGGTGGCGGTGGCGAGGTCGACTCCGATGCCGCCCCGGTGCAGCAGGTCCATCACCTCGTCGAGCCAGGCGAAGTCCCAGGTGTCCTCGGCCGGTTGCAGCCGGGCCCAGGAGAAGATCCCCACGGACACGAGGTTCACGCCGGCCTCGCGCATCAGCCGGACGTCCTCCTCCCACACGGTGCGGGGCCACTGCTCGGGGTTGTAGTCGGCGCCGTAGACGAGACGGAGGGCGGGGTCACCGTCCGCCCCGCCGGCGCGGGACAGGAGGGTGGAGATCATGGCGGTCCTTCCGGGGGTGTGGTGCACGGGGGCGGCGCGGAGTCCGCCCGCGCCGCCCTGTGCCTGGTGCCGTCCTACTTCTCGACGGTGAAGCCCTGTTCCTCGGCGTACTTCACCGAGGCGTCCTGCCAGGCCTTCAGGCCGTCCGCGAGCGTGGTGTCCGAGACGTAGGCCTTGCCGACCGTGTCGTTGAAGACCGAGTGGGCGTACTGCTGGAACGGCAGGTACGACCAGTCGCTGGCGACGTTCGCGGCGGACTCGGCGAAGATCTTGTTCGCCTCCTGGCCACCGAGGTAGTCGAACTTGGTGCTCTGGAAGTCGGCGGACTGCAGCTCCGCCTTGGTGGCCGGGAAGGCGCCCTGCTCGACGCGGGTCCGAATGCCGTCACCGGAGTTCGCGTACTCCACGAAGGCGTAGGCGAGTTCCTTGTTCCTGCCGAGCGAGGGCAGGGTCAGCGAGCTGCCGCCGTTCTCCGCGCTGGCCTCGTCGCCCTTGGTCCAGGCCGGCATCGGGGCCGCGCGCCAGTCGCCGGCCGCGTTCGGCACGCCGCTGACGAAGTTGGCGGGCATCCAGGCACCGGTGGTCAGGGTGGCGATGCTGCCGTCGCCCAGGCCCTTGTACCACTCGTCGGTCCAGCCGTTGACCGGGGCGAGGAGCTTCTCGTCGATGAGCTTCTGCCAGGTGTCCGTGAACTTCTTGGCCTTCGCGTCGCTGAAGTCGATCTTCACGTTGGTGCCGTCGACCTTGTACGGACGCGAACCGGCCTGCCACAGCAGGCTGGTGGTGAAACCGGCGTCGCCGGCGTCATTGGCGATGTAGACCTCGGGGTCGGCCTTGTGCAGCTTGCGCGCGGCGTCGACGTACTCGTCCCAGGTGGTCGGGACGGCGATCTCGTACTTGTCGAAGACCTTCTTGTTGTAGAACATCGCCATCGGGCCGGAGTCCATCGGCAGGCCGTAGACCGCCTTGTCCTCGCTCACGGCGTTCCACGGACCGGGCGTGTACTTGGAGGCCAGCTTGTCGGCGCCGAAGGGGGCCAGGTCGGTGAGGCCCTTGCCGAGGGCGTACTGGTTCACCGCGAAGTACTCGATCTGCGCGACGTCCGGGACGCCCTTCTCGGCCGATATCGCGTTCGACAGCGCGGTGTAGTGCTTGTCGCCCGACCGCTCGCCGACGAGGTTGACCTTGACCTTCGGGTACTTCTTCTCGAAATCGGCGGCGACCGTCTTCAGCGTGGGTTCCCAGGCCCACACCGTCACCGTGCCGCCCTTCTTCAGGGCCGCCTGGACGTCCGAGGCGGAGACCGCCTCGTCGGTGGAGCCGTCGTCGGAGCCGCCGCAGGCGGTGGTGCCCAGGGCCACGGCGGACAGAAGGGCGATGCCGCGCAGCAGGCGGCCGGTGTTTCTGCGCATGAGGGTGCTTCCACTTCTTCGTGGGTGGGACGGGGCGAGGGTGGTGGTGCGGGGGCGGGGCTGAGGGGGCGGCCGGGGAGCCGCGCGGTCACTCCTTGACGCTGCCCGCGGCGAGACCCGACTGCCAGTACTTCTGGAGCAGCAGGAACGCGGCGATGAGCGGCAGGATGGTGACCAGCGAACCGGTGATCACCAGGTTGAAGATGACCTCGCCGCCGATGGTCTCGGCCTGGGAGTTCCACGCGCTCAGACCGAGCGTCAGCGGGTACCAGTCCGGGTCCTTGAGCATGATCAGCGGCAGGAAGTAGTTGTTCCAGGTGGCGACCGTGGTGAACAGCAGCACCGTCACGATGCCGGGGGCGAGCAGCGGGAGGGCGACGGTGAAGAAGGTGCGCGCCTCGCCGGCCCCGTCGATGCGGGCGGCCTCGAGGAGCTCGGCGGGGATGGCCTCGGTGGCGAACACCCACATCAGGTACAGACCGAACGGCGAGACCAGCGAGGGGATGATCACCGCCCACGGGGTGTCGGTCAGGCCCATCTCGCTGAACATCAGGAAGGTGGGCACCGCGAGGGCCGTGCCGGGGACCGCCACCGCGCCGATGACCGTGGCGAAGACGCCGCGCTTGCCGGGGAAGTCGAACTTCGCCAGCGCGTAACCGCCGAGGACCGCGAGGAGGGTGGCCCCGCCGGCGCCCAGCACCACGTACAGCAGGGTGTTCAGCAGCCAGCGCGTGAACACGCCGTCGTGGTAGGTGAACGTGGAGCGGATGTTGTCCCACAGTGCGAAGTCGTCGGCGAACCACATCCCGGACGAGTCGGCCAGACCCGCCTGCGTCTTGGTGGCGTTGACGACCAGCCAGATCAGCGGCACGACGGTGTAGACGACGACCAGGGAGGTCAGCACGGTCAGCAGCACGCTGCGCCTGGGCTTGTCGGCGGAGTGCCCGCGCGTCCCGCGCAGCCGTGGCGCGCTGCGGCCGGGACCGGAGGTCTTGGCGGGTGCGGCCGGGGAGGCGGTGGTGAGAGGGCTGCTCATCGGGTCACGCTCCCTTGCGCATGCCGCGCAGCTGCACGACGTAGGCGATCACCATCGTGATCAGGCCCATGATGATGGCCACCGTCGCGGAGTAGTTGTGCTGCTGGCCGTTGAAGGACAGCGAGTACGTGTAGAAGTTCGGCGTGTAGTCGGTGGTGAGGGCGTTGCGGGCGAGCGGACGCAGGATGTTCGGCTCGTTGAACAGTTGGAAGCTGCCGATGATGGAGAAGATCGTCGCGATGACCAGGGCGCCCCGGATCGCGGGCAGCTTGATCGCGGTGATCACGCGGATCTGCCCGGCGCCGTCGATCTCCGCCGCCTCGTACAGGGAGTTCGGTATGACGCGCAGCGCCGAGTAGAAGATCAGCATGTTGTAGCCGACGAACTCCCAGGTGACGATGTTGCCGATGGACGCCAGCACCAGGTCGGGGGAGAGCGGGTCGGGCAGTGAGACGTCGAACGCCCCGTTGAGGTCACCGACCAGGCCGTACTTCGTGCCGTACATGAAGCCCCACATCAGGGTGGCGACCACGGCGGGCACCGCGTACGGCAGGAAGATCGTGATGCGGAAGAAGCTCTTGCCGTAGAGCCGGCCGCTGTCCAGGGCCAGTGCCACCAGCAGCGCGATGCCGAGCATGATCGGCACCTGGACGCACAGGAAGAGCGAGACCCGGCCGAGGGCCGCCCAGAACCGTTCGTCCCGCAGCGCCTGTTCGTAGTTGTCGAGGCCGACGAAGGTGGTCCCGCCGATGAGCTGGTCGCGGAAGAGGCTCAGGTAGAGCGAGTACGCGATCGGTGCCAGGAAGACCAGGGCGAACACGGCCACGAAGGGGCCGATGAAGCCCCACCCCGTCCAGGAGCGGCGGTCCCGTCTCGCCGGGGGCGGGGCCGGCCGCGCCTTGGCGGCCACCGGTGGTTGCAGCGTCGTCATGTCGTTCCTCGCTCGTCACCGTTCCGGACCGGCTGCCGCCCGGCGCGTGAGCCGGACGCCATGCCCCCTGCACGTGATGTTTGCGTAAACATCGGCTGCCGCGAAGCGCCGGTGAGCTGTTATGTTTACGTAAACATCGGATGGCGGAATGTTTACACCGCCCTCCTGAGAACGGTCAAGGGTCCCTTGGGGAAACCGTGACGCGAGCAGTGACAGGAAGGCGGCTGACGGCGAGTGGACACGGCCGAGGGAACGCCGGCGAACGCACCGGGGCCCGCCACCGGGGCGGCCACCACGACCGGCGGCGCGCGCCGCACCCGGGGCGGCGCCCGGACCACGGCCTCCATGGCCGACGTGGCCCGCCTGGCGGGGGTCTCGTCCCAGACCGTCTCCCGCGTGTCCAACGGCTACGCGGGGGTGACCGAGGAGACCCGCCGCCAGGTGCTGGCCGCGATGAAGGAACTCGGCTACCGGCCCAACAGCGCGGCCCGCGCCCTGAAGCGCGGCGAGTTCCGCACCATCGGCGTCATCACCTTCACCCTGTCCACCACCGGCAACGTGCGCACCCTGGAGGCGATCGCCACCTCCGCCGCGCACGAAGGCTACGCGGTGACGCTGCTGCCGGTCGCCGTGCCCACCCAGGACGAGGTGCGCGGGGCGTTCTCCCGGCTGGAGGAACTCGCCGTCGACGCCGTGATCGTCATCATGGAGGTCCACCTGCTGGACGCGGCGACGGTCACCCTGCCCCCGCACGTCCAGGTCGTGGTGGTCGACTCCGACGCCGGCGACCGCTACACGGTCGTCGACACCGACCAGGCGGGCGGCACCCGCGCCGCCGTCCAGCACCTGCTCGGCCTCGGTCACCGCACGGTGTGGCACCTGGGCGGCCCCGAGGACTCGTTCGCCGCGCAACGCCGTACGGCCGCCTGGCGCGCCGCCCTCACCGAGGCCGGACGGGTGCCGCCGCCCCTCATCCGGGGCGACTGGTCGGCGGACTCGGGCTACCGGGCCGGCCTCGAACTCGCGGCCCGTCAGGAGTGCACGGCCGTCTTCGCCGCCAACGACCAGATGGCGCTCGGCCTGTTGCGCGCCCTGCACGAACACGGCCGGCGCGTCCCCGAGGACGTCAGCGTCATCGGCTTCGACGACATCCCCGAGGCGTCCTCCTTCCTGCCCCCGCTGACCACCGTCCACCAGGACTTCGCCGAGGTGGGCCGGCTCTGCGTGCAGGCGGTGCTGAGCAAGATGCGCCAGGTCGGCCCCGAGCGGGGCACCACCCTCGTCCCGACCCGGCTGGTGCGGCGTGCCAGCACGGCGCCGCCGCCGGACCCCGCCCGACGATCGAACTCCTGACCTTCGCACACCAGTTGGTGTGCGAGACTTGATGATCGTCAGGCACTCTCGAGCCACTTCCGGGACGGACTCCGCCATGCCGACGGGCACATCCCCCACCCCTCCGCAGATCGACACCAGCAGGGCGCACCCCGCGCGGGTCTACGACTGGCTCCTCGGCGGCAAGGACAACTACCCGGTCGACGAGGCCGTGGGGGAGAAGCTGCCGCCCGAGGCACGCGACGCCGCCCGGCAGAACCGCCGGTTCATGCACCGGGCGGCCGCCTGGCTCGCCGGGCAGGGCGTCGACCAGTTCCTCGACATAGGCACCGGCATCCCCACGGAGCCGAACCTGCACCAGATCGTGCAGGGCGTGGTCCCGACGGCGAAGGTCGTCTACACCGACAACGACCCGATCGTGCTGCGGCACGCCGAGGCCCTGCTGATCAGCAGTCCCGAGGGCACCACGGACTACATCCAGGCCGATGTGCGCGACCCGGGCGGCATCCTCCGGCACGCCCGCGGCGTGCTCGACTTCGAGCGTCCGATCGCGCTGTCCCTGATCGCCCTCCTGCACTTCCTCCCCGACGACCAGGACCCCCTCGGCATCGTCGGCGAGCTGCGGGCCGCGCTGCCGCCGGGCAGCTACCTCGTGCTGTCGCACGCCGCCTCCGACCTCCACTCCGAGCTGGCCGAGCAGGTCACGGCCGAGTACGCCCGCGCCGGCATCCGCCTGGGCTTCCGCACCCGCGCCGAGGTCGCCCGCTTCTTCGACGGCCTGGAGCTGGTCGACCCCGGCCTGGTGACCGCACCGGAGTGGTTCCGGACGACCCCGCCGCCGCCCCCCGAGGACAGCGGCATCTACGCGGGCGTGGCCCGGCTCCCCTGACCCCGGGAAGCATCCCGGACCCTTCGGTGATCACCGAAGGGTCCGGGCGTTAGCGTCCTCCCATGAACGTTTCCTCGGGCCCCGGCCCGCGACAGGCACCTTCGGGCGGCGACGGGACGACCGGGGCCGCGGCGTGACGCCGGCGGAGATGCTCGGCGTCTTCGCGGCGGGCGTCGGCGCCGGCGCCATGAACGCCGTCGTCGGCTCGGGCACGCTGGTGACCTTTCCCGTGCTGCTCGCCACCGGGCTGTCCCCCGTCACCGCCACGGTCTCCAACGCGCTCGGACTGATACCCGGCTCCGTCAGCGGCGCCATCGGTTACCGCAGGGAACTCGCCGGCCAGGGCCGGCGCGTGCGGAAATTCGGCGTCGGCGCCGCGCTGGGCGGGCTCTGCGGCGCGACGCTCCTGCTGGCCCTGCCCGCCGAGGCGTTCGAGACCATCGTGCCGACCCTGGTGGGGCTCGCCCTCCTCCTCGTCGCGTTCCAGCCCCTGATCGGCAAGAAGGTGCGCAGCCGCCGCGCGAAGGGACACTCCTCCCGCCGCGACGGCGGATGGCCGCTGTCCGCCGGCCTGACCCTGGCCAGCGTCTACGGCGGCTACTTCGCCGCCGCGCAGGGCATCATCTACATCTCCCTGATGGGGCTGCTCATCGACGAGCCGCTGCAACGCCTCAACGCCGTCAAGAACGTGCTCGCGGCGATCGTCAACACGGTCGCGGCGGCCTTCTTCGTCTTCGTCGCCGACTTCGACTGGACGGCCGTCGCGCTCATCGCGGTCGGATCCGCCCTCGGCGGCCAGCTCGGCGCCAGGACCGGCCGCAGGTTCAGCCCCGCGGTGCTGCGCGCCCTCATCGTCACGATCGGCACCCTCGCCCTCGTCCAGCTGCTGCGCTGACCACCGCCCGCTCTCAGGGCAGGATCGCGTCGACGTAGCCGCCGTCGACGCGCAGTGCTCCACCCGTCGTCGCGGAGGCCTGCTCCGAGCTGAGGTAGACGACCATGTGGGCGATCTCCTCCGGCTCGATCAGCCGTTGCAGCAGCGACTGCGGCCGGTGCTCGCGCATGAAGGCGCGCTGCGCCTCGTCCCACGGGAGCTCGCGGTCGACCAGCTCGTAGACGAAGTCCTCCACCCCGCCGGTGTGGGTCGGCCCCGCGATGACCGAGTTCACCGTGACGCCCGTGCCCGCCGCCTGTTTGGCGAAACCCCGGCTCACCGCGAGCAGCGCCGTCTTGGACATCCCGTAGTGGATCATCTCGACGGGCGTGACGATCGCCGAGTCGCTGGCGATGTACTGGACGCGCCCCCAGCCGCGCCCGGTCATGCCCGGCAGGAAGAGCCGGGTCAGCCGCACGGCGGCCAGGACGTTCACCTCGAAGTAGCGCCGCCACTCCTCGTCGGTGATCTCCAGCGGGTCGGCGGAACCGAAGACGCCGAGGTTGTTGACGAGGACGTCCACCCGCGGCAGGGCCGCGGCGACCTGTTCGGCGCCCGCCTCGGTGGTCACGTCCGCCGCGACCGGCACCACGTCGGCGCCCGGCACCTCCCGCTCGAGGGCGGCGGCACTGTCCCGTACGCGCTCGGCGGAGCGCCCGTTGACCGCGACCCGGGCGCCCGCCCGCGCCAGCCCGGTGGCGATCGCCGCACCGATGCCCTGGGTGGAGCCGGTGACCAGCGCCGTACGGCCCTTCAGATCGATCTGCACGTCGTGCGTCCCCTTCGTCTGGGTACCAGTGCCTGCATGAGATGCCCGAACACGGACGGAAGGCGCTGCTCGCGCACGCGTTCCGCCCGATCCTGCTCCTTCCCCGGACCCGCGCTCGAATCACCGCAGAACGCCCGAGGGGCATACGCTTCTCGTGACGCACTCGTACAGACGCGGGAGGCGACGTGACGGCCGAACACACGGACGCGCCGGACGGCCGGACGGAGGCCGGGGCCGACGACCTGCTCCACGGGCTGGAGGTGGACGACCGGCGCCCGGAGCGGCCCGTGCTGCTCGACGCCGACGGCACCCCGATCGAGACCTGGCGGGAGAACCACCCCTACGACCGCAGGATCCGCCGGGCGGAATACGACAGGACCAAGCGCATCCTGCAGATCGAACTGCTGAAGATGCAGCGCTGGGTGAAGGACACCGGCCAGCGGATCGTGGTGGTCTGCGAGGGACGGGACGCGGCCGGCAAGGGCGGCACCATCCAGCGGTTCATGGAACGCCTCAACCCCCGTGGCGCCCGCGTGGTCGCCCTGGAGAAGCCGACCGAGCGGGAGGCGGGACAGTGGTACTTCCAGCGCTACGTGGCCCACCTGCCGTCCCGCGGCGAGATCGTCTTCTTCGACCGTTCCTGGTACAACCGCGCGGGCGTCGAGCGGGTCATGGGGTTCTGCACGGACGCCGAGTACCACCAGTTCCTCGAGCAGGCGCCCCTGTTCGAGCGGCTGCTCACCGACGACGGCATCATGCTGGTGAAGTTCTGGTTCTCCGTGTCCCGGGCCGAGCAGCGGACCCGGTTCGCGATCCGCCAGGTCGATCCGGTGCGCCGCTGGAAGCTGTCGCCGATGGACCTCGCCTCGCTCGACCGCTGGGACGACTACACCGAGGCCAAGGTCGAGATGTTCCGGGCGACGGACACGTCCCACGCGCCGTGGACGGTCGTGAAGAACAACGACAAGCGCCGGGGCCGGCTGGAGGCCATGCGCAGCCTCCTCGACCGCTGCGACTATCCGGCGAAGGACCACGGGGCGCTGGGCAAGCCGGACCCGCTGATCGTGGGCGCGGCGGACACCCTGCTGGAGGCCGGTGAGGAACCCGCGGCCCTCTCACCGACCCCCCTCGCGGGACCCGGCCACGGCCCGGGCAGTCACCCGGGTGCGTGATCCCGTCATCCCAGCGGCAGCGTCACCTCGCCCGAGCCCTGTGCCTCCGACCCGCCGGGCACGCGCACCGTGAACGGCCGGTCGGTCCCGGACGCCGTGACCCGCAGGACGTCGCCGTCCCGCCGGACCCGGAACGTCGCGGCCGGAAGCCCCGCCGTGTCCGGCACGGTGACCTCGGCCGCGTAGTCGGCCGCGGCCGACGGGTGCACGAGCAGGACCGGAGCGTCCAGCCAGTCGCCGTCGGGCCGGGAGTCGTCGCCGGCCAGCGGCAGCACGGCGCCCTCACGGACGTAGAGCGGAAGGCTGTCGTAGCCGTGCCGTTCGGTGCGCCAGCACGGGCCGGTGACCCGCTCGCCGCTCAGCAGGTGCGTCCAGGTGCCCTCGGGCAGATAGACCTCCACCTCGCCGTCCTCGCTGAACACCGGCGCGACCAGCAGGTCGGGGCCCAGCATGTACTGGCGGTCGAGCGGGCGGCACGCCGGATCCCGGGGGAACTCCAGCAGCATGGGCCGCATCACCGGGACGCCCGTGTGGTGGGCCTCGGCGGCGGCGCCGTACAGGTACGGCATCAGGCGGTGCTTGAGCAGGGTGAACCGCCGGGCGACGTCGACCGCCTCGTCGCCGAACTCCCACGGCACCCGGTACGACGTGGAGCCGTGCAGCCGGCTGTGCGAGGAGAGCAGACCGAAGGCGAGCCAGCGCTTGAACACCTCGGGGACGGGTGTGCCCTCGAAGCCGCCGATGTCGTGGCTCCAGAAGCCGAACCCGCTCAGCGACAGGGACAGACCGCCCCGCAGCGACTCGGCCATCGCCTCGAAGGACGACCAGCAGTCGCCGCCCCAGTGCACCGGGTACTGCTGGCCGCCGGCGGTCGCGGACCGGGCGAAGACCACCGCCTCGCCCTGCCCGCGCTCCTTCTCCAGGAGCTCGAACACCGTCCGGTTGTACAGGTGGGTGTAGTAGTTGTGCATCCGCTCCGGGTCGGAGCCGTCGTGCCAGACGACATCGGTGGGGATGCGCTCGCCGAAGTCCGTCTTGAAGCTGTCCACCCCCTGGTCGAGCAGCGGCTTGAGCTTCGACTGGAACCAGGCGCGGGCGTCGGGACTGGTGAAGTCGACCAGGCCCATGCCGGCCTGCCACAGGTCCCACTGCCACACGTCGCCGTTCGGGCGGCGCACCAGGTGCCCGAGGGACGCGGCCTCGTCGAAGAGCGGGGACTTCTGGGCGATGTACGGGTTGATCCAGGCGCTGATCCGCAGGCCCTTCGCCTTGAGCCGGGCCAGCATGCCCTCCGGGTCGGGGAAGACGTCCGGGTCCCACTGGAAGTCGCACCACTGGTACTCGCGCATCCAGAAGCAGTCGAAGTGGAACACCGACAGCGGGATGCCGCGCTCGGCCATGCCGTCGACGAACGAGGTCACCGTCGCCTCGTCGTACGACGTGGTGAAGGAGGTGCTGAGCCACAGGCCGAACGACCAGGCCGGGGGCAGGGCCGGGCGTCCGGTGAGGGCCGTGTAGCGGCCGAGGACCTCCTTCGGGGTGGGTCCTGCGACGACGTAGTACTCCAGCGCCTGGTCCTCGACGCTGAACTGGACCTGCCCGACGGACTCGGAGCCGACCTCGAAGGAGACGGCGCCGGGGTGGTTGACGAAGACGCCGTAGCCGCGGGAGGAGAGGTAGAACGGGACGTTCTTGTAGGCCTGCTCGCTGCTCGTGCCGCCGTCGGCCTGCCAGACGTCGACGGTCTGGCCGTTCTTGACGAACGGGGTGAAGCGCTCGCCCAGGCCGTAGACCTGCTCGCCGACGCCGAGCGACAGCCGGCTCAGCACGTGGTGGGCTCCCTCGCCGGTGGTGGCGAAGGCGGTGCTCTTGGCGCCGGCGCGGGTCAGTTCGCGTCCGTCCGCGTCGTGGAAGGTGAGCGCGAAGGGGCCGGCCCCGTCCAGGCGCAGGGTCAGGGGGCCGCTGGTCAGCTCGGTGACGGTGCCGTCCTGGCGTACCGTCCCCGCGCCGTCCGCGTCCCCGGTGAGGGCGAAGTCGGGGCCCGGCCGGTACTTGCCCGCGTGGTGGGTGACCCGGACGCCGATCACGCCCTCGGCGGGGGAGAAGCACTCGACCGTGATCAGCGGCGCGTTCAGGGTGTCGCCCCTGCGGGTCACTTTCTTCACGGCGGCATAGCCGGTGAAGCGCTTCGATTCCGGGCGCACATCGCGCACTTCGGTGGCGTACGAGATCTGGACGCCGTCGCGGATGCGCCAGAAGCCGTCGGTGAATTTCATGGTCTTCCTCGGAAGGGGAGGGCGGCAGAGGCCCGGGAGAAAGCCTCTGACCAGGAACTATGACAGGAGACGCAGGACCTGTCACGCCTTGGCGCAAGCAGATCGTATCGCTGGGGGTCTAGCGCGACCGGCTTCCGCTGGCGTATTAGTAATCAGGCAAAACAAATTACACCCGGTGCAGCGCCAGGCAACACCTCGGCGAGAGCCGCCTCAAGTCGAAGCGCTTCACCAACCTCCCGAAAGAGTCGCCGGCTCAGCGCAGGTTGAGCCGGTCCCCACGCAAGGGCACCCACCGTGACAGCACATCCTCCGGTTGCCGCACACCGCGCGCGCGGACGTTCGCGCGGAACCGTCACGTCGCTCACCGCCGTCTCCGTCCTCATCGCCGGAGCGGCGCTGACCGGCTGCGCACAGCAGCGCGACAGCGACGTGTACACCGTGATGAACTCCTCGACCGACGAGACCTACCACCGCTGGGACGCCGAGGCGATGGCCCGCTGCGGCAAGCAGCTGGGCGTCACCGTCGAGCAGCAGAGCGTCCCCGCCTCGCAGGTGATGACGAAGGCCCTGCGCATGGCCTCGTCGAAGTCGCTGCCGGACATCGTGCAGTTCGACGCCTCCGAGATGCCGACCTTCGCCGACGCCGGCGGGCTCGTCGACCTGCGCACCCTGGGCCTCGCCACCGACGACATCCCCGAGGGCATCGTGAACTTCGGCTCCTACAAGGGGACCTACTACGGCGCGGCCCGCTCCGTGAACACCCTCGCGCTCTTCTACAACAAGGACATCCTGGACGAGGCGGGCGTGCGGGTGCCCACCACCTGGGACGAGCTGCGGCAGGCGGCGAAGAAGCTCACCGAGGGCAACCGGTACGGCCTGGCGCTCAGCGCGGGCGGCGCCGAGGACGGCGTCTTCCAGTTCACGCCCTTCATGTGGTCCAACGGCGGCGACGAGACGGATCTGGACAGCCCGGAGGTCGTCGAGGCGCTCGACTACTGGAAGGCGCTGCTCCAGGACGGGTCGCTGTCCAAGTCCACGGTCAACTGGACGCAGGCCGACGTGAACGACCAGTTCATGGCCGGCAACGCCGCGATGATGATCAACGGCCCGTGGCAGGTCGAGACCCTCAACACCAAGAAGTCGCTGCACTGGGAGATCGCGCAGATCCCCGTCCCCGAGACGGGCGCCGACTCGGTGGGGCCGCTCGGCGGCGCGGTGCTCACCGTGCCCCGCACCGGCGACACCGAGCGCGAGAAGACGGCCGGCCGGATCGTCGCCTGTCTGGCGAGCGAGAAGGAACAGCTCACCTACGCCCTCAACAGCTGGATGGTCCCCGCCAACGAGAAGGCCGCCGCGAAGTGGCGCGAGCAGGTGCCCGAGCTGGACGCGCTGGCCGACCAGGTCGCCGCCGCCCGGTCCCGCACCGCCCAGCTCGGCGCCGGCTGGTCGGGCGTCTCGCTCGCCCTGCAGAGCGCCTTCCAGTCCGCCCTGACCGGCCAGTCCAGCGAAACCGCCCTGCAGCGCGCCCAGCAGCGCGCGACGAGCGGGAACTGAGGTACGCGCCCATGACCACGTCCACCGTCACCGCTCCGGTGTCCGCGCAGACCTCCGGGAAGGGCACCGCGCCGGACCCGGCCCGGCAGCGCCTGCGCCGCAGGCTCGCCCAGTGGGGCTTCGTCGCCCCCGCCGTCGCCTTCATGCTGCTGTTCTTCGGCTACCCGCTCGTCCGCAACATCGTGATGAGCTTCCAGCACTACACGCCGAAGACGTTCTTCACCGGCGAGGCCCCCTTCAACGGCACCGACAACTGGTCGTCCGTCTTCCAGGACGTCCTGTTCGGCAAGGCCCTGTGGCACACCCTCGTCTTCACCGCCGGTTCCCTGCTCGGCCAGTTCTGCATCGGCCTCGCCCTCGCCGTCTTCTTCAACCGCAGGTTCCCCCTGAACGGCGTCCTGCGGTCGCTGATCCTGCTGCCCTGGCTGGTGCCCATGGTGGTGTCCGGCATCGTCTGGCGCCGCATCCTCGACCAGGACACCGGCGTACTCAACACCTTCCTGGACACCCTGGGCCTGGGCGGCAGCACCCCGTGGCTGACCAGCCCCGACATGGCGCTGCTCTCGGTGATCCTGGTCAACATCTGGATCGGCATCCCGTTCAACATGGTCATCCTCTACGGCGGCCTCCAGGAGATCCCCAAGGAGCTGTACGAGGCGTCCGCCCTGGACGGCGCCTCGGCCTGGCGGACCTTCCGCTCCATCACCCTGCCGATGCTCAAGCCGGTGATCACGGTCGTCCTGGTGCTCGGTTTCATGTCGACGGTCAAGATCCTCGACCTGATCCTCGCCCTCACCGACGGCGGGCCCGCCGACGCCACCCAGACCCTGGGCACGCTCACCTACCAGAACTCCTTCGTGGAACTGGACTTCGGCGCCGGCGCGGTCGTCGGCAACGTCCTCATCATCGTCTCCGCGGTGTTCGCGGTGTTCTACCTGCGGGCCAACCGCACCGAGGGGAAGTGACCGACATGGCCGCTCACACTCCCGCCGCGTCCCGGCGCCGCTGGGGCTCCACCGTCGCCGGTGTGCTGATCCTGGGCGTGATGCTCTTCCCGCTGTACTGGATGCTCAACACGGCACTCCAGCCCGAGTCGGGCCTGCTCCAGGTCGACCCGGTGCCCGGCAGCCTGGACCTCTCCGGATTCTCCAAGGCCATCGACGACCAGGGCGGACACCTGCTGACCTCGCTGCTGGTCTCGTTCGGCGCCGTCGCCATCTGCCTGGCGATCTCCGCCCCGGCGGCCTACGGCCTGGCCCGGTTCGGCCTGCGCGGCTCGCGCACCATCGTGTTCGGCACCCTGATCACCCAGATGGTGCCGGGCATCGTCATCGCCAACGCCCTCTACAACTCGTACGTCGACCTGGGCCTGGTGAACTCCTACTTCGGCCTGATGCTCGCGGACGCCTCGCTCGGCATCCCGTTCTCCATCGTCCTCATGCGCTCCTTCATGGTGTCCATCCCGGGCGAGGTCATCGAGGCCGCCGAGATCGACGGCGCCGGTCCGGTACGGGTCTTCCTGCGGGTGGTGCTCCCGATGAGCCGCAACTCGCTGATCACCTCCGGCCTGTTCGCGTTCCTGTTCTCGTGGAGCGACTTCATGTTCGCGCTCACCCTGAACACCACCGACGACGTCAAACCGATCACGCTGGGCATCTACCAGTACATCGGCGCCCACGTCGGCGACTGGGGTGCCGTGATGGCCGCGTCCGTGCTCTCCGCCGTCCCGGCCGCGATCCTGCTCGTCCTCGCCCAGAAGTACATCGCCGCCGGCATCACCGGGGGCTCCGTCAAGTGATCACCGCACGCACCGAGATGGACTCGCACCGCATGAGCGACTTCCCCCGTTTCCCGCCCGGCTTCGTCTTCGGCGCCGCGACCGCCTCGTACCAGATCGAGGGCGCGGCGTACGAGGACGGCCGAGGCCCGTCGATCTGGGACACCTACAGCCACACCCCCGGCCTGGTCGCGAACGGCGACACCGGTGACGTCGCCTGCGACCACTACCACCGCTACCCCGAGGACGTGGCCCTGCTGCGCGACCTCGGCGTCGGCTCGTACCGCTTCTCCCTCGCCTGGCCGCGCGTCGTGCCCGACGGCACCGGCCCGGTGAACCCCAAGGGCCTGGACTTCTACTCCCGCCTGGTCGACGAACTCCTCGCCGCAGGCATCGAGCCCGCCGCCACCCTCTACCACTGGGACCTCCCGCAGGCCCTGGAGGACCGGGGCGGCTGGCGGGTGCGGGAGACCGCCGAGCGGTTCGCCGAGTACGCGGCCGTCGTCGCCGAGCGCCTGGGCGACCGGGTGCCCCGCTGGATCACCCTCAACGAGCCGTGGTGCAGCGCCTTCCTCGGCTACTCCGTCGGCCGCCACGCCCCGGGCGCCCGCGAGGGCCGGGGCGCCCTGGCCGCCGCCCACCACCTCCTGGTCGGCCACGGACTGGCGGTCCGGGCGCTGCGGGCGGCCGGGGTCCGCGAGGTCGGCATCACCCTCAACCTCGACCACCACCTGCCCGCCACCGGCTCCGCCGCCGACCGGGAGGCCGTCGTACGCGCCGACACCCTGCACAACCTGGTGTGGACGGAGCCGATCCTCGCCGGGCGCTACCCGGACACCGAGGAGGACACCTGGGGCGAGCTGATCACCGGACAGGACTTCCGCCGCGACGGCGACCTGGAGCTGATCAGTCAGCCGCTCGACTTCCTCGGCATCAACTACTACCGCCCGATCGTCGTCGCCGACGCCCCGTACCGCGAGGGCGACCCCGCCCTGCGCGTGGCGACCGACAACCGCTACGCCGAGACGGCGCTGCCCGGCGTCCGGCACACCGCGATGGGCTGGCCGGTGGCCCCGGACACCTTCACCGACCTCCTGGTGGACCTGAAGGAGCAGTACGGGGACGCCCTGCCGCCGGTCCACATCACGGAGAACGGCTCCGCCGAGGACGACGAGGCGGGCGCGGACGGCGCCGTGCACGACACCGACCGGGTGGCGTACCTGCGCGACCACCTCACCGCGCTGCGGGCCGCGATCGACGCGGGCGTGGACGTGCGCGGCTACTACGTGTGGTCGCTGCTCGACAACTTCGAGTGGGCCTTCGGCTACGACAAGCGCTTCGGCATCGTCCGGGTCGACTACGACACGCAGCGGCGCACCCCGAAGGACAGCTACCACTGGTACCGGCGCATGATCGCCGCCCAGCGGCCCTGACGGACCGGCCCTAAGCGGCGCCTTCACGGTCGTCGAAGGCGCCGCCGACGCCCGGTTCCGGCTGCGCCGTGAGCGGCAGGACGACGGGGGAGCCGGTGAGCGCGGGACCGCCCGCGTCCGCCGCCCCGGCAGCGGGGACGGGCTTGCGCAGCAGGAGCAGTGCCGCGTCGTCGTGCAGCCGGCCGCCCACGTGGTCCAGCAGTTCCTGGTGCAGCGCGGCGAGCGTGCGGGCCGGCTCGTCGCACAGGTGCCGGGCCAGGCCCTCGGCCAGCGGGTAGAACTCACGGCCGGCGTCGCGGGCCTCCGTGACCCCGTCGGTGTAGAACAGCAGTTGGTCCCCCTCGGTGAAGGGCACCACCTGAAGGCCGGGGGACTCGCCCGACAGGGCACGCAGCCCCAGGGGCGGCGCCGGGTGGTCGGGGTCCACCGGCACCACCTCGGCGCCGCGGACCAGCAGCGGGGGAGCGTGTCCGCAGTTGACCACCTCCAGCCGCCCCGGCTCCGGGTAGCCGGCGACCACGGCGGTGACGAAGTCGTCGTGGCCGAGGTTGCGGGCCAGGCTCCGTTCGATCCGGCAGACCACGTCCAGCAGGTCCGGCTCGTCGTAGGCGGCCTCCCGGAAGACGCCGAGCACCAGGGCGGCCGTCCCCACGGCCGGCAGCCCCTTGCCGCGCACATCGCCGACGATCATCCTGACCCCGTGCGGAGTGGGGATGAGGGCGTAGAGGTCGCCGCCGATCCGGGCCTCCGCCGCGGCGGCGCTGTAGTGGACCGCCGCCTGGAACGGGCCGACGGTCTCCGGGACCGGCTTGAGCAGGGCGTGCTGCGCGGTCTCCGCGACGGAACGGACGGCCGCGAGCACCCGCTCCCGGCGTCCGCGCAGGGCGCTGGCGAGCGTGCCGGCCAGGGCGACGGTCACCAGCGCGGCGAGTACGACGGCCAGCTCCGGGGCCGCCATGCCGTGCCGGGCGCCGATCGCCGCGCCGAGGAGGGAAGCGAGGAGACCCACCCCGAGGACCCCGACCGGCCGGCTGGTGGCCGCCGCCAGCGCCGGTCCGGCGGCGAGCAGCGGCAGCCAGACCTTGCCCGTTCCGCCGACGAGGTCGACGAACACGACGAGGAAGACGATCAGTACGGAGAGGGCGGGTGTGCCGGCGGCCCAGTGCGCGACGGCCCGTGCCCGGGGCGACCACGTGTGGCGGACCCCCCGCTTGTACTGCCGTATCGGCCAGTGGTCGCGTCCATGCTGACGGGCGTGACTCATGTGTCGTCCGCAGTCCTCACCTTTGCGCGGCGTGCGCGCGTCCGTAATGCCTGACTTGAACAGGAAAGATGACTGTCGCGAACGTCACAAGGGTGTGCTTTTCAGATAGTGAACGACAGCCCTCGGGTCACCCGTCCGGCGGTCGGCAGAAGGCGCTCGCGGACCTCGTCGAGCCGGTGCAGCCGGTCCTTCGGCATGGAGACGCCGAGCGAGCCCAGGGTGTCCCCGCTGTAGACCGGCACCGCGACACAGACGGTGCCCAGGGAGTACTCCTCCAGGTCGGTGACGGCCGGGGCCAGGTCGCTGCTCTCCAGCCGGCGGATCAGCTCCTCGGCCGTGGTGATCGTCCGCGGGGTGAGGTCGTTCAGCGGATGCCGGGAGAGGTACTCCTTGCGTGCCTCGTCGTCGAGCTCCCGGAGCACCGACTTGCCCAGTGCGGTGGCGTGCCCGGCGTCCTCGAACCCCACCCACAGCTCGGCCCGCGGGGTGCGGGGGCCGTCGACGATCTCGGCGACGCGGATCTCGCCGTCCTCGTAGAAGGTGAGATAGGCGGCGGTGGACAGCTCGTCCCGCAGCGCGGCGAGCGCCGGCCGGACCCGGCTGAGCAGCGCCTGGCCGCGGCCCGCCGTGTGCAGGGTCTGGAACCGGTCGCCCAGGACGAACCCGCCGTCGTCCAGCTTGCGCAGATACCCGTCGTGCACCAGCGTGCGCAGCAGGTGGTAGGCCGTGCCCAGGGGCAGCCCCGTCTCACGCGCCAGCTGTTTCGCCGGCGCGCCGTTCGGATGGGCGCTCGCCGCCTCCAGCAGCCGGAAGGCACGCTGCACGGAGGTGATGAGCGTCGGGCCCGCACCCATGGGACCAGCCTGCGCCGGTCGCCCGCCGCAGGCAAGTAAGGCCCCCGTTCCACCCAGGTGGAACGGGGGCCTTTGGTGAAGGCGGCGGTCAGCGGCCGGCGGCCGGGGCGGGCGGCACGGGCACCCCGTCCTCGGTCACGTACTTCGTGCCGTCGTCGTACTTGGTGATGGTGAAGGAGTCCAGTACGTCCCCGACCTCCTTGTCCGTGGTGGACCGGTCGTCCCACTTCGCGGCGACGACCGCCTCGTAGCGGATCGTGTCCTTCGTGACCTTGATCCCCTGGAAGGTGGAGGTGTGTCCGGCGCTGACCACCTGGGTCGCCCCGTTGCGGGTCCACACGTTGTCGTCCCCGGGGGCGAGCTCGTAGTACTTCGGTCCCGAGACGGCGACCGTGTACACGGGGCCGGTGGTCACGCCGGGCGTGGCGGTGGCGTCGGAGTCGACGTACCCGCGGGCGTACACGTGGTCGTGTCCCATCAGCACCAGATCGATGTCGTTGCGCTGGAGCACCGGCAGCCAGGCGTCACGCACCGCCTTCTCGTCGCGTCCCTCGGCCCCGGAGAACACCGGCTGGTGGAACACCGCCACGGCCCACTTGTTGGGGTTGCCGGCGAGGATCCCGTCCAGCCAGCGGCCCTGGAGATCGAGCCAGAGCCGCTCCGGGTCGGGGCAGTTCTCGCTGCACTCCGGGAGATCGTCCGGCGTCATCAGCGACCGGGCGTCACCGGTGCTGGCGTTGAGGGAGATGAACCGGACGCCCTGGTAGTCGGTGTAGTACGCCGTCTCGGCGAGCACCTTCGCCATGTGCGCCTCGTAGGCGGCGCGCTGCCGCTCGGCGGGCGTGTCCCCGGCGGCCGGTGAGGCGCTCGGCCCGTTGCCCGGGTATTCGAACGTCGACTTCCACTTCTTGAGGAAGGTGTCCCCCGCGTACTCGTGGTTGCCGGGCGCGGCGATGACGTTGGTCGTCTGGCTGAAGCCGTCCATGGCCCCGAACCAGTCGCGCCACTCGCTGTCGTTGCCCGAGGTGTTGACCAGGTCACCCGCGTTGACACTGCCGACGGCGTCGGGATAGCGGGCGTAGGCCCGCTTCACCACCGGCGCCCACTTCGCCGACAGGTCGTTCTGCGCGTCGCCGAAGTAGAGGAAGGTGAAGTCCTCGCCCGCGGGCCGGGCGGTGGTGAACCGGTACACGGGGCTGACCCGGTCGCCGTTGCCCACCCGGTACTCGTACTCGGTGCCGGGGGAGAGGCGGTCGAGGACCGCGGAGTGCGTGCGGGTCTGCTCGCCGTCCGCGGTCAGCTCCTCGTTGGCGCGGGCCGCCACGGTCCGCCACTCCTGCGTGCCGGCCTCACGGACCCGCACCTCGCCGGAGGTGAGCGCGGCGGCGGTGCGCCAGGTGACGGCCTGGGAGGACTCCGGCTTCTCGGTCGGCGTCAGGACGATGCGCTCCGGCGTCGAACCGGGCACCTCCAGATCCGGGTTGTCGGTGAGCGCCACGTCGAAGACGTGCATGACACCGCGGTCGGTGCCCTGCGGCAGGACGACGGCCGCGACCCGCTTCGCCGGGTCCAGCAGCTGCGGACGGGTGGCGAACACCTTGGTCTGCACGGTGTCCGTGCCGCCCGCCGCCCGGTTGCGTCCCGTCGTCGTCACCAGCGGCTCGTTGCCGAACTGGTGGTTCGAGCCGGGCGTCCAGTCGGTGAACCGGACCGGCACCGACTGGGTGGAGCCGTCGGTGTACTCGACCACCGCGGTGCCCTGCGCGGGCCCGTTGGTGGCGAGTCCCAGGAAGGAGATCCCGGTGGCCGGCGTCCCGTCCAGGGGGATGCGCTGACCGTGCGGGATCCAGTTGTCGGGCTCCCCGGGCCCGGTGTCCGGCCAGGTGAACTCGACACCGGTGTCCCCCAGCGCGAGCTTCGCGCCCGGCGCCGCTCCGGCCGCCGCCAGCCGCTCCCGGGACAGGGAGTTGTCGCTGAGGTCGAGGGAGCCGAGGTTCCCCCGGCCGTCGGGAGTGGTGCCGATGTTGTTCCGGGCGTCCGTGCCGTCCGTGTGCGACGGGGGGACGTCGGCCGCGCGAGTGCCCCAGGTGCCGGGCGTCGCCGACATCCGGAAACCGAGCCTGCCGCCCTCGCGGGTGAAGTCCGCGGGGAGCCAGGAGCGGGTGGTGGCGCGGCCGTTCACCTTCAGCTCGCTCACATAGGGCGCGTCGTCGGCGCGCGGCGCGTCGAGGACGATCCGCCGCCGGCTGTCGGCGCTGTCCACCACGACCCGGTCGAACATCGGGCCGCTCACCACCAGATCGGCGGTGCCGGGAACGGCGGGGAAGAGCCCGATGTTCGCCCACACGTACCAGCTGCTGAGCGAACCGAGGTCGTCGTTGCCGGGCAGCCCCGAGGGCGTGGTGTCGTACATCTCGTCCACCGCGCGGCGCAGCACGTCCGCCGTGCGGTGCGGCTGTTGCAGCCAGTTGTAGACGAACGGCATGGTGAAGCTGGGCTGGTTGCTCAGATAGGCGCCCGAAGTGTTGTACACGCCGGCGTCGAGCGTACGGGTGTGATCGTCGAGGGCCTTGGTGGTGGCCTCGACGCCGCCCCGCTTCTCGACGAGGGCGCCCACGTTGTGCGGCACCATCCAGCCGTACTGGTAGCCGGTCGCCTGCTCGAACTGGTCGCCCCGCTCGCCGAGGTCGAAGCCCCGGTCGAAGCCCGTACGGTCGCGGGGGCGGATGTGGTCACCGGCGTCGTCGAACACGTTCTGCCAGTTCTGCGCCCGGACCATGTACCGGTCGTACGTCTCCTGGTCGCCGAGACGCCGGGCGAGCTGGGCGATGCCGAAGTCGTCGACGGCGTACTCGAGCGTCTTGGACGTCGCCGAGTCGCCCTTGCGGTTCTCGATGAAACCGACCGTCGCGTACTGGTAGGCGTGCCGCCGCAGGGTCGAGTCGGCGGGGAGGTCCTGCGTCGACTTCATCGACTCCAGCGCGGCCCGCCGGTCGTAGTCCGTGCTGCCGAACGCGTCGATCGAGGCGACCACCGACTGCAGCGAGTCACCGCTCATCTTCTGCTGGGCCTGGTTCAGGTGCGGCCAGTTGGGCCAGCTGCCGGTCTGGCGCACCATGTCGGTGATCGACTGGTTGATGTCGCTGCCGACCTCCGGGAACAGCAGCGCGATCAGCTGGGCCTGGCTGCGATAGGTGTCCCAGCCCGCGTAGGTGACGTAGTGGTGGCGGCCCTCGGCCACCCGGTGGATCTCGCCGTCGTAGCCGCGGTACTCGCCGCTCACGTCGTCGAAGACGTTGGGGTGGAGCAGCGCGTGGTAGAGCGCGGTGTAGAACTTCACCCGCTCGTCACGGGTGCCGCCGTCCGCGTCCACGGTGCCGAGCGCGTCCCGCCACACGCGTGCGGCCTGCGCGCGCACCCGGTCGAAGCCCCGGCCGCGGGTCTCGGCGGTCGCGTTGCGGGCCGCGCCCGCGACGCTCACATAGCTCAGGCCCGTCTTCGCGGTGACCTTCGCACCCCGGTCGAAGACGAGGTAGGCGCCCGCCCCGTGCTTGGTGCCACCACCGGAGGCGGCGGCCGATCCGGCCCGTACGTCGGAGCCCTGCCAGGTGCCGTGGGCCTTGACGGGCCGGTCGAACGTGGTCGAGAAGTACGCCCGGTAGCGTCCGCCCTCGTCGCACACCGAGGCGGTCTCCACCCAGCCGCTGACGGTGTCGCCGTCGACCTTCACCTCGCTGCCGAAGACCCGGTTGTTGGAACCGGCCACGTCGAACAGCAGCGTCGAGCCGCCGTCCGAGGGGAAGTCGAAGCGGCTCACGGCGGTGCGCGTGGTGGCCGTCAGTTCCGTCTCCACGCCGTTGGCGAGGTCCACGGAGTAGTAGCCGGGGTCGGCCTTCTCGTCGGCGTGGTCGAAGCCGACGTAGTAGTCGGTGATCCTCTCCGCCGGGCTGGACGGCAGGGCGCCGTCGGTGAGCTCGCCGGTGTACGGCAGGACGGGGAAGTCGAAGCCGCTGTACCGGCCTTCGCAGCCGGTCCCGGAGAGCCGGGTCATGCCGAAGCCGCGGACCTTGTCGGCCGTGTACTCGTAACCGCCCTTCTGGTCCCCGTCGGAGGAGCGGTACGTGGTGGGGGAGGACTGCACCATGCCGAACGGCACCGTGGCGCCCGGCCATGTGTTGCCGTACGCGCTGTTCCCCTTGTTCTGGGAGGTGTCCAGCCGGGTGCCGATGAACGGGTCGACGGCGTCGAACGCGGCGATGTCGCGGTCCTCGGCGGCGGCGCTCGTGACGGGCGTGAGCCCGGCGACCAGGGTGCCGAGGATCAGCGCGGCGGCGAGGAGTCTGCGCCGGCCCGGCGGGGGCGTCGGCGGATGTGGTCCGGTGGCGTTCCGCATGGCGTGGGCATCCCTGCTTCCGGTAGGTGTGACAACGTTGTCTGCATGTGAGCCTCGATCGGGCCGCGTCCTACGGTCCAGCCCTTCGGGCTCGGCGGCGGAAGCCCTTGGAGAAGATCACGTGAACTCAGGGGGAAGCCCGCTCGCCCGAACGCGGCCGGGACCCCGGTGAGGGGCCCCGGCCGGCCGGACTCAGGCCGTCATGACGCGGGGACCTCATCCACGAAGGACGTGCCGGCGTCGCGGTAGGCGCCGATCCTCGCGGACACCTGGGCCGGGGTGAGCACCTGGTCCTTGACGTGCAGCACGTAGTCGACCTGCTGGTCGTAGGCGCGGGGCGTGGTCGACGTCTGGCCGTCGAGGTCGATCAGCCACTGGTTGAAGTTGATCGACATCGGGCGCTCGGGCAGGTACGCGGCGTCGTGGGTGCCGAAGTGCTGTCCGTCGACGTAGTAGGTGATGGCGCTGTCGTCGATGGTCACCACCAGGTCGTGCCAGCCGGCGAAGCTGCGCCGACTCTCGCTGTGCTGGTTGACGGCCTGCCAGGGGTCGGGGTTGTAGGTCTCCCAGGAGGTCGTGTACAGGATGTTGGCCGGCTCGCCCCAGCCCCCGTTGGGCAGGTACTCGAAGTCGTACTCGGCGTAGTCGTCGGCCATCGGGGCCTTGAGGTCGTTGATGGTGAAGAAGGTCTGGACGACGCGGTCGCCGTCGGGACCGTACGTGGGGGCGTCGGAGAACCGCACCCGGGCGGCGTAGGTGCCGTTTCTGAACTTCATGCTCCTGGTGAGGACTTCGGTGTGGACGGTGGATGCGCCGGTGCCGGCGGTGGAGGTCTCCAGGTTCATCACCGAGTTGCCGCCCGAGGCGCTGAAGGTGACCTTGGACGGGTCCCAGGTCGCGCCGGGCACGCCGGGGCCGCCGGAGTTGGAGCGCACGCTCCAGCCGTGCGCGGAGAGCGCCGGGTCGGTGTGCGAGGTGTAGTCGAAGTCGTCGAACAGGGTCTGCCCGCCACCCGGCGGGTCGGTGGGGTCGTCGCCCTCGGGGGCGGTGCCCCACACCGTGGCGCCGGCGAGCCGGGCGGTGACCTTGTTCCAGTCGGCGTACGCGGTCTGCGCGCCGTTGAAGGAGTAGTCGTCGCTCTGCCGCAGCGTCTGCCAGTCGGCCCGGTGGAAGCGCAGTTGCATGTCGCCGGTGTCGGCGCCGGGGGCCAGTGATCCGGCGGACGCGGTGAACCCGATCTCCAGGTAGCGGTCGGCCGTCGCCGTGGGGTGGGTGAGCGTCCCGAACGTGCCGGTGATGGCGGCACAGCCCTTGACCGCCCAGGAACAGGCGAAGCGGTACGAGGCGTTCGGGGAGTCGGCCTTGAAGTAGTAGCGGATCTTCACCTGGCTCAACTGCACCGGTGCGGAACCGGTGTTGCGGACCTTGAACCAGGGCTCGCTCTGGTCGGCGGTGGCCCCGCCGGAGCCGGTGCGGTACTGGACCGTGAGGGCACCGTCCGCGGCGGCGGCGGTGGTGGCGGGGAGACCGGCCAGGGCGGCGCTGCCGAGCAGGGCGGTCAGCGCGAGTGCCGCGCGGGTGCGGCGGCCGGTGGGACGAGTACTCATCCGTGTCCTTTCGCTGTGGGGGGTGGCGCACGGCGGATCGTCTGTGCGGGCAGGCCATGGAGCTCATGGCGGCGGCCCGACCCGTCGTCGGGTTGACCAGTTGCCGCCGGGGCCTTACCAGTTGATGTCGAGAGAAGGTGGCATAGACCAATGTGGGCGTCAACCCTCCGCGTACGAACGCGGTTCGGCGTTCCGGGGGCGGACTCCCTTGCCGGACGCACCGGTTATGGTCGAGGCGATACCAGTGACCCGACGGCCGCACGGCCCGCACGCGCCGCCCCGACGACGAACGGGAGTCCCGTATGGAGATCGACCGCGTCGCCTCGGGTGCCGTGCTCAAGCGTGAACGGGTCCGTGACGCGATCCTGGAGCTGATCGAGGCCCGGCGCCCCGGCGACGCCATCCCCTCGGAACGCAGTCTGTGCGCCCGGCTCGGCGTGTCCCGGCCCACGTTGCGCGCCGCCGTGGACGAACTCGTGGTCGCGGGGCTGCTGGTGCGCGAACACGGCCGCGGCATGTTCGTCGCCGCCGAGAAGATCACCCAGGAACTGCTCTCCGAGCGGGGCTCCTTCGCCGTGCCGCGGGCCGGCGGTGTGTGGACCAGCCGGGTCCTGGAGTCGCGCACCCTGCCGGCCGGCGCCCGGGTGGGCCGCAGGCTGCGCGTGTCACCCGCGGCGCGCATCCGTTACGTGGCCCGCCTGCGGCTGGTCGACGGCTCGCCGATGGCCATCGAGCACCTGCACATCCCGGCGGACCTCGTGCCGGACCTGACCGGCGGGGAACTGGAACGGGGCGACCTGTACGAGCACTTCCGCGACCGGCACGATGTGCGGGTCGGCGAGGCGGTGCAGTCCATCGAGCCCACCGTCGTGACCCGCGCGGAGGCGGACCTGCTCGAGGTGCCCGAGCTGTCGCCGGCCCTGCTGTTCGAGCGCCTCACCACCGACACCGGCGACCGCCCCGTCGAGTACGTCCGCTCCCTCTACCGGGGCGACCGCTACCGCATCGTCTCCCGGCTCGCGCTCG
The DNA here is from genome assembly GCF_019049255.1 of Streptomyces sp. AC558_RSS880. Taxonomy (GTDB): domain Bacteria; phylum Actinomycetota; class Actinomycetes; order Streptomycetales; family Streptomycetaceae; genus Streptomyces. The sequence goes on along the minus strand of NZ_JAGMUJ010000130.1, from coordinate 128,951 downwards.
GCCCGGCCCCCGCGCGGCCGAAGCCGCCCGAGGAACATCATCCGGGCATTCCGCCGGGCGACTTCACCTCCCGGTCTCCCGTCACCTTCTCGACCCGGGGCGTGGTGCAGAACGGCGGCTGACCGCCGTCCCGGCGCACCGGAGCTGCGGATCCCCAAACCGTTGACAGGTCCATACCAGGGCGAGATTCTGAGAGCGCTCTCAGAACGATTCCCCCCACAGTCGAACGGAGAGGGAGCATGCTGCGCACACTCAAACGCCGGGCCATGGCGGTGGGGTTGAGCATCGCCACGGTGCTCGGCGGCTCACTGCTCGCCACCGGAGCGCCGTCCCCCGCCCACGCCGCGGTCCCGGACACCATCCCCCTGCAGATCACCAACAACTCCGGCCGCGGCGAGCCGGTGTACGTCTACAACCTCGGCACCCAACTGTCGACCGGCAGACAGGGCTGGGCCGACGCGAGCGGCACCTTCCACCCCTGGCCCGCGGGCGGCAACCCGCCCACCCCCGCGCCCGACGCCTCGATGACGGGCCCGGCGGCAGGACGGTCCACGACCATCCGCATCCCCAAGTTCTCCGGCCGCATCTACTTCTCCTACGGCCGGAAGCTCGTGTTCAAACTGACCACCGGCGGCCTGGTGCAGCCGGCCGTGCAGAACCCGTCGGACCCCAACCGCGACATCCTGTTCAACTGGTCGGAGTACACGCTCAACGACTCGGGCCTGTGGCTCAACAGCACCCAGGTCGACATGTTCTCCGCGCCCTACTCGGTGGGGGTGCGGCGCGCCGACGGCAGCACGGCGAGCACCGGCCGGCTCAAGTCCGGCGGCTACCACGCGGTCCTCGACACCCTCAGGGGACAGTCCGGAGGCTGGGGCAACCTGATCCAGACCCGCTCCGACGGCACCGTGCTGCGCGCCCTGTCCCCGCTGTACGGACTGGAGACGGGCGCCCTGCCGGCGTCGGTCATGGACGGCTACATCAACCGGGTCTGGCAGAAGTACGCCGGCTCCACCCTGACCGTCACGCCCTTCGCCGACCAGCCGGGCGTCAAGTACTACGGCCGGGTCTCGGGTGACGTCATGAACTTCACCAACAGCGCGGGAGCCGTCGTCACCAGCTTCCAGAAGCCGGACGCCTCCTCCGTCTTCGGCTGCCACCGGAGGCTCGACGCCCCCAACGACCAGGTACGCGGCCCGATCTCCCGCACCCTGTGTGCCGGATTCAACCGTTCCACGCTCCTGACCAACCCCAACCAGCCCGACTCCGGCTCCGGCGGCTTCTACCAGGACTCCGTCACCAACCACTACGCCCGCGCCGTCCACGCGCAGATGGCCGACGGCAAGGCGTACGCCTTCGCCTTCGACGACGTGGGCCACCACGAGTCGCTCGTCCACGACGGCAACCCGAGCCAGGCCTCCCTCACCCTCGACCCCTTCAGCTGACCGCCCCGTGCGGGGACACCGGGCCGGTGGCGGCGCGCGGACAGGCGACGCCACCGGCCCGGAGGGACGACGGCGGTCAGCGCGGCGGCACGGGCCGCACGGCCAGGACGGCGATGTCGTCGTCGCTGTCGGCGCCGAGCCCGATGAGCAGCTCGTCGCAGAGCACGTCGAGCGGCTCCCGGGCCAGCGTGGCGGCATGCCGGCGGAGCCGCTCCATGGCGTCGTCCAGATGCTCACCACGGCGTTCGATCAGTCCGTCGGTGTACAGCAGCACCGTCGCATGCGCCGGGATCGCGTCCCGGGCCCGGGGACGGACCGTCCGGGGCTCCACGCCGAGCATCAGACCCGAGCCGTCCTCCAGATAGCGGGTGCGGCCGTCCGCGTCGATGAGCAGCGGCGGCAGATGCCCGGCGGAGGAGTGCACCAGCTCCCAGGGGCGGTCCTCGGATCCGCTGACCAGAGCGTAGATACAGGTGGCGGTGGACTCGCGGTACAGGCTGTGGTTCGCCATGTCCAGGCGGCGCAGAACGATCTCGGGCGGTTCCTGACGGTCCACGGCGATGCCCCGCAGCATGCTGCGCAGCTGGCTCATGGCGATGGCCGCGTCCAGGTTGTGCCCGGTGACGTCGCCGATGACCAGCGCCGTGTCCCCGTCGGGCAGGACGAAGCTGTCGTACCAGTCACCGCCGACCTGGGCGGTGGCGGAGGAGGCCGCGTAGCGGGCGGCCAGCCGCAGGTTCTCGACCTCCGGCAGCTTCGGCAGCAGCGAGCGCTGGAGCCGTTCGGCGATGTTGCGCGTGTCCTGGTAGTGACGGAGGTTGTCCACGCCCGGGGCGAGACTGCGCACCAGGTCGTGGACCAGTGGCAGATCCTTTTCCGTGAACGGCGTGTCCCGTCCGCGGCGGGCCACGGTGAGGACGCCGATGACCTGCCGGCGGGCCCGGAGCGGGGCGACGACCGCGCTGTCGGCGCCCATGGTCTGGAACAGCCCCAGGTAGTGGGCGTCCAGGGGGCTCGCGACCTGGCTGGGTGACGGCGGCCCGGTGAGCAGCAGCGGGCCCGCCCCGTGCAGCGCGCGGGCCAGGGGACCGCGGGCGGCGTCGGACACCGGCGGAAGCGGGCCCTCATACTCCGTGGGCCAGTGACCGCGGGGCGAGCGGTGGGTGAGGGAGACCCGCTCCACCTGGCCGCTCTCCGTGAACAGGTCCACCGCGCACCAGTCGGCCAGCCGCTGGGTGAGGATCTGGCCCACCCGCTCCAGACCCTCGTCCAGCTGTGGGGCGTTGCTCAGCGCGGCCGAGGTGTCGGCCAGCAGCGACAGCCGCTCCAGCGCCGACCGGTCCGCGTCCCGGTCGGGGCCGCCGGTGGCCGACGGGAGCAGCCGCTCCGGTTCCCCCTGTGCCAGGGACCGGACGCGGCCGGGCGGGTCCGCGGAGGAACCGGGAACCGACGCACGAGGGGCGAGATGCGCGACGAAGACGGTGCGGCCGTCGGCCGTCTCCTGCGGCTGGATGAACAGCCGCACGGCAACCAGCCGGCCGTCCCGGTGCAGCGCGGGCAGCGGCACCGAGCGGCCCAGGATCCGGGGCTGCCCGCTGAGCAGCAGGGACGCGAACGCCGCGGTGTGCCGTCTGCGGAGGTGTTCCGGGATCAGGGTGCCGAGCGACCGGCCCACGAGATCGTCCGCGTGCCAGCCGAGCAGGTCCGCCACCAGTCCGTTCGCGGCGATGATCCGGTTCTGTTCGTCGGCGGCGATCGTCGGAACCGTGCTCATCTGTACCTGCCCCGGGTCCCACGCCGCCTGTTCCGAGGGACTGGTGCCCGGCTCCCCCGGCACCATCGTCCACGCCGTGGGGTGCGCCCCGGCCAGCTGCCCGACGATCTGGTCGAACAGCCACTGGTGGAAGAGGCGCTGCCGCGGCAGCGCGGGCAGCGTCAGCAGACGCTCCTCGCGGGCGCCCTCCTCGGCGAGGTCGAGCACCGCGCGCAGGATCTGGACCGACGGCTCGGCGTCCGACGGCACCGACACGGGCAGTGAGCGGATCGCCTGCTCGGAGGGCTGCCGCCGCAGCGCGGCCGTCACGGACGCGGTGAACAGCTGGCTCATGTCCAGCGCGACGGCGAGGTCCTCCGGGGGGACACCGAAATCCTGGTCGGCGCCGACGGCCAGGGTGAACTCACGCAACAGGGTGTGCCGGTGCTGCTGAGCCGCCGCGTAGAGTGCTGTCGGCAGGTCGAGCAGGGTCACCGTGGCCTGAGGGCCGGACGGTGTCACGACGGGCGGCTCCCAGCCGTCCGGGTACCGGGGCGGTCCCTCGGGCCCCAGCTCGAACCAGACCGTCTTGCCCTCGTCACCGGTCTCGACGCCCCGCCGGGAGGACAGCGCGGCGACCAGCGCCAGCCCCTGGCCCGTACCGGCGTACGCCGGGCACCCGTGGGGCACGAGCCCGCGGTCCGGCCGGCGGTCGCCGACCCGCACATGGACCGTGCCGTCGTCGACGCGGGCCGCCACCTCGACCTCGGTGCGGGCGTGCAGGACCACGTTGGTCACCAGCTCACTGACCAGCAGTTGAGCCGTGTCCACCAGGTCCGGCGCGGCATCGCCGAGGGTGGCCCGCACGAACCGCCGGGCCTCCGCCACGCTCTTCGGCGCCGGAGGGAACCGACGCGACGGTGTCCCGCGGGCATCGAGGTCGCCCATGACTTCAGTCTGCCTCACCGGCCCCGGCCGTTCCCCGGCCGACACGGTGGAACCCCGCCGGACGTCCCTCCCTAGCGGATCCCGGGTGATCACCGTGACCGGCGGGCCCCATAAGGTGCCTCCATGTCTGCCACGTTGAACGCGGGGAGAACCCGCGCCGCGCTGCGTACGTCGGCTCGTGTCTCCGGTGAGCTGCTGCTGGTCCTGGTGGCGTCGGCGGCGGTGCTGTGGGTCCTGGGCCGGATGTGGTCGGTGGCCTGGCCGCTGATAGTCGCACTCCTCCTCACCACGCTCACCTGGCCCCCGACCCGTTTCCTGCGCCGTCACGGTCTGCCCCCGGCGTTCGCCGCGGCCCTGGTGACCGTGCTGTTCCTGCTGGTGGCCGCGGGCACCGTGGCGCTGATCGCGGTGCCTGTGGCGTCGGAGTCCGGCGAGCTGGCCGACGGTGTCGTCGAGGGCGTCGAGAGGCTGCGCGAATGGGCCGCCGGGCCGCCGCTGAACATCGACGACGCCCAGATCGCCGGTGCCTTCGACACCGCGACCGCTCGCATCCAGGACAGCGCCGGTGCCATCGCCACCACCGCCGTCACGGGCGTGAGCACCATTTTCAGCGGTGTGGTCACGGCCGTACTGGCGCTCTTCCTGATGTTCTTCTTCCTCAAGGACGGCCCGCGCTTCCTGCCGTGGCTCGGCCGGCAGCTCCCCGGGCGGCTCGCCACCGACGTCCCGGCCGTGGCCGAGCGGTGCTGGCTCACCCTGGGCTCGTTCGTGCGTTCCCAGGCGCTCGTCGGCCTGATCGACGCCGTACTGATCGGCCTGGGCCTGTGGATCCTCGACGTCCCCCTGGTGCTGCCGCTGGCGGTGCTGACCTTCGTGTCCGCGTTCGTGCCCATCGTGGGCGCCCTGTTCGCCGGCTTCGTCGCGGTGCTGATCGCGCTGGTCTCCAACGGCCTGTCGGACGCGCTCATCGTGCTGGCCATCATCGTCGTGGTGCAGCAGCTCGAGGGCAATGTGCTCCAGCCCATGATCCAGAGCCGCGGTCTCGGACTGCACGCGGCGGTCGTCCTGCTGGCGGTGACGCTCGGCGGCAGTCTGACCGGCATCGTCGGCAGCCTGCTCGCCGTACCGGTCGCCGCCCTGATCGCGGTCGTCTGGAACTATCTGCGCGAGCAGCTCTCCGACCCACCGCTCGCACCGCGGGCCGACGGCTCGTCCGCCTGACCGGCACCCCCACACCCCATCGACAGGAGGCCTCACGTGACGTACGACCTCACCGCACTGCGCGCCCAGGTGCCCGCGCTGGCCGCCGGCACCGCGCACTTCGACGGCCCCGGCGGCACCCAGACGCCGCTGCCCGTCATCGAGGCGATCGCCGCCGCGCTGTCCCGGCCGCTCTCGATCCGCGGCGACGGACTGCCCGGCGAGCGCAACGCCGAGACCGTCGTCGTCGAGGCCCGGCGCGCCATGGCCGACCTCCTGGGCGCCGACCCGGCGGGCGTCGTCTTCGGCCGCAGCGCCACCCAGCTCACCTACGACTTCTCCCGCACCCTCGCCGACACCTGGTCACCGGGCGACGAGGTGGTCGTCACCACGCTGGACCACGACGCCAACATCCGCCCCTGGACGCAGGCGGCCGAGCGGACCGGCTGCACCGTCCGCCGGGCGGACTTCGACCCGGCCACCGGCGAACTGACCGCCGACGACATCCGCGCCCAACTCTCCGGGCGCACCCGGCTGGTGGCCGTCACCGCGGCCTCCAACCTGATCGGCACGATGCCCCCGGTCGCCGAGATCGCGCGGATCACGCACGAGGCGGGCGCCCTGCTGTACGTCGACGGCGTGCACTACGCCGCACACGCCCCGGTCGACGTCGAGGCGCTCGGCGCGGACTTCTTCGTCTGCTCCCCGTACAAGTTCCTCGGCCCCCACCACGGCGTCCTGGCCGCCCGACCCGAGCTCCTGGAGACACTGCGCCCGGACAAACTGCTGCCCTCCACGGACGCGGTGCCCGAGCGCTTCGAACTCGGCACGTTGCCCTACGAGTTCCTCGCGGGTACCCGTGCGGCGGTCGACTTCCTGGCCGGGCTGGCCGCCGAGCGGGGCGGCAGCCGCCGGGAACGGCTCGCCGCGGCGTTCGAGGGGATCGAGGAACACGAGGGCGTCCTGCGCGACCGGCTGGAGCAGGGGCTGGCGGCCCTGGAGCAGGTCACCGTCCACTCCCGCGCGGCCCGGCGCACCCCGACCCTGCTGCTCACCCTCGACGGCCACCGCACCGAGGACGCCTACCGCTTCCTCGCCGGACGCGGCGTCCACGCGCCCTCCGGCAGCTTCTACGCGCTGGAGGCGTCCCGCCGCCTCGGCCTCGGCGACACCGGCGGCCTCCGTGTCGGACTGGCCCCGTACACCAGCGGCGAGGACGTCGACCGGCTGCTGACGGGCCTGTCCGCCTTCCTGGAGCGGAGGGCGGACGCACGTGGGTGACGACGGCGGTCTCACCTACGGCCCCCGCGGTGCCACCGCCCCGCGGGTCCCGCTCTGGTCCGCGTCCCCGCCCGGGTTCCGCCGGTTCGAGAGGACCGTGACGATCGGACGGGGAGAAGACGTCTGGACCGCCGCCAGGGAGGCGGTGCTGCGGTGGGAGGTCAAACGGCGCAGCGGCTTCGCCGTCGCCCCGGCCGACGGGGGCGGCCTCGGCGCGCGCGAGCGCGGACGGTACACCGTCACGGCGGGCCTCGGCCGGTGCGTCGTCCGGGAACCGGTCGAGGTCGTCGCCGTGGTGGAGACCGGGGACCGGTGCGGTTTCGCCTACGGCACCCGCCGGGGCCACCCGGTCAGCGGGGAAGAGGCCTTCATCGTGCACCGGGACGGTGACGGCCGGGTCCTGCTGACCCTGCGTTCCCTGACCCGGGCGGCGCCGGCGGGCCCCTGGCGCCCGCTCTTCCCCGTTCTCCTGCTGGCGCAGCTCCACGTCCGCGGGCGCTACCTCCGTGCCCTGCGGGACACGGGGGTCAGGAGTACAGGGCCGCGATCTCGTCCGCGTAGGCCTCCTGCGCCGCCCGCCGTTTGACCTTCATCGAGGGGGTCAGCAGTCCGTTCTCCTCGGTGAACTCGCCCTCGATCAGGGTGAAGGCGCGGATGGACTCCGCGCGGGAGACGGCCTCGTTGGCGTAGTCGACGGCCTTCTGCACGTCGGCGCGCATCCGCGGGTCGCGGACGACCTCGGACATCGGGGTGCCGGCGGGCAGCCCGCGGACCGCCAGCCAGTGGGCGACCGTCTCGGGGTCGAGGGTGATCAGCGCGGCCACGAAGGGGCGGTTGTCGCCGACGACGAGGCACTGGCCGACGGGCGGGCGGCTGCGCAGCCGGTCCTCCAGGACGGCCGGGGAGACGTTCTTGCCGCCGGAGGTGACGAGGATGTCCTTCTTGCGGCCGGTGATGGTCAGATAGCCGTCCTCGTCCAGCGAGCCGAGGTCGCCGGTGGTGAACCAGCCGTCGTCGAGCGCCTCGTCGGTGGCGGCCGGGTCGTTCCAGTACGACCCGAAGACGATGCCGCCCTTGATCCGCACCTCGCCGTCGTCGGCGATGCGGACCGCGGTGCCGGGGACCGGGAGTCCGACCGTGCCGGGGCGGGGGCCCAGCGGCGGGACGATGGTGGCGGCGGCGGTGGTCTCGGTCAGGCCGTAGCCCTCGTAGATCATGATCCCGGCCGCGTAGAAGAAGAGGTTGAGGTCCCGTTCCAGCGGGGAGCCGCCGCTGATGGCGTAGCGCGTCCGGCCGCCGAGTTCCTTGCGGACCCGGCGGTAGACCAGCAGGTCGTACAGGGCCCAGGCGGCGTACAGCCCGGGGCCGGGGCCCTTGCCGCGGCCCAGGAACCTGTCGAGGTGGGCCTCGCCGAAGCGGACGGCGACACGGTGGGCGCGTTCGAAGGAGGCGCCGCGGCCGATCTTCTCGGCGGTGGCCCGGCCGGTGTCGTGGATCTTCTCGAAGAGGTAGGGCACGCCGACCAGGAACGTCGGGCGGAACGACTTGAGGGCGGGCCGGAGTTCGTCCGGTTTGATGCTCGGGAAGTGGCCGATCTCGATGCGGGCGAGCAGGCAGGCGATCTGGATGGTGCGGCCGAGGATGTGGGCGAGCGGGAGGAAGAGCAGGGTCGAGGCGGTCTGGTCCGTGACCTCCTTGAAGACGGGGTGCAGCAGCTCGACCGTGTTGGCGGCCTCGGCGTACAGGTTGGCGTGGGTGAGGACGCAGCCCTTGGGGCGTCCGGTGGTGCCGGAGGTGTAGCAGACGGTCGCGACGCTGTCGGGGGTCAGGGCGGTACGGCGCTCGGTGACCTCCTCGTCGGGGACGTCCCGGCCGAGTGCGGTGAGTCCGGCGAGGGCGTCCGTCTCCAGTTCCCACACGTGCGGGGGTCGCGGGTGGGCGGCGGTGCCGGTGGTGACGGCGGCCGTGTTCTGCGCGGTCTCCGTGACGACGTACCGGGCGCCGGAGTCACGGACGATCCACCCCACCTGCTCCGCGGAGGAGGTGGGGTAGACCGGCACGGTCCGGCCGCCGGCGGACCAGACCGCGAAGTCCAGGACCGTCCACTCGTAGCGGGTGCGGGACATCACGGCGACCCGGTCGCCCGGTTCCAGCCCGGCGGCGATCAGCCCCTTGGCCACGGCGGTGACCTCCTGGGCGAAGGCCGCCGCCGTCACCGGGCGCCAGGCGCCGTGCTCCTCGCGCCGCAGCACCACCGCGTCGGGGGCCTCGGCCGCGTTGGTGAACGGGATGTCGGCCGTGCTGCCGGTGGTCCGCCGCGGGGCCAGGGCCGCCGTACGGGCCTCACGCACGACGCCGTGCTCGTCCCTGACGGTCTCGGCTCCGGTCCGGCTGGTCGGACCCGTGCGTCGTATCGCCCGTTTCAGATCCCTGCGTACGCCCATGACGGCTCCCGGTCGCGGCTGATGCTCTCGTGCTGGTGCTGCCGTACTTACTTACTCCGGAGTCAACTTACCCGCGCGTAAGAATCAGTCAATGGGCAGGGGTCGGTCCAGTCGGCTCGCCGCGCGGATCGCCTTCGCCAGCTCGCGGACGTCCTCGTCCTCCGTCCGGTCCGCCAGGTCACCGGCCCGCTCGGAGAGTTCGCCGAGACCGGGGGCGCCCGGCAGCGCGCTGTGGCGGTGGCCGTACGCACGCAGGGCGTCGGCGAAGTAAGCCGCGGTCGCGGTGACCGTCAGACCGCGCCGCGCGCTCCACACGGAGTCGACGAGACCGTCGGCCTCCAGGTCGCCCGTCTCCTCGTGCGGGGTGCGGCTGTCGGGGTCGAGCCAGCGCACGGTCGCCGTGGCGAGGTGGCCCTCGGCACCGATGGGGGTCCCCCCGCTCGAGCGAAGTCGAGAGTGGGGGAGGGTGCGCACGGCGTACAGGGCGGTCACGGTGTGGCCGGGCCCGACCTCGCCGCCGTCCACCCGGTCGTCACGGAAGTCCTCGTCGGCGACCCGCCGGTTGTCGTAGCCGACGAGCCGGAACTCGGCGACCGTCTCCGGGTCGAAGGCGACCTGCGCCTTGGCGTCACGGGCCGTCAGCTCGATGTGGCGGGGCAGCTGCTCGCAGAACACCTCGCGGGCGTCCTCCTCGTCGGACACGTACACCGTGTGGCCGTCGCCCTTGTCGGCGAGCCGCTCCATGAGTGCGTCGCCGTAGTCGCTGCCGACACCGACGCCGAACAGGGTGATGCCGTGCTCGCGGCGGGACTCCGCGATGCGTTCGAGGATCGCGTCGGCGTCCGTGTCACCGGTGTTCGCGAGCGCGTCGGAGACGAGCACGACCCGGTTGGTCGCGCCCTCGCGCAGCCCCTCGACGGCGGTCTCGTACCCGGTCTCCACACCGGCGCCGAGGTTGGTGGAGTCGGTCGGCTCCAGGCTGTCGATGGCGTCGTGGACCTCGTCCCGGTCGCCGTCGAGCCGGGTCATCGGCAGGACGGTCTCGGCCTCGTCGCTGAAGGTGACGATGGCCACCGAGTCGTCGTCGCGCAGTCGGTCCGTCATGGTCGCGAGGGAATCCTGGGCGAGGTCGAGGCGGCCCGGTTCCGCCATCGACCCCGAGATGTCGACGACGAACGTGAGGGCGGCCGGCGGACGTTCACCGTCCGGCTCGGCGGCCCGGGTGGCCAGGCCCACCCGGACCAGCGACCAGTCCTCCTCGCCGGTGCGGGCGCCGTCCACGGTGACCGTGAAACCGTCGCCGCCGGGACGCTCGTAGTCCTGCCGGAAGCTGTTGACGAACTCCTCGGGGCGGACGGCCGACGGATCGGGCAGCCGGCCCTCCGCGAGGGTGCGGCGGGCATAGTCGTACGAGGCGGTGTCGACGTCCAGCGCGAAGGTCGACAGGTGGTCGGGATCGGGGGCGACCTCGCGGGAGTCCTGCTCGTCCTCGTCCCGTCCACCGTCGTACCGCCCTCCCGAGCCCCGGTCGGGGGCGGGCAGCGGCACCGATCCGTCGCCCCCGCGGTCGTAGGAGGCGTCGCTCGCCTTGGAGTTGCCGTCGCTCCCCGCGCCGCAGCCGCCGGCCAGCAGGCAGCTCGCCGCCGCGAGCGCGAGCAGCGCTCCGGCCGGCCGCCGTGTCCCGTGCCACTTCATCGTCCGTGTCCCCTCGGTTGGTTGACGCCGACTTCAGTGACTGTGACGGCGCGGCGGGCCGGAACGTGCGGTACGGAGCGTTGCAGGTGAGTCTCGAAGACGACACGGAGAGGGCCCGTCGAGACCGGTAGGTGATCTTCCGTTGACCTGCGGTCCCGCGTCCTCGCCGCCGGAACCGCGCCGGGCCAGGGCGAACGGCGCGCGTACGAACGTGATGTCGCCCGCCGGGCGGTGGTAGTGCCTGCACCACCATGGTCGGGTCACTGGCTGCATGGGCGTCGGCCCCCGCGTCTCCTACCGTCGTTCAGGTCCCACAACGAGCCACGCCCGGAAGGCACCCCACCATGTCACCGACCCCGGCCGACGTCGCCGTCGTCCTCGACCATGTGCACAAGGCGTACGGCGGTGAGCAGCCGGTCGTGGCGCTGGACGACGTGAGCGCCGCGTTCACGCGCGGCACGATGACCGCCGTGATGGGACCGTCCGGATCGGGCAAGAGCACCCTGCTGCACTGCGCGGCCGGACTGGACCGGCCGGACTCGGGGACGGTGCGGATCGGTGCCACCGACCTGTCGTCGATGTCGGAGAGCCGCCTGACCGAACTGCGCCGCGGCCGGGTCGGTTTCGTCTTCCAGGCGTTCAACCTGGTGGGCGCGCTGAACGTGGAGCAGAACATCCTGCTGCCCTCCCGGCTGTCGGGCCACCGGCCGGATCCGGCCTGGGTGGCCGAGGTGATCGGACGGGTCGGACTCGGCGACCGGCTGCGGCACCGGCCCGCGCAGCTCTCCGGCGGCCAGCAGCAGCGCGTCGCCATCGCCCGGGCACTCGTCACCCGCCCCGAGGTGATCTTCTGCGACGAACCCACCGGAGCCCTGGACACCCGGACCGCCGCCGAGGTCCTCGCCCTGCTGCGGTCGGCGGTCGACCGGACCGGGCAGACCGTCGTCATGGTGACCCACGACCCGGTCGCCGCGTCCTACGCCGACCGCGTGCTGGTCCTCGCCGACGGGCGGATCGTGCGGGACATGCCGCAGCCCGGCGCCGAGCGGATCGCCGAACACCTGGCGCTGCTCGGCCGCCGGCAGCCCGTCGCGAGCCGGGAGGGCTGAACCGTGCTCCACCTGGCCGCGCGGATGGTGCGCTTCCACAAGGGCGGCTTCGCCGCCACGTTCGTCGCGCTCGCCGCCGGCGTCGCCGTCCTGATGACCTGCGCCCTGCTCGTGGAGTCCGGATGGCGCTACCAGGGCGAGCCGCGGCGTTACGGCGCCACGGCCGCCGTCGTCGCCGACCGGGACCTGCGGGTGGCCGGGCCGACGGTGTTCGGCGAGACCGAGTACACCACCGTCACGCTCCCCGAACGCGGTGGTGTCCGCGCCGGGTTGGCCGACGAGCTGGCCGCGGTGCCCGGGGTGGCGCGCGCCGTGGGCGACCGTGCGATCGCGGTCACCACGACGGTGGCCCCGGACCTGCCGGTCACGGGGCACGGCTGGGCGAGCGCCGCCCTGGCCCCGTACCGGCTGGTGGCCGGTGCGCCGCCGCGCTCCGACGGGGAGATCGCCGTCGACGCCCGGATCGCCGACGGCCGCGGGCTCGGCCCCGGCGACACCACGGACGTCATCACCGGGGGAGAGAGCCGGCCATACCGGGTGAGCGGCGTGGTCGAGACCGACGGCGCGCCGGGGGAGCGGGCGGCACTGTTCTTCACCGACGCGCGAGCGGCCCGCCTCGATCCGCACCCGGACCGCTTCGACGCCATCGGCGTCCTCACCGAACCGGACGCCGACCGCTCCGCCGTGCTCGCCGCGGTGCGCCGGGTGGCGGACGGCGCCGACGCGACGACGTACACCGGTGACGGGCGCGGACTGGCCGCGGAGCCCGAGGCCGCGGCCGCACGGGCCTTCACCCTCCAGGCCGGCGGCGCGTTCGGCGGGTACGCCGCGATGATCATCGTCTTCGTCGTCGCCGGGACCGTCGGCCTGTCGGTACGGCACCGGCGCCGCGACCTCGCCCTGCTGCGCGCCGTCGCGGCCACCCCGGGCCAGGTGCGGCGGATGCTCCTCGCGGAGGTGGGCCTGCTCGCTGCGGTCGCCGCCGCCGTGGGCGTCCCGGCCGGACTGCTCGCCACGCGGTACATCCGCGACGAACTGGTGTCCCGGGAGTTCGTGCCCGACGGTTTCACCGTCCGGGGCGGAGTGCTGTCCGCGGCGGCCGTGACCGTGGCCGTCGCCGCCGTGGCACTCCTGGCCGCCTGGATCGCCGCGCTGCGCGTCACCCGGATCAAGCCCACCGAGGCGCTCGGGGAGGCGGCCGTCGAGCGCGGCCCCGGCAGCAGGGCACGTGTGGTGAGCGGCCTGGTGTGCCTCGCCGTCGCGGTGTCCCTGACCGGCCTCACCAGCGCCACCGACGGCCAGACCGCGCTGGGTGCCGCGATGGGCATGCTCTACACGTTCGTCCTCGGGGTCGCGCTCCTCGCGCCCTGGATCAACCAGGGCGCGGCCCGGTTCCTCGGGCCCGTGCTGCGGGCCGTGTGGGGCGACAGCGGCTACCTCGCCGCCGCGAACCTGCGGGCCAACGCGCGGGGCACGGTCGCCGTCCTCACCGCGCTGGTGCTCTCCGTCGGCTTCGGCGGCACCGTCTGGTTCCTGCAGGACAACCTCCAGCGGCAGACCGTCGTCCAGAGCCGCGACGGCATCCTCGCCCAGCACGCCCTGACCGGTGCCGTCGGCCTGCCCGCCTCCGCCGCTGCGGAGGCCCGCCGCATCCCCGGCGTGCTCGCCGCGACCGGGGTGCGCCGCACCTCGGTCGTCGTACCGGGCGAACTCGAGGCACGAACCGTGGTCGCCCAGGGCATCGACCCCGAGGGGGTGGAACGGACGATGGACCTCGAGGTCCGGTCGGGCAGCCTCGCCGAACTGCGTGCGGGGACCGTGGCCGTGTCCACCGCACAGGCGGACGCCGCCGGCTGGCACCTCGGGGACAGGGCCGGACTGTGGCTCGGCGACGGCACGCCCGTCACCCTGCGCGTCGTCGCGCTGTACGAACGCGGCTGGGGCTTCGGCGACGTCACCCTCCACCCGAAGACCCTCGCCGGGCACACCGTCACCGGACTCGACGACCAGGTGCTCGTCCGCACGGCACCGGGCGCGGACGTCGGAGCCGCCCTGGCCGACCTGGCCGGCCGATATCCGGCCGCCGCGGTGGTCGACACCGACCGGCTCACCGGCGACATCGCCCAGGACCTGGCCGTCAGCGGCTGGCTGAACAAGCTGCTCATCGCCGTCCTGGTCGGATACGCGGTCCTGGCCGCCGCCAACACGCTCGTCATGGCCGCCCTGGCCCGGACCCGGGAACTCGCCCTGCTGCGCCTGGCCGGCCTCACCCGCCGTCAGGTGAAGCGGATGGTGCACGCCGAACAGGCCGGTCTGCTGGGCGTGGCGCTCGTCATCGGCGGCGCGATCGCGGCCGTCACCCTCACCTCGGTCGTCAACGCCGTGGCCGGGCAGCGCGTGCCCCACGTTCCGGCCGCCGGGTGGGCCACCGTGGTCGGCGGCACCGTCGTCCTGGCGCTCGTCGCCACGGTGCTTCCCGTCGGCCGGCTCCTGCGCACCCCTCCGGTCGAGGGCATCGGCGTCCGCGAGTGAGCACGCCGCGCCGGTCCCGGGCCCGGAGCGCGCCCGGCCGCGTACCGCGCGCGGCCCGCGGCGCCACCGGCCGCGTACCACTGGGCGGATGGCCCGGCGGGCCGGGAACCGGGTGTTCTATCCTCCGCGCCTGGGAGGTACGAACGGTGGTGACTCACGAGGCGACGCCGACGCGTCCACGTGCCGTGTCGGTCCGTGCCCGGTCCGCCCTGGACGCTCTGGAACACCTCATCGGCGGTATGGGCACCGGCCTGCTGGCGCTGCTCGCGATGCTGTGGCTGCTCCTGACGGCGGTGACCTGTCTGGTCGGGGTGGGTCTGGTGCTGCTGCCGTCCGCGCTGCACGCGGTGCGGGCCGTCGCCGACCGGGAACGGGCCAGGCTGTCCCGGTGGGGCCCCGAGATCATCGGTCCGCCGGAGCCGCCGGCCGGGCTGCGGGCGGTGCTCGCGGACCGCGCCGTACGCCGTGAGGTGCGCTGGGTCTGCACGCACGCGCTCTTCGGCCTGCTCCTCGGACTGATCGGGGCGACACTGCCGCTGAACGCGGCACACGACATCACCTTCCCGCTGTACTGGCGCTTCCTGCCGGAGAGCGAGGCCACCGCGGCCCTGGGCTGGTGGACCGTGCGCGACTGGCCCGGCGCCCTGTTCGTCACCTTCCTCGGCGTGCTGTTCGTCGTTGCCATCGTGCTCTGCGCCCCCGGGCTCGCCCGGCTCCAGGCATGGCCCGGACGGCGGCTGCTCAGCCCCGACCCCGGGACCGACCTCGTCCTGCGGGTCGCCGAACTCACCGCCACCAGGGCCGCCGCACTCGACGCCCACGCCACCGAACTGCGCCGCGTCGAGCGGGCGTTGCACGACGGCACGCAGAACCGGATCGTCGCGGTCACCGTGCTGCTCGGCGCGGCCCGCCGCGCCCTGACCCGGAACCCCGCCGAGGCCGAGGCCGTCCTCGAGCGCGCCCAGGAGGCCGCCGAACAGGCGCTGGCCGAACTGCGGGCGGTCGTCCGCTCCATCCTCCCGCCGGTCCTCGCCGACCGCAGTCTGCCCGACGCCCTCACCGCCCTGGCGGCCGACTGCCCGGTGCCCTGCCGCGTCGACGCCGACGTCCCCGGCCGGTGCGCGGCGTCCGTGGAGGCGACGGCGTACTTCGTGGTCGCCGAGGCCCTCAGCAACATCGCCAAGCACAGCGGCGCCCACGACGCCGGTGTCGTCGTGCGCCGCTTGGACGACCGGCTGTACGTGGAGATCCACGACGACGGCCGGGGCGGCGCGGACGAGCGGAACGGGTCCGGGCTCACCGGCATCCGCCGACGCACCGAGGCGCACGACGGAACACTGGAACTGGCCAGCCCTCCCGGCGGCCCCACCACCCTGAAGGTGACCCTGCCATGCGGATCGTGATCGCCGAGGACGACGCCCTGTTGCGCGAGGGGCTGGCACTGCTGCTGCGTGCCGAGTCGCTGGACGTGGTGGCCACGGCCGAGAACCCCGACGCCTTCCTGGACGCCGTGGACGCGGAGAAGCCGGACGTCGCCATCGTCGACGTCCGGATGCCGCCCACCCACACCGACGAGGGGATCACCGCGGCCGTGGAGGCCCGGCGGCGCCGGCCCGAGCTGGCCGTCCTCGTCCTGTCCGCCTACGTCGAGCAGGCCTTCGCCACCGATCTGCTCGCCCAGGGCAGCGCCCGCCTCGGCTATCTGCTCAAGGAACGGGTCGGCCGGGTCGAGGAGTTCCTCGACGCGCTGCACCGGGTGGCACGGGGCGGCACCGCCATCGATCCCGAGGTCGTGGCCCAGCTGCTCACCCGCAGCCGGCCGGACGCCCGGTTGCAGCGGCTCAGTCCGCGCGAACGGGACGTGCTGGCGCTGATGGCCGAGGGGCTGGGCAACGCGGCCATCGCCGAACGGCTCGTCGTCACCGACGGCGCCGTCCACAAGCACATCCGCAGCATCTTCGCCAAGCTCGATCTGGCGCCCACCGACCGCACGGACCGCCGTGTCGCGGCCGTGCTGCACTACCTGGACGACGCCCGGCGCCGGACCTGAACCGGCGCCGGGCGCCGCCGGGTCACGCGGCCAGCCGCTCGGCGAGGGTCTTGGCCTTGACGGTCGCGTCCTGGTGGGCGCGCTCGCGGGAGCTCTCGAAGAGCGGGACCAGCTCGGTCATCGCCGGGTTGTGCGGGGCCATGGTCAGCTCCGGGACGATGAAGTCGAGGTCGAGGCCGAGGAAGTCGACCAGCACCGCCCGCAGATAGTTCTGCACGTATTCGTAGCCCTCGCGCGGGGTGCCCGGCGCGTAGGAGCCGCCGCGGCTGGCGATCACGGTGACCGGGGTGCCCTTGGCGGAGGGGTTCTCGCCCGCGGTGCGGCCCATCAGGGCCACGTTGTCCAGCCATGCCTTGAGCGTGGAGGGGATCGTGAAGTTGTACATCGGGGCGCCGATCAGCAGTGCGTCCGCCCGCTCGAACTCCTCGATCAGCTTCAGGCGCCCGGCGAAGGCGGCGGCCTGCTCGGGAGTGTGCGCGGAGGGATCCGCGAAGCCCGCCGTGTGGGCGTCGGCGGTGAGGTGCGGAACGGGGTTCGTGGCGAGGTCGCGGTAGATCACCGTGCCCTCGGGGTGCTGCTCCTCCCACGCCTTGCGGAAGGTCTCCGCCACGGCGCGGGACGCGGAGGCGGACGCCGGGAACACGGAGGAATCGATGTGCAGAAGGGTGGCCATCGGGGGTTTCTCCCATGAGTGAGGGGGCGGGGGCGCCGGAACGCCACCGCTGAGAATTCGTACTCGACTATGAATAACACAGTTGCTTACTTTTTTTCATCCCCTCGCAGAGGGGTAGTACCCTGGGGGCATGGCGGTCGAGCAGGTGCATGGGTCAGAGGCGTGCAAAAAGGTGGACGGCGGGATCACCCGCGTCTTCCAGCTGCTCGGAAAGCGCTGGACCGGCCCGATCGTGGCCGTGCTGGTGGAACAGCCGGCGTACTTCGCCGATCTGCGCCGGGCGATTCCCGGCATCAGCGAGCGCATGCTCTCCGACCGGCTGACCGAACTGGGCGCCGCGGGACTCCTGGTCCGTGAGGTCGACGAGGGACCGCCGCTGCGGGTCACCTACCGTCTGACGGAGTCGGGCGCCGCGCTGGGACCCGCGCTCAAGGAACTCGGCAAGTGGGCCGAGACGCATCTGCCCGAGAGCGGTCCCTGCAGGGAGTCGACGGGCTGCTGAGACCGCCGGCGCGTCGGACTACTCCTCGAACAGCGTCTCCTGCTCGCCCTCCTTGGCCTTCCGCAGCCGCCGGACGCGCGCCCCCACCGTCATCGTCGTGGCCGCCGCGGTCACCGCGAAGGCCGCCGGGATCATCCAGCTCCGGTTGACCGCGTGGCCGAGGGCGTGGTCCAGGGAGAGCCGGCCGGGACCCGCGACGGCGAGACCGGCAGCCGTCAGGCCCAGGGACGCGGCGTACTCGAAGCCGCCCTCCTGGTTGAAGAAGCCGTTGGGTACGTGCACGGCGGACGCGCCCGCCATCGCGCCGGCCGCCGCGGCGCCCGCCGCCGGGGTGGCGAGACCGAGTGCGAGCAGCATGCCCCCGCCGGCCTCGGCGAGGCCCGCCGCCGTGGCGCTCGCCCTGCCGGGCACATAGCCGATGGACTCCATGAACTGGCCGGTGCCCTCGAGGCCGCCCCCGCCGAACCAGCCGAACAACTTCTGCGCGCCGTGCGCCGCGAGCACCCCGCCCGTTCCCAGCCGGAGCAGCAGCAGGCCCAGATCACGTCGGTCGTAACAGGTCACGTCGTCTCCCGGGGCAGTGGCTTGGCCCGACCACCGTCGCATCCCCCTCACCGGCCCGGCGCGCCACCGGTCGCCGTTCGGGTGACGCGGGTGGCGGGGCCCGGCGGCCGGTACGACGCTGTCAGGCATGACGATTCAGAGCACCCGTCTCCGCGATCCCGCCGTCCGCGCCTTCGTCACGGCCGTCAACAACCGCGACCGGGACGGTTTCCTGGCTCTGCTGGCGCCCGGTGCCACCATGGCGGACGACGGTTCCGAGCGCGACCTCACCGAGTGGATCGACCGGGAGATCTTCTCCTCCCACGGGCACCTGGAGGTCGACAACGAGTCCGGCGGCGGCCGTCGGCTCCTCGCCCGCCACAGCAACGACACCTGGGGCGAGATGCGCACCCGGTGGTCCTTCACCGTCGACGACGACGGCCGCATCTCCCGCTTCGAGACCGGTGAGGCCTGACCCGAGGTCCCCGCGCCGGCGGGCGGGACGCCCGTCGTAGGCGTGCCGGGCCTGCTCGACCTCGTCCAGGTCGGCCGTGGCCCACTCCGGGAGACGCGCGAAGAGGGGCGCGAGGCCGAGGCCCGGCCCGTTGATCCCGTACTCGACCCGGGGCGGAACCTCCGGATGGTACGTGCGCACGACCGGGCCGTCGCGTTCCGGCTGCCGCAGCCGCTGTGCCGGCACCTTCGGGGTGACCCCGCCGATCCGCCGTCGCGGCTCGGCGAAGCGTTGCCGGCCGTACGTGTGCGGGGTTCACAGGACCGGGGTGGTCCACCGGCTGAGGACGATGTCCACGACCGGGCCGACGGGGCAGGCGAGTCCCGGGTCCGTCCCGGCGGCAGCCGTCCCCACCACACCGGAACAACAGGGAAGTTGTTCCTGTTCGTGGTGACCGGGGCAACCGGAGGAGTCGGCCGGGAACTCGTCCGCACCCTCGGGGCGGGCGGCGAGCAGGTGACCGCCGCCTCCAGGGCGGTCCCGGCCGCCGACGCAGGACGACGCCCGGTCCGACTTCTCCGACTTCGGTGCGGCCGTCGACCTCTACGCGCCCGGCTCCGACACCACCTCGGCCTGGAACGACGGCGACGAGGGCACCAGGACGATGTCCGGCACCTCGATGGCCTCCTCCTCCCCACGTGGCCCGCGCGGCGGCCGGGTACCTGGCGGCCACCCCGACGCCGCCCCGGCTGCCGTGGCGACGGCGCTGACGGGCGCGGCCACCGCGGACAGGACCGGCAACCCGGGCACCGGCACACCGGACAAGCCGCTCAAGATCACGGAGTAGCGCTCCACCGGCACGCACGAGGGCCGGGGAGGGCCACGGAGGGGTCATGGAGGAAGCGTTTCCTCTGTGGCCCCTCACACCGTCGGCGGACCGAAGGTGAGTGGCCCGGTTCACATGGCGTACCGGACCCGCCACCGACACGATGGTCTTCGTCACCGGCAGGCTGGAGGGATCGAGAATGTTCCGCAAGGTGCTGGTCGCCAACCGCGGCGAGATCGCGATTCGGGCGTTCCGCGCGAGCTACGAACTGGGCGCCCGAACCGTCGCCGTCTTCCCGCACGAGGACCGCAACTCGCTGCACCGCCTGAAGGCGGACGAGGCGTACGAGATCGGCGAACCGGGACATCCGGTGCGGGCCTACCTCTCCGTCGAGGAGATCGTCCGCGCCGCGCGCCGCGCGGACGCCGACGCCGTCTACCCGGGCTACGGATTCCTGTCCGAGAACCCCGAGCTGGCCAGGGCCTGCGAAGAGGCCGGCATCACCTTCGTCGGACCCAGCGCCCGGATCCTGGAACTGACCGGGAACAAGGCCCGCGCGGTGGCCGCCGCCCGCGAGGCCGGCGTGCCCGTGCTCGGCTCCTCGGCGCCCTCCACCGACGTCGACGAACTCGTCCGCGCCGCCGACGGCATCGGCTTCCCCGTGTTCGTCAAGGCGGTCGCCGGCGGCGGCGGCCGCGGCATGCGCCGCGTCGAGGACCCCGCCCAGCTGCGGGAGGCCGTCGAGGCGGCCTCCCGGGAAGCGGCGTCCGCGTTCGGCGACCCCACGGTCTTCCTGGAGAAAGCCGTCGTCGACCCCCGCCACATCGAGGTGCAGATCCTCGCCGACGGGCAGGGCGACGTCATCCACCTGTTCGAGCGGGACTGCTCGGTGCAGCGCCGCCATCAGAAGGTGATCGAACTCGCGCCCGCGCCCAACCTCGACCCCGCGCTGCGCGACCGCATCTGCGCCGACGCCGTGAACTTCGCCCGGCAGATCGGCTACCGCAACGCCGGCACGGTGGAGTTCCTCCTCGACCGGGACGGCAACCACGTCTTCATCGAGATGAACCCACGCATCCAGGTCGAGCACACGGTGACCGAGGAGGTCACCGACGTCGACCTCGTCCAGGCGCAGCTGCGCATCGCCGCCGGCGAGACCCTCGCCGACCTCGGTCTGGCCCAGGAGACCGTCACCCTGCGGGGCGCCGCGCTGCAGTGCCGCATCACCACCGAGGACCCCGCCAACGGATTCCGCCCCGACACCGGCCGCATCAGCGCCTACCGCTCGCCCGGCGGCTCCGGCATCCGCCTGGACGGCGGAACCACCCACGCCGGTACGGAGATCAGCGCCCACTTCGACTCGATGCTGGTGAAACTCACCTGCCGGGGCCGGGACTTCGACACCGCGGTGGGCCGGGCCCGGCGCGCGGTGGCCGAGTTCCGCATCCGCGGCGTCGCCACCAACATCCCCTTCCTGCAGGCGGTCCTGGACGATCCGGACTTCCAGGCCGGACACGTCACGACCTCGTTCATCGAGCGGCGACCCGAGCTGCTCACCGCCCGTCACTCCGCCGACCGCGGCACCAAGTTGCTGACGTACCTCGCCGACGTCACGGTGAACAAGCCGCACGGCGAGCGGCCCCGGCTGATCGACCCGCTCACCAAGCTGCCGCCGCTGCCCGCCGGTGAGCCGCCGGCCGGCTCGAGGCAGCGGCTCGCCGAACTCGGTCCCGACGGCTTCGCCCGCCGGCTGCGCGACGCGCCGACCATCGGCGTCACCGACACCACGTTCCGCGACGCCCACCAGTCGCTGCTCGCCACCCGGGTCCGCACCAAGGACCTGCTCGCCGTCGCCCCCGTGGTGGCGCGCACCCTGCCCGAGCTGTTCTCGCTGGAGTGCTGGGGCGGCGCCACGTACGACGTCGCCCTGCGCTTCCTCGCCGAGGACCCGTGGGAGCGCCTGGCCGCCCTGCGGGAGGCCGTGCCCAACATCTGCCTCCAGATGCTGCTGCGCGGCCGCAACACCGTGGGCTACACGCCGTACCCGACCGAGGTGACCGACGCCTTCGTCCAGGAGGCGGCGGCCACCGGCATCGACATCTTCCGCATCTTCGACGCGCTCAACGACGTCTCCCAGATGCGGCCCGCGATCGACGCGGTGCGCGAGACCGGCACGGCCGTCGCCGAGGTGGCCCTGTGCTACACCGCCGACCTGTCCGACCCGTCCGAGCGGCTCTACACCCTGGACTACTACCTGCGCCTGGCCGAGCGGATCGTGGAGGCGGGCGCGCACGTCCTGGCCGTCAAGGACATGGCCGGACTGCTGCGGGCCCCCGCGGCGGCGACGCTGGTGTCGGCCCTGCGCCGGGAGTTCGACCTGCCGGTCCACCTGCACACCCACGACACCGCCGGCGGCCAGCTCGCCACCTACCTCGCCGCGATCCAGGCCGGCGCGGACGCGGTCGACGGAGCGGTGGCCTCGATGGCGGGCACCACCTCCCAGCCCTCCCTGTCGGCGATCGTCGCCGCGACCGACCACTCCGAGCGCCCCACCGGACTGGACCTGACGGCCGTCGGCGACCTGGAGCCCTACTGGGAGAGCGTCCGCAAGGTCTACGCACCCTTCGAGGCCGGCCTGGCCTCGCCGACCGGCCGTGTCTACCACCACGAGATCCCCGGCGGGCAGTTGTCCAACCTGCGCACCCAGGCGATCGCGCTGGGCCTCGGCGACCGCTTCGAGGACATCGAGGCGATGTACGCCGCCGCCGACCGGATGCTCGGACGCCTGGTGAAGGTCACCCCCTCGTCGAAGGTGGTGGGCGACCTGGCACTGCACCTGGTGGGCGCGGGCGTCTCCCCGCGGGACTTCGAGGAGGAGCCGGACCGGTTCGACATCCCGGACTCCGTGATCGGCTTCCTGCGCGGCGAGTTGGGCACCCCGCCGGGAGGCTGGCCCGAGCCGTTCCGCAGCAAGGCCCTGCGGGGCCGCGCCGAGCCCAAGCCCGTCCAGGAGCTGACCGCCGACGACCGCGCGGGCCTGGCGAAGAACCGCCGGCCGACCCTCAACCGCCTCCTCTTCCCCGGTCCCACCCGGGAGTTCGAGACGCACCGGCAGTCCTTCGGCGACACCAGCGTCCTGGACAGCAAGGACTTCTTCTACGGGCTGCGCCCCGGCACGGAGTACAGCGTCGACCTCGACCCCGGCGTGCGGCTGCTCATCGAGCTGCAGGCGGTGGGCGACGCCGACGAGCGGGGCATGCGCACCGTGATGGCCACCCTGAACGGCCAGCTGCGGCCGATCCAGGTCCGCGACCGGGCGGCGGCCTCCGACGTCCCGGTCACCGAGAAGGCCGACCGCGCCGATCCCGGCCATGTCGCGGCACCCTTCGCCGGCGTGGTGACCCTCGCGGTCGCCGAGGGCGACGAGGTGGCGGCCGGTGCCACGGTGGCCACGATCGAGGCGATGAAGATGGAGGCCGCGATCACCGCCCCGAAGTCCGGCACGGTCGCCCGGCTGGCCATCAACCGCGTTCAGCAGGTGGAGGGCGGCGACCTCATCGTGGAACTCGGCTGAGCCGGGGGTCGGCCCGGCCGGCCCGGTCGGCGAGAATGTCGCCGTGGACCGTCTGCTGCACCTCGACCGTACGCTCGACGAGCTGGATCCGCCCCGCTGGGAGGATCCGGCCGCCGACGCGACCCACCTGATCCGCACGGTGCACGAGCTGCGACGCGTGCCGCTGCGCGCACTGCGGCCGGGAGATCTGCGCATGCTCGTCGGGCAACGCGTCGCCCTGCCGTACGTCCTGCCGCTCGCGGTCGGCCTGCTGCTGGAGGAGCCGCTGCTGGACGCGACCTTCTACGAGGGGGACCTGCTGCTCACGGCCGTCGAGGCCCCGCTGTCGGCCTGGACCTTGTTCCCGGACCTGGCCGTGCGGCTGCGCGACGTGATCGCGGCGCTGCCCGCGGAGGCCGTCGCGGATCTGCCGCGCGAAGTGGCGGAGGAGCTCACCCGTTTCGTCACGGGGCCCGCGGCATCCGGCTGATCCGTGCGGGACGTGACCTCGTGTCCCCGCGAACAAGCCTGCGCCGACGAGCTGTGGGACCGTAGATTATGCGTTGGCCAAAACAGCCCTCGAACGACTACGGACGGTACACATGACCGACCCTGCCGCGACGCCAGGATCAGCGCAACAGAAGATCGACACCTCGGTGCCGCACTCGGCCCGGATCTGGAACTACTGGCTGGGCGGGAAGGACAACTACCCCGTCGACGAGGAGGCCGGCGACGCCTACACCGCCGTCTTCCCCGGAATCGTCACCATCGCCCGCAGCAGCCGTGCCTTCCTGCGCCGCAACATCACCTACCTGGCGGGCGAGGCCGGCATCCGGCAGTTCCTGGACATCGGGACCGGGCTGCCGACGGCCGACAACACCCACCAGGTCGCCCAGCGGATCGCCCCCGAGTCGCGGATCGTCTACGTCGACAACGACCCGATGGTCCTGGCCCACGCCCGCGCCCTGCTCTACTCCGCCCCGGAAGGGGCGACCGCGTACGTGGACGCCGACGTACTCGACCCCGACCGCATCCTGGAGGTCGCCGCGCAGACGCTGGATTTCGAGCGTCCCACCGCCCTCATCCTCAGCAACATCCTGGGTCACATAGCCGACTACGACCAGGCGCGTTCCATCGTCACCCGGCTGATGGCCGCGCTGCCCTCCGGCAGCTACCTCTCCGTCAACGACGGCTCGCGGGGCGTCGACCCCGTCTTCGAGCGGGCCCAGGACGCCTACAACGAGAGCGGCGCCGTGCCCTACAACCTGCGCACCGTCGACCAGATCACGGCGTACTTCGAGGGCCTGGACCTCGTCGATCCCGGCGTCGTCTCCGTCCCGCTGTGGCGCCCGGACAGCGACACCCCCACCCCGGAACCCATCGGCGAGCACGGCGGTCTCGCCCGCAAGCCCTGACGTAATTCGCTGGACAACACCGGCTCCGGCGGCGAGCGTTGACGGAATGGAACAAGAGGACATCTGGGACGCTGACGCCGCCCAGCGCTATGACACGTCCGGCACCGGAATGTTCGCGCCCGAGGTGCTGGAACCGACCGTGGACCGCCTCGCCCGGCTCGCCGAGGGCGGGGCGGCCCTCGAGTTCGCCATCGGCACGGGCCGGGTGGCCGTTCCGCTCGCCGGGAGCGGAGTCCCCGTCACCGGCATCGAGTTGTCCCGGCCGATGGTGGAGCAACTGCGCACCAAGGCCGACGAGGCGACGATCCCCGTGATCATCGGCGACATGGCGACCACCGCCGCCCCCGGGGAGTACACCCTCGTCTACCTCGTCTTCAACACCATCTCCAATCTGCTCACCCAGGCCGAGCAGGTCGAGTGCTTCCGCAACGCCGCCCGTCACCTCGGCCCCGGCGGCCGGTTCGTGATCGAGCTCTGGGTGCCCGAGCTGCGCAAACTGCCACCGGGCCAGGCGGCCACGGTCTGGCAGTCCGAGTCCGGGTACATCGCCCTGGACACCTACGACACCCTGCGCCAGCACGTCGTGTCGCACCACTTCCACTTCGACGACAGCCGGCAGGCGCAGCTGTTCCGCAGCCCGCACCGCTACATCTGGCCGGCCGAACTCGACCTCATGGCCCAACTGGCCGGTTTCGAGCTGGAGTCCAGGCACGCGGACTGGGACGGCGCCGCGTTCACCGCCGAGTCGCGTTCCCACGTGTCCGTCTACCGCATCCCGCCCTCCTCGTAACCGCACACCCGTCCCGCGGCACACCCATTACATCGATGAATGCTGCCCACTCGAAGGACTTTGAACTCATCGATGACAAAGTATGGACGAGTTGAGCAGAAGTCTCCTAGCGTGTCGGCCGCAACCGTTGGCGGTTCGCCATTCGGCACCGGAGTTATCCGGCCCTCCGGTCGACTCAGCAGGAGGAAGCATGGACGCACGGCTGTACCGGCGCGCCCGAAGATCCCTGACGGGACTGCTCGTCGGGGCGTTCGTCGCGGGCGGGCTCTGGGGGGCTCCCCTGGCATCGGCCCGACCGGGCTCCGCACCACAGGCCGACGTGCCGCCGCAGGAGCCCGGTGTCACCCTGCGCGTCTTCGACGTGCAGGTCCCGCTCGAGAAGATCTGCACGCTCAAGCCCGGACAGACCCCCAACGTCGACAAGTTGATGCCGACCGTCGACTGGAGCACGACCGGCGACTTCGGCGGGTTCGGCGACAACTTCGTCACCCAGGTCACCGGCAACATCCACGTACCGGCCGACGGTTCGTACACCTTCCGGCTGACCAGTGACGACGGCTCACGGCTGCTGATCGACGACCAGCTGGTCATCGACCACGACGGGCTGCACGGTGCCGAACCCAAGGACGGCGCCGTCCAGCTCACCGAGGGCATGCACGCGTTGCGCATCGACCACTTCGAGCGCGGCGGCGATCAGGTGCTCAACCTCGCCTGGCAGCCCCCGGGCGCCGACGGCTTCGCGACCGTGCCGAACACGGCGCTGAGCACCGACGCCGGAGTGGTCCGGGTCACCGCCCCGGGCCGCAAGGAGTGCGAGGGCTTCCGCGACTCGCCCGGCGACGGCCTCCCGCTCAACTCGGTGCGCCCCGACCACACCCTCACCGACCTGCGCCCCGAGGGCTTCGAACCGCAGGTCACCGGCATGGACTGGCTGCCCGACGGCCGTCTGGTGGTGAGCACCTGGGGCGGCACCGACAACACCGCCGGCGAGGTCTACGTCATGGACGAGGTCACCGGCACCACGGGCCCGGACAAGGTGAAGGCCACGAAGATCGCCGAGGGCCTCAAGGAGCCGATGGGCCTCAAGGTCGTCGACGGCACCGTCTTCGTCTCCCAGAAGCACGAGCTGACGGAGCTGGGCGACAGCGACGGCGACGGCTTCATGGACAAGTCCAAGACGATCGCCACCTGGCCCTACGGCGGCAACTTCCACGAGTTCGCCTTCGGGCTGCTGTACAGCAAGGGCTACTTCTACCTGAACCTGTCCGTCGCCATCAACTACGGCGGCGCCACCACGGACCCGCAGCCCGCACCCGGCCGCGGCGCGACCATCAAGGTCAACAAAAAGACCGGCAAGGTCAGTTACATAGCCGGTGGTCTGCGCACCCCGAACGGCATCGGCTGGGGCCCCGGCGGCGACATCTTCGCCACCGACAACCAGGGCGGCTGGCTCCCCTCGTCGAAGCTGGTCCACATCAAGCAGGACCGCTTCTTCAACCACTACACCAACCCCGCGGGCCCCTTCGACTCCGAGCCGGTGACCCAGCCGGTGCTCTGGCTCCCGCAGAACGAGATCGCCAACTCGCCCAGCACACCGCTCTACCTGACCAAGGGCAGGTTCAAGGGGCAGATGCTGTTCGGCGACGTCACCTACGGCGGTCTCCAGCGTGCCTACCTGGAGAAGGTCAAGGGCCAGTACCAGGGCGCGGTCTTCCGCTTCACCCAGGGCCTCGAGGCCGGCGTCAACCGGATCACCATGGGCCCCGACGGCGCGATCTACGCGGGCGGTCTGGGAGCGGACGGCAACTGGGGCCAGGAGGGCAAGCTCAGGTACGGCCTCCAGAAGCTGACGCCGAACGGCGGCAACACCTTCGACATCCAGGCCATGCGGGTGAAGAAGGGCGGCTTCGAGCTGGAGTACACCCAGCCCCTGTCGCAGGAAACCGCTGACAACCTTGTCAGCCACTACGAGGCCGAGCAGTGGCGCTACACCCCGACGCGCGACTACGGCGGCCCCAAGATCGCCGAGGAGACCCTGGAGGTGACCTCGGCGAAACTGTCGGACGACCGCAGGAAGGTGACCCTGGCCGTCGAGGGACTCAAGCCGGGCCGCGTCGTGCACCTGCGCTCCCCGCGCCCGTTCAGCTCGGCGTCGGGCGAGACCCTGTGGAGCACGGAGGCCTGGTACACGCTCAACGCCATGCCGGGCAAGCAGCCCGAACCGGGCCCGCTGTACGAGGCCGAGGAGGCGTCCCTCACCGGAGCGGCCGGCGTCAACACGGACCACCGGGGCTACTCCGGCAGCGGATTCGTCGACCGGTACGGCACCCAGGGCGCCACGACGACCTTCGACGTCGACGTGCGCAGGAGCGGAACGTACGACCTGGGGCTGCGCTACTCCAACGGCCCCGACCCGTTCCGGGGCACCAAGTCCCTCTCCCTGTACGTCAACGGACGGAAGGTGAAGCAGACCGAGTTCCGCAGCACCGGCGACTGGGACACCTGGTCGACCCAGACCGAGGCCCTGAGGCTGCGCGCCGGGCACAACAGCATCGCCTACCGGTACGACGAGGGCGACACCGGCCACGTCAACCTCGACCTCCTCGCCGTCGACCGGCACGGCAGCCCGGTCACCCTGTTCGACGGCGACGGCCTCGACCGGTGGCAGCACACCGACGGGCGCCCCGTCGAGTGGCCCGTCACCGACGGCGCGATGGAGGTCTGCTGCGGGGACATCCGCACCAAGAACAGCTACGACGACTTCAAGCTGCACGTGGAGTACTGGCTGCCGAAGCTGCCCCCGGACGTGACGGGGCAGGACCGCGCCAACAGCGGCGTCTACCTCCAGGACCGCTATGAGCTCCAGATCCTGGACTCCTACGGCGACACCACACCCGACACCAACGAAGCGGGAGCGATCTATCTGAAGAAGGCCCCCGACGTGAACGCCGCGCGGGCACCCGAGACCTGGCAGTCGTACGACATCGTCTTCCACGCGGCGCGCTACGACGCCGAGGGCGACAAGACGTCGGACGCGCGGGTCACCGTGGTGTGGAACGGCAAGAAGATCCACGACAACGTGACCGTCGACGGCCCGACGGGCGGCGGGATCGCCGAGGGTCCCGCCGCCGGAGCCATCCGGCTGCAGGACCACGGCAACAAGGTCCGTTACCGCAACATCCGTATCGAACCGCTGAGTTAGCGCGCGACGGCCGGGTCCGGTGTCCTGTCGTCCGGCGCGGACGGCAGGACACCGGACGTCTCGTCCGCCGAGGAGTGACGGGCGCGGATCCCGATCATGCCGAAGGCGGTCAGGGCCGCGGCGACGGCCGCCGCCGCGCCGCACACCGGGCAGGCCGTGCCGAAGCCGCTGCCCAGGGCGTCCGGGGCGAGCCCGTGCGCCGGGCGGCAGGCTGTTCACCGCGATCGGCCCGCCCGCCCGGGCGGTCTCGTCCGCCGTGGACGCCTGCCCGGGCGTCAGGTCCGCGCCCGACAGGCTCGCCGTGAACGCCGACCCCACGCCACTGAGGACGACCGCGCCGACGACGACGGAGCCGAGCGTGAAGCCGAGGTCGCGCAGCATGTCGGTGGTGGCGCCGGCCATGCCCGCCGGGCGCGGGGGCACGCTGTTCAGCTTCCACCTGCCGGTGGGCCGCCCCGTCACCCACAAGATCTACCGCGACGCCGTCCGTCCCTCCCGGCTCGTGCTGCCCCGCACCACACGCGGAGCGGCAGACGAGGAACAGCCCCCGAACGCCCGGAGGGCGAGTGTCAGTGCCCGGTGGCACGCTGAGGCCAAAGGGAATCTGCGAAAGGACATCGCGGTGATCACCACTGACTTCGCCCCCGGCTCCCCCTGCATGCTCGACCTCGGGTCCCCCGACGTCCGGGCCGCCGCTGCCTTCTACGGCGCGGTCCTCGGCTGGGACTACGAGCCCATGGGGGACGGGGAGGACATGGAGGGCGGGATGTTCCGCAAGGACGGCAAGATGGTCGCCGGCCTCGGCAAGCTCACCGAGGAGGGAGCGCGTCCGGCCTGGATGATCTACTACACCGTCGCCGACGCGGACGCCACGACCCAGGCGGTGGAGCGCGCCGGCGGCACCGTGCGGGTGGCGCCGATGGACCTCGAACAATGGGGCCGGATGGCACAGTACAGCGACCCGCTGGGCGGCCAGTTCGCCGTCTGGCAGCCGGGGGAGAGCAAGGGCGTCGACCTGGTGGACCAGCCGGGCTCACTGTCCTGGACCGAGCTGTACACGAGCGACGCGGCGGCCGCGAAGGAGTTCTACGGAGGGGTCCTCGGCTGGCGGTTCAGCGACATGGAGATGCCGGGCGGCGAGGGCACCTACACCCTGATCACCCCGGCCGGGCTGCCCGAGGAGCGGATGCACGGCGGCCTCATGGAGGTCGGCAAGGAGGACCTCGCCCTGGCGGGCGGACGGCCGTACTGGCACCCGGTCTTCAACGTCACCGACTGCGACGCCGCGGTGGCCGAGGTCACCGCGAACGGCGGAAGCGTGCAGATGGGGCCGGTCGACGCGGAGGGCGTCGGCCGCATGGCCGTCTGTCTCGACCCCTTCGACGCGGACTTCGTGGTGCTCACCCCGGCCGAGAGCTGAACGCCGGGGACCCCGGGCCGGCCGTCACCGTGCCGATCGCTGCGCGTACACCTCGATCTCGATCTTCATCCGGGGGTCGGCGAGACCGCACACGAGCATGGTGGCGGCCGGCCGGACGTCGCCGAAACAGCGGCGCAGAACCGGCCAGCACGGCTCGAAGTCGGCCCGGTCGGGCAGCAGATAACGCACCCGCACCACGTCGGCGAAGGTGCACCCCGCCTCGGTCAGCGCGGCCCCGATGTTGCGCAGGCACTGCTCGGCCTGCTCCACCACGTCGTCGGAGATGGTCATGGTGGCGTAGTCGAACCCGGTCGTCCCGGACACGTGCACCCCGTCGCCGTGGACCACGGCGCGGGCGTAACCGATCTGCTCCTCGAACGTCGAGCCGCTGAGGACCGTACGTCGTTCCGTCATACGCCGCACGCTAGGTGACCAGCTCCGATACGTCCAATACGGCAACGGTGACGACCTGATATCTCTGGACGTATGACACGCCCGGAGCTTCCCCTGCCGCAGCTGCACGCCTTCCTCGTCCTCGCCGAGGAACTGCACTTCGGTCACGCGGCCGCCCGGCTCGGCATCGCCCAGCCACCGCTGAGCCAGCAGATCCGCCGCCTCGAGGACAAGGTGGGCCATCCGCTGTTCCACCGCGGACCGGGACGCGTCACCCTCACCCCGGCCGGACGCGAACTGCTCCCGGCCGTCCGGCGGGCCCTGGCCGACCTCACGGACGGCCTGTCCGCCGCCCGGGCCGCCGGGAGCGGCCGGTCCGGCCGCCTGCGGATCGGCTTCGCCGCCTCCCTCGCCCTGACGGTCCTGCCCGGCCTGCTGCGCACCTTCCGGCAGCGGTATCCCGACGTGGAGCTGGACATCCGCGAGATGACCACCGCACCGCAGATCACCGCCCTGCACGAGAAGTCGATCGACATCGGCCTGCTGCGCGAGCCGCCCACGGACGAGACCGGACTCGGCTTCGAGACCGTCCTGACCGAGCCGTTCGTGGCCGTCCTGCCCGCGGCCCACCCGCTCGCCGCCCGGCGGACCGTGGAAGTGGCCCGGCTGGCGGACTCGCCGTTCGTGCTCCTGCCCCGCGCCGTGGGCCCACGGCTCCACGACCGGATCACCGGCCTGTGCGCCGAGGCGGGTTTCACCCCCCGGATCGTCCAGCACGCGGTGGAGTGGCAGACCGTCTGCGCCCTGGTGGAAACCGGCCTCGGTGTCTCCCTGGCCCCGGCGAGCATCCGGCGCATCCGCCTCGAGGGCGTCGCCTTCCGTGCCGTCGCGCCCGGTACCGTCCGCACCCGGGTCGCCGTCGCCTGGCGGACGGACGACCCGAACCCCCTGGTCGCCAACCTCCTGGCCACGGTCGGCCGGGAGCCGCGGGACGGTGTCTAGCCGGCCGGGTGCAGCTCGCTCAGGGCGTCCAGCACTTCCTGGTCGGTGACCCGGTGGAAGTCGTCGTACCACTCACCGACCGACCGCACCTGCTGCGGCTGGTACAGGGAGACCACGTCGTCGGCCTCGTCCCGCAGCGCCGCGGCGGTCCCGTGGCCGCACACCGGCACCGCCAGGATCAGGCGCAGGGGATCGCCGCGCCGGAGGTGCCGCAGGGCCGCACGGGCGGTGATGCCCGTGGCCAGCCCGTCGTCCACGACCACGATGCTGTGACCACCGACCTCCGGCGCGGGGCGCCCGCCGCGGTAGACCCGCTCCCGCCGGTGCAGCTCGACCCGTGCCCGGGCCACCTCAGGGCCGAGCTTGTCCTCCGAGAGGTCCAGGGCCCGCATTCCCGTACGGTCGAACACCGGGGGGTCGTCCCCGGCGATCGCCCCGATGCCCACCTCGGGGGATCCGGGAACCCCGATCCTGCGGACCACGAGCACATCCAGGGGAACCTGCATCGCCCGGGCGATCTCCGCCCCGACCGGGACACCACCGCGCGGCAGCGCCAGCACGGTCACGTTCGCGAGATCGCCGCTGCTCGCCCACTCCAGCATTCTGACGGCCAGCTCCTGTCCGGCATGCGCACGGCTCTGGAATCGCACGGCTCGCTCCCTTCCTCGGCCACGGATGCCGGGTAACCGTCATCGGCCCCCACTCACCTGGGGATGTCATGGCGACGAGCCGCGTACCCCTCCGCCGCGCGCCGCGGAATGTGCCCGCCGCCCACGGCACAGTGGAGGCATGAACGCACACGACGAGAACACCCTGGCCCGGGCCCGCGTGGCGACCAGGCTGCCGGCCCAGGACCTCGACCGGGCCCGGCGCTTCTACGCCGAACGGCTCGGCCTGGAACCCGTCGACGAACGGCCCGGTGGGCTCCTCTACCGGTGCGCGGGCGCGGATTTCGTGCTCTTCCGGTCGACGGGAGCCTCCTCGGGCACCTTCACCCAGATGGCGTTCGAGGTCGACGACATCGAAGGCGTCGTGGCGGAACTCAAGCGGCGCGGCGTGGTGTTCGAAGACGTCGACGTGCCCGGGCTCCGCACCACCGACGGCATCGCCGACATCGAGGGCAACTACCCGAGCAAGGGTGCCCGCGCCGAACGCGGAGCCTGGTTCCGCGACAGCGAGGGCAACCTGCTGGGTGTCGGTGAGCCGGTCGTGTGAGGAACGCCGGTGTTCTCAGCGGTCCTGGGACAGGCGCAGGAGGTCGGCGAAGGTGCCGGCGGCGTGGACGAGGTCGTCGTAGGTGCCGTGTTCGGTGATCCGCCCCTTCTCCATGACGATGATGTGATCGGCGATCTTGGTGTTCTCCAGACGGTGTGTGACCACGATGGTGATGCGGTCGCCGGAGATCGCCTTGATCCTCTCGAAGATGCCGTGCTCACCACGCGGGTCCATCTGCGAGGTGGGCTCGTCGAGGATCAGCAGGGGCGGGCGCCGGTACAGGGCCCGGGAGCAGGCGAGGCGCTGCCACTGGCCGCCGGAGAGTTCGGCACCGCCGAAGATCTCGCGGGCCAGGAGGGTGTCGAGCCCGGCGGGCAGGTCCTCGACGGCGTCGCGCATCCCGACCGCGTCGACCGCCTCCCACACCTCCCCGTCGTCGAGGCTCCTCGGCTGCCCCAGCGTCACGTTCTCCCGCACCCGCAGGGGCCACTGGGCGAAGATCTGCGGCACCAGGCCGGTGCAGTCCCACACGGTGGCCGGATCGGCGTGGGCGATGTCGGTGCCGTCCCAGGTGACCCGGCCCTTGTCCGCGAGGTAGATGCCGGTGATCAGCCGGGTCAGGGTGCTCTTCCCGGAGCCGTTCACGCCGACCACGGCGAGGATCTCCCCCCGCCGCAGGGTCAGCGAGACACCGTCGACGGCGGGCCTGTCCTTGCCCGGGTACTGGTACGTGACCTCGTCCAGCCGGATCTCCTCCACCGGGGCCTGGACGGTCCTCGGGCCCCGCTTGGGCGCCCGCTCGGCGGCGTCGTCGAAGAACGCCTGCATGTCGCTGAGGTACAGACTGGTGTGGAACACCGCCGCTCCGTTGACGACGACCTGGGACAGCGCCGCCAGGGTCGTCTGGACCGCGACGACGGCCGTGGCGGCGATGGCCGGTGCGATCCGCCCGGTGACGGCCAGCCAGGCGAGCATCCCCCAGGTGGCGGCCAGGAACGCCCCACTGGCGACGGAGGACAGCAAGGCGATGCGCAGGGTCCGGGGAGCGGCGGCCAGGGACCGCCGGTCGACCCGCTCCGACAGGGCGCGGTACCAGTACAGGAGGTAGTCGGTCATGCCGTTGGCGCGGACCTCGTCCGCGTACTTCGGCGTGGTCGCCCACCAGCGGGTCATCCCGCGCACGTTGCGGTCGGCGACGTTCGCGTAGTGGATCTCGTAGTCGACGCGCGCGGTGAGGACGGCTCCCACGCCGGCCGGGGCCACGGCCAGCAGGAGCAGCGGCAGCATGAGGGGGTTGAGCACGGACAGGACACCGCCGGCCGTGATCATCCTGATCAGCGCGGCCATGAAGCGCTGGGCGTCCATGACCATCACGTGCGTGCGCATCACGCCCATCTCGGCCGCTTCCTGGCGGTCGGAGAAGCCGTCCGTGGCGTACGCCGCGGCCTCGACCCGGCAGACGGCCTCGACCAGCGCCGAGTCGGTCTCCGTGGTCAGCCGGGGCGTGATCCGCCGTTCGGCGTACATGGCCAGGGCCGCCGCCGCGCGGGTGACGGCGCTCGCCGCCGCGACGACGACGAGCGCGGGGAGCGCCCGGTGCAGGCGGTCCGCGACCGTGCCCGCCCCGAGGATCGGACCCATGGCCCTCGCCGTGGCCGCCAGCAGCACCGCCGCCGACACGCCCGTGATCAGCTGGCAGGTGAGGAGCAGGACCACGGCCCGACGGTCGGTCCGCCACGCCATGGCGGTGATCCGGCGCAGGACGGAGGGGAGTTGGGAGCACAGGGAGCGGAAGCCGACCTGGCCGAGCGGGTTGACGGAGTAGTGGCCGGAGTACGTGATCTCGGCGGGCGGCGGGGGCGGGACGGCGCGGGTGTTCTCGTGGGTCAACGGCACTTCTCCCTGCCTGGTCGGTGGCGTGAAGACGACGCACGGAACTCAACGAGACAGGGAGCGGTATCGAAAACAGCCGTTTCGGACGAAGGGCGCGGACCCGGGTGGCCGAAAACCTCGCGCGGCCCGTTCAGAGGCGCGGAGCCCCGGTCACCGACATCACCAGGGAGTACAGGGAGGTGGTGGCCGTGATGAACAGGCGGTTGTTCTTCGGGCCGCCGAAGGCGATGTTGGAGACGGGCTCGGGCACGCGCAGCCTCCCGATGAGGGTGCCGTCGGGGTCGTAGCAGTGCACGCCGTCGTCGAGGGCCGCCGCCCACAGGCGGCCCTCGTCGTCGAAGCGGATGTTGTCGAAGTGGACATCGCCCCGGGCCTCGGCGAAGACCTCGCCGTCGGACAGCGTGCCGTCCTCCCGGACGCCGTACACGTGGATGCGGGCGGCCCGCGAGTCGGAGACGTACAACCGGCTCTCGTCGGGGGACAGGACGACCCCGTTGGGCCCCTCGAACCCCTCCGCGGCGAGGTGGACCTCCCCCGACAGCGGGTCGATCCGGTACACGTTGCACGCGCCGATCTCCGACTCGGCGCGATGGCCCTCGTAGTCGCTGGTGATGCCGAAGTCCGGGTCGGAGAACCAGATCGTGCCGTCGGAGCGTACGACGGAGTCGTTCGGGCTGTTGAGCCGCTTGCCGGCGTACCGGTCGGCGAGGACGGTCACGGTCCCGTCCGGTTCGGTGCGGGTGACGCGGCGGTTGCCCTGCTCGCAGGTGACCAGGCGGCCCTGCCGGTCGACGGTGTTGCCGTTGCTGTGACCGGCCGGGGCACGGAAGACGCCGACCGTTCCGGTGGCCTCGTCCCAGCGCAGGATGCGGTCGTTGGGGATGTCGCTCCAGATCAGCTGGCGCCAGGCGGGCAGATACAGCGGGCCCTCGGCCCAGCGGCAGCCGTCGTACAGGACCTCCAGCCTGCTGTCGCCGTTCGCGCAGCGTCCGGTACGGAAGCGGTCGTCCAGGATGTCGTACAGGCTGCTGCTGGGCATGGCGTCCCCTCGCTGAGAGTGATCGGAACTGGATTATCGACCGTCGGCGACGAACACCCGCAGCGGACTCGGCACGACCGGCCGGTCCGCGCGCCGGTCGAAGGCCAGGACGACGGTGTCGCCGACCCGGATCTCGCCGTGCCCGATCGACCCGTCCTCGGTCGCCACCCGCCCGAGCTCCTCACCGTCGAACGCCCGGGCGACGAAGTCGAGGAACGCCCCGGTGCCGTCGGTCACCACCCAGGGCGCGACGCTGGTGCCCCCTCGGGCGCGGCGCCGGTCCGCCCGGTCATCACGATGTCCTCTCGCCGTTGCCGGTCGCCCACGACGGCAGGCGGCAAGCAGGCCGGATCCTGGCCTCGATCACCATCCAGTTCCCCTGCGAGTCGGTCTGGAGCGGGGGCGTCGAGGTCTCCGGTACCCCCGTCGCCGGGTTGCGCGGCACCGGCGACCCCGATCTGGCCGCCGTGACCGCCGGCCTCCCGGACGAGGCGTCCCTCGTCGATCTGCGCACCGTGGAGCCGCCGCTCCTGATGGAGCTGAGGCCCACGGGCGGGAAGCACGGGGAGTTCATGCGCTTCGGTCCCGACCGGCAGTTCGCCGTGGCCGTACCCGAAGGCGCGCCGCCCCCGTACCCCGCACGCTGAGTGTCTCCGTACCCCGCACGCTGACGACGAGTGTCCGTGCCGCCGCGGCCCGCGCGCGGCTCAGGGCCCTGGTCCGCGGCTACCTGTCCTTCGCGCGGAACGAACCCGGTCTGTGCCGCGCGGCGTTCGCGACCACGGACACGCAGGACACCGACACCGAGGCCGCCGCCGGAACCGGTGGCCGCACCGCCTTCCGCCTGCTGTCGGACGCGCTGGACGACCTGTCCGCGTGCGGCGTCCTCCCCGTGAACGCCACCCGCAAGCCGAGTACTTCGTCTGGGCGTCCGTGCACGGCATGGCGGTGCTCCTCATCGAGGGACTTTTGCGCGGGCTGCTCCCCGGCCAGGTGGAGGAGGCCGAGCAGAGGCTCCTGGACGCCATCGGGCGAGGACTCCGAGCCAGGTCCCGCACCGTCGGCCCGGTTCGCGGACAGAAGCCGACCGCCAGGGTTCGTAACCGGCGACGGTCGCGTCCGGCCGCCCCGCCCCGGCCCGGGCATGACGCCCGAGGTAATCGACCCGCTCCTTCCCCTCCGGCAGGATCAGGCACATCCACCGAGACCCCGCGCCGGAATCCGGCCGCAGCCCCGAGGAGAGCGTCATGTCCACCCGTTTCCCCGCCACCACCGCGCATGCCGACGCCGACGCCGAGGCCACCCGGGCCGTCGTGCGGGAGTTCCTCGCCGCCAGGTTGTCCGGGGACACCGGACGGCTCGTCGCGCTCTTCGCCGACGAGGTCGACTGGCTGCTCGCCGACAACCCCGCCGTCCCGTGGATCCGCCCCCGCTCCACCGCCGTCGAATGCGCGGCCCAGTCCACGGAGTTGATGGAGCACACCGTGCCCGAGGACGCGCGTGCCTCCGTCGACACCTTCCTCGTCGACGGGAAGGACGCGGTCCTGATGGGGCATCTGTCGGGGACGGTACGGGCGACGGGACGGTCCTTCCAGGGCCCGTTCGCCCTGCGCCTCACCGTGGAGGGCGGCCGGATCACCCGTCACCACCTCTACGAGAACAGTCTGTCCATCGCCGAGGCCTGCGCCGCGCCCTGACGGCCGGGCGCAGGCCGGCGGCCGGCTCAGTCGAGGAGTTCGGCGACCAGGGCGGCGAACTCCTCCGGGGTGGCGAGGCGGACGCCGAGCTGTTCGGCCTTGGCGCGCTTGGAACCGGCACCCTCGCCCGCGACCACGAGGGCGGTCTTCTTGGAGACGCTGGAGGAGGAACGGCCGCCGGCCCGTTCGACGAGTTCGTTCATCTCGTTGCGGGAGAGCTTCTCCAGTTTCCCGGTCATCGCGCCGGTGACCACCACCGTCATCCCGGCCAACGGGCCGCCTTCGGCCGGGGCGTCGGCCTCGGCACCCGCGGGCGGTGGCGGAGTGGCCCCGGGCTCCGTCATGTTGACGCCGACGGCGGCGAGCTTGTCGATGAGCGGCGCGAGTTCGGCCAGCTCCGCGACGATCGAGGGCGCCTTCTCCGCTCCGATGCCCTCGACCCGCTGCATCGACTCGGCGTCGGCCGCGCGGATGTGGTCCATGGTGGCGAAGTAGCGGGCGATACGCCGTGACATGGATCTTCCGGTGCCCCGCACGCCCAGCGCGCACAGCACCCGCGACAGCGGCTGCTCCTTGGCCTTGGCGAGCGCGGCGAGCAGATTGTCGGTGCTGGTCTCGCCCATCCGCTCCAGGGCGAGCAACTGCTCGCGCCGCAGGGTGAACAGATCGGCGAGATCGGCCACCAGGCCCGCCTCGACCAGCTGCACCACGCGGGTGGCGCCGAGGCCCTCGATGTCGAGCTGGTCGCGGCCGGCGGCGTAGGCGAGGGACGCGACGAGGTGGCAGTTGCGGCCCTGGGCGCACCGCCAGCGTTCCTCGCCGGTGTCGATGTCCGAACCGCAGCGCGGACACTGCGCCGGGAACTCGATCGGCCGCTCCTCACCCGTGCGCAGATGGGCGACCGGCGCCTCGACGCGCGGGATGACGTCACCCGCGCGGTGGACCATGACGTGGTCGCCCAGGCGCAGGTCGCGGCGGGTGATGTCGGCCGGGTTGTGCAGGGTGGCGTAGGTGATGGTGGAGCCGTCGATGACGACCGGTTCGAGGACACCGCGCGGCGCGATGATCCCGGTGCGGCCGACGTTCCACTCCACCTCCAGCAGCCGGGTGATCTTCTCCACGGCCGGCAGCTTGTAGGCGATCGCCCAGCGCGGTGCGCGTGAGCCGGACCCGGCGGCCCGCTGGTCGGCGGCGAGGTCGGCCTTGACGACGATCCCGTCGATGCCGAACGGCAGCTCGGCGCGGAGCGCGGCGATCTCCTTCACCCGGACCAGGACCTCCTCGGGCGTCTCGGCGACGACGTCCGGGACCGCCGTACGGGCGCTGGTGTGCACCCCGAGGTCGCCCGCCAGCGCCATCAGATCGCTGTGCGCGAGCTCGTTCAGCTTCTCGGCGAGGGCGGAGTCGGTGTCCGGCAGCGGCAGCAGGCCGTAGCCGAAGAACGTCATCGGCACCGTGTAGAGCCGCTCCTTCGCCCGCAGGGTGCCCGCGGCCGCGTTGCGCGGGTTGGCGAACGGCTGCCCGCCGTGGCCGGTGCGCACCTCGTTGGCGTACTCGAACTGGGCCGCCGTCATGAGGACTTCGCCGCGCACCTCCACGGTGACCGGCTCGTCCAGCTTCTCGGGCAGCCCCTCGACGGTGCCGATCGCGTGCGAGACGTCCTCCCCGGCCGTCCCGTCCCCGCGGGTGATCAGCCGGGTGAGGCGGCCGTCGCGGTAGCGGGCGGCGATCGCGAGCCCGTCCAGCTTCGGACCCACGCTGAAGCGTGTCGCGTCATGGCCGATGCGGCGGGACAGGGACGCGGTCCAGGCGGTGAACTCCTCCGCGGAGAACACGTTGTCGAGGCTGAGCATCGGCACCGTGTGCGGGACGTCGCCCTCCACCGCCCCACCGGCGACCTTCCCGGTGGGGGAGTCGGGGAGTATCCCGTCGGGATGCTCCGCCTCCCAGTCGGCGATCCCGCGCACCAACCGGTCGTACGCGTCGTCGTCCAGCGGCGAGGTACCGCCCTCGTAGTAGGCGGCCGCCGCACGTACGGCGTCCTCGACCGCCTGCGCGTAGGCGGCGGCATCCACGATCACTGCTGCAGGTGATGTCATGCGTCGCATCTTGCCTCCCACCACTGACAACGGGGTTCGCCGGTGATCACCACCGGGTCCGCTTGCCTAAAGGCTTTAGGCAAGCGCATAATCGATTCAGTTGATTGGGAGGATAGTTATGGCAGCGCGTGTAGGACTCACCCCCGAACGCCTGACCCGGGCGGGTGCCGAGCTCGCCGACGAGGTCGGCTTCGACCGGGTGACCGTCTCGGAGCTCGCCCGGCGCTTCGACGTCAAGGTGGCGAGCCTGTACTCCCACGTGAAGAACTCCCACGACCTCAAGACGCGGATCGCCCTGCTCGCGCTGGAGGAACTCGCCGACCGTGCCGCCGACGCCCTGGCCGGACGGGCCGGCAAGGACGCCCTGACCGCGCTGGCGAACGTCTACCGCGACTACGCGCGTGAGCATCCCGGCCGTTACGCGGCCGCCCAGTTCCGGCTCGGCCCCAAGGAGGCCGCGGGCAGCGCGGGGGTGCGGCACGCGCAGATGGCCCGGGCCCTCCTGCGCGGCTACGACCTGACGGAACCGGACCAGACCCACGCGGTCCGCCTGCTGGGCAGCGTCTTCCACGGCTACGTCAGCCTGGAGATGGGCGGCGGGTTCAGCCACAGCGCCCCCGACACGCAGGAGACGTGGACACGCGTCCTCGACGCGCTGGACGCCCTGCTGCGCAACTGGCCCACGCCCTGACGGAGGCCCCGGCGCCGTCCACCCCGTTCATCCACCCGCCCCGACAGACGGAACGAAGCGATGCCCTCCACCCCGCACACCTGGACCACCACACCCATCACCGCGGACCTCGTGCGCGGCGCCCTCGACCTGGAGCACACCGCGAGGGGGGTGCTGCCCCACCGCCTGCCCTCCTGGGCCCGCGCCCAGAACGCCGACGGACAGCTCGCCATGGCCGAGTCCCAGCCCTCCGGCGTACGACTGGTCTTCCGCACCCGGGCGACCGCGATCGAACTCGACACCCTGCCCACCAAGCGGGTCTACATCGGTGCCCCGCCCCGCCCGGACGGCTGCTACGACCTGCTCGTCGACGGACACCCGGCCGGCCGGGCGACCGCGTCCGGCGGCAACACCCTGACCATCGACATGAGCACCGGAACCGCCGAACACGGCACCGGCCCCGCCGACACCCTCCGCTTCACCGACCTGCCCGGGCGCGACAAGACCGTCGAGGTCTGGCTGCCGCACAACGAGACCACCGAACTCGTCGCCCTGCGCACCGACGCCCCCGTCGAGCCCGCGCCCGCCTCCGGACGCCGCACCTGGCTGCACCACGGCAGTTCCATCAGCCACGGCTCCGACGCCGCGAGCCCCACCACCACCTGGCCCGCGCTCGCCGCCGCACGGGGCGGCGTGGAACTGGTCAACCTGGGCTTCGGCGGCAGCGCCCTGCTCGACCCGTTCGTCGCCCGCACCCTGCGTGACACGCCCGCCGACCTGATCAGCGTCAAGATCGGCATCAACCTGGTCAACACCGACCTGATGCGGCTGCGCGCCTTCACGCCCGCCGTGCACGGCTTCCTCGACACCGTCCGCGAGGGCCACCCCACCACACCGCTGCTGGTCGTCTCGCCGATCCTGTGCCCCATCCACGAGGACACACCCGGCCCCACCGCCTACGACTTCAGCCGGCTCGGTGAGGGCCGGCTCCTGTTCACCGCCGCCGGCGATCCCGCGGAACGGGCCGCGGGCAAGCTGACGCTCAACGTCATCCGCGACGAGCTGAGACGCATCGTGACGCAACGCGCGGCGGACGACCCGAACCTGCACCACCTCGACGGCCGTGACCTCTACGGCGAGGCGGACCACGCCGAGCTGCCGCTGCCCGACCGGCTCCACCCCGACGCGGCCGCCCACCGGCGCATCGGCGAACGCTTCGCCGCCCACGCCTTCGCGGCCGGCGGCCCGTTCACGGAGCGCCGGGGCTGACCTACTCGAAGAACTTGAGGCTCCATCCGGTGTCCGTGTTCGGTCCGGGGACGTCGGCGCGGCTGTACGTGGTGTTGCCCCACCAGCAGAACGTGCCCGTGTACCAGTAGCGGTTCTCCCACGTGTACGGCGTGCCCTTCGGCACCGCGTGGAACATCAGCGGGAACCTCGGCCCGGCGGGCGGGCTGGTGCCGATGTCGCCGTGCAGCAGGACGAAGCTGTGGTGGCCGGGGCCGTCGACGTGCAGCGTCGGATCCCAGC
This sequence comes from Streptomyces sp. AC558_RSS880, assembly GCF_019049255.1. Lineage (GTDB taxonomy): Bacteria > Actinomycetota > Actinomycetes > Streptomycetales > Streptomycetaceae > Streptomyces. Next base: position 87,578 of record NZ_JAGMUJ010000130.1, on the reverse strand, counting down.
CGGCCATCATCGTGGCCCTGTCGGAGCCGAACAGGCAGCCGTTGGACTTGTACCAGTCCCACACGTGCGTCGGGTCGCCGCCGGCCCGCAGCCGCAGGTCGGCCAGGCAGTACTGGTCGCTCCAGCTGCCGTTGGCGGAGTACACGATGTGCAGCTGCCCGTTCGGGTCCCTGATGGGCTCCGGGCCCTCGTTGATGAACGGGTTGCCGACCACCCGCTCCCAGCTCTCCCGGGGCTGCGAGATGATGTGCCGCGCCCCCGTCGGTGTGGTGGGGCTGCTCATCCGGGCGATGTACAGGTTCTGCTCGACGTTGGTGTCCCCGGCCCAGCCGGACCAGACGAACCAGCGTTGGCCGTTGAAGGTGAACAGGGTTCCGTCGATGGCCCACTTGTCGTCCGGCAGGGCCAGCTTCGTCTCGGCGGAGTAGCCGCTGTCGGGGCTGGTGGAGCTGATCACGTACATCCGGTGGGCCGCTCCGCGCCCGGCCGTGAAGTAGATGTAGTAGCGGCCGCCGTCCCTCACGATCTCCGGGGCCCAGACCTCGCCGCGACCGCGCGTGTCCGACCAGACCTGCCGCGGGGTCGCCGAGTCCAGGGCGTCCGTCGACGGGGCCTGCCGTACGACGATGCCTCCTCCGGCGGACTGCACGGAGACGTACGTGCCACCGACCCGGAGCACGCTGGGGTCCGCGGCGCGGAGCCCCGTCTGGTCCGCCCGGGCGGGCTCGGCGGACGTCAGGGTCAGGGCGGCGGCGAGGACGCCGGACAGGACGAAGCCGATGACACCGGCCAGACGGCGAGGGAGCCTCGTCGTTCCGTGGGAGAGTCCGACCATCGTGTCCGCCACCTCCACGCCGAGGTTTACATCGATGAAAGACGCTCCCACAGGATGGTGACCGGCGTCGGACATGTCAAGAGAGCCGGTGGGGCCGGGGTGCCGCCGCGCGAACCGCCATTTCGTCGCCGCGCCCCGCCTGCTGACGGGCCGTCAGCTGTGCGCGAAGCCTGGACAGTCGTCGGGCGGCGTGTTGTCATTCCGCTGCACGCCGGATTTCCAACGTTGGAATGAAGGGTCGGCCGAGCCGACGGCCACCCCTGTTTCGTCCTGGTCCCATGCCCTCTGCGCGAGGAAAGGTTCGATGACAAGACAACTCACCCGCCCGAGATCCAGATCGTGGGCCCTGCTGACCGTGACCGCCCTGGCCCTGTCCACGGGCGCCCTGGCGCCCGCCGCGTCGGCCGCCGTGCCGATGGCCGGAGTGTCCGCCGGCGCGACCGCCGCCGACGCCGACGTCGTGGTGCACGGCCTGAAGGGCGAGTACTTCAGCATGTCGGCGCCGGGTGCCCGGGACTTCGCCGAACTCGGCGGCACCCTGCTGGAGCCGCAGATCAACTTCTCCGGACTGACCAGCACCTTCGAGGAGCTGACCGGGCGGACGGAGCACACGACCGCCCGCTGGACCGGGCAGATCGAGGCGCCGGAGACCGGTGAATACACCTTCCACGCCATCGGCGACAACGGTTTCCGGCTCTTCATCGACGACGAGCCGGTCATCGACCACTGGGTGGGCGACTGGGACAAGGAGCAGACCAGCGCCCCGATCAAGCTGACCGCCGGCGAGAAGCACGACTTCCGCATGGAGATGTTCCAGGACGTCGGCGGCGCCAACATGTTCCTGCGCTGGTCGACGCCGACGATGGCCAAGCAGCTGGTGCCGACGACGGCGTTCACCCCGCCCGCCGGCTTCGAGGTCTTCCCGGTGGAGCCGACCGTCACCGAGGACGGCCGGAAACTGCGCGCCCGGTTCGAGGACCCGGTGAGCGACCTCGCCGAGGTGGCCGGCCACCTCAAGATCGAGGCCGACACGACCGCCATGCCCGTCACATCGGTGGCGGCCGACCCCGGTGACCCCGACTCCCTCCTGATCACGCTCTCCGAGCCGATCCAGAAGAACCAGCAGGTCCGGTTCACCTACGACGGCGAGGGCGGCCTCAAGGCCGGCGGCAAGACCGTGCCCCGGATCGTCCGCTACGCCACGAACACGTCCACCCACCGCATCACCACCCCGTGGGGCGACAAGGTCGACACGAAGAACCCGCTGCCGGAGTACCCCCGCCCGCAGCAGGTCCGCGCCCAGTGGAAGAACCTCAACGGACCCTGGCAGTTCAGCGGTGCCGAGGCCGGTGAGCAGCCGGTCTTCGGCAAGGATCTGGACGAGAAGATCATCGTGCCGTTCCCGGTCGAGTCGCAGCTCTCCGGGCTCGAGCGGCACGAGGACCACATGTTCTACCGCAAGCTCGTGGACGTGCCGAAGAGCTGGAAGGTCGGCAAGAGCGGCAAGGCCAACCGGCTGAAGCTCAACTTCGGCGCCGTGGACTACCGGGCGACCGTCTGGGTCAACGGCGAGAAGGTCGCCGAACACACCGGCGGCTACAACGCCTTCAGCGCCGACATCACCGACGCGATCAAGGGCCGGGGCAAGCAGGAGATCGTGGTCGCGGTCACCGACACCGGCGGCGCCGACCAGCCGATGGGCAAGCAGTCCACCCACCCCGGCGGCATCTTCTACACCCAGTCGTCCGGCATCTGGCAGACCGTCTGGATGGAGCCCGTCGCCGACACCTCCATTGACAACGTCATCACCACGCCCGACATCGACACCGGCACCCTCGCGGTGACCGTCGAGTCCGAGGGCGCCTCGAAGCACGCCCGCGTCGAGGCCGTGGCCCGCGACGCCCGCGGCAAGGTCGTCGGCAAGGTCAGCGGCCCCGCCAACAGCAAGCTCAGCCTGCGCGTGGCCGAGCAGCACCTGTGGAGCCCGGACGACCCCTACCTCTACGACCTCGACGTCAAGCTGAAGGACGGCAGGTCCACGGACAAGGTCGGCAGCTACTTCGGCATGCGCGAGATCGGCATCGAGGAGGTCGGCGGCTACCAGAAGCTGGTCCTCAACGGGAAGCCCGTCTTCTCCCTCGCCACCCTCGACCAGGGCTTCTGGCCCGACGGCCTCTACACCGCGCCCAGCGACGACGCCCTCGCCTTCGACCTCGAGGCGCACAAGAAGCTCGGCTTCAACGCCGTCCGCAAGCACATCAAGGTCGAGTCGCCCCGCTGGTTCTACCACGCGGACAAGCTCGGTCTGCTGGTCTGGCAGGACTTCGTCTCCGGGAACATCACCAACGAGACCGGACAGAAGGCCTTCGTCGACCAGGGCCGGGAGATGATGCGCCAGCACCACAACGCGCCCTCCGTCATCGGCTGGATCGTCTTCAACGAGGGCTGGGGCGAGTGGAGCCGCGAGGAGAGCGGCCGCATCGCCGAGTCGGTGAAGGCCGCCGACCCGTCCCGGATCGTCAACGCCCACAGCGGTGTCAACTGCTGCAACTCCAAGGGCGACTCGGGCAAGGGCGACATCATCGACCACCACGACTACAACAACGAGGACCCGCCCTTCCCCGACCACCGGGCGGCCATGGACGGCGAGCACGGCGGCTTCACCCTGCGCACCCCGGGCCACATGTGGCCGGGCACGCCGACCGTGATCTACAGCGGCGTCACCGACAAGGAGGCGCTGACCCGCAAGTACGTCGAGAACACCGAGAAGTTCTACCTCGACCAGGCCGGCGCCGAACTCTCCGGCTCGGTGTACACGCAGATCACCGACCTGGAGAACGAACTCAACGGCCTCTACACCTACGACCGCCGGGAGATCAAGGTCGACCCGGTCCGGGTGCGCGAGATCAACCGCAAGGTGATCGCGGCCGGCGCGGCGGCGGGCGACCGCGAGCAGCTGAAGGGCGGCGGCTCCTGGGCCCTCGACGAGGGCACCGGCACCACCGCGAAGGACGACGGCCCGAACAACAAGCCGCTGACGCTCAGCGAGGGCACCACCTGGACCACCGGAGTCAGCGGCAGCGCGCTGAAGTTCGACGGCCAGGGACAGTACGCCCAGACCACCGGACCGGTGCTCGACACCACCGGCAGCTACACGGTGTCCGCGTGGGTCACCCTGGACTCGCTGCCGGGCAACTACGCCACCGCCGTCAGCCAGGACGCGCGGCGCCAGACGAGCCCCTTCTACCTGCAGTACGGCCAGGGCGCCTTCGCCTTCAGCACCCCCGACGGACAGCGCGCCCGGCTGGAGACCAGGCCCGAGACCGGCCGCTGGTACCACCTGGTCGGTGTGCGGGACGACGCGACGGGCGAGATCACGCTCTACGTCGACGGCAAGCGGGCGGCGACCGTCAAGGGCGGCGCGAACTATGTCGCCTCCGGCCCCTTCACGGTGGGCCGCGCCCAGTGGAACGGCCAGAACACCGACTTCTGGGACGGAAGCGTGGACGAGGTCCACGCCTACGACAAGGTGCTCTCCGCCGAGGAGGTGGGCGCACTGTACGAGGCGGAGAAGCCGTAGCCGCCCGGACGGCGGGGGTGCGGACGCCGACGGCGTCCGCACCCCCGCCGCGGGCATGGTCACTGCGCGGGGCGCACCGCCACGTTGTCGAAGCCGGCCGCGGTGTCGAAGACCCGCACCCCGTTCGCACCGCTGGGGTACGTGGCGTCGGTGACGGAGATCCTGGGCCTCGTCATGTCGTCGACGTACACCTTGATGGAAGAGCCGACGGCCGTGACCCGCAGCCTGTGGGTCGAGCCGGGGTCGATCCGCAGGGCGGCGGTCCGCAGCGGCGTCCAGGAGTCGTTCACCCTCCCGAGCACCACCTTGCCGCTCGCGCCGATGCCCGCGTAGTAGCCGCTGTAGCTGTCGGTGCCGACCGCCGGCCGGGTCACCCGGAACGTGAGGCCGGCGTCACCGCCCCGCGAGGACACGGTGACGTCGGCCTCCTGGGTGAAGTCGGCGAAGTTCGTGTCGAGGAGCGCCTTGCCGCCCTGGGAGCGGCCCGCCCGGTAGCGTCCGCCGGCCACGGCCCAGGACCCGCCGTAGGTCTTCCAGCCCAGCGCGTTGCCGTCGGCGAAGTTGTCGCGCACCTTCATCTCGATGCGCTCGATCGTGCCGTCGGGGCGGAAGTGCATCCGGTCGTACGCCAGTTGACGGTGGTTGCCGTCCGTCTCGCTGAGCGGGCGCCGGTGGTAGAAGATGTACCAGATGTCGGTACCGGGCACGTTGACGACCGAGTTGTGGCCGGAGCCCTTGGCGACCGCGGGGTCCTGCGCGAGGACCTTGTCGAGCTTCTCGAAGGGACCGGTGGGCGAGTCGGCGATGGCGTACGACACCGAGTAGTCGGGGCCGGTCCAGCCTCCCTCGGACCACATCAGGTAGTACTTCCCGCCCCGCTTGAACATCTGCGCCCCCTCGACATAGCCCTCCGGGGTGATCTCCTTGTACGTCGATCCGTCGGCGAAGGTGCCGAGGCTGGTCATGTCCGGGTTGAGCTTGACGACGTTGGCGTGGCCCCAGCCGCCGTAGTACATGTACGCCTGACCGTCGTCGTCGATGAAGACGTCCTGGTCGATGGGCTGGGCGCCGTTGTGGAACGCCGGGATCAGCGGCCGTCCGATGGCGTCCTCGTACGGGCCCTCGGGACGGTCGGCGACGGCCACCCCGATCCCGCCGAGCTGGGAGTCGTTCTGGATGTCGTTGGCGGCGAAGTACAGGTAGTACTTGCCGTCGCGCTCGATCGGCGCCGGGGCCCACATCGCGCGCTCGGCCCAGGAGACGTCCGCCTTGGTCAGGACCTTGCTGTGCTTGGTCCAGTGCACCAGGTCGGTGGAGGAGAAGGCGTCCAGGTGCGTCTGCTCGTCGTAGGGCCTGGAGGTGGTCGGGAACACCCAGTAGGCGCCTTCGTACAACGCGATGTCCGGGTCGGCGTACCAGCCGTCCACGAAGGGGTTGCCCGCCTCGGCGGTCGTGTACTCGGGAACGCCGGGTGCGTCGGGTACGTCGGGTACGGAGACGGCGGGGGAGGGCGACAGCATCGTCAGGAGGCCGCCGGTGATCAGCGCGGCGCAGCACTTGGCGGCGAGTCCGGTCGTTCTGGCAGTCATCGTCCAGGAACTCCAATGGGTGGGAAACGGGTGCGGTGGCGGCCCCGCGAGGCCGCCACCGCTCTTCTCACGCGGACGGCTTCGCCGCGCTCACGGGGCCCAGGGGGCCTCCACGGCCCAGGTGGTGTCCTCGGTGAAGAGGGCCGGGTTGTCCCAGGTGTGGGTGCCGCCCGGGGTGGCCAGCCACAACTCGGCGTCGTAGTGGCGCAGATACTGTTCGGGGAAGTTGTAGGCGGACAGCCTCACACCCCCGTTCGCGCCCCGGACCGGGCAGAAGGTGGCGTCGGCGCGGAAGAGGTCACCGCTGCCGCCCTCCTTGTACACGCGGTAGGCGCGGTGGCGCAGATACTCGCCCGGGTAGTTCCGCGATTCGAACGAGTAGCACGTGCTGTCGGCCAGGCCGGGGACGATCCTCCATGTGGCGTCGTTCTTGAGCAGCGCGTCGCTGCCGCCGGCGACGACCGCGGTGAACGCGGCGCCGTCCTGGTGCCGCAGATAGCGGTCGGTGTGGCCGGGCGTCGTCACGCGGAGGGACGTGTACTGACCGGTGGGCAGGGTCACGGGTGCGGCCGGTGAGCGGGAGGCGCCGATCAGGGCGCGGTTGGCGGCCCGGACCCGGGCCTCGTCGACCTTGACGATCTGACGGTCGTAGGTGAGCAGCCCGTTGGCCTCGTTCTCCACGTCGGTGATCTCGGTGTAGACCGAGGCCGACAGTCCCCGGGGCATGCGCACCTCACGGATGCCGTCCAGCAGGCCGACGAACCGGCTGTTCAGATGTGCGAGGTCGGGCTGGTCCTCGTAACTGAAGCCGCCACCGGGATACCACTCGTGGCCGGCCACCTTGAAACCGAGGCCCCCGAACTCGCCGAGGACCGCGGCGCGGGTGGCGCTGGGCACCGTGGTGCCGGGACCCACGTAGACATGGTGGTCGACCACGTCACCGTTGCCGCCGTCCACCGCCCCGCAGCAGTTGACCCCGCTCATGTTGTCCACCAGCCGGGACGGGTCGTACGCCTTGACCTCGTCGGCGATGCGCGCCTGGTCGTACTGGCCCCAGCCCTCGTTCTGGTTCACCCACATCACCAGCGACGGTGAGCTGCGGTGCTGGTCGATGATCCGGTCGTACTCGGCCTCCCACTGGGTGCGCGCCGCGGCGTCGGGGGTGCGCTCCATGGACGGCATGTCCTGCCACACCAGCAGACCGAGCCGGTCGGCCCAGTAGAACCAGCGCTGCGGCTCGACCTTGATGTGCTTGCGCACCATGTTGAAGCCGAGGTCCTTGTGCTTCTGCAGGTCGTACCGGAGGGCGGCGTCGGTCGGGGCGGTGTAGATGCCGTCCGGCCAGTAGCCCTGGTCCAGGGTGCCCGTCTGGAAGACGAACTCGCCGTTCAGGACCGGGCGCAGGAGGCCGTCGACGCGGGCGAGGCCGATGGAGCGCATGCCGGTGTAGCTGCCGACGGAGTCGACCGCCGTGCCGCCGGACAGCAGCTCCGCCTTCACGTCGTAGAGGAACGGGTCGTCCGGCGTCCACCGGTGCGCGTTCGGTACCGGAACGGTGAACTCACCGCCCACCGGACCGGTGGCGGTGCCGACCGTGGCACCACCGCTGGAGACGGTGACGCGGGCCTGGTGGCCGTTGGTCCCGGCACCCCGCACGGTGACCTCGAGACGGTTGCCGGTGAGGTCGGGCACCATGTCGAGGCGGGTGATGTGTGCGGCCGCCGTGGGTTCGAGCCACACGGTCTGCCAGATGCCGGAGGCGGCGGTGTAGAAGATGCCGCCACCCGGATGCGGCGTCACCTCGTTGAGCCGCTGTTTGCCCACCGCCTGACTGCCGGTCTGGGTGGGGTCCCACACGGAGACGACGACGGTGTTCGTACCCCCGTTCAGCAGGTCGGTGATGTCGTACGAGAAGGAGTCGTAACCCCCGCTGTGGGTGGCACCGACCTGCCGGTCGTTGACCCACACGGTCGTACGCCAGTCACTGGCGCCGAAGTTGAGCTGGACGCGGCGGCCGCTCCAGTTCGACGGGACCGTGAAGGCGCGCTTGTACCAGAGCTTGTCGTTCTGGGTGATCCTGCGCTGGATGCCCGAGAGCGCGGACTCGGCCACGAACGGCACCCGGATCTGCTCGGTGAACGAGGCGGGCCGGCCGGCGTCCGCCGAGGTCACGGCGAAGTCCCAGATGCCGTTGAGATTCGCCCAGTCGGGGCGGGTGAGCTGCGGACGGGGGTACTCGGGCAGCGGGTTGTCGACCGGGACCCGGCCGGTCCACGGGGTGGTCATCGGCGCGGGCTTCGGGGTCCACGCCCGGGGCGCCGCCGCCGCGGTGCCGGAGACGGTGAGGACCGTCCCGGCGAGGAGGGCCAGCACGGCCAGCACGGTGGTGACCCACCGCGCCCGCCGTCCGGGCCGGGGAACGGGAAACGGTGGTGCGGGTACTCGACGCATCGTCACTCCTCGGGAAGTGGGGGTGGGAGACGTGCGCGTGCGGAAGCGGCCGGTCGCGCGGTGGAGCGTGACCGGCCGCCGGTTGCCGGACGCGGCGGCGGGAGCCTTCAGCGGCCCGCCGCCGAGTCCGGGGCCTCATATCAGCTGCCGTCTGCGGCCCAGCCAGGTCTGGGCGATGACGACGACGGCCAGGAAGGCGCCGCTGACGACCTGCTGGTAGGAGGAGTCCAGGGAGCCGATCTGGTTGATCACGTTCTGGATCACCTTGAGCAGCAGCACACCGACCAGCGAGCCGCTGACGTAGCCGAGCCCGCCGGTGAGCAGGGTGCCGCCGATGACGACGGCGGAGATGGCCTCCAGCTCCATGCCGTTGCCGAGAATGGTCACCCCGGAGGCGAGCCAGGCCGCGTTGAGCGCGCCGGCCAGTCCCGCCAGCACCCCGGACAGGGTGTAGACGAGGATCTTGGTGCGGGCCACCGGGGCGCCCATCAGCGCCGCCGCGTCCTCGTTGCCGCCGACCGCGTACACGTGCTGCCCGAACCGCGTGCGGCGCAGGACGACGGCCCCGGCGACGAACAGCGCCAGCGTGATCCACACGGGATTGCCGAGACCGAAGGTGGTGCCCTGACCGAGCTCGGCCAGGAACGAGCCCTTGCCGATCAGGTACGTGTCGGCGCCCTCGTCGGTGAGCGCCAGCATCAGGCCGCGCGCACCGAGCATGGCCGCCAGGGTGACGATGAACGGCGCCAGCCGGGAGCGGGCCACCAGCAGCCCGTTGACGACACCGATCGCCCCGCACACCACCAGCGGCAGCAGCAGGGCCACCAGGGTGCCGTGCCGCGAACCCCAGGCCGCCAGGACCCCGCCCAGCGCGAACAGCGAGCCGACCGACAGGTCGATGCCCCCGGTGATGATCACGAAGGTCATGCCGAGCGCGACGATCGCCAGGAACGCCGAACTCGTCGCCATGTTGCTGACGTTGTCCCCGGTGGCGAAGGAGTCGAAGCTGAACGACGCCACCAGGGAGACCACCACCAGCACCGCCAGCGCGCCGTGCTGCTGGACCAGCGCGCTCACCCGCTCGGAGCGCGCGGGGCCCACGGGCCCGCCGGCCGCCGCCGGCTTCTCGTCGCCGGCCGCGGCCGGCGGGGCGTCCGTCTTCGTGGCGGTCATCGCTTCCCCCGTCCCCGTGCCGCGTAGACCGCGGCGACGATCACTATGGCCTGCGCGATCTGGGTCCAGGAGGGCGGCAGATCGTGCTTGATGAGGGTGGCGGTGAGCAGCTGGATGAGGACGGCTCCCGCCACGGTGCCGGCGATGTTCACCCGGCCGCCGGTCAGCGGTGTCCCGCCGACCACGACGGCGGTGATGGCGGACAGCTCCATCAGATTGCCCAGCGACGTCGGGTCGCTGGCCTGCAGCCGCGCGGTGGCCAGGACGCCCGCCACGGCGGCGAGCAGCGCGCAGACGACGTACACGATGATCAGCACGCGCCGTACCGGCAGCCCGGCGAGCTGCGCCGCGGGACGGCTGTCGCCGATGGCGAGGAGCTGCCGTCCGAAGGTGGTGCGGCGGACGACGAAGGCCACCAGCAGTGCCAGGACGGCGGCGATCAGGATCAGATACGGGACGCCCAGCACGTCGCCCGACCCCAGGGAGGCCAGCGACGGGTTGCGCAGGTCCTCCAGCTGGGGGAGCAGCACCAGGGCGAGGCCCCGGCCGCCGACCATGAGCGCCAGTGTCGCCACGATCGGCTGCACCCCGACGAGCGCGACCAGCGCCCCGTTGGCCAGTCCGACGCCCGCGGCGAACACCGCCACCACGAGCAGCGCCGGCACCAGACCGTAGCCGAGGTAGAGGGCCGTCACCGAGGCCGCCAGGGCCATCACCGCGCCGACCGAGAGGTCGACGCCCTCGGTGCCGATGACCAGGGCCATGCCGAGCGCGACGATGATGACGGGGGCGACCTGCACGGCCTGGGTGCGGAAGTTCTCCGCGGACAGGAAGTGCGGGGTGATGACGATGTTGACGACGAGCAGCAGCGCCACGCCGGCGTAGACGCCGTACGTCTGCAGCCACTGCAGGACGCGGGCCCTGTCCAGCGGGACGGTCCTGAGGGTGGCTTCAGCCATCGGTGGCCGCCTCCTCGACCGCGTCCCGGTCCGGGGCGTGCCCGGCGATGGTCCGCATCAGCTTGTCCTCGGTGACCTCGTCGCCGGTCAGCTCGCCGACGACCGCACCGTCCTTCAGTACGACCACGCGGTCGGACCCTTCGATCAGTTCCTCCAGGTCGGAGGAGATGAGCAGGACGCCCAGGCCGTCCGCGGCCAGTTCGTCCACGAGTTTCTGCACCTCGGCCTTGGCCCCGACGTCGATGCCCCGGGTGGGCTCGTCCAGGAGCAGGACCTTGGGGTTCATCGCCAGCCAGCGGGCGAGCAGCACCTTCTGCTGGTTGCCGCCGGAGAGTTCGCCGACCTTCTGCTGCGGCGAGGACGCCTTGATGCGCAGCCGCTCGACGAAGGTGTCCACGATGCTGTCGACGCGTGCCTCGGAGACCAGGCCGAAGCGGGAGAGCCGGGGCAGGACGGCCAGCGAGATGTTCTCGCGGACCGACAGGCCGGGCACGATGCCCTCGCTCTTGCGGTCCTCGGGCAGCAGGCTGATGCCCGCCCGGATGGCGGCGGGGGTGGAGCCGCCGCGCAGCGGGACCCCGGCCACCACCACACTGCCCGAACTGGTGGACAGCGCACCGGAGATGGCCTTCGCGGTCTCGGTGCGTCCGGAGCCGAGCAGCCCGCCGAGACCGACGACCTCGCCGGGACGGATGCTCAGGGACACGTCGTGCAGCTTGTGCGGGACCGTCAGTTCGCGGGCCTCCAGCACCGGTCGGCTGTCGGTGGCGTGGTGGTCGCCGGTGAACTTCGTCAGGCCCTCCTGGCGGACCTCGCCCAGCTCCCGGCCCAGCATGGTGGAGACCAGGGAGAGCCGGTCGAGGTCGGCGAGGCGTCCGTGGTGCACGCGACGGCCGTCGCGCAGCACGGTGACCGTGTCGCACACGGCGTACAGCTCGTCGAGGCGGTGGCTGACGTAGACGACGGCGATGCCCTCGTCGCGCAGCCGGCGGATGACCGAGAACAGCGTCTCGACCTCCCGCGGTTCCAGGGACGAGGTCGGCTCGTCCATGATGACGATCCGGGCCTCGCTCGCCACGGCACGGGCCAGGGCGACCATCTGCTGCGCGCCGACACCGAGGGTCCGCAGCGGCCGGCGGACGTCCACCCGGACGCCGTAGGCGCGCAAAGCCTGTTCGGCCTCCCGGTTCATGCGGGCGAAGTCCAGCAGGCCGAAACGGCTGCGCGGCTCGCGGCCCAGGAAGAGGTTGCGGGCCACGCTCAGCAGCGGGATGAGGTTGACCTCCTGGTAGATGGTCGAGATCCCGGCCTTCTGGGCCTCCAGCGGCGTGGCGAAGGAGACTTCACGGCCCTGGAAAACGATGTCACCGGCGTCGGGCCGGTAGACCCCGGTGAGGAGTTTGATGAGGGTCGACTTGCCGGCGCCGTTCTCGCCGATCAGGGCGTGGACCTCACCGGGGTGCAGGGTCAGGTCCACGTCGTCCAGGGCCCGGACGCCGGGGAAGGACTTGCTCAGTCCGCGGACGGCGAGGACTTCGGCGGGGGGAGCCACCTGTGCCTCCAGGAAGAAAGTGGTGACGGACGGACGAGGGCCCGGGCGGGCCGGGCCCCGGAGCGGGATCAGTAGGCCTTGCCGAGGTCCTGCTCGGCGTTGTCGGCGTCGTAGGCGCTGTCCTGGATCACGATGTCCTGGGGGACTTCCTTGCCCTGGGTGAAGGTGTCCAGCGTCTGGAACGCCAGCGGGCCGAACCTCGGGTTGGACTCGATGACGCCGCTGATCCAGCCGTCGACGACGCCCTGGACGGCGTTGCGCGTGCCGTCGACCGTGACGATCTTGATGGCGCCGGCCTTCTTGCCGGCGCCCTTGAGCGCGGCCACCGCGCCCAGGCCCATCTCGTCGTTCTCCGCGTAGATGCCCTTGATGCCGGGCTTGGACTGGATGAGCTGCTCGGTGACCTGCTGGCCCTTCTCACGGGTGAAGTCACCGGTCTGCTCGAAGACGACCTTCAGATCGGGGGCCTTCTCGGCGACGCGCTCCTTGAAGCCCTGGGTGCGCTCGGTGGTGACGTTGTTCCCGGCCGAGCCCAGCAGGATGGCGACCTCGCCCTTGCCGCCGGTGGCCTCGATCATCTGGTCGGCGGCACGGCGGCCCTGCTCGACGAAGTCCGAGGCGATGAAGGAGACGTAGTCCTTGCAGGCCGTGGCGTTGATCTTGCGGTCGATGGTGACGATCGGGACCTTCTTCGCCGCGGCGGCCTGCAGGACCGGGTCCCAGCCGTCGGAGTTGAGCGGGGCGATCACCAGCAGGTCGGCGCCCTTGGCGAGGAGGTCCTGGACGTCACTGATCTGCTTGGAGAACTGCGACTGGGCGTTGGCGGTGAGCAGCTTGACGCCTCTCTTGGCGGCCTCGTCCTTGATGGACTGCGTCTCCGCGATGCGGAACGGGTTGGCCTCCTTCTCCGACTGGGAGAAGCCGATCGTGGCGTCCTTCAGGTCGATCTTCTCGCCGCCGTAGGCGTCGATGGTGCAGGTCTTGCTGCCCGGCTTCGGTGTGACGACCTTCTGGCCGGCGTCGGCGGCGGCCTCCGTGGACTTCTTGCTGTCCGACGCGTCGTCCTCCGACTTGGCGCAGGAGGTGGCGGTCAGGGCCACGGCGGCGGCCAAGGCCACGACCACGGGACGGGCGAGGAGGAGGGAACGGTGAGTGGTGCGCTGCATGGTGACCCCGATCCGGGTGACGCTGAAAGGGAACTGGGGAGCCGAAGGACGCGCAGATGTGGAGCTGCTCCCCCTGTGCGAAGCGGCGTCCGGTGCGCCGCAAGGAGGTTTTACATCGTTGGAAGGGGGCTGTAAACCCCCTGTGCACAAGGTGCGAAGCGAACGGAGCGGGGAGGCGACGGCCCGTTCCGGCGCCGCCCGGGCCGCCGTCCGGCAGGGCAAGCGCTTGCCCTGCGCCTTGCCCGCACACCGCGGATCGCCGCCGGCGTACGGCGTGTGCGCGGGGGGACCGGGCTCCGGTCCCGCGCACACGAAGCCCCGCCGGCACACGGCGCGTGTGCCGGCGGAGGCCGGGCCCCGGCCCCGGCGGTCCGGGGCGGACCCGATCCGCGGAACTCGCGCCACCGGTCGCCGACTTGAGCACTCACGGGGGCGACAAAGGCGCATGGTGGTGTCCGCCCACTGCCGTCGACCACGGGCCGTCGTGCTCCTCCTCCCGGTGTTTCAAGGGTCTGGGAGGTACCCCGTGGTGCCGGGCTTCGTGAAACCCCTCCCGTCCCACCGAGAGCATCCAGCAGCCACAGGCCTGCCGACTCCCGGCGTGTCGGGCGCTCATGGACACGGAAGGCCGCGCGCCGGTTCCGCACGCGTGTCGCGTGCCGACGCGCTCACTCGGCCCGGCCCCGGCCGATCCGGTGTGCGGCACCGCAGGCGCGTTCGAGCGCGGGCCGGCCCCGCCTCCGTGAGCGCCGTCGCGGTGTTTCCGCCCGGTGGTCGGTGTGTCGGAGGGCGCCCCCGCTCAAGGGCTTCGGCGTGTCGGCCGCCCCCGACGGCACTGCCGCAGGCGTGTCGCGAGTACTGCCGACCCGCAGGCACACGCGGCGGTGCCCCCGGCGCGGGCCCGTTCCGAAGTCGCGGGCACCGCCCGTGACGTGCCCGGACGCGGCACGCCCGGTACGTCAGATGTCCGTCGCCTTCCCGGCCGCGGTCCGCCCCAGCGTGCTCTCCCGCTCGGCGAGTCGATAGTCCGCCCAGATCCGGCGCGGTTCCGGTGCCCGGTCGTTGAGGCGGGCGAGCACCGACTCCACCGCCAGCCGGCCGATGGCGGCCTTGTCCGGCGACACGGACGTGAGGGTCACCGCCCCGAAGCGTCCCTCGATCACGTCGTCGAAGCCGACGACGGCGATGTCCTCCGGTACCCGCAGCCCCCGTTCGTGCAGCACCCGCATCGCCCCGATCGCCATCGGGTCGTTGTAGGCGAACACCGCGTCGGGCCGCCGTCCGCTGTCGAGGATGTGGTTCATGGCCAGCGCCCCGTCGGCGTGTCCCCAGCCGTCGGTGGCGGCGACGAGCCCTTCGTCGGCCGGCAGTCCGGCCGCGCCGAGCTCCTCGCGCCAGCCGCGCACGCGCAGTTGCGCCGGCTCGCTGCGGCCGCGCCGGGCCCCGATGAACGCCACCTCCCGGCGCCCCAGACCGATCAGGTGCCGGACGGCGGCGCGGGCCGCGGCCACGTTGTCGATGGCGATGTGGTCGTACGGCAGGTCGTAGTCCCGCTCCCCGAGCAGCACCAGCGGCACGTCCTGGGCGCGGTCGCGCAGGTCCTCGGTCTCCAGCTCGATGGGGCTGAGGATGAGTCCGTCGATGACCCGGGCCCGGAAGCCCTGGCTCACCAGCAGTTCCTGTTCGCGCATGCCCCCGGTGTGGTCGAGCAGGACGATGTAGTCGTGCTCGGACGCGGCGTCGATGACGGAGGCGGCCAGCTCGGCGAAGTAGGGGTTCCCGAGTTCGGGCAGGGCGAGTGCGATGATGCCCGTACGCCCTTTCCGCAGATGCCTGGCGGCGAGGTTGGGCCGGTAGCCGAGCGCGTCGATGGACCGCTGGACACGCTCGCGCATGGCCGGGGTGACGTGCTGGTAGTTGTTCACCACGTTGGAGACGGTCTTGATGGAGACCCCCGCGTGCGCGGCGACGTCCTTGAGGCTGACCCGCACGGCAATCCCTTCGTGAGCGGCCCGCCCCGGTCGGTCGGTGCGGATGCGCGCCGTCACCACGAGCCGTGCGCCGAGCCGCTGGGCTCAAGTTTTACAACGTTATACATGCCGTTCCGTGACACTGACAAGGCGTGAACGGGGACGTGTCGAGAACGGCCCCACAGGCCTCGCCGGGCCGGAGGGCCACCGGGCGCCGGCGACGGTGCCGTCACGGGAAGTGTCGTCCCGCGAGCCGGTCGCCGTCCACCGTCGTGGCCCGCGAACGCGGTGGCGCGCACGGCCCGAGCGGCCCGGCCCTCATCCTCCCGTGCTCTCCCGCACGATCAGCCGGTGCCCCGCCGTCTCGTCGACCGCCGGCCCGCCGGATCCGCCCGCGTCGATACGGTCCAGCAGCAGCTCCACCGCCCGCCGCGCGATGCCGCGCTTGTCCGGGGCGACCGTGGTGATGGTGGGGATGCTGAACCGGGTGGCCTCGATGTCGTCGAACCCGACCACGTCGAGGTCCCCGGGCACCGACCAGCCGTCCTCGTGGAGCGCCCGCACCGCCCCGAGCGCCAAGTGGTCGTTGAGGCAGAGCATCGCGTCCGGCCGCTCCGGCAACCGCATCAGCGCGCGGGCGGCGGCGGCCCCGTCGGCCCAGCGGAACGCGGGTACCGGAAGGACCAGTTCGTCCGGCAGCGCCACCCCGGCCGCGGCCAGGGCCTCCTGGTGGCCGACCGTGCGCAGCCGGCTGGTGTTCCGCGCCCCGTGCAGATCACCGCCGATCACCGCGATGCGCCGGCGGCCCCGCGACAGCAGGTGCTCGGTCGCCTCGCGCGCCGCCGTCACGTTGTCGATCGCCACATGGTCCGCGCTGCCGGGCAGGTTGCACTCGCCCAGCAGCACCAGCGGCAGCCGGGTGTCGCGATCGGCCAGGTCGCGGGGGAGCAGGGCGAGCGGCGAGAGGATGACGCCGTCGGTGAACTGGGCGTCGAACCCGCGCACCGCGGCCAGTTCCTTCTCGTGCCGTCCGCCGGTCTCGACCAGCAGCGTGGTGCTGCCCCGGCGTTCGGTCTCCGCCATGACGTGCCGGGCCAGCTCGGCGAAGTAGGCGACGTCCAGGTCCGGCACGGCCAGCGCGATCATGCCCGTACGGCCCCGGCGCAGTTGCCGTCCGGCGATGTTGACCCGGTAGCCGAGGGCGTCGATGGCCTCCCGCACCGCGGCCCGGGTCCGCTCGGAGACGTGCTCGTAGTCGTTGAGGACGTTCGACACCGTCTTCGCCGAGACGCCGGCGTACTCCGCGACGTCCTTGATCCTGGGCCTGCCCATGCTTCCCTTCTCGCCCCTCCCGCTGCCTGGGGGATCGTAACCGCAGCTCCGGCGGGTCCGGTCGCGGGTGGGGTGAACCGTCGTGTCGAAAACTTTCCGTCGCCGCCATTTACATCGATGTAATCGTATGGTCGCATGACCCCCGTACGTAGCGCACCTGCACTGATGAGGAGCAGCATGAGCACGCCCCTGCCCCCGGACGTCCCGCGTCCGGAGTACCCCCGGCCCCAGTTCGTCCGCGAGGCATGGCTGAACCTCAACGGCCGCTGGCAGTTCGAGACGGACCGCGGGGACAGCGGACTGGAGCGCGGACTGCGCGACCGCGACCTCGAGGGCGAGATCCTCGTGCCCTTCTGCCCGGAGTCGGAACTGTCGGGCATCGGCGACACGGACTTCATGGAGGCCGTCTGGTACCGGCGCACGGTGACGATCCCGGCCGAGTGGTCCGGCTCCGACGTGCTGCTGCACTTCGGAGCGGTGGACCACGACGCCACCGTCTGGGTCAACGGCACCGAGGTGGCCCGCCACCGCGGCGGCTTCACCCCTTTCACCGCGGAACTGCGCGGGGCGGCCGCGCCCGGCGAGGAGGCCGTGATCGTGGTCCGCGCCCGCGACACCCGGCACGGCCTGCAGGCCCGCGGCAAGCAGGCCACCTGGTACGCCAACACCCACTGCCACTACACCCGCACCACCGGGATCTGGCAGACGGTGTGGCTCGAACCGGTGCCGGCCGCGGTCCGCCTCAAGCGCCCGCGGATCACCCCGGACCTGGGCTCGGGCTCCTTCCACGTCGACCTCCCGGTCACCGGGAACCTGCCGGGCCACCGGGTGCGCGCGGTCCTCACGGACGAGCACGGCGAGGTCGTGTCCGCCTCCGCCCGCGCCGACCTCGACCTGTGCCCCAGGCTGGTGCTGACCGTGCCCGAGGACCGGCTGCGCACCTGGTCGCCGGCCGACCCGCACCTGTACGACCTGCGCCTCCAGCTCCTCGACGCCGACGGCGGGGTGGTCGACGAGGCGACGTCGTACGCCGGACTGCGGTCGGTCGCCATCCGCGGCAAGCGGGTCCTGCTCAACGGCGAGCCGGTGTTCCAGCGGCTGGTGCTCGACCAGGGGTACTACCCGGACGGGCTGATGACCGCCCCCACCGACGCCGACCTCGTGCGCGACATCGAACTCGGCCTGAAGGCCGGCTTCAACGGGGCCCGGCTGCACCAGAAGGTGTTCGAGGAGCGCTACCTCTACCACGCCGACCGCCTCGGCTACCTGGTGTGGGGCGAGTTCGGCGACTGGGGCTGCGAGGTCGGCGTACGCGACGACAACCAGCGCCCCGACGCCAGTTACGTCGCCCAGTGGCTCGAAGCCCTGGAACGCGACCACTCGCACCCCTCGATCATCGGCTGGTGCCCGCTGAACGAGACGTACCAGAACCTGCACGACCGGATCACCCAGCTCGACGGCGTGACCCGGGCGATGTTCCTGGCCACCAAGCAGGCCGACCCCAGCCGCCCGGTGATCGACGCCTCCGGCTACGCCCACCGCGTGCCCGAGACCGACGTCTACGACTCGCACTGCTACGAGCAGGACCCGGAGGTCTTCGCCAGGACCATGGCCGGACTCGCCGAGGACCGCCCGTACGTCAACACCGCCCCCGACGGCCGCGACTGGTCCGTGCCCTACCGCGGACAGCCCTACTTCTGCAGCGAGTTCGGCGGCATCTGGTGGGACGCGGCCGTCGCCGCGACCGCGGCCGGCGACGAGCGGGGAACGTCCTGGGGATACGGCGAACGGCCGCGCACCGCCGAGGAGTTCCTGGCCCGCTTCACCGGCCTGGTGGACGTCCTGCTCGACGACCCGGACATGTTCGGCTACTGCTACACGCAGCTCACCGACGTCTTCCAGGAGCGCAACGGCGTCTACGGCTTCGACCGCGGCGAGAAGTTCGACACCGCCGTACTGCGCCGCGCCCAACAGCGCACGGCCGCCTGCGAATCCGCCCGCTGACCGACCCGGTCCCGGCCCGGCGGACGACCGGAACCGGATCCCGGCCCCCACGGCACGTCCTCCGCGGCGTCCGCCGGCGATGTACATCGATGTAGAGAAAGGTAGTGCCATGGTCGACCTGCCTGGCCCAAGGGCCGCCTCCGCCGGGTCGGAAGGCAAGCGTGCCGCGCCGTCCCGACGAGGAATCCTGCGCGCCTCCCTGGCCTCCGCCGCCGTACTCCTCGGCGGCGGGGCCCTCGCCGGCTGCGGTTCCGCCGCGGCCTCGGCGGATCCGCGCACCGTGCGCATGTGGGATCTGTTCAGCGGCGCCGACGGCGCCCTGCTCGACGAACTCATCGGCACCGCCCGCTCCGACATGTCCGGCACCCGCGTCGAGCGGACCGTGCTGGAATGGGGCACGCCCTACTACACCAAGCTCGCCATGGCCTCGGCCGGCGGGCGCGGCCCGGACGTCGCCGTCTCCCACATGTCGCGCCTGGCCGGGTACGCGCCCCTGGGACTGCTCGACCCCTGGGACACCGACCTGCTGGCCGAATTCGGCGTCACCGAGGAGGACTTCGCCGCAGCGGTGTGGGACCGCACCCAGTACCGGGGCCGGACGTTCGCCATACCGCTGGACACCCACCCCTTCATCGTCTTCTACCACCCCGACCCCGTCCGCAAGGCCGGGCTGCTGACCGGCGACGGAAGCCTCGACCAGGACGCCTTCGCCGGCCCCGAGCGGTTCCTCGAGGCGGGCCGGGAACTGGCCAGGGCCTCCGGCAAGCAGGGGATCTCCTTCGGCTACGTCAACGACACGGCACAGGGCTGGCGGTTGTTCTACGGCCTCTACCGGCAGACCGGGAACGACTTCGACCTGCCCGTCGGCGGCACCGTCACGGCGAACCTCGACGCGATGACCGAGGTCATCGCCTTCATGCGGAAACTGGTCGACGGACGCGCCAACCCGCGCCGGCTCGACTACCCCGCGGCCCTCGCCAACTTCACCAACGGGCAGACCGCGATGATCCTCTCCGGCGAGTGGGAACTCGGCACCTTCCGGGCCGCCGACCCGAAGCTCGGGGCGGCGCCCTTCCCCACGGTGTTCGGCACCCCCGCGGTCTACGCCGACTCCCACTCCTTCGTGCTGCCGCGCCGCCCCGACCCCGACGAGGCGCACCGCAGGCGCACCCACCAGGCGGTGGCCGCCATCCTCAAGGCCGGACAGACCTGGGCGAAGGCCGGTCACATCCCGGCGTACCAGCCGGTGACGCGTACCGAGGCCTACGCACGGCTGGAACCGCAGGCGCGCTACGCGGCGGCGGCCGACCATGTGGTGCTCGACCCGGCCGTCTGGTTCGCCGGAGCCGGATCCGACTTCCAGAACTCCATGTCGCAGGTGCTCCAGCAGTCCATGCTCGACGGCCTGGCACCCGACCGGGCCGCCCGCGCCATGGTCGAGCGGATCAACACCGCCCTCTCCAAGCCCAGCCCGGCCTGAGCCGCCGCGAAGGAGGCAGCAGATGTCCACCGAACTCGCTTCCCGCGGCCGTCCCAAGGCCGCCCACCCCGCGGAGGGACTCGGCGCGACCCTGCGCCGCGCCCTCTCCCCGGGGCTCCTCTTCGCCCTGCCGTTCCTCGTCCTGTTCGTCCTCTTCATGCTCTGGCCGCTGGTGCAGGGCGTCTGGATGAGCCTCACCGACACCTCGCTCGCCGCCCGCGACGCGTCCTTCATCGGACTGGACAACTACGCGGAGGCCCTCGGCGACGCCGAGATGTGGCGCACGATGTGGCACACCGTGTGGTTCACCGTCGTCTCCACCGTGCCCCTGGTGGTCGTCGCCCTCGCCATGGCCCTCCTGGTGCACACCGGACTGCCCGGCCAGTGGGTGTGGCGGCTCGCGTTCTTCGCCCCGTACCTGCTGCCGGTCGGCGTGATCGGCCTGCTGTGGGGCTGGCTCTACCAGCCGGACCTCGGCCTGTACAACCACCTGCTCCAGGCGGTCGGGCTGGACGGCTACGCCTGGCTGAGCGACGAGTCCGTCGCCCTGTACGCCATCGTGATCGCCACCCTGTGGTGGACCGTGGGCTTCAACTTCCTGCTGTTCCTCGCGGCGCTGCAAGCCGTGCCCGACCACCTGTACGAGGCGGCCGCCCTGGACGGAGCCGGCGCCTGGCGGCGGCTGTGGCATGTGACACTGCCCCAGCTGCGGCGCATCACCGGCGTGGTCACGGTCCTCCAGATCCTTGCGTCGCTGAAGGTCTTCGACCAGGTGTACCTGCTCACCAAGGGCGGCCCGAACGGCTCCACCCGCCCCGTCGTCGAATACCTCTACGACATGGGCTTCACCGGCTACCGCCTCGGCTACGCCTCCGCCATCAGCTACGTCTTCTTCGCCCTCATCATCCTCGCCTCCGCCGTGCAGTTCGTCGCCCTTCGCCGCAGGGAGAAGTGACATGACCTCCATCGACGTCCCCACACGGCCCGCGCGCCGCACGGTCTCCCCGCTCCCCGCCGCGCGCCGGGCCCAACGCAACCGGCCGACTGCGCAGCGCGGCCCCAACCTCACCCTCGGCGCGAGCCGGCTGTCCCGCACCCTGGCCCTGGCGGCGCTCGCGGTGATGGCGCTGATCTGGCTGCTGCCGATGGCCTGGGCGGTGCTCACGGCGTTCAAGTCCGAGCAGGACGCCAGCGATCCGGTGGACTGGATCCTGCCGCGGGGCGGCTTCACCCTGGACGCGTTCCGCACCGTGATCGAGCGCGGCGATCTGCCGCTGTGGATGCTGAACAGTTTCTTCATCGCCGCGGCCGTCACCGTCATCACCGTGGCCGTGTCGGCGATGGCCGGCTACGCCTTCTCCCGCACGCTGTTCCGCGGCCGGCGCTGGCTGTTCTCCGTCACCATGGCCTCGATCCTCGTGCCGCCGCAGCTGCTGATCGTGCCGTGGTTCCAGCAGATGCTGACCCTGGACCTCGTCGACACCTATGCGGCGGTGATCCTGCCGCAGACCGTCGCGCCGGTGATGGTCTTCATCCTGAAGAAGCACTTCGACACCATCCCGCGCGAGCTGGAGGAGGCCGCCCGCATCGACGGCGCGGGCCACGCGCGGATCTTCTGGTCGGTGATGCTGCCGCTGTCCCGCCCCATGCTCGCCGCGGTGTCGATCTTCGTCTTCATCGGCGCGTGGAACAACTTCATGTGGCCGTTCGTGTCGACGTCCGACCCGGCACTGATGACCCTGCCGGTCGGCATCACCGCGGTGAAGGACGCCTACGGCGTCAACTACGCCCAGACCATGGCGTCCTCGGTGCTGGCCGCGCTGCCCCTCGTGCTGGTGTTCGTCTTCTTCCAGCGGCACATCGTGAAGTCGGTGGCCACGACCGGCCTGGGCGGCCAGTGACACCCGGTGGCGTGCCGGAGGCGGCCGCGGCCGTGTGAGGCGTTAGCGTCGGCGCATGGCCGGTGATCCCCGTGGATGGCGGGTGTGTCTGCTCGGCGGCGCGGTGTTCGCGGTGTGCATGACCGGCACCACGCTGCCGACCCCGCTCTACCCCCTGTACCAGCAGAAGTTCGGCTTCTCCGAGCTGACGGTCACCGTCGTGTACGCGGTGTACGCCTTCGCGGTCGTCGGGGTGCTGCTGCTGGCGGGCAACGCCTCGGACGCCGTGGGCAGACGCCCCGTGCTGCTGTGGGGTCTGGGCTGCGCGGCCGCGAGCGCCGTCTGCTTCCTGTGCGCCACCGGCCTGGTCTGGCTGTACGCCGGACGGCTGCTGTCGGGGCTCTCCGCCGGACTGTTCACCGGGGCCGCCACGGCGTACGTCATGGAGTCGGCACCGCGGGGCGGAGAGGCCCGGGCCACGTTCGTCGCCACCGCCGTCAACATGGGCGGACTCGGCTGCGGTCCGCTGCTCGCCGGCCTCCTCGCCGAGTACGCGCCCCGGCCGCTGTACCTGCCGTTCGCCGTGCACCTCGCCCTGGTGGCCGGATCGGTCGCCGTCCTGTTGTGGCTTCCGGAGACCGTGCGGCCACGCCGCCCGCTGCACACCGTACGGCCGCAGCGGCCCGGAGTGCCGCCGCAGGTGCGGCCGGTGTTCGGTCCGGCGGCGACCGCCTCGTTCGTGGGTTTCGCATTGTTCGGGGTGTTCACCTCCGTCAGCCCGGCCTTCCTCGCGCAGTCCCTGGACGTGACCGACCACGCCGTGAGCGGGCTGGTCGTGGCGCTGGCCTTCTTCTCCTCGACCGGAGGTCAGCTGGCCGCCGGCCGGGCCGGCCCGGTCCGGTCACTGCCGCTGGGCTGCGCCGGGCTCCTCACCGGGCTGGCGCTGCTCGCCGCCGCGTTGCGATGGGACCAGCTGACGCTGGTGGTGCTGAGCGCGATCACCGGGGGCTTCGGCCAGGGGCTCGCCTTCCGCGGGGCGCTGACCGCGGTGGGCGGCGCGTCCCCGGCGGACCGGCGCGCGGCGGTGATCTCGAGCCTGTTCGTGGTGGCGTACACGGGCATCTCGGTGCCGGTCATCGGGGTGGGGCTGCTGACCGGCCCGATGGGCCTGGAGGGCGCGGGACTGGTGTTCATCGCCTGCATGGGAGCCCTCGTCGTGGCGGCGGCCGGATACCTCCTGCGCCGGCCGGTGCCGGCGGGGGCCTGAACACCGGCTGGGCGCCTGGCCGGCGGAGGTGCTTCCGGCGCCGTCCGGGTGACCCGGCCGTACTACGACTCGATGAATTCCAGGATGTCGCGGTTGAGGACGTCCGGATGGGTCGACAGCATGCCGTGGGGGTACCCCTCGTAGGTCTTCAGAGTGCCGTTCTTGAGCAGCTCGACCGTCAACGGCGCGGAGTCCTCGTAGGGAACGACCTGGTCGTCGGTGCCGTGCGCGACGAGGACCGGGACGCCGATCTTCTTCAGGTCCTCGGTGAAGTCGGTCTCCGAGAACGCCTTGATGCACTCGTAGTGGGCGTTGGCCGCCCCCATCATGCCCTGCCGCCACCAGTTGTCGATCAGGCCCTGGGAGACCTCCGCGCCGGGCCGGTTGAATCCGTAGAACGGACCCGACGGCACGTCGATGTAGAACTGCGCGCGGTTGGCGGCCAGGGCCGCGCGGAACCCGTCGAAGACGTCGATCGGCAGACCGCCGGGATTGCTCTCGGACTTGACCATGACCGGGGGTACCGCGCCCACCAGCACCGCCTTGGCGACCCGGCCCGGCTCGGCCCGCGCGACGTACCGCGCGACCTCTCCGCCGCCGGTCGAGTGCCCGATGTGTACGGCCCCCCGGAGATCGAGGGCGCCGGTCAGCACCGCCACGTCCGCGGCGTAGGTGTCCATCTCGTGGCCGGTCGAGGTCTGACTGGAGCGGCCGTGACCACGCCGGTCGTGAGCGATCACGCGGTAGCCCCGGGACAGGAAGAACAGCATCTGGTTGTCCCAGTCGTCGGCGCTGAGCGGCCAGCCGTGGTGGAAGACGATCGGCTGTCCGTCGCGCGGACCCCAGTCCTTGTAGAAGATGGTCGTGCCGTCGGGGGTGGTGACCGTGCCCATGGTGATCCCTCCGCGTGATCCGGATCGACGGCACTCACCTTACGCGCCGGCCGGGCGCGCCTCACCTCCTGAATGTCCGCCGAGGGACGGTTAGGTGCGCCTTATGGTGTTTCGATGCCGCTTGTTCCCAGATGGGTCCTCTTCTCCTCGGGGTGTGCGCCCGTCCTGCTGATCGGGGGCTGGACGATCGCGGCGTCGCTGGAGGGGCCCGCCTACGACCCCGCCACTCAGACGATCAGCGTCCTGGCGGCCTACGGAGCCGCGGGGTCCTGGGTGATGACCGCCGCGCTGCTGGCGCTGGGCGCCTGCCATCTGCTCACCGCCTGGGGGCTGCGGGCGGCGGCGACGGCCGGACGCGTGGCGCTGGCCGGCGGGGGAGTGGCGGCGCTGGTGGTGGCGCTGCTGCCGGCGCCGAGCAGCGGGGGGTCCCTGCGCCACGGTTCGGTGGCCGCGGTCGGATTCGCGCTGCTGGCCCTGTGGCCACTGCTGGCCACCGGTGACGGTGCCGCTCCATGGGCGCTGCGGCCGGCGGCCTCGGCCGTGGCGACCGCCTTGATGGTCGTCGGCGCCGTGTGGTTCCTCGTCGAGATGCACCGCCAGGGCGTGGCCGGTGTCGCGGAACGTGTGGTGACGGCCCTTCAGTCCCTGTGGCCCTTCGTGGTCGTCATCTCCTGCCTCCGTCATGTCGGGGACGACGGGCGGCCCGCGGTTCAGGCGGACTGACGGGGGTCGGTGAGGTGCGGGCCGGTGGGCGGCCGGTGCGGCAGTGTGCGGGCGTCGACGGTGAACAGGCCGTCGAAGGCGAGTGCGAGATAGCGGCGCCAGGCCTGCGGCTGCTGATCCAGCACGGGCGCCGCCGTCTGGTGGATGCCGCCGAGCAGCAGCACGATGTCCGTTCCCGTGATGTCGTCACGGACGGTGCCCTGTTCGCGTGCCCGAGTGGTGAGGGCCTCGACGACGCCGCCGAGGCGGGCGATCTCGTCGCGCACCTCGGGACGCTGCGACGACGGCCGCCCGATCACCTCGCGGAAGGCGCGGTCGGCGGCGAGTGCCTGCACGCCGGCCGTCATGAACTCCCGCAGCGCCTCACCCGCGTCGTCGGCCTCCAGCAGGCGCTCCGCCGTGCCGACGAGCCGGCCGAGCAGCCGGAGCGCGATCGCCGCGAGCAGTTCGTCCTTCGACGGGAAGTGCCGGAACACCGTGCCCTTGGCGACACCGGCGCGCTGGGCGATCTCGCCCATCGGCACGTCCACTCCGCCCTCGGCGAACGCCTCCGTCGCCGCCGTGAGCAGCAGGTGCCGGTTGCGGACCATGTCCGCCCGCGGGCTCTGCGGGGCCGCCCTCTCGACCATGGTGCCTCCTCCCGGTGGGACCCTACCAACAAGGTGACCGGGCGGTCATGTTGGGTGTCACGGTCACGACCGGATCCGCGGGCGTCCGCCCGTCGCCCTCGTCCGGCGCCGGGTCGGCGCCCACGGTCTCCGCGGCGATCTCCGCCTCCGGCCGCCCGTCCGGCTCCCCGGGCTCCACGCCTCCGTCGGCGCCCCGCCGGAGGCCGGCGGCCCCCGGGGCCACGGCCGACTGGTGGAGCAGCGTGACACTGTCGGCCGTGGCGGCCGGCGGGTCGGTCCAGCAGCAGGCGTGTTCGTGCAGCACCTGTCCCGGCGCCCGGTGCCGGAGCTGCTCCCGTACGCGGGCCCTCCTCCTCGTCGGCGGTCGCGCCGAGGTCGTGGGCGATGACGACGGTGTCCTGCCGGCCGGCCTCGTAGGGCTCAGCCGGAAGGTCCAGCACCCCGGCGTCGGCCAGGCCCGGGATCCTGCTTCCGCGGTCCGGCAGCGGCGACACCGAGCGCGGTCGTACGCCGCCGGCGGCGAGCACCGACCGCAGCCGCAGCAGGCCGAGCGGACACTGGCCGTGGGCGTCCTGGATCCAGGCGTACCGGCCGGCCGTTCCGGCGCCGTACCCCTACGGGGACATCGTGCGGGCCCGTCCGGGGCGCGCGGTCGGCGCCGCGGCCGCCTTACGGAGGTCGTCGAACCCGGCCGTCCGGGCGGTCCGCCCGGCGACGAGGGCGACCTGATCGAGAGGCCCTGCCGGCCTGCCACAGTCGGCGCAGCGTGCCGGGAACGTCGTCCGCGTCGAGACGTTCCCAGGCCTCGGACAGGTCCGGGGAGGCGGGCCGGCGGTTTCCGCGCGAGAACATGCGCGGCGTCCTCCCCGGCGACCGCGGCGGGCCCCAACCGTGTTGTTCCGTGCCCCGGGCCGGGGGGTGTGCCGGCCGCTTCAGCGGGGCGTGCCCGTGGGGAACTCCTCGCTGCCGAGTACGCGCAGCAGCTCCAGCCGCTCGCGGGTCTCGGCGTCCGCCGGTGTGAGCACCAGCAGTTGCTGTCGCTGATCGGGGGTGACCAGGGTCTCGCAGTCCATCAGCAGGCGGCCCACCCGCGGGTGCAGGAACGTCTTGCGGTCGGCGCGCCGGACCGCCACCTCGTGCTCCGCCCAGAGTCGGCGGAAGCGCTCGCTCGCGGCCCGCAGCCGTTCGACGAGTCCGGTGACCGTGGGGTCGCCGGCCCGGCGCCCGGCGACCGCGCGCAGATCGGCCACGAGCTGACGGGAGTAGTACTCCTCTTCCTCGGCCGGGCCGACGGCGCGCGCGGCCGGTTCGGTGAACCAGCGGTAGACGATGTAGCGGCGGTCGCCGGAGAAGCCGGTGAGGTCGCCCGTCAGCAGAACGGACGCCCGGTTCTGCGCCAGCACTTCCCCCAGGTCGGACATCACCAGGGCCGGCGTGTCGCCGAGCAGGTCGAGCATGCGCACCAGACCCGCCCGGGCCAGGCGGGCCACCCCGTCGGCGGGCGGGGGCCGGTGACCGGCCAGATGGAACAGGTGGTCGCGCTCGTCGTCGGACAGGCGCAGCGCACGGGCCAGCGCGACGAGCAGCTGCGTCGAGGGCTGACTGCTGCGGCCCTGTTCGAGGCGTACGACGTAGTCGACCGACATGCCCGCCAGCATCGCGACCTCCTCCCGGCGCAGACCGGCGGTGCGGCGGCGGGGCCCGTCGGTGATGCCGACGTCGGCCGGGCGGATCGCCTCGCGGCGGCGGCGCAGGAAGTCGGCGAGTTCCTCACGTTGCATGACCTCATGGTCCCTCGCGGCGTACCCGCCGATCCAGGGAGCGGCTCTCCCATGATGAACGCTCCGCTCCCGGTGGCACCGGCACCGGCGCAAGGTGGGTGACGGATCGACCACGAAGGAGAACACGATGCAGACACGCACTCTGGGCAGCAATGGTCCGACCGTCTCCGCGCTGGGCCTGGGCGCGATGAGCATGTCGGGTGCCTACGGCGCGGCCGACCGCACGGAGAGCATCGCCACCGTGCACGCCGCGCTGGAGGCCGGTGTCACGCTGATCGACACGGGCGACTTCTACGCCATGGGCCACAACGAACTGCTGCTCGCCGAGGCCCTGCGCGGCCGCGACCGGGACGGCTACCGGCTGAGCGTCAAGTTCGGCATGCTGAGCGGACCGACCCCGGCCATGGGCGGGTACGACGGCCGTCCCGAGGCGGTGAAGAACTTCCTCGCCTACTCGCTGACCCGGCTGGGCACCGACCACATCGACATCTACCGTCCCGCGCGGCTGGACCCGGCGGTGCCGATCGAGGAGACCGTGGGCGCGATCAAGGAGCTGATCGACGCCGGGTACGTACGGCATCTCGGCCTCTCGGAGGTCGACGCGGCGACGATCCGCCGGGCGCACGCCGTGCACCCCGTCACCGACCTGCAGATCGAGTACTCGCTGATCTCCCGCGCGGTCGAGGCGGAGGTCCTGCCCACGCTGCGGGAGCTCGGCATCGGCCTGACCGCGTACGGCGTCCTCGGCCGCGGCCTCATCTCCGGGCACTGGACCGCCGGCCGGGGCGCCGGCACCGGCGACCACAGGGCGCTCAGCCCCCGGTTCTCCAGCGGCAACGTGGAACACAACCTCGCTCTCGTGGAGGCCCTGCGCAAGGTCGCCGCCGCGAAGGGGTGCACCGTCGCCCAGCTGGCCATCGCCTGGGTCGCCGCACAGGGCGAGGACATCGTGCCGCTGGTCGGCCCCCGCACCCGCGAGCGGCTGACCGAGGCGCTGCCCGCGCTGGACCTCGCCCTCACCGCGGACGACCTCGCCGAGATCGAGAAGGCGGTGCCGCCGGGCGCGGCCCGCGGCGACCGCTACCCGGCCGCGTTCATGGCCTCCCTCGGCGTGGGCAACTGAGCCCGGCTGTACGGCGGGGTCCGTCGGACGCGACCGACCCCGCCGGTCTGCTCCCGCCCGAACAACCTGACGTCAGCAGCCGTCGCGGTACGGCGTGCCGGGAGCGATGCGTTCCCAGTACGCCCGGGCCGGCGGCGGGATCCGCCCGCAGACATGTGCCGCCACCCGGTGCGGGTCCAGGCCCCAGGTACGCCAGGTGCCGTCCCGGCTGACCGTGTGCAGGGTGTCGTCGCCGTCGAACACGGCGTCCTGGACCCGCCCGGTGTGCCCGCGGAGCGTCGCCTTCGGGGCCCGGCCCGGGACGTCCCAGCCGGTCATCGTCACCCCCGTCCTTCCGCCGGTGTCCGCACGGCGGACCGCTCCGGATGTATCACCGTGTGATCGAACGCATACCCGAAGTATGTGCCGCGCGTCGTCGCCGCGCCCGGAACGGCGCACGTCAAGAGGGGTTTCCCGTTTCCTGTGGAGCTGGGAAACAGACAACCCCTTCCTGGAGTACCGGCCGTGGCCGAAGCATGTGGTGGCGACCCACCTCACCGTCCGGCGGACAGTGCCCCGCACTGCCCGCCATCACACGGAGTAGGACCTCACGCATGAGCGACGCGGAGCGGATCTTCGACATGGTGCCGGCGGGAGCGGTGGCGCTCTACGCCAGACGGCGTCTCGCACGGCAGACGGACCGGCTGGAGGCGGCCCGCGCCGTGGTCGAGAGGGTCCAGCGGACGCTGCTCCCGTCCCCGCCGCGACGTATCGGCGATCTCGAACTGGCGGCCCGCTACGAGGCAGCCCACGGCGAGGCGCGGCTGGGCGGGGACCTGTACGCGGTCCGGGTCACCCGCTTCGGGACGCGCGTACTGCTCGGCGACGTCCGCGGCAAGGGCCTGGACGCCGTCTCCACCGTGTCCGTCCTCCTGGGCGCGTTCCGGGAGGCGGCGGAACGGGCTCCCGACCTCGCCGCCCTCGCCCGGCGACTGGACACCGCTCTGGAGCGTGAGGCGCCCGGCCGCGAGGCCGACGTGCTCGAGACCGTCTTCGCCACGGCGCTCCTGCTCGAGTTCCCCGCGGACACCCACGCGATGCGCCTGCTCAATCTCGGACACCCCCCTCCCTACCTGGTCCGCGGCATCGACACGGGCACGGTGGGCGACACGGAGCCGGGGCTGCCCCTCGGCCTGGGGCACCTGTACCGCGGCCGCCCGGCCGTCACCGAGGTGGCCTTCGAGCGGGGCTCGGTTCTGATCATGGTCACGGACGGTGTCACCGAGGCCCGCAACCGCACCGGCGACTTCTACGACCCCCAGCGGCACCTGCCGCGTCTGGCCCCCTTCCCCGCCGCGCACACCGCGGCCGGCGCGGTGCTGGCCGATGTGAAGCGGTGGGCCGACGGCCCCCCGGCGGACGACCGGGCGATCCTCGCCGTCCGGCGCGACACCTCCGGCCCGTAGGGGGAATGAGGCCGTTCGCGCCACCCCGGAACCCTGGGAATATACCCCTGGGGGGTATATGTTGCTCTCGGTGGGCCGACACCGGTCACCCGAGACGCCGAATGGGGACGAAGATCATGGATCACGGCACGCATCACACCGCCACCGGGCACGGGCACGCCTCCTGGGCGACGGCGGCGAAAGCGACGCTGCACTGCCTGACCGGGTGCGCCATCGGCGAGATCCTCGGCATGGTCATCGGCACGGCCCTGCTGTGGGGCAACGTACCGACCATGATCCTCGCGATCTTCCTCGCCTTCGTCTTCGGCTACTTCTTCACCCTCTTCGCGGTGATGCGCGCGGGCCTGTCCCTGAGGACCGCGGTCAAGGTGGCGCTGGCCGCCGACACGGTCTCCATCGCGGTGATGGAACTGGTCGACAACGCGATCATCGCCCTGACGCCGGGCGCGATGGACGCGCACCTGTCGGACGGGCTGTTCTGGTCGGCGCTGCTCGGCGGCTTCGCCGTGGCGTTCGTGGTCACCACGCCGGTGAACAAGTGGATGATCGGCCGCGGCAAGGGCCACGCCGTCGTCCACGCCCATCACTGATCCCGGAGCACCTAGCGCTCGCGGTCCAGGACGCGGCGGGCCGCCTCGGCCTCCGCCGCCGACGGGGACAGCTCGTCGAGGGAGTCGAGCTCGGTGTCGGACTCCAGCTCCCGTTCCCAGGCCGCCGCCAGCCGTTCCTGTTCCTCGCGCGGTCTGCCGCTGACGGCCTCCCGGTGGTGAGGGTCCAAGGCCGTGAGGAATCGTCCGACCGGGTCCGTGGGCATGCCGTGCTCCTTGTCGTTCGGAAGGGGCCGCGCTACCGACCCAGGATGGCCAGCCGGCCCCGGGACGGCCGCCCGACACGGCCTGCGACCACCCTGATGGCCCCGCCCCGCCGACGGCGGCCCGCGCGGGACCACCGGTGCCGGGCCGGTCGGGCTCCGCGGGGCGTCCCACCCGCCGAGCGCCCGCTCCACCGCCCCGCGCCACGGCGGTGCCCGTCCCGGGACGAGGCCCCCGGGACCCGTTGTCAGAGCCCTGCCCTACAGTTCCCGTCACTTGATCACTGCGGGTGCGGGAGGCACGCATGGGGTGGGTGTCGGCAGGCGACTACGAGGTCGCCCTCGACGACGGCAAGGTGGTGTGCCGCAACGCGGCCGGACGGCGGCTGAAGTCCGTACCGCCCAAGATCGCCGACGATCCGGCGGTGGTGGGGCTGCGTCAGCTCACCGAGTGGCTGGAGCGGCACGAACGGCAGTGCCTGGCCGATGTGGAGCGGTGGATGGTGCGCTCGCTGCCGGTGCCGTTCGCGGTCCTGGCGCGGGTGTGGCCGGACCCCGCCTGGCAGGCCGCCCTCCGCGACGTGGTGGTCACGGGCACGGACGGCGCGGTGGCCGGATTCCTGCGGGACGCCGATCCCGAGCGCGGCCTCGGCCTGGTCGACCTCGACGGCGACACCGTCCGTCTCACCCCCGGCCTGGTCCGCCTGCCGCACCCCGTGCTCCTCGACGACCTGGAGGAGCTGCGGGAGTTCGCCGTCGAGCTCGGCGTCGAACAGCGCGCCCAGCAGCTGTTCCGCGAGGTGTGGCACCGGCCCGCGGCACTCGACGCCGAGGCCGCCTCCGTCGAGGACTACGCGGGCGGCGCCTTCAAGGAACTGCGGTTCCTGCACGGCCGCGCGACCCAGCTGGGCTACCGCGTGCGCGGCGGCCACGCCGTGTGCTCCGTGGTGGAGGACGGCCACGCCGTCGAGGCCCGGGTGTGGGTCGGCGACTACGACGGCTACGAGGAGACGGAGACCGGCCCCCTGGTCTTCACCGACCCGGCCGGCCGGGTGCTGAAGCTCGGCCGGGTCGGGCCGGTGGCCTGGTCGGAGGGCATGCGCATGGCGGCCGCGCTGTACGCCGGACGCGACATCGAGGACGAGGAGCGTGCGGCATGACGACGTACGACGGATTCACCTACGACGAGACCACCTCCGCCGCGCTGCTCGACGCCGGCGCCGTACTGCCCCCGGGCACCACCGACCGGGAGGACGCCGACGTCCTCACCGTCCGCACGTACACGCACACCGCGCTGGACGAGCGGAAGGTCGTGCGGCTGGTGCCGGGCACGCTGGGCGAGGCGGAGGACCTCGCCCTGGACTTCCTCGGACTGGTCCGCGAGCCGGAGACCCGCGAGGTCGGGCAGGTGCGCCGGGAGACCCTCGGCTTCCCCGCGTGGGCGCTGGTCAACGACCCGGCGAACGGGCACCACGCGCTGGCGCTGGTCAAGGACGTCGAGCGGCTCGCCCGGCAGGCCAAGTCCCGCCCCGGCACCGCGAAGGAGGGCTTCGAGGCGCTCGGCGAGCGGCTCGGCCGGGCCGTGCCGCACTTCCTGCCCACCTTCTACGAGCAGGCCGCCCGCGTCTTCCTCCAGCACGAGAACACCACCTACGCGGCGGCGTTCTTCGGCAAGGCCCGCGACGCGGAGCGGGTGCACGCGCTGACCGTGGACGAGGAGCGGCAGCGGGCCGTGTTCCTGGAGTTCGCCTTCGCCGGGGCACTGACGGTCAAGGCGCTCAAGGAGCACGTGAAGGCCCTCGCGGCGCGGCTCACCCCGGCCGAGGCCTGGGCCCAGTTCCGGCAGCTGACCGTGGAACGCTGCGCGGCCGGCATGCCGCCGTACGCGTCGCTGCCCCAGGACGCCCGCGCCCTGATCAAGGCCGCAGGCCTGGACCGGGTCACCGAGGAGTGCGCCCTGGTCGCGGACCTGCTCGCGTCGCCCGCGGCGGTCCGGGCCCCCGCGTCCTTCTGGGACACCTACCGGGCGACCCTCGTCGTCCTGGCCGAGCAGCAGCCCGCCGTACGGGGGCGGCTGCTGGAGATCATGCCGGCCGGGCTGGGCCGCTCGACGCAGGACGACGAGTTCTGGCTGGCACTGCTCGCGGAAACCGGCGCCGACCGGCTGCTCACGGCCGAGGACGGGGCGGTGGAGGCGGTCGACTCGGCGGACTGGCTCACCCGCTGGGCCCTGCACCGCAAGCACGGCGGCACGGTCAGCGACCGCTCGCCCGCCACCCTCGCGCTCGTGGAGCGCATGGCTCCGCGCCTGCGCGAGCAGGGCCGTCCCGTCGACCTCTTCACCGGCCGCTGGCACGCCGGCGCCGACCTCGACCTGCTGGACCTGTGCGTGGCGCAGGACGTGCCGCTGGCCCCGCCCGGGGCCGACACGGACGTCCACCTCGACCTCGGCCGGTGGCTGAAGGACACCCGGCCCGGGCGGCGCGACCTGACGGCCGTCGCGGCGGACCGGCACGGCCGCCGCATGCTCTACGACGCCGTCGGCAACCAGCACCGCCGGCACACCGGCCGAGGGCTGCTGGAGGGAATCGCCGGCCACCCCGTGCTCGCCGACGTGCTCCGCGAGTGGCTGGACGACGCCGCCGGCGAGCTGGACGGCGCGGCCGGCCTGGCGGCCGCCCGCGCGGCGCTCGAGCGGCTGAGCCCGTTCCGCGGGATCGCCGCACGGATCAGCCCGGGGGCCGTCGCCCGGGCCGCCGCACTCGACATCGCCCCGCTGCTCGGCAACACCCTGCGCGCCGGCATCCCGGACGAACTGGGCTGGCCCGCCCTCGACGAGGCGCTGCGCCGCCTCGACGCCGAGACCCGGCGCGACAGCGAGGACACCCTCGCCGTCCACGAGGCATGGCCGGCCCTGATCCTCTCCCGCAGGCACAAGGCGATCGTCGTGGGACCGCAGGACGTCCTGCTGGAACACGACCTGCGGCTGCCCGTCGAACTGGACCGCTGGCAGCGCCCGTCGTTCCGCTACACCGACGGCGAACTGCTGGTGATGTGGCGGCAGGACAACAAGCAGTACGGCTACTGGTCGGCCCGCCCGACCGAGGTGTTCCCGCTGGGCGGCGAGAAGCTCCCGCACTGGTACAGCAGCGGTGACGCCGGCGAGACCTCGATCCCGCTGCCGGACGGCGGCCGTGCCACCGGCGGGCGCGCCCTGCACGCCGGTGACACGGTCCTGCCGCCCGCGCGCCGCATCCTCGGGGACGGCACCTCGTACTGGCGCCAGGGACGGCAGGGGCCGCGGCAGGTGTGGCTCGAGTACGACCCGGCCACCGGCACGCACGGCCGCGCCTCGCTGCCCGCGTTCCTGCGCTCCGGCATCCGCGAGGGCGCCACCCTGCTCCAGCAGGACTGCGCGGTGCTGCCCCTGCAACCCGGCCTGGAGCACAGCCCGTTCGGCACGGACGGCACGGTCCTCGGCCGCTGGGTGCGCACCGAGGGCGAGGGCGACGAGGCCCGCACCGTCGTCGGTACGCCGGACGGCCGGACCGTCACCCTGCCGACCGGCCGGACACCGGGCGTCCCGGTCGGCGCCCTGCGGCTGCCCGGCGGCGTCGAGCCCCTGGTCGTCGCCCACTACCATCACCGTCAGGTCACCCTGTACACGACGGACGACACCACCGGTGTACGGGAACTGGGCCGGCTGGCGCCGCTGCAGCGCGGCGGCGAGTTCGCCGCCGGCACGCGGCTCGTTCCGCCGGTCGACTTCTGGCACGCGCTGCGGCCGCGCGACGAGAGCGCCTCGGCGCTCCTGCGGGCGCTGAGCGACGAGCAGGCCGGGGAACTGCTGCGGGCCGGGGCCCGCGCGCTGGCGGAGCGGCAGGCGAAGGTGGCGGCCATCCGGGCGAACGCGGCGCCGGGGGACGGGAACAGTGCGGAAACCACCACCGGAAAGCCCGCCGTCCCGAGCGCCGACGAGGTCCTGAGAGAGATCGTCTCCCGTTCTCTGCCCGCCCTCACCGAGCCCCATGTGCTCACCGGCGTCACCTCCCTCGTGCACGCGGTGCTGCGTCTCGCGGAGTCCGTCGCCATGTTCGTGGCGCCTCCGGCGGAGCGGCCCAGGACGGAGCCCCGGCGTGTCGAGGGCATGTTCGCCGACTACAGCCCCGAGAACGGCGACGACCAGACGCTGCGCGAGGCGACCGCCGGTCTCGCCGTGCAGCACGGCTGGTGGAGCGAGCAGCGGTGGAGCGTGCTGCGTCAGATCCGCGCCGTCAACCACGTCCTGTCCGGGAAGCCCGCCGACGGCAAGCCGCTGCCCGGCACCGCCCGGCTCACCGGCCCCGCCGGCGGATGGCACAGCGACGAGTTCACCGTCCCGGAGATCGGTGCGCAGTGGCCGTCCCTCCTGGACGTGCTGCGCCCGCTCGCCTACCGGGCCGCCACACCCACCCTGACGGAGGCGCACCGCACGGCCCTGCTGCTGTTGTTCGAGGCGATCACCGAGGGCCCGCTGGCCGCACCCGGAGGCGCGCTGCGCGAGGTCGTCCTGAGCGAGCCGCGCGGCAAGCAGGAACGCGCCGGTCAGGTGCTGCGCCGGGAGGGCCGCACCGTCGTCGTCCTCGGCTGCCAGAACGTCGACCACCGCGCCGGACGGGTCAACTGGCTGGCCCTGGACCACGATCCGGCCGGCGCCTTCGGCGCCGTCGCACACTTCACGCTGGAGCGGGAGACCGCGCACCCGCCGGTGTTCCCGGCGGACGCGCTGACCGCCGTCGCCGGCCTGGTCCGGGACAAGGGCGCCGCGCCCTGGCAGCCGGAAGCGCCCGCCGCCCTGGCCGCCGCCACGCGGGACGGGCTGGGCCCGGTGCAGGCGGCCCTGCTGCTCGCCGGGCGGCCGTCGCAGCTCACCGACGAGGTGATCGCCGCCACCGGGCTGAAGCCGCGCCAGAAGCAGCTCGGCGACGCACTACTGGGCTCGCTGGAGCCCGGCGACCGCCTGGCGCTCATCGGCGCGCTCCTCCCCGAGAACCCCGGTGACCTGTGGACCGCCGGACCGGACACGGACGCGGCGGGCCGCGTGTGGGCCCAGCGCCTCGACGGGGTCGTCCGCCTGCCCGAGGACCTCGCCGCGGAACTCTCCCCGGCCGGTGTGCCCACCGACTCCGTCGAGGAAGTGCTCAACCCGCACCGCACCCCCTGGATCAGCCGCACCACCGTGCAGCGACCCGACAAGGACGGCAACCTCGTACCGGACGACCCCCGGGCCCTGCCCGGCCGGTACCACCTGACGCGTGCCGTGGCCGCCCTGGCCGGGCTCGCCTACTCCCTGCCGTACGGGCACCCCCTGCGCGCCGCCCTGCCCGGAGGGCTCACCGCGCTGCGCCGCCGCGTCGCGGACCCCGCACTGCTGCTCGACCTCGACCTGGAGTGGACCGAGAAGGGCACGCCGACCGCCGCCGAACTGCGCAAGGCGTACGGACTGCCCGCCACCGGCGGCGCCGACGCGCACGGACTGACACACGTCGGCGAGGCACTGGTGCTGCGCCCCTGGTACGGGGACCAGGAAGCCGTCCTGGTCCGCACGAGCGCCCTCAGCACGGTGGACGACCCCCTGTTCGGACTGATCGAGGGAATCGTCGGACCCGGACGGCGCGACGGCATGCACGCGCTGCGGACCATCCTGGGCGACGAACTCGCCCGCGCCCTCGCGGCCGGAACGGACCCCGGGGGACCCACCGGCTACGCCCAGGACCCGACCCTGAGCGTCCCCGCCCTGGTCACCGAGGTCGCCGAAACCCATGGCCTCGGCGAGGACGCGGCGGCGCTCTACCTGCAACTGCTGGCCCTGCCCGACCCGACGGACCGCAACCGCGCCCGCTGGACGGGCTGGAAGCCCGCCCGCACGAAGAAGGCCCGCACCGAACTGGCCGCCACCGGCCTGGTCGTCGAGGCGAAGCGGGCCCGCGCCGGACGCACCCTCTTCCTGCCGTGCGGCTGGCTCGACCTGAAGTCCCCCGCCCAGCCGGTGGAGGTCTGGAAGCAGGGCCTCTACCCGGTCCACGACCGCTCCCAGGCGGTGCCGCTGATACCGGTACCCGAGCTGTTCAGGCGCGCCTGGGACCGCGTCCGCGCCGGCGACGCACCCGCCTACGAGGAACTCACCACCCGCGCCACCCGCAAGGGCCGCCGCCGATGACCACCGTCCACCCGCACCCGGAAGAACCCGCACCGATGACCACCACCCTGTCCCCCTCCCCGGCCCGCCAGATCGTCCCGCCCGAGGACCGGTACGCCACCGAACTCGCCTTCCTCGCCGCGTACGACGACGGGCCGCGCCCGCCCGCCTGGCGGCTCAGCCCGCGCGCGGTCGTCACGTTCGTCATGGGCAGCGGGGGCCGGGCCCTGAAGCTCCCCGACGGCGCCGGGGCACCCGACGGAGTCCCGCACCGCCTGGTGATCGAGGACAAGTTCGTCGGCGACCGGGCACTGGTCGAGCGGTGCGTGGTGACCCTCGCCGGCGAGCGCGGTCTGCTGCTCGTCGGCGAGCCCGGCACCGCCAAGTCGATGCTGTCGGAGCTGCTCTCCGCCGCCGTGTGCGGCACCAGCGGCCTGGTCGTGCAGGGCACCGCCGGCACCACCGAGGACCAGCTCAAGTACGGCTGGAACTACGCGCTGTTGCTGGCACAGGGCCCCTCCCGCCGGGCGCTCGTGCCGTCCCCCGTCCTGACCGCCATGTCCCGGGGCGCGATCGCCCGTGTCGAGGAGGTCACCCGCTGCCTGCCCGAGGTGCAGGACTCGCTGGTGTCGTTGCTCTCCGAGCGCCGGATCGCCGTGCCCGAACTGGCCGGCACCGAGGACGCGCTGGCGCACGCGGCACCCGGCTTCAACCTCATCGCCACCGCCAACCTCCGCGACAAGGGCGTCTCCGAGATGTCCGCGGCCCTCAAACGCCGCTTCAACTTCGAGACCGTCGGCCCCATCGGCGACCTCGACGCGGAGACCGCGCTGGTGCGCGGCCAGGCGCGGGCGTCCGTGGAGCGCGCCGGGGCGCCGTTCCAGGTCGACGACGCCGTGCTGGAGGCCCTGGTCACCGCGTTCCGGGACCTGCGCGAGGGCCGGTCGGCGGAGGGCTGGGAGGTGGAACGTCCGTCGACGGTGATGAGCACCGCCGAGGCCGTGTCCGTCGCCGGCGCGCTCGCGCTCGCGGCGGCCTACTTCCCGGGCGACCGCGACGTCCTCGGACTGCTGCCCGGGCACCTGCTCGGCGTGGTCCGCAAGGACGACCCCGCCGACGCCGCCCGGCTGCGCGGCTACTGGGACGGTCCCGTCCGGCGCCGTGCCGAGCAGGGCTCCGCCACCTGGCGCACCCTGTGGGACCTGCGTACGGTCCTGGAGGGCTGACGGCCGTGTCCCTCTCCCACGGGGCCGCCGCCCCGGACGGCCCGCCCGTCCCGCCCGACGAGGCGCTCGCCGCCCTCACCGGCCCGTCCGCGCCCTACCTCGTCGGCGTACGGCACCACGCGCCCTCCCTGGCCGCCGCCGTGCCCGCGCTGCTGGACGAGGCGGAGCCGGAGGTGCTGCTCGTCGAACTGCCCGCGGAGATGCAGCAGTGGCTGCCCTGGCTGGGGCACGAGGAGACCAGGGCCCCCGTGGCGCTCGCCGCCGCCCCCGGCGAGGGCGGCGACGGCGGACCGGCGTTCTACCCGTTCGCCGACTTCTCGCCCGAACTGGCCGCCGTGCGCTGGGCCGCCCGGCACGGCGTGCCCGTGGTCGCCTGCGACCTGCCGCTCGCCGACCGGGCCTGGTCCGGGGGACGCCGGGAAGCGGGGCCGCGGGCCGCCGGCCCCGGTCTCGCCACCGCGCTGCGGACCCGGCTGACGGGCCGCCCCGGGGACGACCTCTGGGACCGGCTCGTCGAGGCGACCGCCCCCGGCTCCCCGCCCGAGGCCCTGCGCCGGGCCGCCCTGCTCACCGGGTGGGCCCTGCGCGAGGACGCGGTCGCCTCGGGCGGCGTACCGGAGCTGGACCTGCGGCGCGAACGCTGGATGCGGGCCCGGCTGGCCGAGGCCACCGCACGGGGCGAGCGGGCCGCCGTGGTGGTCGGCGCCTTCCACGCCCCGGCGCTCGTACGGCAGGACGCGGGGGAGGAGGACGGAACAACGCCCGCGGACCCGCAACGGCCCGTGTGGAACACCTCGTTGATCCCGTACACCTACGCCCTCCTCGACGAGCGGTCCGGCTACCCGGCGGGGATCCGGGACCCGGAGTGGCAGGACATGGTCCTGCGCGCGGCGGGCGACCCGGCCGCGCTGGAGGAGGCGCTGACCCGGGCGGCCGTACACGTCTGCGCCGAGCTCCGGGGCCTCGGCCACCCCTCGGGACCGGCCGACGCCCGGGAGATCAGCCGGCTCGCCTCGGACCTCGCCCGGCTGCGGGGCCTGCCCGCGGCGGGCCGCGGCGAACTGGTCGAAGCGGTCCAGACGGTGCTCGCGCAGGGCGAGCCGTACGGGCGCGGCCGGGCCGTGGCGCGGGCGATGGAGCGGGTGCTCGTCGGCACCCGCACCGGGCGTCCCGCCCCGGGGGCGCCGCGCAGCGGACTCGTCCCCGCGGTCGAGGCCGAACTGGCCCGGCTCGGCCTGCCCGGCCCGGAGGAGGGCGGCCCCGGCCCCGCACGGGACCTGCGGCTCGACCCGCTGCGGTCCGACCTCGACCGGCGCCGTGAACTGCTGCTGCGCCGGCTCACGGTGTGCGGCGTGCCCTACGGGGAGGCCAGGGAGGTCGTCGGCGCGGGCGGCGCCGAGGCCCTCACC
Source organism: Streptomyces sp. AC558_RSS880 (assembly GCF_019049255.1). Taxonomy (GTDB): domain Bacteria; phylum Actinomycetota; class Actinomycetes; order Streptomycetales; family Streptomycetaceae; genus Streptomyces. The sequence continues at coordinate 48,122 of NZ_JAGMUJ010000130.1, read as the reverse complement.
TCCCGCTGGGAGGTGCGCTGGACCCCCGCCACGGTGGCCGTGCTGACCGCGGCCGGCGTGCGCGGAGTCACCCCCGCGCAGGCCGCCGAAGGAGTCCTGCGCGAACGGCGGCGCCAGGAGCGCGACGAGGGCGGGCCGACCGCCGCGCAGGCCCTCGAAGGGCTCGAACGGGCGGCGGAGTGCGGCCTGACCGGGCTCGCGGACGAACGGCTCGACGACGTCGCCGACATCCTGCCCCGGGCCGGCACCCTCCCGGAACTCCTCGCCGGACTGGCCCTGCTCGACCGCCTGCGGGCCGGTCATGTCCCGGGGCTCCCCGCCGAACCGGACCGTGAGACCCGGGCGGCCGCCGCCGCGGAGCTGCTCACGGCGGCGGCGGTGCGGCAGGTCGACGGACTGACCGGGTCCGAGGACCCCGCCGACGCCCACGCCCTGCTCGAACTCTCCCACCGGGCCGACCCGCTGGGCGGCATCCGGCTCGCCGACGCCCTGGACCGCCTGTCCACCGACGGCTCCCCGCTGATGCGCGGCGCCGCCGGGGCCGTACGCGTCCTGCTCGGACACGAGGACGCGCGGGTCTTCGGCGACCGCGTGGCCTCCTGGGTCGACGGGGCCACCGCCCCCGACTCCCGCGCCGCCCTCACCGCCCGGCTCGGCGGACTGCTGACCGCCGCCGGCCCCCTGCTGGAGGCGGCGGCCCCCGCGCTGGAGCCCCTGCTCACCCGGGTGACCGAGCTGCCCGACCGGGCGTTCCTCGACCGGCTCCCCGCGCTGCGCGGCGGCTTCGACACCCTGAGCCCCGCGGCCCGCGACCGCCTCCTCGCGGCCGTCGAGGAACGCCTCGGCACCGCGCACGTCGCCGACACGGACGACGTCGCCCCGGCCGCCCTCGCCACCTGGACCGCAGCGGACTTCGCGGCCCGCGGGACCCTGCGGTCGCTGGGCCTGCTGCCCCCACCGGGCGGCGGTTCGTCGGAGAGCGCGCCGGAACACCCGGAGCGCGGTGCCCCGGAGGCCGCCGGGGAGCATGACCTCGCCCCCGCCGACCGCTGGCGCCTCCTCCTCGGTCGCCGCGCCGACCGGCTGCCGCCGTCCGCGTCACCGCTCGCCACCGCGCTGGACGAGCTGTACGGCAGCGGACGCGGCGAAGGCAGCCGGGGAGACCTCACGGGCCCGGGAACCGGCGGGGGACGTCAGGCGCCGTACCCCGGAGTGCGGGAGTGGTCCGAGGAACTGGCCGCGCTGTTCGGGCCCGGCATCCGGGAGGAAGTGCTGGCGGCGGCCGCCGCGTCGGGCCGCAAGGACGTCCTCGCCGAGCTGGACGCGGACAGCGTGCGGCCCTCGGTGGACCTGCTGCGCACCGTCCTGCGGCACGCGGGCGGACTGCCCGAGGCCCGGCTGGCCGCACTGCGCCCGCTCGTACGGCGGCTGGTCGACGCGCTGACCCGGCAGCTGGCCACCCGCCTGCGCCCCGCCCTGCACGGCACCGCCCTGCCCCGCCCCAGCAGACGTCCCGGCGGCGGCCTGGACCTGCCCCGCACCCTGCGGGCCAACCTGGCGACCGCGCGCCGTGCCCCGGACGGCACGGTCCGGGTGATCCCCGAGCACCCGGTGTTCCGCACCCGGGGACGCCGGGCCGCCGACTGGCGGCTCATCCTGGTCACGGACGTGTCGGGGTCCATGGAGGCGTCCACGGTGTGGGCCGCGCTGACCGCCTCCGTCCTGGCGGGGGTGCCGACCCTCTCCACCCACTTCCTGGCGTTCTCCACGGAGGTCATCGACCTCACCGGACACGTGGACGACCCGCTGTCGCTGCTGCTGGAGGTCAGCGTCGGCGGCGGCACCCACATCGCCGCGGGACTGCGGCACGCGCGCGAGCTCGTCACCGTGCCGTCGCGCACCCTCGTCGTGGTCGTCAGCGACTTCGAGGAGGGCTACCCGCTCGGCGGTCTGCTCGCCGAGGTCCGCGCACTGGTGTCGGCCGGCTGTCACGTCCTGGGCTGCGCGAGCCTCGACGACACCGGCCGGCCCCGCTACTCCACGGGAGTCGCCGGTCAGCTGGTCGCGGCCGGCATGCCCGTCGCCGCCCTCAGCCCGCTCGAACTCGCCCGCTGGGTAGGGGAGAAGATCGCATGAGCCCGGACCTGCCTCCGGTCGTCCCGTCCGTCACCGCCGAACTCGTCGCGGCGCTCTCACCCCGGCTCCGCAAGCGGCTGGACGCGGGCGTGACCAAGCTCCTGGCGCGTCCGGCCGTCCGGGAGGGCGACACCGTGCGGATCGCCGTCGACGACGAGACCGACGTCGTCCTGCGGGCGCCCGGCGGGACGGTGACCGGCGCGGACGCGATCCACTGCGGATGCCTGCTGGCCCCCGACTGCCTGCACCGCGCGGCGGCGGCCTCGGCCGCACCGGTCGCCGAGGAGGCCCCGGCCCCCGCCGAGGTCACGGAGGCGGAGGAAGGGACAGGGACGACGCAGCCGGAGCCCGACGCCGCCACCGCGGAACAACGCGCCGCGGCCCGAGCGGTGTTCGACGCGGCCGCAGCCGTCCTGGAGGCCGGCACGGACGGTGCCGGGGCCGTGCTCCAGGCGGAGCTCCTGCACGCCGCGCACACCGCCCGCCTCGCCGGCCTGCCACGGGCCTCGGCCGCGGCGGTCTCCGTGGTGACCGGGGTGCGCGCGGCCCGCTCCGCCGACCCCGGACACCGCCTCACCGACCTCGCCGGCGCGCTGGCCGGTGCCCTGGGCGTCGCCCACCGCCTCCCGCACGCCACCGGCCCGGACCTGACCGAACTGCGCGGCACGGTCCGGCAGCCGTACCGCCCGGACGGCTCCCTGCGGCTGTACGGGCTCTTCTCCGAGCCCGTCCTCACCGCGACCGGATACGCGGGAGCGGTCACCTGGACCGCCGACGCCGACGGACGCCTGTACACGGTGTCGGACGTGGCACCGGGCGGGCCCGCCCGGGCGACCGGCGCCGCCGACCGGGCCGTACGGATCGGTGACACCGCCCTGACCCACCGCGAACTGTCACGCGCGGGACTCGCCGTGTCCGGGGCCACCGTCTCCCCGACGGGCCGTCTCGGCGCGGGGGCGGGGGTGCGGGCGGTCCGCGCCTCCGGCGCCGCCTGGCGCGCCGAGCCGCTGGACCGGTTGTGGGCGGTACCCGCCGCCGAGCAGGTGGCCCGGGCGCTGAACGGCGGGCAGGACCTGCTGTTCCTGGAGGTGACCCTCGCGGGCACGGTGCGGGAGGCGACGGGCGACTGCCTGCTGGCAGACTGCGCGGGCCTGCCCCTGCGGCTGGCCACCGCCCACGACGATCCCGCACTCCCTCACCGCGACAACCTCCGCCTGCTCGCCGCCGCCGGAGGCAGCCGGCTGCGGATCGTCGCGCGCCTGGCACCGGGGCCGTATCCCCGCGCCCTGCTGCTCGCCGCCGAGCACCCCACCGATCCCGGCGCCCGGGTGGACCTCGGTCTGGACCGCCTCCGGCGCGCGGACCTGCCCGCCGGCGCGGTCGCGCCACCCGCCCGGGCCATGGCCACCGGCGACGAGGCCCCGCTGCACCTGCTGCGCCGCCGGGTCCACCAGGTGGTGCCGGGAGGCCGCCGTGTCCTCGCCCTCGCCGGGAACCGGCCGGGCGACGGCGCCCGGCTGCGCCGTCTCGGCCTCGCCACGGCGGGCGACCTCCTCGACGACCTCCACGCCGCCGCCGCGGACCGCTCCCGCGACACCTTCGGCCGCCTGCTCCCGGCCGACACCGGCCACTTCGCCCGGGCCTGGCTCGCCGCCGCCGTCTACACCGACGAGGTCGAACGGGCCCTGTGCGCGGCCGCCTGGGGGGCCACCGTGAACGAGGTCTCCTCGCCGGGCCGGACCCCGTGAGCCGGCCCGGTCCTCGGACGGGGCCGAGCCCCGCAGTGGGCGCTCACCGGAACCGAGGTTTTTGAACGTGTTCAATTCGACGGTAGTGTTGCCCTCACACGGAGCGGGAGGGCTGGATGAAGATCGTGATTCCCGGCGGGACCGGACAGGTGGGCACCGTCCTGAAGCGCGCGTTGACCACAGCCGGGCATGAGGTCGTGGTGCTGACCAGACGGCCGACGGGGCCCGGTGAAGTCCACTGGGACGGTGAGACCCCGGGGCCGTGGACCGAGGTGATCGACGGCAGCGATGTCGTGGTCAACCTGGCCGGCCGCAGTGTGAACTGCCGCTACACCCCCGCCAACCTCCGGGCCATGAGGGACTCGCGGGTGTTCTCCACCCGTGTCGTGGGCGAGGCGATCGGCGCCGCGGCGCACCCTCCGCGGGTCTGGCTCCAGATGAGCACCGCCACCGTCTACGCGCACCGCTTCGACGCGCCCAACGACGAGGACACCGGCGTGATCGGCGGGGCGGAGCCCACCGTGCCGGGCTACTGGTCCTACAGCGTCGACATCGCCAGGGCCTGGGAGCGGGAACAGGAACGGGCGGCCACTCCGCACACCCGCAAGGTGGCCCTGCGCACCGCCATGGTGATGAGCCCCGACCGGGGCGGCGTCTTCGACGTCCTGTCGTGGATGGCCCGCCTCGGGCTCGGCGGACCGGTCGCGGGCGGCGCCCAGTACGTGTCGTGGATCCACGACCACGACTTCGTCCGCGCGGTCGAGTTCCTGGCCGACCGGGACGATCTCGCCGGCCCGGTGAACCTGGCTGCCCCCGACCCCCTGCCGCAGCGCGCCTTCATGCGCGCCCTGCGCACCGCGTGGCACATGCCGCTGGGGCTGCCCGCGACGCGAGGGATGGCCGAAGTGGGCGCGTTCGTACTGCGCTCGGACACGGAACTCCTGCTCAAGAGCCGGAGGGTCGTCCCCGGCCGCCTGCTCGAGGCGGGCTTCGGATTCGCGTACCCGACGTGGCCGGAGGCGGCCCACGACCTGACACGGCGCCGACGCGGCGTAAACGGCCCGGTGCGCGCCGCGACGCGCTGACCTGCTGGTGCCATGGGTGCCGGTCGGCCTTCGGCGCCGGGCCGGTGCGGCATCCACGATCCGGACGGCCCGGCGACAACATGCCCCGTGCATCTACCGTCGTTCAGGGTGACGACGTCCGAGGGCGAGAGGAGTTGCCGGATGGCCGGGCCGACGGTGGAGGACACGGAGGGCGGGCCGGGGACGGCTGTGGTCCTCCTGCGGGACGTGCGCGTGGGCCGCCGCACGACCGACCACCTGATCCTCGACGGAATCGACTGGACCGTCCGGCCCGGAGAGCACTGGGCGCTCCTGGGGGCCAACGGCGCCGGGAAGACCACCCTGCTGCGGCTGCTCGGTGCCCTGATGCACCCCACGACCGGCAGTGTCGAGGTGCTCGGCAGCAGGCTGGGCCGGGTGGACGTCCGTGACCTGCGCGCCCGTATCGGGCATGTCACCGCCGCCCAGCGGGTGCCCGGCGAACTCACCGCCCACGCCGTGGTGCTGACCGGGCACACCGGTACCGTCCAGCCGCTGTGGCGGATGTACGACGACGAGGTCCGGCGGCGGGCCCACAGGCTCCTGGCCGAACTGGACGTCGAAGAGCTGACCGACCGGCCGTACGAAGTGTGCTCGGGCGGCCAGCGGGCCCGCGTCCTGATCGCCAGGGCGCTGATGGCGGACCCGGCGCTGCTGCTCCTGGACGAGCCGTTCAACGCGCTGGACCTGCCGTCCCGGGAAGACCTCATCGAGGCCGTCCACCGACTGGCCGAGGGACGCCCGCGACTGGCCACCGTGACGGTCACCCACCACTTGGAGGAGCTCTCCCCGGCGGTCGGCCACGCCCTGCTGCTGCGGGAGGGCCGGATCCTCGCCCGGGGGCCCGTCGCCGAGGTGCTGACCGACGCACGGGTGACGGCCTGCTACGGCCGCGACATCACGGTGACCCGGCGCGACGGGCGCTGGGCGGCGTACTCGCGACGGCGGACCGAGCACCCGGCCGTCTGACCCCCGCGCCGGGTTCCGGGGCCGTGTGCGTGTGAGAAGCGTGTGAGGCCGCCTTTCGCGCCGGGTCGCCGACGGCTAGGGTTTCGGCGGAGCGAGTCACCCACGAGGAGCTGAGACATGGTCGGTTTTCCGAGCGCGCGTTGACGCTGTCGGCCGTCCGGCCTGTCATCGCGTGCTGCCCTTGACGTTGCGGCACAGCGAGCCTTTCCCCGCCCGAACCGCCGGTGCGCCTTTCGTGTGCCCGGTGGCGGGCCTCGTTGTCGGCAACCCGAGGGATTCCCGTGCCGTCCGCTTCCCGTGCCGTATCCGATTCCGGTCGCTCCGTTCCGTCGGGCCTGTGGCGGGACGCCGACTTCCGCAGACTCTGGACGGGCCAGACCGTCTCCCAACTCGGTGAACACGCCAGTCTGGTGGTCCTGCCGCTCTTCGCCGTCCTGACGCTGAACGCCGGTGCCGACCAACTGGGCGTCCTTCGCGCGGTGGGGCAGGCACCGATCCTGCTGCTCTCGCTCTTCGCCGGCGCGTGGGTGGACAGGTGGCGCACCCGTACGACGATGGTGCTCACGGACGCCGGCCGGGCCCTGGCCATGGGCGCCGCCGCCACGGCCGGCCTCTTCGGCCTGCTCGGCCTGCCCGTCCTGCTCGCGGTCGCCTTCGCGGTCGGGGCCCTGTCCGTGTTCTTCGACGTGGCATACCAGGCGTCTCTCGTCCGGCTGGTGGAACGCGACCAACTGGTGCGGGGCAACAGCGCGCTGGAGGGCAGCCGGTCCGCGGCGCAGATCGGCGGTCCCGCTCTCGGCGGTGCGTTGGTGTCCCTGCTGTCGGCGCCGGTCGCCGCCGCCTCCAGCGCGCTGTTCTTCGCGCTGTCCTTCCTGTCGGTCCGGCGGATCCGCCGGACCGAATCGGTCCCCGGGCGCGCGGAACACCTCCCTCGGGTCTGGCGGCGGATCCACGAGGGCCTGCGTTTCGTCGCCGGCGATGCCCTGCTTCGGAGCGTGTGCCTGGCCTCGGCCGTCTTCCAGTTCTCCTTCGCGGCCGTGATGACCGCCTACCTGCTCTTCCTGCCGCGGGAACTGCACCTGCCGGGCACCGTCGTCGGGCTGGCGCTCGCGGCGGCGGGACCGGGCGCGCTCCTGGGCTCGCTGCTCGCCGCCCGCCTGCCGGGCCGCTTCGGTCACGGTCCGGTACTCGTGTGCGCGGCGGTACTCGGCGACGGCGCCTTCCTGTGCGTGCCCGCGCTGCACGGCTCCTCCGCGGTGACGGTCGCCGCCCTCCTCGCGATCGGCTTCGTGTCCGGGCTCGGCGGCCAGTTGGTGAACGTCACGGTCATGGCCGTCCGGCAGGCCGTCACCCCGGACGGGATGCAGGGCCGCGCGGCCGCGACCATCACGTTCGTCGGCATGGGACTGACCCCGCTCGGCTCTCTGGCCGGCGGATTCCTCGCGCAGCAATGGGGGCTGCGCACCAGCCTCCTGGTGACGGCCGCGGGCATGATGCTGTCCCCCGTGGTGATGGCTTCGTCCCCACTCCGACGCCTGGGACGGGAACTGCCGGCCCCGCACGACGCGCCACCGACGGCCGTCCACCCCGGACCCTCACGGGACACCCCTCCGCGACGCTGACGCGGCTCATGCCTGCCCCGGCCCCGGTGCCGTGGCAGGCATGCGGACGGCTCACACGGCGCCGGCCCCGCCCGCCCGCGCCACTTCAAGGCGTCGGCGAACAACGGGACGACCTCGTCGAGGGCGTATCCCACCGACAGCACGGAGTCGGTGGCGAACGCCTGGCTGATGTTCTTGCCGTCGAAGACGACGGGGTGCCCGTCCTCGACCGCCGGCAGCGACGTGTGGAGCGGGTCGGACGAGAGCTTCGACGCTCCCGGCCGGCGCTCGTCCTGGACATCGACGAGATCCACCTGCACTGCCCGCAGTCCCTGAACCGCTCAGGACTGTGGACCACCGGATGAGTCGTCAGGCGGCCCGGTGGACGACGAGCTTGAACTCCGCCAGGACGACGCTCCGCGCCACACCGTCGTCATGGGTGACCCGCACGGCGAGCGGAACGGCCGGGTCGACGAAGACGCCCCAGTGCTTCGTCCAGCACTGCATGCCGGGACTCGGCGGCCGGTGCTCCGTCGCCGTGGTGTCGCGGGGCGCCGGAGTGAGGCCGAGCGGATCCCGGACGAACTGGTCCCGCAGTTCGCCGTAATCCCCGGCCTCCCACTGGATCATCGCGTACAGGACGCCCCAGCCGGCCGTGCTGGGCCATATCAGCCCGGACCGGTCGTCCGAGTCCCAGTCCGTGACCACGTACCCGTCCGGCTGGTTCACCTGGTGCATGGAGAACCGGTCGGTGGACTCCGCGGACCCGAACGGGAACCGTACGACCGTGTAGGGGCTGTCGGCCGGGACCGACTGCGGAGTGTCCCGCTTCAGGGAACACACCTGCACTCCGGGCGAATCCGTCACGTCGATGGACATGGTACGAATCTGCCCGTTCCCGGGCGGTTCGATGCGGCCCGGCCGTCCGGGCGTCAGGCCGTGTGGGCGTAGGCCGGGTACGTCAGGTAACCGGCGTCGCCTCCCTGGTAGTAGGTGGCCTCGTCGACGGGCGCCACCGGGAGGCCGGTACGCAGCCGCTCGACCAGGTCGGGGTTGGCGATGAAGGCGCGGCCGAAGCTGATGAGGTCGGCCCCCAGCCCGAGCCAGTGGTCGGCCTCGGCCCGCCCCGTCTGCTTCGCCCCCATCGGCAGCACGGGGTTCATGACGAGGGCCCCCGGCCAGGCCCGGCGCAACCCGACCAGCACCTCTTCGCCGGCGGTCGCCTCGAGGTGGACGTAGGCCACCTCCAGACGGGCCAACTCGGTCAGCAGCGCGGCGTAGAGCTCGGGAACGTCGGTCTCCGCCACGCCCCAGAACGTCCCGCCCGGGGAGAGACGGATACCGGTCCGTGCCGCGCCGACGGCCTCGACGGCCGCGGACACCGCCTCGACGGCGAAGCGGATCCGGTTGGGCACCGAGCCGCCGTAGCGGTCCGTGCGCAGGTTGGCGTTCGACGAGAGGAACTGCGAGATCAGGTAGCCGTTGGCGCCGTGCAGCTCCACGCCGTCGAAGCCGGCGTCGACGGCACGGCGCGCGGCCCGGCCGTACGACAGGGCGTGCTCGGGGACTTCGGCGGTGTCCAGGGCACGCGGCATCGGCGCGGGCTTGGGCCCGGTCGGGGTGAACACGTCGCCCACGGCGGGAACGGCCGACGGTCCGACGGGCCGCATCCCGGTGGTGTCCGGGTGCGACACCCGCCCACCGTGCATGAGCTGGGCGAAGATCCGGCCGCCGTTGGCGTGCACGGCGGCGGTCACCGGACGCCACGCGGCGACCTGCTCATCGGTGTGCAGTCCCGGTGTACCCGGATTCGACTGTCCGATCAGGCTCGGCTGCACCCCTTCGGACACGATCAGCCCGGCCGTCGCCCGCTGCGCGTAGTACGTCGCCATCGAGGGCGTCGCCAGACCGTCCGCGGTGGCCCGCACCCGCGTCATCGGGGCCATCACCACCCGGTTGGGCAGCCTCAGTTCACCGAGCTGAAAACTGTCGAGAAGATGCGTCACGGCAGACTCCGTTGTGATCCGTAGCGCCCGCGTCTCGGGCACGGCGGTTACGCTAAAACCTCACATTGGTGTGAGAGGCAAGTCCGGTGCCGCGAGGCCCGGCGGGGAGGACGGCATGCGCATCGGGGAGCTCTCGTCACGCTCAGGGGCCAGCGTCAGGTCCCTGCGCTACTACGAGGAACAGGGGCTGCTCACCAGCACCCGCAGCGCCAGCGGACAGCGGCACTACACGGACGACGAGGTGGAGCGGGTCGCGTTCATCCAGCGGTTGTACGCCGCGGGCCTGTCCAGCCGCACCATCGTCGAGCTGCTGCCCTGTGCCTACGCCCCCAGCGAGGAGAACTCCGACGCCGCGCTGGAGCGGATGGCCCTGGAGCGCAGTCGGCTCTCCGAGCACATCGCCGACCTCCAGAACACCCGGGACATGCTCGACGAACTGATCACCACGGCCCGCACATACCGGGACGGCCTGCGCACCGGCACCCACGACCACGTGCGGGCGTCGCTCGCCGAGCACGACGCACCGTGCGAGGTCGCGCTCTCCGCCGCAGACGACCGAATCGAGTGACCGTCACGTCGTTTCCGCCACACGCCGGGTGACCGCGCTGTCTTTCCCGGCACGGACAGGAACGCGCGGCGTCGACGAAAGGTCCCGGTCCCACACACGGCACGTGGGCGTCTCGGGGCAGTCATGGGGGTCGTCCTGGCACCGGGCGGCACGGGGAAGCGCCATGAGCCCACCGGGCAACGCGCCTCCGCCCCGCCGTCCCCGAGCGCGCGCACCGGATGTGGGGAAGCCGCATCGGACGCCTTGATCTTCGCGCGCGGTCTGCTGGAGGAAGGGCAGCGCGTCGAGTCAGGCGAAGGCGACGTCATCATCGTTCCGTGCGGTCCGGGACGCACGGGAGTGGAGCTCCGTACCCCCTCGGGACGTGCGTAGGTCCTGCTGACCGCGACAACCCACCGGAGTTTCCCGGGCCGAACCCGCTGAGGGGTTCACCGGCGTGCGGCGCGGTTGTGGCGTACGGAGGAGTAGAACGACGCGCCGATGAACGTGACGCCGATGAGGCCGGTGACGATGTCGTCGATCTCGTACCGGATGCTGACGAGGAGGACGAGGGCGAGCGCGCCGATCGCGTAGTGGGCGCCGTGTTCGAGGTAGACGTAGTCGTCGAGGGTGCCCTGGCGGACCAGGTAGACCGTGAGGGACCGCACGTACATGGCGCCGATGCCCAGGCCCAGGGCCATCAGGACGATGTCGTTGGTGATGGCGAAGGCGCCGATGACGCCGTCGAAGGAGAAGGACGCGTCCAGGACCTCCAGGTAGAGGAAGGTGAAGAAGGCGGCTCTGCCCGCCAGGGCGACCGTCGGTCGCCCCGCCCCGGCGTCCTCGGACCCTCGCCTGGTGTGCTCCCCGGCCTCCTCGTCGGCCAGCCTGCTCTCGAAGAAGCCGGAGAGCCCGCCCACGATCAAGTAGGTGATCAGGCCCGCGACGCCCGAGACGAGAACCGTCTGGGCCTTGTCGGCATGACCGCCGCCGTGCTGGTGGGCGTGGACGGCGAACGTCAGGGAGGTGACGAGGAGGACCCCGAGGGCGACGCAGACCGACAGCATGTCGATCCTGCCGAGCCGGGCCAACGGCCGTTCGACCGGGCCGAGCCACTTGACCTCGCGGTCCTCCAGGATGAAGTCGAGGAAGATCATCAACAGGAACATCCCGCCGAACGCGGCGATCGACGGATGCGCGTCGGTGACGAGCTCCTGATAGCGGTCCTTGTCGGTGAGCGCGAGGTGGACGGCCTGGGGCGGTGCGAGCCGGGCACTGACGGAGACGATGACGACGGGGAAGAGCAGCCGCATGCCGAAGACGGCGATCAGGATGCCGATGGTGAGGAAGATCTTCTGCCAGAAGGCGCTGAGCTTCCTGAGGATGCCGGCGTTGATCACCGCGTTGTCGAAGGACAGCGACACTTCCAGAACGGCGAGGACGGCGACCAGTCCCAGCGCCGTCCAGCCGTCGTACAGCACTCCGGCGGCCAGACCGAGGCCCGTGACGGCGAAGGCCCAGCGGAACGTCCTCAGCAGCACACGGCGCTCCCTTCTCCCTCGTCGTGCTCGTCGCCGGACGACGGGCCCCGTTCCAGTGCCCCTCTCGGGGATGTCTACTACGCCGGTGCCGCGGAAGAGCGGCCGACACCGCGCCGGCGGTCCGTCGACCGCACGCGGGTCACCGCGCGACGTCCAGGACGAGCTTGCCGCGGGTGCGGTTGGTCTCGCCCCGGCGGTGCGCCTCGGCGGCCTGCTCCAGCGCGAACACGTGCTCGACCTCCACCCGGACCGCTCCGGAGTCGACCAGACCGGCGATGGTGGTCAGGGCGGCGCCGTCCGGCTCGACCAGAAGCGGGCTGGTGCGCACTCCGGCCTGCCCGGCTGCGGCGGCGAGCGCCGGGGAGACGCCGCCCGGGACGGAGACCACCAGGCCGCCGGGCCGGGTCACCGCCACCGACCGCACGTCGGTGGCGTCCGGGCCGCCGATCAGGTCGACGACGACATCGACGGCACCGGCCACGTCCTCGAACCGCTGCCGGGTGTAGTCGATCGTCTCGTCGGCGCCCAGCTCCTTGAGCCAGGCGTGCCGGGACTCACGGGCGGTGGCGACCACTTCGGCACCCAGGTGCCTGGCCATCTGTACCGCCAGGTGCCCGACGCCGCCGGCCGCGGCGTGCACCAGTACCCGCTGACCGGCCTTGACGCCCGCCGTGTCGACCAGCGCGTGCCACGCGGTGAGCGCCGCGAGGGGCAGGGCGGCGGCCTCGGCGTGCCCGATCGAGGCGGGCTTGCGCGCGAACTGGCGGGACGGCGCCGTCACGTACTCGGCGTAACCACCGGCCGGGCGCGGGAACCAGGGCATCGCGTACACCTCGTCACCGGGCGCGAGCGTGGTGACGCCGAAACCGACCTCCTCGACGACTCCGGAGACGTCCCAGCCGAGGACCAGCGGCAACGTCTGCAGTCCCGCCATGCCGTGTCCCGCGCGGGTCTTCCAGTCCACCGGGTTGACCCCGGCGGCGTGCACCCGCACCAGCACCTCGGTCGGCAGCGGTTCGGGACGCGCCACCCGCCCGACGGCCAGCACCTCCGGCCCGCCGAACTCGCTGATGGTGACGGCACGCATGGTGTGCTCGCTCATGCTCTCCTCGTTCCTGTCCGTTCCGCCTGTGCGAAGACCGGGCCGAGCCCGGTGATCACCAGCTTCGTCGCGTCGCCCCCGGCGGAGTGAGTGGCTGGAGGGTCACCTGTCGTACCATTCCGGCCATGGCGCATCGCATTGCCGTTCTCGCTCTCGAAGGTGTCCTCGCGATGGACCTCGGTATCCCCGCGCGCGTGTTCGACGCGGCGCGCGATCCGGCCGGCGCACCGCTGTACTCCGTGACGACCTGCTCGCTCGGCGGTCGGCCGGTCCGCACCCACGAGGGCTTCCGGATCGTCGTCGACGACGACGAGTCCCTCCTGGAACGCGCGGACACCGTGGTGATCGCCACCCAGGAACCCGAGAGGCATCTGCTCGCCACCGGCGAGCTGCCCGCGGAGGTCGCCGGGGCGTTCGCCCGGATCGGTCCGCGCACCCGCATCGTCAGCCTGTGCACCTCGGCGTTCCTGCTCGCGGCGGCCGGGCTGCTGGACGGTCTGCGGGCCACCACTCATTGGGTGCTCTGCGACGCGTTCGCCCGGCTCTTTCCCCGGGTCGAGGTCGATCCGGACGTCCTGTTCGTCGACAACGGACGCGTCCTGACCTCGGCGGGCGGGGCCGCCGGCATCGACGTGTGCCTGCACCTGATCCGCCGGGACCACGGAGCGGCGGTGGCCGGCGCGGCGGCGCGCCGGTGCGTGGTCGCGCCGTGGCGCGAGGGCGGGCAGGCGCAGTTCATCGAGCACCCGGTGCCGAAGGACATCGACCGTTCCACTTCGGCCACCCGGCAGTGGGCCCTGAACCGGCTGGCCGAACCCCTCACGCTGGAGGACATGGCCCGGCACGCGCACATGAGCGTACGCACCTTCACCCGGCGGTTCCGCGACGAGGTGGGCACCAGCCCCCTCCAGTGGCTGTTGCAGTCCCGGCTGAACCAGGCGCGCCGGCTGCTGGAGTCGACCGACCTGACCGTCGCGCGCGTGGCCACGGCGAGCGGCTTCGGCGACGCCGTGGCCCTGCGCAAGCACTTCGCCACCCACCTGGGCCTGTCCCCGCTGGCCTACCGCCGTGCCCACAACGCCCCGGACCTGACAGCGACGGGATGAACGACCTCGAGTGACGCCGGGGGCGCCTGCGGTGTGTCCCGGGTGAGGGCGTCAAGACCATGTGCGGGTGCTCGAGGACGCCGTCCCACGGCCGTCCACGGGCGGGGACATGGCGACCCGTCCGGCCCTCGGCCAGGCGGCGGACTTCAACGGCGCCGACGGCGTACGAGGCGGCGGAACGCCTTCGGCCCGCCGGCCGGTGCGGGCAGTGCGCCCGCCACCGCGTCGGCCAGCAGTGAGCCGACGGTCTCGGCCGCGCAGGCGCGGTTGGCGCCGATGCCTCCCGAAGGACCGCGCTTGATCCAGCCGACGACGTACGTCCCGGGCCTGCCGGTCACCCGGCCGCGCTCGTGCGGCACGGTCCCGGTGGCCTCGTCGAACGGCAGCCCCGCCTGGGCCACCCCGCGGTAGCCGATCGCCCGCAGCGCCAGGCCGGCCGGAATCTCCAGCTCGGCGGTACCGCCGGTGACCCGCACGGCACGCGTGTCCTCGCCCCCGCACACCGCCACCGGGGAGGAGTGGAAGCGGAACACGATACGCCGCCGCCCATCTGCCGCACCCGGCGGCAGGGACCAGTCGACGGTCTCCCGCGCCACACCCCGCAGCACCGCCGCTTTGTCCTCCGGACCGGCGGCGTCGATCGCCGCACCGATGCGGGGATCGTGGTCGTCGATGAGCAGATCCACCCCGGGAAGGTGCTTCAGGGCGAGCAACTCGGGTCTGGTGCACGCCGCGTGCTCGGGTCCGCGGCGCCCGAGCAGCACGACCTCGCGCACCTTGCTGCGGCGCAGTTCCGCCAGCGCGTGGCCGGCGATCCCGGTGCCGGCCAGCGTCTTCGGATCGGAGACCAGGATCCGCGCGACGTCGAGGGCGACGTTGCCGTTGCCGACCACGACGACACGCTCGCACGACAGGTCGACGGCGTCCGCGGCGACCTCCGGATGCGCGTTGTACCAGGCGACGAAGGTGGTCGCGGAGACGCTGCCCGGCCGGTCCTCGCCCGGAACGCCCAGCCGCCGGTCCGTGGCGGCGCCCACCGCGTAGATCACCGCGTCGTGGTGGGCGGCGAGTTCCTCCGCGGTGACGTGGGTGCCCACGTCGAGGTCCAGGTAGGTCCGCGCGCGCGGGTGGGTGAGGAAGCGGGCGAAGGTCTCGCCCACCTTCTTGGTGGCCGGGTGGTCCGGTGCCACGCCGTACCGGACGAGCCCGCCGGCGACCGGAAGCCGGTCGACGAGCGTCACCTCGGCCCGGGTGTGCAGCAGCAGGTCCTTGGCGGCGTACATGCCGGCCGGGCCGGTGCCGACGATCGCGACCCGCAGCGGCCCGAAGTCCGAGGGCAGCACCCGGTCGAAGGACGGCTCGCCCCAGGCGTGGAAGTTCGGGCCCGAACGCGCCGGTGTTCCCTCCTCGGAGGGCTTCGTCCCGTCCTGCTCGAAGTAGGCCGCGTTGATCCGCGCGTACTCCCGCTGCCCGCCGGTCAGTCGGTCGATCGGGAGGACGGCGTCCACCGGGCAGGCGTCGGCGCAGGCACCGCAGTCGATGCAGCTCTTCGGGTCGATGTACAGCATCTCCGTGCTGCCGAAGGCCCGTTCCCCGGGCGTGGGGTGAATGCAGTTGACCGGGCAGACGGACACACAGGTGGCGTCGTTGCAGCAGGTCTGGGTGATCGCGAAGGCCATGGTCGTCCACTCCGCTGAGGGCCGGGGCAGGTGCAGGGTGCGGGTCGTCAGATGAGGTGGGCGCGCTGGTAGAAGAAGAGCGCGGGCCTGGTGAGCAGCCCCACCGAGTCCAGGAACTCCATCAGGCCCGAACAGCTCGCCCGCATCATCGACTTGTGGTGCTCGTTGGCCTTCGCCTCGCGCAGCGCGCGTGCCTCGTCCAGGCCGGCGTTCGCGTAGACCTTCCGGTTCACCATGCTGGTGACGATGACGTAGGCCGCGACGGCGATCAGCAGGGCGTGGATCCGGCGGCGCAGCCGTCCGGCACGCGCGAGGTGCCTGCGCGTCTCGTCGCGGGCGAACTTCATGTGCCGGGACTCCTCGACGACATGGATGTTGTTGATGGTGCGGACGAAGGGCACGACCCGCTCGTCGCGCATCCAGTCGCGCTGCATGACGTCGAGGACCTCCTCGGCGACCAGGATCGCCGCGTACGCGGCCTCGCCGAAGGCGACGGTCTTGAAGAACCGGCCGAGTTCGAGCGCGACCCGGTGCGGCCGGTAGGCCGGCGCCTGGAGCTTCTTGGCCCCGCGGGCGAACATGATCGAGTGCCGGCACTCGTCGGCGATCTCGGTGAGCGCCCACTGGACGGTGTCGTCCGTCGGATCCTTGGCATAGATGTCCCGCAGCACCATCTGCTGCAGGATCATCTCGAACCAGATGCCGGTGCTGGCGACGGACGCTGCCTCCTGGCGCGTCAGCGCCTTGCGCTGCGCGTCGGTCAACTCGTCCCAGTACGCCGTTCCGTAGAGCGTGCTCCACTCCGGGCTGGCGCCGTGGAAACTCGTGTCGAGCGGCGTGTCCCAGTCGACCTCGGTGAGCGGGTCGTAGGAGAGCTGCGCGGACGAGTCCAGCAGTCGCCGGGCTGTGCCGTCGTCGGAGGGCCGGTTCCCGGCGGCCTCCGACGGGGAGGTGTGGGTGGCCATGCTGAGGGCTCCTCGAATCGAGTCCGGGCACTATTACCACGGGTAACGATCCCGTCTTGCTGACGAACTGTATAGCAAGAGGAGCCGTGTTCCTACCCCCGAGTAGTGAAGGGTGGCCACGGGAGTACCGCTCGATACGGCCCGGCCGCTGCCGGCCGCCGCGTCGGTGATGACGGCATCGTCGTAGGAGCGGCCGACCGGGGCGACCGGGCCCTCGATCGTCTTCGGCCGGTCGGCCCGGCGTGCTTCACCGGAGCCGGAGCTGCCGCCGTTCGCGGAGGCCGTGGACGGCCCGGCGGCCATGAGGGCCGCGGCGGGGGCGAGGACGGCCGGGGGCAGTGCCCGCCGGGCGGCATGCGGTATTCCCCCCACGGCCACACTTTCCGTGAGGGGAACGACTGCTGTGACGACACCGCACGCCGCCGGTCGGCCCGGCACCGCCGGACGGTCCGGGCGAGTGAAGATCACCGGGCTTGCCGCCCGTCGTCAGCGCGGCCGGACGTGCCCCGCGGCCACATCGGTCCCGCGGCCACATCGGTCCCGCGGTCACATCGGTCCCGCGGTCACTCGACTCCGCTGGGAGTGGGCTGCGGTGTACGGCCCGCGAGGGCCTCCTGCAGCCGCTGCGTGCCCTGCTCGACGGCCGCGGAGGTGGTGTCGTGGTCGGCGCCGCCGGTTCCGCCGTTGGTGACCGTGATCGCGTTCGCGCCGATCTGAACGGCGGCCACGTCCAAGGTGAGGGTCACGGGCTCGTTCCCGCTCGTGCCTTTCACCGTCACGGTCAGTCCCTGCCTCGCGTCACCTTCCTCGGGCAAGGACATCTCGGTGACCTGGACGGTGCGTTCACCGGTGTCACCACCGGTCAGAGTGAACTGGTCGCAGGTGTCGGGAAGCGACCGCAGCCACTTCATCGACTCGTCGAGGTCGGCCTTCTGGTAGGCGGCGACCTGGTAGAGCAGCCGGGAGTCACCCTCCTGGAACCCGTTGAGCGCCGACGCCCCGGAGGGGCGGCCCAGCAGGGTCTCGTCGTACAGCGAGTCGATCAGCCTCTGGCACTTCGAGGCGTCGCTCTTCCCCTCGAGGAACGCGGCCACGTCGACCTGTCCGATGAGCAGGGAGTCCCGCCAGCCCCGCGGGTCATCGACCTGTGTCCAGTTGTCCTCGATGTCCGCCTCGGTGATCAGCGCGTTCCGCGCGCCGGTCTCGCCGAGCTCCGAGGTGGGCGACGAGGTCGGCGACGGGGACATGGGGGACGGGGACGTAGGCGTGGACGTGGGTGACTCGGTCTGCGCTGCGAGGGCCCGCTCGACGGCCGCGTCGGCGGTCTTCGACCCGGCCGACGCGCTGTTGTCCGCGCTGGAACAGGCCGCCGTGGTGAGCAGTGTCCCGGTGGCCAGTACGGCGGCCAGGACACGGGACGAGCAGACGATCGGGCGAGGGGTGGTCACGAGTGCCTCCTGAGGATGGGACGAGCGCCCCGGCGCCGACCTGCCCCGGGCGCTTTCCGCCCTTGTCCTCCCACCGCATCACCGGTCCGCCCGGGCGACCAGCGCAGCGGAGGCACACGGGTGAGAACGGGCCCCGCGACGCGCCCGAGTATCCGGGGAGCCACCGGGAAGAAGCGACCCCGAGCGCGCTTCCCGGCGTCCTCCCGAGGACGCTGATACGTTCCGTTCGCTACGGCCTGTCCTGGAAAGGAACCAGCCACGTCCCCCACCGACAGCGGGCCCACGCCCCCTTCCGAAGCGGTCAGGCGTCACCCCACCCTGTTCCGTGCCGTCCGGCGCCGGCGGAACCCGCCGCTGCGCCGGTCGGACATCACGGTGACGGACGAGCGGGCGGTCAAGCGGGCGGTGAAGGCCGCCTCGCTCGGCAACGCCATGGAGTGGTTCGACTTCGGCATCTACGCGTACCTGGCCGGCACCATCGGCCGCGTCTTCTTCCCCTCCGGCAGTGACACCGCGCAGTTGCTGTCGTCCTTCGCCGCCTTCGCCGTCGCCTTCCTGGTGCGCCCGCTCGGCGGCATGGTGTTCGGGCCGATGGGCGACAAGATCGGCCGCAAGAAGGTCCTCGCGCTGACGATGATCCTGATGGCGATCGGCACCGCCGCGATCGGCATGCTCCCGACGTACGCGGCCGTCGGCTTCTGGTCACCCCTGCTGCTGATCCTCTTCCGGTTGCTGCAGGGATTCTCCACCGGCGGCGAGTACGGCGGTGCCTCCACCTTCATCGCGGAGTACGCCCCGGACAAGCGGCGCGGCTACTTCGGCAGCTTCCTGGAACTGGGCACGCTGGCCGGGTACACCGGCGCGGCGGGCCTGGTGACGGCCCTCACCGCCTGGCTCGGCACCGACACGATGGACGCCTGGGGCTGGCGCGTCCCGTTCCTGCTCGCCGGGCCGCTGGGCGTCGTCGGCATCTACCTGCGGCTGAAGCTGGACGACACACCGGCCTATCTGAAGCTGACGGAGGGCAACGTCCACCTCACCGAGGCCGCGAGCTCGGTGGAGACCACCGCCCGGGGCGACCTCGCCAAGATCTTCCGGCGGCACTGGCGGACGCTGGTGCTGTGCATCGCCCTGGTCGGCGCCTACAACATCACCGACTACATGCTGCTGTCGTACATGCCGACGTACCTCTCGGACGAGCTGCACTACAGCGAGACCCATGGTCTGCTGATCCTGGTGGCCACCATGGTGGTGCTGATGCTGATCATCAACCAGGTGGGCCGGCTGAACGACCGGTTCGGCCGCAAGCCGCTGCTGATGACCGGCATGCTGGGCTTCTTCGTCCTGTCCGCCCCGGCGTTCCTCCTGGTGCAGCAGGGCAGTCTGCTCGCCGTCTCGGCCGGCATGCTGATGCTCGGCCTGTCGTTGGTCTGCCTGCTCGGCACCATGTCGGCGGCGCTGCCGGCCATGTTCCCGACGCCGGTGCGCTACGGCTCCCTGTCGGTCGGCTACAACCTGTCGGCGTCGCTGTTCGGCGGCACGACACCGCTGGTCATCACGGCACTGATCGGCGTGACCGGCTCGGACATGATGCCGGCGTACTACGCGATGGCCGCGGCTCTGGTCGGTGTCGTCGCGGTGGCCTGCATGAAGGAGACGGCCCGGCAGCCGCTCGAGGGTTCGCCGCCCTCGGTGCAGACGGAACAGGAGGCGGCGGAGCTGGTGCGGTCGCAGGCACCGACACCGAAGTTCTGACGGCGGCGGGCCGAGGACGCGGCGGCGGTGGCTTCGCCGGGGTCACAGGCCGGTGACCTTGCCGCTCGCCGAGACGTCGTAGACAAGGGTGACAGTGCGGTGGCCGCCCGGGGGCAGGGGGACGTTCCAGCGGACGATGCCGTCCGCGTCGACCGCGTCGGGCACGGGAGAGCAGTCGTCCCGGCGCAGGCGCACCTCCACCGCCGAGACCTCGGAGACCGGGACGCGCTCCCGGACGACGACCGTCCTGTCGTCGTGCTCGCCGGGGGCGGAGAACCGGGAGAGGTGCAGCCGGACGGTTCGGGTGAGGACGGTCCGCTGGGTGATTCCGGCGGTCTCGCGGGTCTCCTCGGTGTGCCGCAGCACCCGGTGGTCGTCCCGGCTGCCGAAGGCGAGCTCGAGGGGGGTGCCGGGGGCGGTGAAGCCCAGGGTGCCGCGCCCGCTGAATCCACTGCCGCGGACGAGGTCGACAGGCCCGGCGAGCAGGGCGTGGCCGGACAGGTTGTCGCACCGCACCACCTGGCTGACCAGGGGCGACAGTTCGGGCGAGCAGGCGTACTCACTTCTCGCCGGTGAGGTGAAGGAGGAGAGCGGCACACGGTGGGCGCGGCCGTCCGCCGGCACGGAGACCGGTGCGGGGGAGTGGAGCACACGCACCTCGCCGCCGTCGTCCACGCCCGGCAGTCCCAGCACGGGGGCGGGACCGAGGTCCGTGATCTCCTCCTCGCGCAGGTCGACGTGGACGGTGCGGCGCTCCGCGGGGGAGCGGTCCTCGAGCGTCAGCCGGTCCTCGCTGAGCCGGGGCGGTTCCGCGGCCCGCGCGGAGCGGGCCGTCGACAGGGTCAGCCGTACGTCCGACCAGTCCTCGCCGGTGCGCTGCCAGACGATCGCGTCCGTGTCCAGCGTGAGGGAGTCCCCGTCGAGCACGGCCCGGTAGGCGGGCCGCCACACCGCGCACGGCGTGAGGTGGCTCAGCCGCAGCACGGCCTGCCCGGCGGCCGGGGCACGCACGGTCAGCTCGATGTGGCCGACCAGCTCGGCGGGTTCCGTCTCGGAGAGCTGCATGGCCCGCTGGGTCTCGGAGAGTTCGGTGGCCACGTCGGCCAACTTGGCCTCCACCACGCGCAGTCGCTCGCCGTGGGAGTCGCGTTCGCCGTCCACCCGGTCCAGTTCCCGGGCCCAGCGGTCTCGTTCCGCTTCCCCGAAGCCGGTGCCCTCGCCGATCTCCCGCAGCAGATCGGTGGCGAGCCGGCCGAGCAGATCGACGCGGATGCGCAGCCGGTCACGCCGCTGCTCCAGGTCCGTCCGCTCCTCTTCCAGGGCCGTCACACGCCGGCGCAGCGCGGAGTCGTCGTCGGTGGGCCGCGGCCCGCGCGGCGTCCAGCTGCGGACGATCCGCGCGTCGAGCACGGTCGCCGGGTGGCCGGCGGTCAGTTCGGCGTGGAGGGTACGGTCGACGGCCAGCGCGCTGACCGGTCCGAGACGCAGTCGCTGCGTACCGGCCCGCAGATCGAGCACGGCCGTACGCTCGACGTGAGCGCGGTCCTCCGTGCAGGTGACGGCGGTGACGGGGAGGGGAACGAGCCCCGAGGACGTAGACATGCTGTGTCAGCTCCTGCGGTTGCCGCCGGTGAGGGCCTTGCCGGCCGGGATCCGGATTTCGTAGCCGCCGTCGAGGGCGGCGGTGCCGCCGGCGGGCAGCTCGATCCGCCACAGGCGTGTGCCCGGTGCGTGGCGCTCAAGGCCTGCATCGCCCCCGGGCGCCGTCCAGTCGGCTCGTTCCTCGATCCGTACGTCCGCGTCGGAGGTGACGGGCACGCGCTCGCGCACCTCCACGGAGACGGGCACCGGAAGGCGGTTGGCCAGCTCCACATGGACGCGGTGGTCGAGCACCGTGACGTTGTTGCGCAGCCCCGCGGTCGATTCGCGCAGATTCACCCGGCGGGTGACCCCGATGGCCTCGGCCGGTCCGAGCCCCACCCGGCACGCACCGCCCGGGGCGAGTGTGGGCAGGGCGGCGGTCAGCAGGAAGTCCTCGTTCACGGTGACCTCCACCGGACCGGCCAGCAGGGCCTGACCGGTGGCGTTGGAGAGCACCAGCGTCGTGTACACGGTCTGCTCCACGGACGGGACACAGAGGTACTCGGTGCGCAGGCCGACCGGGATCTCGCCGACGGTGACGGTGTGCCAGGTGCCGTCCGAGGGGATGTCGGCGGGGGCGGCGGCATCGAACCGGTGGTCGAAGGAACCCGCCGACTCGCGGGGCCGCACGGCGTGTCCGGGAAGGGGCAGCGCGCCCACCGTCTCGGCGCGGCGGCGGTACTCGGCGGTCACCGGGTCGAAGCCGGAGCCGGGGAACAGCCTGCCCCGCCGACCGCCCTGTTCGTCCGGGCCGCACAGGACGAGCGCGGAGTAGTCGAGCTCGGCGCCGTCCGGCTGCGGCGGACCGGCCACGGGCACGGGCGGCGTGGGCACGGGCGGTGCGGACGCGGCGGGCGGCGGCGCGGCCCCGGGGGCCGCGGGAACAGCCGGGGCGGCGCCGGGTGCGGCGGGCCGCGCGGCGGTACGCGGCCTGCCGCCCGGCCGGGCCGAGGCCGGGGCCGGCGCCATGGCACCGCCGAAGGCCGGAGGCGAGGCGCCCTCCGGCAGCGGAAGGGGCGGCGGCGGAGGAACGGGACCGGGCGCGGCACCCACCATGACCGCGGGCGCAGGTCCCGTGTCGGGGCGGGGGCCTGCCGCGTCGTAACCGGCGAAAAGATCGGTCAGCCCTGCCGGGTGCTCACGCCAGCCCGAAGGCGCGGGGGCGGACTGGCTGCGTCCGATGCGGACCGAGCGGAGCCGGGGCAGGTCGGTGCGACGGCGCAGATCGGCGGTGGCCAGGGCGATGCGGACACCGGTCCAGTCCTCACCCGTGCGCTGGGCGACCGAGGCCCGCAGCACCAGGGATCCGTCGCTCTCGCCCGCACGATGGGTGAGCCGGTAGGCGGGCACCCAGACGGCGCCGGGCACCCCGTACTCCACCTCCAGCTCCACCTCCGCGCCGCCCGCGCCGTCCAGCGTCAGGACCGCGCACATCGAGCCGGCCACCGGTGCCGAGGGCACATCGGTGGAGGCACGGGAGATCCTGTCCACGACGACCGCGAGCTCGTGCTCGGCCCGGCGCAGCTCCTCCTCCAGCTCGCGGAGCCTGCTGTGCAGCCCGGTCAGGCGCTCGTCGACGAACGCGGAGAGTTCCAGCCACGCGTCGACCGGGGTACGGCGGTGCGGGTCGTCCCGCTTGCGGGCCGGCGGCACCGGACGGAGCGCCGCGACCTCCTGGATCAGTCCCCGTTGCCGGTCCCGGCGACCCCGTGCCGCCGCACAGTCGTCGCGCAGCCGTTCCTCCTCGCGCCGCAACTCGTCGGACGGCTCGGTGTCGAGGAGTTCGGCCTCCACCTCCACCCGGGCCTCGGTGACACGCACCCCGGACGCTCCGACGACGCGGGCCCGCAACGAGCCCGGATCCAGCGAGCGGGGCAGTCCCGCCACCCGCACGTGTCCGCCCGCCGGCACCGTGCCCCGGGCCAGGCGGCGGCAGAGCGCGCCCTGCGCGTACACCACCACCGAATCGAGAGTCGACGCCCACCTCGGGACCGTCCCAGCCGTCATGCGTTCCCCCACCCAGCCGTGTCCGTGCCGAGGGCAGCCTACGCGGTGATCCGTCGCCGGTCCTGCCAGGTCCCGATGCCGGCACGGACCACGCGCGCCGGGCAGCCCGTTCCGGGGCCCGGGGAAGGTTCGGGCCGGACGACGGCCGGCTCACCGGGTGACGGCCCGCCGCCGGGTGCCGCCTCACCAGATCAGGCACCAGTACGCGCCGTGGTGCCCGATGCCGATACGACTGTTCCGCGGAACCAGGCCGGGGTCCGGCTGGCCCACGGACGCCATCGAGCAGACGGGGTCGCCGACCGCGTCGGCGATCGCCATGCGGTGGGCGGCGGCCGTCGCGGCCGGGGAGGTGTACCACGTGGTGGTCGCCCGTTCGTCACCACCGGTCGCCGGTGTCGGCCTGTGCGTCCTGGCGGACGGCGTCGGTACGTGCTTCGAGGGCGCCGGCCGCGTCGTCGGTGTCCGTGTCGGCGCCGGGCGGGCGGATGATGACGAGGGCTTCGGCGTTGCGGGCTTGGGTGGTGGTTCGGGTGTGGTGGATCGCTGTGGTGGTTTGGGTGTGGCGGGCTTGGGTGGTGGTTCGGGTGTGGCGGATCGCTGTGGTGGTTCGGGTGTGGCGGGCTTCGGCGGTGGTTCGGGCATGGCGGACCGTGCCGAGGGCGTGGGTGCCGGGGAGTCCGGTGAGAGCCGGGGTGTCGCGGACCGCGTCGGTGGCGGTGGTGTTGCCGGTCCCGTCTTCGGAGTGCGCATGGTCGAAGCGCCGGTCGAGGTCCGGCGGGGCACCGGTTGGCGGCTGGGCGGCGCCGGCCGGGTCGTGGGCCGCTGTTCCGGCGGTGCCGGCTCGGTTGCCGTCCGCCGTGCCGGCGGGAGCGGTTCGCTGGTCGGTCTCTGCGCCGGCGGGGTCGGTCGGGTCGGTCGGGTCGTCGGCCGCCGGCCCGGCGAGGTCGGCTGACGGGGCGGGGACGTCGTCGGCCCGGGCGACAGCGTGGGCGTCGGCGTCCGCCGTGCCGTGCTCGACGGCTCTGTCGCGAACGTCCAGGACGGCAACGGGTCCAGCGTCGGAAGGGACAGGTCGTCCGAGGCCGAGGGCGTGGGACCGGGCGTGCCGCCGTCCTGCGCCACCAACGCCCACACGCCGATGCCACCGAGGACGAGCACAGCGGCGCCGCCTGCGATCCACGGGGCACGCCGGGGCGGGCGTCGGTGACGGTTCATGGTCTTACTGTCCTATGCGACCTGGCGGGGCGCCTGTCACGTCGCCAGGACGTCGTGCTTTCCGCCCGTCCGAGTGATACGGAGATCTCTCCGGCTTCCTTCCGAACGGGGTGGCTCCGGGTGCGCCACGCCGACCCGGGTTCGAGCCCGGGGTCATGCGAATCCGTCCATGGGCCCGTCCAAGGGCCGTCGTGGAGCCGCCCGGCAGCCGCGGCCTTCGCCGAGTTCACCATCGGCGGCGGAACCTGGCCCGGCTGAGCCTGGAGGAGACGTACGGTCCGGTCGTTGCGCCTCACCTGTCCGGCGCATCCCGCACCGGGAACACCGAGTCTGGGACGCTGCCGCCGATCGTCCTGCCCCGTTTGCCGCGGATCCCCGGCAGACGCATCGTAGGAAGTGGGGGGAGGGCCTGCCGCAGGGCCTCTTGTCCGCCGCGGCGCCCGCTTCCCCGTCTCGCCCCTGCCGCACCCCACAGGCCCGGGCGGTGCGAAGAGGGAAGGACCTCGTCATGCCCCATCCATGGATGCCCCGAGCCCTCAAGGAGGACGTCGGGGACCACGCGCCCTGTGACCCCGAGTTCCCGGCACGGGCGATCGCGCACATCACGGCGGACAGGGAGGCCACTGCCGGGGCTCCTCTGGATCTGGTCCCTTTCGGCAACCTCAAGGGCTTCTTCACCGGCGGCGGCAGAGACCGGGCTCCGCACATCCTCTGGGACCCCTTCACAGGAGCGTTCGCCCAGTTCTTCCCCGCCACCTCCCGAAGCAAAGCCCTGGCCGACACGGCCGGTGGTACCCGTACCAACCGGGCCGGCAAGGTCGTCCTCCAGATCGAGGCCTTGTTCTTCCCCCACTGCCGCGTCGACGGCAAGGTGTTCGCAAGGCTGGTCGACACCCCTTGCAGGGGCTGGGACGATCTTCACGCGTGGATCAGTTCCTGGGGCGTACCGGACGTCTGGCCCATGGGCCCTCCGACCTCCCTGTCCCGCCGTACGTGCCCGGCCGACAAGTGGAGGTCGCGGGGCGGGTGGTACGCCCATGCCCATGTCCCGGAGAACGACCACGTCGACCCCGGTTCCTGGCCGGCGTTCGGGTCACGACCGCCCGGACCGCCCCCTGAGGAGTCCCGGTTCGAGCCGTTTCCCGGGGCGGCGTTCTTCCGGGCGGGACGCACCTCGCCCGTCATCGCGGCAATGCACGACCGACTCGTCGCCGAAGACTGCAACCGCTACACGTCCGGCACCGACACCGACGTGTGGGGACCGGGCGACGTGAGGTCCTACACCGCCTGGCAGCAGAAACTGGGTCTCGAGGGCAGCTCCGCCGACGGCGTTCCCGGCCGGTTCAGCTGGGACAGGCTGGCCGTCCCCGACGTCTGAGGTGGTGCGAGCGCCGCGCCGGAAGGGCCCGGGGCCGGAACCGGCGGACGGATCGTCAGAAGACCCGTACGTCAGCGTACTTCCAGGGTTTGCGCGCCACTTCCATCGGGCGCATGGTGGAAGAGGAGCGACTGTGACAGCCGGCGGCGCACGGCCCGGGAGGACCGTGGCTCCCCGGCAGGGGCGCCGCCGCGCCTGCTGGCAGGTCACTCCTTGCCGGCTTCCACGCCGATCGGCCGCTTCCGGCGCCGGTACGGTGACATCTCGCGCATGCGGCGGACGAACCCGCACCGTCATCCGGCGCCTTGCCGAGCCCTGTGGAAAGGAGAGGGCCATGCCCGCGACGGCGCCGTTCCCAGGAGCGGGATTCTTCCACAAGGGACAACGCAGCCCTGTGATCGCCTTGATGGGCAAACGCCTGGTGGCGGAAGGCTGCGGGAAGTACCGGACAGGTCCGGGCCCCGAGTGGACCGACGTCGACCAGCAGTCGTACGCCGCCTGGCAGCACAAGATCGGGTTCGAGGGAGCCGATGCCAACGGCATCCCGGGCAGGACGAGCTGGGACCGGCTCCGTGTTCCGCCGGCCCCGACGCCCGGTGGTGCCCGCGCCGCGTCTCCCGTACCGGGGCACGGCGTCACGACCCCCCACGGGAAGAAGGGGCCCCACTGGATCCTGGGCCGTCACACCGGCGCGGACTACGCCGCTCCGAAGGGGAAGCCCTGTGTGGCGGTGCGCAACGGTTCCATCGTCCGCAGTGGACACGAAGACCGCGGTTTCGGTGACTTCCTCGTGTTGCGCGTCGGCACGTTCGACTTCTACTACTGCCACCTCTCCGAGAAAACGGTGACAGGGGGCCCGGTCAAGGCCGGTCAGAAAATCGGAGAAGTCGGCTCCACCGGGAACGCCACCGGCCCTCATCTCCACTTCGAGAAGCGCCCGGCCGGCGGCGGCTTCGGCTCCGACGTGCCCCCCGTCTGGTAACCGGGAGAGCCCGCCGGCCCGTCAGCGGTTCTCGCGGCTCCTCGCCCGAGAGCGAGCGGAGGGGAGGGCGTCGACGGGTGGCACCGGTGTCACCGGCGTACCTCAGCCGATCCGGGCCGTGTCCTCGACCGGACGGCGGTAGACGCCGTCGCTCCGGTGCAGATGGCGCAGGTCGACGAGGTAGCGACGCAGGGTCACGTGGTCGGGTCGGCCCCCTTCGCACCAGACGCGGAGCCTCTCGTCGACCTCGCTCTCCGCGTACTCCCGGCCCGGCTCGAACGTGCGCTCGGCGATGTGGCGCAGTACGAGCTTCTTCCGGTTCCACCGCGCGGGAAGCTTCACCAGCCGTCCGTCCCGTACGAACGTGCGGAGCAGCGTCTCGACCCGCTCGTCCCCGGTGCCGTGGTCCTGCGCGGGCCGGCGCCCGGCCGCCTCGCGCGCCAGGCGGCGGAACGAGTCGTAGGACACCACGAGTCCGTCGGTGTGCGCTGCGACGGCCTCCCGTTCCTCGAGCCGGCGCAGCGCGAGGAGGGCCTCCCTGGCCGGCAGCCCGGTCCGTTCGACGACCTCGGCGGCGCTCGTCGCGCCCAGCGCCACAGCGGCGAAGACCCGCACCCGGGTCTCGTCGGCGAACAGCCCGGCCACGTCCTCGCCCGTCATGCCCCGTCTCCGTTCCTCCGGGAGCGGCCTCCCGGACACTGTTCCGGGACGCTACCCCCGCGGCCCGGCGACGCGCCCGTGGTTTTCCGTGTGCGCAGCGCCGGCCCGGCCCGTCAGCCGCCCGGGCCGGAGCGCACGAAGAGGCGGAACGGGTGGCCCGCCGGGTCGCACAGGGCGCGCACCTCGGCCTGGGGCTGGAAGTCGGCCAAGGCCGCCCCCGAGGCGAGGGCGTGCTCGACGGCCGACGACAGGTCGTCCACCTCGATGCGGTGCTCCTGCCCGGCTTCAGCGGAGCGAACTTCATCGGAGCCGTCGGACGACGTGGGATCTTCACCCGCATGGGCATACGGGGAAGGCAGGAAAGCGGGCGAAGGCACATGCGGCCGGGCACACGGGCGGCGGGCGGGGCACCGACCCGGCCGGCAAGGAGGTCACGATGACAGGACCGGAGCACACGGAGGTCCACGGGCTGTCCGTGCCGACCGCTTCCGCCGCGCTGGAAGCCATCGGCGCGGGCGCCTACGTCGTCGACGAGCAGGGCTGCATCATCGCCGTCAACGCCCGCGCCGAGGAACTGCTGGGCCGGCCCGCCGCAGAGCTCCTCGGCCAGGACGCGCACGACCTGCTGCACCGCGGTCCGCAGGGGCAGCAACTGCCGAGGACCCAATGCGCGATGCGACAGGCGTTCCACGCCGGATATCCCGCCCAGGCCGATGAGGACTACTTCGTACACGCCGACGGTTCGGTGCTGCCGATCTCCTGGCTGATCACCCCGTACGGCATCGGCGACCACCGAGTCACCACACTCGTCGTCTTCCACATCCCCGAACGCCCACGGGACACCGGCCCGCGACCGGAGCCGACGGGCCGGTCGCTGCCGGAACTGCAACGGCTGGCCCTGCTGGCCGAGACCACCACGCAGCTGACCTCCACCCTCGACGTCGACGAGGCGCTGCAGCGGCTGGTGGCCCTGGTCGTGCCCCGGCTGGCGGACTGGGCGGTCGTCGACCTGATCACCGAACGCGACGAGGTGTGGCGTACCGTCGTGGTCCACGCCGAGGGCGACACGCTGGTGCAGCGCGAGGACCTGCAGGGACCGATGCCGCCGATTCCCGAGGAATCCCCGATGCCCCTGTCCAGAGCCCTGCGCGGCGTCTCCTCCACCCTGGCCGGTCCGCGGACCTACCAGGGGACACCGGATTCCGGCATCGCGGTCGAGCAGGGCCGCCTGTTCCAGGCCACGGGGATGCACTCCGCGGCCATCGCACCCATCCGCAGCACGCGCGCGGTCCTGGGCGCGCTGACCCTGGGCCGTACCGAGACTCCGGCGGCCTTCGCCCCCACGGACCTGCCGCTGATCGAGGACATCGCGCGCCGGGCCGGCCTCGCCCTGGACAACGCCCGCCTCTACCAGCGCCAGCGCAAGGTGGCCGAGACCATGCAGAACCACCTGCTGCCCCAGATGCCGGGCGTCTCGGGCCTGGAGATGACCGTCCGCTACCTGCCCGCGCCCGACGCCTCACATGTCGGCGGCGACTGGTACGACGCCTTCCCCTTGTCCGACGCGTCCACCGCCCTGGCCATCGGTGACGTCGTCGGCCACGACCTGGAGGCGGCGGCCGGCATGGCACAGGTCCGCAACATGCTCCGCGCCTACGCCTGGTCCCAGCACGAACCCCCCAGCCGCATCGTCGAACGGCTCGACGAGGCGATCCAGCACATCACCGACGTCGCCATGGCCACCATGATCTTCGGCCGGATCGAAGCGGCCCACGACGGCCACTGGCAGCTGTCCTGGACCAACGCGGGCCACCCTCCGCCGCTGCTGATCAGCCGGGACGGCCTGACGAGCTACCTCACCGACGGCCACGGCATCCTCCTGGGCACCCAGGCGGGCCTCCGGCGCCCCGACGCCACAGTGCTGCTCCCGCCGGGATCCACCCTGGTGCTGTACACGGACGGCCTCATCGAAGCGCCCGGCCAGAGCCTCGACACGGGTCTGAACCGGCTGCGCCGGCACGCCGCCGCCCTCGCCCACCGCTCCCTCACCCCGTTCACCGACCAGCTGCTCCACCGTGTCCGACCCGCCGACAACGACGACGACGTCGCCCTCCTGGCCCTGCGAGTCCCCAAAGGCTGAGCCCGCGGGAGAGCTTCGGAGGACCGACCGGCTCAGGCGCGGCGCGCCTCGCCCGGGCGGACGGGCGCCGGTGGAGGACCGGTGGGGCGGCGGCCCGACTGCGACGCTCGAGGCCCCGGCTCGCGGCAGGACGACGCCACTCACCGGTCGGCGGTACGTGTGGCGAAGTCCTCGTCGGTGATGGCGCGGACCACGCGGCAAGGGGCGCCGAGCGCGACGGTCATCGGGGGAATGCTGCGGCTGACGACGCTGCCGGCGCCGATGACCGACCCGTATCCGATGCGGACGCCGGGCAGGACCACCGCGTTGCTGCCGATCCACACCTTGTCCTCGATCACGATCGGCTCCGAGAACCGCCCGAAGTCGGTACGCCGTGCGGGATGCACCGGGTGTCCCGTCGTGGTCAGTGTCACGCTGGGCGCGATCATCACACCGTCACCTATGCGGATGTCGACATCGTCGACGAAGGTGAGGTTCACGTTCCCGAAGAAGTCGTCGCCGATGTGGACGTTGCTGCCGAACCCGGCGTGGAACGGCGGCAGCAGCACCGTGCGTTCACCGACCGACCCGAAGATCGCGGCGAGTAGCGACCGGCGCTTCTCCGTCTCACTCGGCGGGGTGTGGTTGTACTCGAAGATCTCCTCGGTGCGGCGCAGGGGAGCCTGGAAGGCCGCTTCCGACTCGGTGTAGACGAGCCCCTCGGCGATCCGGGCCAGGACCTCTTTCTCGTGCGCATGCGTCACAGCGGAACGACTCCGTTCGTCCGACCTCCGGGTCCGGACCCGGCGCGTCCTCGGCCGGCCGCGCGCACCGAGCCTATGCCTTCGGATCTGGACCATGGCGGCTCCATCCCGCATCATGGCGCTTACATGACATGCCATGCGTCGCGATGACGACCGGGACGGTGACCGTGCGCGGCTCCCTGGGCAAGGCACTGCTGACCGCTGTCCTCCTGCCGGCGCTCCTGGCGCCCGCTCCCGCGGCGGCGACCCCACGACAGAGCGTCTCCCGCGCGGAAGCCACTGCCGCCGCCGCGGACTGGACGGCGCCGCTCAGCACACGGGGCCGCTGGATCGTCGACGCGGACGGGGACCGGTTCAAGCTGCGGTCCGGCAACTGGCACGGTGCCAGCGGCACGTGGAACGGCACCGGCAGTGCGGACGAGGACGCCAACCACCACGCGGGGGAGAACGCCGGCCGGATACCGCTCGGCCTCGATCGCGCCCCCATGGCCGAGATCATCGCCGGCTTCCGGGAGATCGGGATCAACAGCGTCCGGCTGCCCTTCTCCAACGAAATGATCCACGACACCCGCCCCGTCACCGACGCCGCGGTCGCCGCCAACCCCGCCCTGAGGGGGAGGAACCCGCTCCAGGTGTACGACACCGTGGTCCGCGAACTCACCGGCTCCGGCCTCGCGGTGATCCTCAACAACCACACCAACACCACCCGTTGGTGCTGCGGAGTGGACGGCAACGAGCGCTGGAACGCGAGCCGGTCCACGGAGGCGTGGGAGGAGGACTGGCTGTTCATGGCCCGCCGCTACCGGGACAACAAGCGCGTCGTGGGCGCGGATCTCTACAACGAGGTCCGCCGCGACGTCTGGGACGACCCCAACTGGGGCCTCGGCGACGACCACGACTGGTTCACCGCCTCCCAGCGCCTCGGCGACCGTCTCCTGACGGAGGCCAACGCCGATCTCCTCATCGTCGTCGAGGGCATCAACTGGACCGGCATCCCCGTCGACGGGTTCGCACACGGGCGCCCCGCCCTGGAGCCGGTGCGTCATCTCTCGCACACCCTCGTCGACTCGGGCAAACTCGTGTACTCCGCCCACTTCTACGGCTACACCGGCCCGAACCACAGCGGCGCCACCGGGATCGGCGAGACCACCGACCCCCGCTACCGGGACCTCTCGCCCGCCGAACTGGTCGACGTGCTGAACCGCCAGGCCTTCTTCGTCACCGCCGAACAGGACCGGCACTTCACCGCCCCCGTCTGGATCAGCGAGTTCGGCGTCGGCGGCCGTGAGGAGACGGGTGCCGCACAGCGCGCCTGGTTCGAGAACTTCGTCGACCAACTGATCCGCGCGGACGCCGACTTCGCGTACTGGCCGCTCGTCGGTTGGCACGAGAACCGCCGGGGCAACGGCTGGGCGCTGCTGCACTGGGATTCCGCGGGCCGCCGCATGGGTGTCCACGACGGCGACGACTGGCGGTCCGCGGCGTGGACGCGGCTCGTCGGGGCCACCGGCCGATCCGGCCGTGTCGCCCCCGCGGCCGACTGGTCGATGCTCAGCCCCGACCACACCGACTTCGTCGCCTCACGCCGCATGCGCGCGCTGCCCGACTGGGACTCCGGCGCGCGCAAGGCCGTCTGCCCCGACGGGCAGCGCCTCCTGGGCCTCGGCCACACCGGCAACCGGGGCCTGTGCTCCGACGTGACCGCCGGACCGCTGTGGGATCCGGACGGCGGGCACGAAGTGGTCAAGGACGAGCGGTACGTCCCGCCCGGCGGGGACTGGGCCTCCGAATACACCAAACTCCAGTGCCCCGAGGGCCTCTTCCTCACCGGTTACAGCGTCCGCGGCGCCGCCGTCTCGGCCGCCCTGTGCGCGAAGGCGGTGCCCGGCGGGATCACCGGCACGAGCGGCCGTACGGTCTGGTTCGACCGGAGCGACAACCGGGGCGCCCTGCCCAAGGGCGGCGACTTCGCGCACGGCCACCACAAGGGCCAGTGCGCGGACGGCGAGTACGCCGCTGGCATCGCCTACACCGGCCGTATCGGCTCCTCACGGACCCCGGACGCCCTGTACTGCCGCGAACTCGGCTGACACGTTCCTCAGCCGAAGCCACACCCCCCCCCGGGCCCACGGCGCGGCACCGGCACTTTGTCCCATGCGAGGAAGAAGGCACGGGACTGTGTGCGAAAGGGGTTACGCGTTCACGCGAGGCCCGCTAACTTCCTTGAAATGGACCGGTCATAACTCCGTCCGGGGTGACGGGCCGGTGTTCGACGGCGCGACGGCGCGCGCCCGTACTCCTTCACGGCAGGCCCCCGCGGCCTGCCGCCACCCCCCATATTCCTGGAGACTTCCGTGCGCACGAAACCGCTCGGACACAGACGTGTCCGCATGCTGCTGACGGCCGTGGCGTGTGCCATGGGCCTGGCGCTGCCCGTGGGCCCGGCCGCCGGGGCCCCCACCGCCGCCGCCCCGGCCGGACCCGGCGGCGCAGCCGCGGCGGCCGAGGACTTCCAGCAGGTCACCCTCGCCAAAGGCGTGGCCGAAACGGGCGAGCCCATGACACTGGCCGTCCTGCCGGACCGCTCGGTGCTGCACACCTCGCGCGACGGCACCCTGCGACGGACCGACGCGGCCGGCACCACCACCGTGGCGGGCAGGCTGGACGTCTACAGCCACGACGAGGAGGGCCTGCAGGGCGTCGCGGCGGACCCGGGCTTCTCCACCAACCGCTTCGTCTACCTGTACTACGCCCCCGAGCTGAGCACCCCGGCCGGCGACGCCCCCGCGGACGGGACGGCATCCGACTTCACCCCCTTCGACGGCGTCAACCGGCTGTCCCGGTTCGTCCTGCGGACCGACGGCACCCTCGACGTGGGCAGCGAGAAGAAGATCCTCGACGTGCCCGCCTCCCGCGGCCTGTGCTGTCACGTCGGCGGCGACATCGACTTCGACGCGGCGGGCAACCTGTACCTGTCGACGGGCGACGACACCAACCCCTTCGCCTCGGACGGCTACACCCCCATCGACGAGCGCGCCTCCCGCAACCCCGCCTACGACGCCCAGCGTTCCTCGGGCAACACCAACGACCTGCGCGGCAAGATCCTGCGCATCAAGGTGAACCCCGACGCGACGTACAGCATCCCGGCGGGCAACCTCTTCGCACCCGGCACCGCCAGGACCCGGCCCGAGATCTACGCCATGGGTTTCCGCAACCCCTTCCGGATGAGCGTCGACAAGGCCACGGGCACCGTCTACGTCGGTGACTACGGCCCCGACGCGGGTACCGCCAACGCCTCCCGCGGCCCCGGCGGACAGGTCGAGTTCAACCGGATCACCAAGGCCGGCAACTTCGGCTGGCCCTACTGCACCGGCAAGAACAACGCCTACGTCGACTACGACTTCGGCTCCGGCGCCTCGGGCTCGGCCTTCAACTGCTCGGCGCCGAGGAACACTTCACCGCGCAACACCGGCCTGACCGACCTGCCGCCCGCCCAGCCCGCCTGGATCCCCTACGACGGGGCCTCCGTCCCCGAGTTCGGCAACGGATCCGAGTCGCCCATGGGCGGACCCGTCTACCGGTACGACGCGAACTCCGCCTCCGAGGTGAAGTTCCCCGCCGAGTACGACGGCGACTTCTTCGCCGGCGAGTTCGGCCGCCGCTGGATCAAGCGGATCGAGGCCGGCGGCGACGGGACCGTGCAGGCCGTCAACTCCTTCCCGTGGAGCGGCACCCAGGTGATGGACATGGCCTTCGGCCCGGACGGCGCCCTCTACGTCCTGGACTACGGCACCGGCTACTTCAACGGCGACGCCAACTCGGCCCTGTACCGCATCGAGCACGTGACCGGCGGGCTCGCCCCGGTGGCCCAGGCCAAGGCGAACACCACCTCCGGCACAGCACCCCTCACCGTCGGCTTCTCCTCGGCCGGCAGCTCCGACCCGGACGGGGGTGCGCTCACCCACGCCTGGACCTTCGGCGACGGCGCCACCTCCACCGCGGCCGACCCGTCCCACACCTACACCACCAACGGCCAGTACACCGCGACGCTGAAGGTCACCGACCCCACCGGCAAGTCCGCCACGGCCTCCGTCCAGATCACCGTCGGCAACACCGCCCCGACCGTACGGCTCGACACACCCGCCGACGGGCGGATCTACGACTTCGGCGCCGCCATCCCGTTCAAGGTCACGGTCACCGACCCGGAGGACGGCACGATCGACTGCGCCAAGGTGAAGGTCACCTTCATCATCGGTCACGACAGCCACGGCCACCCGCAGACCTCGGCCACCGGCTGCACCGGCACCCTGCAGACCCTGGCGGACGGCGAACACGACCCCAACGCCAACATCTTCGGCGTCATCGACGCCGAGTACACCGACAACGGCGCGGGCGGCCAGCCCGCGCTCACCGCGCACGACCAGCACATCACCCAGCCCAGCCACCGGCAGGCCGAGCACTACGGTGACTCCGCCGGTGTCCAGGTCGTCAACCACACACCCGCGCACGGCGGCAAGACGGTCGGCGAGATCCACAACGGCGACTGGATCTCCTTCACGCCCTACAGCCTCGACAACGCCACCGGCTTCACCGCCCGTGTCTCCTCGGGCGGCAGCGGAGGCACCCTCGAAGTCCGCGCGGGCTCCCCGACCGGCACCGTGCTCGGCACGGCCACCGTGCCGGTCACCGGCGGCTGGGAGACCTTCCAGGACGTCACGGCGTCCCTGACGGGCGGGCCGGCCGGCCCCACCACCCTGTACCTCGTCTTCAAGGGCGGCAGCGGCGCCCTGTTCGACGTGGACGAGTTCTCCTTCACCACCTCCACCGGCGGGACCCGTACCGGCGAGGTGAAGGGGGTCGGCGGCAAGTGTCTGGACGTGGACAACGCGGGTACGGCGGACGGTACGGAGGTGCAGATCTGGACGTGCAACACGACGGCGGCGCAGCGGTGGACGGTGGCCGATGACGGCACGCTGAGGGCGCTGGGCAAGTGCCTGGACGTCTCCGGTGGTGCGACCGCGGACGGTACGAGGGTCCAGTTGTGGACGTGCAACGGGACGGGGGCGCAGAAGTGGGCGGCCCAGTCGGACGGCACGGTCCGCAATCCGCAGTCCGGCAAGTGCCTGGACGCCTCGGGCGGCACGTGGAACGACGGTACGCCGGTCCACCTGTGGACCTGCCACACCGGCCCCAACCAGAAGTGGACCCTGCCGTAGAGAGGAGGCGACCCACGATGCGCACCCTGTTCAAGACAGCGCTCAGCCTGTGTGCCGGCGCCGTGCTCTGCCTGACACCCCAGACCGCGGCCCTGCCCGGCGCCGCACCGGCGGCCCTCGACACCGCGGACCGCACGGCCACCGCGGCGGCCGACCCGGCGTACGAGATCCTCGTCTTCTCCCGGACGGCGGGCTTCCGCCACTCCTCGATCGACGAGGGCATCACGGCCCTGCGCGACCTCGGAGCGGCGAACAACTTCACCGTCACCGCCACCGAGGACCCGGCGGCCTTCACCACCGCCAACCTGGCGCGGTACCGGACCGTGGTCTTCCTGTCGACCACGGGCGACGTCCTGGGCCCCGCCCAGCAGACCGCCTTCGAGCAGTACCTCGGCACCGGCGGCGGATACGTCGGCATCCACGCCGCCGCCGACACCGAGTACGACTGGCCCTTCTACGAAGGACTGGCCGGCGCCCTCTTCCAGTCCCACCCCGCCATCCAGCCCGCGACCGTCGAGGTCGAGGACCGGGCGCACGACGCCACCGCGCACCTCGCCGGAACCTGGCAGCGCACCGACGAGTGGTACAACTACCGCACCAACCCCCGCACCACCGCCCACGTCCTGGCCTCGCTGGACGAGTCCAGCTACTCCGGCGGCTCCATGTCCGGCGACCACCCGATCGCCTGGTGCAAGGAGTACGCCGGCGGCCGCGCCTTCTACACCGGCGGCGGCCACACCGAGGAGTCCTACGCCGACCCCGCCTTCCGCCGGCACCTGCTCGGAGGCATCCGCTGGGCCGCCGGCACCACCCAGGCCGACTGCCGCCCGGAGACCGGCTACACGCCCCTGTTCGACGGCACCGGCACGACCGGCTGGAAGCAGGCGGGACCGGGCGGCTTCACCCTGGCCGACGGCACCCTCACCTCGCACGGCGGACTGGGCCTCTTCTGGTACGACGCCGAGGAGTTCACCGGCGACTACTCGCTGAAGCTCGACTGGAAGCTGAACGGCGACGACAACTCCGGTGTCTTCGTGGGCTTCCCGGCCTCCGACGACCCCTGGTCGGCGGTGGACAACGGCTACGAGATCCAGATCGACGCCACCGACGCGGCCGACCGCACCACGGGAGCCGTGTACGGATTCCGGTCCGCCGACCTCGCCGCGCGCGACGCGGCGCTGAATCCGCCGGGGGAGTGGAACACGTACGAGATCCGCGTCACCGGGGAGCGGCTGGAGGTCTTCCTCAACGGCCGGAAGATCAACGACTTCACCAACACCGACCCGGCGCGCAGCCTGGCCCAGGGCCACATCGGCCTCCAGAACCACGGCGACGGCGACGACGCGGCCTTCCGCAACATCCGGATCAAACAGACCGGAACTCCGACCGACCCGCGTACCGGCGAGGTGAAGGGGGTCGGCGGCAAGTGTCTGGACGTGGACAACGCGGGTACGGCGGACGGTACGGAGGTGCAGATCTGGACGTGCAACACGACGGCGGCGCAGCGGTGGACGGTGGCCGATGACGGCACGTTGAGGGCGCTGGGCAAGTGCCTGGACGTCTCCGGTGGCGGGAGTGCGGACGGCACGAGGGTCCAGTTGTGGACGTGCAACGGGACGGGGGCGCAGAAGTGGGCGGCCCAGTCGGACGGCACGGTCCGCAATCCGCAGTCGGGCAAGTGCCTGGACGCCTCGGGCGGCACGTGGAACGACGGTACGCCGGTCCACCTGTGGACCTGCCACACCGGCCCCAACCAGAAGTGGACCCTGCCCTGATCCCGGCAACTTGTCCGCCCCGCCCGCCGCTTGGTGCTTTCGTCCCGGGGTAGCCGATAGGTCGTCAGGGACGAACAAGGCAAGGTGTGCAAGGAGGCCGGTCATGGGAGCGCGTCACGAGGACGGCGGACAGGAACTCGGTGACCTCGAACCGGGCACGCGCCAGCGCGCCCAGTTACGCGCACGCGTCGCCGACATCGCCTCGACGGCACTGTGCGTGGTGCTCGGCCTGTGGGTGGTGTGGAGCGTCGTCGGCGTGGCACGCGGAACGGCGGAATGGGCGTACAGCGTGGTGGCCTGCGTGCTGCTGGCCGCCGCGCTGACCGCCCGGACGGTGGGCGCCCGGCGCGGCAACGTCCGGACCGGACGGTAGGGGGCGGCGGTGGAACGGCTCAACACCTTCCTCGGCCGCCACATCTGGGCCCAGATACTGCTCGTCGTCCTCCTGGGCTGGGCGGTGATCATGCTGATGTCACCGGGGGAGCCGGCCCTCGTGGTGCTGGCGCGGGCCGCCGTGACATCAGTGGGCGCGGTGGCCGTCCTACTGGTGCTGCGGGCCAGGGAGAAACGCGTGGCCGGCGGCTCGGGCGACCGTCTGGTCACCCTGGACCGCCGGCTGCGCCACGGGGAGATCCCCTCGTCGCCCGCCGACCGGGAGGCCATGCTGGACCTGGCGGAGCAGCGGCTGCGCCGCACCCGGCACCGGCGTCCCGCCCTGGCGGTCCTCTACCTGATGTACGCGCTGCTTGTCGCCGCGCCGCTCCTCCTGGGCAATGTCCGGCAGGCACTGGTCTGCGGGCTGCTCGGCGCGGTCTGCCTGCCGCTGCTGACCTGGCAGGGCGGCCGACAGGTGCGGCGCCTGCGCGAGGTGCGCGAGACCCTCCGCGGGAGCCGCGGCGGCGCGGGCGCCGGTGGTGAGGCGCCGGAGGAGCGGTACCACCGGCGGTCCTCGCACGAGGGGTAGTCTGCCTCCCCGTGTCCGAACTGCCTCCCTTCAGCCCCACCGTCACGCTGCTCACCGTGGGCCGGGTGCGGAAGGCTGCGTTCGCGCATCACCGTGCAGAGCGCGCACAGCGCGGTGGCGGCATCCGGTCCGTCGGCAGCGCACTGTTCACCCGATGACACGGGTCTCCGGAACGGTCCGTCAGCTTCCCGGGGCGAAGAAGTGCAGCGGGCTGTTCGGCTCGAAGCCGATCCGCGGATACACGGGAGCCCCGGCGGCGGTCGCGTGCAGCGTGGCGCGGGTCAGTCCGGTGGCCCGGGCGCCCTCGTACAGGGCCTTGCGGGTCACCGCCTCCCCGTACCCCCTGCGCTCCCATCGTGGATCCGTGGCCACCAGGACGACGAAGAGACGGCCGTCCGCCTCCACGGTCCCGGCGCACGTCACCGGCACGCCGTCCCGCAGGCCCAGGTAGGCGTGCACCCCCGTCCGCCACAGCTCCGAGCCCGCGAGGCCGTCGCGGCCGGCCTCCAGCGGCATGCCGTAGGCGCGCGAGTTGAGGTCGGCGTAGGCCCGCAGGTGTTCGTCCGTGGCGACCCGCACGAACGTCAGGTCCGGGTGCGCCGGTTCGGGGACCGGCAGCAGGTCACCGGCCATGCCGACGCCCGAGAAGGCGTGCACCAGACCGGCCCGCCCGGCCGCTTCGGTCAGGCGCGGGCGCGCCTCGGCGTCGAGGAGGTCCTCGAAGACCCACAGGAAGCCGG
The DNA here is from genome assembly GCF_019049255.1 of Streptomyces sp. AC558_RSS880. Lineage (GTDB taxonomy): Bacteria > Actinomycetota > Actinomycetes > Streptomycetales > Streptomycetaceae > Streptomyces. The sequence goes on along the minus strand of NZ_JAGMUJ010000130.1, from coordinate 8,955 downwards.
CGTGCCTCTTCGACCGCATGATGTCCGCCGCCTGACGCAGCCGCTTCTCCATGAGGTCCGCGTCCGTCCCCGCCTCGGTGAGCGTGACGCAGTTCCAGAAACCGAACCGGCACTCCGCCCAGCGCACCGCGATGCCCGGCAGGTCCCGTACGTCCGCGCTCGGATTCCGGTCGAGGACCAGCCCCCGCCAGACCGTGGCGAGCTGCTCCATCGATTCCACCGCGTCAGCGAAGTTCCGTGTCACCCTGTCTCCTCTGCTCGATCGCCGGCAGGGGCATGTCTGCCCACCGGAACCGACGGAGCACGCTCGAACCGGCCGGATCCGGCGTCATGGGTGACGCGGGACACCGGCAGGGCACCGGCGGCCGGACGGCCCTGCTCACGAATGGTCCGGAAGCCGGAGCCACTCCTCCCAGGTCACGTCCCGGCCGATGAAACGCGGCCGCTCGAAGGGCCAGTCCTCGGCGATCCAGCGCGGCACGAACGCGTCCAGAGCCCGCTCCAGCGCACCGCCCACCTCGTCGTCCACCACCCACCAGGAGATCTCGGCGTCCGCCCCCTGCTTCTCGGGCGGGTCGATGTAGACGCAGCCACGCAGGGCGGTGCGGTCCGCGTTCTCGATCGTGTAGTTGAACGATTCGTGCGCCTCGATCTCCGCGGCGTGCCGCTCCAGATCGGCGAGGTTCGCCTCGTACGACATCGTGGTGGACGGCCAGCCCCACGCGGGGCCGAAGATCGACCACAGCCGCTCCCGCGAACCCATCACCGTCGGATAGTCCAGCGGCGCGTCCGCGCCGCTGATCGGGCGCAGCCGGTGGCCTCCGCCGTCGGGTATGCCGACGTGGAGGGGGTGGACGAAGTCATGCGGAAGCCAGGTCATGAGCGTGAGCCAACCAGGCCGGGAAGGGCCGCGCAAAGGAATATCGCCGCAGCCGGCCGGTGTCACGTGGCACGGTGGAGTCCGTCCCGCGCGTCGGCCGCCGCTCCCGGACCGGACGTGGCGGGAGGCATGGGCGGCAGGCTCGCGGCGAGGCCCGGCAGCAGGACGGGCTCCAGCCGGACCCGCTCCTGCCGGCCCAGGTAACCCTCCAGTTCCGGCGGCCGGTAGTCCGGGTCCCGGTCGTAGCGCTCTTTGGCGGGCACCGCCAGGAACTCGTTGCCGTCGGGCTCGCCGTGGTCGTCCACCGCCTTCCCGAGCGGCCGGTGCAGCGGCCCGGCCAGTCGGTACAGGCCCGTCCGTGAGGTGTGGAGCGTGCCCGACGCGTCCGGCCGTACACGGAAGTCGACGCATTCCTCGGGCTTCATCACCCGGGGGCCCTCCGTGCTGAGCGCGTCGGCGTCGAACTCCAGCCCATGCCTGCGGGCGTGGTCGACCATCCACAGCAGGGCGATGTCGGACAGCCCCGTCTCCTTGTAGCCGCCACCGACATCGCTGTGCACCCCGGCGAACCACACCTGCTTCAGCTCCTGGCCCCGCGCGGCGGATCCGGGATGCTGGTGCCACAGGGCCGGCCGGAACGCCGAGCGCTGTTCGTCGACGGCCAGCGCGTGGAAGGCCGCCTTGACCCAGCCGCTCAGCTCGGTGTCGTGGAACGCCCAGCGGTGGTTGAACCGGTTCGCCGCCGGCTGCAGCCATGGGGTGTCCGGGACGGGGATGCCCAGGGCGCCGACCGTGTCCCACACCCCGACGAACCCGATCTCCGTCTCGTGCGCGTACGAGCGGCGGAACAGCGTGGCGGCCGCGCCGTTCGGCTGCTCGATGCGGTCGCGGTACAGAGCCCAGGCCTCCGGGATCCGGTCGGTGTGGTCCCGGCGCAGGATGCCGCTGTTGCGCACCAGCCCCGCCAGGCTGCGGGCGGTGAACGCACCGCGGCTGAAACCGAAGAGGAACAACTCGTCGTCGGGCTCGTACGTCTCGACGAGGAACCGGTAGGCGTTCACGATGTTCCGGGACAGCCCCACGCCGAAGGCGCCGCCACGCAGACGCTCCCACCGGTGGGTGCCGACCCCGCTGTGGTAGTAGACCCGCTGTTCCTTCCCGGCGGCGGTCCCGGGGCGCACGGACAGGGCGACCTTGGCGACGTTGGTCTTGCTCGGCTGGTCCGCGAAATTCCATGTGCCGTCGCAGCAGACGACCAGACGCTTGGCCATGACCATCCCTCCTCGCGAGAGCGTGGAGCGGCGCACAGCACCACTTCCAGGGTCCCACCGTCCGGCGCCCCGCGCCATACGGGGCGGTCCTGCGGCGTCCCGACGATCAGGATCGACGCGGAGGGCGCAGCGGGTGGAGGACCGATCTCGCCGCCGACTCCACTCGGTGCGGAGGCCATTGACGGAGAGGAATGCCGTCCCTAGCATGACGCCTCGACATTACAACGATGTAAAACGCTGTGCGGTCCATGCCCCGCCACGGCCTTCCGGCCGAGACCCGCTCCCGGAAAGGACCCCCTGTGCCCACCAGGCATCTCCTGCGTCCCCGCGGACACATCGCCCTGCTCGTCGCCGCCCTCCTCGGGCTCGTCCTGGGTCTTCTGCCGACGGCCGCCGCCCCGGCCGCCGCGGCCTCACCCGAGGCTCCCGAAGCGAGGGCCGCCGTCGCGGCGGCCGGCACGTTCCGCAACCCGCTCAACACCGGACCCGACCCGTTCATGACCCACTGGAACGGGAACTACCACCTCACCACGACCCAGGGCGACAGCATCAGAATGTGGCGCTCCCCGTCCCTGGGCACCCTGCTGACGGCCGACCCGATCACCGTGTGGACGGATTCCGACCCGTCCCGCAACCGCAACATCTGGGCCCCGGAGTTCTACCGCTTCGGTGACCGCTGGTACCTGTACTACACGGCCGACGACGGCGTCGACGACCACCACCGCCTGTACGTCCTGGAGTCGGAGCGCGACGACCCGGCCGGCCCGTACCACTTCAAGGCGAAGCTCGCCCCGCCCAACCACGCGAACGACTTCGCCATCGACGCGGGCATCCTCCAGCTCGGCGGCCGCCTCTACCTCGCGTACAGCGGCATCAACCAGTACCAGCACAACGGGCTCAACATCGCCCCGATGTCCAACCCGTACACCGTTTCGGGCAACGCCGTCGCCATCGACGCGGCCGGGGGGTGCCCCGAGGTGCGGGAGGGCCCGGAGTTCCTGTACCGCAACGGCCGGGTGTGGATGACCTACTCCGCGTGCGACACCGGCAAGCCGGACTACCAGGTCTGGATGATGTCGATGCCGCTGAGCGCCGACCCGCTCGTGCCGGGCAACTGGCGGCAGCACCAGGGCGCGGTGTTCTCCCGGGCCGACGACCGGGGCGTGTTCGGGCCGGGCCACCACGCCTTCTTCCGCTCTCCCGACGGCACCGAGGACTGGATCGTCCACCACGCCAAGACCACGTCGCAGAACACGTACGGCAACCGCACGACCCGGGCGCAGAAGTTCACCTGGCGGGCCGACGGCAGCCCCGACTTCGGCCGCCCGCTGGCCATGGGCGCCACCCAGGACCTGCCGTCCGGCGACCCCGGGTCCGGCAACTACTGGATCAACGACGACGGCCGCTCCAGCGGCCCCGGCGGCGTCACCTACAGCGGTACCTGGAACTCGGGCACGGGCTGCGCCACGCAGTGCTTCTGGAGCGACGACCACTGGAGCGACCGGACCGGCGCCACGGCGACCTTCTCCTTCACCGGCACCCGCATCGTCCTGCTCTCCGTCAAGGACACCGGCAACGGCTACGCGGCCGTCAGCGTCGACGGCGGCCCCGAACAGCGGGTGGACTTCCACGGCCCGATCCGCGTCGGCGAGGCGGTGCAGTACACCAGCCCACGTCTCGCACACGGCAGCCACACCCTCCGGATCCGGGTGACGGGACAGCACAACTCCCAGTCCGGAGCGTCCTTCGTGAGCGTCGACCGCGCCGAGGTCTACGTGAACTGAATCCACCCCGCCGGCCGTCGGTGAGTCGGTTCACCGACGGCCGGCCTTCGGCTCACGGCAGCACGCGGTACGTCACATGCGTGACCAGACTCGCCGACCGCGACGTCACCTGCTCCAGTTCCAGCGGCGGAACGCCTTCGAACAGCCGCGTGCCGGCGCCGAGGGTGAACGGCACGATGTGCAGCCGCAGCTCGTCGATCAGGCCGGCGGCGAGGTACTGGTTCACGGTGGTCGCGCCGCCCTGCACCGCGACATCGCCGTCACCGGCCGCCGCGCGCGCCTGCGCCAGTGCCGATGCGATTCCGTCGGTGACGAAGTGGTACGTGGTGCCACCGTCCATCGGCTGCGGCTCGCGCGCGTGGTGGGTGAGCACGAACACCGGGGCGTGGAACGGTGGATCCTCGCCCCACCAGCCGTTCCACCGCCGGTCCCACGCGCCGCGCACCGGGCCGAACATGTTGCGCCCCATGATGAACGCTCCGGCCGCGCTCATCCGGTCGACCTCGGTCCTGTTCTCCTCGGGCGTGTCGAACATCCAGGCGTGCAGCCGGCCGCCCGATCCGTCGCCGCCGTCGTCGCCGAACGGCCGTTCCTCGGTCTGGCCGAGCCCGGCCGAGTAACCGTCGACCGAGATCGTGAGATCGCAGATCACCCTGCCCATGTGTGTGGTCCTCCTGGTACGTGTCAGTGGTGGTGACCGCGGCGGCCGAGGGTCTCCACGGGGGTCGCGCCGGGGCGGGTCCACTGCGGTACGGGGCGGCTGGTCGGGCCCCAGGTGGCGTTCCCGTCCGCGTCCGAGCGCCAGGACCAGCACGGGCTGCCCCCCTCGGGCCGGTCCTCGGGGTTGTCCTCCCACGCCTCGCCGCGGCCGTAGGGCGTCATGTCGAGCAGGCCGAGGGAGCCGTTGACCCGCTCGTTGCCGCGGCCCGTCGTGGAGTAGGTGAGGAACGCGCGGTCGCCGTCGCGGAGGAAGCTGGTCAGGTACCCCATGTCGCCGCCGACCGGCGCCTCCACGCCGCGCACCGAGTACCAGGGCTGGGTGTAGCCCATGAACGCGACGTAGGAGGCCACCTCGTCCCAGGCGCCCGTGGTCAGGACGGCGAAGGAGACGCCGCGGGCGTTGAGGTAGACGGCGTCCTTCAGGTGCCAGGCCGTGGTGGTGCAGCCCTCGCACTGCCCCTGGTGCGGCGCGCCGTCGTACCACATGTGCTTGTAGACCACGAGCTCGTCGCGGCCCTGGAACAGGTCCAGGAAGGGGACCGGGCCGTCGGGTCCGACGACCTCGACCGTGCCGTCGAACTCCACCATCGGCAGCCGGCGGCGGGCCGCGGCGATGGCGTCGCCCTCGTGGGTGTGGGCCTTCTCGCGGACCAGCAGCTCGTCACGTGCGGCCTGCCAGGTGGCCAGGTCGACCACGGCCGGGCGTCCGGACAGGGCGGTGGTCGGGTCTTCCGGTGTGGTCGTCATGGGAGCCTCCGTGGTGTCTCGTGCCGGACAGCGCCGTACGACGACGCTCTACGACGGTCACCGGAAGAGACTCGCGCCGGGTCCGGAACTCATCGCAGCGGTGAACACCGTTTCCGGCGTACGGAAGCGGCGACGCCCGCGCGGCTACTGAGCCACAGCATGGGGGAGCAACCGAACGCCCCGCGGCCACGCCCCCCGGGGAAACGCGTCCTGATGCGGAACGTGCTCGAGGCGCGACTGTGCGCCCTCATCGGCGAGGGCTCGTCGGACCGGCCGATCTAGCCCTCCGCCTCGGCGAATCGGTCCAGTCCGAGCACGGCGAGCAGTTGCAGCTTCTCGTGGCCCTCGGTGCGCGGCGGAGCCGTGAGCACGAGCAGGGTCTGGGACTGGTCCTCGGTGAACAGCGCCTGGCAGTCCAGCTCGATCGCGCCGAGTTCCGGGTGGATGAGCGTCTTGTGGTCCTCGAAGCGCTGCGCGACCTCATGCCGCTCCCACAGCTCGGCGAACTCCTCGTTCGCCCTCTGGAGGGCGCGCACGAGTTCACCGGCCCGCGAACGCGGGCCCCGCAGCCCATGGGCGGCGCGCAGGTTCGCGACCTGGGCGCGGCTCTGCCGGTCGCGGTCGGCCTCGGGGTAGCGCGATCGTTCCGCGGGATCGGTGAACCAGCGGTAGATCGCGCTGCGGGCGAGACCCGTGTGCTTCGACGCGTCCCCGAGCAGGGCGGCGGCCATCCTGTTCTGCACCAGCGTCTCGCCCAGGTCGGTCAGAACGAGCGCCGGGGTGTCGTCGAGCCGGTCCAGCACCCGCAGCAGCGCGGGAGCGACATGAGGCGAGGCCGACAGCGGCACCGGTGCGTTGTGCCCGGCTATCCGGTACAGGTAGGTGCGCTCGTCGCCCGTCAGCCGCAGCGCCCGGGCGAGCGAGGCCAGCATGTGCTCGCTGGGCTGCGGCCCGCGCCGCTGCTCCAGCCGTGTGTAGTAGTCGGTCGACATCACGGCCAGGGACGCGACCTCCTCACGCCGCAGACCCCGGGTCCGACGGCGTGCGCCTGTGGGAAGGCCGAGGTCCTCCGGTCGCAGCGCCTCGCGGCGGCGGCGCAGGAAGTCGGCCAGAGCTGCACGGTCCATGGAGTCGATTATCGTCCGGCACCGGTGGGCGAGCCAGGGATCGCCGATCCCCCGACAACCGGTCTCTGCCCATGCGGCGGCGGACCGGCGACGATCGGGGCATGAACATCTCCGGAAACACCGTCTTCATCCCCGGCTCCACCAGCGGCATCGGTCTCGCCCTCGCCCTCGAGCTGAAGGCCAGGGGGAACACCGTCATCGTCGGCGGCCGGCGCGCCGAGCTGCTGGAACGGATCGCGGCCGAGCACCCCGGCATCGACACCGTGCAGATCGACACCACGGACGCCGCGAGCATCACCTCCGCCGCGAAGCAGGTGCTGGACCGGCACCCGGACCTCAACGTCCTCGTCACCATGGCCGGCGTGATGCGCGTCGAGGACTGGCGCGATCCCGCGTCGTTCCTCGCCTCCGCGGAGTCCACGGTGACGACGAACGTGCTCGGTCCGATCCGTCTGATCGCCGCGTTCGTCGAGCACCTGCAGGCGCAGCCGGACGCCACGATCATGACCGTCTCCTCGGGGCTGGCCTTCACGCCGCTCAGGGCCACGCCGAGCTACAACGCCTCGAAGGCGGCGATCCACATGCTCAGCGAGTCCATCCGGCTGCAGCTCGCCGGCACCTCGGTGAAGGTCGTGGAACTCGTACCGCCGTCCGTGCGCACCGCACTCCTGCCCGGGCAGGAGGACAACGAACACGCCATGCCGCTCGACGAGTTCGTCACAGAGGTGGCGGGCCTGATCGAGACCCGGCCCGACGCGAAGGAGATCCAGGTCGAGCGCGTGAAGTTCCTGCGCTACGGCGAGGCCCGCGGCGACTACGACCAGGTCGTCGAGACACTCAACGGCACCGACCCGCACGGGAAGTGAGCCGGAGCCGCTCGCGACCGCGCACTCGCCCCGGTCCACGCCGTCGACGCCGCCTGTCCGGTCGTCGTGGTCCGTGACGGACGGCGAGTGCGTGCTTCTCATCCCATGGTCCGTAACGGGCCTGATGAGGGGCTCGTCCGGGTGCCCTGGCGGTGCCGGTTGGGTTGAGAACGCACGGTGCCCGACAGAGTCAAGCTCAGCCCATGTTGGCGAATGTGAGCTCGGCCACGACCCAAAGGCCGAAGAGCTGGAGCCCCAGAGCGCCAACCGTCACTCCCAACGCGGCGCCGATGGTCAGTCGGCGTTGCACAAACCTGTATACAAAAAGCGTGACGGCTGTGACAAAGAAGAGCAGGATTACAGAAAGGGACATATCTACCTCTGTGGAAGGGTTGCGGCTCGACGGTACGAGCGCACCCGGATAACAGCGTCTACGAATCTCAACCGTCTAGACGAAGTCGGCCGTGAATTGGTTCACCGGGTTCTGAGCGCATCGGGATCTGCGGAAGACCCGCTACGACTTCGGGGGCGGGCGCCACCTTGTCCGACGGGGCACGTCGCACGCATGCGCAGCCGACAACACCAGGTCCTCCCTACGAGGCGCAACACCCCTGGAGCGCAACCGGCGAAACGGCACGCGGAGGAGTCAACCACTTCACGGCTCCGCCGCACAGGTCAAGGATGAGGGGCCGCGAAGTTTCCGGACAGGCACCCAGCCTCGGCTATTCAGCTGATTTCGCCCTGGAGCGGGACCGGTGACACGAAAGGTGCCCTGACCGGAAAACTCAACGGTGCGGCGGGCAGGGCTGGGGCGTCAGGCGGTTGCCGGGGTGAGGGTGACGTCGTGGCCGAGGGCCTTGAGCCGGCGGACGAGGTAGCGGCTCTTGCGGCCCGGGTCGGGGTTGCGGGTGTGGAAGTTGAGGTTCCCCCGAGATGCGGCGCGAGGTGACAGCAGGTCAGATGGGGATGACGAGAGGAGCTCTGACGATATCTGCCCCGAGGAAGTACCCGCTGGAGTTGAGTGAGAAGCCGTATCTCAACCGCTCATGGAATCTGCAAGTCGAACAGGGTTCCTGGTCGGGTGATCTTCCGGCCGTACGTGCATGAGGGCAGGGCCTCCTGGTAGCTCGGGGGTGCGATCCCGTTCCGAGCGGTTCCCGGAGGCCCTGTTGTCGTTGTTGTACGCGCCCGAGCCCGCCCGCTTCAACTCTCCCGCCCTGTCGTGCGATTGCCTCGCCCACGGACACGACATGCGCCACTGCCGCTACCGGGGACAGCCGAAGACCCATCTGCAACACGTACTCACGGCCGTCGCCGTGAACATCGAACGCCTCAGCGGCTTGCCGCCGACTGAGGAAACCCCCTCACCACGGCCACCGACCGCCTTCCGGACACTCCTGGACCAGCACGGCATCCCACGATCGAAGTCCTGCAGAACGCTGGGCAGTTGACCTCGACCGTTCCAAGATCCCCGACTGTGAGGATGGGGCAGCACCGCTCGAGGGTCTGACCCGATCCCCGATTGACGCTTCGGCTGTCCTCACTCTGAATCGTCGACCT
>NZ_JAGMUJ010000129.1 GCF_019049255.1 Streptomyces sp. AC558_RSS880 | reverse complement strand
CACCACGACGCTCCAGGCTCTCCTCGATCACCACGACGTCCTGCGGCTGCGGACCACCCGGATCGACGGCCGGCCCTGGAACCTCACCGTCCAGCCCAGAGGAGCCGTCGACGCCGCGCGGATCCTGCGCCACGTCGACACCACCGGTGTCCACGGGGACGAGCTGCGCGGCCTCATGGCCAAGGAGACCAAGCCCGCGCAGGACGCACTGGCCCCCGACGACGGCGTCGTGCTCCAAGCCGTCTGGTTCGACGGGGGCCCGGACACCGAAGGCCGACTGCTCCTGATGGCACACCACCTCGTCGTCGACGGTGTCTCATGGCGCATCCTCCTCCCGGATCTCGCCACCGCGCACGACGCGGCCGAGGCAGGCCGGGAGCCGGACTTCGGACGGGCCGGCACCTCGTACCGCGCCTGGGCGCGGGGCCTGGTCGAGGCCGCCTCCACCGAGGCCCGCACCGCGGAGCTGGACGTCTGGACCGCCATGCTCGGGACCGAGGACCCGCAGCTCGGCAACCGCCCCCTCGACCCCCACCGGGACACCGCCGCCACCAGCCGCGCGCTCTCCGTCGAACTCCCGGCCCACATCACGGAGCCCTTGCTCAGCACCGTCCCCGCCACCTTCCACGCGGGGGTCAACGACATCCTCCTCACCGGCTTCGCGCTGGCAGTCGCCGACTGGCGGCGCCGCCGCGGGCAGGACACCACCGGCACCCTCATCGACCTGGAGGGCCACGGCCGCGAGGAACTCGTCCCCGGCGCCGACGTCTCGCGCACCGTCGGCTGGTTCACCAGCCTCTACCCCGTCCACCTCTCCCCCGGCATCGCCGGAACCGACTGGGAGGAGGTCTGGGCCGGCGGCCCCGCCGTCGGCAACGCCGTCAAGAGCATCAAGGAGCAGCTGAGGGCCCTGCCCGACAACGGCGCCGGCTACGGACTGCTGCGCCGTCTCAACCCCGATACCGCGGCCACCCTCGCCGCCTTCCCCGCTCCGCAGATCAGCTTCAACTACCTCGGGCGCTTCGAGCTGTCGGAGCAGAGGAGCGGCCACGCGGCGACGGCCGCCTGGTCTCCCGCTCCGGAGGCCGACAGCGGGGTGAGCGGTGGCAGTGACAGTGGGATGCGCCTCAGGTACGCGTTCGTCCTCAGCGCCGCGGCGATCGACGGACCCGACGGTCCCACGCTGTCGGCCGACTGGTCCTGGCCGCGGGAACTGATCGCCGAGGAGGACGTCCGCGACCTGGCGGAGACCTGGTTCCGCGCCCTGGAGGCGATCGTCACTCACGCCGAGGGACCGGGCGCCGGCGGCCACACCGCCTCCGACTTCTCCCTCGGAGGCCTGTCGCAGGACGAAATCGACGAGTTCGAAGACGACCTCCGGCTCTGAGCGGAGATCACTAGATGCCGAAGGAAAACGCGATGAAGAAATCCGGGCTCGAGGACGTCCTCCCGCTCTCGCCGATGCAGCAGGGGTTGCTGTTCCACTCGATGTACGACGAGGACGGCGCCGACGTCTACACCATCCAGCTCGACTTCGCTATCGAGGGCGCGCTGGACACCGAGGCGCTGCGCGGTGCCGCCGCCGGCGTGCTCCGCCGGCACGCCAATCTGCGGGCCGGGTTCCGGTCCCGTAAGAACGGCGAGCCGGTCCAGGTGATCGCCCGCCAGGTGGAACTGCCCTGGGCGGAGGCGGACCTGAGCGGTCTGTCCGACACCGAACGTGAGCGGGAGCTGGCCCGGCTGATCGCCGACGACCGGGCCCGTCGGTTCGATCTGGCTCTTCCCCCGCTCATGCGTTTCACCCTCGTCACGGTGGGGCGGGACCGCTACCGGTTCCTCGTGACGCACCATCACATCCTCCTCGACGGCTGGTCCTTCGCCCGCGTGCTGGGCGAGCTGTTCGAGCTGTACGGGACACGCGGTGACGACACGGGGCTGCCCCGGGTGACCCCTTACCGCGAGTACCTGGCCTGGCTGGGCCGACAGGACCGCCCGGCCGCCGAGGCGGCCTGGCGGCAGTCGCTGGCGGGCCTCGACGAGCCTTCGCTGCTCGCCGCCGCCGACCGGAGCGCGTCGCTCAGCCGGGGGCAGCTCAAGGTGGAGCTGTCGGCGGAGCAGACCTCGGCGCTCGGCCGGGCCGCCCGGCGGGCGGGGGTGACGGTCAACACCGTGGTCCAGGCAGCCTGGGCCATGGTGCTGGGCCGGCTGACCGGGCGCGACGACGTGGTGTTCGGAGCGACGGTCTCGGGCCGGCCGGCGGACGTCCCCGGTGTCGAGTCGATGATCGGTCTGTTCATCAACACTCTGCCGGTGCGGGTCAGGATCGATCCCGCCGAGACGCTGAACGGCATGCTGGCCCGGATCCAGGACGAACAGTCCGAGCTGATGCCGCACCAGCACCTGGGGCTCAACGAGGTCCAGCGGCTGAGCGGACACGGTGAACTCTTCGACTCGATCCTCGTCTTCGAGAACTTCCCGGTCGATTCGCAGAGCCTCCAGAGATCGTCCGGTGCGCTCGGCATCGTGGCGAGCGAGAACCGCGACGACACCCACTACCCGCTCACCATCGCCGTCCTCGCCGGCGAGACCATGGAGCTCGATCTGGCCTACCAGCCGGATGCGCTGAGTCCCGACCTGGTCCAGTCGCTCGCCGACAGTCTCGTGCGCCTGCTGACGACGACCGGCGAGGACGCCGAACGCCCCGTCGGGCTGCGGCAGTTCGCCTCGCCCGAGCAGAACGCGCTGCTGCTGGCGCAGAGCACGGGGCCTGTGCTGGAGCTGCCGGCCGAGCAGACGCTGCACGGTCTGCTGGAGTCGCAGGCGGCTCTCACCCCGGACGCGACCGCTCTGGTGTGCGGTGCGCAGCGGCTGACGTTCGCGGAGCTCAACGGCCGCGCCAACCGCCTGGCCCGGCTGCTCGTCGGGCAGGGCGCCGGCCCCGACCGGCTCGTCGCTCTCTCACTGCCCCGCTCGGCGGACCTGGTCGTCGCCCTGTACGCGGTGCTGAAGTCCGGCGCCGCATACCTGCCGCTGGACCCGGAGTACCCGGCCGACCGTGTGGCGTATCTCTTCGACGACGCCGCTCCGGCGGTCCTGATCACCCTCGGCGGTACCGCGGCCGCGCTGCCTGACGCGGTGACCGGCACTCCGCGGGTCGTCCTCGACGACCCGGAGGTGGAGCGGACGCTGGCCGGTCTGCCGGACAAGGACCTGATCCAGGCCGACCGGATCGCCCCGGTGGGCGCCGAGCACCTCGCGTACGTCATCTACACCTCGGGGTCGACGGGCAGGCCCAAGGGCGTCGCGGTCGAGCACCGCAACGCCGTGAGCCTCTTCCACAGCCAGCGCGCACAGCTCTTCCGGCCCGGTTCGCAGGCCCTGGGCGGACGACCGGTACGGGCCGGGGTGACGGCCGCTTTCACCTTCGACGCGTCGGTGAACGGGCTTATCTGGATGCTGGACGGCCATGAGCTGCACGTCATCGACGACGAGGTGCGCCGGGACCCGGAGCAGATGATCGGCTACGTGCGGGGGCAGCGCCTCGACTTCGTCTTCTCCACTCCGACCTATCTGCGGCAGCTGCTGGCCGCCGGGCTGATGGATCCCGCGGAGCACCGCCCCCGCCTGCTGGAGATCGGTGCCGAGGCGACCGACGACGCCCTCTGGCAGCGGATGCGGGATCTGCCCGATGTCTCCGCCTACAACTACTACGGTCCGACCGAGTGCACCGTGGTCACGCTCTGCCTCCCCTTCGCGCAGAGCGAGAAGCCGCTGATCGGCAGTCCGCTGGGGAACACCAGGGCGTACGTCCTGGACAACCGGCTGAGGCTGCTCCCCGCGGGCATGGCGGGCGAGCTCTACATCGCGGGGCCGAACGTGACCCGTGGCTACCTGGGGCGCGCGGGTCTGACGTCCGAGCGATTCGTGGCGGACCCGTTCGGTGGTTCCGGCGACCGGATGTACCGCACGGGCGACGTGGTGCGCCGCACCGCGGACGGTCTGCTGGAGTATCTGGGACGCGCGGACGACCAGGTGAAGATCCGCGGCTTCCGCATCGAGCTGGGCGAGATCCAGTCGGTGCTGACCGGCCACGAGTCGGTCGCGCACGGCGCGGTGGTGGTACGGGAGGACCAGCCCGGCGTCAAGCGCCTGGTCGCCTATGTCGTCCCGGCGGGGACGGCCACCGACACCGAGGCGCTGCGCGCGCACGTGGCGGGACTGGTGCCGGAGTACATGGTGCCGTCGGCGTTCGTCCTCGTCGACGCCCTGCCGATGACCGCCAACGGAAAGCTGGACCGAAAGGCCCTGCCCGCCCCCGACTTCAGCCGCCGGACCGCCGGCCGTGGCCCGCGCGACGAGCGCGAGGAGCTGCTGTGCGGGCTGTTCGCCGAGGTGCTGGGGCTGACATCGGTCGGCGTCGACGACAGCTTCTTCGACCTGGGCGGCGACTCGATCATCTCCATCCAGCTGGTCAGCCGGGCGCGCAGGGCGGGTCTGACGCTGACCCCGCGCGACGTCTTCCGGCTGCGCACGGTCGAGGCGCTGGCCGCGGCCGCGACGTCCGTCGAGGACGCGCCCGCCGCACAGGCGGACGAGGACGACGGGGTCGGCGCGGTGCCGCTCACCCCGATCGTGCACCACCTGCGGGAGACCGGCGGCCCCGTCGACGGCTTCAACCAGGCGATGATGATGCAGGTTCCGGGCGACTACGACCTGGGCCTGCTCACCAAGGCGCTGCAGGCGGTCCTGGACCACCACGACGCGCTGCGGATGCGGCTGGAGAGGCCGGGCGACGGCACCTGGAAGCTGACGGTGCCGCCGCGCGGCACCGTGCGCGCCGAGGACCTGGTGCGCCGGGTCGACGCGACGGCCGTGCCGCTGAGCGAGGCCGCGCAGGCCGCGCAGGAGCGGCTGGCCCCGGGCGACGGGGTGATGGTCCAGGCGGTGTGGCACGACGCGGGTCGCCACACCCCGGGCCAGGTGCTGGTCATGGGCCACCACCTGGTGGTGGACGGTGTTTCCTGGCGCATCCTGATGCCCGACCTGGTCGCCGCCTACGAGGCCGTCGCCGCCGGCCGCGAGGCGGACCTGGAGCCGGTGGGAACGTCGTTCCGCGCCTGGGCCGAGGGCCTGCGGGAGGCCGCCGGGTCCCCGGAGCGCCTGGCCGAGCTGGACGTGTGGACGTCGATGCTCCAGGTGGAGAACCCGCTCCTGGGCTCCCGCCGGCTGGACCCGGCGCGCGACGTGGTGGCGACCTCGGGCGGACTGTCGCTCGCGCTGCCGGCCGACCTGACGGGCGTGCTGCTGTCCCGGGTCCCCGCGGTGTTCCACGCGGGTGTCAACGACGTGCTGCTGACGGGCTTCGCGCTGGCGGTCACCGACTGGCTGCGGCGTCGCGGCCAGGACGCGTCGGGCGCCCTGATCGACCTGGAGGGCCACGGCCGCGAGGAGCTGGTGCCGGGCGCCGACGTCTCCCGCACGGTCGGCTGGTTCACCAGCCTGTTCCCGGTGCACCTGGCGCCGGGTGTGGCCGAGGACGGCTGGGACGAGGTGTGGGCGGGCGGCGCGGCGGTCGGCAGCGCCCTCAAGACCGTCAAGGAACAGTTGCGGGCACTGCCCGACAACGGCGCCGGCTACGGCCTGCTGCGCCACCTCAACCCGGAGACCGAGGCGGTCCTGGCGGCCCTCCCGGTGCCGCAGATCGGCTTCAACTACCTGGGCAGGCTGGGCGGTGCGTCCTCCGACGAGGCGGGCGAGGGTGGCGGCCTGGGAGGCGCGGCCGACCCGCAGATGCCGTTGACGCACGTCCTGGAGCTCAACTCGATCGCGCAGGAGACCCCGGACGGGCCCACCCTGGTGGCCAACTGGTCGTGGGCCCGGGACCTGCTCACCGAGGCGGAGGTGCGCGACCTGGCCGAGACGTGGTTCCGTGCGCTCGGCGCCATCGCCGCGCACGCCGGGACACCGGGCGCGGGCGGTCACACGCCGTCCGACCTGCCACTGGTGCGACTGACCCAGCCGCAGATCGAGGAGCTGGAGGCTCGCCGGCCGCTCCTCGCGGACGTGCTGCCGCTCGCCCCGCTCCAGCAGGGTCTGCTCTTCCACGCGCTGTACGACCAGCGCGGGCACGATGTGTACACGGTGCAGTTCTCCTTCGAGATCAGCGGCGACCTGGACGGGGCCGCGCTGCGGCGGGCCGCGCGGACGCTGCTGCGGCGCCACTCCAACCTGCGGGCCGGCTTCCACACCCTGGACAGCGGCGAGGCCGTGCAGGTGATCCCGTCCGAGGTGCCGCTGCCGTGGACCGAGCTGGACCTGAGCGGGCTGCCGCAGGCGCGCCGCGACGCGGAACTGGCCCGCCACCTGGACGAGGACCGCAGCCGCAGGTTCGACCTGTCGGCTCCTCCGCTGGTGCGCTTCACCCTGGTCAAGCTGGCTCCGGGCGAGCACCTGTTCACCTTCACCAACCACCACATCCTGCTGGACGGCTGGTCCCTGCCGGTGCTGTTCGGCGAGTTGTTCACGCTGTACCGCAGGAACGGCGACGACTCCGGACTGACCCGCGTCGCGCCCTACCGGGACTACCTGTCCTGGCTGGAGAAGCAGGACCGTACCGCCGCCGTCAAGGTGTGGGAACGGGCCCTGGAGGGCTTTGAGGAGCCGGCTCTCCTCGCCCCGGTCGACCCCTCGCGCAAGCCCGCCGTGCCCGAACGGGTCTCCCGGGAGCTGGAGCCGGAGTTCGCGGCACTGCTGCGGGAGCGGGCCAAGGACCACGGTGTCACGGTCCACACGTACCTGGCGCTGGCCTGGGCCATCACGCTGGGGCAGCTGACCGGCCGGGACGACGTCGTGTTCGGCACGACGGTCTCGGGCCGCCCGCCGGAGCTCCCGGGCGTCGAGTCGATGGTCGGCCTGTTCATCAACACCCTGCCGGTACGGGTCGGGGTCGACGCGGACCGGACCGTGGGCGAGCTGCTGCGCGCCTTGCAGGACCAGCAGTCCGAGCTGATGGCGTACCAGTACGTGGGCCTCACGGACATCCGGGAGACCACCGGGCTCGCCGAGCTGTTCGACTCGATCCTGGTGTACGAGAACTACCCCGTGGACGACGACGCGATCGCCGAGTCGCTGGGCGGCCTCCAGGTGCGGGGCAAGGAGCCCCGCGACGCGACGCACTACCCGATGGGCCTCACCGTGATGCCGATCGGCGACCGGCTGATGGTGCGCGCCGACTACCGCGGCGACGTGTTCCCCGGGGACGCGGCCGCACGGGTCGTGGAGCTGCTGCTTCGGGTCGCGCGGGCGATGACCGACACGTCGCTGCCGCTACGCGGGC
This sequence comes from Streptomyces sp. AC558_RSS880, assembly GCF_019049255.1. Taxonomy (GTDB): domain Bacteria; phylum Actinomycetota; class Actinomycetes; order Streptomycetales; family Streptomycetaceae; genus Streptomyces. Next base: position 3,291 of record NZ_JAGMUJ010000129.1, on the reverse strand, counting down.
TGGACCTGCTCCCGGCCGATGAGCGTGAGCTGCAGCTCGGCCCGTGGAACGACACGGCCCGCGAGGTGCCGGACAAGGTCCTCACCGAACTGTTCGAGGAACGGGCGGCGGCCGCACCGGACGCGGACGCCGTGGTGTCGGGCGAGGAGCGCCTGACCTACGGGGAGCTGAACGAGCGCGCCAACCGGCTGGCCCGGCTGCTGCTCGCCCAGGGCGCGCGGCCCGGCGGCTACACGGCGGTGGTGCTGCCGCGCACCGTGGACCTGCTGGTCGCGCTGCTCGCGGTGGCCAAGACGGGCGCCGCCTACGTGCCGGTCGACCCGACCCACCCGGCGGAGCGCATCGGCTACATCTTCGACACCACGCAGCCGGTACGGGTCATCGCGGCGAGTTCCACGGCCGGGAAGCTGCCCGTCGCCGACGGCGAGCTGATCGTCCTGGACGACCCGGCGACGGCCGGCGAGCTGGCCGCGCTGGACGGTGCGGACCTGACCGCCGACGAGCGGCCCTGGCCGCTGCTGCCGTCCGCTCCCGCGTACGCCCTGTTCACCTCGGGCTCCACGGGTCGCCCCAAGGGCGTCGTGGTCACCGGGGCGAACCTGATCAACTGCCTGACGGGCATGCGCAGGTGGATCCCGCTGGAACCGGCGGACCGCTATCTGGCGCTGTCCACGATCGCGTTCGACTTCGCGGCCCTCGAGCTGTACCTGCCGCTGTTCTGCGGCGCGTCCACGGTGATCGCCACCACGGACGAGCAGCGCGACGCGGCGTTGCTGGGCGAGCGGGTGCGGCGCTCCGGTGTGACGGTGATGTCCGCGACCCCGTCGCTGTGGCAGAACATGGTCGCCGAGGTGCCCGACGCGATCCGCGGCGTCCACCTGATCGCGGGCGGCGAGGCCGTGCCGCCGGCGCTGTCGAAGGCGATGGCCGGGATCGGCTCGGTCGCCACCAATGTGTACGGGCCGACGGAGACGACGATCGTCTCCACCGTGTCCCGGCTGACCGAGGAGCCGGTGTCGATCGGCGCGCCGATCGCCAACACCCGTCTGTTCGTGCTGGATCCCCGGCTGCGGCTGCTGCCCGTCGGGGTGCCCGGCGAGCTGTACATCGCGGGTGACGGGGTGACGCAGGGCTATCTGGGCCGCCCGGCCCTGACCGCCGAGAGGTACGTCGCCCATCCGTACGGCGCCCCCGGTGAGCGCATGTACCGCACGGGCGACCAGGTGAGGTGGACCCCCGACGGGCGCCTGGAGTTCGTCGACCGCGTCGACCACCAGGTGAAGATCCGCGGCTTCCGCATCGAGCTCGGCGAGATCGAGAACGCGGTGGCCGCCCATCCGGCCGTGGGCCGCGTCTCGGCGATCGTCCGCGAGGACCGTCCCGGCGAGAAGCGGATCGTGGCGTACGTGGTGCCCGCGGACGGCGCGACGCGGCCGTCGGAGGAGCAGCTGCGGGCGGCGGCCGAACTGCTGCCGGAGTACATGCTGCCCTCGGCGTTCCTGGTGCTGGACGCGTTCCCGCTGTCGCCCAACGGCAAGCTGGACCGCAGGGCGCTGCCCGCTCCGGACTTCACCGAGCGGGCGACGTCGCGGGCGCCGCGCACCGAGCGCGAGGAGCGGCTCGCCGCGGTCTTCGCGGACATCCTGGGCCTGGAGGCGGTCGGCGTCGACGACAGCTTCTTCGACCTGGGCGGGCACTCCCTGCTCGCCACCCGGCTGGTCAGCCGGATCCGCTCGGTGCTCGACGTGGAGCTGGCGGTGCGCCAGGTCTTCGAGCGGCCGACGGTGGCGGGCCTGGCGCAGGCGCTCGACGCGGCCGAGAGGTCGCGCGGGGCGCTGGGCGTGATGGCGCGGCCGACGGAGATCCCGCTCTCCCCGGCGCAGCGCAGGCTGTGGTTCCTGAACCGCTTCGAGGGCCCGAACGCCACGTACAACATCCCGCTGGCGACACGGCTCGTCGGCGAGGTCGACGCGGACGCGCTGCGGGCAGCCCTCGGTGACGTGGTGGCGCGCCACGAGAGCCTGCGGACGGTGTTCCCCGACACCGACGCGCGGCCGCGCCAGGAGGTGCTGAGTCCCGAGCGGGCCGTGGTGGAGCTGCCGGTGGTCGACGTGACGGCCGGCAAACTGCGCGGCGCGGTATCCGCAGCGGCGGCGCACCCCTTCGACGTGTCGCACGAACTTCCTTTGATCGCCCGGCTGTTCCGGGTCTCGGACGAGGAGCACGTACTGCTCGTCGTGCTGCACCACATCGCGGGTGACGGCTGGTCGCTGACCCCGCTGTCGCGGGACCTCGCCGAGGCGTACGCGGCGCGGCGTGCGGGGCGTGCGCCCGAGTGGGAGCCGCTGCCGGTGCAGTACGTCGACTACACGCTGTGGCAGCGCCAGGTGCTGGGCGACGAGAGCGACCCGTCGAGCACGCTGGCCAAGCAGCTCGACTACTGGCGCACGGCGCTGGACGGTCTCCCCGAGGAGTTGCCGCTGCCCCTGGACCGGCCGCGTCCCCCGGTGGTCGACTACCGCGGCGCCACCCTGCCGTTGCGCTTCTCGCCGGAGGTCCACCGCAGGGTGGTGGAGCTGGCCCGCGAGTCGGGAGCCAGCGTCTTCATGGTGATGCAGGCCGCGGTCGCGGCGCTGCTGGGGAAGCTGGGTGCGGGAGAGGACGTGCCGGTCGGCAGCGTCATCGCGGGCCGCACGGACGAGGCGCTCGACGACCTGGTCGGTTTCTTCGTGAACACGCTGGTGCTGCGCACGGATCTGTCGGGCAATCCGAGCTTCCGCGAGCTGGTGGAGCGGGTGAAGGAGACGGACCTGGCGGCCTACGCCCACCAGGACGTGCCCTTCGAACGCCTGGTGGAGGAGCTGAACCCGGTCCGCTCGATGGCCAGGCATCCGCTCTTCCAGGTCATGCTGGTCTTCCAGAACAACGCGAGCGGGCGGACCGAGGTGCCGGGCGCCCGGATGCTGCCGTACGCGCTGGACACGGACACCGCCAAGTTCGACCTGTCCTTCCAGCTCGGTGAGCGGCTCGGTCCCGACGGCTCCCCGGAGGGCATCGAGGGAAGCATCGAGTTCGCGGTGGAGCTCTTCGACACGGACACGGTCGCGACGCTGGTGGCTCGTCTGGAGCAGTTCGTCGCCGCGGTGACGGCCGACCCGTCACGGAGCATCGGCGGCGTCGATGTGCTGACCGTGCGGGAGCGCGAGCGGGTCCTGGTGGAGTGGAACGACACCGCGCGTCCCGTCGAGCCCGTCACGCTGGCCGGTCTCTTCGAGGCACGGGCGGCGCGGA
>NZ_JAGMUJ010000128.1 GCF_019049255.1 Streptomyces sp. AC558_RSS880 | reverse complement strand
TCTCCAACGAGCCGCTGACGTTTCGACTACGGGGGTCTTACCCTCTACGCCGGACCTTTCGCATGTCCTTCGCCTACATCAACGGTTTCTGACTCGTCCTGTTGCCGGCAGACAACAGAAGAGAGATCCCACAACCCCGCATGCGCAACCCCTGCCGGGTCTCACACGCATACGGTTTGGCCTCATCCGGTTTCGCTCGCCACTACTCCCGGAATC
>NZ_JAGMUJ010000014.1 GCF_019049255.1 Streptomyces sp. AC558_RSS880 | reverse complement strand
TGGCCCGCGGCTACCTGGGACGGGCCGCACTCACCTCCGAACGGTTCGTCGCCGACCCGTACGGCACGGACGGCGAACGGATGTACCGCACCGGCGACGTGGTCCGCTGGACGGCGGACGGCCGGCTGGAGTTCGTCGGCCGCGCCGACAACCAGATCAAGCTGCGCGGCTACCGCATCGAACTCGGCGAGATCGAATCGGCGCTCCTCGCGCACGAGACGGTCGCCCACACCGCCGTCCTGGTCCGCGAGGACCAGCCGGGACTGCCGGCGCTCGTCGCGTACGTCGTCCCCGAGGACGGTCTGGCCGCCGACCCGAGCGAGCTGCGCACCCACGTCTCGGGTCTGCTTCCCTCGTACATGGTGCCCAGCGCCTTCGTCGCGCTCGACGCACTGCCCGTCACCGGCAACGGCAAACTCGACCGGCGGGCCCTGCCCGTGCCCGACTTCGGCGCGCTGCTGGGCACCCGCGACCCGAGCACCGAGCAGGAGACGATCCTCTGCGAGCTGTTCGCCGAGGTGCTGCGCCTGGAGGGGGTCGGCGTCGACGGCAACTTCTTCGGGCTGGGCGGTGACTCGATCCTCTCGCTCCAGCTGGTCAGCAAGGCCCACAAGGCCGGTCTGTTGCTCAGGACCCGGGACGTCTTCGACCACCAGACGCCCGCCGCGCTCGCCGCGGTGGCCGTCCCCGTCGCGGCGAAGGACCAGGAGCCGCCGGAGGCGGCGATCGGCGCGGTCCCGCTCACCCCGATCATGCACTGGCTGCGCGAACTCGGCGGCCCCGTCGACGGGTTCCAGCAGTCCATGCTGGTGCAGATCCCGGCGGGCGCTTCGGCGGAGGCGCTCAGCTCCGCGGTGCTCGCCCTGGTCGACCGGCACGACGTGCTGCGCGCCCGGCTCTCCCGCCCCGAGGGCGGCGCGTGGGAGCTGGAGGTACGGCCCAAGGGCACCGTCCGCGTCGAGGAGCTGTTCCGGCGGGTGGACGCGCGCGGCGCGGACGTCACCGCCGAGGCGAAGGCCGCGCAGGGGCGGCTCGACCCGGACGCCGGGGTGCTGTTCCAGGCGGTCTGGCTCGACGCGGGTCCCTCACAGGCCGGCCAACTCCTGCTGGTCGTGCACCACCTGGTGGTCGACGGCATCTCCTGGCGCATCCTGTTGCCGGAGCTGCCGCAGCTCTACCGGGCGGCCGCCGACGGCACGGACGCCGGGCTCGGCCCGGTCGGCACCTCCTTCCGGCGCTGGGCCGAGAACCTGGTGGCCGAGGCCGCGAAGCCCGAGCGGCTGGCGGAGCTGGAGCTGTGGCGGTCCATGCTCGGCACCGGGCGCCCACCGCTGGGCGCCCGCGCGCTGGACCCGGAGAAGGACAAGGCGGCCGGGGCCAGGAAACTCACGCTCACCCTGCCCGTCGGACGGACCGAGCCGCTGCTCACCAAGCTGCCCACGCTCTACCACGCCGGCATCAACGACGTGCTGCTCACCGCCTTCGCGCTGGCCGTGGTCGACTGGCGGCGCGGCAGGGGAGGCGACGGCAGCGTCGCCCTGGACCTGGAGGGCCACGGCCGCGAGGAGATCGCGGACGGCCTCGACGTCTCCCGTACGGTCGGCTGGTTCACCAGCATGTACCCGGTACGGCTCGACCCGAAGGTCCTGGACCGGGAGTGGGCCGAGGTGTGGGCCGGGGGGCCCGCGCTCGGCAAGGCCCTCAAGGAGGTCAAGGAGCAGCTGCGCGCGATCCCGGACAACGGCATCGGGTACGGGCTGCTGCGCCACCTCCACCCGGAGGCGGGCGTGGAGCTCGGCGACCTTCCCACGCCGCAGATCAGCTTCAACTACCTGGGGCGCATCGGCCTGTCGGACGGCACGGAGGGTGCGGCGGTCGAGGACTGGGCGGCGCGCTCCGACGTCGACCTGGGGGACGGACACGACCCCCGGATGCCGTTCGGCCACGCGCTGGAGCTGAACGCGGTCACCCAGGACCAGGCGGACGGGCCCCGGCTGTCGGCGACGTGGTCGTGGCCGCCGGAGCTGTTCACCGAGGACGAGGTGCGGGGGCTCGCGGAGGGGTGGTTCCGGGCGTTGTCCGCGCTGGCGGACCACGCCGAGGCGCCTGCGGTGGGCGGGTTCACACCGTCGGACCTGCCGCTGGTGAACCTCAGCCAGAGTGACCTGGACGCGCTGTCGGAGGACTGGGGCTTCTAGGACAGCGGCGCGCAGGGCGGGGCCGGGCGTGGGACGACCCACGGCCGGCCCCGCGGCGTTGTGGGGTGCGGACTCCCGGGGGGAGGGGGACTGCCGTCCGCGTGCCGGTGGTGGGATGCCCGCGCGGTTTTCTGTGCCCTGAGGCGCGGCGCGACTGCGGACCCGGAGTGTTTTCCGCGCCCCTTTCGGGGAGCTTCTCGGGTGCCGGCAGGTACACCTTTTCCGACTCGCGGGAAACCGCACGAGCAGCCGGCCGATCTCCAGGGGCATCATGCGCCATTCCGTACCGAATGGCGCATGTCGAAGGGCCGGAACGGCAGCGCGTCGCCTGCCGTTCCGGCCCTTTCGTCGGACGGGGTTACCTTGAGGTCTTGAGGGCCGGCTCCACCCGTGGCCCGGCCTCCGCGGACGCCTCCGCCGGGGTCCCGGACGGTACTTCCTCCGCCTGCCCCCGCGAGGCCCGCGGCTTCGCGAGCAGCCGGATCAGCGGGCGCTCCACCCAGATCGTGAGCAGCCACGCGAGCACGATGCTCACCGCCATGCTCACCGCTGACATCCCGACGAACTCCCATACGGAGTACAGGTGCTTCTCGCCGATCAGCTTGAAGAAGAACATGATGACGGGCCAGTGGATCAGGAAGAACGCGAAGCTGATGTTGCCGAGCCACTGCATCGGACGTGCGGCGAGCGCGGACTTGCGGTCTGCCATGTCCCACGCGGCGAGCCCGCCGAGGAAGAGGAAGATGGGCAGGGTCATGGCGGCGACCAGCCGGTACTCGCGAGGCAGCTCGTTGGCGACCAGGAAGCCGGCCACCAGGACCCCGTACAGGAAGAGGGGGCGGACCGGCCTGGGCCACATCCCGGACAGGACGATGCGGGCCAGCAGGATGCCGAGGAAGAACTCCGGTACGCGGGAGAGCGGGAACGTCTGGATGTAGTAGAAGGCGTCCATCGAGGAGGCCGGCGAGAGCGGGTGCATCATCGGGTCGGCCGGGACGACCGCCCTGACCACCGCGGTGATGGAGATGATCACGGCCATCAAGGCGCCCACGACCCACCACAGGAACTTCCGCGGGATCGTCTTGGCGATCCGGTGCAGCAGCGGGAAGGCCAGGTAGAACAGCGCGATGCAGGTGAGTGACCAGCTCGGCGCGTTCATGCTGCTGAAGATGTCCGGGTCGGACGACCAGGAGGCCAGCATGAAGAAGTTGAGGATCGCCGCCTCGGCGGAGACCGCCGGGTAGGCGAAGATCAGCATCGAGAGCCCGAAGGTCAGCCAGTGCAGTGGGATGACCCGGACGAAGCGCCGCCGGTAGAAGAGCGGGACGGAGTCGCCGTCGCGGGCGATCCAGGCCAGGATGAAGCCGCTCAGCATGAAGAACATGGTCAGACCGGCCTTGCCGATCCAGCCCGCGTACGTCTGGTAGTTCTCGTACGCCACCATCGAGGCGAGGGGGAAGCCCATGGCGATGTGGTTGGCGAACACCAGGAAAAGGGCCGGGAATCGCACGCCTGTGAGCGAATCCAGTTGTCGTCGTTTGACTCTCTGCGAGTCCATGTCTACCGATCCTTCTGAGGGGGGAAGAGTTGCTTCGGTATTTAATGGTTCCCGCACCGAGTGCCTGGTGCAATTAATTCAGAGGAATGTGCAGTAAGCTGTTGAAATGGTTTAACGGTCTTTTTTCCGGTTGGCAGTCACCAGAATGCGAGAGACCGGGCGGCCCCTGGGAGTCAGGGGGCGGCCCGGTCCTCGTTGTCGGATTGCTCCGTGTGCGTTACTTCTTCGACGCGGCCCTCTCGTAGGCACGGATGGTGAACGGCACCGCGACGGCCAGCAGGGCCAGCGACAGCACGACCGCCATCAGTACCGGGTGCTGCATCGGGAACGCCGCGTCGTCACCCATGGGCTCCGCGTTGCCGAACAGCAGCCGCGCCGCGAGGACGACGGAACTGACCGGGTTCCACTCGGAGATGGTCTGCATCCAGCCCGGCAGCCCGTCGAGCGGAATGAACGCGTTGGACAGGAACGCCAGCGGCATCACGATGATCGAGCCCAGCGCGTTCACCGCCTCGGCATTGGCCAGGGTGAGGCCGAGCAGGGCGCCGAGCCAGGAGGCGGCGAAGCCGAGCAGCAGCATGATGCCGAAGCCGCCGAGCATCTTGAGGGGACCCTCGTGCACCCGCCAGCCGATCATGTAGCCCGGCACGGCCATGATCGCGAAGCTCCACATCGTCAGGACCAGATCGTGCGTGGTCCGCCCGACGAGCACCGCGGAGCGCGACATCGGCAGCGAACGGAACCGGTCCATCAGGCCGTTGTCCAAGTCGCTGATGACGCCCAGCGCACTGAGGATCATGTTGCCCAGGACGACCTGGGCGAAGATCCCGGCCATGATGTACTCCTGGTACGTCTGGCCACCCGGCACCGACATGGCGCTGCCGAAGAGATAGCCGAAGACCAGGACGAACAGCACCGGCATCAGCGTGACGCTGAGCAGCTGCTGCGGGGTGCGGATCAGATGCCGCATGTGGCGCCCGATGAGCGCGGAGGAGTGGGTGATGGTCTCGGTCATGCCGCTTCTTCTCCCTTTGCGTGCCGCTCCCCGGCGGACTTCTGGTGCGCCGCGGTCGCCCCGACCAAGGCGCCGACGCTGTCACCGGGGCCGGCGTTGCCGTCGGTGCCCTCGGCCGCGGGCTCCTCGTCCTCGACCCGCTGCCCGGTGAGCGCGAGGAAGACGTCGTCCATGGAGGACCGGCGGATCGCGAAGTCCACGGGCGCCACGCCCGCGCCCTTGAGCTCGGCGGTGACCGACGCGAGGGTGTCCATGCCGCCGACCAGCGGGATGGACACCCGCTTGGCCTTCTCGTCGACCGACGGGGCCTCGGCGGACGCGCCGGTCATCGCCCCTACCACCGCCGGGAGTTCGGCCTCCGTCGCCACCGAAACCTCCAGGCGCTCGCCGCCGACCTTGCGCTTGAGCTCCTCGGGCGTGCCCTCGGCGATCAGACCGCCCTTGTTGATGACGGCGACGCGCTCGGCCAGCTGGTCGGCCTCCTCCAGGTACTGCGTGGTCAGCAGCACCGACACGCCCTGGGCCACCTGCTCCCTGACCATGCCCCACAGCAGCAGCCTGCTGGTGACGTCCAGACCGGTGGTCGGCTCGTCGAGGAAGAGCACGGTCGGGGTGGTGACCAGGCTCGCGGCGAGGTCGAGCCTGCGCCGCATACCGCCCGAGTACGTCTTGGCCTGCCGGTTCGCCGCGTGCGTGAGTTCGAACTGCTCCAGCAGCTCCTCGGCCCGGGCGTACGCCTTGCGCCGGCCGAGGCCCAGCAGCACACCGATCAGCCGCAGGTTCTCCCGGCCCGTGAGCAGCTCGTCGACCGCCGCGTACTGACCGGTCAGACCGATCCTGCGGCGGATCTCGCGCTTGTCCTTGGCGAGGTCGAACCCGGCGACGGTCACCTTCCCGCCGTCGTGCGGCAGCAGGGTGGCGAGGATGCGCACGATGGTCGTCTTGCCCGCGCCGTTGGGCCCGAGCAGACCGAGCACCTCGCCCTTGCCGACGGACAAGTCGATGCCGCTCAGCACCTCATGGTCCGCGTACCTCTTGCGGAGTCCTTCCGCAGAGATCGCTGTCTCCATATCCATTCACTCCCAGATCGATGGTTGGCCAAGCGTTTCGGGCATCGCTCCTCATACAAGGGGCGGCCGGCGAGCCGCCACAAGGGAGGAGTCAGCAAGCTGTCAGTCGAGCGACCGGAGCTTGTCGTGGATCAGGCGGCCGATCTCCGCGGCGGGGCCCGGCGACATCATGTCGTTGTGCGACGCGGCCATCGGGTGGACCTCGACTGCTCCGGTGACGAACGGGCGCCACTTCTCGACCATGCGTTCCAGGGCCGCGTCCCCGTGCTCCAGCGTCGACACGACGACCGTCATGCCGCCCTCGAGCTGCTTGGGCCGGAAGTCCGTGACGATCCGGTAGTTGTTCTCCATCACCTTGGCGAAGGCGTCGATGTGGCGCGGCTCCAGACTTCCGAGCGCGCTGTCGCGGCTGCTGACCATCTCCATCACCTGGCCGTACTCCAGGACCTCGTCCTCGGCGATCGAATCCACGTCGAAGCCCGCGACCAGCAACAACGCCCGGAAGACGATCTGCTCGGTGTACTCCTGGCGCCCTTCCAGCATGTACTCCTCGAAGGGGACCTGGTCCAGGTTGAAGAGCATCCCTATCTCCTCGCCCTGTTCCTGGAGCTGGGTGGCGATCTCGTACGCCGTCAGCGCGCCCATCGACCAGCCGATGAGGTGGTACGGGCCGTGCGGCTGCACCGAGCGGATCTGCTCGATGTAGTCGGCGGCCATCTCGGGCACGCTCTTCGCGAACTCGTCGCCCTCCCGGAAACCGCGCGCCTGGAGGCCGTAGACCGGGTACTCGGGGCGGATCTGCTTCAGGAACTCGCCATAGCCCCAAGCGAGTCCGCCTGTCGCGTGCACCGCGAACAGTGGCAGCTTCTCGCCACCCGCGCGCAGCGTCATCAGCGTCTCGAAGCCGTCGTCCGACGAGCGGGAGCCGAGGCTGTCGACGAGCCCGGCGACCGTCGGCGTCTCGAAGATCGCCCGGTTGCTGAGCTTGATGCCGAGCACCGAGCGGATCCGGCTCACCAGCTGGAGGGAGACGATGGAGTCGCCGCCCAGTTCGAAGAAGTTGCCGTCGATGCCGACCCGCTCCAGGCCCAGCGCCTCCGCGAACAGACCGCAGAGCATCTCCTCCCGCGGCGTGCGCGGGCCGCGGGAGCCCGCCAGCTCCCCGAGGTCGGGGTCCGGCAGCGCTTTGGTGTCGAGCTTGCCGTTGGGCGTCACCGGCAGCGCGTCCAGCCGTACGAAGGCCGAGGGCACCATGTACGAGGGCAGCGAGGCGGCCACATGGCGCCGCAGCTCCGCGGTGTCGGCCGCGTCACCGTCGGCCACCGTGTACGCCACCAGTGCCGGCTCGCCCGAGGGCTGGGTGCGCACCGTCACGACGGCTTGCCCCACCGTCTCGTGCGCGAGGAGCGCCGACTCGATCTCGCCGAGTTCGATGCGGTAGCCGCGCAGCTTGATCTGGTTGTCGGCGCGGCCCAGGTATGCGAGTTCGCCGTGCGGTGTCCAGCGGGCGATGTCGCCGGTGCGGTACATCCGTTCGCCGTCCGTGCCGTACGGGTCGGCGACGAACCGTTCGGAGGTGAGTGCGGCCCGTCCCAGGTAGCCGCGGGCCA
>NZ_JAGMUJ010000127.1 GCF_019049255.1 Streptomyces sp. AC558_RSS880 | reverse complement strand
GGCGCGTGCGTTTTGAGCACGACGGCTGCGAACACTTCTCCGTCCGCGACGACGGCACCTTCGGATGATCTACGGCTACGAAATTCTTGCCAGAGCCGTGAACGTCCCCACCCGCGTACGGATGAAAAGGGACAGTTGCGGATGCGTTGAGACCTGTTGCTCGGCACTCTGCTGCTTGGTCGGTGAGAGGCGGCGGAAGGCGGTCGACGGTGGTCCTGGATCCGCATCGTTGGTTGGAATTGCGTCGCTTCCGGAGCCTGTTGGAGTCCGGGGCGATTAGCCTGTCGGAGGTGGCCCGGGAGACTGGGCTGGACCGGAAGACGGTCCGCAAGTATCTGTCGGCACCGGGGCCGGCGACCCCGCCACGGCGGTCGCCGAACGGCCGGTCGAAGGCGAGGGTGATCGACGAGTTCGCACCGCTGGTCGACTCGATGCTGCGGGCCGAGATTCTGATGAAAGCGGCGGTGATCCACGGGCGGCTGGTGGCGGAGTACGGGTTCACCGGCAGCTACCAGCGCGTCAAGCTCTACGTCCAGGAAGCCCGGCCTCGCATCGCCGAGGAGCTCGGGATCACCCCGAAGGAACTCGCTGGCATGCACCGCCGGTTCGAGGTGGTCCCCGGCGCCCAGGCCCAGGTCGACTGGGGCGACGAGGGCAAGCTCCTCGCCCACATGGGGATCCCGAAGGTCTACTCGTTCCACATGACGCTGTCGTACTCGCGCGACCCGTTCTGCTGCTTCACCACCAGCCAGGACCTGCAGACGTTCTTCGACTGCCACCGCCGGGCCTTCGCCCACTTCGGCGGCGTCCCGATGACGATCGTCTACGACCGCACGAAGACCGTCGTCCGCCGCCACGTCGCCCCGGGCGAGGCGGTCCCGCTGCATCCGGAAGCGGTCGGGTTCGCCGGCCACTACGACTTCGACATCGATGTCCTGGCCGCCTACCGGCCCACCGGCAAAGGACGCGTCGAACGCCAAGTCCTCATCGTCCGTGACCGCGTCCTGTCCGGCCGGTCCTTCTCCTCCATCGAGGAGATGGACGCCGCCTTCGCCGCCTGGGTGCCGCAGCGGCGGGCTCAGGCCCACAGGACTCACCAGCAGGTCATCGGAGAGCGGGCGGCCCGCGACCACCTCGCACTCAAACCGCTGCCGGAGACGCCGTATCTGGTAGCCGAGCGGCATCTGCGGCCGGTCGGCAAGGACTGCCTGGTCGCCTTCGGCGGCAACCTCTACTCGGTGCCCGCCCGCAGGGTCCGACCGCGTCAGCTGGTGGAGATCCGGGCCACAAAATCGCAGGTCATGCTGCATTCCACCATCGCCGACGCCGGTGGCGAGACGCTGCTGGCCACCCACCCGCGGGCGATCGGCCGCGGGGCCCGCGTCGTCGATGAGACTCACTGGGATGGTCTGCCCACCGGCAAGGGACGCCGCACCACCACCGGCGATGTCCCGCCCCACCCTCGCCAGAAGCGTCCTCGGGGCGAGGAGGCCGGCCCCTTGCAGGCCCTGCTGAACCGGGCCGCGGCCACCCGCATCGAGGTCGGCCGCCGGCCGCTGTCGGTCTATGACGAACTGACCGGCACCCGTCCCTTCACCACCCGTCCGAGCACGAGGGAAACGTCTTGAGCGAGCTGGTCTCCACCCGCATCCGCAACACGGCCGGCAAGCTCGGCCTGCCCCACCTGGCCGAAACGATCAACGAGTACACCCAGCGGGCCGACGAGGGCAAGATGGGTTATCTCGACTTTCTCGACCTGGTCCTGTCCGAGGAACTGGCCGTCCGTGACGACCGCCGCTTCCGTCAGGGCCTGCGACTGTCGAAGCTGCCGCACCACAAGACGCTCGACGAGTACGACTTCTCCTTCCAGCCCGACCTGAACCCGCGCAAGGTCAAGGACCTCGCCACCCTCTCGTTCGTCGACGGCAAGGCGAACGCCGCCCTGCTCGGGCCGCCCGGGGTCGGCAAGACGCACATCGCCGTCGCCCTGGCGGTGGCGGCCTGCCGGGCCGGCTACTCGATCTACTTCACCAGCCTCGACGACATGGTCCGCAACCTCAAAGCCGCCGAGGCCGCAGGCCGTCTGACGAACAAGCTCGGCACCTACCTGCGGCCCAGCGTCCTTGTGGTCGACGAGGTCGGCTACCAGCCCCTCGAACGCGCCGAGGCGAACCTGGTCTTCCAGGTCATCTCCAAGCGCTACGAAAAGGGCTCGATCATCCTGACCTCGAACAAGACCTTCAGCGAATGGGGCCAGGTCTTCGGCGACGAGGTCCTCGCCACCGCCATCCTCGACCGCCTCCTCCATCACTGCGAAGTGATCTCCATCAACGGCCCCAGCTACCGGCTCAAGAACCGCCTCAAGGCGATCGAGCGAGAGAACGACGTGGCCTGACCACCCACGTCGTTTCCAGCGGACGAACACTTGATCAGTCGTTGATCACCCGTTGAAAGATCTCGGAGAACTCGCCGTTCTCGATCAGGCCGGCGATCACGCCGGTCATGCTGTCGATGCCGGGATCCCTGACGATCAGGCCGTCCGAGACCCAGAAGTACCGGCCCCCGAGGGCCTCGTCGGTCCCTGCCCAGAGCTTCATCAGGCGCTCGACTTCCACGACGGTGAACACGGTCGCAGTCCAACGAGATCCATTCTCCAGAGTCACGAGGACATCGACGTTGCAGACCTCGTCCAAGTCCTCGCCGTCGCTAGGCAGGAACGACGCTTCGAAACCCTCCATACGGACCCGATACCAGGGCTCGTCCCACCCGCGCTCGATCGGTTCAGACGATGTGCTGGGGCTCATCGCGCGAGTGTCCCTGGTCGGGGCATCGATCTCAACCGAGATCCTCTGCCGTGCTGCCGCCACCCGCGGCCAGAGCTGGGGACGTTCGTCCGTACGCAACTGGGGAGAAAAGCGGCTCTGGCAAGAATTTCGTAGCCGTAGATCATCCGAAGGTGCCGTCGTCGCGGACGGAGAAGTGTTCGCAGCCGTCGTGCTCAAAACGCACGCGCC
>NZ_JAGMUJ010000126.1 GCF_019049255.1 Streptomyces sp. AC558_RSS880 | reverse complement strand
AGACATCAGCAACAGCATCCTGCGGCTTGGAAGACACACCATCATGCTCACACTGCCGAAGCCCCCACCACCACAGAACTAACGAAAAACTCAGTAAGAGCTCGTAACACAATCTTGTTGAAGCGGCCCGGTTGGGCGTGACCGGTCTGGTGGTTGGGCCGTTCGTGATGTTGTGAGTACTCGGCCATGGACCGTGGACGATGACTTGTGGGCGCTGATCGAGCCGTTACTGCCGCCCTGGCCCGAGCGGTCGCCGGGGCCACGGCCGGTGGACGACCGACTGTGTCTGCAGGGCATCCTGTACGTCCTCTACAACGACATAGCCTGGCAACTGCTGCCGCTGGAGTTGGGGTTCGGCTCCGGGCAGACCTGCTGGCGCCGCCTGGAACGGTGGCAGCAGGCCGGCGTCTTTGACCGGCTGCACCGGATTCTGCTGGCCGAACTGAACGCGGCCGGGGAACTCGACTGGTCACGGGCCTGCGTGGATGGCTCACACATCTGGGCGAAAAAGGGGGTGCTGACACGGGTCCGTCGCCGGTCGACCGGCGCAAGACGGGCAGCAAACACCACCTGATCTGCGACGGACGCGGCACCCCGCTCAAGGTCATCACCACCGCGGCCAATGTCAACGACGTCACCCAGACCCTCGCCCTGGTCGACGGCATCCCACCCGTCGCCGGCCGCCCCGGCCGGTCCCGCCGCCGGCCCGAAGCCCTGCTCGGCGACAAAGGCTACGACTCCAACCCCAACCGCGCCGAACTCCGCAGGCGCCGGATCCTGCCCGTCATCTCCCGCAAGGGATCCCCGAACATCAAGGGCCTGGGCAAACTCCGCTACGTCGTCGAGCAGACCTTCGCCCTGCTCCACCACTTCAAACGCCTCGCCGTCCGATGGGAACGCCGCACCGAACTCCACGACGCCCTCGTCTACCTGGCCTGCAGCCTCATCTGCTGGAGGCGACTGAAGAAGCCCCGATCATGATCGGAGCACGAGCTCTTGGCTACAACTCAGGCCACTCACCCAGAGGGCCGGCAGCACGCATCTGGGTGAAGTCATGCACCAGCTCCCACGCCCGATCGACATCCAGGACAAAATCGCCCGTGAACGTGGCGAGGTCGCCCATGATCGGGACTTCGACCTCGGCATCCGAGGGCACAGTGCCGTCTCCTACGAGCAGAGACATCCGCTCGGGGTCACTCATCAGTTGGACGACCGCGTGATCATCTCGGAAGGCCAGCATCAGCATCGGGAACTCCCTGTTCGGCAACCGAACCTCGACGTACCCCTGGCCAAGAGAACGCAGGTCGTTGAAGCGGTCTGACAGACCCTTCACCTCTGAACGTCTCTCAACCGGAGAGAACAGTCCCGATTCTGGCGATGTCGCCGCCCACACCACGCTCATCCAGCCACTCCTCCCCACACAGGTCATCGCCTACGATCCAGGGCCACGCTCCCACGTTCCACCACGACACGACTACTGGACCGGGCGCATGATCGTGTTACGAGCTCTTAGACCGTGTCCTACGTGGTGAGGCGTCGTTGAGTTCGGTATGGGGCGGGGTACGTGGAGTTGGATTGTTCCGGACGGGTTGTGGGAGATCGCGAAGCCGCTGATCCCACCATCGAAGGTGCGGCCGCAGGGCGGCGGAACGCAGGACACCCCTGATGAGACGCTGTTCGCCGCCATCATCTACGTCCTGGTGTCCGGCTGTGCCTGGCGGGCGTTGCCACCCTGCTTCGGGATATCGAAGTCGACCGCCCACCGGCGGTTCCTGATCTGGTCGAGAGCCGGCCTCTGGGGACGGCTGCACGAGGCCGTGCTGCACCGGCTCGACGACGCCGGCCTCCTCGACGTCACTCGCGTCGTCCTGGACACCGCCCACGTCAGGGCTAAAAAAGGGGCGGACATACAGGTCCGAGCCCCGTGGACCGGGGCAAGCCGGGTTCCAAGATGCACGTCCTGTCGGACGCGAACGGACTGCCCCTTCTCGTCGGCGTCTCGGCCGGCAACACCCACGACAGCGAAGGGCTGAAGCCGATGGTGGAGGGTCACCAAACGAGACACGACCCCCATCGCGGCCGGTACTTCAAGCCCCAGCGCCTGCACGCCGACAAAGCCTACGACCGGGCTGACCTGCGTAGATGGCTGCGAGGGAAGCGGATCGGCGTGCGCATCGCCCGCAAGGGAATCGAGTCCAGCGAGCGATTAGGGCGGCGCCGCTGGGTGATCAAACGCACCATGTCGTGGCTGTCCGGCTACCGCCGCTTGAGCCCTCGCTACGAACGCGATCCCCGCAACTACCTGGCCTTTCTCGGCCTCGCCGCCGCCCTGTGCTGCTACAAGCGACTCATCCGCCTCACCACGTAGGACACGGTCTTAGGTAAGGGCATCGTTGTGATGCCCGGTGACGACCCATCCCTTCACGTCCTTGAGGGCGATCACCCCAAAGTCTCCTGCCGAAGATCCGGCATGTGCCGGGCCGAACCTCGGGGAGGCGCTCCACGCCCTCCGCGAACAGCCCTCCGCGCGGGGCGGGCGCATCCAGTCGGGCAGTGCGGTCATGGCTTCGCCGTACCGGTACGTCGGGTCCGGAAGGCGGCGCGCGGCGGGGCTGTCCTACTCGGCCGGCAGACGGAGCATCGGTTCGAAGGCCGCGTCCTCCTCGCCCTCGGCCGAAGGGAGGAAGCCGTCCGGGACGGTGCGGGCGGCCGTGGTGAGGAGGCGGGCCAGGACCTCGGCCTCGGTGGCCGGGGGGAGGCGGAGGGCGGCGAGGAGGCGGTCGCGGACCTCGGGGTGGTCCGGGTTGTCCTCAAGGTAGTCGGCGTTGAGCGCGGGGGGACGGAAGCCGGCCAGGGCGTCGTGCCAGGAGGGGAGGACGATGGCCAAGGTCAGGGCCTCGGCGAGGGACTCCGCGATGAGGGAAGCCTGGCCCTCGGAGTCGGTGTAGAGGACGGGGCGGACGCGGTCGGAGCCGGCCGGTCCGCAGAGGTAGTGGGTGCCTCCCGCGTTGCAGCTGGCCACGGGCTCCACCGGGAGACCGGCCGGCAGGGCGATCGACTCGATGGGGTCGGTCCGCGTGAGGTCGAACTCGCCGTCGCAGGCGAGGTACGCCTCGACCTCGGGGTCGGCGGCGATCCGGCCAAGCAGGGCCTCGTCGGAGAGGGCGGCCGGGTTGAGACCACGGGCGGCTTCGGGGGTCAGGGGGTGGCCCGCGAGGACGTGGCGGACGGCGTCGAGGGGGACGGGCCGCCCGTAGTCCTCCTCGAAGTGCGCCTGGACGGCCTCGGGGGAGCGGTCGGTGAGGAGGCGGAAGAGGTGCCCGGAGCCGTCCGGGTCCGAGCTGCCCGAGGGGAACGCGATGCCCGAGCCGGTGCGCCAGGCGCTGCCGCCGGTCTCCCACCACAGGCAGGCGGTGACCCGCGGGGCGCCGAGGCCCTCGTCGACGAAGGCCGGGTCGTCCAGGAGCGGGCGCAGCGCGGCGGGCACCTCGTCGATGACACCGGGCCAGACCTGTTCGTCGTCCGTGGCGTACGGGCTCATCTCCGACTCGTGGTCGAAGCCGCGGACGAGTACACCGGCCGGGGTGAAGAGGACGGAGAAGTCGTCACCCGAGCCGTTGTCCATCAGGGCCGCGTCCGTCCCAGGCCCCCAGGTGGTGGAGAAGGAGTAGCGAGGGAACCGCGGGTCGCGGCAGATCGCCTGGTCCAGCACGGCCAGCGCGCGCAGGTGCGCGCGGAGCTCGGCGGGGTCCGGGAGGAGGGTGGCGGTCGTGTGCACGGTGTCCATGGGCTCATGTAAGCAGCCGGCACTGACATCCAGGGCGGCGGTTCGGTCACACCCGCTCTCTCACTCAGGGAACGAAAAGCCCAGCTCACGCAGGCGGGGCAAGCACGCTGCGAGGCATTGCTCCACAGACGCGGCTTCGGTTCGCACAAGGACGTCCTCGCGCAACGGCGCTCCACTGGCGACGAAGGTCCAAGCCTTGCTCCTCTCTGCCATCCGCTCAGCGTCGGCCTTGAAAAGCACCGTTACGCCCTGTTCAGCCAGTGCTTCCATAATCGCGACGACGTCCACCGGCACTCTCCCCTCCCGAAGCGCTTCGAACGCACCGTCGGACGACCATATTCACTCCGGGCCGGACCCTGGACACCCGCCCGCATGACCCGAAGTGACCGATCGGGGCGCTCTGAGCTGGAATACGCGACACCTCAACATGCGAGCTCACCAATCCCGAGGCTGGGCTACTCGGGACGCCACCAGCCCTGGCCGACATGCCAGTCCCGGATCCAACCATGGAAGCCGCCCCCGAGCTGCGCGGACGGGGCATCGGCGTAGGGAGCTGCGCATCCGTCGCGGAGCCACCAGACCTGACCGCGCCGTGGACCGGTCACCACCAGCGTCCAGTACTCACCGGGCCGGTCGCTGCCCAGCAGCACCGAGCCGCACTGGTAGATCTGATGCAACGTGTCGGAGTGCAATGCGTGGTCGTAGTAGTCGTACTCCCACTGCCATTCCTCTTCGAGCGGGAAGGGCTGACCGAGCCCGCGCACGGCTGTGCCATCGAACGGCTCAGGACTCATCCAGCAGTCCGCTTCCCACCTGACCCAGCTGGCTGGCTTCTCTCCCAGGGGCAACAGACCGCCTTCGTCAGGGGGTCCCTCGTCTGTCCCGTTCGCGATCTCAGCAACGAAGGTGCGATATGGCTCAGGCAACACCACGCCCTGCCAGTCCTCCCAGGAGCGGAGCGCCTTCCAGCCCAGAGGGCGACGGCGGACCTGTGCGGGAAAGGCGTCGTGCAGGAGAGCCAGCGCATCCGGGATCGTGTCTTCCACGTCCTAACAGGTACCACCCGCCACCGACACCCCGACTGCGGCCGGCCGAACACAGCAGTTCCGACGTCAAGCTCAGGGTTTCGGCGTGTGCCCCTGCCGGACCTCGATGATCGGCAGGAGCTGGCGTGGCGTCGCGCCGGACGGAGTGGGGACGTCCGCCAGACGCTCCAACAGTTGATCCAGCGCGGCCTGGCCGTCGTCGACCGCCGTTTCGGGTCGTCCTCGCCCATCACGCGGAGGCCGTCGCGCGTGCGGACGCGCTGTTCCGTACGGAACGGCCTCCGCACTGCCTGCACTGGTTCGGACGGGTCAGCGGGCGGGCTCACCGGTCGTACGACGGGGGCGAACCGGCAGGGTCCGGTGGCCGTTACCGATCGCGGTCGGGAGGGTCCGCAACTCGCCAACAGGAACAGCCAGTTCGATGTCCGGGAAGCGGGTGAAGAGCAGGCGGAGCGCCGTGGCCACCTCCATCCGGGCCAGCGGGGCGCCCAGGCAGAAGTGGACGCCGTGGCCGAACGCCAGGTGGTCCTTGTTCAGGCGGGTGACGTCGAAGCGGTCGGCGGTGGGGCCGTGCCAGTCGGGGTGGCGGTTGGCGGCTGCGTAGGAGGCGAGGATCGCCTCGCCTCGGGGAATCGTCAGGCCGTCGGGCAGAGCGATGTCTGTGAGGGCGTAGCGCAGCGGGAGGTGCTTGAGGGCGGGTTCGTGGCGCAGCGTCTCCTCCACGACGTCGTCCCAGGTCGCCCGGCCCGCGCGGAGGTGGCTGAGTTGTTCGGGGTCGGTGAGCAGAGCGGTGACCGCCTGGTCGATGACGTTCACCGTGGTCTCGTAACCGGCGCTGATCATCAGCAGGAGCGTGTCGCGCAGCTCACCGTCGGTGAAACCGCCGCCGTCGCCCTCGTGGTCGCGGGCGGCGATGAGAAGGGAGGTCATGTCGGCGGCGGGTTCGGCGCGTTTGGCGGCGATCAGGTCATCGAGGGCCTTATAGAGGGACGCCGTGTTCTCGGCGGCCTGCACGGCGGTGGCCGTGGTGTCAAAGACGCCGTCCACCACGTCGCGGAAGCCTTGGAGTTGGCTGTCGGCGATGCCCATGAGGCGGCCCAGTACCGCGATGGGCAACGGGTACGCGAAGTGTTCGCGCAGGTCAACGATCTCCCCGGCAGGCCGCGCCTCGAGGTCATCGAAGAGCGTCGTGACGATTGTCTCCACGGTCGGGCGCAGGTCCTGGACGCGGCGGGCGCTGAGGGCCGGCGCGACCATCCGGCGCAGCCTGCGGTGGTCGCCGCCGTACGCCGTGAACATGCTCTCCACAGCGATCCACAGGGCCAGCGGCCACGTGGACACGGTGTCGGCGTAGGCGGGCCAGTGGGCGCGCCCGTCCTTGGAGACCTGCGTGCTGGTGAGCAGTTGCTTGAGGAGGGCGGGGTCCGTCACCGACCAGACGGTCAGACCCAGGAGGTCCACGCGAGTGGCCGGGCCACGGTCGCGTAACGCCTGGTGCTCGGCGTGGCGGTCGGAGGCTGCGGGGTCCAGGACGAGGGGTGTCGACGACTGTTCGGGCATGGAGGCTCCAAGGCGGACGGCAGGGATGGCGGCAGCAGCTCGAGTCGTCCGAGCGGTGAGCCGACGGGCCGGGTGTCGGTGTGGGTGACGGTTGGTGTCGGTCACGTACAACTGACCGTGCCGCCGACCGACTTGTGACACCCGACCGGATCCGCGCTCAGCGTCACACCCGCTTCAGCAGGTCGAAGAACACGCCGCCACGCATCACCTTGAACGGGTCCTCCAGCTGGGCGACGACCGTCGCGATGTCGCTCGGTGTCCAGCTCCACGCGTATCGCCACCGCAATGAAGGAAGGGGCGGACGGGTACTGGCCGGTGAACTCACAGAACCGCTCGATGAACCGCCCGCGGTCATCTTCGTCAATGCGGGATCCGTGCTGTCATTCCTCAACCGTCTGATCAGTTCGGACACCGGCTGAGGAGAGTCGCGATGGAGGCCGCCCGCCCGCCTTTGACGCCGAGGCATACAAACCTCGAAGAGGCCTACGGCGCTGGGCGATCGTGCTCCACGACAGCGGCCGCTACCCCGACACCGCGATGTCCGTAGTCATCGGCGACGCCTCCCGCGTACCGCCGTGGCCGTCAACATCGTCCAGCTGCGCGTCGACTGGTTCGACGGCGCCAATCTCCTCGGCCGAGTCGATGCCGCGGTCATGACCCGCGTGGACGCCGCTCTGCGCGTGGTCCAGGACCTGTAGCCACCACTGCAGGGCGGCCTTGTCGATGCTGCGCGTTCTGAGCCCGCTCAGCGACCTGGCCGAGGACTTCGTCGTAGTGGGCGCCAGCCGTCCGGTGGTACGCCGCGCGGGCGGGGGCAGCCGCTGCCAGCCGTCAGTGCCGATCTCGCCCGTCTGGGCCCCTTCCGACCTGCTGCAGTCGCCCGGTGCGCGGGGGAGGTGCCGGCTGCCGGGTGTCTGTCCTGCAGCCGGCCACCCGCTCGGGCTGGTTGGTCAGCCGTGGTAGGTGATGTTGCCGTCGCGGTCGTTGGCCTTCTTGGTGTAGGCGTGGACGTCGGCACGGGAGCCGCCCGGCTTGTAGAAGTAGATGGTGTCCTTGTCGTTGTTCCAGATGAAGGGCGTTGTCACGTTGTTGGGTGTGTGGGCGTCTGACGGTGTGTCGAGGTGTGGTGGGGCCAGGTTCCGGGCCGGTGCTCAGGCCGTGGCAGGTCGGTC
>NZ_JAGMUJ010000125.1 GCF_019049255.1 Streptomyces sp. AC558_RSS880 | reverse complement strand
TCGGGTTCTGGCTCAAGTTCTGTGGTCCGTAACTGGGGGTGACCAGTTAGATGTCGAAGAGGGCTTCCTCTTGTGGCGGGATCGGAGGGTCAAGGACATCGCGAAGGCGGGTGATGTCCTGGCGCCACTTCGAGTAGTTCGCAGCTTCGGCCCACAGCTCGGCGAGTTCAGACAGCTCAGAGGCCACTTGGTCCAGGGCGTCGACGGCGAGCGTTCGGAGGTCTGCAGGGAGCTCCGGTAGCGACTCCGATGGACCCATAATCGAACACGCGGGCTCGCCGTCAGGGTGCTGTGCGACAACCAGGGCCGCTGCGGCCACTGCTCGCTCGGCGTCAGGGGCGTCCAGGCAGTCCACGGGGTCGGCGGCGCGTTTGAGGACTCTGCGGATCATGGGCTCGCGTTCTTCCACGGCTGCCTCGTCCAGGTCGCCGGCGAAGTCGGCGGCGGTGTCGTTGTCAAAGGGGCCGATGTCCCAGGTGCCCATATCTCTCCTCGCGTGGCCGTCCGGGGATCCTCGCACCGGCCACCGACAGTGAGGTCACGAGCCAAGCAGTACCCGCTTACGCAGGAGCCTGAAGCCAGCGCGTCCGTACATCTGTCGCTTGATCATTTTGATGCGGTTGACGTGGCCTTCCACGACGCCTGAGCTCCAGGGCAGGGTCAGACCAGCGGTGACGGCCGCGAGGTCACGTTCGAGGCCGTTGATGAAGGTGTGCATGCTGGGCAGGTCGTCGGCCCGGACCGCCGCGATCCACTCGGGGAGCCGTTCTCCCTGGAGCTGGGTGAGTATCTGCCCGAAGGAACGGACGTGCCCGGCGAGGGCGTCCAGCGCGGGGCAGTGGGCCAGAACGGCCTTGAGTTTCAGTCGCTCGTTCTCCGGAAGGGCGTCGGGGTGGGTGAGGATCCACCCGGCGACTGTCCTGGGCGATGGCGGCCGACCTTTCGGCACCATGTCCCGAAAAGGACGAAGGTAAGCGCGGACGGCCCCGTATCCACCGGTGTATCCGTTGCTCTGGATCTCCTTCCAGATGGTCCAGGCGTTCGTGCAGCCCTCGGCCCACCGCTCGTGCACGTACGGCTTGAAGTCGTCGAGCTTCGTCCTGCGGTTCTGCCACTGTCCTTGGAAGAGGTCTTCCGGGATTGCTGCGTCGGCCAGGCGCTGCACGGTTCGGTAGGTCATCCGAAGTTCACGGGCGACAGCCCGACGACTGTGCCCTTCACCGAGCATGCTGTGGACGATCGCGTGTTTCTCGCGGGTTCGGTCGGCGAAACGGTGCCCAGTCGGCCAGGGTGACGCGCCGGCTTCGGGGACCGGTGGCGCGGTGACGCTCTCGGAACCGGGCACCTCGAACGGCACTCGCAGACAAGACCGATGGCGCAACACGCATCGCTCGGCGGCCTCGCCGAGGTTGCGCCAGAGATGGAAACGGTCTGCGACCTGCACCGCGGTGGGAGCTCCGGTGCTGGCACCTTCGGCGAAGAAGGGGGCACGGTCGCGGCAGACCACCTCAACCCCAGGACGCCCGGCAAGCCAGGCGGCGACGGTGGCTGCCTCACGGTCGGGCAACAGATCCACGGGCCTGCGGGTTTCGACGTCGACCAGCACAGTCCCGTAGATACGACCCTTGCGCATCGCGTACTCGTCGATGCCCACCACCCGCGGTGACGACGGTTGAGGTTCAGGCATCGCATCGACCAGCCGAAGTACCGTGCTGCGGCTGACGGAGATGCCGAAGACGTCCGCAAGGCGAGCGCCCGCGCGGCCGGCCAAAGCGAGACCCACCTCGGCCAGGGCCGAACGCAGCCGCTCAGTCCGCTGGGCATGACGGCGAGTCAGTCCAGGCACCTGTTCAACGAAGGTCTGCCGCCCGCAGGAGGTGTCCGCGCAGGTGAACCGGCGGACCCGCAGACGCAGCACCACACGCCTTCCAACGCTGGGCAGATCAGCAGGAAAACGCAGGTAGGACCCGTGAATGCGGTTCGACCACCTTCCGCAGCCCGGACACTCAGCACCGGCCGACTTACGCATGACGCCGATCCAGATCGCCTCGCCGTCGTCATCCGCCGACACCACCGCAACTTCAGGGTCCGACAGGAACAGGAGCTCTTCCAGCCGAAGCAGCACTTCGTCCACGGCCTCGGACTCTCGGGCACAGCGCAGCCACCATGGGGCATTTCAAGACGATCGAGGAGAGCCGATACGAAGATCAACATTTACAGAGCGTGAATGCACCACAGAACTTGGGCCAGAACC
>NZ_JAGMUJ010000124.1 GCF_019049255.1 Streptomyces sp. AC558_RSS880 | reverse complement strand
AAGTGGAACGCCATGTGGCACTCGTCGCCGCCGGCGGCGTAGTCGCCGAAGTAGTCGACGACGTCCTCCGGCCACTGGTTCGCCTCGGCCAGCAGCACCGTGTCCGGATACTGCGTGTCGATCTCCTTGCGCACCCGCTTCAGGAAGGCGTGCGTCTCCGGGAGGTTCTCGCAGTTCGTCCCCTCCTGCTGGTACAGATACGGCACCGCGTCCAGCCGGAAGCCGTCGATCCCCAGGTCCAGCCAGAACTTCAGCGCGGAGATCATCTCCTCCTGGACCGCCGGGTTCTCGTAGTTGAGGTCCGGCTGGTGGGAGAAGAAGCGGTGCCAGTAGTACTGCTTGCGCACCGGGTCGTACGTCCAGTTGGACGCCTCGGTGTCGACGAAGATGATCCGGGCGTCCTGGAACTGCTTGTCGTCGTCGGCCCACACGTAGTAGTCGCCGTAGGGGCCGTCGGGGTCCTTGCGCGACTCCTGGAACCACGGGTGCTGGTCGCTGGTGTGGTTCATGACGAAGTCGATGATCACGCGCATGCCGCGCTGGTGGGCGGCGTCGACGAACTCGACGAAGTCGGCGAGGTCGCCGAAGTCGGGGAGCACGGCGGTGTAGTCGGCCACGTCGTAGCCGCCGTCGCGCAGGGGGGACTTGAAGAAGGGCGGCAGCCAGAGGCAGTCGACGCCCAGCCACTGCAGGTAGTCCAGTTTGGCGGTCAGGCCCTTCAGGTCGCCGATGCCGTCACCGTCGCTGTCCTGGAAGGAACGGACCAGGACCTCGTAGAAGACGGCTCGTTTGAACCAGTCCGGGTCCCGGTCCTTGGCGGGAGTGTCCTCGAAGGTGTCCGGGACGGGTTCGTTGACGATCATGCTGTGGGTGACCCTCCGATCGACGGGCTGGACGGTCGCAGGACACGGCTGTGCTCACCCGGGGGCTCACTCCCGGATGCCCGGCCGACGACGAGCACATGCGCTCCACCCGGCTCCAGGCGCACATAGTTGGCCCTGCCCCATTGATAGGTCTCGCCGGTGAGCTCGTCGCGCACCGGTACCGACTCGTGCCAGTCCAGGCCGAGTTGCGGCATGTCCAACGAGACCGTGGCCTCCTGGGTGTGGTGGGGGTCGAGGTTGGCGACCACCAGAACCGTGTTCGAACCCCGCCGTTTCGCGTACGCGATGACCTCTTCCTTGTCGGCGTGGTGGAAGTGGAGGTCGCGCAGTTGCCGCAGGGCCGGGTTCTCGCGACGGATGGTGTTGAGTTTGGTGATGAGGGGGCCGATGGTGCGGCCCTCGCGTTCGGCGGTCTCCCAGTCGCGGTGCCTGAGCTGGTACTTCTCGCTGTC
>NZ_JAGMUJ010000123.1 GCF_019049255.1 Streptomyces sp. AC558_RSS880 | reverse complement strand
CGGATGGTGTTGAGTTTGGTGATGAGGGGGCCGATGGTGCGGCCCTCGCGTTCGGCGGTCTCCCAGTCGCGGTGCCTGAGCTGGTACTTCTCGCTGTCGAGGTATTCCTCGCCGCCCTCGCGCAGGGGGGTGTTCTCGCACAGTTCGTAGCCGCTGTAGATGCCCCAGGTGGGGGAGAGGGTGGCGGCCAGGACGGCGCGGACCTCGAAGGCGGGCCGGCCGCCGTGCTGGAGGTAGGCGTGCAGGATGTCGGGGGTGTTGGCGAAGAGGTTGGGCCGCATGTAGCAGGCGGCGTCCCCCGACAGTTCGGTGAGGTACTCGGTCAGTTCCCGCTTGGTGGTGCGCCAGGTGAAGTAGGTGTAGGACTGCTGGAAGCCGATCTGGGCCAGGGTGTGCATCATCGCGGGGCGGGTGAACGCCTCGGCCAGGAAGATCACGTCCGGGTCCGTGCGGTTGATCTCGCCGATCACCCGTTCCCAGAAGAGCACCGGTTTGGTGTGCGGGTTGTCGACGCGGAAGATCCGCACCCCGGTGTCCATCCAGTGCCGCAGCACCCGGCACGTCTCGGCGACCAGCCCGTCGAGGTCGGCGTCGAAGGCGATGGGGTAGATGTCCTGGTACTTCTTCGGCGGGTTCTCCGCGTACGCGATGGAGCCGTCGGGGCGGTGGTGGAACCACTCGGGGTGTTTGTGCACCCAGGGGTGGTCCGGGGAGCACTGCAGCGCGAAGTCCAGGGCCACCTCCAGGCCGAGCTCGCCGGCCCGGGCGACGAAGCGGGTGAAGTCGGCCAGGGTGCCCAGGTCCGGGTGGACGGCGTCGTGGCCGCCCTCGGGGGAGCCGATCGCCCAGGGCACGCCGACGTCGTCGGGGCCGGCGTTCAGCGTGTTGTTGGGGCCCTTGCGGTGGGTGGTGCCGATCGGGTGGATCGG
>NZ_JAGMUJ010000122.1 GCF_019049255.1 Streptomyces sp. AC558_RSS880 | reverse complement strand
GTTCGGCGGCGTCCTACTCTCCCACAGGGTCCCCCCTGCAGTACCATCGGCGCTGTAAGGCTTAGCTTCCGGGTTCGGAATGTAACCGGGCGTTTCCCCTACGCTATGACCACCGAAACACTATGAAACAGTCAACCGCACCGTCCGTGACCATGGACGGGGTTGTTCGTGGTTTCAGAACCAACACAGTGGACGCGAGCAACTGAGGACAAGCCCTCGGCCTATTAGTACCGGTCAACTCCACACGTTACCGTGCTTCCATATCCGGCCTATCAACCCA
>NZ_JAGMUJ010000121.1 GCF_019049255.1 Streptomyces sp. AC558_RSS880 | reverse complement strand
CAGTTGGTAGAGCGCAACCTTGCCAAGGTTGAGGTCGCGAGTTCGAGCCTCGTCGTCCGCTCTGTGATCAAAGGCCCCGGTCATCGACCGGGGCCTTTGTCATGCGTTCCCTGAGCGTCCGCCTGACATTTGTCATGTCCGGTGATGACAGCCCGCACTGCCGGGTCCTCCCGGCCGCCGGGAGGATCGGAGCATGGAAGCGAACGAACACGAACACGTGATTGAGGTCACCGGCCTGCGACGTGTCTACGGGGGCGGGTTCGAAGCGGTGCGCGGGATCGACTTCTCGGTGCGGCGCGGAGAGGTCTTCGCCCTGCTGGGCACCAACGGCGCCGGCAAGACCTCCACCGTCGAGCTGCTGGAAGGGCTCGCCGCCCCGGCCGGCGGGCGGGTCCGGGTGCTCGGCCACGACCCGTACGCCGAGCGCGCCGCCGTACGGCCCCGCACCGGCGTGATGCTCCAGGAAGGGGGCTTCCCCTCCGAGTTGACCGTCGCCGAGACCGCCCGGATGTGGGCGGGGTGCGTCAGCGGGGCCCGCCCCGAGCGGGAGGTGCTGGCGCTGGTCGGGCTGGAGGCGAAGACCGGCGTCCGGGTGAAGCAGCTGTCCGGGGGCCAGCGGCGCCGCCTGGACCTGGCGCTCGCGCTGCTCGGCGACCCCGAGGTGCTCTTCCTCGACGAACCCACCACCGGGCTCGACGCCGAGGGCCGCCGGGACACCTGGGAGCTGGTGGGCGCGCTGCGCGACGGCGGTACGACCGTGCTGCTCACCACGCACTACCTGGAGGAGGCCGAGCACCTCGCCGACCGGCTCGCGATCATGCACGACGGACGCATCGCCGCCACCGGCACCCCGGCCGAGGTGACCGCGAGCGAGCCGTCCCGGATCACCTTCGAACTGCCCGAGGGGTACTTCGTGGGCGACCTGCCGCCCCTCGCCGACCTGGGCGTGAGCGACCACACCGTCGACGGCCGGACCGTCCGGCTGCGCACCCGCGAACTGCAGCGGGCGGCCACCGGACTGCTGATGTGGGCGCACGGCGCCGGGGTGGAACTGCGCCGGCTGGACGTGCGGTCGGCATCCCTGGAGGAGGCGTTCCTCGGGATCGCCAAGGACGCGTCGGCGGGGACGACGGCGCCGAAGGAGTACGCGGCATGAGCACGAGCACAACCACGACGACGAACACGCGCACGCGCACGACCACACCGGTGAGCCGGATGACCTCCCTCGCCCGCGCCGAACTGACACTGCTGGGGCGGAGCAAGGGCACGCTCGTCGCCGCGCTGTTCGTGCCGCTGGTACTGCCGCTGAGCGTGCGGTCGGCGGCCGAGGAGATGGACCTCGCCGAGGCGGGACTGACCCCCGACACCGTCGTGCTGCCCGCCGCCGTCGGCTTCTCCCTGCTGTTCGCCGTGTACACCGCCCTCGCCGGCGTCTTCGTCGTCCGCCGCGAGGAACTCGTCCTCAAGCGGCTGCGCACGGGCGAGCTGCGCGACGCCGAGATCCTCGGCGGGTCCGCGCTGCCGTCCGTCCTCACCGGACTGACGCAGTGCCTGGTGCTGATCGCGGCCTGTGCGGTGCTGCTGGACATGTCCGCGCCGTCCGCGCCGCATCTGGCCGTCCTCGGCCTGCTGTTGGGGCTCGTGCTGTGCGCCGCGCTCGCGGCCGTCACCGCGGCCTTCACCCGGACCGCCGAGAGCGCGCAGGTCACGCCGATGCCGCTGACGATCGTCTCGATGCTCGGCTCCGGCATGTTCGTCCCGCTGGAACTGCTCCCCGACCAGCTGGCCTCCGTCTGCGAGCTGCTGCCGCTGACCCCCGTCGTCACCCTGGTGCGCGGCGGCTGGACCGGCGACCTGTCGGCCTACGAAGCCCTGGGCGCCCTCGCGACGGCGGTGGCCTGGACCCTGCTGGCGGTGTTTGCTGTACGGCGGTGGTTCCGCTGGGAGCCGAGGCGCTGACGTACGCGAGGGCGGGGGGAGACGGGACATGAGCGGGCCGGGCGGCTGGTGGAGGCGCAAGAGCACACCGGCGAAGGTCGAGACGTACACGCGGTGGTCGTTCCACTCGTTCGCGCTGATCGAGTTCGTGTGCGCCGGCGGTCCGGTGATCGGGCAGGTGGAGCCCCGGCTGGGGACGCTGCTGATGTCCCTGGCGGCCGTGCACAGCGTGTTCTGCGCCGTGGCCGCCTCACGCGCCCTGGACTGGCTGCGCGGCGGGCGCGCACAGCCCGTCCGCACCCTGTGGGCGCTCGGTGCCACCACCGCGGTGGTGGGCGTCACCGCCCTCCTCATCGCCGAACACGGGCCCGCCGGTGAGAGCGTCGACGGAGCGGCCGGTGGGGTCTTCGCGGTCGTGACGGTCTTCGGCGCCGGCGCGATCGCCATCGGCGTCCGCGGCCGGCGGCGGGTGTCCGCCTGTGTGACCGGCTTCGCGGTGGCCACGGCGGTACTGTCCTTCGCCCTCGGCATGCCCCTTGCCGTCGCCCTGTTCACCGCCCTGGTCGTCCTGGCCGGCGGCGGATTCTTCGCCTTCACCTATCTCTTCTCCGTCTGGCTGCTCAACGCCGTCTACGAACTCGACGAGGCCCGCGAGACCCGCGCCCGGCTCGCCGTCGCCGAGGAGCGGCTGCGGTTCGGGCGGGACCTGCACGACGTGATGGGACGCAACCTCGCCGTGATCGCGCTGAAGAGCGAGCTGGCCGTGCAACTGGCCCAGCGGGAACGGCCGGAGGCCGTGCCCCAGATGGTCGAGGTGCAGCGCCTCGCGCACGAGACGCAGCGGGAGCTGCGGGAGGTCGTACGCGGTTACCGCGAGGCCGATCTGGCCGGTGAGCTCGGCGGCGCCCAGGGCGTGCTGACGGCGGCCGGCATCGACTGCTCGGTCACCGGGCCGACGGCCGGACTGCCGGCCCCGGTGCAGTCCGCGCTCGGCTGGGTCGTACGGGAGGCGGCGACGAACGTCCTGCGGCACGGGGACGCGCGGCGGTGCACGGTGGGGGTGCGGGTGCTGCAGGGGCGTGTGGTGCTGACGGTGGAGAACGACGGCGTGCCGGACGGCGCGGGCCCGGGACGGGGGTCCGGGCTCGTCGGACTGCGGGAGCGGCTGGCGGAGATCGGCGGGACCCTGCGGGCCGGGCCCGCGGGGGACGGCCTGTTCCGGCTGACGGCCGAGGTCCCGCTGCCGTCGGACGCCGGGCGGGTCACCGTCGTGTCCGCTCCCCACTCCGTGAACGAGGTCACCTCATGACGTCACCAAGGCCCCTGCGCCTGCTGCTCGCCGACGACGAGCACCTGATCCGGGGCGCGCTCGTCGCGCTGCTGTCGCTCGAGGACGACCTGACGGTCGTCGCCGAGGCGGCCTCCGGGCCGGAGGCGCTGGCGATGGCGCGGGCGCACGCCCCCGATGTCGCCGTACTGGATCTGCAGATGCCCGGCGCGGACGGTGTGAAGGTCGCCACATCGCTGCGGGCGGAGCTGCCCGGCTGCCGGGTGCTGATCGTGACCGGTCACGGGCGGCCCGGGCATCTGAAGCGGGCGCTCGCGGCGGGTGTGCGCGGGTTCGTCCCCAAGACCGTCAGCGCCCAGCGGCTCGCGGAGATCATTCGCACGGTGCACGCGGGAAACCGTTACGTCGACCCCGAGTTGGCGGCCGACGCGATCGCCGCCGGCGACTCCCCGCTGACCGCGCGCGAGGCCGAGGTGCTGGAGCTCGCGGCGGACGGGGCACCCGTGGCGGAGATCGCGGAGCGGGCCGCGCTGTCCCAGGGGACCGTGCGGAACTACCTCTCCTCGGCCGTCTCGAAGCTCGGGGCGGAGAATCGTCATGCGGCGGTCCGTCTCGCACGCGAGCGGGGTTGGGTATAGTTGTTCTCGCGCCCCGGCGCAACGCGGACGTAGCTCAGTTGGTAGAGCGCAACCTTGCCAAGGTTGAGGTCGCGAGTTCGAGCCTCGTCGTCCGCTCTGTGATCAAAGGCCCCGGTCATCG
>NZ_JAGMUJ010000013.1:81505-299254 GCF_019049255.1 Streptomyces sp. AC558_RSS880 | reverse complement strand
GCCGCCGCGGCGGCCCTGGTCTGGGTCGTCGTCGACGCCTTCCGCACCACCTGGATCGACCTGGACGGTGCCCCCGCCGGCTCCACGGACGTCACCGGCGCGAGTCTCTTCCAGCACTGGGTCCTCCCCTTCGAGGCACTCTCCGTCCTCCTCCTCGCCGCCCTCGTCGGCGCGATCGTCCTGTCCCGCAAGGCGAAGGCCGACGCCGCGTCCGGCGCGACGGGCACCCGGCGCGGCACGGAAGGGACCCGCTGATGCACCTCGCCTATCCCGCCGTCCTGTCCGCCCTCCTCTTCTGCACCGGCCTGTACGGCGTCCTCGCCCGCCGCAACGCGATCCTGGTCCTGATGTCGGTCGAGCTGATGCTCAACGCCGTCAACCTGAACCTGGTCGCCTTCGACGTCTGGCTCAGCCGGACCGCCGAGGACACCCTGCACTCCGGCCAGGCCCTCACCCTGTTCACCATCGCCATCGCCGCCGCCGAGATCGGCATCGGCCTGGCGATCGTCCTCGCCGTGTACCGCAACCGCGGCACCTCGGACATCGACAAGCTCCGCGACACCGCCGAGGGCCACGAGCCCGACGGCCCCGACAGCGACACCACCGGCCGCGAAGCCCCCGTGCCCCGGACGGCCGGCGAGAAGGCTGAGGCCACCGCGTGACCACGACCACCCTCGCCGTCCTCGTCCCCCTCCTTCCGTTCCTCGGCGCGCTCGCCGGGCTGCTCCTGGGCCGCACGGCCCCCGGCTTCGTCCGCCCGCTCGCCGTCCTGCCGACGCTCGCCTCCCTCGCACTGGCCGCCACGGTCGCCTGGCGCCAGGGCGGAGGCCAGGCCGTCGACGCCGCGACCGAACTCACCCCCACCGGCTCGGTCCCGATCGAACTCGCCCTGCACATCGACGGCTTCGCCGCGCTGACCGCCGTCCTGGTCACCGTCGTCGCCACCTGTGTGCAGATCTACTCGACGGGCTACCTGCGCGACGACCCGCGCTACCCCTCCTACGCCGCCCTCGTCTCCCTGTTCACCTCCGCGATGCTGCTCGTCGTCTACTCCGGCGACCTGATGGTGCTGCTGGTCGGCTGGGAAGTCATGGGCATCTGCTCCTACTTCCTCGTCGGCCACTACTGGGAGACCCCCGAGGCCCGCGCCGCCTCCCTCAAGGCCTTCCTGGTCACCAAGCTCGGCGACGTCCCCTTCCTCATCGGCCTGTTCGCCCTGGCCACCGAGGCCGGGTCGTTCCGCATCACCCGGATCCTCGGCGCCGTCGCGAACGGCGGCATCGAACACCCCACGCTGATCGCCCTGCTGCTCCTGGCGGGCGTGGCCGGCAAGTCGGCGCAGTTCCCGCTGCACACCTGGCTCCCCGACGCGATGGCGGGCCCGACTCCCGTCTCCGCGCTGATCCACGCCGCGACCATGGTCGCCGCCGGTGTCTACTTCATCGCGCGTCTCCTCCCGCTCTTCGAGACCTCCCAGGCCGCGATGACCGTCCTCGCCGTCATGGCCGCCGTGACCATGGCCGGCTCGGCGCTCGCCGCGCTCGCCCAGGACGACATCAAACGCGTCCTCGCCTACTCGACGATCGGCCAGCTCGGCTACATGACCGGCGCCCTCGCCGTCGCCGACCGCGGCGCGGCCGTCTTCCACCTCCTGTCCCACGGCGCCTTCAAGGCGCTGCTGTTCCTCGCGGCCGGCGTGATCATCCACGCCGCCGGCACCAACTCGCTGGCCGCCATGTCCCGCATGGGCCACCTGCGCGACCGGGTCCCCGACGCCTACTGGACGATGACCGTGGCGCTCCTCGCGCTCGCCGCGATCCCGCCGTTCAGCGGCTTCTTCTCCAAGGAGGCCGTCCTCGGCGTCGCCGAACACGTCGTCACCGGCCACACCGAACACGCCCCCGCCGCGGCGGGCTGGATCGTCCTCCTCGCCGGCCTCGTCACGGCCCTGCTCACCGCGGCGTACGCGATGCGGCTGTGGCTGCTGGCCTTCCGCGGACACGGAACCGAAGCGCCCGACCACGGCAGGCAGCCGCTGACCATGACCGTGGTGCTGTGGGTGCTCGCCGTGCCGTCCCTCGCGCTCGGCGGTTTCGCCTTCCGCGTCCTGCCCGACTGGTTCGACGGCCACGACCTGACCCCGACGCTCACCACCTCCGTGCTCGGCACGGGTGTGGCCCTGGTCGGCGGCATCATCACCTACGCCACCTGGCGGCACACCACCGCACACGCCGCCCGCGTCCCCCTCGGCGCCGTCGCCGCCCACCCCGAGGGCGATGCCGGACTGGTCGAGGCGGAGGCCATCGCCGGCCACGAACCGGCTTACGGGGACATCGCGTACGCACCCGACCCGTCGGACCCCGGGCGGATGCTGCTCGGCCCGCTGCACCGCCACGCGGCCGCCGGCTTCCACCTGGACGCCGTGTACTCGGCCCTCTTCGTCCGCCCGGTCCGCGCCGGCGCGAGCCTCGTGCGGTTCCTCGACCGCGAGGTCGTCGAGACCTACGTACGCGGCGCGGGCACCCTGCCCCGCTGGCTCGGCACCGCCGTACGACGGGCCCAGACGGGCAATCTGCAGACCTATGTGAGCGCGCTGCTCGCCGGCACCGTCGTCCTCGCGGTCGCCGCCGTCCTCGTCGCCACGGGAGCGTGAGCAGGCGTGATCGATATCAACGAGTCCGTGATGCAGTTCCTTCTGGCGTTGATCGTCGTCGGCCCGCTCCTCGGTGCCGCCGCCGCTCTCCTGCCGGCCCCGCCCGGACTGAAGGGGAAGTCACCCGACCAGGCGGTGCTCCGCCACGGCGTGACCGTCACCGGCGCGATCCTCATCGCGGCGATCGTCCTCGCGCTCGGCTTCGACCACGACCAGCCGTCGAAGATGCAGGCCACGACCGACATCAGCTGGATCCCCGCACTCGACGTACGCATCCACCTCGGCACCGACGGCATCTCCCTCCCCCTCCTGGTCCTGACCGCCCTGCTGACCTTCCTCAGCGCCCTCTACTCGTACTTCAAGCCGCCCACGGGACCGTCCCCGAAGGCCTTCGTCGCCCTGCTGCTCGTCCTCGAGTCCGGCACTCTGGCGACCTTCGCCGTCCTCGACCTGATCCTGTTCTTCCTCGCCTTCGAGACGGTCCTCATCCCGATGTACTTCCTCATCGCCCGCTGGGGCGGCGAGGGCCGGGCCGAGGCCGCCTGGAAGTTCATCCTCTACACGCTGCTCGGCTCCGTGGTCATGCTGCTCGGCCTGCTCCTGATCGGAATCGAGGCGGGCACATTCGACATGGTGGCACTCGCCACTGACAACGGCCGGTCGCTGACCACATCCGTGCAGGTCATTGCCGTACTCGCGATCGGTGTCGGGCTCGCGGTCAAGACCCCGATGTGGCCGCTGCACAGCTGGCTGCCCGACGCCCACACCTCCGCGCCGACGGTCGGCTCGGTCCTGCTGGCCGGCGTCCTGCTGAAGATGGGCACGTACGGTTTCGTCCGGATCCTGCTGCCCGCCGCACCGGACGGCTTCCGCACCTTCGCGCCCTACCTCGCCGCGTTCGCCGTCGTCGGCGTCATCTACGGGTCCCTCGCCTGCCTGGCCCTCGCCAAGCGGGGCGCGAAGGGCGACCTCAAACGCCTCATCGCCTACTCCTCCGTCGGCCACATGGGCTTCGTCCTCCTCGGCATCGCGACCATGACTCCGGCTGGCGTCAACGGCGCCCTGTTCGCCAACATCGCCCACGGCCTCATCACCGGCCTGCTGTTCTTCCTGGTCGGCGCCCTCAAGGACCGCACCGGCAGCACCGACCTCGACACCCTGGCCAAGGAGACGGGCGCCGCCCTGTACGGCAAGGCCCCGCGCCTCGGCGGCCTGCTCGCGTTCGCCGCCGTCGCCTCCCTCGGCCTGCCCGGCCTCGCCGGATTCTGGGGCGAGATGCTCGCCCTGTTCGGCGCCTTCGACCCCGCCGAAGGCCTCAGCCGCCCCGCCTTCCTCACCTTCATGGCCATCGGCGCGTTCGGCACCCTGCTGACGGCCGCGTACCTGCTGATCGTGGTCCGCCGGGTCTGCATGGGCGCCGCACCCCAGGACACCCCGGAACTCACCGACGTGCGCTCCTACGAGTTCGCGGCCTGGACCCCGCTCGTCGTCCTCACCGTCGTCGCCGGGCTCTGGCCCAAGGCCCTCCTCGGACTGACCGACCCGGCCGTGCAGCAACTCCTCGCAGGAGGCACCCGATGAGCTCCCTCGTCCAGTCCGTCGACTGGCTGGCCATCGCGCCGCCCACCATCGCGGCGGTCGTCGGACTCGTCGTCCTCGTCGCCGACCTGTTCGTGAGCGAGGCCAGGAAACCCCTCCTCGGCTGGTTCTCGGTGGCCGGACTCGCCGCCGCCACCCTCATGCTGCTGCCCCTCCTCGACGCCGACCGCAGCACCTTCTGCCTGGTCGGCGAGGAAGGCGTGTGCAGCTACACCGCGGACCGCTTCACCCTCGTCATCCAGTTCCTGGTGCTCGGCGGCGCCCTTCTGGCCGCCCTCCTGTCGGTCACCGCCCTCAAGGACGAGGGCAAACGGCTCCCCGAGGGCGAGTACTGGTTCCTGTTCCTCTCCTCCGCGGCCGGCGCCGCCCTCCTGCCCGCCTCCCGCGACCTCGCGACCCTCGTCGTCGCCCTGGAGGTCGCCTCCCTGCCCGCCTTCGCCCTGGTCGGCCTGCGGCACGGCGACCGGAAGTCCTCCGAGGCGGCCCTGAAGTTCTTCCTGTCCTCCGTCACCGCCACCGCGGTCAGCCTGCTGGGCGTCAGCTTCGTCTACGCCGCCACCGGCACCCTCCACCTGACCCTGGTCGCCGAACGCGTCCAGGACGTCGACGGACAGCTCCACACCCTCACCCAGACCGGTGTCGTCCTCACCCTCATCGGTTTCGCCTTCAAGACCGCCGCGGTCCCCTTCCACTTCTGGGTCCCCGACACCTACGTGGGCGCCCCCCTGCCGATCGCCGCCTACCTGTCGGTCATCGGCAAAGCGGTCGGTTTCTCCGGCCTGATCCTCGTCACCGTCGTCGCCCTGCCGTCCTACGCCGACGTCTGGGGCCCGGCCCTCGCCGCGCTGGCCGCCCTCACCATGACCGTCGGCAACGTGGGCGCCCTCAGACAGCAGGCCACGCGCGCGTACAGCGCGGTACGCCTCCTCGCCTGGTCGTCCGTCGGCCAGGCCGGCTACCTCCTGGTGCCGGTCGCCGCCGCCGCGTACTCCGGCGACGCCGAGAAGTCGATCGGCTCCACCGTCGCCTACGCCCTCATGTACGGCGCCGTGAACCTGGGCGCGTTCGCCGTGGCCGCCCTCGTCGGCCGCGCGCACCGTCTCAACCGCGTCGCCGACTACCGCGGCCTCTACGCCTCCAGTCCCCTCACCGCGCTCCTCCTGGCCTTCTTCCTGCTCTGCCTCGCCGGACTCCCGCCGGGCGTCATCGGTCTCTTCGCCAAGGTCACCGTGTTCTCCGCGGCCGTCGACGCCGGACTGGGCTGGCTCGCCGTCGTCATGGCCGTCAACGTCGTCATCGCGCTGGTCTACTACCTCCAGTGGACGGCCCTGCTGTTCCGCGCGCCCGAGGGCGAATCGGTGAAACACCGGCTCCCCGCCCCCCTCACCGCCGCCCTCGCCCTGACCGGCGTCCTCGGCATCGCCCTGTCCGGCGCACCCCAGCTGGTCCTGCGCTTCACCGGCACCGGGCTCTTCTGAGCACACCGGGCCGCGCCCCGCACGCGCGCGTACGGCCACCGCACGCCCACGCCCACGTGCGCGTGCGGGGCGCTCCGGACGGCCGTCACCCGGACGGGTGACACGCGCCACCGCGCGCACAAGGGAACTAGTGCCCTTCGCCTGGCGTTGACCGGTACGGGAGGGTCCACTGGACGTGACACCACCAGACCAGTGGGCAGCGCAGGTCAGAAGGAAGATCAGCAAGCAAGGGTCCCCCTGCCGCACGACTTGGAGGGCGCACCGTGCACCGCCGGCACAACGGGCTCAGGACAGCGGTCCTCCTCGGGGGACTGTCCGCACTCATCATCGTCATCGGCAGCTTCTTCGGCCGCACGGGGCTCGTCGTCGCCGTACTGATCGCGCTGGGCACCAACGCGTACGCGTACTGGAACAGCGACAAGCTGGCCCTGCGCGCGATGCGCGCCCGCCCGGTGAGCGAGTTCGAGGCACCGGGGCTGTACCGCATGGTCCGCGAACTCTCCACCCAGGCCCGCCAGCCCATGCCCCGCCTGTACATCTCCCCGACCGAGGCCCCCAACGCCTTCGCCACCGGCCGCAACCCGCGCAACGCCGCCGTGTGCTGCACCGAAGGCATCCTGCGGCTGCTCGACGAGCGGGAGTTGCGCGGCGTCATCGGCCACGAGCTCAGCCACGTCTACAACCGCGACATCCTGATCTCCTCGGTCGCCGGCGCCCTCGCCTCCGTGATCATGTTCCTGGTCAACTTCGCCTGGCTGATCCCGATCGGCCGCTCGGACGACGACGACGGCCCCGGCCTCCTCGGCATGCTGCTGATCATGATTCTCGGGCCGCTCGCCGCGTCCCTCATCCAGCTGGCCATCAGCCGCTCCCGGGAGTACGAGGCCGACGCCTCCGGCGCCCAGCTCACCGGCGATCCCCTCGCCCTCGCAAGCGCCCTGCGCAAACTGGAACACGGCACCAAACAGCTCCCCCTGCCCCCCGAGCCCCGCATCGAGACGGCCAGCCACATGATGATCGCCAACCCGTTCCGTCCGGGCCAAGGGCTCTCGAAGATGTTCTCCACCCACCCGCCGATGGCGGAACGCATCGCCCGGCTCGAGAAGATGGCAGGCCACCAGTGAAGACCATCCTGAATCTCATATGGCTCGTCTTCAGCGGCTTCTGGCTGTTCCTCGGCTACCTGCTCGCGGGCGTGCTGCTCTGCATCACGGTCATCGGCATCCCCTTCGGCGTCGCCGCCTTCCGCATAGGCGTCTACGCCCTGTGGCCCTTCGGGTACACGACGGTCGAACGCCGGGGCGCGGGAGCCCCTTCCTTCCTCGTCAACGTGCTGTGGCTGCTCCTCGCGGGCTGGTGGCTGGCGCTCGGCCACATCGTCACCGGCATCGTCCTGTGCGTGACGATCATCGGAATCCCGCTCGGCATCGCCAACTTCAAGCTGATCCCGGTCTCGCTGTTCCCGCTGGGACGCGAAATCGTACGGACGGACCAGTCGTTCACACAGCGCTGACAGGACGGGAGACGCCCCGTCGGTCACGTCATGACCCAGGCGTTGTCCACAGCCCGGAGGTTGTCCACAGGCCCGCACGCATGTCAGTGGCGGCCCGCATGATGAACCCATGACCGAGTACGAGCAGTTGCTGACACAGGTGGCGGACAAGGCCCGCAACACCCGCCCATGGGGCTGGCCCTCCCTCCCCGACCCCGTCGACGCGGCCACACTGGCACGCGCCGAGGCCACGCTGGGCTTCGCCCTGCCCCCGCTGCTCGCCGAGCTCTATCTACGCATAGCGGACGGCGGATTCGGCCCCGAGTACGGATTGCTGCCCCTCCTGGACAGCGCGCCCTCCGGCGAACCCGCCGCCGTGGCCCAGTACCTCGCCAACCGCGAGAGCGGCCGTGAGGACCCTGACTGGCCCTGGCCCGAGGGAGTGCTGCCCATATCCCACTGGGGCTGCGGCATGTACGCCTGTGTGGACTGCCGCTCGCCCCAGGCCACCGTCCTCCTCTTCGAGCCCAACCCGGGCGACCCCGACCACGCCTGGTTCCTCGACGCGCCCGGCCTCACGGACTGGCTCCACTCCTGGGTCCGGGGCACGGGCTGGTACGAGGAGGAGAACGAGGGTATGGACCTGGCGCCGTGGACCGGTCTCCACGGACCCGCGACACCGGCGCCGACGCCCTGACCGGGCCACCGTACGCCTCCTACCGTCCGCCGCCCCGTCCGCGCACGCCGTACACCAGCACGTCCGCCGGCAGGACCCGGCTCCCGTGGCCACCGAAACCCAAGACCGCCAGAACACCGGCACCACGACGCTGACCGGCGTCACCGGCGCGTTCATCGGCGGCCGGACATCGGCGCGCCGGCTCGACCACCCGATCCCAAGGAGTCCTACGACGGCACCACCCGGGCCGCCGCGATCGGCGGCTCGCCGGTCCTCCTGACCGCCTGCCACATCCTGCTCGGCCACTCACGGGACCGACCGGGCCCCGCGCCCCGAACCACAGCCGACGGGCGAGAAGGGCGGCCACCGTCCGGGTGCCACCCTTCCTCGCGCCCGTGCGGCGCGTGAACGCCACGATGCCGGCCGGACCTACCGGTAGTTCACGAACTGCAGGGCGAAGTCGAAGTCCTTGCCCTTGAGCAGCGCGATGACGGCCTGCAGGTCGTCGCGGCTCTTGGAGCTGACCCGCAGCTCGTCGCCCTGCACCTGGGCCTTCACGCCCTTCGGGCCCTCATCGCGGATGATCTTCGCGACCTTCTTCGCGTTGTCCTGGGAGATGCCCTCCTCGATCGACGCGAAGATCTTGTACTCCTTGCCCGAGAGCTGGGGCTCACCCGCGTCCAGGGCCTTCAGGGAGATGCCCCGCTTGATCAGCTTGGACTGGAAGACGTCGAGGACGGCCTTCACCCGGTCCTCGGAGTTCGCCTCCATGAGGATCTTCTCCCCGGACCACGAGATCGAGGCACCCACGCCCTTGAAGTCGTAGCGCTGCGAGATCTCCTTGGCGGTCTGGTTGAGGGCGTTGTCGACCTCCTGCCGCTCGACCTTCGAGACGATGTCGAAACTGGAGTCGGCCATGTCCTGTGGCTCCTTGTATCGGGGTGCGTACCGGGCTGCGCACCGGATGCGTACCGGCGTACGTGAAGCGGCCCCCGAGCCCGGCATCGGTCCCCGGCCGCATCCGGACCAGCCTAGTCACCCCCCGGCCTCCGGGTGGCGATCAATCGGGTGGCGAAGCACCCCTGCCCATCGGGTATTGTTTACGTCGTTGCCAAGGAGCACCGCCGAAAAGCGGTTCGACGGCAGCGACCCCGGCGGTGTGCCCGAGCGGCCAAAGGGAGCAGACTGTAAATCTGCCGGCTCAGCCTTCCCAGGTTCGAATCCTGGCGCCGCCACACTGGGGAAGACCCCCTCCGTACACGGAGGGGGTCTCTTCGTTTCCGCGGGCGCTTCCTGTCCGCGGGCGGACACCCCGGGGCACACTGGCCCCATGTCGTCCCGTCGCCGCCCCTGTCCCGAGTGCCGTCGTGAGATCGCCGTCGTCGCCGGGCGGTACGCGCGGCACGATCCGCCCGGCGCCCGGGGGAGCGGGGAACTGACCTCGTGCCCCGGGTCACGCAGGCACGCCCCGCTCGGTGCGGAACAGCCCTCGCTGGACGGCTACGCGGTCCCGGAGTTCCCCGGACAGATGCCCCTCTTCTAGCCCGGTCCCAGCCCGGTTCCGGTCCGGCCGGATCAGTTGCCGGCCACCGACTTCACGGCCACCGACACCGGCGCGGGGCCGCTGATCAGCTCCAGGGTCAGGCCGGCCGTCGCGGGGGTGTCCACCAGCTCCGCCAGCACGGCGGCCACGTCGTCGCGCGGGACCGGGCCGCGGCCCGTGTGGGCCTCCAGGCGGACCAGGCCGGTGCCGGCGTCGTTGGTGAGCTGACCGGGGCGCAGGATCGTCCAGTCCAGGGCGTCCAGACCGCGTACGTACGCGTCCGCCTCGCCCTTGGCGCGCAGGTACACGTCGAAGACCTCGTCGCCCTCGTGGGCCGGGTCCGCGCCCATGGACGACACGATCACGAAACGCCGTACGCCCGCGCGGACGGCCGCGTCGGCGAAGAGGACCGCCGCCGCCCTGTCCACCGTCTCCTTGCGGCCCGCGCCGCTGCCCGGCCCGGCACCCGCCGCGAACACCGCCGCGTCCGCGCCCTCCAGCCGCTGCGCGACCTCCTCCACCGACGCCGACTCCAGGTCGAGCACGACCGGTTCGGCGCCCAGGCGCCGCAGCTCGTCGGCCTGTTCGGGTGTGCGGATGATGCCCGCCGCCTCGTCTCCGCGCGCGGCGAGCAGCCGCTCCAGCCGCAGCGCGATCTGACCATGACCACCAGCGATGACAATGCGCATGCCTCCGACCGTACGCCGGGCCGACCCCGTCCGCCGCGCAACGCCCCAGGGACCGGTCCGGCTCTATGCGCTGCCGCGGCCCTGCCGGGGCAGCCCCGGTTCCACCTCCGCCGACAAGGCTGCCGAACCGCGGTACTCCCGCACCGCGCTCGTCCGCGCCACCACCCGCCCCCCGTGCACCACGACGCGGCTGTACCCCAGCGACAGCGCCCCCGAGAGCCCGTCCCCGCGGACCGCCAGCAGTTCGGCCGGGAAACCCGCCTCCACGCGCACCTCGGGCAGTCCCAGGGAGGCCCGCGCCGACGCGCTCACCGCTGCGTAGGCGTCCTCGGCGGACAGCCCGTGGCGGGAGGCCAGCAGGTACGCCGCCTCCAACGGGTCGCCGCGGCCCACCGGGTTCGACACGTCCCGCAGGGCACCGCTCCCGGCGGCCACCCGCACCCCCGCCGACCGCAGCAGCCGTACCGGCGCCGTGCCCCGGCGGTCCACGGTGCCGCAGCCGCCCTGCGGCAGGCACACCACCGTCACCCCGGCCGCCGCGAGCCGGTCCGCGGTCCGCGCGGCCGACTCGGCGGGCAGCCGGGCGAGACCGCCGCACGGGCCGAGGGCGACCCCCGGCCGCAGCCCGCCCGCCATGGCCGCGAACCGGGCCAGCCGGGCGGGGTCGGCGGCGTCCGTGTGCAGATCCACGGGGCAGCCGTGTTCGGAGGCGACCTCCAGGACCGCCTCCACGTACCCCGTGGGATCGGGGTCGAGATCGGGACAGCCGCCCACCACGGACGCGCCCATCTTCACCGCGTCCCGCAGCACCGCGAGCCCGTCCGCCCCGGCCACCCCGGTCAGCAGCCGTGGCACCGCCACCGTCGTCAGTTCGGCCAGCCCGCGCAGCGAACGCTCCGCCCGCAGCACGGCGGTCAGCGCGCCCAGCCCGGCCACGTCGCCCACGCGCACATGCGCCCGCAGCGCCGTCGCGCCGTGCCCGAGCTGGAGCAGCGCGGCCTCCGTCGCGCGGCGCTGGACGTCCCGGGGGTCGTACGAGACGGGGCCGTCGTCATCGGCGGACAGAGCCGTGTCCGCGTGGGCGTGGGGCTCCGCGGGGGCCGGCAGGAGCAGATAACCGGTGAGATCGACCTGCGTGCCGCACGCGCGCGTGCCGTCCGCCGCCAGGCTGCCGGCCGTGCCGACCGCCTCGATGCGCCCGCCGCCCAGCCGTACGTCCACGGTCCGGCCGTCGGTGAGGCGCGCGCCGCACAGCAACAGCGGGGCCGGATCGACCGGAACCGGACCCGGGGACGAGGGCGGACGGGGCGGTGGCTGCGGCCGGCTGTCGGGCATCGCGTTCCAGGGGCTCGGGCTGCGCGTGGAGGGCAAGGTCACGCAGGCAAGATCACGCAGAGTGAGTCGAGCCTAGGCCGGGGGCCCGTCCCCCGCCGGGAGGAGCCCAATAGTCGTACCGGCGTGGTCCGCCCCGGGAGAGGGGGGCCGAAACGGATTTGGGCGAACGGCGGCGGACCGTGTAATGTCTTCATCGCTCGCCCCAATAGCTCAGTCGGCAGAGCGTCTCCATGGTAAGGAGAAGGTCAACGGTTCGATTCCGTTTTGGGGCTCTGGTGTGTGAGGTTCCCGCCGAAAGGCGGGGCCCGATCGCATCAAAGCGGTGTAGCTCAGTCGGTAGAGCAAGCGGCTCATAATCGCTGTGTCACCGGTTCAAGTCCGGTCACCGCTACAGACAGTAGCCGATTGCGGGGTCGGTCCTTCGATCGGCTACTCTTCATTGCGTAAATACAGTCAATCCGTTCGTCAAGGAGCACTCACGTGGCTGCCACCGACGTCCGCCCGAAGATCACGCTGGCCTGCGTGGAGTGCAAGGAGCGGAACTACATCACCAAGAAGAACCGGCGTAACAACCCGGACCGTCTTGAGATGAAGAAGCACTGCCCGCGTTGCAACGCGCACACCGCGCACCGCGAAACGCGATAAATCAGGCTCGTACACGAGGCCGTCCCCCCAGCCAGGGGGGCGGCCTCGTGTCGTTTTCCCGTCGGCCGGACACGGTCAGGACCGGCCGACCGCAGGCAGACACAGTCAGACACAGGAGGTGCCGCGCGCATGGCGCTCGACCAGTCCTTCGTGGGGCGGACCTACCCGCCCACCGAGCCCTACGAGGTGGGCCGGGAGAAGATCCGCGAGTTCGCCGAGGCGGTGGGGGACGCCAACCCCGCCTACACGGACGCGGAGGCCGCCAAGGCGCTCGGCCACCCCGATGTGATCGCCCCGCCCACCTTCGTGTTCGCGATCACCTTCAAGGCCGCCGGGCAGGTCGTCGCCGACCCGAAGCTCGGCCTCGACTACAGCCGGGTGGTGCACGGCGACCAGAAGTTCGCCTACGTCCGTCCCGTGCGCGCCGGTGACCGGCTCACGGTCACCTCGACCATCGAGTCGGTCAAGTCGATGGCCGGCAACGACATACTGGACATCCGCGGCGAGGTGCACGACCAGGACGGCGAGCACGTCGTCACCGCCTGGACCAAGCTGGTGGCCCGCGCGGCCGAGGAGGCGTGAGCAACACCATGACGGCGAAGATCTCCTACGCCGACGTCGAGGCCGGCACCGAGCTGCCCGCGCAGACGTTCACCGTGACCCGGGCCACCCTCGTCCGGTACGCGGGTGCCTCCGGCGACTTCAACCCCATCCACTGGAACGAGAAGTTCGCCAAGGAGGTCGGTCTGCCCGACGTGATCGCGCACGGCATGTTCACCATGGCCGAGGCGATCCGCGTGGTGACCGACTGGGCGGGCGACCCGGGAGCGGTCGTCGAGTACGGCGTCCGCTTCACCCGTCCGGTCGTCGTCCCCAACGACGACCAGGGCGCCACCATCGAGGTCAGCGGCAAGGTCGCCGCCAAGCTCGACGACAACACGGTCCGCGTGGACCTCACGGCGACCAGCGCCGGACAGAAGGTGCTGGGCATGTCGCGGGCGGTCGTGCGGCTGAGCTGAGCCGGACGCATCGGGGGGCGGGGCTGTCGGTGCCGTCTCGTAGTCTTGGGCCCGTGCAGGAACTCCACGACGCCCCCCTCGCCCCGCTGACCACCTTCCGGCTGGGCGGCCCCGCGGCCCGGCTGGTCACCGCGACGACCGACGACGAGGTGATCGCCGCCGTCCGCGAGGCCGACGACAGCGGTACGCCGCTGCTGGTCATCGGCGGCGGCTCCAACCTGGTCATCGGCGACAAGGGCTTCGACGGCACCGCCCTCGTCGTCGCGACCAAGGGCTTCGCCCTGGACGGCACGCGACTGGAGCTGGCCGCCGGTGAGGTGTGGACCGACGCCGTCGCCCGCACCGTGGAGGCGGGTCTCGCCGGCATCGAGTGCCTGGCCGGCATCCCCGGCTCGGCGGGCGCCACCCCGATCCAGAACGTCGGCGCGTACGGCCAGGAGGTCTCCTCCACCCTCACCGAGGTCGTCGCCTACGACCGCCGCGCCCGCGAGACCGTCACACTCGGCAACGAGGAGTGCGCCTTCTCCTACCGCCACAGCCGCTTCAAGGCCGACCCCGAGCGTTACGTCGTCCTGCGGGTGCGCTTCGCACTGGAGGACGCGGGCGGCCTCTCCGGCCCCGTCAAGTACGCCGAGACGGCCCGCGTCCTCGGTGTCGCGCCGGGCGACCGGGTGCCGCTCGCCACGGCCCGCGAGACGGTGCTGAAGCTCCGCGCGGGCA
The DNA here is from genome assembly GCF_019049255.1 of Streptomyces sp. AC558_RSS880. Classification (GTDB taxonomy): domain Bacteria; phylum Actinomycetota; class Actinomycetes; order Streptomycetales; family Streptomycetaceae; genus Streptomyces. The sequence goes on along the minus strand of NZ_JAGMUJ010000013.1, from coordinate 285,405 downwards.
AGGGCATGGTCCTGGACCCCGAGGACCACGACACCTGGTCGGCCGGCTCCTTCTTCACCAACCCGATCCTCGACGACGAGGCGTTCGCGGCCTTCCACGCGCGCGTACGGGAGCGGCTCGGCGACGGCGTCGAGCCCCCCGCGTACCCCGCGGGCGACGGCCGCACCAAGACCTCCGCGGCCTGGCTGATCGACAAGGCCGGCTTCACCAAGGGCTACGGCCGGGGCCCGGCCCGCATCTCCACCAAGCACACGCTCGCCCTCACCAACCGGGGGGACGCGACCACCGAGGACCTGCTGGCGCTCGCCCGCGAGGTCGTCGCGGGCGTGCACGAGGCCTTCGGCGTCACCCTGGTCAACGAACCCGTCATGGTGGGCGTGAACCTGTAGCGGCCGAATCCCCGTTGCCGTCCGGCGTGCCCGCCCGCGATCCTGGGCGGGTGAGGCCGACCCCATGCACCTGAGACTGCGCGAGTTCCGTCCCCGGACCGGCCCGCGCGAGCACCGCGTCGTCCAGCCCCGGCACACCCTGCGCCACACCTCGCTGCGCGCCCCGGAACCGATCGGCCTGCTCCTCGGCGACCACGACGGACTGAACCGGCTCGCCGGCCTGTTCTCCTTCGCCGCCTACTCACGTCACACGATCGTCCACGTGCCGCTGCGGGACGGCGTCCCGCCGGGCGAGGGCCGCGGAGAACGCGTCGACCTCGTCCTGGCCCACCACTCCTACGGACTGCGCCCCGGCAAGTGGCCGGAGCTGCGCCGCTCCCTCGGCCAGGGCACCCCCCTGACCGTCCGCACCGACGAGGCGCGCACGGACCGGGACGCCGCCGCCCGGCGCAGGCGCGCATGGCGCCCGGACTGCCGGGACGAGCTGCGGCACGCCACCCACGCCCGCACGTTCTTCCTCTTCGGCAGCCGGGACGTCTTCGCCGAGGCGGCCATGTCCTTCGCGTACGCGGCGGGCTGGGGACCGCGCCAGAAGGGCGTCGTGCAGGGGCGGTCGGCCTTCATGACGGGCATCCCGGCCCTCACGCAGCAGCCCGGCGGCGGACACCCCTACGAGGTCCTGATCTGCTTCAAGCCCTATCCGCCCTACGCCCACTTCAAGCGACCGGGGCGCTGAGCCAGTCGTCCACGCCCGACAGCAGCTTCGCCTTCACGTCCTCCGGGGCCGCCGAGCCCCGCACCGACTGCCGGGCCACCTCCGCGAGCTCCGCGTCCGTGAAACCGTGGTGGAGCCGCGCGATCTCGTACTGCGCCGCCAGCCGGGAGCCGAACAGCAGCGGATCGTCCGCGCCCAGCGCCAGCGGTACGCCCGCCTCGAACAGGGTCCGCAGCGGTACGTCCTCGGGCTTGTCGTAGACGCCCAGCGCCACGTTCGACGCCGGGCACACCTCGCACGTCACCTGGCGGTCCGCGAGCCGCCGCAGCAGCCGCGGGTCGTCCGCCGCCCGCACCCCGTGCCCGATCCGGTTCGCCTCCAGGTCGTCCAGGCAGTCCCGAACCGACGCCGGCCCCGCCAGTTCGCCGCCGTGCGGCGCCGACAGCAGCCCGCCCTCGCGCGCGATCGCGAACGCGCGGTCGAAGTCGCGGGCCATCCCGCGCCGCTCGTCGTTGGAGAGGCCGAATCCCACGATCCCCCGGTCCGCGTACCGCACCGCCAGCCGGGCCAGCGTGCGCGCGTCCAGGGGATGCTTCATCCGGTTGGCCGCCACCAGCACCCGCATCCCGATCCCGGTGTCCCGCGTCGCCGCGTCCACCGCGTCCAGGATGATCTCCAGTGCCGGGATCAGCCCGCCCAGCCGGGGCGCGTACGACGTCGGGTCCACCTGGATCTCCAGCCAGCCCGAGCCGTCGCGCAGGTCCTCCTCCGCCGCCTCCCGCACAAGGCGCCGGATGTCGTCCGGCTCCCTGAGACACGAGCGCGCCGCGTCGTACAGCCGCTGGAAGCGGAACCAGCCGCGCTCGTCCGTGGCCCGCAGTCGCGGCGGCTCCCCGCTGGTCAGCGCGTCGGTCAGCGCCTCGGGCAGGCGCACGCCGTACTTGTCGGCCAGCTCCAGCAGGGTGGCGGGCCGCATGGACCCGGTGAAGTGCAGGTGCAGGTGGGCTTTTGGCAGAGCGGAGACATCACGTACACGTTCCATTGCAGGATCCTGCCGCACGCCCCCGCCGTCCCGGTAGCGCTTTCCCCTTTCGTGGTCTTGCTCGCACGAACGAACAGGGGCGCCCGGGAGGAGACCCGGGCGCCCCTGTGGCGGAAGGACGACGTCAGTCGCGCGCCTCCGCCAGCAGCTTCTGGATCCGGCTCACGCCCTCGACGAGGTCCTCGTCGCCCAGCGCGTACGACAGCCGCAGATAGCCCGGCGTGCCGAACGCCTCACCCGGCACCACCGCGACCTCGGCCTCCTCCAGGATGAGCGCCGCCAGCTCGACCGAGTCCTGCGGCCGCTTGCCCCGGATCTCCTTGCCGATCAGCGCCTTCACCGAGGGGTAGGCGTAGAACGCGCCCTCGGGCTCCGGGCAGACCACGCCGTCGATCTCGTTGAGCATCCGGACGATGGTCTTCCGGCGCCGGTCGAAGGCCTCGCGCATCGTCGCGACGGCGTCCAGGTCGCCGGAGACGGCGGCGAGCGCGGCCACCTGGGCGACATTGGAGACGTTCGACGTGGCGTGCGACTGCAGGTTGGTCGCGGCCTTCACCACGTCCTTCGGGCCGATGATCCAGCCGACCCGCCAGCCCGTCATCGCGTACGTCTTCGCCACGCCGTTGACCACGATGCACTTGTCGCGCAGCTCGGGCAGGAGCGCGGGCAGCGACACGGACGTGGCGTCGCCGTAGACCAGGTGCTCGTAGATCTCGTCGGTCAGCACCCACAGGCCGTGCTCGACGGCCCAGCGGCCGATCGCCTCGGTCTCGGCCTCGCTGTAGACCGCGCCGGTCGGGTTCGACGGGGAGACGAAGAGGACGACCTTCGTCTTCTCGGTGCGGGCCGCCTCCAGCTGCTCCACGCTCACGCGGTAACCGGTGGTCTCGTCGGCGACCACCTCGACCGGGACACCGCCGGCCAGTCGGATCGACTCCGGGTACGTGGTCCAGTACGGCGCCGGGACGATGACCTCGTCGCCCGGGTCGAGGATCGCGGCGAAGGCCTCGTAGATGGCCTGCTTGCCGCCGTTGGTGACGAGGACCTGGGAGGGGTCCACCTCGTAGCCGGAGTCGCGCAGCGTCTTGGCGGCGATCGCGGACTTCAGCTCCGGAAGACCGCCGGCCGGCGTGTACCGGTGGTACTTCGGGTTCTTGCAGGCCTCGATCGCGGCCTCGACGATGTAGTCCGGCGTCGGGAAGTCGGGCTCACCGGCGCCGAAGCCGATCACCGGTCGCCCGGCGGCCTTGAGGGCCTTGGCCTTGGCGTCCACGGCGAGGGTGGCGGACTCGGAGATCGCGCCGACTCGGGCGGAGACCCGGCGCTCGGTGGGAGGGGTTGCAGCGCTCATGGAGCCCATCGTTCCAGACCGGAAACCCGCACGGCACCGGGGTTTCACGTACTGAACAACACCGGGCAAACCCCTGAACACCAGTCCGGATCGGCGCCGCCGGAACACCACGTCCGGGACGATCTTCCGCCGGGGCGGCGCTTCCCGGGCACTTTCTGTTCGACGCCCGGCCCAGGAACACGTACACTCTCACCTCGTTGGCCTTCAGCGGCCCGCGCTCGACCGGTGCACACCAAGCATCCGGCCGGATGCGGTACGTTGGGGACACACAAAGGGTCGTAGCTCAATTGGTAGAGCACTGGTCTCCAAAACCAGCGGTTGGGGGTTCAAGTCCCTCCGGCCCTGCTACACACACCTTCGCCAGGATGTGTGCGCATGTACGTACAGCAATGCACCGCCGTGCGGGCTCTGACCGGGCGCGGCACGGCCACGACCCGGAATCAGGTGAGGACGAGTGACGGACGCCGTGGGCTCCATCGACATGCCTGATGCCCAGGATGAGGCGCCGGACTCCCAGAAGAAGACCCGCAAGGGCGGCAAGCGGGCCAAGAAGGGTCCGCTGAAGCGCCTCGCGCTCTTCTACCGCCAGATCGTCTCGGAGCTTCGCAAGGTCGTCTGGCCGTCTCGCAACCAGCTGACGTCGTACACGACCGCCGTGATCGTCTTCGTCGTCCTGATGATCGGTCTGGTCACTCTGATCGACTATGGCCTCAGTAACGCCGCCAAGTACGTCTTCGGCTGAGCCGAGAGCGAAGAGCGCCGAGGTATCCGGCGCTCCTTTTCGCATGTTCCACCCCTTGCATCCAGGAAGAAGCAGCCACCGTGTCTGACCCGAACGTGAACGACGCCGTCGAGCCTTACGGCGAAGGGGCCGAGTCCGCCGAGGACGCGCTCGCCGCCGTCGAGAGCGCGGATGTCGAGGACACCGAGGCCCTCGCCGAGGCCGAGGCTGCCGACACCACCGAGGACGAGAGCGCCGAGGCGGACGAGACCACCGAGGCCGTGGAAGCGGCCGAGGAGGCCGAAGAGCCCGAGGACGACCGCGACCCGGTCGAGAAGCTCCGCGAGGAACTGCGGACGCTGCCCGGCGAGTGGTACGTCATCCACACGTACGCGGGCTACGAGAACCGGGTGAAGACCAACCTGGAGCAGCGCGCCGTCTCGCTGAACGTCGAGGAGTACATCTTCCAGGCCGAGGTGCCGCAGGAAGAGGTCGTCCAGATCAAGAACGGCGACCGCAAGACGATCAAGCAGAACAAGCTCCCGGGTTACGTCCTGGTCCGCATGGACCTGACGAACGAGTCCTGGGGCGTCGTCCGCAACACCCCCGGTGTCACCGGCTTCGTGGGCAACGCCTACGACCCGTACCCGCTGACGCTGGACGAGATCGTCAAGATGCTCGCCCCGGAGGCCGAGGAGAAGGCCGCCCGCGAGGCCGCCGAGGCCGAGGGCAAGCCGGCCCCGCAGCGCAAGGTCGAGGTCCAGGTGCTGGACTTCGAGGTCGGCGACTCGGTCACCGTCACCGACGGCCCGTTCGCCACGCTGCAGGCGACCATCAACGAGATCAACCCCGACTCCAAGAAGGTCAAGGGCCTGGTGGAGATCTTCGGCCGCGAGACGCCGGTCGAGCTCTCCTTCGACCAGATCCAGAAGAACTAGCCCTTCTGGCACACAGCGTCCGAGCAGGTCAGGCAGGCGTGCGAGCGTCCGTCTGACCTGCTCGGTTTTCAGCCGCGCATCTATACCCGTTATCGTTGTGCGGTATGCCTGCGTCCGGGTTGTCCCCATGGCGTGGGCAGGACCCGAATCGAAAGGACCCGGAGAGCCATGCCTCCCAAGAAGAAGAAGGTCACGGGGCTCATCAAGCTCCAGATCCAGGCCGGTGCCGCGAACCCGGCTCCGCCGGTCGGCCCCGCGCTGGGTCAGCACGGCGTGAACATCATGGAGTTCTGCAAGGCCTACAACGCCGCGACCGAGTCGCAGCGCGGCTGGGTCATCCCGGTGGAGATCACGGTCTACGAGGACCGTTCCTTCACCTTCGTCACCAAGACCCCGCCGGCCGCCAAGATGATCCTCAAGGCCGCGGGCGTGGAGAAGGGCTCCGGCGAGCCGCACAAGACCAAGGTCGCGAAGATCACGCGTGACCAGGTCCGTGAGATCGCCACCACCAAGATGCCCGACCTCAACGCCAACGACCTGGACGCCGCCGAGAAGATCATCGCCGGCACCGCCCGTTCCATGGGCGTCACGGTCGAGGGCTGACCTCCACCCCCGTAAGCCAAGCAGTAGTGGAAGGGCCGGCTCGGCCCGGACCACGACTCCTCGACAATTCACAGGAGCTTTCAGTGAGCAAGCGCAGCAAGTCTCTCCGCGCTGCGGACGCCAAGATCGACCGGGAGAAGCTGTACGCCCCGCTCGAGGCCGTCCGTCTCGCCAAGGAGACGTCCACGACCAAGTTCGACAGCACCGTCGAGGTCGCCTTCCGTCTGGGTGTCGACCCGCGCAAGGCCGACCAGATGGTCCGTGGCACCGTGAACCTCCCGCACGGCACCGGTAAGACCGCCCGGGTCCTGGTCTTCGCGACCGGTGACCGTGCCGAGGCCGCGCGTGCCGCGGGCGCCGACATCGTCGGCGCCGACGAGCTGATCGACGAGGTGTCGAAGGGCCGTCTGGACTTCGACGCCGTCGTCGCCACCCCGGACCTCATGGGCAAGGTCGGCCGCCTCGGCCGCGTGCTCGGTCCCCGTGGTCTGATGCCGAACCCGAAGACCGGCACCGTGACCCCGGACGTCACCAAGGCCGTCAACGACATCAAGGGCGGCAAGATCGAGTTCCGCGTCGACAAGCACTCGAACCTGCACTTCATCATCGGCAAGACGTCGTTCGACGACACCAAGCTGGTGGAGAACTACGCCGCGGCGCTGGAGGAGATCCTCCGTCTGAAGCCGTCCGCCGCCAAGGGTCGCTACATCAAGAAGGCCGCCATCACCACCACGATGGGCCCCGGCATTCCGCTCGACTCCAACCGCACCCGCAACCTCCTCGTCGAGGAGGACCCGGCCGCCGTCTGAGCCGGGCGGGCCGGGTGACCGGCCGGTGCACACAGTGAGAAAACCCGTCCCCGCGTCTCGTCCGAGGCGCGGGGACGGGTTTTTTCGTACGACAGTGTCAGTGGCGTGGGTTACCTTTCTTCTGACTTCACAGGCGTAGCACAGCGAAACAACCAGGGGTGGGATTCATGGGCGTGGCCGCATGGAAGCGCGCGGGTGTCTGTCTGACGGCCGTGGCCGTCGTCGTGGGCGTCGCGGGCTGTCAGGACGGTGACGGGGGCGGGACGAAGAAGAAGGCCGCCGACTCGGCGGGGTCCGAGGTCCAGACGCAGAACGAGATGACCGAGGTCCTCCAGGCCGCCTTCAAGAACACCTCGGAGGCCAAGTCCTCCAAGGTCCGGATGACCATGACGATGCCGACCGGGGTGGACGGCGGCGGCACCATGGAGATCTCCGGCGTGCAGGGCTGGGACCCGGCCGTCATGGACGTCACCATGAAGGGCTCCGCGCTCACCGCGGGCGACCCGGACGCTCCGAGCCAGGTCCGCATGATCATGCTCGACAACGTCATGTACATGGACATGGGTGCGAAGCAGGCCGCCGAGATGGACGGCAAGCGCTGGATGAAGATGGACTTCGCCGCCATCGCCGAGGCGTCCGGGGACGCCGAGATGCAGAAGCAGATGACGGCCGGTCTGGCGGACATGAACCAGAACCCGGCCGACCAGCTGGCGCTGCTGCTGGAGTCCGGCAATATCGACTTGGTCGGGTCGGAGACGGTGAACGGCGAGAAGGCCGAGCGCTACAAGGGCAAGATCACCATGGAGGACATCATGGCCTCCAACAAGAACTCCGTGGACGCCCTCGGCGCGGACGAGCGCGACGAGCTCCTGAAGTCCATGAAGTCCTCCGAGTTCAAGGGCTTCGACACCGAGATCTGGGTCAACGAGGACGATCTGCCGGTCCGGATGGTCGTCGGCATGAAGACGCCGCAGGGCACGATGAACATGACGGCCGACTACTCCGACTACGGCGCCAAGGCCGAGGTCGAGGCGCCGGCGGACCAGGACACCTTCGACCTCATGGAGATGCTGGGGGAGCTGGAGGACCTCGGGGCGGACTCCGAGGCCGGCCTCGGCGCCTGAAGGCCCTGACGCTCCCGATGCCCCCGATCGGCCGATTTGCTTGACGCCGATCCGTTCGCGTACTCTTCCACGGAAGCCAAAGACCGCTGGTCGTTGCCGTGTGCTCATCGGAGTTCACGGTGGCCGAAGGATCCGCTGAACTGCGGACGACCCGCGCAGGTGTCAGTGGAAGAGTTCCCGGGGCTCGCTGCCGCAAGGACGCGAACGACCGGTTGAGCTACGCCCCGTGCGCCTGCGCCCGGGGCGTTTCGTTTTCCCCAGTCCTCCTTCGGGTCCGCGCGGTCCGAATCACCCGGAAGGAGGCCGAGGCTCTATGGCGAGGCCCGACAAGGCTGCCGCGGTTGCCGAGTTGACGGACCAGTTCCGCAACTCCAGCGCTGCCGTGCTGACCGAGTACCGCGGTCTCACCGTGGCCCAGCTCAAGCAGCTGCGCCGTTCGCTCGGTGAGAACGCCCAGTACGCCGTGGTGAAGAACACGCTGACCAAGATTGCGGCCAACGAGGCCGGGATCTCGACGCTGGACGACCTGTTCAACGGTCCGACGGCAGTCGCCTTCGTCACCGGTGACCCGGTGGAGTCGGCGAAGGGTCTTCGTGACTTCGCCAAGGACAACCCGAATCTCGTCATCAAGGGCGGTGTCCTTGACGGCAAGGCGCTGTCCGCCGACGAGATCAAGAAGCTTGCGGACCTCGAGTCCCGCGAGGTTCTGCTCGCCAAGCTGGCGGGCGCTTTCAAGGGCAAGCAGACGCAGACTGCTCAGCTCTTCCAGGCGCTCCCCTCGAAGCTCGTCCGCACCGTGGACGCGCTCCGTGCCAAGCAGGACGAGCAGGGCGGTGCCGAGTAATTCGGCTCGCTTTCCGATCCTCGCCGCACGCACCGCATGAGGTGAGGGTCGACGCGGGCCCGACGTACGCCCGCCTCACCCCGTACATCCGGCACCTGCCGATTTAGTGGAAGGACCGCCATCATGGCGAAGCTCAGCCAGGAAGACCTGCTCGCGCAGTTCGAGGAGATGACCCTCATCGAGCTCTCCGAGTTCGTGAAGGCCTTCGAGGAGAAGTTCGACGTCACCGCCGCCGCCGCGGTCGCCGCCGTCGCCGCCCCGGGTGCCCCGGGTGCCGCTGCCCCGGCCGAGGAGGAGAAGGACGAGTTCGACGTCATCCTCACCGGTGCCGGCGACAAGAAGATCCAGGTCATCAAGGTCGTGCGTGAGCTGACCTCCCTGGGTCTGAAGGAGGCCAAGGACCTCGTGGACGGCGCCCCGAAGCCCGTCCTCGAGAAGGTCGCCAAGGACGCCGCCGAGAAGGCCGCCGAGTCCCTCAAGGGCGCCGGCGCCTCCGTCGAGGTCAAGTAACACCTTCGGGGTCCCCACGGGTCCCCTGCGCGTTCCACGGGACGTGTAACGCTCAAGCGCTGAGGAGCGATCATCCATCCGGGTGGTCGCTCCTCGGCGTATGAGGGGTCCGGCGGCGGCTGCCTTGCACCTGTGACGGCGGGGAGTAAGGTGATCTTCGTTGTGCCTCCGGGGACCGCGAAGATTCGCCTGGTGGCAGGCGGTTCCGGCAAGGGGGGCCTTGACGAACCGCACGCAGCGCGCAATTCTCAGGACGCGTCGCCACAAGGATCCGGATCCGAGGCATGGATCGGCGGCAAAGAGGGCAGTATGAACGTGCGTTGAGGGCAGCGCCTTGTCGCAGGAGTTGAGAAGAACGAGGGCCTCCACCGGGTTCGTAAACCGGCATTGGACATCAGTGTGCCAAATGGCTACACTGACCCTTTGCGCTGCCTGTTAGCTGTCCCCTGCCCGTCACCAGGGGCATGCCCTCGCTCGAGCACCGACGACTAGATCATCTCTGACCTGGGATGTCTGTCTCTCTGCCCAGTGGGGGGCCGGTACGCGCGTAGTGAGTCCGAGCCCTCGGAAGGACCCCCTCTTGGCCGCCTCGCGCAACGCCTCGACCGCGAATACGAACAACGGTGCCAGCACCGCCCCGCTGCGCATCTCCTTTGCAAAGATCAAGGAGCCTCTCGAGGTTCCGAACCTGCTCGCGCTGCAGACCGAGAGCTTCGACTGGCTGCTCGGCAACACGGCCTGGCAGAGTCGGGTCGAGGAGGCTCTCGAGAACGGGCAGGACGTCCCCACCAAGTCCGGTCTGGAGGAGATCTTCGAGGAGATCTCCCCGATCGAGGACTTCTCCGGGTCGATGTCGCTGACCTTCCGCGACCACCGCTTCGAGCCGCCGAAGAACTCCATCGACGAGTGCAAGGAGCGCGACTTCACGTACGCGGCCCCGCTCTTCGTCACCGCCGAGTTCACTAACAACGAGACCGGCGAGATCAAGTCCCAGACCGTCTTCATGGGCGACTTCCCGCTCATGACGAACAAGGGCACCTTCGTCATCAACGGCACCGAGCGTGTCGTGGTGTCGCAGCTGGTTCGTTCGCCGGGTGTCTACTTCGACTCCTCCATCGACAAGACGTCCGACAAGGACATCTTCTCCGCCAAGATCATCCCGTCCCGGGGTGCCTGGCTGGAGATGGAGATCGACAAGCGCGACATGGTCGGTGTCCGCATCGACCGCAAGCGCAAGCAGTCCGTCACCGTCCTCCTGAAGGCGCTCGGCTGGACCACCGAGCAGATCCTCGAGGAGTTCGGCGAGTACGAGTCCATGCGCGCCACCCTGGAGAAGGACCACACCCAGGGCCAGGACGACGCGCTGCTCGACATCTACCGCAAGCTGCGTCCGGGCGAGCCCCCCACGCGTGAGGCCGCGCAGACGCTGCTCGAGAACCTGTACTTCAACCCCAAGCGCTACGACCTCGCCAAGGTCGGCCGCTACAAGGTGAACAAGAAGCTCGGCGGGGACGAGCCGCTGGACGCCGGCGTGCTCACCACCGACGACATCATCGCCACCATCAAGTACCTGGTGAAGCTGCACGCCGGTGAGACCGAGACGGTCGGCGAGTCCGGTCGCTCGATCATGGTCGAGACCGACGACATCGACCACTTCGGCAACCGTCGTATCCGCAACGTCGGCGAGCTGATCCAGAACCAGGTCCGTACGGGTCTCGCCCGTATGGAGCGCGTCGTGCGCGAGCGCATGACCACCCAGGACGTCGAGGCGATCACGCCGCAGACCCTGATCAACATCCGGCCGGTCGTCGCCTCCATCAAGGAGTTCTTCGGCACCAGCCAGCTGTCGCAGTTCATGGACCAGAACAACCCGCTGTCGGGGCTGACGCACAAGCGTCGTCTGAACGCCCTCGGCCCGGGTGGTCTCTCCCGTGAGCGGGCCGGCTTCGAGGTCCGTGACGTGCACCCGTCGCACTACGGCCGCATGTGCCCGATCGAGACGCCGGAAGGCCCGAACATCGGTCTGATCGGTTCGCTCGCCTCGTACGGCCGGATCAACCCGTTCGGCTTCATCGAGACGCCGTACCGCAAGGTCGTCGAGGGCCAGGTCACCGACGAGGTCGACTACCTGACCGCCGACGAGGAGGACCGCTTCGTCATCGCGCAGGCCAACGCGCCGCTCAACGACGACATGCGGTTCGTCGAGAACCGGATCCTGGTCCGCCGTCGTGGCGGCGAGGTCGACTACGTCCCCGGTGACGACGTCGACTACATGGACGTCTCGCCGCGCCAGATGGTGTCGGTCGCGACCGCCATGATCCCGTTCCTCGAGCACGACGACGCCAACCGTGCCCTCATGGGCGCGAACATGATGCGCCAGGCCGTGCCGCTCATCAAGAGCGAGTCCCCGCTCGTCGGCACCGGCATGGAGTACCGCTCCGCCGTCGACGCCGGCGACGTGGTCAAGGCCGAGAAGGACGGTGTGGTCCAGGAGGTCTCCGCGGACTACATCACCACCGCCAACGACGACGGCACGTACATCACGTACCGCCTGGCCAAGTTCTCGCGCTCCAACCAGGGCACCTCGGTCAACCAGAAGGTCATCGTCAACGAGGGCGACCGGATCGTCACCGGCCAGGTCCTCGCCGACGGCCCGGCCACCCAGAACGGCGAGATGGCGCTCGGCAAGAACCTGCTGGTCGCGTTCATGCCGTGGGAGGGTCACAACTACGAGGACGCGATCATCCTGTCGCAGCGCCTCGTGCAGGACGACGTCCTCTCCTCGATCCACATCGAGGAGCACGAGGTCGACGCCCGTGACACCAAGCTCGGCCCCGAGGAGATCACCCGGGACATCCCGAACGTCTCCGAGGAGGTCCTCGCCGACCTCGACGAGCGCGGCATCATCCGCATCGGTGCCGAGGTCATCGCCGGTGACATCCTCGTCGGCAAGGTCACGCCCAAGGGTGAGACCGAGCTGACCCCCGAGGAGCGCCTGCTCCGCGCGATCTTCGGTGAGAAGGCCCGTGAGGTCCGTGACACCTCGCTGAAGGTGCCGCACGGCGAGACCGGCAAGGTCATCGGCGTGCGCGTCTTCGACCGCGAGGAGGGCGACGAGCTTCCCCCCGGTGTCAACCAGCTGGTGCGCGTCTACGTCGCGCAGAAGCGCAAGATCACCGACGGTGACAAGCTCGCCGGCCGTCACGGCAACAAGGGTGTCATCTCCAAGATCAACCCGATCGAGGACATGCCGTTCCTCGAGGACGGCACCCCGGTCGACATCATCCTCAACCCGCTGGGTGTCCCGTCCCGAATGAACCCGGGACAGGTCCTGGAGATCCACCTCGGCTGGCTCGCCAGCCGCGGCTGGGACGTCTCCGGCCTCGCGGAGGAGTGGGCCGAGCGGCTCCAGGCCATCGGCGCCGACAAGGTCGAGCCCGGCACCAACGTCGCCACCCCGGTCTTCGACGGTGCGCGTGAGGACGAGCTCGCGGGTCTGCTCCAGCACACCATCCCGAACCGCGACGGCGAGCGCATGGTGCTCCCGTCCGGCAAGGCACGGCTGTACGACGGCCGCTCGGGCGAGCCGTTCCCGGAGCCGATCTCGGTCGGCTACATGTACATCCTGAAGCTGCACCACCTGGTCGACGACAAGCTGCACGCGCGTTCGACCGGTCCGTACTCCATGATCACCCAGCAGCCGCTGGGTGGTAAGGCTCAGTTCGGTGGCCAGCGGTTCGGCGAGATGGAGGTGTGGGCACTCGAGGCGTACGGCGCCGCCTACGCGCTCCAGGAGCTGCTGACCATCAAGTCCGACGACGTGACCGGCCGCGTGAAGGTCTACGAGGCCATCGTCAAGGGCGAGAACATCCCCGAGCCCGGCATCCCCGAGTCCTTCAAGGTCCTCATCAAGGAGATGCAGTCCCTGTGCCTGAACGTGGAGGTGCTGTCCAGCGACGGTATGTCCATCGAGATGCGTGACACCGACGAGGACGTCTTCCGCGCTGCGGAGGAGCTCGGCATCGACCTGTCCCGGCGCGAGCCGAGCAGCGTCGAAGAGGTCTGACGGGAGTTGGGCGGCCTTCCCCGTGAAGGCCGCCCGCCCCAGGACCCCCGTTTCAGACCCCAAGACTTACAACCCTGAGAGGGATTGACGCATAGTGCTCGACGTCAACTTCTTCGACGAGCTCCGGATCGGCCTGGCCACCGCTGACGACATCCGTCAGTGGAGCCACGGCGAGGTCAAGAAGCCCGAGACCATCAACTACCGCACCCTCAAGCCCGAAAAGGACGGACTCTTCTGCGAGAAGATCTTCGGTCCGACCCGGGACTGGGAGTGCTACTGCGGCAAGTACAAGCGCGTCCGCTTCAAGGGCATCATCTGTGAGCGCTGTGGCGTCGAGGTCACGCGCGCCAAGGTGCGCCGTGAGCGGATGGGCCACATCGAGCTGGCGGCGCCCGTCACGCACATCTGGTACTTCAAGGGCGTTCCGTCGCGTCTGGGCTACCTGCTCGACCTCGCCCCGAAGGACCTGGAGAAGGTCATCTACTTCGCGGCGTACATGATCACGTACGTCGACGAGGAGCGCCGCACCCGCGACCTGCCCTCGCTGGAGGCCCACGTCTCCGTCGAGCGCCAGCAGATCGAGAACCGCCGCGACGCCGACCTCGAGGCCCGCGCCAAGAAGCTCGAGACCGACCTGGCCGAGCTGGAGGCCGAGGGCGCCAAGGCCGACGTGCGCCGCAAGGTGCGCGAGGGCGCCGAGCGCGAGATGAAGCAGCTGCGCGACCGCGCGCAGCGCGAGATCGACCGTCTCGACGAGGTGTGGACCCGGTTCAAGAACCTCAAGGTCCAGGACCTCGAGGGCGACGAGCTGCTCTACCGCGAGCTGCGTGACCGCTTCGGCACGTACTTCGACGGCTCGATGGGTGCCGCGGCGCTGCAGAAGCGCCTGGAGTCCTTCGACCTCGAGGAGGAGGCCGAGCGTCTCCGCGAGATCATCCGCACCGGCAAGGGCCAGAAGAAGACCCGTGCGCTCAAGCGGCTGAAGGTCGTCTCCGCGTTCCTGCAGACGTCCAACAGCCCCAAGGGCATGGTGCTCGACTGCGTGCCGGTCATCCCGCCGGACCTGCGTCCGATGGTGCAGCTGGACGGTGGCCGCTTCGCGACCTCCGACCTGAACGACCTGTACCGCCGTGTCATCAACCGCAACAACCGCCTGAAGCGGCTTCTCGACCTCGGCGCGCCCGAGATCATCGTGAACAACGAGAAGCGCATGCTCCAGGAGGCCGTCGACGCGCTCTTCGACAACGGCCGCCGCGGCCGCCCGGTGACGGGCCCCGGCAACCGTCCGCTGAAGTCGCTGTCCGACATGCTCAAGGGCAAGCAGGGCCGCTTCCGTCAGAACCTGCTCGGCAAGCGAGTCGACTACTCGGCGCGTTCCGTGATCGTCGTCGGCCCGCAGCTGAAGCTGCACCAGTGCGGTCTGCCGAAGGCCATGGCGCTGGAGCTCTTCAAGCCGTTCGTGATGAAGCGCCTGGTCGACCTGAACCACGCGCAGAACATCAAGTCGGCCAAGCGCATGGTCGAGCGCGGCCGCACGGTCGTGTACGACGTCCTCGAAGAGGTCATCGCGGAGCACCCGGTCCTGCTGAACCGTGCGCCCACGCTGCACCGCCTCGGCATCCAGGCCTTCGAGCCGCAGCTGGTCGAGGGCAAGGCCATCCAGATCCACCCGCTCGTCTGCACCGCGTTCAACGCGGACTTCGACGGTGACCAGATGGCCGTGCACCTGCCGCTGTCCGCGGAGGCGCAGGCCGAGGCCCGCATCCTGATGCTGTCCTCGAACAACATCCTCAAGCCGGCCGACGGCCGCCCGGTGACGATGCCGACCCAGGACATGGTCCTCGGTCTGTTCTTCCTCACCACCGACGGCGAGATGCGCGACCTCAAGGGCGAGGGCCGTTCCTTCGCCTCGGTCGCGGAGGCGATCATGGCCTTCGACGCGGGCGAGCTGTCGCTCCAGTCGAGGATCGACGTCCGCTTCCCGGTCGGCACCATCCCGCCGCGCGGCTGGACCCCGCCGGCGCGCGAGGAGGGCGAGCCCGAGTGGCAGCAGGGTGACAGCTTCCGGCTGAACACCACCCTGGGCCGCGCGCTCTTCAACGAGCTGCTGCCCGAGGACTACCCGTTCGTCGACTACGAGGTCGGCAAGAAGCAGCTCTCCGAGATCGTCAACGACCTCGCCGAGCGCTACCCGAAGGTCATCGTGGCGGCGACGCTCGACAACCTGAAGGCGTCCGGCTTCTTCTGGGCCACCCGTTCCGGCGTCACCGTCGCCATCTCCGACGTCGTCGTCCCCGAGGCGAAGAAGGAGATCGTCCGCGGCTACGAGGCGCAGGACGAGAAGGTCCAGAAGCAGTACGAGCGCGGTCTGATCACCAAGGACGAGCGCACGCAGGAGCTCATCAACATCTGGACCAAGGCGACCAACGAGGTCGCCGAGGCGATGAACGAGAACTTCCCGAAGACCAACCCGATCTTCATGATGGTGAACTCGGGTGCACGAGGCAACATGATGCAGATGCGTCAGATCGCCGGTATGCGTGGTCTGGTGTCGAACGCGAAGAACGAGACGATCCCGCGTCCGATCAAGGCGTCGTTCCGTGAGGGTCTGTCCGTGCTGGAGTACTTCATCTCCACGCACGGTGCCCGTAAGGGTCTGGCGGACACCGCTCTGCGTACCGCCGACTCGGGTTACCTCACCCGTCGTCTGGTCGACGTCTCCCAGGACGTCATCATCCGCGAGGAGGACTGCGGCACCGACCGCGGTCTGCGTCTCAAGATCGCGAGCCGGGACGCGGAGGGCGTGCTCCGCAAGGAGGGCGACGTCGAGACGTCCGTGTACGCGCGCTGCCTCGCCGAGGACATCGTGGTCGACGGACAGGTGCTGGCCCCGGCCGGCACCGACCTGGGCGACGTCCTCATCGAGGAGCTCGTCTCCCGCGGCGTCGAGGAGGTCAAGACCCGCTCGGTCCTGACCTGTGAGTCCGCCGTCGGCACCTGCGCGATGTGCTACGGCCGTTCGCTGGCCACCGGCAAGCTGGTCGACATCGGTGAGGCGGTCGGCATCATCGCCGCCCAGTCCATCGGTGAGCCCGGTACCCAGCTGACGATGCGTACCTTCCACACCGGTGGTGTGGCCGGTGACGACATCACCCAGGGTCTGCCGCGTGTCGTCGAGCTCTTCGAGGCCCGTACCCCGAAGGGTGTCGCCCCGATCTCCGAGGCCTCCGGCCGCGTGCGGATCGAGGAGACCGAGAAGACCAAGAAGATCGTCGTCACCCCGGACGACGGCAGCGACGAGACGGCGTTCCCGATCTCGAAGCGTGCCAAGGTCCTGGTCGGCGAGGGCGACCACGTCGAGGTGGGCCAGCAGCTCACCGTGGGTGCCACCAACCCGCACGACGTGCTGCGCATCCTGGGTCAGCGTGCCGTCCAGGTCCACCTGGTCGGCGAGGTCCAGAAGGTCTACAACTCGCAGGGTGTGTCGATCCACGACAAGCACATCGAGATCATCATCCGGCAGATGCTGCGCCGTGTGACGATCATCGAGTCCGGCGACGCCGAGCTGCTGCCCGGCGAGCTGGTCGAGCGCTCCAAGTTCGAGACCGAGAACCGTCGTGTGGTCCAGGAGGGCGGTCACCCGGCCTCCGGTCGTCCGCAGCTGATGGGTATCACCAAGGCCTCGCTGGCGACGGAGTCCTGGCTGTCGGCCGCCTCCTTCCAGGAGACGACCCGAGTCCTGACGGACGCGGCGATCAACGCCAAGTCCGACAGCCTCATCGGCCTCAAGGAGAACGTCATCATCGGTAAGCTCATCCCGGCCGGTACGGGTCTGTCCCGCTACCGCAACATCCGGGTCGAGCCGACCGAGGAGGCCAAGGCCGCGATGTACTCGGCCGTCGGCTACGACGACATCGACTACTCGCCGTTCGGCACGGGCTCCGGCCAGGCCGTTCCGCTGGAGGACTACGACTACGGTCCGTACAACCAGTAAGGCGTACGTCTGAAGCACTGAGGGGCGGTCACTCCGTACGGGGTGACCGCCCCTCGGCGTCGTATACCGGCCGTATGCCGCCGAACCCGTGCCGGAACGGCCGCCCGAGCGCATCATGGAGGGACCCGGTATGACGGGGGAGGTGGTGCCCGGTGTCGTATTCGCCGTATCCGCAGGGGCAGCCCTGGCAGCAGGGGCAGGGCGTGCCGCAGCCGTGGGGCGGGCAGACCGCTCCGTCGATGCTCGCCTCGCACGCCGACCGGGAGCGGGCCGTGGACGTCCTCAGAGCCGGGTACGGGGAAGGCCGGCTGGAGAAGTCCGAGTTCGACCGGAGGGTCGCGCGGGCGTACGCCGCCCGTACGGTGGGGGAGCTGGCGCTGCTGGTGGCCGACCTGCCGCAGGGGCCCGTACCGCATGCCGTGCGCGCCGTGCCGGCGGTGTTCCCGCCGGCGCCCCGGGCGCGGGTGAACGGCAAGGCGGTCGCCTCCGCCGTCTGCGGCGGACTCTGCCTGGTCACCTTCGGACTCACCGGCATCCCGGCGGTGATCCTGGGGCACACGGCGCGGGCCGAGATCAGGCGCACGGGGGAGGAGGGCGACGGACTGGCGCTGACCGGTCTGGCGCTCGGCTGGCTGGCGAACGGGGCGTGGGCGGTCCTGATGTTCCTGTCGTTCGCGCTCGCGCTGGCGGCCGGTTGACAATCGAGGGACGACGTGTTCCGTGCGGCGGCGCGGGTCGGCCCCATTTGTTTTGACCGCAGCGAATGCGGTAGGTACGCTCAGACCTTGTGCCTGGGGTGTGCCCTGGCCTTCGTGCGTGCCATCACACCGCACTGGGGGCCGATGAACGGCCACCGTGATCCACACGTTCTTTCCGCCATGCGGCGGAAGTCCGCGGGATTCGACACACCCGACCGCGTGGGTCGGTGACGTTCCAGGTTAGCTTCACCAATCGGCACACAGAAACCGGAGAAGTAGTGCCTACGATCCAGCAGCTGGTCCGCAAGGGCCGGCAGGACAAGGTCGAGAAGAACAAGACGCCCGCACTCGAGGGTTCCCCTCAGCGTCGCGGCGTCTGCACGCGTGTGTTCACGACCACCCCGAAGAAGCCGAACTCGGCCCTGCGTAAGGTCGCGCGTGTGCGTCTGACCAGCGGCATCGAGGTCACGGCCTACATTCCGGGTGAGGGACACAACCTGCAGGAGCACTCCATCGTGCTCGTGCGCGGCGGCCGTGTGAAGGACCTGCCGGGTGTTCGCTACAAGATCATCCGCGGTTCCCTCGACACCCAGGGTGTCAAGAACCGCAAGCAGGCTCGCAGCCGTTACGGCGCCAAGAAGGAGAAGTAAGAATGCCTCGTAAGGGCCCCGCCCCGAAGCGCCCGGTCATCATCGACCCGGTCTACGGTTCTCCTCTGGTGACCTCCCTGATCAACAAGGTGCTGCTGAACGGCAAGCGCTCCACCGCCGAGCGCATCGTCTACGGTGCCATGGAGGGTCTGCGTGAGAAGACGGGCAACGACCCGATCATCACGCTGAAGCGCGCGCTGGAGAACATCAAGCCGACCCTCGAGGTCAAGTCCCGCCGTGTCGGTGGTGCGACGTACCAGGTTCCGATCGAGGTCAAGCCCGGTCGTGCCAACACGCTCGCGCTGCGCTGGCTGGTCGGTTACTCCCGCGCCCGTCGCGAGAAGACCATGACCGAGCGTCTGCTCAACGAGCTTCTCGACGCCTCCAACGGCCTGGGTGCCGCTGTGAAGAAGCGCGAGGACACGCACAAGATGGCCGAGTCCAACAAGGCCTTCGCGCACTACCGCTGGTAGTCGCTACCCACATCGAGACCGAGAGAAGACTGAAGCCTTATGGCTACCACTTCACTTGACCTGGCCAGGGTCCGCAACATCGGGATCATGGCCCACATCGACGCGGGCAAGACGACCACCACCGAGCGGATCCTGTTCTACACCGGTGTGTCGTACAAGATCGGTGAGGTCCACGACGGCGCTGCCACCATGGACTGGATGGAGCAGGAGCAGGAGCGTGGCATCACGATCACGTCCGCTGCCACCACCTGCCACTGGCCGCTCGAGGACAACGACTACACGATCAACATCATCGACACCCCGGGGCACGTCGACTTCACCGTCGAGGTGGAGCGTTCCCTGCGTGTGCTCGACGGTGCCGTGACCGTGTTCGACGGTGTCGCCGGTGTCGAGCCGCAGTCCGAGACGGTGTGGCGTCAGGCCGACCGTTACGGCGTCCCGCGCATCTGCTTCGTCAACAAGCTGGACCGTACCGGCGCCGAGTTCCACCGCTGCGTGGAGATGATCTCGGACCGTCTGGGCGCCCAGCCGCTCGTCATGCAGCTCCCGATCGGTGCCGAGGCCGACTTCAAGGGCGTCGTGGACCTGGTCCGCATGAAGGCGCTCGTGTGGTCCGCCGAGGCCGCCAAGGGCGAGATGTACGACATCGTCGACATCCCGGCCACGCACACCGAGGCCGCCGAGGAGTGGCGCGGCAAGCTGGTCGAGGCCGTCGCCGAGAACGACGAAGAGATCATGGAGCTGTTCCTGGAGGGCCAGGAGCCCACCGAGGAGCAGCTGTACGCCGCGATCCGTCGCATCACCATCGCGTCCGGCAAGTCCAGCGACACCACGGTCACCCCGGTGTTCTGCGGCACCGCGTTCAAGAACAAGGGCGTCCAGCCCCTGCTCGACGCGGTCGTGCGCTACCTGCCGACCCCGCTCGACGTCGAGGCCATCGAGGGCCACGACCCGAAGGACGCCGAGACCGTCGTCAAGCGCAAGCCGTCCGAGGACGAGCCGCTGGCCGCGCTCGCGTTCAAGATCATGAGCGACCCGCACCTCGGCAAGCTCACCTTCGTCCGGGTCTACTCGGGCCGCCTGGAGTCCGGCACCGCCGTGCTGAACTCCGTGAAGGGCAAGAAGGAGCGCATCGGCAAGATCTACCGCATGCACGCCAACAAGCGTGAGGAGATCGAGTCGGTGGGCGCCGGCGACATCGTCGCCGTCATGGGCCTGAAGCAGACCACCACCGGTGAGACGCTGTCCGACGACAAGAGCCCGGTCATCCTGGAGTCCATGGACTTCCCGGCGCCGGTCATCCAGGTCGCCATCGAGCCCAAGTCGAAGGGCGACCAGGAGAAGCTGGGCGTCGCGATCCAGCGCCTGGCCGAGGAGGACCCGTCCTTCCAGGTCCACTCGGACGAGGAGACGGGCCAGACCATCATCGGTGGTATGGGCGAGCTGCACCTCGAGGTGCTGGTCGACCGTATGCGCCGTGAGTTCAAGGTCGAGGCCAACGTCGGCAAGCCCCAGGTCGCCTACCGCGAGACGATCCGCAAGGCCGTCGAGCGCGTGGACTACACCCACAAGAAGCAGACCGGTGGTACCGGTCAGTTCGCCAAGGTGCAGATCGCGATCGAGCCGATCGAGGGCGGCGACGCCTCGTACGAGTTCGTGAACAAGGTGACCGGTGGCCGCATCCCGAAGGAGTACATCCCTTCGGTGGACGCCGGCGCCCAGGAGGCCATGCAGTTCGGCATCCTGGCCGGCTACGAGATGACAGGCGTCCGCGTCACGCTCATCGACGGTGGCTACCACGAGGTCGACTCCTCCGAACTCGCGTTCAAGATCGCCGGTTCGCAGGCCTTCAAGGAGGCCGCGCGCAAGGCTTCGCCCGTGCTCCTGGAGCCGATGATGGCCGTCGAGGTCACCACGCCCGAGGACTACATGGGTGAGGTCATCGGCGACATCAACTCCCGCCGTGGCCAGATCCAGGCCATGGAGGAGCGGGCCGGTGCCCGCGTCGTGAAGGGTCTCGTGCCCCTCTCGGAGATGTTCGGCTACGTCGGCGACCTGCGCAGCAAGACGTCCGGCCGCGCCAGCTACTCCATGCAGTTCGACTCCTACGCCGAGGTTCCGCGGAACGTCGCCGAGGAGATCATCGCGAAGGCCAAGGGCGAGTAACGGACTCCGTTTAACGGACCCCGTTCACACGCTTTAGGCTTGACCCCGGAGCCTGCAGGGGACATTCCGCCGTCACCTCGGCGGAATGTCCCGGGCCCGGGTTTCCCAGCAAAGATCACCTGGCGCCGATGAGTAAGGCGTACAGAACCACTCCACAGGAGGACCCCAGTGGCGAAGGCGAAGTTCGAGCGGACTAAGCCGCACGTCAACATCGGCACCATCGGTCACATCGACCACGGTAAGACGACCCTCACGGCCGCCATTACCAAGGTGCTGCACGACGCGTACCCGGACCTGAACGAGGCCTCGGCCTTCGACCAGATCGACAAGGCTCCCGAAGAGCGCCAGCGCGGTATCACCATCTCCATCGCGCACGTCGAGTACCAGACCGAGACGCGTCACTACGCCCACGTCGACTGCCCCGGTCACGCGGACTACATCAAGAACATGATCACGGGTGCGGCGCAGATGGACGGCGCCATCCTCGTGGTCGCCGCCACCGACGGCCCGATGCCGCAGACCAAGGAGCACGTGCTCCTGGCCCGCCAGGTCGGCGTCCCGTACATCGTCGTCGCCCTGAACAAGGCCGACATGGTGGACGACGAGGAGATCCTGGAGCTCGTCGAGCTCGAGGTCCGTGAGCTGCTCTCCGAGTACGAGTTCCCGGGCGACGACCTGCCGGTCGTCAAGGTCTCCGCTCTGAAGGCCCTCGAGGGCGACAAGGAGTGGGGCAACACCGTCCTCGAGCTGATGAAGGCCGTCGACGAGAACATCCCGCAGCCCGAGCGTGACGTCGACAAGCCGTTCCTGATGCCGATCGAGGACGTCTTCACGATCACCGGTCGTGGCACCGTCGTCACCGGTCGTATCGAGCGTGGTGTCCTCAAGGTCAACGAGACCGTCGACATCGTGGGCATCAAGCCGGAGAAGACCACCACCACGGTCACCGGCATCGAGATGTTCCGCAAGCTGCTCGACGAGGGCCAGGCCGGTGAGAACGTCGGTCTGCTGCTCCGCGGCATCAAGCGCGAGGACGTCGAGCGCGGCCAGGTCATCATCAAGCCCGGTTCGGTCACCCCGCACACCGAGTTCGAGGCCCAGGCCTACATCCTGTCGAAGGACGAGGGTGGCCGTCACACCCCCTTCTTCAACAACTACCGCCCGCAGTTCTACTTCCGTACGACGGACGTGACCGGCGTCGTGACCCTCCCCGAGGGCACCGAGATGGTCATGCCGGGTGACAACACCGAGATGAAGGTGGAGCTCATCCAGCCCGTCGCCATGGAGGAGGGCCTGAAGTTCGCCATCCGTGAGGGTGGCCGGACCGTGGGCGCCGGCCAGGTCACCAAGATCAACAAGTGAGCTTGCTGATCTGACCTGGTAGCTCCTGCTGCGAGCACCTGAGAGGGCCCGCACGACTTCGGTCGTGCGGGCCCTTTCGCCTGTGCGGACGACCGTTCGGCGTCAACTCTGCGGCTGGGGGTGTCGTTCGTTCGCGCGAATGACGGGGCATGTGCGAGCGGCACATGCCGTTCCGCCCATGGCTTCGCCCCATGGTCAGCTCATCCCATGAGGCCCTGCACCGGATCTTCCAGCAGGACCCGGGCCTCTTCGCGCGCGCCGCCAGGAACCTCGGCGTCGCCTTTCCCCCACCCCTCTCCACCACCGAGCTCTCCACCGACCTCACGGAGACACAGCCACTGGAGCGCCGGGTGGACACGCTGCTGCGGATGGAGACCGAGGACGGCAGTTTCGTCCTGGCGGTCGAGTCCCAGAGCGAACCGGACGCGCGCAAGCTCGCAAGCTGGGCTTATTACCTCGCCCACGTGTACGCCAAGTACGGCGTCCCGCCGGTGCTCCTCGTCGTCTGCGCGGACCGGAGGACGGCCGCGTGGGCGGCCCAGCAGGTCGACATCGGCCCCCGTCAGTGGCCCTCGCTCACCCTGCGCCCCCTTGTCCTGGGGCCCGACGACGTGCCGGTGATCGCCAGCCCCGACGAGGCCGCTCGCGACATTCCGCTCACGGTCCTGTCCGCCGCGCTGCACCGCCGTGACCCGGACGCCGATGCCATACTGAACGCGCTGGCAAAGGCACTCAAGGGCCTGTCGGCCGACGACGAGAGCACCGCAGGCACCTTCATCGAACTCACGGAACAAGGCCTCGGCAAGACGCCGGCCGCGGACATCTGGAGGCACCTCATGGCCGTCGATCTTTCCTTCTTCCAGTCGGAGACCGCTCAGAAGCTTCGTGCGGAGGGGCAGGCAGAGGCCCTTCTGATGCTGCTCGGTCATCGGGGTGTCGAGATTTCCGGAGAGGACCGGGACCGCATCGTCGGCTGCGGTGACCCTGACGTGCTGAGCCTCTGGTTCACCAGGGCCCTCACCGCCACGTCGACGGCGGAGATCTTCGCGTCGCCCGGGACCGCGGACTGATGGACCTTTCCTGGTTCCAGTCGCAGACGGCTCAGCAGCTCCGAGCCGAGGGCCGGGCCGAGGACGTTCTGCTCCTGCTCGATCACCGGCGTATCGAGGTGTCCGGGCAGGAGCGGGAGCGTGTCATGGACTGCGGGGATCCCGGCACCCTGGAGATCTGGTTCACGCGGGCCATCACGGCGACGTCCGCGGCCGAAGTCTTCGAGGACGCGGCAGGCTGAACCGGCTCAGTGGGGCAGTGCCATGCCGAACGCGTCGCCGTCGCTGCCCGCCGAGAAGCCCGGGTCGGCCTCGGCCGGGGTCTTGGCCGACTCCAGAGTGCCCGGCCTGACCTTGAGGGTCGTGACCGTGCCGCTGTGCCGAGGCACCTCGTGCGGTTCCGGCCGACCGGGCCCCGACCGCCGCGGGACCAGCGCGGGATGTCGCGATGACGCCCCGTCCACGTCCATGGCTCCAGGAACGCGGCAGGTCCCCGGCTCGCGCTCACCCCCGGCGCGTGGGCGGATTCCCTGATGCACGCCTCGGGACGCCGAGGTCATGGGACCGGCCCCGGGCGCGCTCACCACAGCGCACCCGGGGCCGGTCTTCCCCCGTCGGAAACGTCAGCTCACACGCGCTGCCACAGCGCCGGGACGTTCGACGGCTCCCAGCCGGTCTGGGCCTGGTGGCCCTGGAGGCAGCGGTAGGTGGCGCCGCCGTACGTCACCGTGTCGCCCGGCTGGTAGACGGTGCCCGCCGACCAGGTGCCGCCCGGTTCCTCCTCGGGCGGCTCCTCGCCGCCGCCGGTCGTCTTCAGGGTGAGGCCGTAGTTCTGGAGCAGCGGGTTGATCGGCTGGAAGAACGTCGTACCGCCGCTGCTGCAGTTGCCCGAGCCGCCCGAGGTGACGCCCTGCGCCTGGCTGCCGGAGATGTACGAGCCGCCCGAGTCGCCCGGCTCGGCGCACACCGTGGTCTGGGTCACGCCGCTGATGGTGCCCTCGGGGTAGGTCACGCTGGTGTTCAGCACCTGGATGGTGCCGCAGTGCCAGCCGGTGGTGGAGCCGGAGCGGCAGACCGAGGCGCCGACCGGGGCCTGGGTGGAGCCGGTGACCTGGACGTTCTGGCCGCCCTGGCCCTTGACGTGAGGAGTCGCCGTCCACTGGGAGTTGGTGGCCACCCACGCCATGTCCCGGCCCGGGAAGACCGAGCCCTGGAAGGTGCCCTGGGCCACCCGGTTGTGGCCGCTCGTGCTGTCACCGGTCCGCCCGCAGTGACCGGCGGTGGCGTAGCCCTGCTGGGTGCCCTTGGTGACGGGGAAGCCGATCGAGCAGCGGCCGCTGTTGTTGATGTAGTACGCCTCGCCGCCCCGCAGGTCGTACAGCGCGCGGGGCCGGTCGGCCGACTTCTCGATCCGGGTGAGGGAGCGGTCGATGCCGGCCGCCGACAGGAGGGCGCGGGCGGCGGAGGGGCGTACCGCCTGGACGACCACCGTGTTCGTGCGGACGTCCACGTACCAGACGGGGGCGTCGGTGGTGTCGTTGCGCTGAGCCGCCCGGTCCAGACGGGACTTGGCCGCGTCCAGAGCGGTCAGGGAGTGGCGTACGACCGTGGCCTTCGCGCCCTGCGCCTCGATGGCCGGTACGTCGTCGGCGTCCGTCGTCGCCACCGTGAGCGTGCCGGACTCGGCGCCGCTCACCCAGGCGCCCGCGAAGTCGGAGCCCAGTGCCGCGCGGAGGCGGCCCGCGGTGGTGCCGGCGTCCGCCTCGTTCGCCAGGCGGCGTTCCGCCTGCTGCCGGTCCAGGCCGAGGTCGCGTTCCATGGCCTCGAGGAGGGCGGGCGGGGCGGCGTCCGTGCGCAGCGCCTGTGCCGCCGAGGCGGTCGGCCCCGCGCTCGCGGAGCCGCTGAGCCCGGCCACGAGCAGGGCGGCCGTCGCCGCGACGGCGGCACCCACGGATCTGGTGCGTCGGGGGAGGTGTCGGTGGGGCATGGGGCATCTCCTCGGTTCGGTGGGGAGGTGCCGAAACCGTAGGGAGGGCCGAACGTCGGGCGTAAGAGCTCGGCCGGCCCTCTCCCCGGTGTTATGGAACGGGCTGGGCGGCGAGCCACTCCGTATAGCTGTCGCTGCGCGCCGCCACGCCGGTGTGGGCGAGCCGGGCCTGTTCGAGGACGGTGGCGGCGGTCTTCGCCCGCTGGGTCACGGTGTGCCGGCCCAGCAGGTGCCGCCAGGTCAGCGGAGTGCCCGTGAGCGGCCGGGTGGTGATTCCGGGCGTGGTCGGGAAGGTCGCCCGGCACAGTCCGACCGCCCGGCCGACCTGCACCAGATGGACCAGGGACGAGGTGTCCGTCTCGTACATCCGTCGCGGGGTGAAGCCGGCGCGGGCGCAGGCCGCCGTGAAGCAGTCCCCGAAGCAGCCGTCGCCGGGGACGCAGGCCCACTGCTCACCGGCCAGCTCGGCCAGGTCCACCTCTCCCGGGTGGGCGAGCGGATGGCCCTCCGGCACCATGACGAACACCGGATCGACCGCGACCTCCTGCCAGACCAGGCCCTGCGCACCCGGCGGCTCGGCCGAGCCGCAGGTCCCGGCGAGGGCGAAGTCCAGCCGGCCTTCGACGAGCAGTGCGGCCAGCTCCCGCTCGGACCAGGACGTGCAGGTGGTGACGCGGGCGTCCGGCACCGCGTCCGCCAGCCGGTCCACCAGGGCGCCCAGCAGCGGACCGTGGGTGCCGCCCAGCCGGAGGCAGGCGGTCGCGCGCGAGGTGCGGGCGAACCGCGCCGCCTCCTGCTGTAGTTCGGTCACCGCGGGCAGCACGATCCGGCTGCGCTCCAGCACGAGTTCGCCCAGCGCGGTCGCCCGCACTCCGTGCCGCCCGCGTTCGAACAGCTCACCGCCCAGGGCGCGTTCGATCCGCTTGAGCTGTGCGCTCAGCGCGGGCTGTGCGAGCCCGAGTGCCGTCGCCGCCCTGGTCAGGCTGCCGGCGTCGGCAATAGCCCGGATCGTTTTCAGATGCCGCAACTCCAGCTCCATGAGGGGAGCTTGCGACGTGACGGGTGCGGGAGCAAGGGGTTGGTACGGACCTGCTGTCCGGGCGGTCGTCGGCGTGGACACGACCTGCGCACGGGTGCGGACACGACCTGTGCACGGGTATTGACGCGCGGCTCGGCCAGACCTTAGCGTCCGCTCATCCCTAATGTTTCGGACTGTGTTTCGAAACATTCGAGAACGATGATCGGAATGAGACTCCCCGCATGAGATCCATTCGTTTCGCCACCGTGGCCCTCGCCACCGCCGCCCTGACCCTGCCGCTCATGACGGGCTCGGCCGCCGCCGACCCGTCGGCCGGCAAGGAGGCCGCGCCGCACTCCCACGCCACGTTCGACCGGCTGCGCGAGGCCGCTCCCGAGGGCTTCGTCGTGGGCACCGCCGTGGCGGGCGGCGGCCACCACCTGGAGCAGGACTACCCGGACCCCTTCACGTACGACAAGGAGTACCGGAAGATCCTGGGGCGCCAGTTCAGCTCGGTCTCCCCCGAGAACCAGATGAAGTGGGACTACATCCACCCCGAGCGGGACCGCTATGACTTCGCGCAGGCCGACGCCATCGTCGAGTTCGCCAAGCGCAACAAGCAGGTCGTACGCGGCCACACCCTGCTGTGGCACAGCCAGAACCCGGCGTGGCTGGAGGAGGGGGACTTCTCCGCGGAGGAGCTGCGCGCGATCCTGCGCGAGCACGTCACCACCGTCGTCGGCCGCTACGCCGGCAGGATCCAGCAGTGGGACGTGGCCAACGAGATCTTCGACGACCAGGGCAACCTGCGCACCCAGGACAACATCTGGATCCGGGAGCTGGGCCCGGGCATCGTCGCGGACGTCTTCCGGTGGGTCCACGAGATCGACCCGAAGGCGAAGCTGTTCTTCAACGACTACAACGTCGAGAGCGTCAACGCGAAGAGCGACGCCTACTACGCCCTCGTCCAGGACCTGCTCGCGCAGGGCGTTCCCGTGCACGGCTTCTCCGTGCAGGGACACCTGAGCACGCGGTACGGCTTCCCGGGCGACCTGAAGGACAACCTGAGCCGGTTCGACGCGCTCGGCCTGGAGACCGCCGTCACCGAGCTGGACGTCCGCATGGACCTGCCGGAGAGCGGCGTGCCCACCGAGGAGCAGGAGCGGAAGCAGGCCGACTACTACCAGCGGGCGCTTCAGGCGTGCCTGGCCGTCGACGGCTGCAACTCGTTCACCATCTGGGGCTTCACCGACAAGTACTCGTGGGTGCCGGTGTTCTTCGAGGGCGAGGGCTTCGCGAACGTCATGACCGAGGACTTCGACCGCAAGCCCGCCTTCTACGCCCTGCGGGACACGCTGAAGGAGGCGGCCCGGGAGGACGACTGCAAGAAGGACCGCAAGCACCGGAAGGGCTGAGTACGCCCCTCGGACCCCCTGGGCCGGCCGTGCACGACGCACGACCGGTCCGGGGGCGGTCCCCCGCCCGGCGCCCGGCGGGGCGCTCACGCCCTGCGGGCCACCGCCACGTACGCTCCGCTGTGGACGCCCTCCTGCCCGGGAACCGGTTCACCGAGCTCCGGATGCCACTCCTCGGCCGCCACGACGCCGGGGGCGACGACCTCCAGCCCCTCGTCCACCGGGTAGCTGTCCTTGCCGGAGTTCTGCTGATCCACGTCGATTCCCCATGGCACGCCCGGCAGTTGACCTCCCTCAATCGCGCCCGCCCCGATGACCGGGCCTTGATCGGCGCGATGTGCCGGGCACCCGTCGCCCTGCCACCCATGGGCGCATGCGGATCAATACCTCGGGGTTCTCGAAGTGGACGTCGTAGACGGGGCGTTCTTGGCCGTGCCTGTCTTCACCTGGGCCCAGCCGCTCTCCCGCAACTCCGTGTTGCG
Source organism: Streptomyces sp. AC558_RSS880 (assembly GCF_019049255.1). Classification (GTDB taxonomy): domain Bacteria; phylum Actinomycetota; class Actinomycetes; order Streptomycetales; family Streptomycetaceae; genus Streptomyces. Next base: position 256,999 of record NZ_JAGMUJ010000013.1, on the reverse strand, counting down.
GCCGGAGACGGTGATCTCCTGGTCGCGGAGCCGGGTGTCGCGGAGCCGAAGAGGCGTGACCACTCGCGGACGTCCTCCTCCGACTCCAGCGCGTCCAGGAGCCCGGCGAAGGTCCGCATGCCGGAGCCGGAGCTCTTCGTCGTCCCGGTCTTCCGTCCCCGTCTCCTCCAGTGAGCGTTCGGGTCGATTCTGTTGGGGTGGCGCTCAGATGTGAGGGGTGTGAGCACTTCTTGGTGAGTGTTCACGGTTTCTGGTGGGTGTGGGCCTGGAGGCGGGGCGCGTGTGCACGGCGGCCCGTCTCACCAGATGCCTTCGGCGACCTCGTCGAGGACGAGGTTCCACTGCGACTGGTCGTCCTCGAAGGGGAGGGGGTCGAATGCCTCGATCCGCGCGCGCAGCCGGTCGATCTGCTCGTCGACGTCGGCGTCGTCGTCCCGTTCGTGCTCCTCGAACCTCTTGAAGAGGAGCAAGGCGTAGACGAGGGACTCGACATCGCGGTGGAGTTGCGTGTACGAGTCCAGGGGTTCGCCCTCGCCGAACGCGTACACCTTCCCACTCCCGGGGTCGAGGGCGAGGAGGGAGGCGGCGAAATGGGCGAGCACCAGCCAGGACCCGCACTCTTCGGGCAGGATTCCGTCCTCGGGCCCGAACCACTCGGCCAGAGCGATCGACTCCTCCTGGCCGACGCCGGCCTTCGACTTGAAGTACTCGTCGTCCGGAAGACCGACCCCGCTGAGGAAGTCCGCCGTCCGTACGTCGAGACGGCTGCCCGGTTCCTCGTGGCGAGGGAAGTACACGACACCTGTGAGGCCGAACGCGCTGAGGAGTTCGTCCGCGGAGACTGCGAAACTCATGGGGACCTTCGTGCTTCGTCGAGGGCGTAGGCCGATGCTACCGGCCGTGTGCCTTCTGGAGTTCCTGCATGTACTGCTGGTGCTCCACGTCCCGGCGGTGACGCGGCACCGTCTGGTCGTATTCGTTGGTGTGGTGGACCGTCTTGGCCTGGGGGAAGTGCCGGTCCAGCCACCGGTCGCAGCTGGGTTTGAGCTGGCAGGGCTCCCGTTCCGTGAAGACCTCCTTGAGGCCCGACTGCTTTCCGTTGTGCAGGAGCGGGTAGCCGATGGAGCGTTCGGAGTGCATGCTCTTCTCGCTGTAGCCGACGAGGATGCTCTCCCCTCTGCCGTCGGGATCGACGTACCGGCCCGCGGCGTAGTTGTTCCCGCTGTAGTCGTCACGGGCGTAGCGGGCGAGTTGGGTGGCCCGCCCGAGTTCGTCCGTGTAGGGGTCGACCTTGGTGGAACGGACCTTGCCGGGGTGGGTGTTGGGGACCGACGTGTCGGCCTGGTCGCGCCGGGTCTGCGGGCGCCAGGCCTTGCCGTTGTCGAGGATGCCGTCGAGACGTTCCCTGTCGGTGCTGTCGAGGGTGTGGAGTCTGCCGTCGCCGTCCAGGCGCTGAACGGTACCGTCCGTGCTCAGGAGGTACGTGCGGACGTCACCGCACCCGTCGATGTCCCGCTTGGTCTTCTCGTCCCGCTCCTTGTGCTCCTTCTTGCCCTTGTCGATGTCCCCGCCGTGCTTCTCGAGGACGTCGAGCGTTTCGTCGACCTTCTTGTCGACGGCGTCCTCGCACTTGTCCATGACGGTGGCGAGTTTGTGGAAGCGGCTGTCCTTCTTGACGGAGCTGCGGCGGTCGGCGCCGCCGGTCTTGTGCTCGCCCTTCTTCTTGTCGAAGTTCTCCCGGGTCGTGTGGTAGTCGCCGACGGCCCGGTCGAATTCGTCGAACTCGATGGCCAGGTCGTAGGCCATGTCGGAGCCGCCGGTGGCGTACCGGGACAGGTCCTCGTCCCCGGCGTCGAGGCGGTCGGTGAAGACGTCCTCGATCATTCCGAGGATCTTGGCCTCTATCTTCTCGGTGACGATCTTCGTGATCTCCCCGACCGCGTAGTCGATGGCCTCGTGGAGCGCGAAGCGGCAGGCGGCGACCGCGGCGGCGCTGAGCACGCCACTGGCGCCGAAGGTGAAGAACATGCCGACGACGCCCGCGGTGGCGGCGACCGCGGTCGCGGAGAGCTCGGCGATGCAGGCGATCTTGCAGCCCTCGATGAAGCCGGCGCAGTCGTCCAGCGCTCCGGCCAGATCGTCGAGGGCACCCGAGAAGGTGGTGAGGTCCTTGGTGGTGAGCTTGCCCCAGCGGCGGTCGATCGCGTCGACGGTCTTGCCCTTGCTGCGGCCGCCGACGATGTGGGAGCACGCCTTGTTGCCGTCGGCGATGACGTCCCGTATGCCTTCGGCGAGTTTGCGGTAGTCCTTGGCCGAGGCGCGCACCTCGTCCTCGTCGATGTTGGGCCACTGCACACCGACCAGGTCGAGCACCTCGACGAGTTCATCGGGCAGCTTTATCCCCATGCGTCACGTCCCCCGTCGCGGATCAGCTCCTCTCACCCTCGTGATCGGTGACGCGTTCGTCAATCCGGAATTCGTTCTAACTCGTCTGGTTCGGCGGAGGGTTGGTGAAGAGGCGGGGGGGGACCGTCACCGGGGCCGCAGGCAGAGCACCGCCTCGTCGGTGCCGATCAGCAGCCGCTCGTCGGGAGTGAGCGCCAGGGCGTTGACCGGCTGCCCCGGGTGGAAGGCGCGTGTCTCGCCGGTGCCGAGCCGGTGGTACTCGACCAGGCCGTCCGCCCAACCGACCGCCAGCGCCGGACCCGAGGGGGTGAGAGCGCAGCCGAGGGCCGCCACGGCGCAGGAACGTTCGACGACGGGAACGGCCATGGGCTCGCCACCGGGTGCCCAGGCCCGGACCCGGCCGTCGACGCCCCCGCTGTACACCAGGGGCGTCACGTGCCCGCTCTCTCCGGCCGGGACGTCGACCACCCCCAGGGCGGTGACGCGTCCCCGGTGGAGGTGAGCGGTGCGCGGGGCCGTTCCGTCCTCGTCGAGGGACACGGCGTACACCGCACCGTCCACGCCACCGGCGGCCGCCGCCCGGCCGGACGCCGCGAGCGCGGAGCCGGGAACGTCCGCCAGCCGGGCCGTGAGCCTCTCGGCGGCCGCATCGCCCGGGGAGGGAGTGTCTCCGAGGAGCGCGGCCAGGCCGGACGGCCCCCCTGCGGTCGGCAACCGGCGGGTGTGCAGCCGCCCTTGGTCGTCGAGCGCCCACACGGTGCCGTCGGCCAGTGCGCAGAGGGCGGTGACCCCGGGGACGGGACGGGGCAGCCGGCCGGTGGCGGCCGCGTCGGTGAGCGCCGCGGTGCGCAGGACGCCCTGGTGATCGGCCACGAGGAACCGGCCGTCCAGCGGGCCGGGACCGGTGGCCAGCGCGAGGGCGGGACCGGGCCAGGGCGGGGTGACGTCTCCGCGTATCCGGGACCAGACCGGTTCCCAGGGCACGCCGGCCGAGAGCTCGGCCAGGGCGGGCCTCATGCGTGGATCCGCGCCGTCGCCGAGGACGGTCAGCAGGACCAGGGCCCGCTCGGCGGGGGACTGGTCGCGCATCAGGGACTGCCCGGCCCGCAGCCACGCCGCCCGCAGGCCCCCGCACCGGTCCGTGCCGGTTTCGTAGGCGGCGGTGACCCGTACCGGGTCCGCCGCGCAGACGGCAGCCGGGTCGCCGAGGTCCGGCGCCCCGGCCGCGGGTGGACCGTCCGGCTCGGGACCGTCCGGCTCGGGACTGCCCGGGAGACGACCGGAGGCGGCCTGCGTGGCCTGCCACGCCGCGCGGCGGACCGGATCCGTCCACCGCTCCTCGTCGAGGTCCAGCACCGCGGGCCCGCACGCGTCGAGGAGCCGTACGGCGTCATGGCCGGCCCGCGCCTCCACGAGGAGACGGACGTGCCCCGGCCCGACCAGGGAGGAGACCAGTGCGGCCACGGCCTCGGCGTCCGCGGCGGCGTGCAGGTCGGGCAGCACGATGACGGTGCGCCGCTCGTCGGCGGCCAGAGCCGCGAGCAGTTCCCCCGGCGCCCGGGCCACCACACCGAGCTGCTCGGCCAGCGTCCACACCGTCCCCCGTACCCCCTGCCCGGCCAGCGGCACGAACGCGTGCACCCGCCGCGCCGGCGCCGTCACCGGCCGGGTCCCGTGCCCCACGAGCCAGGCCAGCAGCGTCGACTTCCCGCACCCCGCACCACCGGACACCACACACAGGCGGGGCGCGTCCGGGTCGGCCAGCCACCCCAGCAGCGCGGCCGCGGCCGGCTCCCGGCCCGCCGCGGGCCGGGCCCACGGGCCACCGCTCACCGTCGGTCCGCCTGCCGGGCCGCGTACGTGATGAGTTCCTTCAACCCCGCCTCGCGGGAGTCCGCGTCGGCGCCGTAGTCGAAGCTGTGCGTGAACTCCGCGGTGGGGAAGGTCCGGTGCATCCACGCCGCGCAGTAGTGCCCCGGCATCATGCACGGCTCCAGCTCGCAGTACACCCGGCGGACCCGCTCCGCGGCCACGCCCTCCCGCTCCAGCCGTCGCCAGACCAGTTCCTCCGGATGCGCGCGCCCGGGCCCGGTCACCTCGGTGACGATCTGCTTCCGGCCCGCGTCGTCGAGGTACTCGAACGCCGCCGAGAACGGGAAGTTGAGGGTGTGGCGTACGTCGTCGAGCACGCGCGGCCACCAGTTCTCCCGCTCCGCGAACGCCGCCGCGTCGATTCCGCGCAGCTCCTCGTTCAGCTCCCGGAACGCGGCAGCGGCCTCCGACAGGCCCGATGACGCGGCGATCACCGGGAGCACGCGGTCGAGGACGGTCAGGCCGGCGTTCAGCGCGGCGAGGCTCGTGTTGACGAACATGTCCTCCTCGTCGATCCCCAGGAACACCGCCTGCACCGCACCGTCCGGCCGCACACACAGATGCGCCAGCCCGTCGTCCCCGAGCCGGGCCCATCCCGCCAGCTCCGCCGGAGGACGCTCCCACCCCCGGTGCCCCGCGAGCATCCCCAGCGCGAGAGCGTCCCCCTCGCCGGACGCGCGGAAGTACGGTGCGACGTGCACCGGCACGCCGACCTCCTCCAGCAGCGTCCGTGCGGGCCCGGGCAGCCGGACCCCGTACGCACCGGCCGTACCGAACCGGCGCAGACCGTCCCGGCCGAAGTGAGCAAGGGCCGGGTCCGGAGCAGGCGTTGACATGGAAACACCTCACATGGCTGACGGGCGAACGACGCCTACGACGATAGGCGGCGGGACGCCTCGGGCGGCCACGTGCCGGAGGGACGGCCTCCCGAGGACGTCGAGAAGGTCCGGTACCACCGGAAGATCCGGGATCCGGCTCTCCCGGAGACACACACCCGCTCCCGGCCGCACACGGAGAGCGGGCCGCCGTGGCGCTCCGTGTTCCGTACATGCCGTCCAGATAGCGGACATTCCGGCCCGGGTCTTGGTATCGCGTTAACGCAGGAGTAACACTGGAAGGGTCGGCCGACCTGTCGTATACAACCGGGGCGGCCGATGTCCTGCGCGCGGCAACGGCGCCGAGCGCCCATCACCGGTCCCCGTACCGGTGTCAGCCGCGCCAGAAAGGGATCCCGTGACCACACGACCCGACCCCAAGACCTCGCTCGACCTGCTCCGCGCCGAGATCGAGCGCCGCAACCCGGCGGAACCCGAGTTCCACCAGGCCGCACGCGAGGTGCTGGACACCCTCGCTCCGGTGCTCGCGGCACGCCCCGAGTACGCCGAGCCGGGGCTCGTCGCGCGGCTGGTCGAGCCGGAGCGGCAGATCATGTTCCGGGTGCCGTGGCAGGACGACCAGGGCCGGGTCCACGTCAACCGGGGCTTCCGGATCGAATACAACAGCGCCCTCGGCCCCTACAAGGGCGGCCTGCGCTTCCACCCGTCGGTGAACCTCGGGATCATCAAGTTCCTCGGCTTCGAGCAGATCTTCAAGAACGCGCTGACCGGTCTCGGCATCGGCGGCGGCAAGGGCGGCAGCGACTTCGACCCGCAGGGCCGCAGCGACGCCGAGGTCATGCGCTTCTGCCAGTCCTTCATGACCGAGCTGTACCGGCACATCGGTGAGTACACCGACATCCCGGCCGGTGACATCGGCGTCGGCGCCCGCGAGATCGGCTACCTGTTCGGCCAGTACCGGCGGATCACCAACCGCTGGGAGGGCGGCGTGCTCACCGGCAAGAGCGCGGGCTGGGGCGGCTCGCTGATCCGTCCGGAGGCGACCGGATACGGCAACGTGCTGTTCGCGGAGGCCATGCTGCGCGCCCGCGGCGAGGACCTGGAGGGGCAGACCGCGGTCGTCTCCGGCTCCGGAAACGTCGCGATCTACACCATCCAGAAGCTGGCCGCCCTCGGCGCCAACCCGGTGACCTGCTCCGACTCCAGCGGCTACGTCGTCGACGAGAAGGGCATCGACCTGGAGCTGCTGCGCCAGATCAAGGAGGTCGAGCGCGGCCGGGTGAGCGACTACGCCGAACGCCGGGGCGCCTCCGCGCGGTTCGTGCCCGGCGGGCGGGTCTGGGAGGTCCCGGCCGACGTCGCCCTGCCGTCGGCGACCCAGAACGAACTGAACGCCGTCGACGCCGACGCCCTCATCCGCAACGGCGTGAAGGCGGTCTCCGAAGGCGCGAACATGCCGACGACGCCGGAGGCCGTACAGCTGTTCCAGCGGGCCGGCGTCGCCTTCGGCCCCGGCAAGGCGGCCAACGCGGGCGGGGTCGCGGTCAGCGCGCTGGAGATGACCCAGAACGCGTCGCGCACGTCGTGGAAGGCCGACCAGGTCGAGGACGAGCTGGCCCGCATCATGACCGACATCCACACCACCTGCGCCGAGACCGCCGAGCGCTACGGCGCCCCCGGCGACTACGTGACCGGCGCGAACATCGCCGGCTTCGAGCGGGTGGCGGACGCGATGCTCGCGCAGGGCGTCATCTGACGCATACGTCGAGGCGTCACGGAGTGGGGATGCCGGCCGGGCGGGCCGGGCGTCCGAAGCGGGCGGGGACGCCCGGTGAGTACAGCACGCTCACCGGCTCCCCGGCCGGCCTCGGCAGCCCGGCCGCGGTGACCAGGTCCTCCTCGCACTCCACCAGCTCGGCCCGGTGCAGGGGCCAGCGCGGATGCGCGTTGGGCAGGTACATCGACCGCCCGAAGAAGGCGCCGTGCATGCCCCAGCGGGCGGTGAGGAAGTGCTCCAGCTCGGTCGGCTCCTCGATCAGCTCACCCCGGCGCACGGTGATACGTCCGCCGGCGCCCCGCGGACCGGGCCAGCGCCGGGAGCTGGTGTACGTCACCGTGCCGCCGTCGAAATGGTCCACGCGCATCCGGGACCAGAGGTACGGCATCCGGAACCCGAGCCGGCCGACCGCCACCGGGATCAGCCGGGAGGCGTCCAGGGAGAGGAAGACGACCCCGCGCCGCCCGTGCGCGTCCACCGAGTACAGACGGACGTTGGTCTCCGGGAAGTTCCCGAGGTAGGGGACACCCGGCAGCCGCAGCCACCCCACCCGGTGCATCCGGAACGCGACGAGACCGACGTACGTGACACCGTCCAGGGTGTCGGGCACGGTGCCCGGCGGCAGCAGAGGGGCCACATCGGCCGGGTCCACCGCCCAGTGCACGAAGGTCAGGTCGAGCCACGACTGGGTGAGCAGCGGACGCGCGATCGCCTCCGGCGGGTCGGGCGTGATGGGCTGAGGGGGCGGCGGCACCGCGTCAGTATCGCGGAGGGCACCGACAGCGGTACGGCACCACGAGCGAACGTGGCGGACACCACGCTGTACCCCACATGGCCCTGGTGACCGGCGAGGCTCCTCGGCAAAGCTCGATGCCATGCAGAAGCTCTCCCTCGACGCCCTCACCCGCGAACACCTGGAACGCGCCGCCGCCGGCTCCAGCGGCCGCAGCGCCACCACCGTCCACGGCGGCCACGAGCACACCCTGCGCCAGACCCTCCTCGCGCTCACCGCCGGCACCGCCCTCGCCGACCACGACAGCCCCGGCGAGGCGACCCTGCTGATCCTGCGCGGCCGCGTCCGCCTCACCAGCGGCGACACCGACTGGGAGGGCCGCACCGGCGACCTCATCGTCATCCCTCCCGCCCGCCACGGCCTGGAGGCCCTGGAGGACGCGGCGGTACTCCTCACGGTCGCCGGACGGGGCCAGGCGCATTGACCGTGGTGTCACGTTCCGCGACGCCGCGATACCGTGTGCGACGGCGATCACGCCTCCGACGTCGGTGTGGTCGCGCGGGAGGGCGACCGGAACGGGGAGGACGGTTCGTGGTGACGGGCACCGCTGGAACGGAGCAGACGGTCGGGACGAGGCTGAACCAGCTCCCGGCGGAGCGGGGCGGGGGAGCGCCGGCGGGTGGCCGGAAGGACCTGGCCTCGTCGCCCGCCCAGAAGAAGGCCGCCGCGAGGGCGATCGAGGAGCACATCGAACCCGGCACGGCGAAAGCCGGACGGTGGGCGGACGAGGACACCGGCAGCGCGGTCAAGGCGTTCCGGGCGAAGGACGGGGACGGCTGGGTCACCTCGGCGGCGCTGAAGAAGGCCCACGAGACCTGGGGCGGGCAGGTGAAGAACCTGATGGACCGGCTCGACGCGGAGAAGGGCGCGCTGCGCAGCGCCAACACCGTGCTGCAGGGCACGGATCTCGCGGTGGGCGCCGAGGCCAGGCGGATCTCCCCGCTCGACCGCTACTGACCGCAGACGACGAGCCCTGTCGAGACACCCCGGGGAACCGAGATGCCGACCTACCACGAGATCATGACCACGGACCTCGGCGCACTCACCACGGCCGCCGAACGATGGGACGGGATGGCGGGTGAGTTCGCCGAGCAGGAGAAGGCCTACCGCCGGGACGTGCACGGCATCTCCATGGGCGCCGGCTGGGTGGGACTGAGCGCCGACGCGGCCAACAGGCGCTTCGACATCACCCTCAAGCAGTTCCAGTACGCGCAGACGGAGGCCAAGGCGGTGGCCGCACTGCTGCGTGACGCGCACGCGCAGTTCGTCGAACTGCGCGGCCGACTGAAGTCGGCCCGGCAGGACGCCGTCGACGCGGGCATGAAAGTCTCCGAGAGCGGACGCGTGAGCTTCGACATCGAGCGTTTGCCGGAGGAATCACGCAGGGCGGTGCGCCAGGATCCGGGATACCTGGAGGCCGTCCGGTCGTGGCAGGACCGCATCGACAAGGCGGTGCGGGACGTCACGGACGCGGACACGGGCGTCCGGATCGCCCTGCAGGCCGTCGTGACCGACTCCAGCGTCATCGCCGGCGGCAAGGGCTTCAACGGTGAGGCGAAGGGCGACATCGAGAAGTACGAGGGCAAGGCGGCCGAGGAGGCGCTGGAGCGGCTCCGCAAGGGCGAGCGCCTGTCCGACAAGGAACTCGCCGAACTCGAGCGGACGTTCCGCGACAACGGCGACGACCCCGCGTTCTCCCGCACGCTCCTGGACGGCCTGGGCGCCGAGGGCACCATCAGGCTGACGAACGAGCTGAACGACCTCATCCACGTGCGGGACGGCGACCGTGTGGGCCACTACGCGAAGATCGAGACCGGCCTGGCCCATGCCCTCGCCTCGGCGACCCGGGACACCGGGTCGTCGTGGTACGAGGGCTGGCGCGAGGACATGCGGGAGGCCGGCGTGGCGCGACACGGCACCGACGCCCAGGGTGCCCGCCTCGACAAGGCGGTCGGCTACCAGTCGCTGGTCACCCTCATGCAGAAGGGCGACGGGTACGCGCCGGACATGCTCGCGGACCTGACCGACGACATGATCGCGGCCGAGAAGAAGGACCCGGACATCTGGCACCTGAAGCACGAGTACAGCGGAGAGCGGGACGGCTGGTTCGCCAACGATCCGGTGGACGGCATGCTCGGCGTCATGAGCCGGAACCCCGCCGCCGCGGCGGACTACCTCAGCTCCGACGAACACATGCGGTACCTCATGAAGGAGCGGGACTGGGAGGTCACCCTGCACGAGCGGGAGGGGCCCAAGGCGAGCACGTACACACTCGGTGTGGACGGTGACAGCCGCGCAGGCTTCGGCGCCGCCCTGCAGGCCGCGGCGACCGGTATCGACCCGTCGGACGAGAACGCCCGCTACGTCGAGCACACCGAGCGGAACGAGAAGGTCTTCAGGTCGGCCCTGACGACTCTGGCCGACCAGGGCGACGACTTCCCGCCGTCCCTGCGGGAGCCCATGGCCAACATTCTCGTCAACCACGGGGACACCGTGCACACGGCGATGAGCGAGGTCGCCGTCGCGAAGTCACCCCTGGACCAGACCGACCTCTTCGAGGTCACCAAACAGATCTCCAAGGACCAGGACGCCTACGGCACGCTGAACGGCGGACTGAACCAGGCGATGGTCACGGACTTTCATGCCGACACCCGGCCCGACGCGACGGAGTCCCTCGTGCGTGCCGGGCGGACAGTGGGTTTCCTGGAGGAGGCACGTACTCAGGCGCAAGGTGATCCCGAGGTTGCGGAATTCGCGGCCAAGCCGCTCATCGACGAAGCGATCAGTTATATCCCTGTGGTCAGTGACAAGGTCCAGCAAGGGTTCGATTACGTCACGAACATGTGGCTGGAGGACGAGCAGAAGAGGCTCGACGATCAGAGGACCGAGAGCAATATCGCGGTTGCTGAATCGAGAAACAGACAGCTCATGGCGCTTGTGGACGAATGGAAGGCTGCGCGAGAAGGCGAATTCGACGACACTTACGATGCGCAGAACACCATCGACATGGCAGCCGGCCGGGGTGAAGTAAAGGGTAGGGATGTGTCCGGGGTGGAGCCGAAGTGAGAGTGAGTAGCCCGATGAGACGGACCGCGGCCCTCGCCCTGATCCTCACTTTCCTCGTAGTGTCCTGTGGGCGGGGCGACAAGCCCCAGCCTCATGAGAAGATCTGTGGTACGCCGGTCGATTGGGAACTCGCCAAACCGCTTGTTGAGTCCGCAGAAGATCTTCATGAATACAGTCGGGTGGACCGTTCCGAAGCGATCTCCGCCCCGTGTACGCTTTTTTCCGGTGATGACCGAGAGATGGAGTTCAACTTCTACTGGACCTCGGACGCGCCCGGGTTGGCTCAACGGTCAGAATTCGATCCAGTGCTCGAAGACGTCTCACAGTTCCGCAAAGCGGACATCGGCGACGAGGCGGTCGTCGGCAGAAATGGCGCCATCGTGAGTACCTCATGCGTCACTGATCGCGGACGATATTTCACGCTCAAGTTGCACTTGCCGCAGGCGAGCATCCTGGACGAAGCCAACCGCGCAAAAGTGGAGAAGTTCATGCGCGCCTACTTCCCCGCCACCGTGAAGACGCTGGGCTGCCGCTGAGCGTCGGCCGGTCGGCGGCGGCGCGGCCTTTCGGCACGCTGGCCGGTCGCTGTTGGACGTGCCGTGTGGGCTGCTGCTTAGCTGAGCGAAGGACTGCGCCAGGTCGACAGTGAGTGAAAGAGGTGCCCGGTGGACACTCCCCGTCTTGAAGAGGTGCGACTGACCTCCTTCAAGAGCTTCACCGAGCAGCGCCTGCCCTTGCAGGATCTCACCGTGCTGATCGGGCGGAACGGCAGTGGGAAGTCCAACGCGCTCGACGGGCTGATGGTGTTGTCCCGGCTGGCGCTGGGCGAACCGGTGCGGGACGCGCTGGACGGGCCCCGCACCGGGGGAGAGGAACCGATCCGCGGCGGCGCCGAGGGGTGTGCGCCGCTCGGGGAGGACCGTTTCGCGCTCGGGTGCCGGGTGCGGTCCGGCGAGGCGGTCTTCGATCTGGACGTGGTGATCGCGGTCTCTCCCGAGGCGCGCATCCTCCGTGAGGAACTGACGGCGGTCGAGGGCGTGCCCTACGCGGGCCGCCGGTTGGCGGCGGGGCGCTCTCTCCTGGCGAGCGACGCACCGGACGCGCGCCGCAGTGACCTCAACGTCCGCTACTTCAACGGGCGGCGCGGTCTCGACCCGGGGGTGCCGTTCGCCGCCGACAGGCTGCTGGCCGGGCAGGTGCCGGTGAGGCTGCCCGCGACCACGGAGGCCACGAAGCTCGTGCACCGAGCGGCGCAGGACGTGCTCGCCGTGCTGCGGGACGTCTTCCTCCTCGACCCGGTACCGCATCTCATGAGGCACTACGTCAACGCGCGTGACGCGGAGCTCAGACGCAGCGCCGACAACCTGAGTGCGGCGGTCGCCGGCCTGGCCAAAACCGACCCCGTCGCCTTCGACAGGCTTACGGAGCTGGTGGCGGGCATGCCCGAGTACCCGGTGCGGGGAATGAGCAGTGTCGGTACCAGGCTGGGCGATGTGCAACTGGTACTGCGCGAGGCGGGATACCACGGAGCGGAGCACGACGTCCCGGCACGGCTCCTGAGCGACGGCATGCTGCGGTTCCTGGCCTTCGGCACCGCCTTGCTGAGCGCGCCCGTCTCCGACGGTGGCGACGAGCCGCTCCCGACGCAGCGGCACCTGGTGATCGAAGAGATCGAGAACGGCCTCTACCCCACCCAGGCCGCACGGGTACTGCGCCTGATGAAGGACGAGTCCCAGCGACGTCGCATCGACGTGCTCTTCACCACCCACAGCCCGGCCCTGCTCAACTCTCTCAACGCGCAGGACCATCCAGGAGTCGTCGTGTGCAGCCGGGACCCGGAGTCGGGGGAAAGCCGGCTGACCCGCCTCACGGAACTGCCCGGCTACGTCGACCTCCTGGCCGCGGGTGACCTCGGCGACGCGGTGACCAAGGGGCGTCTGCCGGATGCCGTGCGTCCCCGGGAAGAGGGCGTGACGAGTGTCGAGGACTTCCTGAGGAGCCTGTGAGCCCGTGAGCAGACAGCATCAGTCCGGGCTGCGGCTCCCCGTCGTCGACTTCCTGGACACCTCCGTCTTCGTCGAGCTCCTCGGCGTACCCCACATGGACGGCCACCGCGACGAAGTCCTGTCGGAGATGGACGCCAGGCTCAAGTCCAAGGTGCGCTTCGTGCTGCCGACCGCGACCGTGATCGAGACCGGCAACCACGTCTTCCAGATCAAGAACGGTGACGCCCGCAGGAAGTGTGCCGCGGACTTCATGAGCATGCTGCGCAAGACCGCGAACGGGGAGGCGCCCTGGGTGCTGCACGAGCGGACCTGGGACGGCGCCTTCCTCACCTCGCTCTGTGACGGCGGCACCACCGGCATGGACCTGACCACGCACGCCGTACGACAGCAGCTGGGCACCGGCGACCTGAGCATCGTCTCCGAGCGGGACCTGTACGCGGACCGGGCGAGGGCCGAGGTCCGCATCTGGACGCTGGAGACCACGATGGGGACCTGGGCCGAGCTGCCCTGAGCCCGGCCCGTACGGCGGTCACCAGGGCGGGACGAGGGGCCGGGGTCCGGTGGGTCCGGTCCCCACCTCGCGGCCCAGACGGTCTTGAGCGGGGGCGGGCCGGGGGCGCTCCCCAACGGTCGGCGAGGGCGTCCACGAGCAGCAGGCCGCGGCCGGACTCGGCGTCGGTGGCGGAGTGCCGCGGGCACGGCAGCCGGTCACCGCGCGTGTCGGTGACCTCGATGCGGAGGGTGTCGCCGACGACGTACAGCAGCAGCCGGAAGTCCCGGCCGGAGACGCGGCCGTGGGTGATGGCGTTGGCCGCCAGTTCCGCGACGATGAGCTCCGCCGGGTGAGGCGGCAGTCCCCACGTGCGCAGTTGTTCGGTGGCGAGCAGCCGGGCGAGACGGGCGCCGCGAGGCGTGGAGGACAGCTGGAGGCTGAAGTTCCGGACGGGGACGGCAGCAAGTCGGGGCGCGGAGTCACTGATTTCCTGGTTCACGTCACTCAGCCCGGAGCGGCTCTTCGGCCGCACCGGCCGGATCCCGCAGGCGTGCCGGCTCGGTGAACTCGGTGAGATCGCCCGGCAGGGAATGATCTCTGGTGCTCAGAAGATCTGTGGGTCGTCCGGCAACGTGTCCCAGCGTGGCGAACCGCGATTCCGGCGCTCTGGCGTTTGATCCCCGTCACCTTCGGGGTAATCTCTTCCGCTCGATTGGCCAGCCCCGGTCCCCGTATGGCAGACTGTCGGAGTTGCTCGGTCGAGTGTTGATGCTGCGCGCCTCCCGCCGGGAGGACCGGAAGCGAGTCCCACGGTACTCGTCGTTCCTGATCAGGGACGGACGTACGGGAATCTTCCGGGAAGCGGAGTGCGGCGCCGGCCAGGCACCCGGTGGGCCTTTCGCCCCCGGTCCGCGGTTCTGGTAGGGCCGTGTCAATCCCGCGGGGATGTTCGAACAAGGGACATTCATGTCAGCGGGAGTGCGACACGCCCGACCGCGTGGGTCGGAGGATGAGACCTGGAGCATCGGGTTCCGGAGCGTAAAGAGAGACAGGACTACGAAGTAGCCATGGCGGGACAGAAGATCCGCATCCGGCTCAAGGCCTACGACCACGAGGTCATCGACTCCTCGGCGAAGAAGATCGTCGAGACGGTGACCCGCACTGGTGCGTCGGTCGCGGGCCCGGTGCCGCTGCCCACTGAGAAGAACGTGTACTGCGTCATCAAGTCGCCGCACAAGTACAAGGACTCGCGCGAGCACTTCGAGATGCGCACGCACAAGCGCCTGATCGACATCCTCGACCCGACCCCCAAGACCGTTGACTCTCTGATGCGACTCGACCTCCCGGCCGGTGTCGACATCGAGATCAAGCTCTGAAGGCCGGTGATCTGAGAATGGCTAAGCAGATCAAGGGCATCCTGGGCGAGAAGCTCGGCATGACGCAGGTGTGGGACGAGAACAACCGTGTTGTTCCGGTCACCGTCGTCAAGGCCGGCCCCAACGTCGTCACCCAGGTCCGCACGAACGACGTCGACGGCTACGAGTCGGTCCAGATCGCCTTCGGCGAGATCGACCCGCGCAAGGTGAACAAGCCCCTCAAGGGCCACTTCGCCAAGGCCGACGTCACCCCCCGTCGTCACCTCGTCGAGATCCGCACCGCGGACGCCTCCGAGTACACGCTGGGCCAGGAAGTCACCGCTGAGGTCTTCGAGTCGGGCGTGAAGGTCGACGTCACCGGCAAGAGCAAGGGCAAGGGCTTCGCCGGTGTCATGAAGCGTCACAACTTCAAGGGCCTCGGCGCCGGACACGGCACCCAGCGCAAGCACCGCTCGCCCGGTTCCATCGGTGGCTGCGCCACCCCGGGTCGCGTGTTCAAGGGCCTGCGCATGGCGGGTCGCATGGGCAACGAGCGGGTCACCACCCAGAACCTGACCGTCCACGCCGTTGACGCGGAGAAGGGTCTGCTGCTCATCAAGGGCGCGGTTCCCGGTCCGAACGGCGGCCTCGTCCTGGTCCGCACCGCGGCCAAGGGGGCCTGAGGTAACCGATGAGCACTGTTGACATCCTTTCGCCGGCGGGCGACAAGGCCGGTACCGTCGAGCTCCCCGCGGAGATCTTCGGCGTTGAGAAGGTCAGCATTCCGCTGATCCACCAGGTCGTCGTCGCGCAGCTGGCCGCTGCCCGCCAGGGCACCCACAAGACCAAGACCCGCGGTGAAGTCCGTGGTGGCGGCAAGAAGCCGTACCGCCAGAAGGGCACCGGTCGCGCCCGTCAGGGTTCGACCCGCGCGCCGCAGTTCGCCGGTGGTGGCGTCGTGCACGGTCCCGTGCCGCGCGACTACTCCCAGCGCACCCCCAAGAAGATGAAGGCTGCCGCCCTGCGTCACGCCCTCACCGACCGGGCGCGCCACAACCGCATTCACGTCGTCTCCGGCGTGATCGAGGGCGAGAACCCCTCCACGAAGGCCGCCAAGACGCTGTTCGGCAAGATCTCGGAGCGCAAGAACCTGCTCCTGGTCGTCGACCGCGCCGACGAGGCCGCGTGGCTCTCCGCCCGCAACCTGCCCCAGGTCCACATCCTGGAGCCGGGCCAGCTGAACACGTACGACGTTCTCGTCTCGGACGACGTGGTCTTCACCAAGGCCGCTTTCGAGTCCTTCGTCGCCGGCCCGAACAAGGCCAACGACAACGAAGGGAGCGAGGTCTGATGGCTGCCCGTCACCCCTCGATCGCCTCGAAGGCCGCCAAGGCGGCCAAGGCCGCTCGCGTCGCCAAGGCGCGCCGCCACGAGGCCGAAGGCAAGAACACCGTCGTCACCCCGGCGAGCAAGGCGTTCACGGACCCCCGTGACGTCCTGCTGAAGCCGGTCGTGTCCGAGAAGAGCTACGCGCTCATCGACGAGAACAAGTACACGTTCATCGTCGCGCCGGGCTCCAACAAGACCCAGATCAAGGAGGCCGTCCAGGCGGTCTTCGAGGTCAAGGTCACCGGGGTCAACACGATCAACCGCGTCGGCAAGCGCAAGCGCACCCGCACCGGCTTCGGCCAGCGCGCGGCGACCAAGCGCGCGATCGTGACCCTCGCTGAGGGCGACCGTATCGACATCTTCGGCGGTCCGACCGCGTAAGCGGTCAGGATCGTTCGATATCGGACGAGGACTGAGAAATGGGTATCCGCAAGTACAAGCCGACGACTCCGGGCCGTCGTGGCTCCAGCGTCGCCGACTTCGTCGAGGTCACGCGGTCCACGCCGGAGAAGTCGCTGGTCCGTCCCCTGCACAGCAAGGGCGGCCGTAACAATTCCGGTCGTGTGACCGTCCGCCACCAGGGCGGTGGCCACAAGCGCGCCTACCGCGTGATCGACTTCCGTCGTCACGACAAGGACGGCGTGCCGGCGAAGGTCGCGCACATCGAGTACGACCCCAACCGCACCGCGCGCATCGCGCTGCTGCACTACGCCGACGGCGAGAAGCGCTACATCCTCGCCCCGCGCAACCTGCAGCAGGGCGACCGCGTCGAGAACGGTCCCGGGGCCGACATCAAGCCGGGCAACAACCTGGCCCTCCGCAACATCCCGGTCGGTACCACGATCCACGCGATCGAGCTCCGTCCCGGTGGCGGCGCCAAGTTCGCCCGCTCCGCCGGTGCCTCCGTGCAGCTGCTCGCGAAGGAGGGCTCGATGGCCCACCTCCGCATGCCGTCCGGAGAGATCCGCCTGGTCGACCAGCGCTGCCGCGCCACGGTCGGCGAGGTCGGCAACGCCGAGCAGTCGAACATCAACTGGGGCAAGGCCGGCCGCAAGCGGTGGCTGGGCGTCCGCCCGACCGTCCGTGGTGTCGTGATGAACCCGGTCGACCACCCGCACGGTGGTGGTGAGGGCCGGACCTCCGGTGGCCGCCACCCCGTGTCCCCGTGGGGCAAGAAGGAAGGCCGTACTCGTTCGCCCAAGAAGGCGTCGAACAAGTACATCGTCCGCCGCCGCAAGACGAACAAGAAGCGCTAAGGACGGGTTGAGATGCCTCGTAGCTTGAAGAAGGGACCCTTCGTCGACGACCACCTGATCAAGAAGGTGGACGTCCAGAACGAAGCCGGTACCAAGAACGTCATCAAGACCTGGTCCCGTCGCTCGATGATCGTCCCGGCGATGCTGGGCCACACGATCGCGGTGCACAACGGCAAGACCCACATCCCGGTGTTTGTCACCGAGTCCATGGTCGGCCACAAGCTCGGCGAGTTCTCGCCGACGCGCACCTTCCGGGGTCACGTCAAGGACGACCGGAAGTCGAAGCGCCGCTAGTCAGCGGGGTGAATGACCATGACAAACACTGAAGGGACAACCATGGAAGCCAGGGCCCAGGCGCGGTACATCCGCGTCACGCCCATGAAGGCCCGCCGCGTGGTGGACCTCATCCGTGGCATGGATGCCACGGAGGCTCAGGCGGTCCTGCGTTTCGCCCCGCAGGCCGCGAGCGTGCCGGTCGGCAAGGTGCTGGACAGCGCCATCGCCAACGCCGCGCACAACTACGACCACACCGATGTCGACAGCCTCTTCATCTCCGAGGCCTACGTCGACGAGGGCCCGACCCTGAAGCGGTTCCGTCCGCGTGCCCAGGGCCGCGCCTACCGGATCCGCAAGCGGACCAGCCACATCACCGTGGTCGTCAGCAGCAAGGAAGGAACCCGGTAATGGGCCAGAAGGTAAACCCGCACGGGTTCCGGCTCGGTGTCACGACCGACTTCAAGTCGCGTTGGTACGCCGACAAGCTGTACAAGGACTACGTCAAGGAAGACGTCGCCATCCGCCGGATGATGACGTCCGGCATGGAGCGCGCCGGCATCTCCAAGGTCGAGATCGAGCGCACCCGTGACCGCGTGCGGGTGGACATCCACACCGCTCGTCCGGGCATCGTCATCGGCCGCCGCGGCGCCGAGGCCGACCGCATCCGCGGTGACCTCGAGAAGCTCACCGGCAAGCAGGTCCAGCTGAACATCCTCGAGGTCAAGAACCCCGAGACGGACGCTCAGCTCGTGGCCCAGGCCGTCGCCGAGCAGCTCTCCTCCCGCGTCTCCTTCCGTCGGGCCATGCGCAAGAGCATGCAGTCCGCCATGAAGGCCGGCGCCAAGGGCATCAAGATCCAGTGCGGTGGCCGCCTCGGTGGCGCCGAGATGTCCCGCTCGGAGTTCTACCGCGAGGGCCGCGTGCCCCTGCACACGCTCCGCGCGAACGTGGACTACGGCTTCTTCGAGGCCAAGACGACCTTCGGCCGCATCGGCGTGAAGGTCTGGATCTACAAGGGCGACGTCAAGAACATCGCCGAGGTCCGCGCCGAGAACGCCGCTGCCCGTGCGGGTAACCGCCCGGCCCGCGGTGGCGCCGACCGCCCGGCCCGTGGTGGCCGCGGTGGCGAGCGTGGCGGTCGCGGCCGCAAGCCGCAGCAGGCTCCCGCTGCCGAGGCCCCCAAGGCCGAGGCTCCGGCTGCCGCTCCGGCTGAGAGCACCGGAACGGAGGCCTGACCGACATGCTGATCCCCCGTAGGGTCAAGCACCGCAAGCAGCACCACCCGAAGCGCCGTGGCCAGGCCAAGGGCGGTACGACGGTCGCGTTCGGCGAGTACGGCATTCAGGCCCTCACGCCGGCGTACGTGACCAACCGCCAGATCGAGGCGGCCCGTATCGCGATGACCCGCCACATCAAGCGTGGCGGCAAGGTCTGGATCAACATCTACCCGGACCGCCCGCTCACGAAGAAGCCGGCCGAGACCCGCATGGGTTCCGGTAAGGGTTCGCCCGAGTGGTGGATCGCGAACGTGCACCCGGGCCGGGTCATGTTCGAGCTGTCCTACCCCAACGAGAAGATCGCCCGTGAGGCGCTGACGCGTGCGGCCCACAAGCTGCCGATGAAGTGCCGGATCGTCAAGCGCGAGGCAGGTGAAGCGTGATGTCGGCCGGTACCAAGGCGTCCGAGCTGCGCGAGCTGGGCAACGAGGAGCTTCTTGCGAAGCTCCGCGAGGCCAAGGAAGAGCTGTTCAACCTCCGCTTCCAGGCGGCGACCGGTCAGCTCGAGAACCACGGTCGGCTGAAGGCCGTCCGTAAGGACATCGCGCGGATCTACACCCTGATGCGCGAGCGCGAGCTGGGCATCGAAACGGTGGAGAACGCATGAGCGAGAACAACGTGACTGAGACGAACACCGAGGCTCGGGGCGACCGCAAGACCCGTGAGGGCATCGTCGTCAGCGACAAGATGGACAAGACCGTCGTCGTCGCCGTCGAGGACCGCAAGAAGCACGCGCTGTACGGCAAGGTCATCCGCAGCACGAGCAAGCTCAAGGCCCACGACGAGCAGAACGCCGCCGGCGTCGGCGACCGCGTCCTCCTGATGGAGACCCGGCCGCTGTCCGCGACGAAGCACTGGCGCATCGTCGAGATCCTCGAGAAGGCCAAGTAGGCAATTCCCGCAAGGGAATTCCCAAAGTACGTTCCTGCGGGGCATTCCTCGCAGGACAGTTCCGCCAGGCTCCGGGGGCCGTTCGCCCAAGTGGATGAGCGGCCCCCGGGGAACCGGCAGACAAACAGGAGATAGACGTGATCCAGCAGGAGTCGCGACTGCGTGTCGCCGACAACACGGGTGCGAAGGAAGTCCTCTGCATCCGTGTGCTCGGTGGCTCCGGTCGCCGCTACGCGGGCATCGGTGACGTCATCGTCGCCACCGTCAAGGACGCGATCCCCGGTGGCAACGTGAAGAAGGGTGACGTCGTCAAGGCGGTCATCGTTCGCACCGTCAAGGAGCGCCGCCGTCCGGACGGCTCGTACATCCGCTTCGACGAGAACGCCGCCGTCATTCTGAAGAACGACGGCGACCCTCGCGGCACCCGTATCTTCGGCCCCGTGGGCCGTGAGCTGCGCGAGAAGAAGTTCATGAAGATCATCTCCCTCGCGCCGGAGGTGCTGTGAGCATGAAGATCAAGAAGGGCGACCTGGTCCAGGTCATCACCGGTAAGGACAAGGGCAAGCAGGGCAAGGTCATCGCGGCCTTCCCCCGTGAGGACCGCGTCCTGGTCGAGGGTGTCAACCGGGTCAAGAAGCACACCAAGGCCGGCCCGACCGCCGGTGGCTCGCAGGCCGGTGGCATCGTGACCACCGAGGCCCCGGTCCACGTCTCCAACGTCCAGCTGGTCGTGGAGAAGGACGGCAAGAAGGTCGTCACGCGCGTCGGTTACCGCTTCGACGACGAAGGCAACAAGATCCGCGTTGCCAAGCGGACGGGTGAGGACATCTGATGACGACCACCACCGCTCCGCGTCTGAAGACGAAGTACCGCGAGGAGATCGCGGGCAAGCTGCGCGAGCAGTTCTCCTACGAGAACGTCATGCAGGTTCCCGGCCTCGTCAAGATCGTGGTCAACATGGGTGTGGGCGACGCCGCCCGCGACTCCAAGCTGATCGAGGGCGCCATCCGCGACCTCACCACGATCACCGGTCAGAAGCCGGCCGTCACCAAGGCCCGCAAGTCCATCGCGCAGTTCAAGCTGCGTGAGGGTCAGCCGATCGGTGCCCACGTCACGCTCCGTGGCGACCGCATGTGGGAGTTCCTGGACCGCACCCTGTCGCTCGCGCTGCCGCGCATCCGCGACTTCCGCGGCCTGTCCCCCAAGCAGTTCGACGGCCGTGGCAACTACACCTTCGGTCTCACGGAGCAGGTCATGTTCCACGAGATCGACCAGGACAAGATCGACCGTGTCCGGGGTATGGACATCACCGTGGTCACCACGGCGACCAACGACGAAGAGGGCCGCGCCCTTCTCCGTCACCTCGGCTTCCCGTTCAAGGAGGCGTGAGCGAGATGGCGAAGAAGGCTCTCATCGCGAAGGCTGCTCGCAAGCCCAAGTTCGGAGTGCGCGGCTACACCCGCTGCCAGCGCTGCGGTCGTCCGCACTCCGTGTACCGCAAGTTCGGCCTGTGCCGCGTGTGCCTTCGTGAGATGGCTCACCGTGGCGAGCTGCCGGGCGTGACCAAGAGCTCCTGGTAATCCGGGTAATTCCGGACTCCCAGGGCTCTCGGTAAGCAATGGGAACGGCGGGAGGCCCACTCCGTATGGCTTAGGCTTGCGGGGTTGGGCACCTGCCGTGCCCGTACGACTTACTACGCCGTAGGTCCACCGCGCCGCACCCGTCCCGTCTCGGATCGGGGAGAGGGATGGCGCACCAGGAAACCCCGGCGAGAGAGGCCGAAGGCCAATTCATGACCATGACTGATCCGATCGCAGACATGCTCACGCGTCTGCGGAACGCGAACTCGGCGTACCACGACTCCGTGGCGATGCCGCACTCGAAGATCAAGTCGCACATCGCGGAGATCCTCCAGCAGGAGGGCTTCATCACGGGCTGGAAGACCGAGGACGCCGAGGTCGGCAAGAACCTCGTCCTCGAGCTGAAGTTCGGCCCGAACCGTGAGCGCTCCATCGCGGGCATCAAGCGGATCTCCAAGCCCGGTCTCCGGGTGTACGCGAAGTCCACCAACCTGCCGAAGGTGCTGGGCGGCCTCGGCGTGGCGATCATCTCCACGTCGCACGGGCTCCTCACCGACAAGCAGGCCGGCAAGAAGGGCGTGGGTGGGGAAGTCCTCGCCTACGTCTGGTAGCGGAAGGGAACGGAGGAAACAGCTATGTCGCGCATCGGCAAGCTCCCCATCGCGGTTCCCGCCGGCGTGGACGTCACCATCGACGGCCGTACGGTCTCGGTCAAGGGCCCCAAGGGCACGCTGACCCACACCGTCGTGGCGCCGATCGAGATCGCCAAGGGTGAGGACGGCGTCCTGAACGTCACCCGCCCCAACGACGAGCGTCAGAACAAGGCCCTGCACGGCCTGTCCCGCACGCTGGTGGCGAACATGATCACCGGCGTGACCCAGGGTTACGTGAAGAAGCTCGAGATCAGCGGTGTCGGTTACCGCGTTGTCGCCAAGGGTTCGAACCTGGAGTTCTCCCTCGGTTACAGCCACCCGATCACGGTCGAGGCGCCCGAGGGCATCACCTTCAAGGTCGAGGCCCCGACCCGTTTCTCGGTCGAGGGCATCGACAAGCAGAAGGTCGGCGAGGTTGCGGCCAACATCCGCAAGCTGCGCAAGCCCGACCCGTACAAGGCCAAGGGCGTCAAGTACGAGGGCGAAGTCATCCGCCGCAAGGTCGGAAAGGCGGGTAAGTAAGCCATGGCATACGGGCAGAAGATCCTCAAGGGCGACGCCTACAAGCGTGCTGCTATCAAGCGTCGTCACATCCGGATCCGCAAGAAGGTCGCCGGTACCGCCGAGCGTCCTCGCCTGGTCGTGACCCGTTCCAACCGCCACATCGTGGCGCAGGTGATCGACGACCTGAAGGGCCACACCCTGGCGTCGGCGTCCACCCTGGACGCGTCGGTCCGGGGCGGCGAGGGCGACAAGTCCGCGCAGGCCAAGCAGGTCGGCGCCCTGGTCGCCGAGCGCGCCAAGGCCGCCGGTGTCGAGGCCGTCGTGTTCGACCGTGGTGGCAACCAGTACGCCGGGCGCATCGCCGCCCTGGCGGACGCCGCCCGCGAAGCCGGACTGAAGTTCTGAGCCGGTTCCGTAGCTAGCGGAAACAGAGAGAGGTAATTCCAATGGCTGGACCCCAGCGCCGCGGTGGCGGTGCCGGTGGCGGCGAGCGGCGGGACCGGAAGGGCCGTGACGGCGGCGCAGCTGCCGCCGAGAAGACCGCGTACGTTGAGCGCGTCGTCGCGATCAACCGCGTCGCCAAGGTTGTGAAGGGTGGTCGTCGCTTCAGCTTCACCGCGCTGGTCGTGGTGGGCGACGGTGACGGCACCGTGGGTGTCGGATACGGCAAGGCCAAGGAGGTGCCGGCCGCCATCGCCAAGGGCGTTGAGGAGGCCAAGAAGCACTTCTTCAAGGTCCCCCGCATCCAGGGCACCATCCCGCACCCCATCCAGGGTGAGAAGGCTGCCGGCGTCGTGCTGCTCAAGCCCGCGTCGCCCGGTACCGGTGTGATCGCCGGTGGTCCGGTGCGCGCCGTGCTCGAGTGCGCCGGTATCCACGACGTGCTGTCGAAGTCGCTCGGCTCCGACAACGCGATCAACATCGTGCACGCGACCGTGGCGGCCCTCAAGGGCCTGCAGCGTCCCGAGGAGATCGCGGCCCGCCGCGGTCTGCCCCTCGAGGACGTCGCCCCCGCGGCTCTTCTCCGTGCGCGTGCCGGGGCGGGTGTGTGATCATGGCGCAGCTCAAGATCACGCAGGTCAAGTCCTACATCGGCAGCAAGCAGAACCACCGTGACACCCTGCGTTCGCTCGGCCTGAAGAAGGTCAACGACGTGGTCGTCAAGGAGGACCGCCCCGAGTTCCGCGGCATGGTGCACACCGTCCGCCACCTCGTGACGGTCGAGGAGGTCGACTGATCATGGCGGAGAACAACCCGCTCAAGATCCACAACCTCCGTCCCGCCCCCGGCGCCAAGACCGCCAAGACCCGTGTCGGTCGTGGTGAGGCGTCGAAGGGTAAGACGGCCGGTCGTGGTACGAAGGGCACCAAGGCCCGTTACCAGGTTCCGGAGCGCTTCGAGGGTGGCCAGATGCCGCTCCACATGCGCCTCCCGAAGCTGAAGGGCTTCAAGAACCCGTTCAAGACCGAGTACCAGGTCGTGAACCTCGACAAGCTGGCCGCGCTCTACCCCGAGGGTGGCGAGGTCACCGTCGAGGGTCTCGTGGCCAAGGGTGCCGTGCGCAAGAACAGCCTCGTCAAGGTCCTCGGCCAGGGCGAGATCTCCGTGGCGCTGCAGGTGACGGTCGACGCCGTCTCCGGCTCCGCCAAGGAGAAGATCACCGCCGCCGGCGGTACCGTCACCGAGCTCGTCTGACCCGTTCAGGTGTCTCGATGACGTAGAGCGATCCCGACCGGGGATACCCCACATTTGGGGTATCCCCGGTTGGTCGTTCCTAGGGCGGCATGGTCGCCGGTAAGGTGGCCTGCGCTGCCCATTGACCCCGGGCGCCCCATGCGGGGCACTCGGGGCGGCAGTTGACCGTTACGTAATCGTCCTTAGTCGGAATCTCAAGACCGTCACCCTTGACGCAGTTGCGCGGGGGGTCGCAGGAGGCACCGTGCTCACCGCGTTCGCCCGGGCGTTCAAGACGCCCGACCTGCGCAAGAAGCTGCTCTTCACGCTCGGCATCATCGTGGTGTACCGCGTCGGTACGCACATTCCCATTCCGGGCGTCGACTACAAGAACGTCCAGACCTGTATCGACGCCGCCGAGGCGAACCAGGGCCTGTTCGGTCTGGTGAACATGTTCAGCGGCGGCGCGCTGCTCCAGATCACGGTCTTCGCGCTGGGCATCATGCCGTACATCACGGCGAGCATCATTCTGCAGCTGCTGACCGTGGTGATCCCGCGTCTGGAAGCCCTCAAGAAGGAGGGCCAGGCCGGTACGGCGAAGATCACGCAGTACACCCGTTACCTGACGGTCGCGCTGGCCATCCTGCAGGGCACCGGCCTGGTGGCCACCGCCCGCAGCGGCGCCCTGTTCCAGGGCTGCCCGGTCGCGAGCGAGATCGTCCCGGACCAGTCGATCTTCGTGACCATCACCATGGTCATCACCATGACCGCCGGTACGGCCGTCGTCATGTGGCTCGGTGAGCTCATCACCGACCGCGGCGTCGGCAACGGCATGTCGATCCTGATGTTCATCTCGATCGCCGCGACCTTCCCCTCCGCCCTGTGGGCCATCAAGGAGCAGGGCACCCTCGCGGACGGCTGGATCGAGTTCGGCACCGTCATGCTCGTCGGGTTCGTCATGGTCGGTCTGGTCGTCTTCGTCGAGCAGGCCCAGCGCAGGATCCCCGTCCAGTACGCGAAGCGCATGATCGGCCGCCGCTCCTACGGCGGCACGTCGACCTACATCCCGTTGAAGGTGAACCAGGCGGGTGTGATCCCGGTCATCTTCGCCTCGTCGCTGCTGTACATCCCGGCCCTGGTCGCGCAGTTCTCCAGCGGCACCTCCGGGTGGAAGACCTGGATCGAGTCGACCCTGGTCCGCGGTGACCACCCGATCTACGTGACCCTGTACTTCTTGCTCATCGTTTTCTTCGCGTTCTTCTACGTGGCGATCTCCTTCAACCCCGAGGAAGTCGCGGACAACATGAAGAAGTATGGTGGCTTCATCCCGGGCATCCGGGCTGGCCGACCGACCGCTGAGTACCTGAGCTACGTACTCAACCGGATCACCTGGCCGGGTTCGCTGTACTTGGGTCTGATCGCTCTCGTACCGACGATGGCGTTGGTTGGTTTCGGGGCAAACCAGAACTTCCCGTTCGGCGGGACCAGCATCCTGATCATCGTGGGTGTGGGTCTCGAGACGGTGAAGCAGATCGAGAGCCAGCTCCAGCAGCGCAATTACGAAGGGTTCCTCCGCTGATGCGAATCGTCCTCGTCGGGCCGCCGGGTGCCGGTAAGGGTACGCAGGCCACCCGCCTTGCCGAGAAGCTGCGCATCCCGCACATCTCCACGGGCGACCTGTTCCGCGCCAACATCAGCCGGCAGACCGAGCTC
The DNA here is from genome assembly GCF_019049255.1 of Streptomyces sp. AC558_RSS880. Lineage (GTDB taxonomy): Bacteria > Actinomycetota > Actinomycetes > Streptomycetales > Streptomycetaceae > Streptomyces. The sequence continues at coordinate 231,182 of NZ_JAGMUJ010000013.1, read as the reverse complement.
GGGAAGCTCGCCAAGTCCTACATGGACGCGGGAAACCTCGTTCCCGACGAGGTCACCATCGCCATGGCCAAGGACCGCATGGAGCAGCCCGACGCCGAGGGCGGTTTCCTGCTGGACGGTTTCCCGCGCAACGTGTCGCAGGCCGAGGCGCTGGACGAGCTGCTGCAGACCGAGGGCATCAAGCTGGACGCGGTCCTCGACCTCGAGGCCCCCGAGGACGAGGTCGTCAAGCGGATCGCCGGGCGGCGGATCTGCCGCAAGGAGTCCGCGCACGTGTTCCACGTGACGTACAGCCCGCCGAAGCAGGAGGGCGTGTGTGACGTCTGCGGTGGTGAGCTGTACCAGCGGGACGACGACTCCGAGGAGACCGTGCGGACCCGGCTGGAGGTCTACCACACGCAGACCGAGCCGATCATCGGCTACTACCGGGCGCAGGGGTTGGTCGTCACCATCTCGGCGATGGGGCCCGTCGACGAGGTCACGGGGCGTGCGCTGGAGGCGCTGAAGAGCGGTAAGTAGTTCTTGTTGCCTGGTTGCAGCCGCGGTTCCTTGGTCAAGGGGCCGCGGCTGTGGCTTGGCGGGGGGTGGGTCGCGCAGCCCGGCGTTTGCGGGGTGCCTCCCCCACTCTCGGCTGCTCCCCCACTCTCGGCTTCGCTCGAGCGGGGGGACCCCCATGAGCGGGAGGTACCCCCACCGCCCACCCGTGCCGCCCTGGGGGTACCTCCCAGGCCCTTGAGGCACTGGGGGAGGCACGACTGCCCGCGGCTGCCCGCGGTGGCGGCGGTGGCGCACGACTGCCCGCGGTGGTGCGCGGCTGCCTGCGGTGGTGGGGCTGGGGCCCCGTATCGTTGGAAGCGTTCGTGCTTCCCTACTGGTTCAGAAAGGCCGTCGTCCCCATGGTGCAGATCAAGAGCCCTGAGCAGATCGCCAAGATGCGTGAGGCGGGGCTGGTCGTCGCCGCCATCCACGCGGCCACCCGTGAGGCCGCCGTGCCCGGGGCCACGACGAAGGATCTGGACCAGGTCGCCCGCAAGGTGCTCGCGGAGCACAACGCCAAGCCGAACTTCCTCGGCTACGGCGGCTTCCCCGCGACGATCTGCACCTCGGTGAACGAGGTCGTCGTCCACGGCATCCCCTCCGACGACGTCGTCCTCAAGGACGGCGACGTCATCTCCATCGACTGCGGCGCGATCATCGACGGCTGGCACGGTGACGCCGCCTACACCGCGTTCGTCGGGTCCGGCCACTCCCCGGAACTGGTCGAGCTGTCCCGGGTGACCGAGGAGTCGATGTGGGCCGGCATCGCGGCCATGAAGCAGGGCAACCGGCTCGTCGACATCTCCCGCGCCATCGAGACGTACATCCGGCGCCAGCCCAAGCCGGGCGGCGGCAAGTACGGGATCATCGAGGACTACGGCGGCCACGGCATCGGCACCGAGATGCACATGGACCCGCACCTGCTGAACTACGTCGAGCGCAAGCGGGGCAAGGGCCCCAAGCTGGTCCCGGGCTTCTGCCTCGCCATCGAGCCGATGGTCTCCCTGGGCACCCCGAAGACGAAGGTCCTCTCCGACGACTGGACGGTCATCACCACCGACGGCACCTGGTCCTCCCACTGGGAGCACTCGGTCGCCCTCACCGAGCAGGGGCCGCTGGTCCTGACGGCCCCCGACGGGGGCAGGGCCAAGCTCGCGGAGATGGGCATCACGGCCGCCCCCGACCCGCTCGGTTAAGGATCTCCGGGGTGGGGCAGGATTCCCGATTCGTGTTTCCGGGTGCGCTGACGTAGACTGACTCGTCGGCTCTTGTGCACCCGCATGTCTGCATGTACTACACACGGTGCACGCCAGAGTCGATCAAGGTAGTCGATTCGAAGGGCGAAGCGTGGCCAAGAAGCAAGGTGCCATCGAGATCGAAGGCACTGTCGTCGAGTCTCTTCCGAACGCCATGTTCAAGGTGGAGCTCCAGAACGGCCACCAGGTCCTGGCACACATCAGCGGCAAGATGCGCATGCACTACATCCGCATCCTCCCTGACGACCGGGTCGTGGTGGAGCTGTCTCCGTACGACCTGACGCGTGGCCGGATCGTCTACCGCTACAAGTAGATCTTGCCCGCTCCCCGGCCCGCCGGGGTGATGGCACTGACCCGGAGAACCTCACACCCATGAAGGTCAAGCCGAGCGTCAAGAAGATCTGCGACAAGTGCAGGGTGATCCGCCGTCACGGCCGGGTCATGGTCATCTGCGAGAACCCGCGCCACAAGCAGCGCCAGGGCTGACCGCAGCACGATCGACCCTCTGCGACTTCCGCAGAACTTCGCGCGACGCGAGCAACACATGTTCATACGCAGGTCCCGAGCCGCACGGCTCGACACCCCCGGCTCGGAGGCCGGGGACCCGGTCCGTACCTGGTACGGCGGGCTGGGATCCGGTCCTGTGGAAGACCTCCGACAATCAACTGGAGCCATTGAATGGCACGCGTTTCCGGTGTTGACATCCCGCGCGAAAAGCGCGTGGAGATCGCCCTCACCTACGTGTTCGGCATCGGCCGGACCCTTTCGCAGCAGACGCTGGCCGCCACCGGCGTCGACCCGAACACCCGCGTTCGCGACCTCTCCGAGGAGCAGCTCGTCGCGATCCGCGAGTACGTCGACAACAACATCAAGACCGAGGGTGACCTCCGTCGCGAGATCCAGGCCGACATCCGCCGCAAGGTCGAGATCGGCACCTACCAGGGTCTGCGCCACCGCCGTGGTCTGCCCGTCCGCGGTCAGCGCACCAGCACCAACGCGCGTACCCGCAAGGGCCCGCGTCGCGCCATCGCCGGCAAGAAGAAGCCGGGCAAGAAGTAGTCCGCAGCGGACCTCTGTCCACGGTCTTCGCTGTAGGACCGACCACCTCCCGTAGGAGAACGACATGCCCCCCAAGGGTCGTCAGGGCGCTGCCAAGAAGGTGCGCCGCAAGGAAAAGAAGAACGTCGCTCACGGCCACGCGCACATCAAGAGCACGTTCAACAACACGATCGTGTCGATCACGGACCCGTCCGGCAACGTGATCTCCTGGGCCTCCGCCGGCCACGTCGGCTTCAAGGGCTCCCGGAAGTCCACGCCGTTCGCCGCGCAGATGGCCGCCGAGTCGGCCGCCCGCCGTGCCCAGGAGCACGGCATGCGCAAGGTCGACGTGTTCGTCAAGGGCCCGGGCTCCGGTCGTGAGACCGCGATCCGCTCCCTGCAGGCCACGGGCCTCGAGGTCGGCTCCATCCAGGACGTCACCCCGACCCCGCACAACGGCTGCCGCCCGCCGAAGCGCCGCCGCGTCTGACGCACGGCCGCTTCGTTCGGCTCCGGGTTCCGGGCGGTACGGCTCGCAAGGGCCGTACCGCCCGTACCCTTGCAGTACCCGCACTTTTCACCGGGTGCGGTTTCCGTCGGGCGTCAAATAGCGGGCGTCCACGAAAGAAGGATCTGATCCACACATGCTGATCGCTCAGCGTCCCTCGTTGACCGAAGAGGTCGTCGACGAATTCCGCTCCCGGTTCGTGATCGAGCCGCTGGAGCCGGGCTTCGGCTACACCCTCGGCAACTCCCTCCGCCGCACCCTCCTGTCGTCGATCCCCGGTGCCGCCGTCACCAGCATCCGCATCGACGGCGTCCTGCACGAGTTCACCACCGTGCCGGGCGTCAAGGAGGACGTCACCGACCTGATCCTCAACATCAAGCAGCTGGTCGTCTCCTCGGAGCACGACGAGCCGGTCGTGATGTACCTGCGCAAGCAGGGCCCGGGTCTGGTCACCGCCGCCGACATCGCGCCCCCGGCCGGTGTCGAGGTGCACAACCCCGACCTCGTCCTCGCCACGCTCAACGGCAAGGGCAAGCTGGAGATGGAGCTGACCGTCGAGCGCGGTCGCGGCTACGTCTCCGCCGTGCAGAACAAGCAGGTGGGCCAGGAGATCGGGCGCATCCCGGTCGACTCGATCTACTCGCCGGTTCTCAAGGTCACCTACAAGGTCGAGGCGACCCGTGTCGAGCAGCGCACCGACTTCGACAAGCTGATCGTCGACGTCGAGACCAAGCAGGCGATGCGTCCGCGTGACGCCATGGCCTCCGCCGGCAAGACCCTGGTCGAGCTGTTCGGTCTCGCCCGTGAGCTGAACATCGACGCCGAGGGCATCGACATGGGCCCGTCCCCCACGGACGCCGCCCTCGCCGCCGACCTGGCGCTGCCGATCGAGGAGCTGGAGCTCACCGTTCGGTCGTACAACTGCCTCAAGCGTGAGGGCATCCACTCCGTGGGTGAGCTCGTCGCCCGCTCCGAGGCGGACCTGCTCGACATCCGCAACTTCGGTGCGAAGTCCATCGACGAGGTCAAGGCGAAGCTGGCCGGGATGGGCCTCGCGCTCAAGGACTCGCCTCCCGGTTTCGACCCCACCGCTGCGGCGGACGCGTTCGGCGCGGACGACGACGCGGACGCGGGCTTCGTGGAGACCGAGCAGTACTAAGCGCTCGGGACTTCCGGTCCGTACTTGGCTGCCGGCCGGCTGTGGCTGGTCGCGCAGTTCCCCGCGCCCCTATGGGGCGCGGGGTCTCCGACAGACGACCGTCTGCTCGGATACTGACCCCGGTACCTGATACGGCCGGGGCAGACACCAAGGAGAAACACCATGCCGAGGCCCACCAAGGGTGCCCGTATGGGCGGCAGCGCCGCGCACGAGAAGCTGCTCCTCGCGAACCTCGCGAAGGCGCTGTTCGAGCACGGCCGCATCACCACCACCGAGGCGAAGGCGCGCAAGCTGCGTCCGTACGCCGAGCGTCTGGTCACCAAGGCGAAGAAGGGCGACCTTCACAACCGCCGTCAGGTGCTCCAGGTGATCACGGACAAGAGCATCGTCCACACGCTCTTCACCGAGATCGGCCCGCGGTACGAGAACCGTCCCGGTGGCTACACCCGCATCACCAAGATCGGTAACCGCCGTGGCGACAACGCGCCCATGGCCGTCATCGAGCTGGTCGAGGCGCTGACCGTGGCGCAGGAGGCGACCGGCGAGGCCGAGGCCGCCACCAAGCGTGCGGCCAAGGACGCGGAGGCCGCCGAGACCAAGGTCGACACGACCAAGGCCGAGGAGACCACCGAGGCCAAGGCCGACGAGGCCGCCGAGGAGTCGAAGGACGCGTAAGCGTTCTGCCGGGGGCTGTGCGGGTGCGGCTGCGGCGCCGTCGTGGCTTGTCGCGCAGTTCCCCGCGCCCCTTGAGGCGCTGGCGGGTCCGTTCCTTTCGAGGGGCGGGCCCGCTTTCGTTTTGCTGAGAGGATCTCTGGGTGAGTGACGAAGTGGAGCCCGGGTTCGTGCGGGTGCGGCTGGACCTTTCCTACGACGGGACCGAGTTCTCCGGGTGGGCCAAGCAGGCCGGTGGGCGGCGGACCGTGCAGGGGGAGATCGAGGACGCGCTGCGGACCGTGACGCGGTCCGGGGGGACGACGTACGAGCTGACCGTGGCCGGCCGTACCGACGCCGGTGTGCACGCCCGGGGTCAGGTCGCGCACGTCGATCTGCCACGGGAGGTGTGGGTCGAGCACCACACGAAGCTGCTCAAGCGGCTCGCCGGGCGGCTGCCGAGGGACGTACGGGTGTGGGCGCTCAGGGAGGCGCCCAGCGGCTTCAACGCCCGGTTCTCCGCGATCTGGCGGCGCTACGCCTACCGCGTCACCGACAACCCGGGCGGGGTGGACCCGCTGCTGCGCGGGCACGTGCTGTGGCACGACTGGCCGCTCGACGTCGACGCCATGAACGAGGCGGCCCGCGGGCTGCTGGGGGAGCACGACTTCGCCGCGTACTGCAAGCGGCGCGAGGGCGCGACGACCATCCGTACGCTCCAGGAACTGAGCCTGGTGCGCGGCGAGGACGGGATCATCACCGCCACCGTCCGGGCCGACGCCTTCTGCCACAACATGGTCCGCTCGCTGATCGGCGCGCTGCTGTTCGTCGGTGACGGCCACCGCCCGCCGGACTGGCCGGGCAAGGTGCTGGCGGCGGGCGTACGGGACTCGGCCGTCCACGTCGTACGCCCGCACGGCCTGACCCTGGAGGAGGTCGGCTACCCGGCCGACGAACTCCTCGCGGCCCGCAGCAAGGAGGCCCGCAACAAGCGGACCCTGCCGCCGGCCGGCTGCTGCTGAACCCGCCGGGGCGGCGGCGCTACTCGTTCGCCGCCGCCGACGCCTGGGCCTGGCCCCTGCGGTGGATCTGGCGGACCGTGAACGTCTGCAGGTCGTCGCCGGTGGAGAAGACGGCCTTGTCCTTCGTCGTCACGTCCTTGCCGGCCGTGAAGCCGGCGATGGTGAAGTAGGCGTAGCGGCCGTAGGAGTTGGTGGTGGTGCGGCAGACCGCGCCGGAGCAGAAGTCCTTGACGCCGCCGCCCGAGAGCGACTTGACGATGCTCTTCTTGTCGGCCTGCTGCTTGGCCCTGGTCGCCTGGGCCTCGGTGTCGAAGACGGCCACGCCGACCGTCACCGCCACGTCGTCCTTGGTGTAGGTGACCCGGATCAGGCGGGTGCAGTCGTTGTCGTCCAGGACCTTCGGGAGCGTGGACTTCGCGGCCGAGGCGCAGTTCTCGGTGTCCGCCGTCGGGCCCTTCTTGTACACCGTCTCACCCATGGTCAGCTGGGTGCCGGGGAAGAGGATGTCGGGGCTCAGCGGGGCCTTGTCCTTCTTCGCGCTGGCGATGAAGTCCTTCGGGTCCAGCGGCGGCGGGGCGCTCGTCGGGGCGAACGACGGGACCGTGCCCGTGGGGCTCGGTATGTCGATGTCGGAGCCCCCGGGAACCTGGGAGGAGACGCCGGGGGAGGCCTCGCCGCCGCTTCCGTTCGCCGAGACGACGGCGACCGCCACGGCCGTGCCTATCGCGACGGTCGCGAGCGCCCCGCCGCCTATGAACAGCAGCCGGCGCCGCTTGGCACGGGCCTCGGAGGCGTCGGCGAGCGCGGCCCAGTCGGGTGACTGGCCGGAGCCGCCGCTGTTCCAGGGCTGCTGGGAATTCGGTTTCCAGGGATCCCACTGCTGCTGGGGTCCCCCCTGCCCAAGACTCATGGGGCGCATCTTAGACGGGGCCCGGGGTGTGCTGGTCCGCCTCAACGGGGCCCGCAGGCCCTAGCGTTGCCGCCATGGCGACGGGCAAAAGCGACATCTCCGGATGGTTGGTGCGCCCCGCGGGCGGGCCCCTGTGGGCCGGACTCGCGGCGGTGCTGGGGGCGCTGACGGTGCATACGGTGCTGGTGACCTCGGACGGAGGGATGGACAACGCGATCGTCGTGGACGCCGCGCGGGCCTGGCTGGACGGTGGTTCGCCCTACGACGACCGGCACTTCCTCTATTTTCCGAGCGCGGTCGTGGCCGCCGCCCCGCAGGCGCTGCTGCCGCGGTCCGTGCTCGGCGCGGCCGTGCCGGTGGCGGTGGTCCTGGCCCTCGCGCTCGGCTGGGCCTGCGCCCTGCGGCTGCACCGGGTGCCGCTGCGCAGCAGGCTCGCCGCCCTCGGGCTGCTGGGCCTCGCGGCCGGCTTCGCGCCGTTCGGGCAACTGGTGCTGTTGGGCAACTGGACGGTGACGGCCGTGCCGGCGCTGCCGCTGTGCCTGCTGCTGGCGAGCCGGGGCCGGTGGGTCGCGGCGGGTGCCGTCATCGGGGTGGCGGTGGCGCTGAAGCCGCTGCTCGCGCCGATGGCGCTGCTGTTCCTCTTCGCGCGCCGCTGGGGGGCGCTGGCGGTGCTGGTGCTGATCCCGGCGGTCGCCTCGGTCTCGGCGGCGCTGTTCCTGCCCGATCCCACGGGCTTCCTCACCCGCACCCTGCCGTTCCTGCTGAGCGGCGACGACGCCTTCGTGCGGCTCTACGAGGCCTCGCCGGCGGCGGTGCTGCCCCGGCTCGGCGTGCCCGAGGCCCCGGCCGTGCTGCTCGGCCTGCTCGCGGCCGCCGTGGGCGTGGTGTGCGCGTACCGGCGCTGGCGCGGGCCGGGTCCGGTGGCGCTGCGGCTGGCGGAGACGTCCGCGGGCCTGATGCTCTCGGCGTTCCTGGTCTCGCGGCCCTCCTACAGCCACTACCTCCTGGTCGTCCTGCCGCTGCTGCTCGCCGGTCTGCCGTACACCGGGGCGGTGGCGCGGCGGCCCTGGTTCTGGCTCGCCCTGGTGCCGCAGCTGCCGGGGGTGACCTGGCCGTGGCTGGAGTCGGGGAGGCGCCGGGCCTTCCGGGACGCCTTCACGCTGTGCGTCCTCGCGGTCACGGTCGCGTACCACTGCGTACGGGGGACGCGGGAGGCGGACGACCCGGGCGGTGTGCCGGGGGAGCGGCGTACGGCCGCGGAGCCGGCGTAGCCCACCGGGGACGGGGTCGTTTTGACCCGCCCGGCCAAGGGTGGGTATTCTGCATTTTCGTTGTGTGTAGTGGCTTACTCATTCTCACGTGAGGGGCCCTTACACCGGTCCACCGGGCCGATGACCAGCGACCAGCACGCGGTTTGCGTCACCGCTGTGCGGTCAGGGCTGTCGTGATCGTCTTCGGTGACCTTGTCAGGACTCATTCACTGAAGAAGCGAAGGCTACGAACCGTGCGTACGTACAGCCCCAAGCCCGGCGATGTGACGCGCCAGTGGCACGTCATCGACGCTCAGGACGTCGTCCTGGGTCGTCTGGCCTCCACTGCGGCCTCCATCCTGCGCGGCAAGCACAAGCCGATCTACGCGCCCCACGTCGACACCGGTGACTTCGTCATCATCATCAACGCGGACAAGGTGCACCTCTCCGGCAACAAGCGGACCCAGAAGATGGCGTACCGCCACTCGGGCTACCCGGGTGGTCTGCGCTCCGTCCGCTACGACGAGCTGCTCGAGAAGAACCCCGAGAAGGCCATCGAGAAGGCCGTCAAGGGCATGCTCCCCAAGAACACCCTGGGCCGTCAGATGCTCTCGAAGCTGAAGGTCTACTCGGGCGACCAGCACCCGCACGCTGCCCAGCAGCCGGTGCCGTTCGAGATCACCCAGGTCGCGCAGTAAGTCCGGCCACCCCCTAAGACTGAAGAGAATCTGAGGAGAATCGTGGCCGAGACCACTGCCGAGCAGCCGCTCGAAGAGCTTGACATCGACAGCTACACCACCGAGTCCGAGGTGCCCGTCGAGGGCGAGTACACCTCGGAGTCCATGGCCTCCCGCTTCGGCGAGCCCCAGCCGGCCGCCGGCCTGGGCCGCCGCAAGAACGCCATCGCCCGCGTCCGGATCGTCCCGGGCACCGGCAAGTGGAAGATCAACGGTCGCACCCTCGAGGACTACTTCCCGAACAAGGTGCACCAGCAGGAAGTCAACGAGCCCTTCAAGGTGCTCGAGCTCGAGGGCCGCTACGACGTCATCGCCCGCATCGCGGGTGGCGGTGTCTCCGGTCAGGCCGGTGCGCTCCGTCTGGGTGTCGCCCGTGCGCTGAACGAGGCGGACGTCGACAACAACCGCGGCCCGCTGAAGAAGGCCGGCTTCCTCAAGCGCGACGACCGTGCGGTCGAGCGCAAGAAGGCCGGTCTGAAGAAGGCCCGTAAGGCCCCGCAGTACAGCAAGCGCTAATCGCAGGCGCTCGCGCGTACTCCGAACGCCCCGGCGGCACGCCACAGTGCTGTCGGGGCGTTCGTTTATTCATCGCCGTGGGCGTATAACGGCACAAGGCACTCAAAGGCTAATGTGATCGGATGGCCGGACACGGCCGCTGTGGCACGTGGCCGCGGATGCGGAGCCGCACTCACATCGCGACCACCGGACACATCACCGGCACCGCCGGCGGCACGACCGTCGACCGCGCGGACGGACCCGGCGCCCCGGCACGGCCTCGGCAACGGCTTTCGATACTGACGCACCCTCAGGAGGACAAGTGGGACGACTCTTCGGCACGGACGGCGTGCGCGGTGTCGCCAACGCGGACCTGACGGCGGAGATGGCGCTCGGCCTGTCCGTCGCCGCCGCGCACGTACTGGCCGAGGCGGGCACGTTCGAAGGACACCGGCCCACCGCCGTGGTCGGACGTGACCCACGCGCGTCCGGAGAGTTCCTGGAGGCCGCCGTCGTCGCGGGTCTCGCCAGCGCGGGCGTGGACGTCCTGCGGGTCGGCGTGCTGCCGACACCGGCGGTGGCACACCTCACCGGCGCGCTCGGCGCCGACCTCGGCGTCATGCTCTCCGCGAGCCACAACGCCATGCCGGACAACGGCATCAAGTTCTTCGCCCGCGGCGGCCACAAGCTCGCCGACGAGCTGGAGGACCGGATCGAGTCCGTGTACGAGGAGCACCGCACCGGCGCCCCCTGGGACCGCCCGACCGGCGCCGGCGTCGGCCGCGTGCGCGACTACGAGGAGGGGCTCGACCAGTACGTCGCCCATCTCGTCGGCGTCCTCCCGAACCGGCTGGACGGTCTGCGGATCGTCCTCGACGAGGCGCACGGTGCCGCCGCGAAGGTCTCGCCGGAGGCGTTCACCCGGGCCGGGGCCGAGGTCGTCACCATCGGCGCCGACCCGGACGGCCTCAACATCAACGACGGCTGCGGCTCGACCCACCTCGACCTGCTGAAGGCCGCGGTCGTCGAGCACGGGGCCGCGCTGGGCATCGCCCACGACGGCGACGCCGACCGGTGCCTGGCCGTGGACCACACCGGTGCGGAGGTCGACGGCGACCAGATCCTCGCCGTGCTCGCGCTGGCGATGCGGGAACGTTCCGCGCTGCGCTCCGACACCGTCGTCGCGACCGTGATGTCCAACCTCGGCTTCAAGCTCGCCATGGAACGCGAGGGCATCCGGCTCGTGCAGACCGCGGTCGGCGACCGCTACGTGCTGGAGGAGATGAAGGACAAGGACTACGCCCTCGGCGGCGAGCAGTCCGGCCACGTCATCGTCCTCGACCACGCGACGACCGGCGACGGCACGCTCACCGGCCTGCTGCTCGCGGCGCGGGTCGCCCAGACCGGCCGTACGCTGCGGGACCTGGCCTCGGTGATGGAGCGCCTCCCGCAGGTCCTCATCAACGTGCCGGACGTCGACAGGTCCCGCGTGAAGACCTCCGCGGAACTCGCCGCGGCCGTCACCGAGGCCGAGCGCGAACTGGGCGAGACCGGCCGCGTCCTCCTCCGCCCCTCCGGCACGGAACCGCTGGTCCGCGTCATGGTCGAGGCCGCGGACATCGACCAGGCCCGCTCGGTCGCGAGCCGCCTGGCGGACGCGGTGAAGTCGGCGCTGGGGTAGACACGGCGGAAGTCCGAGGATCCCCCGCTCTCCTTCGGCGGGACGGCGGACGGCGGGGGGACACATGGTGGTGTCCCCCCGCCGTCCGCCGGTTGGATCTATCAATTCCGGTGGTTGAGGTTGTCATCCACCAGGAACTCCGGGTAGCCGAACCGCTGCCCGAGGGTGACGAAGGCATCGTGGCTCGACGTGTCGATCTCCACGAAGTACGCCTTCATGGCGCGCAGGAACAGCCGGTAACCCAAGTCGGCGCAGGCCTCGGTGACGGCTTCTCGCAGTGCGGGGACGAGGCCGCGCACAGGGAGCCCGTAGCCGGGGTTCGAGGCCGCACGGTCCAGGTCCTCCGCGACCGGACGGATCACCCCGAGGACGGCCTGCCGCGCCCGCTCCTCCAGCACCGGCTGTGGCGGCGGAGGCGTGAAGACGGGATCGTCCTCGCGGACCCGGGTCAGCCAGGCGTCCTCCAGTTCCCGCAGCCAGGCGCGAGCGCCGAAGCCGTACGCCTCCGGATCGAAGGTGCCGTGCGTGGCGCCGAGCCACATCGTGCGGATGGTCCCGTCCGGTAGCGGTGACTCGACCAGAGTGCGGATGTCCTGCCCCAGCCGCACGGCTTTGGACCGGTCGAAGTTCTCCACCGCGGACGCGGGGAGCGTGAGCCACCACGCCGACGGCCCGCCCTCGGGAAGGAAGCGCTCGGCGTCCTCCGGGGAGAGCTCGTCGTGGACGTTCCACTTGGAGGTCACCCAGCTGAGCCCGATGTCCTCCACGAAGGTGTCTTCCAGGTACTCGCTCAGGGCGCCCGATCCTTTCCCGGTTCCGTCGGTCATGGGTCAGCCTTCCAGATATGCCGTGTAGACCACGTACTTGGTCGGCTTGTGCTGCTTGCCCACGTACTTCAGGCTGATCGACACCTTGTTGCCGGCGGCGGACTTGGCCGCGTCGGTGCCGTTCCTCACCCACTTGAAGCCCAGGGACCCCTCGTCGCTGAGCGTCCAGGTGAGTGTGAGCAGATCCTTCCGCGGGTCGAAACCGATCCCCTTCCCGATGCGCTGGGCCTGCTTGGTTTTCCACGCCTCCAGTTTGTCGGCGTTGCCCGGCTGCGCGATCCACTGCCTCATGGCCTTGTCGACGGCGCGTGCGGCGGTCGCCTCGTCGAGCCACCGCGTCGCGATGCCCCGGGTCGAGTTCAGCGCCTTCTGCCTCATCTCTTCGTCGGTCTTGTTCACGTGCTCGTCCAGGGTGTGGGCGCCCTCGATGCCCTCGTCACCGATGATGTCGGTGCAGTTGTGGACGAGGATGTCCTGCGGCCGGGTGCCTTCGGTGGTGACGTAGAAGGTGTGCAAGGCGTCGACCGTCAGGTCGAAGACCTCGCGGGACGCCAGTCCGTTCCGGTCCCGGAGGCCCGTCACCGCGTGGAGGGTGCCGTCCGGGGTGCGGAGCCGGTCGCCCGTCCGGAGGTCGGAGACCAGGGTCCAGCCCTTGCCCTCCACCCAGAACCGGTGGCCCGCGGTGCTGGTGAGGACCCCGTCCGACAGGGCGATGTCGATCAGGCGCGTCGTCGGATGCCGAAAGGTGTCGGTCACCGGCTGTGTGACCGACCGCCCGGTCATTGGGTCACCGGCGAGCAGCAGGTCACCCACCCGTACGTCCTGGATCGCCTTGCGGGAGCCGTCCGCCATCAGTACCCGGGTGGTGCCCGGGAAACTGTTGACCCGGCAGGCGGTCATCACGTCCTCGTAGGCGTTGACCGTGCCCTCGATCTTGGCGAGGGTCGCGGCGTCGATGCCGTCCAGGGCCTTCAGCGCCTTCAAGGCGTCGGTGACGCCGACGCCCGTGTGCATCGCGGCGTTGAGCGCGTGGAGCGCGTCGGCGACCTTCGCGAACGCCTTGCCCGGGATGAAGTTGCTCGCCGCCCACGCGCAGCCGCCGACGCTGCCGTGCCAGCAGTCCACGAAGTCCTGGACCAGCGCGGCCTTCAGGATCTGGTAGACGACGGTCTGCTTGATCAGGTCGAGCTTGCTGAAGTAGTGGGTGACGTCCTTCTTCAGCCCGTTGAAGGGCTGGGTGCTGAGGTAGAGAGTGTCCCCGGCCGGGCAGCCGGTGGCAGTGGCGGGTACGTCCGGGTTGGTGCAGAGGTAGAAGTCGACCTTCACGTCGAAGGTCACCGCGAACGTGACCGTGCAACCCTCGAAGCCGATCTCGATGACGCAGTCGTTCTTCTGCTGGGCGTCGGTGATCTCGACGGTGTCCTCGTCAACCACGTAGAAGACGCCGCCGATGCCCGTGCCGGCGCCCGACGAGACCTGCTGGTTGGCCTGCTTGCGTTCGGCGGACTCCGCCGCCTCCTGAGCCTCCTCGGCGTATTTCAGGGCGTCCTTCGCGGCCTCCTCCGCCTCGGTGGCGGCGACGTCCGCGCGGTCGGCCGCCGCCCGGGCGTCCCTGGCGGCCTCCTCGGCCTCCGAGGCGGCCGTGCGGGCGGCTTCCGCGTCGAGGGCGGCCTCGTCGGCGGAGTCGCGGGCGTCCGTGGCGTGGCTCTCGGCGCGGCCCGCGGCCTTGTCGGCGGCTTCCGCGTCCTCGGTGGCCTGGCGGTCGTACTCGACCGTGCGGGCCAGTGAGGCGGCGGCCTTGGACGCGGCGGTGGCGGCGTCGGCGGCGTAGCCGAGGGCCTCCTTGGCGTAGCCGCGGGCGTCGGCGGCGTGACCGGCGGCGTTCGCGGCGTGGACGTAGGCCTGCTTCGAGTCGCCGACGGCCTGGTCGGCGAGGTTCTTCGCGGCGGAGGCCTCCGCCTGCGCGTTCTTGGCGTGGGCCTCGGCGACGGCCTTCTGCTGCTCGGCGATCGACTTCGACGCCTGCCCGGTCAGCACGACGAGGCCGGCGGCCGAGTCGGTGTCGACGTAGGGGGAGCCGAGCTGGATCGCGTCGTTGGCGGGCTTGGCGACCTGGGCGGCGGAGTTGCCGGCGTCCACCGCGGCCTGGGCGGTGACGTGGGCGAAGCCCGCCGCCTTCGCCGACGCGACGAGGGCCTTGGCGGCCTCCTTGCTCGCCTCGTTCGCGTGATTCTTGGCGGTCTTGGCCTCCTGTTCGGCCTCGGCGGCGAGTTCGACGGCCGCCTTGGCCTCGGACGCGGCGTGCTTCGCCGCCTGGATGGCGTCCGCCGCGGCGCTGGTCGCGGTCTTCAGTGCGGCGTCGGCCTTCAGCTTCGCCGCCTGGGCGCCGTCCGCGTGCGCGCGGGCCCGCTTGGCGGCGGCCTCGGCGCGGGTCGCGGCGGCGTCCGCGTCGGCGGCCGCCTTCGTCGCGGCGTCGGCCGCGGAACGGGCCTTCGTCGCGGCGGCCTCGGCGTCGTCGGCGTGCCCGGCGGCCGCGTCGGCCGCGGCCCTCGCCTCCTGGGCGTTGCTGTCGGACTCGTGCGCCTGGGCGTACGCCTCCTTCGCGTCGGCCTTGGCGCGTGCGGCGTCGGCCTTCTGCTCGGCGTCCCACGCGTCGTCGCGCAGGTCGCGGGCCTTGTCCTTGGCCTTGACCGCGGCGTCGCGCTTGTCGGACGCCGTGCCCTCGGCCGCCTCGGCCTTGTCCTTGGCGTCCTTGGCCTTCGTCGCCTCGGTCTCGGCGGTCTTCCGGTGCTCGGCCGCCTCGGCCTGCTTGGCGGCGGCCTTCTTCTTCTCCGCCTCGGCCGTCTTCTCCTCGGCCTCGGCGGCCAGGCGTTCGGCGCGGGCCTCGGCGGCGGCCGTCTTGGCCTCGCCCTCGGCCTTCACCGCCTCGGCGAGCTTGGCCTCGGCGGTCTCCTTGTCCTTCTTGGCGTTGTCCCGGTGCAGCTTGGCCGCGTCGGCGGAGGCCTTCGCCTGCAGTTCGGCGGCGTGGGCGGCCTCCCTGCGGAACTCCGCCTTGGACTGGGCGGCCTGCGCCAGCGCCCGCTGCATGATGGTCGCGCTGTCCCCGGCGGCCGCGCGGGTGGCGGCCTCGGCGGTCTCGCCGGCCTTCACCATCGCCTCCAGCGCCGCCGCGGCGCCCTTGGTGACCTGCGCCTTCTGCTGACCGACCAGCAGACCGCGGCCACGCGGCGCGCCACGCTCGTCGGCGATGGCGTAGGCGGCCTTCTCGGCGGTGTCGGTGGTGGTCACGGCCTTCTGTGCCGCGGCGGCCCGCGCCTTGAGGAGGGCGAGTTCCTTCGTCGCCTTCACCTGCGAGGCGTTGACACCCGCCTTCGCCTTGTCGAACTGCGCCTTGTCCGGGTAGGACAGGCTGTCGGTGCCCTGGTGGCCGGACGGCTTGATCAGGAACTTCTGCGAACTGGCGTTCTTGCAGTCCCACAGCCGCGCGTCCGTGCTCTTGGTGAACGCGCTCAGGTCCAGGCACTTGCCGGTGGTCACGCTCTTCAGGGGCGCGGTGGCACGGACATCGCCCTTCCACGACTGCCCCTTGGACTTGTAGCAGTCCGAGATCTGGATCTTCGTGCCGTTCGCCGAGGCGTTCCCGGCCACGTCCAGGCACTTCTGCGAGCCGACGTTGCGGAGGTGGAGGTCGTTCTCGCTGCCCTCGAGCGTCCACTGCTGGGCCGCGCCGCCGTTGCAGGTGTAGATCTGCACGGGTGTGCCGTTGGTCTTGCCGCCGCCCGCGACGTCCAGGCAGTTGCCCTTCGCGCCCGGCACCTCGATCGTCACGTGGCTGTCGCCGATCCAGCCCACCCCGCCGGAGGACCAGTAGTCCTGCCACTGGACGAGGTGGTCGGCGACCCACGAGTTGCCGAGCATCTCCCCGAGCGACTTCGCGCCCGCGGCGAGTGCCTTGGTGGCGTCCTCGTTGGCGTCGAGGATCAGGTCGCGCTGTCCGGCCTGGGCGGCGACCTCCTCCTGCCACTCGGTGGCGGCGGTGCCGGCGATCCCGCCCAGCACCTCGTTCGGGTCGATCGGGTCCCGCCAGGCGCAGGAAGCGAACCGGGTCTTCAGGTCCTCGACCGCGATGCGGTACTCGGCGGAACCCGGACTCGGAGCCGTACGCGGGAATCCGCCGGAGGCGAGGAAGAGGCGGGCGTTGTCCGCGCCGGTCGGCTCCAGCGACCAGTCCGTCAGGTGCTCGAAGGCGTCCCGCTCGGCGAGGTCCCGGTCCCAGTCGGGGGAGTGCGGATCGGGGTCCTTCGTGTACAGAGGTGTGCCCAGGTCCTTGACGGCCTTGACGGTCTGCTCGTCGGCCAGGGGGGTGGGGTCCTCGTAGAAGTCGTCTTCGCTCTTCCAGAACCGGTCGGCGACCCATTGGGTCAGGCCGGTCTGGGAGTAGAAGTCCTCCTCGTCGTCACCGGGCGATCCGGGAGGCCAGTGGAACCCGGTGACGGTGAAGCCGCCGGGCGTCTCCAGCCCGTCGAGGGGCACCGCCCAGGCGTCCCGGCGGCCGTTGAGTGTGTCCAGTTCCCTGGAAGCGGCGTCCCGGTCCTTGGTGTACGCGGCGGCGAGGGGCGTGTCCTCCCAGTAGTCGCGGTTGGCCAGCTCGCGCAGCTTGTCCGGCGGCTGGTTGAGGCCGTCCTGCGCGACGGCGGTCATGGCCGGCCCGCCCAGCCGCAGCACGTCCGACATCAGGCACTGGTCCTCCCGCAGCTGCTCGGCGGCCGTGACCTCGTTCCAGTCGGGAGAGCTGCCCGTGGGAACGGCGTCGTCCCCGGTGATCCGGTCGAGCGGCTGCGGCTGGGCGGCGAGGCCCGCGACGACCGCGAGGCTGAGGGAGATGGGAAGGAAGCCGGCAAGGAATCTGGATCGACGTGGTCCGTGCCCGACGGGCCACGGTGGTCTGGAACGCAAGCGTGCATCCCCTTCTGCACTGGAGGGAGACGACCGGGAAGGCACCGGTGAGCGCGAGGAGTCGGTGAGGACGCCCCGGCTCCCGCGGTGTCAGGAACGGCGATGTCCGTCCAGTACGAGATGCACGGATGGCAGATGGTGCGGCATGCGACGCGCCCCTCCCCGTGGTGGCGCTGTTCCCCCGGTCGCTGATGGATGTGCGCGGGACGGACTGGTCAGGTCCGGCTGCGCGGGACGTAACACTAGGCAGAAGCCCAGATACGGGGAAGAGGGGGCCGTTCCGCTGCCGGACGACGGTTGGCGAGATCTCCACTACCGGCCGGTAGCTGTTCTCGTTCTCCGTTTTTCGGTGCCGCAAGGGGCGCTTGTGGAGTTCTGGTGTTCAAGTGGTGATCGAAGCGGTCAGGCGTCGATCGAAGTTGGCTGGTAATGAGCAACGGCCGCTTAGGCCCCGTCAGGCCTGAGCCCGCCTGCGCAGCCGCCGGTGCTGCCCGGCCCAGAAGTACTTCTGCGCCAGCAGGGTGAGGGTGCCCGCCAGGATGATGCCCAGCAGGTTGAGCAGGAGCTGCTCGGTGGAACCCCACGTCTGGACCGTGTCGCCGTAGCTCAGCGCCACCGCGGCGTTGGCGGCCGCCGGGACCGTCGTCACCGAGATGGCGACGCCCACCAGCGCGCCGGACTTCGCGGACGTCAGCGAGAGCGTGCCGGCCGCTCCGGCCAGGACCGCCACCACGAAGGAGAACCAGTCGGGGGCGTACACGAAGCCGGTCTGCGGCCGGTCGCCCTCGAGTTGCTCCTTGGTGAACAGCCCGACCGCGTCCATGAAGAGGCTGAACCCCACCGTCACCAACATCGCCACCGCGAAGCCCACCAGCAGGGCGATCACCGAGCGCAGCGCGAGGCGCGGCCGGCGCTGCACCGCCGCCGTGCAGATGCCGGCCAGCGGCCCGAACTCCGGGCCCACCGCCATCGCGCCCACGATCAGGATCGCGTTGTCCAGCACCACACCGCAGGCCGCGATCATCGTGGCCAGCGTGAGGAACGCGAGATAGGTGACCGAGAGGGTCGACTCCTCGTGGGTGGCCTCCGACAGGTGCTCCCACAGCACCGCGTCCGCGCTCTCGCCCGGCGCGTCCTTCTCCGCCTTCTCGGCCCGCTTCGACAGCGACAGGTCGATGTTCTCCACGGAGATGGAACCGCTCGCGTCCAACCCCAGCCGCTGCAGTTCGCTGAGCAACTCGTCGCCCGCCTCCCGCGCCACGTCGCACATCACGACGTCCCCGGCGGGATCGCGGGCGGCGCCCGTCAGCACGCACAGGTGCGTGGTGCCGATCGTCCCCTCGATCAGTCGGATCGCGTCGTCGGTCTTGTCGGCCGGTGTGATCAGGCGCAGGTGCAGCATGGCGGCAGCGTAGTGGTCAGAGTTTGCGCAGACTGAGGCGCTGGACCTTGTGGTCCGGGCCCTTGCGCAGCACCAGCGCGGCCCGGCCCCGGGTCGGGGCGATGTTCTCCACGAGGTTCGGCTTGTTGATGGTGCGCCACATCGTGCGGGCGTAGTCGAGTGCCTCCTCCTCGGAGACCTGGGTGTACTTGCGGAAGTACGACGACGGGTCCTGGAACGCGGTCTCGCGCAGCCGCTTGAAGCGGTTGAGGTACCAGCGCTCGATGTCCTCCGTGCGGGCGTCCACGTACACGCTGAAGTCGAAGTAGTCGGCGAGCCCGACCCGGGTGCGGCCGTCCTTGCCGGGCAGCGCGGGCTGGAGGACGTTGAGCCCTTCGACGATCAGGATGTCCGGGCGGCGCACGGTGAGCTTCTCGCCCGGGACGATGTCGTAGATGAGGTGGGAGTAGACGGGGGCGGTGACCTCCCCCTTGCCCGCCTTGATGTCGGCGACGAAACGGGTCAGCGCACGACGGTCGTACGACTCGGGGAAGCCTTTCCGCGACATCAGGCCCCGCTCCTGGAGCTCCTTCGTCGGCAGCAGGAACCCGTCCGTCGTCACCAGCTCCACGCGCGGGTGCTCGGGCCAGCGGGACAGCAGGGCCTGAAGGAGACGGGCGACCGTGGACTTGCCGACGGCCACGGAACCGGCGACCCCTATGACGAACGGCGTGCCCGACTGGGAGCCCTGCTCGCCGAGGAACGTGTTCAGCGCGCCCCGCAGCCCGTCGGTGGCGCCGACGTAGAGATTGAGCAGCCGGGACAGCGGGAGGTAGATGTCCCGCACCTCGTCGAGGTCGATGACGTCACCGAGGCCGCGCAGCCGTTCGACCTCCGCCGCCGACAGGGGCAGCGGGGTCTTGTCACGCAGTGCGCTCCACTCGGCGCGGGTGAGGTCCACGTAGGGAGTCGCCTCCGGCCGCTGCCGGTGGGCGCTCCGGGGTATCGGGGAGACCGGAGAGATCACAGTCCATTGTTAACGGAGTTTGAACGGAGCGGCAGGTGGGCTGTGTCACGCTGCCCCGCCGCTTCCGTAGTCGTTCGTGATCACGCAGTTGTCACGTTCGTATACCGGGTGATCTTCTGGCGATCACCTGTGCGGCGGCTGTGTTCAAGATCCGTTTAAATTGCGCGCAATGTGTTGCGGAGTCCTCCGCACCTTCGAGAAAGAGTTCCCACGTGAGAACCACCGCCGTCCGCCGTACCGTGCTCGCCGCCTCCGCCGCCGCGCTCGCCCTGCTCGCCACCGCCTGCGGTGGCTCCGGCGACGAGGACAAGGCCGGCGACAGCAAGGGCAAGGGCGACTCGACCGCCTCCGCCGCGCCGGCGGCCAAGGCGCTCACCGCCGCCGAGCTGGAGAAGGCCGCGCTGGCGCAGGCGGACGTCAAGGACGGCAAGGTGGCGGAGCTGCCCGCCACGGACGACATCGCCGCCGACAAGGTCAAGGCGGAGGACGCGGCCTGCCAGCCGCTCGCCCACCTGCAGATGGGCGTGCCCGCCGGCTCGCCGGCCGCCACGGTGAAGCGGTCCTGGACGGGCGAGCCGCAGAAGCCGGCCGCTGACGCCAGCCCCGAGGAGGCCCTGGCCGCCGGACTCGGCGCGGAGAAGATGCTCATCACGCTCGCCTCCTACGAGGACGGCGGCGCCGAACAGGTCATCAAGGACGTGGACGCGGCTGCCGGCAAGTGCGCCGGAGGCTTCACCTACGACGCCATGGGCGAGCCGTTCAAGATCCTGACGGTCGAGAAGACCGAGGCGCCCGGCGGCGCCGACGAGGCGGTCGCGATCACGGCGGTCCTAGCCGCGGAGGAGGACGTGAAGACGCCCATGAAGCTGGTCGTCGCACGCAAGGGCGCCACCGTCGCCTCCTTCACCGTCACCAACTTCGCCTCCGCCGTCACCGGCGAGGACTTCGACTTCCCGACGGCGGTCTCCGACGCCCAGCTCGGCAAGCTCGCCTGACGCACCCCGCGTTCCGTTCCCACCGGTGCCCGTACGCTTTCGTGCACCGGTGGGAATTTCCGATTTCGGGCAGGCAAAGGCCTTTTCCGGCGACTGACGGACCGTAGGCTGCCGGTCATGTGCGGAATCGTGGGATACGTGGGGCCGCAGTCGGCGCTGAACGTCGTGACGGCCGGACTGAAGCGGCTGGAGTACCGGGGGTACGACTCGGCGGGCGTCGCCGTGCTCGCGGACGGCGGGCTGGCCACCGCCAAGCGGGCCGGGAAACTCGTCAACCTGGAGAAGGAGCTGGCCGAACGGCCGCTGCCGACCGGGACCACCGGCATCGGGCACACCCGCTGGGCCACCCACGGCGGTCCGACGGACGCCAACGCCCACCCGCACCTCGACAACGCGGGCCGGGTCGCCGTCGTCCACAACGGCATCATCGAGAACTTCGCCACCCTGCGCGCGGAGTTGACGGAGCGCGGCCACGACCTCACCTCAGAGACGGACACCGAGGTCGTCGCCCACCTCCTCGCCGAGGAGTTCTCCGCCTGCGCCGACCTCGCGGAGGCGATGCGGCTGGTCTGCCGGCGTCTGGAGGGCGCGTTCACCCTGGTCGCCGTGCACGCGGACGAGCCGGACGTGGTGGTCGGCGCGCGGCGGAACTCGCCGCTGGTGGTCGGCGTGGGGGAGGGGGAGGCGTTCCTCGCCTCCGACGTGGCCGCGTTCATCGCGCACACCCGCGACGCCGTCGAGCTGGGCCAGGACCAGGTGGTCGAGCTGCGCCGGGACGTGGTCACGGTCACCGACTTCGACGGCGCCCCCGCCGACGTCCGCGAGTACCACGTCGACTGGGACGCCTCCGCCGCCGAGAAGGGCGGCTACGACTACTTCATGCTCAAGGAGATCGCCGAGCAGCCGAAGGCGGTCGCCGACACGCTGCTTGGGCGGATCGACGGGGCCGGCTCGCTCACCCTGGACGAGGTCCGCATCCCGGCGAACGTCCTGCGCGAGATCGACAAGGTCGTCATCGTCGCCTGCGGTACGGCCTTCCACGCCGGGCTGATCGCCAAGTACGCCATCGAGCACTGGACCCGGCTCCCCTGCGAGGTGGAACTGGCGAGCGAGTTCCGCTACCGCGACCCGATCCTCGACCAGCAGACCCTCGTCATCGCCATCTCCCAGTCCGGCGAGACCATGGACACCCTGATGGCCCTGCGCCACGCCCGCGAACAGGGCGCGCACGTGCTGGCCATCTGCAACACCAACGGTTCGACGATCCCGCGCGAGTCCGACGCCGTGCTGTACACGCACGCCGGGCCGGAGGTCGCGGTCGCCTCGACCAAGGCGTTCCTGACCCAGCTCGTCGCCTGCTACCTGGTCGCGCTGTACCTGGGCCAGGTGCGGGGCACCAAGTGGGCGGACGAGATCCGCGCGGTGGTGCGGGACCTGTCGTCGATCTCCGGTGCGGTGGAGCGCGTCCTGGAGACGATGGAGCCGGTACGGGAGCTGGCGCGGTCGCTGGCCGGGAAGAACACGGTGCTGTTCCTGGGACGGCACGTGGGTTATCCGGTGGCGCTGGAGGGCGCGCTGAAGCTGAAGGAGCTCGCGTACATGCACGCGGAGGGCTTCGCGGCGGGCGAGCTGAAGCACGGGCCGATCGCGCTGATCGAGGACGACGTGCCGGTGGTCGTGGTCGTACCGTCGCCGCGCGGCCGGTCCGTCCTCCACGACAAGATCGTCTCCAACATCCAGGAGATCCGGGCGCGGGGTGCGCGGACGATCGTCATCGCGGAGGAGGGGGACGAGGCGGTCGCCGAGTACGCCGACCACCTGATCCGCGTCCCGGCCACCCCGACGCTGCTCCAGCCGCTGGTGACGACGGTGCCGTTGCAGGTCTTCGCCTGCGAGCTGGCGACGGCACGGGGGAACGAGGTGGATCAGCCTCGGAACCTGGCGAAGTCGGTGACGGTGGAGTAGGTCTTCACGCCGTCCAGGAATGTGGCGAAGGCTCCGGCCGGGAAGGTGAGGGTTGCCCTGGCCGGGGCTTTTGAGTCGCGTACGCCCACGTGGGTGGGAGTGTTCGCGATCTCGACGCAGTCGTTGCCGTCGTCGGGGCCTGAGTAGGACGACTTGCGCCAGTTGTTCATCGAGTGCCTCACAGCTCTTTGGTCAGACGGTTGATGAAGTCACGCGAGCGTTCCGGTTCCAGTGACGCGGCTTCAATTTTACGGAAACGCATTCGATAGGCGCCGAGCTGTGCCTCAGCGTCGACAAAGGCCGAGCCATGCGGTGCGTCGCGTACGACTGTGTCCAGTCTGGCAACGGGACCGCCCATGTAGGTCATGGTGCCTGCGGCCAGGCCAAAGTTATCCAGGTCGAAAGGGATGACGCGCACGGTGATGTCGTCCGCTTCGGACGAGTTCAGGAGCGCGATGAGTTGAGCGCGGGACGTCGCGCGGTCGCCGACCCTGATGCGTAGGGCCGCTTCGTGGATCACCAGTGTGTACGGGAAGTCGGTCCGCTTGCGCGCCATCCGGTGTCGTACGCGCATTTCCAGCTCGTCAGCGGTCAGTTCGGGCACTCTGGCGGAGAAGACGGCTCGAGCGTAGTCCTCGGTCTGCAGCGGGCCCGGCACGTACAGGATCGCGACCTCATGGCGGAACGTGGCGTGGTGGTCGAGTTCGGCGAGGTCGAGGAATGAGGTGGGCAGCTGCCACCGGTACTCCTCCCACCAGCCGCGCGTTCGGTCGGTGGCCATCGCCACCAGCGCGTCGATGAACTCCCGGTCTGTGCAGGCGTAGTGGGAGGCGAGTCGACGCAGGCGCTCCTCGCTCACTCCTGCGATGCCCGACTCGATCTGGCTGATCTGCACGGAGTTCACGCCGAGCAGTGCCGCTGCCTCGCGTGCGCTGAATCCCGCCGCCTCGCGAAGTCTGCGCAGCTCGACTCCCAGTCGCCTTTGCCGTGCCGTTGGCTCGCGCCTGGTTCCCATCGGTTGCCCCTCGGTTCAACGCGCCTGTTGCAGCGACTCTTTCAGGTTCAGATTACGGGAACGGCTTGCTCGGTCTTAAAACAAAGACCTACTGTCAGTGATGTCACGCAAGCGCAGCGGAAGCGCACTGCTCCGTCCTGTCATGACGGTTGCGGCACTGCCACCGCCCGCGAACCGCAACTCCTCATTGTCTGAACGGAGTTCACGCATGCCCGAAACCGAGTCCTGGGAGTACTCCCTCTCCATCCCCAACGACCCTCGCGCGGTCACCGTCAGTCGCCGCACCCTCCGTCTCATCCTCACGATGCACGGGCTGATCGGGCTCGTGGACGTGGCCGAACTCCTCGCCGCGGAGCTGATCGCCAACGCCGTACGGCACACCAAGGGGCCCGCGACCCTGCGGGTGCACTGGGCGGCCGACGTGCTGCGGATCGGGGCGTGGGACACCGACCCCGCGCCGCCCGACGCGCCGCTGCCCTTCGAGCGGTCCGCGGACCTGGGTCTGGAGGACGGGCGCGGACTGGCACTGGTGCGGGCGTGTTCCGACCTGTGGGGGTGGCAGCCGCTGTCCCGGGACGGCAGCCGGGGGAAGCTGGTGTGGTGCGAGCTGGGTGCGGCCTGACGGGGTTCGTCAGTGGCCGTTGGGCCACTCGCTTCTTTGTCAGTGTCGTGCTTCCGCGACCCGCGTCAAGGGCGCTCCCTGCGGTCGCGTCGCCTTCGGCGATGGGCCTGCGGCCCACCCTTGACCCGGCCCGCTCCAGCACGGGGAAGAAGCGAGCGAGCGGCCCGGAGAAAAGCGGGGGCCCGGGCACGCTTGCGATCCAGGGCCCGCTGACCAGTTCCCCGGGTTCACGGACGCGTCCCCGCCTCGCCGGCACGCCGGGCCGGCTAAGCGGCGAACGCCCGGTGGATGGTGGCGGAGGGCTGGTGGGTGGTGGCGGTCCGGTGGGTGGTGGTGGCGGTCCGGTAGGTGGTGGCGGAGGGTCGGTGGGTGGTGGCGGAGGGGCGGGGGTTCGGTGGGTGTGGGGGAAACCGTGAACACTAGACCGGTTTAGTGTTCACGGTTTTCGAAGGGGGTGTCCCTGGCGGGGCGCCTTTGGGGCTGTCGGTTCGTTCTCCTGAGGCCCTCCGCCGGGTGTCTCGAGAAACGCGTACGCCCCGATGGGTGCCCAAGTCGCCCAGCAGGTGGGCGATGGGTGCCCGAGGGGGGGATGGGAGCGGATTTTCATGACCGGGAGGCTTTGACCGTCCTCTTGGTCCTTCGCCCATGGACACATGCTTCCGTCGCTCCCCAGGCATGATGGGTTGGCGGCCCTGCCCCTGCCGGGCGTTCGCCGCTTAGCCCGCCCGGCGTGCGGGCGAGGCGCGACCGCGTCCGTGAACGCCGGGTCCCTCCTGACCGACGGTCGGCCGCAGGCGTGCCTGGGCACCCGCTTTCCCCGGGCCGCCCGCTCGCTTCTTCCCCGTGCTGGAGCGGGCCGGGTCAAGGGTGGCCCGGAGGGCCATCGCCGTAGGCGACGCGGAGTGGAGCGCAGCGGAACGCAGCGCCCTTGACGCGGGTCGTGGAAGCACGACACTGACAAGGAAGCGGGCGGTCCCACGGCCACTCGTCGGTGGGCGTCCGCTGCGGCGTGCCCCCGCTCCCGCCCCCGTAAGGTGCCCGCATGAGCATCATCGGAGTCGGGATCGACGTGGCCGAGATCGAGCGGTTCGCGGAGTCGTTGGAACGTACGCCCGCGCTGGCCCAGCGGCTCTTCCTGGAGAGCGAGCTGCTGCTGCCCAGCGGTGAGCGGCGCGGTGTCGCCTCCCTCGCCGCGCGGTTCGCCGCCAAGGAGGCCCTCGCCAAGGCGCTCGGCGCGCCCGCGGGGCTGTACTGGACCGACGCCGAGGTGTGGTGCGAGGACAACGGGCAGCCGCGGCTGCGGGTGAAGGGGACGGTGGCGGCGCGCGCCGCCGAGCTGGGCGTACGGTCCTGGCACGTGTCGCTCAGCCATGACGCCGGGGTGGCCTCGGCGGTCGTGATCGCGGAAGGGTGAGGGCGGTGCCCGTACGCGCCCTTCCCCTCGCCTTCCCCGGGGCCGGGGTCGACCTGCCCCTCTGGGGCGACGTGTTCCTCGTCGTCGCCGCCGTGCTCACCGTCGTCTTCGCCCTCGTACGGCTGCTGCGCCGCCGCCGTCGGTGAATGTGTGAGAAGAGGGTGCGTGTATCGCGTGGACCGGGGTAGACGCGGTTGAGCCGGTGCCGGAAGTGGGGCCGATCGACCAGGGAGGGCGAACAGTGACGTCGACGATGGCGCGGACCGACCGAGCTCAGACGGTGACCGAGCTGCCGGAGGTCGCCGATCCCGGTCAGGTCGCGCCGAAGGATGCCCGGGAGCTGTCCAAGCAGTTCTTCCGTCGGCTGACGGAGCTGGAGGAGGGCACGCACGAGTACCAGTACGCGCGCAACACCCTCATCGAGATGAACATGTCCCTGGTCCGCTTCGCGGCCGGCCGGTTCCGCAGTCGCGGGCCGGAGGAGATGGAGGACATCGTCCAGGTCGGCATGATCGGACTGATCAAGGCGATCGACCGGTTCGAGCTGTCCCGCGAGGTGGAGTTCACCTCCTTCGCGATCCCCTACATCGTCGGCGAGATCAAGCGGTTCTTCCGGGACACCTCGTGGTCCGTGCACGTGCCGCGCCGCCTCCAGGAGGCCCGGGTGCAGCTCGCCCGCGCCACCGAGGAACTGCGCAGCCGGCTGGGCCGTACGCCCACGACCGCCGAACTCGCCCAGCTGATGAGCCTGACCGAGGACGAGGTCAACGAGGCCCGGATCGCCTCCAACGGCTACAACTCCGCGTCGCTGGACGCCGCCATCGGCAGTGAGCCGGACGGCGAGAGCGTGCTCGCGGACTTCATCGGCACCGAGGACGCCGCGCTGGAACTGGTCGAGGACTTCCACGCGCTGGCCCCGATGATCGCCGAGCTCGACGAGCGCGAGCGCAAGATCGTGCACTGGCGGTTCGTGGAGGAGCTGACGCAGGCGGAGATCGGTGAGCGGCTCGGCTGCTCCCAGATGCACGTCTCGCGGCTGCTGTCCCGCACGCTGAAGCGGCTGCGGGCGGGGATGCTCACCACGAACTGAGGTGACGGCGGGCGTACGGCACGCGCGGGGTGCGGCGACGGGGAGCGCCGCACCCCGCGCGTGTCCGCTAGCAGATCGACTGGCTGCTGTTCACCAGCCGGTTGTTGCGGAACGTCGTGTTCTCGCCGCAGGGGCTCTCGCGGATCGAGGAGTCCGTCACCGTGAGGTTCTGGACGGTGATGTCCCGGTTGTTGGGGAACTCCGAGCGCGCCGCCAGACGGATCTCGCCGCCGCCGGTGACCGTGCCGCTCTGGGCGGCGAGGTTCACGTTGTAGCAGTTCTCGATGAGGATCGCGTTGTTGCCGGTGTGGGAGAGGGTGATCCTGTCGATGGTCGCGCCGCCGCTCTCCGAGACGCAGAACACGCCCCGTCCGCCGCCGCGCGCGACGACCTCGCCGACGCGGATGTTGGTGGAGTAGGAGCTGCCGATCCGGCCGTTGCGGTTGGCCATGCGGAAGGCGGCGTACCCGGTGCCGGTGCCCGCGTTCTCCGCGTCCACCTTGGAGACGGTGGCGTTGACCGTCTGGTTCAGCAGCAGGCCCGACTCGCCGACGTTGCGGGCGGTCACCGTGCCGACGGTGAGGCCGTCGACGCCGTAGGTCTCCACGGCGTGGCTGGACGCGCCGGAGACGTACACGTTGTCGATGCGCACGTTGCGGGTCCACTGGCTGGTGTCGCCGCGGTTGTCGATGCGGACGCCGAGGCCGCGGGAGAGGCGCATGTCGATCTGGCCGAGGACGACGTTCTGCACGTTGCGCAGGAAGATCCCGTACAGCGGGGCGCCGGTGACGTTGAGGTGCTGCACCTCGATGTCGCGGGTGCCGCGGGAGTAGACCGGGGCCTGGTCGCCGGAGCCGCTGCCGGTGACGTTGATGGTGCCGCAGACGTCGAGGGTCGTGTAGCTCGGCAGGGAGATGCGGGAACCGGCGGAGATGGAGCCCGAGCCGCGGACCACGACCCGTTCCTTGCTGGTGCGGCCGGAGGACAGGCTGCTGATCGCCGCCTGCACGGCCGCGCGCATGTCGCTGCCGGTGTAGACGGTGCTGCTGCCGCGCCGGGCGGTCCAGGTGCTGCCGTTCAGTACGGCCTCGGCCTGGTAGGAACCGTCGCCGCAGGCCGCGGCGCGGGCGGGGGCCGGGGCCGCGGTGGTGGTGACCGCGGTGGCGGGGGCCGTCATGAGACCGGCTGCGGTGAGGAGTGCGGTGGCGCCGGCTGCGGCGAGGAGT
Source organism: Streptomyces sp. AC558_RSS880 (assembly GCF_019049255.1). Lineage (GTDB taxonomy): Bacteria > Actinomycetota > Actinomycetes > Streptomycetales > Streptomycetaceae > Streptomyces. Next base: position 203,420 of record NZ_JAGMUJ010000013.1, on the reverse strand, counting down.
GCGGCTCTGCGTCCCATGGGTCCTCTGCTTCTGTCGTCGAACCGATTCGACTGAATCGATTCATCCGGTGGGGGGCGGAGATTTTGGCAAGGGCATGGCAAGCAGTCAAGCGGTCCGCTTCTCCGGTACGGGAGTTGACGGGCCGTCTGCGGGAGACTCGGACGCATGCGTACTGCGTACAGCGTGGAGACGGTCAGGACGGCGGAACGGGAACTGATGGCACGGCTGCCGGACGGGGCGCTGATGCAGCGCGCCGCCGCCGGGCTCGCCGCGGCCTGTGCGGACGTGCTGGGGCGGGTGTACGGCAGCAGGGTCGTGCTGCTGGTCGGCAGCGGGGACAACGGCGGTGACGCCCTGTACGCCGGTGCCCGGCTCGCCCGGCGCGGCGCGGGTGTGAGCGCGGTGCTGCTCGCACCGGAGCGCGCCCACGGCGGAGGGCTCGCGGCGCTGCGCCGGGCAGGTGGGCGGACCATGGGCACGGACGGCGCCGAAGGGCTGATCGCACGGGCCGATCTGGTCGTCGACGGCATCGTCGGTATCGGCGGGAAGGGCGGGCTGCGTCCGGAGGCGGTGCCGCTCGCCGACGCGGCCGGGCGGGCGCGGGCGGCCGTGGTCGCCGTCGATCTGCCGAGCGGGGTCGACGCCGACACGGGGGAAGTGCGGGGAGCGGCGGTCCGGGCCGACCTCACGGTGACCTTCGGGACGCACAAACCGGGGCTGCTGATCGATCCGGCGCGGGAGTACGCGGGGTCGGTGCGGCTGGTCGACATCGGGTTGTCGCTCCCGGAGGAGCCGGAACTGGAGGCGTTGCAGCACGCGGACGTGGCCCGACTGCTGCCGGTGCCGGCCGTCGAGAGCGACAAGTACCGGCGGGGCGTCGTCGGGATCGCGGCCGGATCCTCCCGGTATCCGGGGGCGGCGGTGCTCGCGGTGGCGGGGGCGCTGCGGGGCGGGGCGGGGGCCGTACGGTACGTCGGTCCCGCCGGGCAGGCCGTGATCGCCCGCTTCCCCGAGACGCTGGTGTCGGACGGGGGCCCGAAGCACGCGGGGCGGGTGCAGGCGTGGGTGGTCGGGCCGGGGGCCGGGGACGACGCGGCGACGGTCGCGGAGGTGCTGGCGACGGACGTACCGGTGCTGATCGACGCGGACGGGCTGCGGCTGGCGGAGGCGTCGGCGGTACGGGGCCGGCGCGCGCCGACGCTGATGACCCCGCACGCGGGGGAGGCCGCGGCGCTGCTCGGGGTCGAGCGGGGGGAGGTCGAGGAAGGGCGGCTGGCGGCGGTGCGGGAGCTGGCGGGGCGGTACGGGGCGACGGTGCTGCTGAAGGGGTCCACGACCCTGATCGCGTCCTCGGGAGGGGGTGCGGTGCGGGTGAATCCGACGGGGACGTCGTGGCTGGCCACGGCGGGGAGCGGTGATGTGCTGTCGGGGTTGGGGGGATCGTTGTTGGCGGCGGGGCTGTCGGCTGTCGATGCGGCGAGCGTGGCGGCGTACCTGCACGGTCTGGCGGGGCGGTTCGCGGCGGACGGGGCGCCGATGGGGGCGCACGACGTGGCGGAGGGGATCGCGGGGGCGTGGCGGAGCGTGGTGCGGGGTTGACCGCGGGGGCTCGGCGTGAGGGTGGGGCGGGGGTGGGGTGCGCGGCCCGGCGCTGACGGGGTGCCTCCCCCAGAGGGGGTACCCCCAGCGCCCACCCGTGCCGCCCCAGCGGCACGACTGCCCGCGGCTTGCGGAGCCGGGTGCTCTGAGAGACTGGGCGGGATGAACGAGACAGTTGCCCCGGGGGGTGCGGAGCTGCGGGCCCGTGCCGAGATCGACCTTGCCGCCGTGCGGGCCAATGTGCGGGCCCTGCGCGAGCGTGCGCCCGGTGCTGCCTTCATGGCCGTGGTCAAGGCCGACGGATACGGGCACGGCGCCGTCGCCTGCGCGCGGGCGGCCGTCGAGGCCGGGGCGACCTGGCTGGGCACCGCCACCCCGCAGGAGGCGCTCGCGCTGCGCGCGCCCGGCGCCGGGGTGCCGGACGGCGTACGGATCATGTGCTGGCTGTGGACGCCCGGCGGGCCCTGGCGGGAGGCGATCGAGGCCGGCCTCGACGTGTCCCTGAGCGGCACGTGGGCGTTGGACGAGGTCACCCGGGCGGCCCGTCTCGCCGGGCGGCCCGCGCGGGTGCAGCTCAAGGCCGACACCGGGCTCGGGCGGGGCGGCTGCCAGCCCGGTGACGACTGGGCGGAGCTGGTCGCCTCCGCGCTGCGCGCCGAGGCCGAGGGGCTGGTCCGCGTCACCGGCCTGTGGTCGCACTTCGCCTGCGCCGACGAGCCGGGCCATCCCTCCATCGCCGCCCAGCTCACCAGGTTCCGGGAGATGGTCGCGTACGCCGAGAGCCGGGGCGTCGACCCCGAGGTGCGGCACATCGCCAACTCGCCCGCCACCCTCACCCTCCCCGAGAGCCACTTCGACCTCGTGCGCCCCGGCATCGCGATGTACGGCGTCTCGCCCAGCCCCCAGATCGGCACCCCCGCCGACCTGGGACTGCGCCCGGCGATGACCCTGTCCGCCTCGATGGCCCTGGTGAAGCACGTCCCCGGCGGCCACGGCGTCAGCTACGGCCACCACTACGTCACCCCGGGCGCCACCACCCTCGGCCTCGTCCCGCTCGGCTACGCGGACGGCATCCCGCGCCACGCCTCCTCCACCGGGCCGGTGCTGGTCGAGGGCAAGTGGCGCACGGTCGCGGGGCGGGTCGCGATGGACCAGTTCGTCGTCGACCTGGGCGGGGACGAGCCGGAGCCGGGCGCCGAGGCCGTCCTCTTCGGGCCGGGCGACCGCGGCGAGCCCACCGCCGAGGACTGGGCGCAGGCCGCCGGGACCATCGCGTACGAGATCGTCACCCGGATCGGAACCCGCGTCCCGCGCGTCTACGTCCATGGCGGAAACGACGGAAGCGACGGAGACGACGGGAGCGGTACGTGAGCGAGGGCATCGCGGAGGCCGCCGCCTCCGCAGCCGGCGCGTCCGGCGGGGGCTGGCGCCGGGCCACCGGTGTCGCGGGTGTCGCGATAGGCGTGCTCGCCACCGGGGCCGCCGCGGGCGTCGCGATAGAACGGATGACGGTCGGCCGGGGCATGCGCCAGAGGGCCCGGCTCGCCCTCGACTCCGTGGGGCCGTACGGCACGCTGCGCGGCACGCCCGGCAAGGCGTACGCCGACGACGGCACCGGCCTGTACTACGAGGTCGACGACGTCGACCCCGATCCGGCGGCGACCCCGGGGCGCCGGCGCCGGCTGTTCGGCCGCAAGGCGCCCGCCCCGGTCACCGTGGTCTTCAGCCACGGCTACTGCCTCAGCCAGGACTCCTGGCACTTCCAGCGGGCCGCGCTGCGGGGCGTCGTACGGACCGTGCACTGGGACCAGCGCAGCCACGGCCGCTCGGAGCGGGGCGCGGCGCAGGGGGAGCGGGGCGAGCCGGTCACCATCGAGCAGCTGGGGCGGGACCTGAAGGCCGTCATCGACGCGGCGGCGCCCGAGGGGCCGCTGGTGCTGGTCGGTCACTCCATGGGCGGGATGACGGTGATGGCCCTCGCCGACCAGTACCCGGAGCTGATCCGGGAGCGGGTGGTGGGCGTCGCCCTGGTCGGTACGTCGTCGGGGCGGCTGGGCGAGGTCAACTTCGGGCTTCCGGTGGCCGGCGTCAACGCGGTGCGGCGGGTGCTGCCGGGGGTGCTGAAGGCGCTGGGGCAGCGGGCCGAGCTGGTGGAGCGGGGACGCCGGGCCACCGCGGACCTGTTCGCCGGGGTGATCAAGCGGTACTCGTTCGCCTCCCGTGACGTGGACCCGGCGGTCGCCCGGTTCGCCGAGCGGATGATCGAGGGCACGCCGATCGACGTGGTCGCCGAGTACTACCCGGCGTTCAGCGACCACGACAAGACCGAGGCCCTCGCCCACTTCGCCGGTCTGCCGGTGCTGGTGCTGGCCGGGGTGCGGGACCTGGTGACGCCGAGCGAGCACAGCGAGGCGATCGCCGACCTCCTGCCGGGCGCCGAGTTGGTACTCGTGCCGGACGCCGGGCACCTGGTGATGCTGGAGCACCCGGAGGTGGTCACCGACCGCCTCGCCGACCTGCTCACCCGCGTGGGCGCGGTGCCCGCAGGGGCTACCGTTAATGGCTATGGAAGCAGCAGCACCGCACAACCCGGCTGAGCCGACGCCGTCCGCGAACTCCGTCGAGCTGACCGTCACCTCCCCCGAGCAGATGCGCGAACTGGGGCGCAGGCTCGCCAAGCTGCTGCGCGCCGGCGACCTGGTCCTGCTCTCGGGCGAGCTCGGCGCGGGCAAGACGACGCTGACCCGGGGTCTCGGCGAAGGGCTCGGCGTGCGGGGCGCGGTCACCTCGCCGACGTTCGTGATCGCCCGGGTGCATCCGTCGCTGGGGGACGGTCCGCCGCTGGTCCACGTCGACGCGTACCGGCTCTCCGGCGGTCTGGACGAGATGGAGGACCTCGATCTCGACGTCTCGCTGCCGGAGTCGGTGATCGTCGTGGAGTGGGGCGAGGGCAAGGTCGAGGAGCTGACCGAGGACCGTCTCCAGGTCGTCATCCACCGGGCGGTCGGCGACACCACCGACGAGGTGCGCCGGGTGACCGTGACCGGCCTGGGCGGACGCTGGGCGGCGGCCGACCTGACCGTGCTGTCGGCCTGAACGGGGCACGCGGCCTCGTGCTGTCGGCCTGAGCGGAGCACGGCCTCGTGCTGTCGGCCTGAGGCGGAGACGGTTACGCGGCCTCGCGGTGGTCCTTCGCCGGTTCGCAGGGCCGGGGTTCCGGCGCGCGGGGCGGGGTGGAGACCGCGGCGGCCGCGGCGCAGGCCGCCAGCAGGTCGCGCATCGGGATTCCGGAGACCGGCTGGGGCCGCGGTTGCGCCGTGGTCCGGCGGGCGTTCTGGTGGGCCGGCATGGACGCCTCCTGAAGGGCGGGGGCGGGCGTGGTTAGGTAGACCTAACCACGGGCTGGATACCATGTGACCACGCCCGGGACACCGAACGCAACATCTTGCCGACGTCTTGTCGGAACGTACGGCGCCCGTTCACGCGATCCGGCCGGAACGCGCACACCGGGACTCACCGAACGACGACGACCTTCTGTCCGATCGTCGCGAACCCCCACATCGCCGCGCCGTCCGCGCGGGTCTCGCGGATGCCGCCCGTCCGCTCCTCCGGGGCGAGCTGCGGCGCCGAGCCGTCGACCGCCGCGCTGAACCCGATCGCCGTGCCGTCCACGGAGGCGAACCGCACCACGTGCTCGACCGGAACGCCGTCCGATCCGGTGACCGCACCGGACCGGGACGTGACCCGGTAGGTGCCCGGCGCCGGGTCCACCGTGCTGGGGCTGACCCCGAAGGTGCGCCGCACCTCGCCGGTCTCCCCGACCAGCCACACCCGGTCGGCGCCCAGTGAGTACACGACCCGTTCGCCCGTCCCCGACCGTGCGGGCACGGCGAACGGGTGGTTCCCGTCCCGGAGGGTCTTGGGGACGGCCGCCGCGGTGCCGGACGCCGGGGAACGCAGCCCGTCCGGGACGGTCGCCGCCGCCCGGTGGCCGAGGTAGCCGATCGTCGCGAGGGCCGCCGCGGTCAGTCCCGCCACGACCGCCGAGCTGGTGCCTGACACCGTCGTCACCCCTGTCCCGCTCTGCCCTGTTATGTACGTACGTCGACGCGACCGTAGCAGTACGTGACCGGCCGACCCGTGCGGCCGTGGCCGGGGCGTGGGAGCCGTAGGCTGTTTGCGTGCTCTTGCTCGCTCTGGATACCGCCACCCCCGCCGTCACCGTCGCGCTGCACGACGGCCGCGACGTCATCGCCTCGTCGAGCCAGGTGGACGCCCGCCGCCACGGCGAGCTGCTGCTCCCGGCGATCGACCGGGTGCTCGCCGAGGCAGGTCTGCGGCTGGACGCCGTCACCGGGATCGTCGTCGGCACCGGCCCCGGCCCGTACACCGGGCTGCGCGTCGGCCTGATGACCGCGGACACCTTCGGGCTCGCGCTCGGCGTGCCCGTGCACGGTGTGTGCACGCTGGACGGCCTGGCCTGCGCGGCCGACCTGGAGGGCCCCTTCGTCGTGGCGACCGACGCCCGGCGCAAGGAGGTCTACTGGGCGCGCTACGCGGACTCCCGCACCCGCCTCACCGAGCCCGCCGTGGACCGGCCCGCCGACATCGCCGCGCAGGTGAAGGGCCTGCCCGCGGTCGGCGCCGGCGCCCTGCTGTACCCGGACACCTTCCCCAGGGCGCACGAGCCCGAGCACGTGTCCGCCGCCGCCCTGGCCCGGCTGGCCGCCGAGCGGCTGGCGGCGGGCGAGGATCTGCCCGCGCCCCGGCCGCTGTACCTGCGCCGGCCCGATGCCCAGGTCCCCAAGAACTACAAGGTGGTCACCCCCAAGTGACCGGATCCGAGACTGCCGTGCTGCGCGAGATGCGCTGGTGGGACATCGACTCCGTACTGGAGCTGGAGCGGGACCTGTTCCCCGAGGACGCCTGGTCGCGCGGGATGTTCTGGTCCGAGCTGGCCCATGCGCGCGGGCCCGGGGCGACCCGGCGCTACGTCGTCGCCCAGGAGGGCGACCGGATCGTCGGCTACGCGGGCCTCACCACCTCCGGTGCGGAGTCCGACGGCGGCGAGGCCGGTGACGGCGACAGTGTCCTGGCGGCCGACGTGCAGACCATCGCCGTCACCCGGGACCACTGGGGCACCGGCCTCGGCTCGCGGCTGCTGACCGAACTGCTGCGGGCGGCGACCGCCTTCGAGTGCGCCGAGGTGCTGCTGGAGTGCCGGGTCGACAACGTGCGCGCCCAGAAGCTCTACGAGCGCTTCGGCTTCGAGACCATCGGCGTCCGGCGCGGCTACTACCAGCCGGGGAACGTGGACGCCCTGGTGATGCGACTGACCGACCCCTCCACCTCCGTGAACCCGGCGAGTCCCGTCGACGGGAACGGCGTACAAGGAACCGAAACCAATGGCTGACGAACCCCTGGTCCTGGGGATCGAGACCTCCTGCGACGAGACCGGTGTCGGCATCGTGCGCGGGACCACCCTGCTGGCGGACGCCGTCGCCTCCAGCGTCGACGAGCACGCCCGCTTCGGCGGCGTCGTCCCGGAGGTGGCGAGCCGCGCCCACCTGGAGGCGATGGTCCCCACCATCGACCGCGCGCTGAAGGAGGCGGGCGTCAGCGCCCGCGACCTCGACGGCATCGCCGTCACCGCGGGGCCCGGACTCGCCGGCGCGCTGCTGGTCGGCGTCTCGGCGGCCAAGGCGTACGCCTACGCCCTCGGCAAGCCGCTCTACGGCGTCAACCACCTCGCCTCGCACATCTGCGTCGACCAGCTGGAGCACGGCGCGCTGCCCGAGCCGACGATGGCGCTGCTGGTCTCCGGCGGGCACTCCTCCCTCCTGCTCTCCGCGGACATCACCTCCGACGTCCGTCCCCTCGGCGCGACCATCGACGACGCGGCCGGCGAGGCCTTCGACAAGATCGCCCGCGTGCTGAACCTGGGCTTCCCCGGCGGCCCGGTCATCGACCGGTACGCGCGCGAGGGCGACCCGGAGGCGATCGCGTTCCCGCGCGGTCTGACCGGCCCGCGCGACCCCGCGTACGACTTCTCCTTCTCGGGGCTGAAGACGGCGGTGGCCCGCTGGATCGAGGCCAAGCGGGCGGCGGGCGAGGAGGTCCCCGTGCGTGACGTCTCGGCGTCCTTCCAGGAGGCGGTCGTGGACGTGCTCACCCGCAAGGCCGTACGGGCCTGCAAGGACGAGGGCGTCGACCACCTGATGATCGGCGGCGGTGTGGCCGCCAACTCCCGGCTGCGGGCGCTGGCCCAGGAGCGCTGCGAGGCGGCCGGTATCCGGCTGCGCGTGCCGCGCCCCAAGCTGTGCACGGACAACGGCGCGATGGTGGCGGCGCTGGGCGCGGAGATGGTCGCCCGGGGCCGCCCGGCCTCGGACTGGGACCTGTCGGCCGACTCCTCGCTGCCGGTGACGGACCCGCACGTGCCGGGCACCGCCCACGCGCACGACCACGTGCACGAGACCGCCAAGGACAACCTGTACTCATGACGGTCGCGCTGATGTGGGAGGCCCGGGCGGTGTCCGGCCGGGGCGCGGACCTGGTGGCCTGGGCCGAGGAACACGCGCGGGAGCTCGCCCGCCGCCCCCTGCGCCGCGAGACCTTCCGTGCCCCGCAGGACCGCGTCCTGGTCATCACCTGGTGGGACGCTCCCTACGACGCCGATCTGCCCGAACTGCCGGAGCCGGACGGGGGTTTGATCACCCGTCCGGTGCACCGGTGGCGGTTCGAGTCGCTCGGGGGCGTCTGACCCGGCGCCTTCACACCCCGTTCACGGCGGACCGGTCGCGTTCATCGTCCCGGCGAACGGAATTCATCCGTCCTCCCCGAATCGCTCTTAGCTTGACGTGGCCACAGCAAGATCATGCTGGACGGGGGAGGGCCGGGATGGTTCGTCGTGCGCGCAGTCGCCGGAGGGCGGGCGGATCCGTCGCCACGGTCGCGATCAGTGCGGCCATCGGAGTCACGGTCGGACTGCTGCCCTGGGGGGCGCTCCCGGCTCAGGCGGTGGGACCCGCCGGGGCCACGGCCTCGGCACCGGCCGCCGGGACCGGGGAACCGGCCGTCGCGGCCACCGAGGAGGAGGCGCTCGCGCAGGCCGCGCGCCTCGGCCGGAACGTCGAGGTGCTCTCGCTGCGCGGCGAGTCGAGCGACGTGTACGCCACGCCCGAGGGCACCCTGGAGGCCCGCGAGTACCTGCGCCCGGTGCGGACCCGTGTCGACGGCGAGTGGAAGGCCGTCGACACCGGACTCGCCCCCGTCGCCGAGGGCCCGGACCAGGGCATGGTCGCGCCCGTGGCGGCCTCGGTCGGGCTCGCGTTCTCCGGGGGCGGCGACGGCCCGCTGGTCCGGCTGGAGCGGGCCGGACGGACCCTCGAACTGTCCTGGCCGGGTGACGTACCGCAACCGCGACTGGACGGCGACACCGCCACCTACCCCGACATCCTCCCGGACGTGGACCTCCGGCTCGCCGCACGGCCCGAGGGCTTCACCCAGCTCCTCGTCGTGAAGTCGGCCGAGGCCGCCGCGAACGAGGAACTCGACGAACTGCGGCTGCGGCTGGGCGCCGAAGGCCTGACCGTCCGGGAGACCGCGAACGGCGGCCTGGAAGCGGTGGACGAGGGCGCGGGCGGCGCCGTGTTCGAGGCACCCCGGCCCGTGATGTGGGACTCCAGCACGGGCGAGGACACGGCGTCGTCGTCCCCGGAGCCCGCGTCGGCCGTACGACCCGCCGCCCTCGCGGCAGCGGACGACGGACCCGGCGCCGCCGCGGACACGGAGCCCGGCGCCTCCGACTCCGGCCGGCAGGCCCCCGTCGGCGTCGACGTGCCGTCCGGTGGTGACGAACTCGTCCTCACTCCCGACCGGGAGCTGCTCACCGGCGACGACACCGTCTACCCCGTCTACATCGACCCCCAGTGGTACACGCCGCGCGCCACCTCCTGGACGATGGCCTCCAGGTACTGGGCGAGTTCGCCCCAGTGGAAGTTCAACGACGCTTCGGACGCGGGCCTCGGCTACTGCGCCTGGGACTACTGCAAGCCCCACGACCTCAAGCGGCTCTTCTACCAGTTCCCGACGACCAAGTTCGCGGGCCGCAGCATCCTCTCCGCCGAGTTCGTCGTCCGCGAGACGCACGCCGCCTCCTGCCATGCCCGCGAGGTGCAGATCTGGCGCACCAAGGGCATCAACTCCTCCACCACCTGGAACACCCAGAACGCCGCCGGCTTCTGGATCGACCACCTCCAGTCCCGCAGCTTCGCCCACGGCTACGACGGCTGCGCCTCGGCGGACGCCGAGTTCGACGTGAAGACGGCCGTGGCACAGGCGGCGGCGCACAAGTGGTCGACCCTCACCTTCGGGCTGCGCGCCACCACCGAGGACGACCGCTACACCTGGAAGCGGTTCTCCGACGCCGCCTACCTGCGGGTCGAGTACAACCGCCCGCCGCCGCGGATCAGCACCTCCAAGCTCACCATGGACCCCGGCGGCGCCTGTGTGAACAGCTCCGCCCCCGTGCGGGTGCGCTCGCGGGCCACCGTGCGGGCCAGCGATGTGACCGACCCCGACAAGGACCGCGTCCAGGTGCAGTTCCGGGCGCTGTGGGACAGCGGTGACGGCTGGAAGCAGCGCTGGATCTCGGGCAGGAGCACGGAGAAGGCGTCCGGTTCGGACTTCTCCGTCCAACTGCCCACCTCCGTCCCGCAGAACAAGACGGTCGGCTGGCAGGCCCGCGCCTGGGACGGCGGCCAGTGGTCACCGTGGAGCTCGGAGAACGCGCACAGCTGCCACTTCGTCTACGACACCGCCGTACCCGCAGGCCCGTCGATCGACTCCGAGCAGTACCCGCGCTCCGACGCCGCCGACCCGGCCGACCCCTGGTGGGACGGCGTCGGCCGGTACGGCACGTTCACCGTCGACTCGTCCTCCACGGACGTCACCAAGTACTGGCTCGGCCTCAACGGGCCGCCCACCAGCGGCCGTACGCTGACCACCTCCGGCGGCGCCGCCAAGTCGACGAAGATCATGCCGACCAGGACCGGCGTCAACTTCATCACCGCCAAGGCCTTCGACGCCGCCGGCAACGCCTCGGAGACCCGCACCTACTACTTCCGGGTCCGCTCGGGCCAGCCCGACCGGCTGTCGTGGCAGCTCGACGAGGGCGGCGGCGCGAGCGAGGCCATGGGCGAGGGCGGTACCTGGCAGGCCTCGCTGTACGGGGGTCTCGCACCCGGTGGCGAGGGTGCCGAGGGCAACGGCCTCACGCTGGACGGCACCGACGACTACGCGGCCAGCGACTCGCCGGTCCTCAACACCTCCAAGAGCTTCTCGGTGTCGCTGTGGGCGAAGCTGCCGGACGCCCCGACCGGCGCGCCCGTCGCCGTCGCCCAGGCCGGGTCCGACACCAGCGGTTACGAGATCTACTACTCCACCGCGCTCGGCGGCTGGACCTTCCTGCGGCACACCACCGACGCCTCGGGCACCCAGACGGTCCGGGCCACCCAGCCCGCCTGCCCGAGCGGGGACACCGCCTGCCAGGCGGCCAGGGTCGGCACGTGGACCCACCTCGTCGGCGTCTTCGACAACGTCAACCGGGTGATGAAGCTCCACGTGGACGGCGAGCTCGTCGCCACCGCGGCCTTCAGCACCCCCTGGGACGCGCGGGGGCGCACCCTGCTCGGCGCCGCCTCCCACTACGGCACCGTCGGCAACTTCTTCAAGGGTTCCCTCGACGAGGCGCGGTTCTTCGACTACCAGCTCACCGACGGCCAGGTGTCCCGGCTGCACGGCCGGCAACCGGTGGACACCGGCCGTCCCGCGAAGCTGGTCCTCCCGCTGGACGAGGCCGCCGACGCCGTCGCGCTGACCGGCCGCGCCCAGCAGGTCGCCACGCGGCTGAAGAACGGCACCACGTCCGGAGTCACCGGCGTCAACGGCCGCGCGCTCGAGTTCGACGGCACCGACGACTACGCCACCACCGGCCGCCCGATCATGGACACCTACCAGAGCTTCACGGTCTCCGCCTGGGTGAAACTGCCCAAGGACAAGGAAGCGCGGGCGATGACGGCCGTCGCCCAGAGCAGCACGGTCAACCCGGGCTTCGAGCTCTACCACTCCTCGGCGCTCGGCGGCTGGGTGTTCATGCGGCCGGAGAGCGACACGGCCGGAGCCCGGGTGGTCCGCGCCACACAGACCGCGTGCCCGGAGAACTGGCACTGCACGGCCGCGCGGCTCGGCGAGTGGAACCACGTCGTCGGCGTCTACGACATCGACACCGCGCAGCTGCGCCTGTACGTCAACGGCGCGCTGGAGGCCACCGCGGCCTTCGACACGCCGTGGCTGGCCACGGGCGAGGTCACGCTGGGCGGCGCCTACTACGGGGGCAGGCCGGTCAGCCCGCTCAAGGGCGCGATCGACGACGTCCGGCTGTACGACCGGGCCGTCTCCACCGACGAGGTGCGCCAGCTCTTCAAGCGGCACCCGGTGGTCAAGAGCCGCTGGAAGTTCGAGACGGCGTCCACGGCCACCCCGCCGGTCACCCCGGACGCCGGCCCCGCCGGTGCCGGCCTCGGCCTGTACAACGGCGCGGCGGTCGGCTCCGGCTGGGTCGACGGAGGGCTCACGCTCGACGGCGTGGACGACTACGCCGCCACCGCGAGCGGCACGGTGCCCGTCGACACCTCCGCCAGCTTCACCGTCAGCGCCTTCGCGCAGACCGCGGCCACCCCGACCGGTGAGGTGGCGCTGCTCAGCGCCCCCGGGACCAACAAGGACGCCTTCTCCGTGCGGTACGTGCCCTCCGCGACACCGGAGACCGACGGGGGCCGCTGGCGGATCACCACCAGCGACGCGGACACCGGCACCGCGGGCTCCACCCAGGTGGAGAACGGACGGTTCTTCGGCCCCGAGGAGTGGACCCACCTCGCGCTGGTCTACGACGGCTTCGCCCGCGAGCTGCGGCTGTACGTCAACGGCGAACTGGAGGAGGTCGCCTGCACGGACGCCGACGACGACGGCGTGCCCGACGTCAGCGGCTGCACCGAACGGGTGTCGTACGCCGACAACGTCGTGACCTTCAAGGCCGTCCAGTCGCTCCGGCTCGGCCGCGACCGTGCCGGGGCCTACTTCCCCGGGTCCGTCTCGGACGTCTGGACCTTCCAGGGCACCCTCGACGACCTGCAGATCGAGCGCCTCGCGGTCGGCATGCCGGGGACCGGGACGACCGTGCCCGGCAGCGACTGACCGGCCTTCCCGCACATCCGAACCCACCGCCCCGACCGCTCCGTACGACGAAGGACGAGGATGAACGGTAGACCGCGGACGCGAGTCCGTGCCCTGCGCCACCGCGTCGCCCTGGCCTCGGCCACGGTCATGATCGGCACCTTGCTCCAGGCCGTGGCCCAGCCGGCCTCGGTCGCCGCCGACCGCGGCACCGGCCGCCCCGACCTGCCCGCGTCGGAGCAGCCGGTCGAGGTCTCGGCGGTCCCGGTGACGCCGCGCACCCTGGAGAAGGGGCCGCGCACTCCCGCGAAGGCCCCGCGCGCCGCCTGGCCCCTGGCGGGCGTGGCGACCGTCGACCCGCCCGAGGGCTCCTCGTCCGTCGTGCGGGCGAAGGGACTGCCGCTCGCGGTGGGCGGCAAGCAGGCGCCCGAGAAGGTGCGGACCCGTCTGTTCGACCGTGAGACCGCCGGACGGGTGGGCGCGGACGGGCCGTTGTTCAGCCTGGAGGCCGTGGGAGCGGACACGGCCGCGAAGGGAGCCACGGGCACGGAGAAGCGGAGGACCGCCGTACGCGCGCGGCTCGACTACTCCTCCTTCGCCGAGGCGTTCGGCGGTGGCTACGCCGACCGGCTCAGGCTGGTCCGGCTGCCGGCCTGCGCGCTCACCACCCCGGACGAGGCGGCCTGCCGCGAGACCACGCCCGTCGAGGCCGTCAACGACACCGAGTCGAAGACCCTCACCGCCCCGGACGTCGCGCTGAAGGCGTCCGGCGCCACCGTCCTCGCGGCCGTCGCCGACGACGCGAGCATGGGCGGCGACTACAAGGCCACCCCGCTGTCGCCGTCCGCGCAGTGGAGCACCAGCCTCAACACCGGCGACTTCTCCTGGTCGTACGCGATGAACGTGCCCGACGTGCCGGGCGGGCTGCTGCCGAGCGTCGGGATGTCGTACTCCTCGGGGTCGGTCGACGGCCGTTCCGGCAACAGCAACAACCAGGGCTCCTGGGTCGGCGACGGCTTCGACATGTGGCCCGGCTTCATCGAGCGGCGCTACAAGTCCTGCGCCGACGACGGCGTCGAGCGCGCCGACGGCGGCAAACCGGCCGACCTGTGCTGGGCGTACGACAACGCGTTCATCTCCTTCAACGGCAAGGGCGGCGAACTGGTGCCGGACGGCACCGACACCTTCCGGCTGCGCGACGACGACGGCACCAAGGTCCAGCGGCTGCGCGGCTCGTCCTCCGACGTGCGGTCCAACGGAGCCCGGGACGACGAGTACTGGAAGGTCACCACCCCGGACGGGGTGCAGTACCACTTCGGCTACCACCGGCTGCCCGGCTGGACCGACGGCAAGGAGACCACCAACTCCACCTGGACCGCGCCGGTCTTCGGCGACGACGCGAACGAGCCCTGCCACGCCTCGGCGTTCGCCGACTCCTGGTGCCAGCAGGGCTGGCGCTGGAACCTCGACTACGTCGTCGACCCGCACGGCAACGCGATCGCGTACTACTACGACAAGGAGTGGAACTCCTACGGCCGCAACCTGGACGAGAAGGCCAACACCCGTTACGTGCGCGGCGGCTCCCTCGACCGGATCGAGTACGGCCTGCGCTCCACCGGCATGTACTCCGCGCAGCCCCTGGCGAAGGTCGACTTCACCAGCGGCGAGCGGTGCCTGCCGGACGCGGACACCACCTGCGCCGACATCTCCGCGGACGCCTTCCACTGGTACGACACCCCGTGGGACCTGAACTGCGACGAGAACGCCACCTGCGACGAGGGCCGGCTCTCCCCGGTGTTCTTCACCCGCAAGCGGCTCACCTCCGTCACCACCCAGGTGCTGAAGTCCGGGTCCTACGCGAACGTCGACTCCTGGAAGCTCGTCCACCGCTGGGGCATGGCCGACACCGACTACCAGCTGCTGCTGGACTCCGTGCAGCGCACCGGTCACAGCGGCACCCCGGCGGTCACCCTGCCGAAGACCACCTTCGGGTACGTCCAGCTCGCCAACCGGCTCGACCGGACCGGCGACGGCTTCGCCCCGTTCATCAAGGAGCGCCTGGCCACCGTCGCCGACGAGTCGGGCGGCCAGATCGACGTCGGCTACTCGGCGCCGGTCTGCGACGCGAGCGCCCTGCCGACCCCGGGGACCAACACCACCCGCTGCTTCCCGCAGTACATCGGCGGCAGCACCACCGACGACCCGGACCTGCACTGGTTCAACAAGTACGTCACCTCCACCGTCACCCTCACCGACCGCACCGGCGGCTCCCCGGACCAGGTCACCTCGTACGAGTACCTGGACGGCGCGGCCTGGCACTACGACGACGACGACGGGCTGACGAAGGAGAAGGAGAAGACCTGGTCGCAGTGGCGCGGCTACGGCCACGTCCGGGTGAGGACCGGCGGGCAGGGCGGCGCGTCGGCGATGAAGACGCAGGCCGACACCTACTTCCTGCGCGGCATGGACGGTGACCGCCTCGCACCGAGCGGCGGCACCAAGTCCGTCGACGTCACGCTCGGCAGCGGCGAGGGCGACCCGCTCACCGACCACGAGTCGGCCGCCGGGTTCGCCTACAAGACCGTGCAGTACTCCGGCCCCGGCGGCAGGGTGCTCGGCAAGACCGTGAACCGGCCCTGGCACCACGAGACCGCGAAGAAGGTCCGCTCCTGGGGCACGGTGACCGCCAACCTCACCGGCACCGCCCAGGTCCGCTCCTGGACCTCGCTGGACGACGGCGCGGGCGCGAAGTGGCGCACGACCACGGTGAACAACTCCTTCGACACCGTCGCCGGACGCATCACCCGCACCGACGACCGCGGTGACGACGCCACCACCGCCGACGACCGGTGCACCCGCACGTCCTATCCGGCGGCCGGCGCGATCCTCACCCTGCCCGCCCGCGCGGAGACCGTCGCCGTGAACTGCGCCGGCACGCCCGACCGCACCGAGGACGTCATCTCCGACCTGCGCACCGCCTACGACGGCCGGGCCTACGGAGCCGCCCCGACCAAGGGCGACGCCACGGCGACCGCGGTCCTGAAGTCCCACGACGGCACCACGGCCACCTACGCGGAGAGCGGCGCCACCTACGACACCTACGGCCGCAAGCTCACCAGCACCGACCTCACCGGCACCGTCACGGTCACCGTCGCCTCCGACGCCCTGACCCGCACGGCGCGCACCGACGGCCGTACCACCACCACCGCCTACACCCCGACCACCGGCTTCCCCACCTCGGCGAAGGTCACCACACCGCCCGCGACGCCCGGCGACAGCAGCACCGCGCAGTCCACGACCACGACGAACGATCCGGCGCGCGGAGTGCCGCTGACCCAGACCGACACCAACGGCAAGGTCACCAACCTCGCCTACGACGCGCTGGGCCGCACCACCAAGGTCTGGCTCCCCGACCGGACCACGGGCGACGTCCCGACCTACGAGTACACCTACAGGGTCACCGAGAAGGCCCCGGTTGCCGTCGGCACCAAGATCATCGGCAACAACGGTGCCCAGATCACCTCGTACGTCCTCTACGACGGCTTCCTGCGGCCCCGCCAGTCCCAGACCCCGGGCCCGGACGGCGGACGGCTGCTCGCCGACACCTTCTACGACGAACGCGGCCTGACGGCCAAGGAGTTCCTCTCCTACTACGACACCTCCGCGCCCGCCACGACCCTGGTCACGCCGCAGGACGCGCTCGGCGTGGAGACCCAGAACCGCTACACCTACGACGGCCTCGGCCGGCAGACCGAGCACCGGCAGATCTTCGGCAACGGCGACGGCGGCAAGGTCCTCAACACCACCCGCACCCTCTACGGCGGCGACCGCACCACCGTGATCCCGCCCGAGGGCGGCACCGCCACCACCACGCTCACCGACGCGCGCGGGCAGACCACCGAACTGCGCCAGCACCACCAGCGCGCCGCGGAGGCCTCGTACGACACCACCACGTACGGCTTCACCGTGGCAGGAGCCCTGTCCGAGGTGACCGACCCGGCGGGCAACGAGTGGCGCTTCGCCTACGACCTGCTCGGCCGGATGACGCGGTCCGAGGACCCCGACAAGGGCACCACCCGCTTCCACTACGACGACCGGGGCCAGCTCACCTCCACGGTCGACGCCCGCGACACCACCCTCGTCAACGTCTACGACGGCCTCGGCCGCACGACCGAGCTGCGCTCCGGTTCCACCACCGGCCCGCTGCGCGCCAAGTGGACCTACGACACGGTCAGCGGCGCCAAGGGACACCTCGCCGAGTCCACCCGCTACGCGGACGGCGGTCTGGCCTACACCTCCAAGGTGGTCGCCTACGACCGGCTCTACCGGCCGCTGCGCACCTCGGTGACGATCCCGGCGTCCGCCGCCAACACCGGCCTGTCCGGCACGTACCTCTCGGCGACCACGTACAAGGAGTCCGGTCTGGTCGCCGCGGTGGGCCTGCCCAAGGCGGGTTCCCTCGCCGCCTCGACGATGGCCTACGCCTACGAGGACGACACGCTGCGGCCCGTCGCCGTGGACGGACTCGCGGGACTCGAGGCCACCACGTCGTACAGCCTGACCGGCAAGCCGCTGCAGTACGAACTGTCCGACTCGGACGGCAAGAAGGCCTGGGTCACCAACGAGTACGAGCCCGGCACCCAGCGGCTGGCGTACACCCGCGTCGACCGCCAGGACGTCGCGGGCGTCGACCAGGCCTCCACCTTCCGCTACGACGAGGCCGGCAACGTCCTGTCCGTCTCGGACACCTCACGCTCCGGCACGGACACCCAGTGCTTCACCTACGACCACCTGCGCCGGCTGACGGAGGCCTGGACCCAGCCGACCACCGCCTGCGCGAGCACGCCCGACGCCTCGGTGCTCGGCGGACCGGCCCCGTACTGGACCTCCTACGGCTACGACAAGACCGGCAACCGCAGCACCGAGGTCCAGCACGACACCACCGGTGACACCGCGAAGAACGTCACCAGCACCTACGGCTACCCGGCCCCGGGCGCGACCGCGGTCCGCCCGCACGGCCTGAAGACGGTCACCCGCACCGGGCCCGGCGTCACCGCCGGAGACTCCTACACCTACGACGCCACCGGCAACACCGACACCCGCACCCTGGGCGACGGCACCACGCAGGACCTCGACTGGGACGCCGAGGGCCGGCTCGCCAAGGTCACCGAGCCCGTCGAAGGCGGCTCGCCCAAGGTCACGGAGTACGTCTACGACGCCGACGGCAACCGCCTGATCGCCCGGACGCCCACCGAGACCACCCTCTACCTCGGCGGCACCGAGATCACGGTCGCCAAGGGCGGCACCACGCCCAAGGGCACCCGTTACATCGACCTCGGCGGCGGCCACACGGCCGTCCAGGCCGACGACGGCACCGTCTCCTTCACCACCGCCGACCACCACGGCACGGCCCTGCTCGCCATCGACGCGGCCACGCAGAAGCTGACCCAGCGCCGCTCGCTGCCCTTCGGCGGCGTCCGCGGCGAGGAACCGGCCGACTGGCCGGGCACCAAGGGCTTCGTCGGCGGCACCCAGGACGTCTCCACCGGCCTGACCCATCTGGGCGCCCGCGAGTACGACCCGTCCACGGGCCGCTTCCTCTCGGTCGACCCGATCATGGACCTGACCGACCCGCAGCAGATCAACGGCTACACGTACAGCAACAACAACCCGCTGACCTTCTCCGACCCGTCGGGGCTGTACTGCGACGGGTGCAGCGTCGACAACCCGGACTCCGTCTGGGCCCCGGACAAGGGCAACGGGCCGGGCTGCACGACGTACGCCTGCTACGACCGGGACGGCAACGTCGACTACCTGACCAACGGGACCGGCAAGCCGTACACGCCGGCCAAGCAGTCCTCGCCGGCGGTGACGGTCAACGTCACCCAGAAGAAGGGCGAGGTCTTCATCGAGAACATCCGCGTGCCGGCCGCGCGCGAACTGGCGGCGATGTTCCCGCAGTACGAGGAGGAGGAGAAGCAGCTCGAGGCGTGGGCGGAGCGCAAGTGCTTCACACAGGACGCCAACACGAAGGCGTTCTGCGGTGCGGCCGAGGCGCTCGGCATGATCCACCACGAACAGACCCTGTTCGACAAGATCGTCGTATCCCTGGTGGCCCCCGACTTCGACGCCTGGAAGAGCTGCCTGAGCGGCGACAGCCTCAAGGCCTGCGGCTGGGCGGCGACGGATCTGCCCTGGGCGCGGGTGTTCAAGGGCGCGAAGATCGTCAAGTCCTGCAACAGCTTCGTCCCCGGCACCGAGGTCCTGATGGCGGACGGCACGACGAAGCCCATCGAGGACGTCGAGATCGGCGACGAGGTCCTGGCGACGGACCCGGAGACGGGAAGGACCGAGGTCAAGACGGTCACCGCCGAAATCATCGGTGAAGGCCCGAAGAACCTGGTGACACTCACCATTTCCGTGGACGGGGAAGAGGTGGGGATCACCGCGACGGACGGCCACCCGTTCTGGGTGCCGGGCCTCGACGAGTGGATCGACGCCGGCCGACTGGCCGTCGGCCAGGAACTGCGCACCGTCACGGGGAAGACCGTACGCATCACCGGCATTGCCCATGCGCAGCGCCCGGCCACGGTCCACAACCTGACCGTCACGGACCTGCATACGTACTATGTGCTGGCCGGAGACCTTCCTGTCCTGGTCCACAATTCCGGAGGCGGCCCGGACGTCACCGGCATTCAAAACCTCCACGGAATGTCGTTGGACGACG
This sequence comes from Streptomyces sp. AC558_RSS880, assembly GCF_019049255.1. GTDB lineage: Bacteria > Actinomycetota > Actinomycetes > Streptomycetales > Streptomycetaceae > Streptomyces. The sequence continues at coordinate 183,859 of NZ_JAGMUJ010000013.1, read as the reverse complement.
CACACGACTACTTGGAGAGCAAGGGCTTCACCTTGAACAGCTGGTCGGACGGTAAGGGTGGCAAGGGCGGGTACATGACGTATCGGGGTTCCGATGGCAGCAAAATCACCATTCGGGACACCGACGGCAGAGTCACTCGCACCAGCGTCATCGACAATGGCCCCAACAAGAAGAACGGGGTTCAGCGCTGGGACGAGACCGGAAACAAGACGATTTCGCATGACCATGGAGAAGCAGTCAAGTGCTGAATGAGGAAATGCGGACCGAATGTGCTCGACTCGATGAGTATCTGTCCCGGCGCGAGGGGAGCTTCGTCGACGGTGTGTCGTTCTTCGCTTCAGGAGAGCGGGACCTGCTTGAAATTCGGCTGCTGGGAGAAGGGGATCTTCCTGCGGTCACTCTGCACCTGGAAGCTGTGCATTCGTACTCGCTCCAGAAGCCGACTGATCTGGATGGGGCGTTTGTCGATTCCCTGTCCGTGACTCATCTGCCGGCTGGAACCCATCCCTGGCCGGCCGGCGCGGAAAGTCTATTGAAGAAGCATTCCGGACTGCCTGATCTGTATCGGGTTCAGCTCACAGGTCCGTTCGCCCTGGACGCTGCCGGCGGCATACTGACGGTATCGGTCACCGTTTAGCCCTCGGTGACTGAATCCGCAGCCCGAAGACGTGGGCCCTGTCCGGTGATCCGTGCGGGGCCCACGTGACTGCTTGTCTTGGTCATGGGCGGTTCTCGTGGATTCTCCATTGGACCTGGGTTTCTGGTCGGTGGACGAATACCGCAGAAGCCGGGAGGCCGCCCTGAGGGGACTCGGACGCACCGCCACGGCGACCTCGCGCCTCATCGCCTCCCTCACCGCTCCGGCGGCCGCCGACTTCGTCTTCCGTCGGCCGATGTACCGGGACGGGGAGGTGGTGCACGTGCGGAACGCGGTCATCTTCCTGGACGAACTCGACGGACCGTTCGACCCGCAGGAGCCGTGGCGGTCCGTGCGGTCCCGCTGCCCGGTCGACGAGGACGGGAACCGGGTCTCCGAGTGGGTGACGAGCGCGTCCCGGGTGCGGCGGTTCCTCGAGTGCGCCTGGGGGCCTTGAGGACGTCTGCGACGATGTGCGCGGCTGTATCGAGAACAGGGGCGGGACCGTCCGCACGGGACTGGGAGACTGATCGTCGGTGTCGAGGTACTTCAACGTCCGGGGCTTTCTGGACTGTGACTACGGCGACCTGGATGTGATCAGGGACGTCGTGGCGCAGTACCGGAACAGGGCGGCGGAGTTCCAGCTGACCGAGGACGTCGTCGCGCTGTACATGGACGGGTGGCTGTGTCAGAAGAGGGAGATCAACTGGATCGCCCACGCTTTCTTCGGGGCCTCGATGAAGAAGGGCGGCGTGGACCTCGTCCTCGAACAGCTGGAGAGGCTGGCTGAGCTGATTCCCGGGCTTGAGGGAGTGTTCTTCGTCGACGACGACGAGGGCGGGCCCTCCCGGCGATGGGACGTGACGAGCGGACGCGTTTCCGTCCGCTGACGGCCCTCTCGCACACAGATGTCGGCGAATGTTTCGGGCTGGATCTCGAATATTCCGGAGTCCCGTGAGCTCCGAAGGTCTTCGTCAACGGGGCCCGCAGGGTTACGATCGCGGCCATGACTTCCTCGCAGCCCGCTGAAACCCGGACGCAAGGGCGCAGCGCCCGGACGGCGACCCTCGCCGAGATCGCCCGCGAGGCCGGCGTCTCCGCCCCGACTGTTTCGAAGGTCCTCAACGGTCGTGCCGACGTCGCCCCCGCCACCCGGAGCCGGGTCGAGGGGCTGCTGCGCGCCCACGGCTACCGGCGCCGGCGCGCCGAGGCCACCCGCTCGCCCCTGATCGACCTGGTCTTCCACGAACTGGAGAGCGCCTGGGCGATGGAGGTCATCCGGGGCGTGGAGAACGTGGCCCGGGACGCGGGCCTGAGCGTCGTCCTCTCCGAGAGCGCGGGCCGGCTCACGCCCGGACGCACCTGGGCCGACCAGGTCGCCGCGCGCCGCCCGCACGGCGTCATCCTCGTGCTGTCCGGCCTCGACGAGTCCGGGCGGGCCCTGCTGACCAGCCGCTCCATCCCGTTCGTGGTGATGGACCCGGCCGGCGACCCGGGCACCGACGTGCCCTCCATCGGCGCGACCAACTGGCAGGGCGGGCTCGCCGCGACCCGGCACCTGGTCGAACTGGGGCACACCCGGATCGGCGCGATCAGCGGACCCACGCGGATGATGTGCAGCCGGGCCCGTGTCGACGGCTACCGGGCCGCCCTGGAGACCGCCGGGCTGCCGGTCGACCCCGGGCTGATCATGACCGGGGACTTCCATCACGAGGCCGGCTACCGGCAGGGCCTCGCCCTGCTGCGCCGCGAGGACCGGCCCACCGCGGTCTTCGCCGGCAACGACCTCCAGGCCCTCGGGCTGTACGAGGCCGCGCGCGAGCTGGGGCTGCGGATCCCGGAGGACCTGAGCGTGGTCGGGTTCGACGACCTGCCGGTGGCCCGCTGGGTGGGGCCGCCGCTGACGACCGTGCGGCAGCCGCTGACGGAGATGGCGGAGGCGGCGGCCAAGCTGGTCCTCGATCTGGGCGGGGACGAGGACCCGGCGGCGGCGACCCGGGTGGAGCTGGCGACGAGCCTGGTGGTGCGGAGCAGTACGGCGGCGCCGACGGGGGCGTGAGCCGCTCCGAAAGTTTCGGACCGCCGGACGCCGTGCCGGAAGTCTGAGAATTTCACAAGAAAGCCGACCGGGGGTCGCCGCTCGTCATAATTCGGACTTATGTTCTCGCTCGTGAGGGGACATGAGAAGAGCGGCGGAACCGGGGACGGCGGAACCGGGAGCGACGGGGCCGGGAGCGACGGGGCCGGGGACCGCAGGGCCGGTGAGGAGGGCGCGGGTCTCGCGGGCATACGGACGGGCCGGCGGGCGAAGGCGCTGAAGATCACGGGGCTGGCGCTGGCGGGCCTGCTGGTCCTGGGCGCCGGAGCCGCCGGCTGGGTGTACTGGCAGCTCAACGACAACATCACCAGCGTCGACATCGACAACGCCCTGGGCGACGACCGCCCCGCCAAGGCCGCGGTCGCCCCGTCCCCGTCCCCGGACGCGTCCGCCACGGCCCCGCCCCTGCCGACCGGGTCCCTGAACATCCTGGTGCTCGGCTCCGACTCGCGCAGCGGCGAGGAGAACCAGGCGCTCGGCGGCGGCGACAGCGGCGGCGCCCGCTCCGACACCGCCATGGTCGTCCACCTCGACGCCGGCCGGAGTGCCGCGACGGTGGTCAGCATCCCGCGCGACACCCTCGTCGACCGGCCCTCCTGCCCCCTGGAGGACGGGGGGTCGACCCGTGCGGCCTCCGGTGTGATGTTCAACAGCGCGTACGAGGTGGGCGGTCCGGTGTGCGCGGTGAAGACCGCCGAGTCGCTCACGGACGTCCGCATGGACCACTACATCGAGATCGACTTCTCCGGTTTCGCCCGCCTGGTCGACGCGCTCGGCGGGGTCACCGTCACCACCGAGGAGGACATCGACGACGACCGGAGCCACCTCACCCTGGACGCCGGCACCCACCACCTCGACGGCACGGACGCCCTCGCCCTGGCCCGCACCCGGTACGACATCGGCGACGGCAGCGACCTCGGCCGCATAGGGCTCCAGCACCAGCTGGTGAAGGCCCTGCTGGAGCAGATCGCGGACGAGGACCTGCTGACCAGCCCCACCCGGCTGTACCAGCTCGCCGACACCGTCACCGGCAGCCTCACCACCGACACCGGCCTGGACTCGCTGGGCGAACTGACGCGCCTCGCCCAGAGCCTGCGGGACCTCCCGTCCGACGGCGTCACGACCCTCACCATGCCGGTCGTCCCGGCCCCCTGGGACCGCAACCGCGTGGTGGCGGACGAGCCGGAGGCGGGGGAGCTGTGGGCGTCGCTGAGGTGAGTGGCCCTGTTGATCACCCGTTCGGCTGATCGGCAGGGGATGCGGCGCGTGACGCATCCCGGGTTCGTAGTGTCGTGACGTCGCTCGTGCCGTAGAAGGTGAGGCCTCAGTGGTGGCGGACGAGCTGGATTCCGCGTCGGATTCCGATCCGGACGAGGTCCTGTGGCAGGCGTGGAAGACCATGGAACTTCCCGAGGGGCACCGGGCCGAGATCATCGAAGGCGCGATCGAGATGTCGCTCACTGGGTGCCGTCGCCATGCCGTGCTCGTCAACCGCCTCCGCCGTGCGGTGGACACGCACGTGGCGCACAGCGGCTCCGCGGCCCACAGCGGTGTCAACGTCATCCATCGTCGGAAGGCATGGCTCCCCGACCTCGTCGTGGCCCCGCTCGACCTCGACGAGATCCCGGACGAGGAGGGATTCGGCGTCGATGCCGCCGGGGTCGAGTTGGTCATCGAGATCACCTCGCCCGGCCACCGCGACCTCCAGCGCGACCGGATCCGCAAGCGCCGCGAGTACGCCCGGGCCGGGATCCCGGTGTACGTGGTCGTCGACGACTTCGACGACGACGGAGCGGTGCTCGTCCTGACCTCGCCCGACCGGAAGAAGGGCAAGTACGCGGACGAGCACCGGGCCCCCTACGGCACCGACGCGGTGGTCCCCGAGGGGCCGGCCAAGGGTTTCGCGATCGGCAAGGAGATCGTCGCGTCCTGAGGCGGACCGGTCCGGTCCTGTGTCTCAGCGCACCGGGTGCCCCAGCAGCATCGTCGGGGCGCCGGCGACGCGGGTCAGGAAGACCGTGACGGACGCGGGGCCGTGCGGCTTGGGCAGGACCTTGCGGCGCAGTTCCTCCGGCTCGACGGCCGAGCCGCGCTTCTTCACCGTCAGCGTGCCGACCTGACGCTCGCGCAGCAGCGCCTTCAGCTTCTTGACGTTGAACGGGAGCCGGTCGGTGATCTCGTAGGCGGTGGCGTACGGCGTGCGGTGCGGTTCGTCGGCGGTGACGTAGGCGATGGTCGGGTCGATCAGCCCGCCGTCCAGCTCCTCGGCCACCTCGGCGACCAGGTGGGCGCGGATGACGGCGCCGTCCGGCTCGTACAAGTACCGCCCCACCGGCCGCACCTCGGGGTCCGGGAGCATGGTGTCGGGTGTCACGTGGATGCCGGCTCCGGCGGGCAGCAGCGTCGCGCGCCGTGCCCCCGGCGTCACGTCCGGGCCGAACCACAGCATGGCCTCCTTGACGTCCCCGCCGTCCGAGACCCACTCGGCCGTCGCTTCCGGCGGGATCGCCTCGTGCGGAATGCCGGGCGCGATCTTCAGCAGGCCGAGCGGCGCCCCGAGCGCGGCGGACACGGCCCAGGACAGGGGAGGGGAGTAGGCCTCCGGATCGAAGATCCGGCCGCGCTTGGAGGAGCGCCGGGCCGGGTCGACGAACACGGCGTCGTATCCGGCCGTGTCCACCTCCGTCACGTCGGCCTCGCGCACCTCGATCAGGTCGGCGAGACCGAGCGCGTCGGCGTTGGCGCGGGCCGCCTCGCAGGTCAGCGGATCGCGATCGACGGCCAGCACCCGGATCCCGGCGCGGGCGAACGCGATCGCGTCGCCGCCGATCCCGCAGCACAGGTCGGCGACGGACCGTACCCCGAGCGCCTGGAGGCACTCGGCCCGGTACGCCGCCACACTCGCCCGCGTCGACTGCTCCACCCCGTTGGGTGTGAAGAACATCCGCGCGGCGTCCCGCTCCCCGAACTTGGCCACCGCGCGCTGCCGCAGCCGCGCCTGGCCGAGCGCGGCCGACACCAGGTCGGCGGGGTGCTCGCGGCGGAGGCGGGTGGCGACGGCGAGTTCGTGCGCGGGGTCGGTGTCGCGGACCTCGTCGAGGAGGGCGCGGCCTTCGGGGGTGAGGAGGGGGGCGAGGTCGTTCACGGCCTCATTGTGGGCCAGTCGGTGGACCGTATGCCTCAGGCCGCGGTGTCGGGCCGGATCAGGACCGGACGGCTGCGAGGATCCGGCACCATGCGAGCAGTAGGACAAAACGATAAAAAGTGGCCGTTCGGTGGTGTGCGGATCGGCCTCGCGGTACTCGCTCTCGCCTCCATCGCCTCGGGCTGCGGACCGGACGGCAGCGCTCCGGTCGAACCGGCGGGCGGCCAGCCGCCCTTGAAGGCGCCCCCGGCCCGCGCGCTCGACGCCTACGCCACCAAACTGCGCGCGGCGCACGCCGCGAGGGTCGCCGCCGCGAAACGCTGGGGACTGAAGCGGGTGCCGCTGACCGCCCCGCCGCCCCCGGCGAAGAAACCCAGGATCACCACCCGCGACGGCTTCGAGGTCGACGGCCACCGGCGGCTGGAACTCCCCCCGGTCTTCACCACCGTCCCCACCGACGAGAAGATCCTCTTCCTCACCATCGACGACGGCGCCGAGAAGGACCCGGCGTTCCTGCGGATGATGAGCGAGCTGAAGGTCCCGTACAGCGCCTTCCTCAGCGACTACCTCGTCAAGGAGGACTACGGCTACTTCAAGGAGATGCAGGACCGGGGCGTCGGCCTGCACAACCACACCCTCCGCCACCCCTACCTGCCGGCCCTGTCCTACGCCCGTCAGGAGCGCGAGATCTGCGGCATGCAGCGCGTCATCGAGAAGCGCTACGGCGAGCGCCCCGTCCTCTTCCGCCCGCCCTACGGCAATTACGACAAGGCCACCCTGCGCGCCGCGAAGGCCTGCGGGATCACCCACGTCCCCCTCTGGAACGAGGAGGTCTTCGCCGACCACTGGGAGTACCGCGAGTGGGACCGCGACCTGCACCCCGGCGACATCGTCCTCAGCCACTTCCGGGGCCGCGAGGACTGGGAGGGCACGATGCCGGACATGATCCGCCGCTTCCTGGACAAGGTCACGGCGGAGGGGTACGCGGTGGCCCGCCTGGAGGACTACCTGTGAGGGCCGGCCTCCTGGCGGGCGCCGTCGCCCTGCTGGCCGCGGTCGCCGGATGCGGTCCGTCGGGCGGGGTGGGGGACGGGGCGGGGGACGGGGCGGGCCGGTCGCCCGGAGTTGGTCCGGTACCGGGGGCCGGCGCCCTCCCGCCCGTCGTCGACCGCGTCCCGACCCGTGACAGGGTCGTCTTCCTCACCTACGACGACGGCGCCGAACGCGACCCCCGCTTCGTCGACCTGGTGCGCGAGCGCCGGCTCCCCGTCAGCCTGTTCCTCACGGACAGCGTGGTGGGCCCCGGCTACGCCCACTTCGCCCGGCTGCGCTCGGTCGGCGCGAGCCTGCAGAACCACACCCTCGACCATCCCGCCCTGCGCGGTCTGCCGTACGCCGGCCAGCGCGCCGAGATCTGCGGCCAGCAGCGCAAGCTGAAGTCCCGCTTCGGCGTCCGTCCCCGCCTCTTCCGCCCGCCCTACGGCACGTACGACACCACCACCCTGCGCGCCGCCGCCGACTGCGGCATCGCGGCGGTGGTGCTGTGGCGGGTCACCCTGGAACCCGACGGCCACCTCACCTACACCGACGGCCCCCACCACCTGAACCCCGGCGACATCATCGCCGTACCGTCGGGCGAGGCCCCGACCCTGTCGTTGACGGAACGGACCACTCGGCTGCTGACCGAGTTGGAGGAGCGGGGGCTCGAGGTGGGGAAGCTGGAGGACCACGTCGGCCACATCAGCCCGTCGGCGGTCCCTGGCGAGCACCGCTCACCTCTCAGCCCGTCCGGCGTTTGAGGACGAGGCCCGTCCAGGGCCGAAGGGGGCCTGGGGGCACAGCCCCCGGAGACGGTCACTGCACCACCGGCAAGCTGCACACCCCGGTGTGAACGACGTACCCACCCCGCGACGCGCCGCAGGCAATTGGCACTCCGCTTGACCGAGTGCTAACCGCAGTCATAGTCTCAGGTCTGGCACTCCCCCCTGGAGAGTGCCAACACACGCGACGGGCAGGTCCGGCACCCGCGACGACGGATCCACCTGGTCGCCACCTCAGACAGTTAACCCCGTGAGATCTCCGAAGGGGGAGGTCGGATCGTGACGACCGCCAGCTCCAAGGTTGCCATCAAGCCGCTCGAGGACCGCATCGTGGTCCAGCCGCTCGACGCCGAGCAGACCACGGCTTCGGGCCTGGTCATTCCGGACACCGCCAAGGAGAAGCCCCAGGAGGGCGTCGTCCTGGCCATCGGTCCGGGCCGGATCGAGGACGGCAAGCGCGTCGAACTCGACGTGAAGGTCGGCGACGTCGTTCTGTACAGCAAGTACGGCGGCACCGAGGTCAAGTACAACGGCGAGGAGTACCTCGTCCTCTCGGCCCGCGACGTCCTCGCGATCGTCGAGAAGTAAGGGAGATCCGGGGGTCACCCCGGACAACCCGACCTCGTAGCAAGCACTTTTGCTCGAACACCGCGCCCCTGGCCCCAGCATCCGACAAGGAGCCGGGTGACCGGGGGCGCGGTGATTTCACCTAGATTTCCGAGAGGGCTCCCGCTGCCATGGCGAAGATCCTGAAGTTCGACGAGGACGCCCGTCGCGCCCTCGAGCGCGGCGTCAACAAGCTTGCCGACACGGTGAAGGTGACGATCGGCCCCAAGGGCCGCAACGTCGTCATCGACAAGAAGTTCGGCGCCCCCACCATCACCAACGACGGTGTCACGATCGCCCGCGAGGTGGAGATCGAGGACCCGTACGAGAACCTCGGCGCGCAGCTGGTGAAGGAGGTGGCGACCAAGACCAACGACATCGCGGGTGACGGCACCACCACCGCCACCGTGCTGGCCCAGGCGCTGGTCCGCGAGGGCCTGAAGAACGTCGCCGCCGGTGCCTCCCCGGCGCTGCTGAAGAAGGGCATCGACGCGGCCGTCGCCGCGGTCTCCGAGGACCTGCTCGCCTCGGCCCGCCCGATCGACGAGAAGTCCGACATCGCCGCCGTCGCCGCGCTGTCCGCCCAGGACCAGCAGGTCGGCGAGCTCATCGCCGAGGCGATGGACAAGGTCGGCAAGGACGGTGTCATCACCGTCGAGGAGTCCAACACCTTCGGTCTGGAGCTGGACTTCACCGAGGGCATGGCCTTCGACAAGGGCTACCTGTCGCCGTACTTCGTGACGGACCAGGAGCGCATGGAGGCCGTCCTCGACGACCCCTACATCCTCATCACCCAGGGCAAGATCGCCTCCATCGCGGAGCTGCTGCCGCTGCTGGAGAAGGTCATCCAGGCCAACGCCTCCAAGCCGCTGCTGATCATCGCCGAGGACGTCGAGGGCGAGGCCCTGTCGACCCTGGTCGTCAACAAGATCCGCGGCACCTTCAACGCGGTCGCCGTCAAGGCCCCCGGCTTCGGTGACCGCCGCAAGGCGATGCTGCAGGACATGGCCGTCCTCACCGGCGCCACGGTCGTCTCCGAGGAGGTCGGCCTCAAGCTCGACCAGGTCGGCCTGGACGTGCTCGGCTCCGCCCGCCGCGTCACCGTCACCAAGGACGACACCACGATCGTCGACGGTGCCGGCAACAAGGAGGACGTGCAGGGTCGCGTCGGCCAGATCAAGGCCGAGATCGAGACCACCGACTCCGACTGGGACCGCGAGAAGCTCCAGGAGCGTCTCGCGAAGCTGGCCGGCGGCGTGTGCGTCATCAAGGTCGGCGCCGCCACCGAGGTGGAGCTGAAGGAGAAGAAGCACCGTCTGGAGGACGCCATCTCCGCGACCCGCGCCGCGGTCGAGGAGGGCATCGTCTCCGGTGGTGGCTCCGCGCTGGTCCACGCCGTCAAGGTCCTCGAGGGCAACCTCGGCAAGACCGGCGACGAGGCCACCGGTGTCTCCGTGGTCCGCAAGGCCGCCGTCGAGCCGCTGCGCTGGATCGCCGAGAACGCCGGCCTCGAGGGCTACGTCATCGTCTCCAAGGTCGCCGAGCTCGAGAAGGGCAACGGCTACAACGCCGCCACCGGCGAGTACGGCGACCTGGTCAAGGCCGGCGTCATCGACCCGGTCAAGGTGACCCGCTCCGCCCTGGAGAACGCCGCCTCCATCGCCTCCCTCCTGCTGACGACCGAGACCCTGGTCGTCGAGAAGAAGGAAGAGGAAGAGCCGGCCGCCGGTGGTCACGGCCACGGCCACGCCCACTGAGCGACCCGCTCGCAGAACGCCCCGAGGGCCCGGCACCGCTGCTGTTCAGCGGTGCCGGGCCCTCGCCCTGTGCGGTGTGCCCTACTCGTACGTGACCTCGGAGGTCTCGTAGACGCAGGACGTGCCGTCGGGGCCGCTGCCGAGCGCGGTCGGCTCGTCCCCGCTGTCGTTGCCCTCGAAGCGCTCGCAGACGATGATCTTCTTCTTGCTGTCGCCGACGATCGTCACGTCCGAGAGGGTCGCGGTGTCACCGTAGTTGGCGTTGACCCCGGTGATGACCTTGCCGGGGCTCGTGACCAGGACGTTGTCGATCACGACGTGGCGCTGGTACTGGGTCCCGCAGTTGCCGCACGAGCGGTAGAGCTTGCCGAAGTCGGACACCTGGAAGTTCTTGACGGTCAGGGTGCCGGCGCCGTTGTGCTGGAAGACCTTGTCGTCGGCCTTGCGGGCACCGCCGCCGTCGACGACGTAGGCCGCCGAGGCGGACTTGCCCTTGAAGCTGGCGGCGTCCTCGCCGACGTCCTCCCACCACACGTTGATCAGGGTGCAGCTGCCCGAGCAGTGCACGCCGTCGGCGGCGGGCGAACCCAGGATCACGTTCTTCAGCGTCGCGCCGTCGGCGAGCTTGAACATCGGGTCCTGGCCCTCGTCCTGGCCGCTGCCGCCGAGGTCGCCCGAGCCGTGGAAGCGCTTCAGGGAACCGTCGTACACGCCCTTCACCTCGATGGTCGAGGAGACGGGCTGCTCGTCGGTGGCGGTGGGCCAGGAGGCGAACGCGGTGTCACCGGCCGGCTCGTCGTCAGCGGAGGGAGAGGGAGAGGCGGGGGCGCTCGCCGTGGGGGCCGCGGTGGGGGTCGCCGCCGGGGGCGTCGAGCCGTTCACCTCCTGCAGGGTCCAGGTCTTGCCGGCGGCGTTGTCGCAGGAGTTCTGCTGCAGCAGACCGCCCTTGGGGTTCAGGCACTTCTCGCTGTGCGCGTTGACCAGGCGGTAGGCGTCACCGACGGCACTCACCTTCCAGACCTGGGAGGAGCCCTCGCCGCAGTCCTGCTGCTGCACGGCCTTCCCGGCGGAGACCGAGTCGCCCTTGACGCCCGCGCACAGGCCGGTGGCGGACGACGTCACGGTGAAACCGTCACCGGAGTCGGCCAGTTCCCAGCTCTGGTCCGCGCCCCCGTCGCAGTCCGCCAGGGCCAGCTGCACCCCGGCGCCCGTGCTTCCCGACGGGACCTCCAGACAGGTGTCGCTCGCCGCGTTCACCAGGCGGTAGGTACCCGCGCCCGGTTCCGCCGCGGACGCCGACATCAGCACGCCGCCGACCACGGCGCCGCCCACGAGCGATGTGGTGAGAGCACCGATCAGGACGGTACGGCGCCGGCCGTTCTTTCTCCGGTGCCCCGTGCGCGGGGCGGTGTTACCAGTACTGCGCATGTCACGGCTTTCGTTCGATGTGCGATGGCCCTCGTTGTCCACCGCCCTGTGGTCGCCGCCGCACGGCGAGGGGTTGCCGCGCGGCGGCGATGTTTTTCGACGGGCATCCGGTGTGTGAGGGTGGGACCGCGGTGCCGGCCGGGAAGCCGGCGGGCAGGAGGGGGAGGCGATGAGCCAGGTGCTCTACGGGGAACGGTCCCGGAACCCGTTGGCGCGGACCGTGGAACTCACCGAAGGCGGGCTGCGCAGAGGCGGCCGGACGACACCGCCGGCCGAGCTGAACCTCGGCGCCATGGCCGAGGCGTACCTTCGGGGGTGTTGGCTCGGCGGCGGCGGCACGGAACGCCCCCTGGCCTCGCTGGCGCCGGGCCCCGGCATCGTGCCGGTCACCCGCGTGACCGGCACGACCACGCCTCTGAAGGTGCGCCGGGCCGCCGACTTCGCCCGCGCCCTGGGCGAGTGGGCGGTCCGCGGGTGCGGCGGGGCGGACCAGGTGGCCGCGCTCGCCGCGCGGGCGCGTGCGGAGGGCGTACCGCTGTGGATCGCGCGGCGCCACGCGCCCGGCCCCGCCGGACCGGTCGCCGTCGCCGTGGACCGGCGCCTGGTCCGCGTGGACGTCTGGGGCCCGCACGCCCCCGCCGTACGGCTCAGGGCACCGTACGGCTTCCTCGGCGACTCCACCGTCCCGGGCAGCGGCCTGGTCATGACCGTCGGTGACACCAGGGCCCGGCTCGTCCTCCAGAAGAAGTTCCGCAAGTCCAGGAGCAGCGTGGAGATACGCCTGCCCGACCGGCACTGGACGCTGCGGCGCGAGAACGCGGAGAGCTCGTGGCTGCTGCGCGGCGACCGGCGGGTCGCCCTGCTGACCCGTCCGCCACGCCGACCGGACCCCGTACCCGGGACGGTGCTGCTGCCGCTGGCCACCGTGTACCACGAGAGCCCCGACCCCCTGGACGCCGTGATGGCCCACGCGGTCGCCGTCTCCTTCGGCCTCGGGGACACGACGGGCCTGGCCAGGTTCCGCCCCCGCTCCCGGGAAGAGGCGGAAGCCGGCGCCTGGGACCTCCCTTGGTTCAGCAACCTCGGCACCGGCCGCGACGACAACGAACGCGGCGGCGGCGACGGCTGGGGCAGCGACGGCGGGGAGGGCGGCGACGGGGGCGGAAGCGGCGACGGCGGCGGTGGTGACGGGGGAGGCGGCGGAGGAGGCGGTGACTAGCCGGCGGGGACTCAGCGCATCGCGACCAGGACGACGCTGCTGAGCACACTCGTGAGCACGAAGAACGGCGCGTTGAGGACGCCGTAGTACAGCGGGCGCGGGAAGTTGGGGTTGATGGCGATCTGGAAGGTCATCGCGCTCAGATAACCGACGCCGACGAGGAGCCCGAAGACCACGGCGTCCCCCATGCCCGTGATGTCGAGCGCCTCGACGAGCACGGCGCTGGTCAGGACGGTGACGAGGAGACACACCGGCGGCCCCGCCATGGTCACCGCCGTCTGCGCGGGCGCCGGCGCGCCCTCGCGGCCGAGGGCCACGGCGTACGGCTTGGCGATCACGACCGCGAACCACACACCGGCCAGCAGGACCGAGGCGACGGCCGCGACGGCGACGGCCGCCCAGTTGATGTCGGCGAGAACGGAGAACACGCGCGGACTCCTTGCGGAACGAGCGGCCCCTGTGGCCGCGGAGGGCACGAGTCTCGGGGACGTACAGGACAGGGTGTGTCCGCTTCCCCACGGGGAGCCCTTCCTGCCGGTGGGCCATGCGACTCGTACCGGATCCCTGTACCATCGAACTGGTACGGTTTCCCTGTACCAGTTCAGTTGGAGGAGGGGTTGTGTCCATCACCGCCAGCGAGGCTCGGGCCAGGCTTTTTCCGCTGATCCAGCAGGTCAACGACGACCATGAGCCGGTGGAGATCACTTCCAGGGGCGGCAACGCCGTACTGATGTCGGCCGACGACTTCCGTTCCTGGCAGGAGACCGTCTACCTGCTGCGTTCGCCGGCCAACGCCGCCCACCTCATGGCGGCCGTCGCCGCGGACAAGGCCGCCGACACCCCGGTGATCACCAGGAGCATGGCGGAGCTGGAGGCCCTGGCGGAGGACGGCGAGTGAGGGACGTGCGGTTCCGTCCCACCGGGTGGGAGGACCTCCTGTACTGGCAGGCCGCCGACAAGACGCTGTTCCGCAAGCTCGTCCGCCTGATCGGCGAGATCCAGCGCGACCCCTTCACCGGCATCGGCAAACCGGAGCCGCTGAAGGGCGACCTGTCGGGCTACTGGTCACGCCGGATCGACGACGAACACCGACTCGTCTACCGGGCCACCGAGAAGGAAGTCGTGATCATCAAGGCCCGGTACCACTACTGACGGACCGGCGCGGTGGCCACCACCGCCCAGACGGTCTTGCCCGGGGCGCCGGGGCGCGGGGCCGTTCCCCACTCCTCGGCCAGGGCGGCGACGAGGAGGAGTCCCCGCCCGCCGTCCTCACCGGGTCCGGCGTCCCGGGCCTCGGGCAGCCGCTCGCCCCGCGCGTCGCTGACCTCGATGCGTACGCGCCCGCCGTCCTCCCTGCTGAGCCGCAACTCGGCGTCCCGGCCGGGGACCCGGCCGTGGGTCACGGCGTTGGCGGCCAGCTCGGCCGCGATCAGTTCGACGGAGTCGTGCGCCGGGGTGCCGTACCGCCAGCCCCAGGCGTCCATCTGGCAGGAGGCGAGCCGACGGGCGAGCCGGGCGCCGCGCGGGGACGGGGTGAAGCGGAACGAGAACACCGGCTGACCGGCGAGGGGAAGCGGCAGCGCGGACCGCCGCTCCGTACGAGGGGAAGTGGTCATGCCCCGAAGATTCCGCGCCCGCACCCCCGCCCACCAGCTGCGATGCCCCCACGGCAGTCGTCTGTCGGGGTGGCGGGGGAGGGTGCCGGGCTTGTCGGGGTGGGTGTTCGTCGGCCCACCCCGCCCCGACGGCCGCCCGCTGTAGCCGTACGTGCGGTCAAGCGGGCCGTGCCGAGCAGAATCGCGCTGACCTGATCGTGGAATTGAAGGGGCATCCGCCGTCCAACGGCCGCTGCCCCTTTCTTCTTGTCCCTGTGGAGCCCCCAGCTTCTACGGCCCTGTCGGCGGGTGACTGTAAGGGGGGATGAGGTCCCTTACCCGGTAGTGGGCGCACCCCGTTGTCGTCTGTGACCTCGTACACGTCGATCCGCAGCAGCTCGCGGACGCGGGCGGGAACCCGCTCGACGGTTGTGCCACTCCGCAGTTCGCGCAAGGCCAGGCTCGCGGACGGGTTGTCACAGGGGAGGGTAGGCGCTGATGTGTACGGTGCCGTCGAGAGCATCCACCCAGTTGGTCGTGGTGACGGATTCGGTGCCCTCCTCGTGGGGAGGCCGGCTGTTCACGATCCACTCGGGCCGCCATCCGTGACCCCGGTCGTTCGCCTTGAGGGTGAACGCGTCGACGGTGACATCAGAGGGCGGGTTCCCGCTGGCTTCGGCTTCCTCCCGGAGGTGGCCCAAGACCAGTTGCTCGGCCTGCCCCTTGCTGATCTTTGGGTCGGGGAGGTCGAGTTCGGTGGGGCCCATGGTGACGTCGATCTGCGAGATGCGTCCGGCACGGTTGACCTGGACGTCGAGCATGCGTGGCATGAGGATGTCGTTGTCCATGAAACGCCAGCTGGTGATCCACCCGAACTCGGCATCCTCTCCGACGGGTTCGGTTCGGTGCAGAGTGGCTCCTGCAGCCCAGCTGTAGTGGCCGCGCATGTAGGTCTCGGCGGTCCGGTAAGCGTCGTCCTTGTCTTGCGGAGCTGTGGCAGTCGCGACGGGGAAGCTGTTGGCGCCGGGCTCGCTGCTGGCTTCGAGCAGGATGTTCAGGTGCCGTTGATCGGGCCACTCCAGGGTGCCCGTGCCGTCGCCGCCGACATTGAAGATGAGATTGGTGCATTGGACGTCGAGACAGGGCTGGACGTAGACGTTCGTGACGGGAAAACGGTCACCGAAGGCTCGCTGGACGGCCTGGGTCACGGCCTCGTGCTGGTCTTCCCCCGGTGCGCTGAGGCCGGTGCCGTCGTAATGGACCGAGCTCACCAGGGTGCGGAAGACCACGGTCCCGGCGATGGCGACGGCGAGACCGGCGACGGCGGCAGGTTTGGCCCAGCCGCTCCAGTCGAGTCGGCGCTGCCGGGCCAGGAAGGCTCCTGCGGTCAGCAGCCCGATCAGGCCGCCCAGGAGGTTCATCTCGACATCGGCACTGTCACAGCCCCGGGCAACGAACGGGACTGTGGCCTGGGAGAGCTCGATCAGGCAGGGAAGCACCGCCGTGCCGAGGAACGCCGGCACCGGCCGGCGCAGGGCCAGCAGGGCGAAGCAGCCGACGGGCACGAACATGGCCAGGTTCAGCAGGCCTTGAGCCGTATGGAACGGCTCGGCGAGGTCATGGTTGATGACGCACTGTCTGCTCGCCTGGCCTCCCCCGAAGGAGGTGACACCGATGACACCGGTCACGGTAGCTGTCAGGGCTAACCACCACAGACCGTGGGGGTTCCCCTTCCTGGTCGCTGTCCACCATGCCAGGCCGCCCATAGCGAGGCCGACGAAGGTGAGGGCGGCCAGAAAACCGTAGTGGCCGTCGAATATGGCTGCAAACATGTTCGTCTTTCACGTCGTGGGCGCCGGCGCCCCACCGTATTCGGAGCGCCGGCGTCTCATGGCGATGCTCAGCAGTGGGCGGCCGGCGTCTGGTACGACCCACCGCTGTAGGAGAGCAGACCGACGCTGTTCAGGCAGGCCTTGTCGCCCGAGACTGTCCAGCTCTTCTGCTTGTTCTGGCCCGCGGCGATGCTGACGGCGCTGGCGTACTTGGTGGTGCCGCTCATGCTGTAGCCGAGCCTGGCGGAGATGGTGCTGCCGCTGTCCGGGTCCGTTCCTGGCTCCGTCAGACCCGTGCACCGGCCGGTGGTGGGGTGAGGCATCGTCGGCAGAGGGTTTCGTCGCCGGTCGGCCGGAAGAGGGTCGCCTGTACGTGGTCGCCCTCGCATTCTCGGAGGGCGGCGAGGCGGCTGGACGGGCGTGCGGGGGTGGGCTGTTCGGCGGCTGGGACGCTGCTGGTCGGGGTGGGCGCGGGCGGCACGTCGCGGAGCAGGTAGCGCAGGAGGCCGCCGGGGCGGTGGACGGGGGTGCCGTCGTCGGGGAGGCCGCGCAGGATGTGGGTGCGGACGGTGGTGGGGGTGTGGCCCGCCGCGAGCCAGCGGGAGATGAGCCGGGCCAGTTCGTCGTGCATGCCTCGGGGGATGCGGCGGAGGTCCGGGGAGAGGTGGGGGAGGGCGGCGACGAGGGCGCGGGCGGCTTCGGGGGTCTCGGTTGCCTCCGGGGCGGGCTCCGGCTCCCGCTCCGGTTCGGCGGGACGGTGGGAGGTGTTTTCCCCGGGGTCTTTCTTTGGATGACCGTCGGCGGGCCAAGGGGTCGGAGCACCGGCGGCCGGAACGCGGGCACTCGGTACGAGCTGGGGCGACACGGGGGCGTCGGGTACGGGTACGGGCATCCGGGCGAGGATCTTGGCGGCCTCGGCGTCGCTCAACGGCACGTTGGAGACGAGCTGTTGGGTGATCCAGTGACCGCCGGGCCCCTGGAGCCGCCGCTCGTGCACGAACCCCTCCTCCTTGAGCTGCCGCTTGGCCCGCGTGAAGGCGCACGCGCCGATGCGGGCGCGCTCGGCGGTGCGCGACAAGGGCTCGCGCGCCCCGTCGGGGAGCGAGAGCTGCCAGGTCAGCAGCCGCACGGCGTCGGAGGACAGCCGGGGGTGCCGGATGAGGTCGTGGGAGAACTGCGTGAAGGCGCGCGGGGGCGCGATATGGTGCCGGTAAATCACGGTGGGAGCCCTTACTTCCACTGGTGGTCCAGGCCCTCGCGGACGGCTGCAACCGGCGCGGGGGCCGCCTTCGTTCCGTGCCCGGCGTGGCACGCGGAAGACGTGATGTCGAGGTGACGGTACAGCACTCAGCGTGTACGCATGGATGCGTTGGGTGAAGAAAGCTCTCGCGAGGGTGCCCCTCTCGCCGGCGTGCTTCTGTGCGCCCTTGCCCGTCGTTCACGCGCTGGTGAGGCTTCGCCCCATGGGAACCAGGGTGTACGTAGCCGGGTCCGACTGGGATCGCATCGCCGTCGTCAACCCAGAGCTCGTTTCGGCGAAAATCGAGCACTTCTCCATGCATGGCACGGGCAGTGATGGCGGAGGGACGGAGTCGGGCGGGGGAGGTATCGACATCGTCTCCGTCACGGTGACTCTGGCGCTCGTACCGTTCCTGCAAGCGGTCACGGGAGCCCTGGGGGGCAAGGTCGGTGACTTCCTGTCGGCGCAGGCCCCGAAGAAGGTGGTCGACCTGTTCCGCAGGAGGCGGGAGGAAACCGCTTCGCTGGTCGGTGACCCGAACTTCAATTACGTGCTGCAGGTGAGCGACACGAACATCAGGATCAGGCTGCCGCGCGATCCGGCCGAGACGGCGGAAGCCGTGCAGGCGCTCTTGGGCGTGACGTTCGAGCACTTCGGGAGCCAACGGGTGGGGATCTCCTGGGACGGATCCCGGAAGTCCTGGGAGGCCTGGGTGACGGGCGATGCGGAGGTCACCCTGTGGCGGTGGGACCAGGACGGCCGGGAGTGGAAACCGGTGCGGCCGTAGTCCTGTTCGGCGAGCTGAGGCCGGGTCACATCGGCTCCCGTGCAGGTGTTCACCCGTACGGCGCAACTTGTGTCGCTTCCGGCGTGGTTGACATGGGGTCGTCCTACGGTGCGAGCACGGATGACCGGTGGACGGATGTGCTGAGGGGGCGGGTGCGATGGAGTCGGGAGCGGACTCGGGTGCGGGCGTGGAGGCCGGTGCGGGCGCCGATTCCGGCGGGGAGTTCCTGCGCTGCTTCGGCCGCCAGATGAAGCTGATGCGGGAGGCTACGGGGCTGACCCAGGCGCAGTTGGGCGAGCGGGTCGGGTACGGCGAGGCTCAGATCGCGGCGGTGGAGCAGGGGCGGCGGATTCCCCGGCCGGAGCTGGTGGACGCGGTGGACCGGGAGGTGGGGGCGCGGGGGGTGCTGGTGGCCATGAAGGGGGAGGTGGCGAAGGCCCGGTATCCGGGGTTCTTCCGGCGGTACGCGGAGCTGGAGGCGCAGGCGGTCGAACTGCACGCCTACTCGAACCATGTGGTGAAGGGGCTCCTGCAGACCGAGGAGTACGCACGAGCGGTCTTCCGCATGTGGCGGCCTCTGCTCGATGAGGAGACCGTGGAGCAGCGTGTGGCAGCTCGTATGGAGCGGAAGAAGTTCTTCGCACGGCGTCCGGCTCCTCTGCTCAGCTTTGTGATCGATGAGCATGTGTTGCGTCGTCCTCTCGGTGGACCGGAGGCCCTGCGTAGTCAGCTGGAACAACTCCTGCTCTACGGTCACGAGCGGAACATCGAGATCCAGGTCATGCCGACCGGGCGTGATGAACACGCAGGTTTGGCAGGCCCGTTCACATTGATCCATCTCGCCGATCAGCGCAGGATGGCCTATGTGGAGGTGCAGGGAATGAGCGCCCTGCACACGGAGCCCAAGAAGGTCAGCTCGCTGGAGGCGACGTACAGAGTCCTCGCGGCACAGGCGCTGACTCCCAGAGATTCGCTGATCTTCATCGAGAAGTTGTTGGGAGAGCTATGAAGGCAAGCAGCCCCGAGCCTGCCGTCGGTGACCTGCACTGGTTCAAGAGCAGCTACAGCGCGGGCGATGGCGGTGACTGCGTCGAGGTCGCGGACGCCGGTACGGCCGTACTGATCCGCGACTCCAAGCGCCCGGACACGGCGATCCTCGATGTGCCGTCCGCCCAGTGGACGGCGTTCGTACGGATGGCCGCAGGCGTCTGAGACGAACGAGGGGCGGTGGGAAGCCGTTTGTGCTCCCCACCGCCCCTCACTCATGTCCGGGGGGTGACGCTCACGCGCTTTTCTTGCGCCGCCCGCCTGCCTTCTTCTCCGGACGCCAGTTGACGGGATCCGCCTCGGACAGTTCGCGCTCCGCGCGGCCGGTGTCGAGGGCGGCCTGGAACTCCTCCGCGGGGTTGCCTCCCACTCCTCGTCGTACTCCCCGTACCACTGATGCACCCAGGGCAGCACCTCACGCAGACCGGATCGATGGGGAGGCCGCGCTGCGGCGACAGCCCGCCGCAGTGCTCGTAGGATGCCTGGATGCCCGAGCCGATACGGACGAGCCGCCGCACGTGGGTTGCCGCGTGGGTGGTGCTGTGCGCGGCCGGCCTCGTCGCCACCGCCGGACTGAACGCCTCCTCGGCACCGGACCCGCGGCCCGAGAGGCCCGTCAGCGCCGAGTGCGCCGAGTACGTCGCGGACATCGAGGCGCAGCTGGCCGAGGCCGAGAAGGAAGACGAGGGGGACGGAGTGCTGGCCTTCTCCCGAGTCAGGGTCGGCACCGGGGACGACTGCACCGAAGAGCTCCGCGACCACTTGCGTGGCGACCGGTGAGCCGCGGTGGACGGCTCGCCGCGATGGCAGCACTGGCCTGCGTCGGTGCCGGGGCGATCATCGCCGTGGGCGCCGCGCCGGAATCGGAACCGGAGCCGCGGCCCACACCGCCACGGGTGTACTCCTCTTGCCTGGCGGCCGACACCGAGCCGGTGCCCGCGGGCGGCGACCCGTGCGGCGGCCGTTGAGGAACGACTGGACGACCGTCCGCCGCGGGACGGCAGGGGCACCCGGACCCGAGCGGCTCCCCGGGACGACGGAGGGCCGTCAGTCCTCGTCCGGGACGGCCTCGGCACCGTTCCGTCCGTGCATCCCGGTGAAGAACGGGTTGGCCGCGGCGGTGCCGGTTTCCAGGGCGTCGGCCTCGTCGGGCCGGCCCTCCGCCCGCAGGGCACGGACGACGTCGTGGACCACGGCCGCCTCGTTCCACGCGTAGTCCCCCGACCGGTAGGCATCGAGGGCGGCGTCGAAGTCGGCGTGTGCCTCCGCGTAGTGGCCGAGGTCGCGGTGGGCGATCCCGCGCAGATGACGGGCCATGGCGTTGGCGTAGGTGTCACCGGCGCGTTCGGTCACCTCGATGGCGTGGCTCAGCGGTCCGAGGGCCTCCGTGGGCCTGCCTTCCTTCAGGTGCAGCCAGCCGACGTCCCGCTGGGTGTGGGCGACCCACATCTCATCGCCGACCTGCTGGAAGATCCCGAGAGCCGTCCCGGCCGTCTCGCCGGCCGCGTCCAGGTCGCCCATGCCCGCCAGGACGCGGATCCTGGCGTTGGCGACCCGCCCCACCCAGTGCCGTTCGCCCATCGGCCCGAAGATCTCCTCCGCCCGCCGGTAGCAGTCGAGCGCTTCGGCACGGCGGCCGAGGAGACGGTAGATCTTGCCGAGGGCGTAGAGACCGGCCCCCTCCCATCTGCGGTCGTTCAGCATCCGGAAGTCGTGGATCGCCGATTCCAGCAGTGGCGCCGCCTCCTCCGGCCGACGCAGGTAGCCGAGGGTTTCCGCGAGGGTCCGCCGCAGCCGGGCGCGCGCCCGGAGGTCACCGGCCTGCTCGGCCAGCCGCAGTGCCTCCCGCTGGCTCCGCTCCGCGAGTTCCGGCTTTCCCCGCCACCTCTGGAACTCACCCAGTTTCTCCAGGGAGTTCAGGACGTGCCAGGAGTCACCGGTCGTCCGCAGCCGGTCCACCGCCCCGGTCATGTGCCGCAGGGCGTCCCGGAAGTCGTGCTTCGCCGCGTGTGCGGCGGCGACGACCATCTCGTCCCTGGCCTGCTCCATCGCGTCCGGCGTCTCCCCGGCCTCCGTGCCGCCGGCCACCAGCAGCGCCAGTGCCGTGTCCGGCGAGCCCTCGGCCAGCGCCACCGTCGCGCGGGCCCGCCGCAGACTGCGCCGCACCCGCGGCCTGGTCCCGGACGGCGCGCTGAACAGCCAGTCCGCGGCACCGGACGGCAGGGTGATGTCGTTGAGGAAGTACGACAGCGCCTCGCCGATCTCGGCCGCCTCCGCGTCCATGCCGAGACTCCGGCCCCGGCCGATGGCCCACTCCAGCCGCTTCTGCTCGCCCGAGACCCAGGCGGCGGCCGACAACCGGTCCAGGCCGCCGACCCGCTCCGCGGACACCTCCGTCGCGAGCTCCGGGGCACGCTGTGCGGCGAGGTGGACGACGGCGTCGCGGAACGCCCGCACCAGGCGGGCCTCCAAGTGCCGCTGGTCGTCCGACGGCAGCCGGTCGTACTGCTCGGCCGCGTAGACCCGGATCAGGTCGTGGAGGCGATAGCCGGGGTCCGCTCCGTCGTCGCCCCGGGCCTCCATCAGGCTGACCTCGACCAGCTCGTCGCAGGCCGCGACCGCCGTTCCCCGGGCCCCCAGGACGGACGCGAAGTGCCAGTCGGTGAGCCGCCCGACCGGTAACGAGGCGATCAGACCGAAGGCCACCCGCGTGGGCTCCTCCAGCTCCCGGTGGCTGAAGCCCAGACAGGCCTCCAGGCTCCCGTCGGCATGGGAGAGCTCCCGCAGCCGGTCCCGCTCGTCCTCGAGGCGGTCCCGCATCTGGGTCAGACTCAGGTCAGGGCGGTTCCTGAGCTTCGAGCCGACGATGCGCAGGGCCAGGGGAAGCCGGCCGCAGAACCGCGTGATCCGGAGGGCGGCGGCGAGATCGGCGGCGATGCGGTCCTCGCCGGCCCAGTGCGCGAGGACACTCAGCGCGTCGTCCTCGTTCGGGAGGGACACGTGCACGGGGGGACGGGCCACGTCTCCGACGGAAAGCGCCCTGCGGCTGGTGATCAGCACCGCGCACCCCGCCCCCACCGGCAGCAGGGGGCGCACCTGTTCGGCGTTGTGCGCGTTGTCGAGCATGATCAGCAGTCGGAGGTCGTTGGTCAGCGACCGCAGGCGCGCGGCCCGGTCCGCGACGCGGGCGGGGATGTCCTCGCGCGCGACATCGAGCCTCAGCAGGAGCTCCTTCAGGGCGTCCGCACTCGTCATGGGCTCGTCGCCGTCACCCCGCAGCGCGAGGTGCAACTGGCCGTCGGGGTATTCGTCCTTCACCCGGTGCGCCGCGTTGAGGGCGAGCGTCGTCTTTCCCGTGCCGGGTGCCCCGTGGACGGCGACGATCTTCGACTGGCTGTGCGAGAGGTCGACGGACAGGGCCCCGCCCGTCGGTGCCGGAACGTCCCGGAGCATGGCGAGCAGGCCGTCGAGCAGCGTCCGGCGGCCCACCCAGGGGGCGGTGGGCGGCAGTTCGTGCCGTGGCACACCGCGTGCGACCGGTTGGGTGACCGTCGCGGGCCGGGTGCGCGCCGCGTGATACCAGGTGAGGCCACCGATCAGCACCGCCGTTCCGCTTCCCACGGCGACGGCGGTCGACCCGTCGAAGAGGTCGAAGATGATGTCACCGGTCGCGCCCAGCGCGGCCACGGTGCCGCAGAGGGCGCCGGTGGCCCAGTACGGCGAGCGACGTGAACTGACTTGATCCGCCATGGAATTCCCCCGAAAAGCCAACGTGGCGCGAGCCGATGATGCCACGATCACGAGCCCGTGCACAGCGGTGGGCGGGGGCGCGTGCCACCGGGCCCGCGCTCCCACCCGGTGGCGGATCAGCCGTCCTCATGAATCAGATCCGGTCCCGCTGAGCCGCAGGTCCTCACAGGTCCTGCAGTGCGGCGGGCGCACGTCGTGCCCGCTGAAGACCGCGGCAGCACGCGAGAAGCCGCTCGAGAAGGACAGCCGGGAAGAAGCAGGATCGGGTCGCCCCGACGGCATGGTGGCGTCATCCCGTGCCGTCCACATGAGGGCGGGCCAGGCGGCGCAGCGGGGACGTCCTGTCCCACACGTGCCAGCGCGCACCGCACACCGGGTCCGTCGCGTAGGTCACCTCGGCCGGGAAGCCGTCGACCGCGACCCGCTCGGCCGGCGGATCGACGAGGCGCCTGCCGCAGCGGGGACAGTGGTCCGGGGTCCGCATGGGATACATGCCCATCGCTCTGCTCCTGTGCCTACACCGACGCTCGTCCGGACGCCACCCACCCGCTCACCGCCACGGCACCGCTTCCGCACGCCAGGACCCGCCAGGCATCGGGGGTCCAGGCGAACACCGCGTCCTGGCCGAAGCGACGCCCGAGGTCACGCGCCGCCGCATCGCTCAGGCCGAGGACGGCGACGCTCTCCTCCCGATGCGTGCCGCGCACGTCGCCCCCCACCGCGGGCCACGAGGTGAGACCACGGTGACGGATCCCGTCGAGCAGTACGCGCTGGGCGCGGGCGTTGGCGTCGTCCGACGCGGTACGGCCGTAGGGGTTCCAGGCGGTGATCACATGGATGGTGGCGCCGCTGCCGTCCGGTACCGGGAAGAAACCCTCCGCCGTGCCCCGAGGGCGCGGTTCGACCCGCACGGCCCGGTCCCCGAACCGGATGTCGACGACTGCCGTCCGGTAGAGATCCCAGTCACGGGGCGTGCCGGGTGCGTCGATGGCGTGCACAAGGGCCTCCTGTGGAACGAAGACCCCCTTACACCTCGTGCAGGGAGATCGGTGCCCGCCCCCACGGGATCATGGAGGCGTCGGCCGCAAGATTTCATGATCCGAGCCCTGGAGCAAGAGGGCTGTGAAGGCATTGCGGAAGATCGGCGCGGGTGTCGGCTTCCCGTCCGGTCGTGTGACGGCCGACCCGCGTGAGGTGCGTGGGAGGCACGGATCACCGGGGTGCGGCAGCGCGCCACCGGGATCCTTCGGCTCCGGGAGGCCACCCGAGGTGCCCACACCCTCCGAAACACCGCGAAACCGCGCCGGCCTGCCGATCGTCGACCTCGCCGCCGCGCGGGAACTGTTCCGCACGGCCGGGTCGAGCGGCCTGGGCCGGCCGGGAACCGACGGGATCTTCGACCAGTGGCTCGACGAGTCCTGCGACCTCGCCTTCCACCGCGGCGCGGACCGGCCCTCGCAGGCACGGGCGGTCGATCAGGAGGGGGTGCGCGGCCACGTCCGCCCGGTGGGTGCGGCGGAGCCCGGTCGTGACCCGGCACGGGTGTCCGGGGCTGTCCGGGACAGTCCCGGACACCGTGAAGTGCTTGCCGTGGCGGCGCGGACCCGAGCAGTGTTCCTGTCGCACGAGCGGCGGGAACGGACTTCCCGCCCGTGCCTCACATGACCATCGAAGGGGAGGGAACATCCATGCGCAAGCACCTGGGCATGGGGCTGCCGTGCCTGGCGGCGGCCGTGGTGATCGTGGTTCCGAGCGGGCCGGGGGCGCTGGCCGCGCCGGTCGCCGGGGGCGAGGACGTCACCGTCTACGTGGGCTCCGGTGGGACGTCGTTCGCCGGGCTCTCGGGGAAGTCGCTCCTGCGGGCGGCGGGGAAGGCCGGCCTCACCGCGCAGAGTCCGGTCGGGTCCCTGCGGGACGCCCAGGCCGTGCTCGCGGCCAGGAACACGAGGAACGCGACGATCATGCTCCGCGGCGGCACCTACACCGATGCCGGGGTGGAGTGGGGGCCGGGCATCGCCGACGGTACGGTCACGGTCAAGGCCCAGCCGGGGACGGGCCCCGTCACCTTCGACGGGCGGGCGGCCAAGGCCGGGTACTGGACGAAGGTGGGCCCCAAGTCCCCCAAGCTGAACTTCCAGGGGCCGTACACCGTGAAGCGCTACGGCGACGGCGGGATCAAGGCCACGGGGACCAAGAAGGACGGTCCGGTCAAGGGGCTCGTGGTCAACCGGATCACCTTCAAGCAGATCGGCAACGCCTGGGTCAAGGGCGGCAAGGGCTACGCCGGCGTGCACCTGAACTACGTCTCGAAGGCCAAGATCACCAACAACTCGTTCGTCAACCTCGAGAACAAGACGGTCCCGGGGAACACCCACGGCGTCTACCTCGCCTTCAACCAGACGCAGAAGACCCCCGGGAGCAACGGGAACCTGGTGGAGAGGAACACCTTCCAGGTCATCTCCGGTGACCCGGTCCGCGCCAGCGACGGCAGCAGCGGTAACAAGGTCCGGAAGAACGTCTTCAGGAAGGGCCGCGACCACAAGGGGAAGACCAGGGGGAACGGCAACCACGGGATGTTCACCTACTGGGCGTTCCCGAGGGCCAACACCTGCGGAAAGGGTGGGAACACCTTCTCGGGCAACACCTACACCGTGAACTACTACAACAAGAAGGCGCCGGCCGTCCGCTCGGGCTCCGACACCGGCCGCACCTGCAGGTCCGTCAAGGACGGGGGCGGCAACACCTACAAGCGCTAGGCGGGCGGCGCCGGCAGCGCGAAGGGCGATCCGTGCTGTCAGTGGGGCCCGTTACCGTCGGCCCATGTCGATCACCGCACAACTGCGCGACTCGGTGAGGCTGCCGGGTGGAGGCGCACTGGTCAACGGCTTCGCGTTCGAAAGCCGTGGGGACGGTTCCGGCCGCGCCCTCCTCCGCAACGGGCACGAGCTGGAGGTCTACGACCTCCGGGAGTTGTTCGCGGGGGAGCGCGCGCCGACGGCCGTCTTCCCTCTTCCCTGGCCCCGGTGGGACCACGGCGTCCACTCGGTGAGCCCGGACGGCACGTTCGCGGTGTTCTCGGGGCAGCGCGCGGTACGGGCCATGGGCAAGGGGGGAGAGACGCTGTGGGAGTACCGGCACGGCTGTTGGGGACCCGAGCTCGGCCACCCGCACACGGGGGACGAGCAGGAGGTGTGCCGGGGCCTGGAACACGGCTCCTGCCGGATCTCGGACGACGGCCGGCTCGTGTGGGCGCACGTGGTGGGAGAACCGGAGCCGGGCGGCTGGGAAGAGCGCTGGGTGGTCCTGGACGCGCGTAACGGAAGGGAGTTGGCGCGGCTGCCGCTGGAGAGCGCGGCGGCCGGTTCGAACCACCTCTCCCACCCGGACGGTGTCCACATGGGGCTGAGCATCGGCATGGGCCAGGACGGCATCCTGCTGCACTGGGCGCGCTGGGACGGTGGGAAGCTGACCGGCTGGGACGTGAACGAGGGCCTGGACCGCATCCTGGCGGACGTCCACGCGGGACACCCGGGCTTCCTGACGGTCGAGCACTACGGCACGGACCTGCAACTGCACGCCCTGGACGGCACGGTGATCGCCGAGCAGGAGCCCGAGTCGGCCGACGACGAGGACGAGACCTACTGGGACTACGCCTGCGGCTTCGTCGACGCCGACACCGTCATCGCCTCGACGGTCGACTCCGACGAGGAGCCGGAGGAAGCCCGCCACTGGCTGCTCGACGCTCACACCCTGCGGATACGCGGGGTGGTCGCGTACCCGACGGGCCCCGTCGACAGTTACGTACGTCCGCTCGGCGACGGGACCTGGCTCACGTACGACGACAAGAGCGAGACGCTCAACCGCTGGACGCGGTCGGCGCCCGGGACGAGCTGACCGGCCTGCCCCCGAGGGCTCCACCCGGCCGGGGCGCGGTCGGCGTCAGGACCCGTCGATCAGTTTCCGTACCTCCGGGGGAAGCTCACCGCCCGAGTGGGCGGCCACGAAGGTGGTGTCGTCGGGGCTGTTCCCGACGGCGACGGCCACCTCGGAAGGGACGCCGTCCACCTTGTAGGCGGTCGTCGTCTCCCCGGCCTGTCCGGCGTCATCCCGTCCGCCGGTGTCGTCGCACGGCGGGAGGGTGGCGGGACCGAGCTCCTCCCCTGCCGTGAACCGCACGTCGGCGACGTCCCGGTAGGTGCGGTCCTGGTAGAGGACGCGGTAGGCGCAGGATGCCGCCTGCTCGCCTCCTTCGTCGCCACCGCTCTCCGACGTGCAGGCCACGGCCAGCATCAACATGGCCGCCACCAGTGGTGGGCGCGTGGTTCGTCCCGGCCGATTCATTGTTCCTCCCCGGCGATCGTCCTGGACGCGCACGAGTTCGTGTACGTCGCGAGGCCGGAGTGGTCGAGCCGACGCGTCCCGATGTGAAGACGCGTCCGGCCTCATGAGGACGACGGGGTGGATGCGGTGTTCGTTCGAGCAGCAGCCGGTCGACTCGTTCGTGAAGCCGTGGTCGCGGATCCCGGACCGGACCGGACCGGTCGGATCGCGTGGCCGCCGGACCGGTCGGACCGCGTGGCCGCCGTTACGACCCCGTCGGCTCCAGCGCCCCCAACTGCACCATCAGCCCCAGCCGGTCGTACTGCCACCAGCCCTCGACGATCTTCCCGTTGTCGCCGAAGCGGAAGATGGTCGTGCCCGTCATGGCGGCCTTCCTCCCCGTCGCCGGGATGCCGAGGAAGTCGCCCTTGTGGGTGCCCTCCCAGCTCCACCGGGTGCACACCCGGTCCCCTCGCGCGAGCTGGTCCTCGATCCGGAACGCGAAGTCGAAGCCGCCGCGCCACACGTCCATCTCGCGCCGGAAGTGGTCGAGGCCGATGACGTCCTGCTCGTTGGCCGGATCGTGGTCGTGGTAGTGCTCCTCGATCAGGCCCGTCATCGGGGACAGGTCGTCCGCGGTGGCGACCACCTCGAAGAAGCGCCGCGCGGAGTCCGTGTTCAGCTGCGCGTCGCGCACCACGTCCAGGTCCGTGAACGTCGGCACACCGTCACACAGGGCCACCATCTCCCGGAAGATCCGGTCGGTCTCCGGCAGCTTCGAGTTCCGCATCGCCTCCTCGTACGACGGGAACTCCACGATCTCGACGACGTGCGACGTGTCCGCGCGGTCCTTGCCGACCACCGCGTGGGTCGCCGTCCGCTTCCCCCTGGTCTGCTCGACCCACTGGTCCATGAGCCGGTCCATCTCCTCGAACCGGCTGGTCCGGCAGTCGATGAGCTGTACGAAGGTCATGGTGCTCGCCTCCGGTCCCCTGGGTCCGGGTCGGTCTGTCAGCACCCATTTTCTCCCGGGGAGCGGAGTCCGTCCCGCCGTGACCGCGCGACCGTCGGACCACGGCTACCGGGGCCCGTACTTCCGTCCCGTCCGCGACGAGATCCCGCCCAGCAGCCCGCGCGGGACCAGCTTCGCCGCCCCCATCAGCGCCTTGTAACGCGGATCCGGGATCGACAGCGTCTTGCCCCGGGCCAGGTCCGCGAGCGCCGCCGTGGCGACCTTGTCCGCGTCCAGCCACATCCAGTTCGGGATGTTGTCCGTGCCCATCCCGGCCCGCGCGTGGAACTCGGTGCGCACGAACCCGGGGCACAGCGCCATCAGCCGTACGCCGTGGCCCGCCAGGTCCTGCGCCGCACCCTGGGTGAACTGCACGACCCACGCCTTGGACGCCCCGTAGGTCCCGCGCGGCACGAACGCGGCGGTCGAGGCGACGTTCACGACGCCTCCGCGTCCGCGCTCGCGCATCGTCTCCACCGCCGCCGACGTCAGCCGGAGCACCGCCTCGCAGTGCACCTTGAGCATCCTCAGCTCGTCGGCCATGGGGACCTCGAGGTAACGGCCCCGGTGGCCGAAGCCGGCGTTGTTGATCAGCAGGTCGACGGGGTTCTTGCGGTCGCCGAGGCGGTCGGCCACCGCCTCGATGCCCTTGTCCTGGGCCAGGTCGGCGGTCAGCACCTCCGCCTCGATGCCGTGGCGGTCGTGCAGCTCGGTCGCCTGTTCGCGCAGCCGTCCGGTGTCGCGGGCGACCAGCACCAGATCATGTCCGTCGGCCGCCAGCCGCCGCGCGAACGCGGCACCGATCCCAGCCGTCGATCCCGTAATCAGAGCCGTTGTCATGGCGCAAGAGTAGTTACCCGGAGTGGAGTCGTCCGCTTCATGTCATCCCATGGACATGCGGTCAGGCGGTCGGCCCCGCCCCGTACTTCTCCACGTACGTCCGCGCCATCGCCAGCGCCTCCGGATGCAGCGCCCCGCCGGCCGCCAGCAGCCGGGGCAGCAGCGTCCGCTCGGTCGTCACCGCGCGGAACTGCAGCGCGACCGTCACCTCGTGCTCCGGCCGGTGCATGATCCGTACGGCGTCACCCGCGCGTATCTCACCGGGCCGGATCACCCGGAAGTACGCGCCCGGCGCGCCCCGCTCGGTGAACCGCTTCACCCAGCCCTTCTCACCCAGATGGCCCTGGAAGGTGCGGCAGGGGATACGCCCGGAGGTGACCTCCAGCACCACCTCGGGACCGACGGCCCAGCGCTCGCCGATCAGGGCGCCGGACACGTCGATCCCCTCGGTGGTGAGGTTCTCGCCGAACATCCCGTTGGTCAGCGTGCGCCCCAGCGTGCGCTCCCACTCGTCGAGGTCCTCGCGGGCCACGGCGTACACCGCCTGGTCGTCCCCGCCGTGATGCCGCGTCTCGCACACGGCGTCCCCGGCCAGACCGCTCGCGCCGGTCCCCTTCGCCCCCGGCGCGGCCACCCGCACCGGTCCGTCCACGGGTTGCTTGTCGATGCCGGTCACGCCGTCGCGCTGCTCCGTGTACGGCACGGCCTTGGGTCGCCCCAGGTTCACAGACAGAAGCTTCATGAGTCGCACGGTAGGCGATGGGCATCAAAGCGTCGACGCATTATCCGGCGCCGTGTCAAAGGTCGGCTTATCCTTGAGGGGTGATCGAAGCCCGTCATCTCCGCGTGCTGCGCGCCGTGGCCACCACCGGTTCCTTCTCCGCGGCGGCCCGCGAACTGGGCTGCACCCAGCCCGCCGTCAGTCAGCAGATGAAGGCCCTGGAGGCGTCCGTCGGCACGCCCCTGCTCATACGCAGCGGCCGCGAGATGCGCCTGACACAGGCCGGAGAGGCGTTGGTGCGGCACGCGGCCGGGATCATCGCCGGACTGACCGCCGCCGAGGAGGAGGTCGCCGCCATCGCCGGGCTCCGCGCGGGCCGGGTCCGGCTCGTCTCCTTCCCCAGCGGCAGTTCCACGCTCGTCCCCACGGCCCTCGCCGCCCTGCGCGCCGCCCACCCCGGCACCCGGGTCTCCCTGGAGGAGGCCGAACCGCCCCGCTCCGTGGAGATGCTGCGCGAGGGCGACTGCGACGTGGCCCTCGCCTTCCGGTACGAGGGGGCGGCGGGCGCCGAGGAGTGGGACGACCTCGTCGTGCGGCCGCTGCTGTCGGACCGGCTGGTGGGGCTCGTGCCCGAACGGCACCGGCTCGCCCGCGCGGAGTCGGTCGCCATCGGCGAACTCGCCGACGAGCCCTGGATCGCCGGCTGCCCGCGCTGCCGGAGCCAGTTGGTCGAGGTGTGCGAGACGGCCGGCTTCACGCCGCGCATCGACTTCGCGACCGACGACTATCCGGCCGTCGCCGGACTGGTCGGCGCCGGGCTCGGGGTGGCGGTGCTGCCCCAGCTGGCCATCGAGTCGGTACGGCCCAGGGGCGTGCGCACCGTGGCGCTGGAACCCGCCGTGCGCCGGGAGATCGTCGCGCTCACCCTCCCGGACCTCGCCCAGGTGCCGGCGGTCACCGCGACGTTGGAGGAGCTGGCCGGAGCGGCCGCCCGGTAAGGGGGTTCCGGGTACGTGGGTCACCGTGCGTAAGGACCGATGGGTCACCCCCAGTGACGGAACGAGGTCGCGTGCGCGTGCCCCGTGCCGTGAAGAAACGTTCCCTCAGCTGTTCGAAGCGGCGTGCCCTCCCATGGCCGACGCCGACACCAGGCGGTTGCGCGCCCGCCCCATCAGCTCTTCGCGCTCGTCCTCGGTCAGTCCGCCCCACACGCCGTACGGCTCGCGTACCGCCAGCGCGTGTGCGGCGCACTCGGCGCGCACCGGGCACCTCATGCAGACCTCTTTGGCCGAGTTCTCGCGAGCGCTTCGAGCCGCACCACGCTCGCCCTCCGGGTGGAAGAAGAGCGAGCTGTCCACCCCGCGGCAGGCAGCCAGGAGTTGCCAGTCCCATAGGTCCGCGTTCGGTCCGGGAAGGCGGGAGAAATCTGCCATTGCGTGACCCCTTGTAGCCGTTCTGGGCGGATCCGGTGTCCACGACCGTACAACTACGATCCAAGGAGATGAAAATATGACTCATTGCGAATCTAGTACCGGACACCAGCAAAAGGGAAGAAAAGGGGCTGAATGGGGCATGGGTTGTGATGAAAGTTCGAGGGTACGTCGCGCATATCTGCACCGTGTCCGTCTCCTCACGTAGAGTGCCGAAGGTGGCAGACAGCCCCGTAACTCTTTCGAGTGACCGTCGTTGAGAGTGCGAGGCGGTTGAAGGAACAAGCGCTCGGGCGGGCGCCCGAGACGGTCGACCGCACAGGTGACGATTTCGTACCAGCCTGGAGGCTCAAGGTGACGCGCATCAGCTGCGGAGGGCGGCCATGACTTCCGTCCTCGTCTGCGACGACTCCCCGCTTGCCCGGGAGGCGCTCCGCCGCGCGGTTGCGACCGTGCCCGGCGTCGAGCGCGTGACGACGGCTGCCAACGGCGAGGAAGTCCTCCGCCGCTGGGGGGCCGACCGCTCGGACCTGATTCTGATGGACGTACGCATGCCCGGTCTGGGCGGCGTCGAGACGGTCCGGCGGCTGCTGTCCGCCGACCCCGGAGCGCGCATCATCATGCTCACGGTCGCCGAGGACCTCGACGGTGTGGCGCTCGCGGTGGCCGCCGGTGCGCGCGGCTATCTGCACAAGGACGCCTCCCGCGCGGAGCTGCGGGCGACGGTCACACAGGCGCTCGCCGACCCGACCTGGCGGCTCGCCCCGCGCCGGCTGCGCTCCGCCGAGATGGGTGCGGCGCCCACGCTCACCGCGCGGGAGATCCAGGTCCTCGAAGGCATGAGCCACGGCCGCTCCAACGCCGAGATCGGCCGCGAGCTGTTCCTCTCCGAGGACACCGTCAAGACGCACGCGCGGCGGCTCTTCAAGAAGCTCGGCGCGTCGGACCGGGCCCACGCGGTGGCGCTCGGTTTCCGGTGGGGCCTGGTGCGCTAGGGCCTTGCGTGGGGATCACGCCGGGTAGCGAGCAGGGCCCCGTGCCCTGCACCGCGGGACGGCGGCGAGGACCCGGGGCACAACGCCGGGCGCCTGTGCCTGTGCCTGCGCGGCCTGGTGCGGAACCGGGGCCACGGGGCCGGCACGATCCGAACGGCAGGCCCTGGGCCCGTTCCGCCCCGGACCGGTCCGCCCCGGTGTGCGGCATCACACGGCAGCCGATGTGCGGGGGCCTGCGGACGTCCCCGTCCGGGATCCGGCCGCGACCGCCGACGCGACACCTCCGCGTGATCGGTCGCATGCGCACCGGGCCTGAGCGAAGCTCGCCGGCCGACGGTGCGGAGTTCGGCGGCCACGGGGTTCCGCGACCCGGTGGAGCGTGGTTTCGGCGGACGTGGAGCCTGCGGTTCCGCGCGGTGCGCTTCTGGTGGGGGTGCGGGGCGTGGCTTTGTGCGGTGTGTTCTCGGTGGGGGTGCGGGGTGTGGCTCCGCGTGGTGCGCTTCCGGTGGGTCCGGGGTTTGTGGCCCCGCGCGGTGTGCTGTCGGCGCCCGGAAGGGCCGTGGCCCCGGCTGACGTCTTGCCGGTGGGCGCGAACCTCGTCGTTCCACACGGCGCGCCACCGGCCCCGCGGACCCGAACCGAGCCGTACGGCAGGCCACCGGCCCCACGGACCCGAACCGAGCCGCACGACAGGCCACGGCCGAGTGGGCCCGGGAGCACGCCGAGCCGGCGCAGTCGGCCGGATCCACCGTGCCGGAGGTGCGGACGCGTCCGTCGTTCGCCGTGCCGGGGGCGCGGACGCGTCCGTCGTTCGCCGTGCCGGAGGTGCGGACATGTCCGTCGCCCGCCGTGCCCGGGGCGTGGAAGTCCTCGTCGTCCACCGTGCCCGAGGGACGGAGAACCCCGTCCACCAGCGCA
The DNA here is from genome assembly GCF_019049255.1 of Streptomyces sp. AC558_RSS880. Classification (GTDB taxonomy): domain Bacteria; phylum Actinomycetota; class Actinomycetes; order Streptomycetales; family Streptomycetaceae; genus Streptomyces. Next base: position 150,662 of record NZ_JAGMUJ010000013.1, on the reverse strand, counting down.
TCGGCGACAGCCGCCGGACGCCCGCTGCTCGTTTCGCCGCGGATGCCGCATCCTTGAGGTGTGGAGTTCCTCGGGGACGAGTCGGTCGAGCGGAAGGGGAGGGCGCAAGGGATGAGTTCCGGCGCACCTGCTCATAACGCTTCGGTGCACAACCAGGGACACGGTGCCGCGGACCAGACGTCCGCAAGGCACCATGGACCGATGCGCGACGACGAGGCGGGCACTGCCCACGGGGCGATCGGTGCGCTCGTCCATCGCGCGGTCGACGGGGACGAGCAGGCCACGCACGATCTGCTCGCCCATGTCCACCCCCTGGCGCTGCGCTACTGCCGCACCCGTCTGTCGCGGCTGCCCGGCGACGCCCGGCACTTCGTCGAGGACCTCGCCCAGGAAGTCTGCGTCGCGGTGCTCCTCGCGCTGCCCCGCTACAAGGACACCGGCCGGCCCTTCGAGGCGTTCATCTTCGCCATCGCCTCCCACAAGGTCGCCGACCTGCAGCGCGCGGCGATGCGGCACCCCGGTTCGACGGCCGTGCCGTCCGACGAGATGCCCGAACGCCCCGACGACTCCCTCGGCCCGGAGGAGCGCGCCCTGCTCAGCAGCGACGCCGAGTGGGCCAAGAAACTGCTGGCCAACCTGCCCGAGAACCAGCGTGAGCTGCTTCTGCTGCGGATCGCCGTGGGCCTCACGGCGGAGGAGACTGGACAGATGTTGGGAATGTCACCCGGCGCCGTCCGGGTGGCCCAGCACCGCGCGCTGAGCCGACTGCGCGCCCTGGCGGAGCAGTAACCGCCGCCGCCGCGCCGCCCCTTCGGCGCATGAACGGACGACCAGCCGTTCCCGTACGAACATACGAAGCCGGGAGTCGTGCGAAACCGTGGAATGTGACACCCCCACTTCCCGTTAGCATGGACATCCGCACCGATCAAGGCCATTTGGGGAAGGTGTCATGACTGCCAACGTCGACGGAGTGCCCGGTAAATTCGCGACACTCGGGCTGACCTACGACGACGTGCTGCTGCTGCCGGGCGCGTCGGACATGGCGCCCGACGAGATCGACACCGCCTCGTACGTCTCCAAGAACGTGCGGGTCAACATCCCGCTGCTGTCCGCCGCCATGGACAAGGTCACCGAGTCGCGCATGGCGATCGCGATGGCCCGCCAGGGCGGTGTCGGCGTACTGCACCGCAACCTGTCCATCGAGGACCAGGCCAACCAGGTCGACCTGGTGAAGCGCTCCGAGTCGGGCATGGTGGCCGACCCCATCACCATCCACCCGGACGCCACCCTCGGCGAGGCCGACGCGCTGTGCGCCAAGTTCCGCATCAGCGGCGTCCCGGTCACCGACGGCAACAAGAAGCTGCTCGGCATCGTCACCAACCGCGACATGGCCTTCGAGACCGACCGCTCCCGTCAGGTGCGCGAGGTCATGACGCCGATGCCGCTGGTCACCGGCAAGGTCGGCATCTCCGGCGCGGACGCCATGGAGCTGCTGCGCCGCCACAAGATCGAGAAGCTGCCGCTGGTCGACGACGACGGCGTCCTCAAGGGCCTGATCACGGTCAAGGACTTCGTGAAGGCCGAGAAGTACCCCCACGCGGCCAAGGACGCCGAGGGCCGGCTGCTGGTCGGCGCCGCGGTCGGCGTGGCCGGTGACGCCTTCGAGCGCGCCCAGGCGCTGATCGAGGCGGGCGTCGACTTCATCGTCGTCGACACCGCGCACGGCCACTCCCGTCTGGTCGGCGACATGGTCGCCAAGATCAAGTCGAACTCCTCCGGCGTCGACGTCATCGGCGGCAACGTCGCCACCCGCGACGGCGCCCAGGCCCTCATCGACGCCGGCGTGGACGGCATCAAGGTCGGCGTCGGCCCCGGCTCCATCTGCACCACCCGCGTCGTCGCCGGCATCGGCGTCCCGCAGGTCACGGCCATCTACGAGGCGTCGCTCGCCGCCAAGGAGGCCGGTGTCCCGGTCATCGGCGACGGTGGCCTCCAGTACTCCGGTGACATCGCCAAGGCCCTGGTCGCGGGCGCCGACACGGTCATGCTGGGCTCGCTGCTCGCGGGCTGCGAGGAGTCCCCGGGCGAGCTGCTGTTCATCAACGGCAAGCAGTTCAAGTCGTACCGCGGCATGGGCTCGCTCGGTGCCATGCAGAGCCGCGGCGACCGCAAGTCGTTCTCCAAGGACCGCTACTTCCAGGAGGGCGTCGCCTCCGACGAGCAGCTCGTGCCCGAGGGCATCGAGGGCCAGGTGCCCTACCGCGGCCCGCTCTCCTCGGTCGTCCACCAGCTGGTCGGCGGCCTGCGCCAGTCGATGTTCTACGTCGGCGGCCGGACCGTGCCCGAGCTGCAGGACAACGGGCGGTTCGTGCGGATCACCTCCGCGGGCCTCAAGGAGAGCCACCCGCACGACATCCAGATGACGGTCGAGGCGCCGAACTACAGCCGCAAGTAGTCGTAAAGGCCTTCCTGGGCGGTCCCGGACACCTCCGGGACCGCCCTCGGCGTGTCCGTCGGGGATACTGGAAGGCGCTGCAACGCATCAGGGAAAGGCCACAGACGTGACTGAGATCGAGATCGGGCGCGGCAAGCGCGGCCGCCGGGCGTACGCCTTCGACGACATCGCCGTCGTCCCCAGCCGCCGTACGCGGGACCCGAAGGAGGTCTCGATCGCCTGGCAGATCGACGCCTACCGCTTCGAGCTGCCGTTCCTGGCCGCTCCCATGGACTCGGTCGTCTCCCCGGCCACCGCGATCCGCATCGGCGAGCTCGGCGGCCTCGGCGTGCTGAACCTCGAGGGCCTGTGGACGCGCTACGAGGACCCGCAGCCGCTGCTCGACGAGATCGTCGGCCTGCCCGCCGAGGCGGCCACCCGCCGCCTGCAGGAGATCTACGCCGCCCCCATCAAGGAGGAGCTGATCGGGCAGCGCATCAAGGAGGTGCGCGACTCGGGCGTGGTCACCGCCGCCGCGCTCTCCCCGCAGCGCACCGCCCAGTTCTCCAAGGCCGTCGTCGACGCGGGCGTGGACATCTTCGTCATCCGCGGTACGACGGTCTCGGCGGAGCACGTGTCCGGCGCGCACGAGCCGCTGAACCTGAAGCAGTTCATCTACGAGCTCGACGTCCCGGTGATCGTCGGCGGCTGCGCCACCTACACCGCCGCCCTGCACCTCATGCGCACCGGTGCGGCGGGCGTGCTGGTCGGCTTCGGCGGCGGCGCCGCGCACACCACGCGCAACGTGCTCGGCATCCAGGTGCCCATGGCCACCGCGGTCGCCGACGTGGCGGCCGCCCGCCGCGACTACATGGACGAGTCCGGCGGCCGGTACGTGCACGTGATCGCGGACGGCGGTGTCGGCTGGTCCGGCGACCTGCCCAAGGCGATCGCCTGCGGCGCGGACTCCGTGATGATGGGCTCCCCGCTGGCCCGCGCGACGGACGGTCCGGGCCGGGGAAACCACTGGGGCATGGAGGCCGTCAACGAGGAGCTGCCGCGCGGCCAGAAGGTCGACCTCGGCACGGTCGGCACGCTGGAGGAGATCCTCACCGGTCCCTCCCACACCCCCGACGGCTCGATGAACCTCTTCGGCGCCCTGCGCCGCGCGATGGCCACGACCGGCTACAGCGAGCTGAAGGAGTTCCAGCGCGTCGAGGTGACGGTGGCGGACTCGCAGCACCGGCGGTAGAGACCGGGCGGGCTTTGATACGGCACGGAGGGGCCGGTCACCTGGTGACCGGCCCCTTTCGCATGTCCAAGTGGGGCGCGCGTGGCGCTCAGGGGGCGCACGGTTGTTTTCGGGGCGAATCTGAGCCGACGGGGTGAATTCCGTCGGTAATGTCCGTGTTCGGCGACCCAGTTCTCTGGGGCGCCCCCTTCCAAGGAGATCGTCCCCGGACCCCGGCCCTCGGGGCCCGGCCCGATTCCAGACGGACCGCCTACCGGGTTATGGGCGGCATCGTGGAAGGGGGCGCGCCATGGGCCGTCACCGCAAGCCCACAGCCTGGGACCGGATCCGTCTGCGGATGGTGAAGTTCCGGAGGAGGTGCATCTTGTGGCGCTACGGGAAGTGAGCGGCCACCCCTACGAGAATTAGGGGTGGACACTCCGTTCACTTTCAGGAGCCTGCCGCAGCTAACCCCTGCGGTGGGCTCCACCTCTTACGGTCCCGAAGTCGCTGTGAGGCGGTCCGGTCCCGGAGGAGGTACCTCTTGCGGATCCAGGAAATACGTTACCCGGCGATCCCGCTGCCCACCACCAGCCTCTGTGGCACTTGAATCCGCGCGCCCCCTCCTCACAACCGATGCGCCGCCCCCGTAGGCGTCGCCCCCCGCGTGTCCAGCATCAGCTGGGCCTTCACCGACAGGCCCTGGAGGTCGTACGTGCGGTGCTGCTGGAGGAGGATCGTCAGGTCGGCGTCGGCGGTGGCCTCGTAGAGGGAGTCCGCGCGGGGGACGGGGCGGTCGAGGACGTTCCAGAACGGCACGTACGGGTCGTGGTAGCTGACGGAGGCGCCCAGCTCCATCAGCCGGACCGCGATCTCATGGGCCGGGGAGCCCTGCCGGTCGGCGAGGTCGGGCTTGTAGGTGACGCCGAGGAGGAGCACCCGCGCGCCGCGCGCGGACTTGCCGTGCTCGTTGAGGAGGGCTGCGGCGCGCTGCACGACGTAGCGCGGCATGCGGCCGTTGACCTCCTGGGCGAGTTCCGCCATGCGCAGGGTGCGGCCCGCGTGGGCGGTCAGGTCCTGGGGGACGGTGTGGCCGCCGACGCCGGGGCCGGGGCGGAACGCCTGGAAGCCGAAGGGTTTGGTCTCCGCGCAGCGCAGGACGTCCCACAGGTCGATGCCCAGGTCGTGGCAGAGGGCGGCCATCTCGTTGACGAGGGCGATGTTGACGTGCCGGAAGTTGGTCTCCAGGAGCTGCACGGTCTCCGCCTCGCGCAGGCCGCGCGCGCGTACGACCTTGTCGGTGATGCGTCCGTAGAAGGCGGCGGCCGACTCGGTGCAGGCGGGGGTGAGGCCGCCGATGACCTTCGGGGTGTTGGCGGGGGTGTGGTCGCGGTTGCCGGGGTCGACCCGGCTGGGGGAGTACGCGAGGTGGAAGTCGTGTCCCGCGCGGAGACCCGACACCGACTCGAGCAGGCGCAGCAGGGGGCCCTCCGTCGTCCCCGGGGGCACGGGGGACTCGAGGATCACCGTGGTGTGCGGGCGCAGCCGCGCGGCGAGGGTGCGGGCGGCCGCCTCCACCTGGCCCAGATCCAGCCCGCCGTCCGCGCCGCGCGGCGTCGGCGCGCAGATGACCGCGGTGCGCACCCGGCCGAGCTCGGTGGCGTTGGCGGTCGTCCGGAAACCCTGCGCGAGCATGCGGCGCTGTTCGGCGGCGCTGAGGGAGCCCTCCTCGGGGCCGGTCCGGTAACCGATGGTGGGGATGCCGGCGGCGACGGCGGCCTGGGCCAGGGGCAGGCCGTACGGGCCGAGTCCGATGACGGCGAGATCTGCGGGCATGGCGTGGGCCGTCCTTCCCAATAACCGGAGTGCGACAGATGCGCAAGCCCTGTGGACCGAGCAGGCGAGCGCAATGTCAGACTAGGAGTAAATATGACCGATATGTGGGATTGGTCGGCCGAGTTTCGGTGAGTCGTTCCGCGGGTTTGTCCACAGGTCGGAGGCCGTGGTGGCTGAAGTCGGGCAAGCCGGTCAGAATTTGGGCATGAGGGTGGGGGACCGGGCTTCGCCCGACGGGTGCGGCCGATGCGACCGATGAGCGGGAGGCAGCGGTGAGGACAGCGACACTGGGGCCGGCGCAGCGCGCCGAATCACTCGCGTCCATGGCCGAGCACGAACTGGACGTGCTGGTGGTGGGCGGCGGCGTGGTCGGCGCGGGTACGGCGCTCGACGCCGTGACGCGCGGTCTGTCCACGGGCCTGGTCGAGGCGCGTGACTGGGCGTCGGGCACGTCCAGCCGGTCCAGCAAGCTGATCCACGGTGGCCTGCGCTACCTGGAGATGCTCGACTTCGTGCTCGTGCGGGAGGCGCTGAAGGAGCGCGGCCTGCTGCTGGAAAGGCTCGCTCCGCATCTGGTGCGCCCGGTTCCGTTCCTGTACCCGCTGCAGCACAAGGGCTGGGAGCGGCTCTACGCCGGAGCGGGCGTCGCGCTGTACGACACCATGGCGATGGCCCGGGGACACGGGCGGGGCCTGCCCGTGCACCGCCACCTGACCCGCCGTCACGCGCTGCGGGCCGCCCCCTGCTTGAAGAAGGACGCGCTGGTCGGAGCGTTGCAGTACTACGACGCCCAGATGGACGACGCCCGGTTCGTGACGACGCTGGTGCGCACGGCCGCGGCGTACGGCGCGAAGACCGCCAACCGTGCGCGGGTCACGGGGTTCCTGCGCGAGGGCGAACGCGTCGTGGGCGCCCGGGTGCAGGACGTCGAGGGCGGTGGCGAGTACGAGGTCCGCGCCAAGCAGGTCGTCAACGCCACCGGGGTGTGGACCGACGACACGCAGGCGATGGTCGGCGAACGCGGCCAGTTCCACGTGCGGGCCTCGAAGGGCATCCACCTGGTCGTCCCCAAGGACCGCATCCACTCCACGACCGGGCTCATCCTGCGCACCGAGAAGTCCGTGCTGTTCGTCATACCCTGGGGCCGGCACTGGATCGTGGGCACCACGGACACCGACTGGAACCTCGACAAGGCGCACCCGGCCGCGTCCAGCGCGGACATCGACTACCTGCTGGAACACGTGAACTCGGTGCTCGCGGTGCCACTGACGCGGGACGACGTGGAGGGTGTGTTCGCCGGTCTGCGGCCGTTGCTCGCGGGCGAGTCGGACGCCACGAGCAAGCTGTCCCGCGAGCACACCGTGGCCCATCCCGTGCCCGGCCTCGTCGTGGTGGCGGGCGGCAAGTACACGACGTACCGGGTCATGGCCAAGGACGCGGTGGACGCGGCGGTGCACGGACTCGACGTCCGCGTCGCCGACTGCGTCACCGAGGACACGCCGCTGGTCGGCGCCGAGGGCTACCACGCGCTGTGGAACGCGCGTGCGCGCACGGCCGCGCGCACCGGACTGCACACGGCACGGGTGGAGCACCTGCTGCACCGGTACGGCGCGCTGGCGGAAGAGGTCCTGGACCTCATCGCCGCGGACCCCGCGCTGGGCGAGCCGCTCCGGGCGGCCGACGACTATCTGCGTGCCGAGATCGCCTACGCCGCCTCGCACGAGGGCGCACGGCACCTGGACGACGTGCTGACCCGGCGCACCCGCATCTCGATCGAGACGTTCGACCGGGGGACGCGCAGCGCCCGTGAGGCGGCCGAGCTGATGGCGCCGGTACTGGGCTGGGACAAGGACCAGATCGAGCGCGAGGTGCAGCACTACGAGAAGCGGGTGGAGGCCGAACGGGAGTCGCAGCGGCAGCCCGACGACCTGACGGCGGACGCGGCACGGCTGGGGGCACCGGACATCGTTCCGTTGTAGTCGCGCCGGGAGCCGGCCCCGGAGCGAATCACTCGAACGGGTGGCGGAAACCGGGATCTTCGTTCGGAACCCGGTCGTTCTAGGAAGTGCGAGGGCAGAACTCGGCCGCGAGCACCGCGGGTTCGAGACCGGTATCCGCCATCGTGTCCGTGTTCACCCGGAAGGTGAGGACATGCCGGCCGTCGGCGGTGGCCGCGGTGCGCACGTAGCTGCCGGAGATGCGCCCGTTGTGCCCCCACACCGTGGTGCCGCACGGAAGCCGCACAGGAAACAGGCCCATGCCGTACGAGCCGTGTGCGGTGCGGGTGTCGAGCATCTCGCGCAGTCGGCGCGGGGGCAGCAGTTCACCGCCGAGCAGGGCCCCGTAGAAGCGGTCCAGGTCGGCGAGCGTGGTCACCAGCTCGCCCGCGGCGCCGGCCACCCGCGGGTCGAGCCGGGTGACGTCGGTGCCGTCGGCCGCGTAGGAGCGGCCGTGCGGCGAGGGAAGAGAGGTCCGGGAACCGGGGAAGGAGGTGCCCGTCAGGCGCAGCGGAGCGATGATGCGGCGCTCGGCCTCGGCGGCGTACGAGCGGCCGGTGACCTGTTCGACGACCAGGCCGAGCAGGACGTAGTTGGTGTTCGAGTAGGAGAAGCGGCCGGGGTCGGCCGGGGGGTGGGTGAGTGCGATGCGTACGGCTTGAAGGGGGGTGGCCGGCACGGTGCCTCGCGTGTCCGCGGAGAAGTCGTGGAGGCCGCTGGTGTGGGTGAGCAGGGAACGCAGGGTCAGCGCACGGCCGTCGTTGCCCGCTCCCCGCACCAGGCCGGGCAGATGCTCCTCCACGGTGTCGGAGAGGGACAGACGGCCTTCGTCGGCCAGTTGCAGGACGACCGTGGCGACGAACGTCTTGGTGATGCTGCCGGCGCGGAAGTGGTCGGCGCGCTCGATGCCCGAGCCGGCGTCGGCGTAGCGGGCACCGGTCTCCTCCAGGGCCAGCAGGGCCGCGGCGGGGGCGCCGCCCCGCGTGACCAGGAGCGGAAGGAGTGCGTCCGTAGGCGGGACGGCCGGGGCCGAGGAGGCGTTCGGGGCCAGGGCGAGCAGGGCCAGGGACACAGGAACGGCCAGGAGCGTCCGAATCGGCGGCATCCCGGCTCCTCCCATGTCGGAGGCCCATCATGCAGGGCTGGGGAGGGCATCCGTCACCCGGGTGCCGTGCGCGCCGGGCCCGGTGTGCGGCCAGAGGCACCCTGGGCGTCGACCACTTGTCGGGTGAGGGACAATGAAGGCTCTGTCAGGGCGGGTTGCATGAGGGGACGCATGTCGGAGGCGGAGCGGGCGGAGACATCCCGTCAGAACAAGAGCGCACGTCTCCTCGCCGGGCGGTACCGGCTGGGAGATGTGCTCGGCCGCGGCGGCATGGGCACGGTGTGGCGGGCCCAGGACGAGACCCTGGGGCGGACCGTCGCCGTCAAGGAGCTCCGCTTCCCGTCGAACATCGACGAGGAGGAGAAGCGGCGGCTGATCACCCGGACCCTGCGCGAGGCCAAGGCGATCGCGCGGATCCGCAACAACAGCGCCGTGACCGTCTTCGACGTGGTCGAGGAGGACGACCGGCCCTGGATCGTGATGGAACTCGTCGAGGGCAAGTCGCTCGCCGAGGTCATCCGGGAGGACGGCCTGCTGGAGCCGCGGCGCGCGGCGGAGGTCGGTCTCGCCGTCCTGGACGTCCTGCGCTCCGCGCACCGCGAGGGCATCCTGCACCGTGACGTGAAGCCGTCGAACGTGCTGATCGCCGAGGACGGCCGGGTCGTGCTCACGGACTTCGGCATCGCCCAGGTCGAGGGCGACCCGTCCATCACCTCGACCGGCATGCTGGTCGGCGCCCCCTCCTACATCTCCCCGGAGCGGGCCCGCGGGCACAAGCCGGGGCCGGCGGCCGACCTGTGGTCGCTCGGCGGGCTGCTGTACGCGGCGGTGGAGGGCACTCCGCCGTACGACAAGGGGTCCGCGATCGCGACGCTCACGGCGGTGATGACCGAGCCGCTCGAGGAGCCGAAGAACGCGGGACCGCTCAGGGACGTCATCTACGGGCTGCTCACCAAGGACCCCGCCCAGCGGCTCGACGACAGCGGTGCCCGGGCCATGCTGAACGCGGTCGTCAACGCGCCCGCGTCCAAGGAGGGCGGGGAACCGGCGGACGCGACGAAGGTCGTGCCGCTGCCCGAGCAGCCGGACGCCGGAGGCAGGCGTGGTGAGGAGGCCGGGGAGAAGCTGCGGGGCGCGCTGCGTTCCGTGCGGAAGGCGGCGGTGGCGGCCGGCTCGGCCGGTGCCGCCGCGGCGGCCCGCGCCAAGTCCGGCAGTGGCGGCACCGCTTCGGCCGCCGCCCCGGCCGCGGGAACCAGGAACACGCCGGCGGGCGCCTCCGGGACGCGGCCCGGCACGGCATCGCCCTCCGCCCCGGCCGCGAAGCCGGCCCAGGCGTCCGGCTCGAGTGCGCGGAGGACCACGCGGCAGGAGCCGGCCACCGGTGGCCGCAGTTCGGGCTGGCCGGTGATGACGCCTCCGGACCTGCCGGCGAGGACCGTGCCGCGGGCGCCGCTCACCGATGTGGTGCCGCGACGGACACTGATCATCATCGCGGTGGTCGTGGTGCTCGCCGTGCTCGGCACCGTGCTGGCCCTCACGCTCGGCGGTGACGACGAGGGCGACAAGGGAGCCAAGGGCAGCGGCGGCGCGACCGTCGTCAGCGGGACCCCGAGCGCCGACACCAAGGGCGACGAAGGCGACGGCACCCGCACCGACGGCACGGCGACCGAGTCGACGGGCACGGGAACGGGAGCGGGGGAGGCGACCGCCGGCGCCGGCGGTTCGGCCGAGGCCGAGGACGAGGCCGGGGGAGAGGGCGAGGAAGAAGACGGCGGCGGTACGTCGGCGGCGCAGACGTACAACGGGAACCAGGGGTACTCGATCGGGCTGCCCGAGGGGTGGAAGTTCCAGTCGACGGGGGCCGCCGGGGACCGGTTCACCGGGCCGAACGGGCAGAAGCTGCTCATCGGCTGGACGACCACGCCGAAGGACGACCCGGTCGCGGACTGGAAGAACCAGGAACGCGCCATGGTGCGTGCCCAGTACCAGCGCATCCGTATCGAGGCGGTGGACTACCGCGGCTGGGACACGGCCGACTGGGAGTTCACCTATGTGGAGAGCGGGACGAAGTACCGGTCCATAGACCGGGGGACCGTCGTCGGCGACCGGCTCGGGTACGGGCTGATGTACACGGCCAAGGCCGCCGACTGGGGCAGCGACCAGCGCAAGGACACCTGGCGGACGCTGACGAAGACGTTCCGGCCGAAGTCCTGAGCATGACCGGCCCGCGGAATGGGGAGTCAGATGTGGCATCCCCTCTCTACGGGTTGCCTCCGGCACGTATCGTGAATGCTCGCGGACCGTACGCAGCCGGAACGGCCCGCCGGGCGAACGAAACCGACCGACCGTAGTGCCGGGGGAGGCAACGTGGACGACTATGCGGGACGGGTTCTCGCCGACCGCTACCGCCTGCCGCTGCCGCCCTCCGACGAGTACGAACTGACCGAGACCCGCGCCTTCGACACCTACAGCGGGCAGGAAGTCCTGGTCAGGCAGGTTCCGTTGCCGGAGGTCGTCGAGGCCGAGGTGCTGGACGCGGGAGGGCTGCCCGACGGTTTCACCGCCCGTGACGGGGGTGTGCGGCGTGGCGGTCCCGGGCCCGCGAGCGGGGGCCCGCGGCGGCCCGCCGACCCGGTCGTGCGGCGCGCCATCGAGGCCGCGCAGGCGGCGGCCGCCATCCCCGACCACCCGCGCCTGGACCAGGTCTTCGACGTGTTCGCGGAGGGCGGTTCGCTGTGGATCGTCAGTGAACTCGTGTCGGCACGTCCGCTCGCCGCCCTGCTCGCCGAGAAGCCGCTGTCCCCGTACCGGGCGGCGGAGGTCGCCTCCGACGTCCTGACCGCACTGCGGGTACTGCACTCCCACGGCTGGGTGCACCGCAACATCACCGCGCGCACGGTGCTCGTCTGCGACGACGGCCGGGTGATGCTCACCGGTCTCGCGGTCGGCGCGGCCGAGGAGGCACTGTGCGGGTACGACCCGGTGCCCCCTCCGGACGACGAGGAGCCGGGCCCCGCGGCGGCGCTCGAGGCCCTGGGCCCGGTGACACCCGCGGGAACACCGGATGCCGGGCGCGGCCCGTCCTGGCCGCCCGGGTTCACCGCTGACCCCGACCCCGACCCCGACGCCGCGCGCCGGGCCGCCATCGAGGCACGGGCCGGCCGGATGTCCGGCGCCGGGGCGGACACGGCGGGCGGTCTCTCGCCCGTGGCGGCCCCCAAGGCCCTCGACAGCGCGGGCGACGTGCGGGCGGCCCGCGCGGGGGCGATCGCCGCGTACCGGGCGGGCACCCGTGCCGCAGCCCGGGTGCAGGAGGCCCAGCAGAACGGCCGTGCCGCCCTGCCCGGCGCCCGGCCCGCCCCCGAGGGCGGCGGCCCGGCCTCCGCCCCGCAGCACGGCAGCGGCTCCGCACGGCCGCCGTATGTCTCCCGGCCGGGGGACGAGGACGCGGGCACGGCCGCCGCCGCGATCCCGCCGGGGCAGATAGCCGACCCCTACGGTGTGGGCGCCACCGACCGGCACGGGGCCGTGCCCCGCACGGGCGGCGGCAGCGGACGCACCGCCCCCGGAGCCCCCGCGGCCCTCGAACCGGCAGCCGGCGCCGCCCCGCCCGCACGCTGGGACGACCTGGCGGCCCACGCCCCCGCGCGCCGCGGCCCGACCACCGCGCTGGCCGCCGAGCGGGCGCGCCAGGCACGCATGGCCGTCGTCGGCCCCGTGACCGAGCGGTGGGCGCCGGAGCAGGCCGGACCCGTGCACGAGAACTGGCAGTTGGCTGCCCCGATCGGCCCCGCCACCGACCTCTGGGCACTGGGCTCCCTGCTGTTCCGGGCCGTACAGGGACACGCCCCCTACCCGGAGGAGTCGACGGCCGAGCTGGTGCAGATGGTGTGCGCCGAGCCGCCCGCGTTCGCCGAGGAGTGCGGACCGTTGCGGCCGGTCGTGGAGTCGCTGCTGCGTCAGGACCCCACCGAGCGCCTCGACTTCGAGGAGCTGCGCGGCTGGCTGCGTTCGCTGGTGCGGTCGGCGCCCGAGCCCGAGGCGGGCGTGCACGTCATAGCGGCGCCGCCCGTGGACGCCAGCCGGCTGCCCGTCATACGGCGCCGGGGAGAGCTGGTGCGCAGGCGCCGCGCCGGGCTCCCCGCGCACCACGGACGGCACAAGCGGACCAAACAGGACGCCGGTTCCCCGCGCAGGCTCGGCCGCACCCTGCTTCTGCTGGTGCTGCTCGCCATGGCGGCGGTGGTCGCGTACGCCATGCTGTTCATGCCGAAGTCCGGTGAGGACACCTCGGGTGCGGACGACCGCACCGGCTCAGCCGGTGCGGTGAGCCCCGCACCGAGCCCGCCGGACACCGGCGGGGAGCCGGAGGACGGGAAGAACTCGCCGAAGCCGGAGGACGGTTCCCAGGACGGCCCCGAGGAGTCGGCCGCCTCCGCCGAGACGCAGACCACCGACCCCGAGGTCGCCGACGGCTTCACTCTGGCCAAGGACCCGGAGGGTTTCCGGGTCGCCGTCGCCGAGGGCTGGCAGCGCACCGCGAAGAACGGCAGCGGCCAGGTCGTCTACGCGAGCGGCGACTTCGAGCTCATCGTCGTACCGGGCCGGGACAGCGCGCGGACGTACGGCAGCGATCCCATGGCCTACCAGCGGGACGACGAGCGCGAGCTGCAGCCCTACCGCGACTCCAGCTGGGCCACCTCCACCGGTCTGAAGACCATCGAGGTGGGCGGGCGGACCATGGCCGAGGGCCAGTTCACCTGGACCGGTGACGGCGGCGAGCTGTACGTCCGCAACCTCGCGGCGTTGATCGACGGCCGCTACCACGTGGTGCAGGTACGCGGACCGGAGGCCGAACGGGACGAGGTGACGCGGCTGTTCGAGCAGGCGGCGGCGACCTACCGGTTCACCGGCTGAACCACCGACTCCACGCAGTCGCAGGGGTTTTGGTTGCCTCCCGTCCCCAACAGCGACAACTGTCACAGTGCTGTCTCCATGGCACGCCCTCGGTTCCCAGGACGCGCCGGGATACTTACGCTGACCCTGTCAAGACCATTGCGGGGCAACGTGAATCAGATGCAGGGCTCGCTCGTCGCGGGCCGCTACCGGCTCGGCGAATCCATCGGGAGCGGTGGCATGGGCCGGGTGTGGCGCGCCCATGACGAGGTGCTGCACCGGGCCGTCGCCATCAAGGAACTGACCGCGGCGCTCTACGTCTCCGACAGCGAACAGGCCATGCTGCTGGCACGCACCCGCGCGGAGGCGCGGGCGGCCGCGCGGATCAACCACTCCGCCGTCGTCACGGTGCACGACGTGCTGGAGCACGACGGCCGGCCGTGGATCGTGATGGAGCTGATCGAGGGCCGTTCGCTGGCCGACGCGGTGAAGGAACAGGAACGCGTCGACCCCCGCGAGGCCGCGCGCATCGGCCTGTGGGTGCTGCGCGCGCTGCGCGCCGCGCACACCGCCGGCGTGCTGCACCGTGACGTCAAGCCCGGCAACGTCCTCCTCGGGCGGGACGGCCGGGTGCTGCTCACCGACTTCGGCATCGCGCAGATAGACGGCGACACGGCCATCACCCGCACCGGCGAGGTCGTCGGCTCGGTCGACTACCTCGCACCCGAGCGGGTCCGCGGCCACGATCCCGGCCCCTCCTCCGACCTGTGGGCGCTCGGCGCGACGCTGTACGCGGCGGTGGAGGGCGTCTCGCCGTTCCGCCGCACCTCACCGCTGACCACCATGCAGGCGGTCGTCGAGGAGGAGGCCGAGGAGCCCCGGCACGCCGGCCCGCTCGGGCCCGTCATCAGCGCACTCCTGCGCAAGGATCCGAACACCCGCCCCGACGCGGCCCGGGCCGAGCAGATGCTCGCCGAGGCGGCCGAGGGGCGCCGGCCCCGGGCGGCGCAGGAGTACGTGCCGACCCGGGCCGTCGACGCCCGTGCGCCCCTGCCGTACGAGACCGGACCGGAGACGGTCCCCCAGGGCCCGCAGGTTCCCCAGGGCCCGCAGGTTCCCCAGGGCCCGCAGGCCCCGCAGTACCCCCAGGGCGGCCCCACGGTCGTTCAGCAGCCGTACGCGCCCCCGGCCGTCGCGCCCCGCCGGCGGGTGCGCGGACGGGTGATCGCCCTGGTCGTCGTCCTGGCGGCGATCATCGGCGGGGGAACCGCGGTGATGCTCCAGCAGGAGGACCGGGGCGGCACCACGGCCGGCCCGTCCCCGACGGTCACCTCCACACCCACGCCCACGCCCGGTCCCACGGAGACGGGGAAGACCGAGTCGCGAGGAGGCCTCCCGGAGGGCTGGGTCCGCCGCAGCGACCCCTACGGCTTCAGCATCGTCCTGCCCGGCGACGACTGGGAGCGCGTGGTCTTCGACGAGGCGACCCGGCAGGTCGACTACACGCCCGACGGCGGCGAGCACTTCATCCGCATCGCCGTTGACGACTCGCCCGACTTCGACGACCCGTACGAGCACCTGCGCGATCTCGACCAGCAGATAGGGCAGCGCCTGGTCGACTACCAGCGGATCGTCCTGGACCGCCGCGTCTACCGGGACCGCGAGAGCGCCCGGCTGGAGTACGGCTGGACCGCGCTGGCCAAGGACACCGAGTTCCCGGGGCCGCGGCGGGCGGTCGACCAGATGTACCTCTCGCGGGACGGCGTCGAGTACGCGATCTACATGTCCGGGCCGGCCGAGGACTGGGCCACGACCAGCGGGCAGTTCGAGACGGTACTGAAGGGGTGGCGCGAGCCCTGACCCCCGTGGCGGACGCAAACACGCGCCGCTTGGCCGAATCGCCGTACCGGAGGGGACACATCCGGTGGGGCATGATGGGCCCATGGGGACCGACGGGGACGCCGAGAACGCGACCGCCAGGACCAACGGCCGGGTCATCGCGGGCCGTTACCGTCTGGAGTCGAGGCTCGGGCGCGGCGGCATGGGTGTGGTCTGGCGGGCCACCGACCAACTGCTCGGACGGGGTGTCGCCGTCAAGGAACTCCCCCTCGACGAGACGCTCTCCGCGGAGGACGCCCGGCGGCAGCGGGACCGCACCCTGCGCGAGGCGCGTGCCCTGGCCCAGCTGAGCCACCCGCACATCATCGTCGTCCACGACGTCGTCGAGGACGACGAACGCCCGTACATCGTCCTGGAGCTGATCGACGGGCCGTCCCTCGCCGACCGTGTCGCGGAGCAGGGCCCGGTCGACGCCGCCGAGGCCGCGCGCATCGGCATCGACCTGCTCGGGGCGTTACGGGCCGCGCACGCGGCGGGCGTCCTGCACCGCGACCTCAAGCCCGCCAACGTCCTGCTGGAGAACGGCACCGACCGGGTCGTCCTCACCGACTTCGGCATCGCCCGGCTGTCGGGCTCCACCACGCTCACCGAGACCGGCTCCTTCGTCGGCTCGCCCGAGTACACCGCTCCCGAGCGGATGTCCGGTGCCAGGACGGGACCGGAGTCCGACCTGTGGTCACTGGGCGCGCTGCTGTGCACGGCGCTCAGCGGCGAGTCGCCGTTCCGGCGCGACTCGCTCGGCGGGGTCCTGCACGCCGTCGTGGTCGACGAGATCCGGCCGCCCGTCGAAGCGGGACCGATTCTTCCCGTGGTGCTCGGCCTGCTGGAGCGCGACCCCGACCGTCGGCTGGACGCGGACCGGGCCGAGCGGATGCTGCGGGCGTTCCGGGAGACGGGCCGTACGCCGGAGTCGGCGCCCCCCGGACCGCTGCCCCCGCACCGGGACGCGCCCCGCCGACGGCCCCCGGTGCGGCGGGAGGAAGCGGGCGGGAGGCCCGAGGCGCGTCCGGTCCGGCGGCAGCCCACGAGGGGCGTGCTCGTCGCGGCACTGGCGGTCGCCGCCATGGCGGGAGCGGGGCTGTCCGCGGCGGCGCTGCTCCTGCAGGACCGGGGCGGCGACGGGGGCGGTACGCCGACGAGCACGGCGCCGGAGACACCCGTGGGCGCATCGCCCTCCGGCTCCCCGCGTCCCTCGGCCAGTCCCACACCGGCCGACTCCTCGGTCCGGCCGCATAGCCCCGTAAACGGGAGATAAGTCGCCGCGAGGGTCACGGGTCTGTGACCGGTCGGCATCCGCAGTGGATACGTGGGAGCTTGGCGCGATATGGATGAACCATGAGCAGCAACGGGGGAGCCCGCCACGGGGCCGACGAGCCAACCAGTTTTGGTCTGCAGCCACCGGACCCGAAACCGCCCGCGGCCGTGCCGCACCCCGACAACCCGTACGCGGCACCGACCCAGGTGGTACCACCGCAGCCGCGACCGCAGCCGCAGCCGCAGCTACAGCCACAGCCACAACCGCAGACACAGCCGCAGGACGACCCCGGTGCCGGCCGGCTGATCGCCGGCCGTTACCGGCTGCTCGCCAAGCTCGGACACGGCGGCATGGGCACGGTGTGGCGGGCCATGGACGAGACCGTGGACCGCGAGGTCGCCGTCAAGGAGCCCCGCGTCCCGGACCACCTTCCCGAACGCGAACGCTCCAACGCCTTCGAGCGGATGCGCCGGGAGGCCCGCGCCGCCGCCCGGCTGGACCATCCCGCGGTGGTCGACGTCCATGACGTCGCGGTGGTCGACGGCCGGCCGTGGATCGTGATGGAACTGGTCCGGGGCCGTTCACTGGGCGCCGTGCTGCAGGAGGAGGGCACCCTCTCCGTGCGCGAGGCGGCCAGGATCGGCCTGGAGGTGCTCGGCGCGCTGGAGGCCGCGCACGCGGCGGGCGTCCTGCACCGGGACGTCAAACCGGACAACGTGCTGCTCGGCCGGTACGACCGGGTCGTCCTCACCGACTTCGGCATCGCCCAGATCGAGGGCGAGACCAATCTGACCGACACCGGCGGATTCGTCGGTTCGCCCGAGTACATCGCCCCGGAACGGGTGCTGGGCCAGCGCCCCGGCCCCGCCTCCGACCTGTGGTCGCTCGGTGTCGTGCTGTACGCGGCGACGGAGGGCGTCTCGCCGTTCCGCCGCAGCAACACCCCCGCCACCCTCCAGTCGGTCCTCAACGCCACGCCGGCGCCGCCCGCCTCCGCGCAGGGCCCGCTGGCCGAGGTCATCACCGGGCTGCTGCAGAAGGACCCGGCGCGCCGTCCGAACACCGCCCAGGTCCGTGCCGCGCTGGAAACGGCCGCGAACCCGCCCGCGCCGCAGCCCACTCAGGTCGCCCAGTTCCCCGTTCCGGGGTCCGGCGGCAAGGGCGTCCGGATCGGCCGCAGGACGCTGACGGGACTCGGCGCGGCGATCGTCGCGGGAGCGGTGGCCGCGTACCTGGTGATCGCGGACCCGTTCGCGGGGCCGCTGCCGGACGGCTGGAAGAAGCATGACCTCGGGGACCGCGTGGGTGTGGCCCTCGCGGTGCCGGCGGGCTTCGTGAAGGACAAGCCCGCCGAGGACTCGGACGGTACCGTCGCCTCCTTCACCGACCCGAGCGGGACGGTGCGGGTCGAGGTCGACCGCGACCTCAAGTCCGAGGACAAGGACGGCGCGCTCGAGGCATCGGCCTCGGAGCGGGCGTTCGCCCACTGGGAAGAGCTCAGGGACGGCGAGTACGGCTGGGGCATCGCCGACACCCCCGCCCCGAAGGGGAGGCCGCGCGAGACCACGTACAAGGACCACGAGGCGGCCACCAACACCATCGTCTACACGACGACCACCGATCCGGCGCTGGTGCGCGAGGTGCAGGTCATGTACTACCGGAACAAGGACGGCGACATGTACCGGCTCTGGATCGTGTATCCGGGCAAGGGCCACTTCACCGAGGCCGGCCGGGAGATCGCCCGTACGGTCATCGACTCGTGGGACATCCGCGAACTCTGAACGGTCGGTGTCACGGTCAACGCCCTGATCAGGGGCTTTGTTGCCAGCGTTCACTGGCGATGTGTGAGCGGTGGGTGAATCTGTTACCGACGGGTACACAAAGTGTTCCCCCGGGCATACCCTGCGGCTCATGACGGACGCGCAGACCCGGGAAACGACCGGCACCAACCCCCTCGCCCCCGCGCCGACGGGTGCCCGCACCGCCGCCGACGTGGTCACGCCGGAGCTGGTCGCCCAGCTCACCAAGGGCGTGGCCGGCTCCGGCCGGACCGCCAACCACACGCCGTTCACCGGCGAGAAGCTGGCCGACCTGCCCGAGTCGACGCCCGAGGACGTGGCGAAGGCCTTCGAGGCGGCCCGCGCCGCCCAGGCCGTCTGGGCGCGGATCCCGGTACGGGAGCGCGCCGCCGTCCTGCTGCGCTTCCACGACCTGGTGCTGAGCCGCCAGGCCGAGGTCCTCGACCTGATCCAGCTGGAGACCGGCAAGGCCCGGCTGCACGCCCACGAGGAGGTGCAGGCCGTCGCCGTCGCCGCCCGCCACTACGGCCGCCGGGCCGCCGCCTACCTGCGGCCCAAGCGGCACGCGGGCGCCGTGCCGGCCCTCACGAAGGTCACCGAACTGCGCCACCCGCGCGGTGTCGTCGGCCAGATAGCCCCCTGGAACTACCCGCTCGAACTCTCCGTCGGCGACGCGCTCCCGGCGTTCGTCGCGGGCAACGCGGTCGTGATGAAGCCCGACACGGAGACCTGCCTCACCGCGCTGTGGGCCCGTGACCTGCTGATCGAGGCCGGACTGCCCGCCGACGTCTTCCAGGTCGTGCTCGGCGAGGGCCCGGTCGTGGGCCCCGAGGTCGTCCGGCACGCCGACTACGTCTCCTTCACCGGCTCCACCCGCACCGGCCGCGAGGTCGCCCAGGGCGCCGCCGCCCGGCTGGTCGGCGTCTCCCTCGAACTCGGCGGCAAGAACGCCATGCTGGTGCTGGAGGACGCGGACCTCGACAAGGCCGCCGCGGGCGCCGTCCGCGCCTGCTTCTCCTCCGCCGGCCAGCTGTGCATCTCCATCGAGCGGCTGTACGTCCACGAGTCGGTCGCGGACGCCTTCCTGGAGCGCTTCGCCGCCCGCACCAGGGCGATCCGCCTCGGCACGTCCCTCGCCTACGGCGCCGACATGGGCTCGCTGGTCGGGCAGCGCCAGCTGGACGCCGTCACCCGGCACGTCGACGACGCCGTCGCCAAGGGCGCCAAGGTGATCGCGGGCGGCACGGCCCGCCCGGACATCGGCCCGTACTTCTACGAGCCGACCATCCTCGACGGCGTCGAGGCCCCGATGAGCGTCTGCTCCGAGGAGACCTTCGGCCCGGTCGTCTCCGTCTACCGCTTCACCTCCGACGACGAGGCGGTCGAACGCGCCAACTCCACCCCGTACGGCCTGAACTCCTCCGTCTGGACCAGGGACGCCCGGCGCGGCCGCGAGATCGCCGCCCGGCTGCGCACCGGCACGGTCAACATCAACGAGGGGTACGCGCCCGCGTACGGCAGCGTCCAGTCGCCGATGGGCGGCATGAAGGACTCCGGACTCGGCCGCCGGCACGGCTCCGAGGGCATCCTCAAGTACACCGAGGCCCAGACCGTCGCCCACCAGCGCGTGCTGCCCATGGCCCCCTCGCTGGGCATGGACGACGAGAAGTACGCGGCCTTCATGAGCCGCAGTCTGCGCCTGATGAAGGCATTCCGGTTCAGGTGACCGACCCGAAAGGGGCGCGGGCCGCATCGATGTGCGGCTCCGCCGCGCGAGCACGCTCGGCCAAAGACGACCCGCACGCGAACTCGAAGGGGAGCCCTCCGTGCCCAAAGACGCTTACGACTACGACGTCCTCGTCGTCGGCTCCGGCTTCGGCGGCTCCGTGACCGCCCTCCGCCTGACCGAGAAGGGATACACCGTCGGCGTCCTCGAAGCCGGCCGCCGCTTCACCCGCGACACCCTGCCCAGGAACTCCTGGGACCTGAGGAACTACCTCTGGGCGCCGAAACTCGGCATGTACGGCATCCAGCGCATCCACCTGCTGGGCAACGTCATGGTGCTGGCCGGAGCGGGCGTCGGCGGCGGCTCGCTCAACTACGCCAACACCCTCTACGTACCGCCGAAGCCGTTCTTCGAGGACCCGCAGTGGGGGCACATCACCGACTGGCAGGAGGAGCTGGGCCCGTACTACGACCAGGCGAAGCGCATGCTCGGCGTACGGCTCAACCCGACGATGACCCCGTCGGACGTGCACCTGAAGGCGGCGGCCGAGCGGATGGGCGTGGGCGACAGCTTCCACATGGCCCCGGTCGGCGTCTTCTTCGGTGACGGCGAGGACGCCGACGGGAAGGTGCGGGCGAAGCCGGGACAGGAGGTGCCCGATCCGTACTTCGGCGGGGCGGGACCGTCGCGGCGGGCCTGTGCCGAGTGCGGCGAGTGCATGACCGGCTGCCGGCACGGCGCGAAGAACACCCTCAACGAGAACTACCTCCACCTCGCCGAGAAGGCGGGCGCGGTCGTGCACCCCATGACGACGGCCGTGTCGGTCACGGAGGACTCGCGGGGCGGGTTCGCCGTCGCCACGCTCCCGACCGACGACCGCCGCAAGGGCGAGGGCCGCACCTTCCGCGCCCGCCGGGTCGTCCTGGCCGCCGGCACCTACGGCACCCAGACGCTGCTGCACCGGATGAGGGCGGGCGGCCAGCTGCCGTACCTCTCGGACAGGCTGGGCGAGCTGACCCGCACCAACTCCGAGGCCCTCGTCGGCGCGCAGACCGACGACCGCCGCTACCGCAGGGCCACCGGCGCGCCGAAGGCCGACTTCACCCGCGGTGTGGCCATCACGTCGTCGATCCACCCGGACGAGAACACCCACATCGAGCCGGTCCGCTACGGCCGCGGCTCCAACTCGATGGGCGGGCTGTCCATCCTCCAGGTCCCGTACGCGGGCGGCGGCTCGGGCGCCGCCCGGGTGCTCGGCTGGCTGGGCAACGCGGCGCGGCACCCCTGGCTGCTGCTGCGTTCGCTGTCCAACCGGCGCTGGTCGGAGCGGACCATCATCGGCCTGGTGATGCAGTCGCTGGACAACTCCCTGACGACGTACCTCAAGCCGTCCGGGGCCGGTCGCGGGCTGCTCACCGCCCGGCAGGGCCACGGCGCCCCCAACCCCAAGCAGATCAAGGCGGCCACGGACGGCGCGTCGGCGCTGGCGGCCGAGATCAACGGCTTCGCCGGCTCCAACGTCGGCGAGCTGACGGGAATGCCGCTGACCGCCCACTTCCTGGGCGGCTGCCCGATCGGCGCGTCCCGCGAGACCGGTGTGATCGACCCGTACCACCGCCTCTACGGACACCCCGGCATCTCGGTCGTGGACGGGGCGGCGGTCTCGGCGAACCTGGGCGTCAACCCCTCCCTGACCATCACGGCACAGGCCGAGCGGGCGATGTCGTACTGGCCCAACAAGGGCGAGGCCGATCCGCGCCCCGCGCAGGGGGAGGCCTACCGGCGCCTGGAGCCGGTCGAGCCGAAGTCCCCGGCGGTCCCGGCGGAGGCGTTCGGCGCGCTGCGGCTGCCGTTCCTGGGGATGCCGGCGGTGCCGCCGAAGAAGTAAAGAGAAGAGGACCTGTGCCCCCCTCCGAGCTCAGGTCCTCTTCCCTTGTCCTGGGTGATGCCGCACGCGGTGCGGCCGGGCGGCGTTACGCCTCCGAACCGGCCTTGCGCCGGCGCACCACGAACACCGCACCGGCACCGGCCACGACGGCGACACCGCCGGCCAGGCCGATCATCGGCAGGGCGGAGTTCGAACCGGTCTCGGCGAGGCTGCCGGTGACCTTGACGTCCTTCACCTCGTCGAGCTCGACCTTGCCGCCGGTCTGCGGCTTGGCGTCGTTCGGCTCACCGGGGTCGGAGCCGGCGGCCAGGATGTCGAAGAAGTAGATCCAGCCGTTGGAGTCGTCGGCGATCCAGCAGCCCTCGTCGTCCGCGTACTCGGCGAAACCGCCGGTGAGGCCGAGCGCGTCGGGCACCTTGCCGCTGACGCTCAGCCGCAGCTGGTACGAGACCGACTGACCGGCACCGAGCGAGAACGCGGCGAACGTACCGCCCTCACCGGCGGCGTCCGCGAGCGTGTTCCACGTCCCGGTGGCCTTGTCGAAGACCTGGACCGTGATCTGGCCGGAGTAGTCCTCCTCGTCCCAGCCGAGGGCCGCGACGCCGATCAGCGGCTTGATGTCCTTGATCTCGTCGTCGCTGCGATTGGACACGTTGAACGAGAACGCCGTCCAGCCGCTGCCGGCGACGATCGTCTCGGGCAGCCCCGACAGACCGCTGCGCAGGTCGGCGCTGAGCTCGGCGGTGCTGTTGCCCTCCTCGTCGAGGCAGAGCTCGACGTCGTCCTCGCCTTCCGCCGGGGGGTTTTCGTCCTCGGCGGGAGGGTTCTCGTCTTCCGCCGGAGGGTTCTCGCCTTCGGCGGGCGGGTTCTCGTCTTCCGCCGGGGGATTCTCGCCGTCTGCCGGAGGGTTCTCGTCCTCGGCGGGCGGGTTTTCGCCGTCTGCCGGGGGGTTCTCGCCTTCGGCGGGCGGGTTCTCGTCTTCCGCCGGGGGGTTCTCGCCTTCGGCGGGCGGGTTCTCGCCTTCCGCCGGGGGGTTCTCGTCCTCGGCGGGCGGGTTCTCGCCTTCCGTCGGGAGGTCCTCGTCCTCGACGGACGTGCTCGTCGACGTGCTCGGCGTCTCCTCGCTGCCGGTCGCGAAGGCTGCCGGAGCCGAGAGCAGGGCCAGTGGCGCGATGACGGCCGTCGCGGCCGCTGCGGCCATGGCACGGCGAAGCTTCATGAAGACCTCGGTGAGTCCGGCGTACTGCTCGGGTGCGGTACGAGAGGGGAGGCTCCTCCGCGGAGGGAGCCACGGGTGTGATCCGTGAGGATTCGGTGAGTTCGATCAACAAGGCCGGTGGATGGTTGTCCTGCCCTTCACGGAATTTTTATGTGAGGTGGATCACAAGTGAGGGGTGATCATCATGTGGCGTACGCTCGGCCGCCTACGACCGCCATCGAGAGAAAGCCCGCGACCCCGTGGCCGAACAGCCGTCCGAAGAGTCCGGACCGGAGTCCTTGTCCCTCCCCGATGACGTCTGGGAGAAGTTCGTCCAGGACAGTGAGCGCGACATCCGTGCCTCCGCTCCCAAGGAGCCGTCGGCGCGGGCGCGCATGGTGACCGAGCGGCTGCGGGCCATGGACGAGGCGCAGGCCGGGGCGGCCGGTGGCGGCAAGCGCCGCTGGGGCAGGAAGCGGACGCCCGTGCGGCCCGCCCGGCCCGAGGGGTGGCGCACGGGCCCGGCCTGGCAGGAGACGAACGGCCGCACCTCGCGGCGGCGCCGGGTCTGGAGCGCGGTCGGCGTGGTGGTGGCCGCGGCGCTGGCCGTGGTCGTCGTCAATCCGTCCGCCGCGCTGTCCTGGCTGCCCGGCGGCCTCGGTGAGGGGTCCGGCGCGGCGGACGGGGCACGGACGGCCGACGCCACGCCGCTGGCCCCCGAGACCGCCCGGCCCAGCACCGCGCCCTCCGCCGTCCCCGCGGACGTCCCCACCCGTGCGAGGCCGTTCGCCGGATCCCCGGCCGCCCGGTGGGAGGCGGGAGCGGATGCCGTCCGGCTGCCCGAGGCCGAGGCCGTCAACGGAGTCCCCGCCGCCCGGATCGAGGCCGCGCTGAAGGGGACGAAGGAGTTCCTGGTCGCCTCCAACCTCGATCCCGCGGTGCTGAAGGGCGGCCGGCCGGGGAAGGCGTTGGACCTCGTGGACCCGCTGGAGAAGGACTACCTCGCCGAGCTGCGCGCCGGGCTGCGCGAGCCCACGGTGAAGAACGACCCGGTATGGACGTTCACCCGCTTCGATCCCGAGGAGGTCGAACTCGTGGGCGACGTGCGGGTCCGTGGCCGTATGACGGTCGAGGCCGTGAGCGGAACGGCCGGGAGGGCCGTGATCAAGGCCGACTACACCTTCGTGTACCCGGTGGCCCGGGTCGGCGGCGGTGACGAGGTGACCCGGGCCGTCGTTCGCCGGTCGGTCGAGGTGGAAGCCGTGGACCCGGCCAGGTTCCAGAACAGCGAGGGGCACATCTGGCTCGCCGCCGTCAACAGCGAGATAGCCAACGACGACTGCCGGGAGGGTGACGGCGTGATCCGTCCGCAGTTCTTCGCCGACCGGCGGACCGCCGCTCCCGAGTCGTCCGGGGAGGCGCGCGATCCGTACGACCGCAGCAAGGAGCTGACGGCGGACGGGCGCGACGAGGAGTGCGGCGTCGTGACCCGTACCTGAGACGCGCGCCGTTCGTCCGGCACGGTCTCGGACGGTTCCCGCCGGCCGGTCCCGGGCGTCCCCGGGACCGGCCGTTCTCTGGGGTGACCGGGCCGCTGTCCCCTGCTGTCCGGTCACTCCTCCGGAGCGAGGTCCCACGGCGTACGGCGGAGCCGCACGCCTCATCGCTCCGGAGAGCCACGCGTGATCCTCCGGGTCCGTCCCTGGCCGGCACGGACACCGGTACCAACGAAGCGGTCCCGGTGCCGGTCACGCGCCGGACGGGTGAGGAGCACGCGTACGTCTGTACCGCGAACGCGGACTCAGATCCTGCCGCGGCACAGCTCCAGCAGGGTCATCGCGAGCGCGGTGCCCGGCTTGCCCAGGGCGTCCCTGTAGTGGGCGAGGACCTCCATCTCGCGGGACAGGTTCACCCGCCGTCCGCCGGAGGCGATCCGTTCCTTCTGGATGACGGCCGACACGGCCATCCGTTCCTGCACCAGACCGATGATCCGGTCGTCGAGCGCGTCGATCCGCTCGCGGGCGTTGGTGATCAGCTCGGCGGCCTCGGTGGTGCGGGCGCCGGTCTTCTCGGTCGACTCCGTCGTGGTGGCGGTCATGCCGGGGCTCCTCGGTGGGTGGGTGCGGTGCCCCGGAGCGGCAAGGTCCGGATGAAAACGCCAGGCGCCCCGGACCTTGTCGGCCCGGGGCGCCTGGGAAGTCGCTTGTCAGTTGCTCAAGCAGCACGACCATGGCAGCCGGCGGGCCGGTCGCCATAGGTAAAGAGGAAGGTCGGGTGCGTGAGCATGGGGGCAAGTATGCCCGGCCCGCCGCGGCTGTCCAACACGGATCGCATGGTGAGACGGGGCCCCGGCGGGGGCGCTGACCCGGTCCGGGACGTGCCCCGCCGCCACCTCGGTAGAATTGGGAGGCACAAGACCCCCGCCCCACCGCCGGAAGGCACCTCGTGTCATCAGCGTCTCCCGCTGCCAACGCGCCCGACACCGTCCTGGTCGTCGACTTCGGCGCGCAGTACGCCCAGCTCATCGCCCGTCGCGTCCGCGAGGCGCGGGTCTACAGCGAGATCGTGCCGAGCACCATGCCGGTCGAGAAGATCCTCGCCAAGAACCCGGCGGCGATCATCCTGTCCGGCGGCCCCTCGTCCGTGTACGAGGAGGGCGCCCCCCGTCTCGACCGCGAGATCTTCGAGGCCGGCGTCCCCGTCTTCGGCATGTGCTACGGCTTCCAGCTCATGGCCCAGAGCCTGGGCGGCCAGGTGGACAACACCGGCGCCCGTGAGTACGGCCGTACCGACCTGCACGTCTCCAAGAACTCCTCCACCCTCTTCGAGGGCACCCCGGACGAGCAGGCCGTCTGGATGTCGCACGGCGACGCCTGCTCCGCCGCCCCCGAGGGCTTCTCCGTCACCGCCTCGACGGACGTCGTCCCGGTCGCCGCGTTCGAGAACGACGAAAAGAAGCTCTACGGCGTCCAGTACCACCCCGAGGTGATGCACTCCACGCACGGGCAGCAGGTGCTGGAGCACTTCCTGTACCGGGGCGCGGGCCTCACCCCGGACTGGACCACCGGCAACGTCATCGACGAGCAGGTCGCCGCGATCCGCGAGCTGGTCGGCGACAAGCGCGCCATCTGCGGTCTGTCCGGCGGCGTGGACTCCGCCGTCGCCGCCGCCCTCGTCCAGAAGGCCATCGGCTCCCAGCTGACCTGCGTGTACGTCGACCACGGTCTGATGCGCAAGGGCGAGACCGAGCAGGTCGAGAAGGACTTCGTGGCCGCGACCGGCGTGCAGCTGAAGGTCGTGGACGCGCAGGAGCGGTTCCTCACGGCTCTGAAGGGCGTCTCCGACCCCGAGGAGAAGCGGAAGATCATCGGCCGGGAGTTCATCCGGGTCTTCGAGCAGGCCCAGGCCGAGATCATCGCGGACGAGGGTCCGGCGGTGGAGTTCCTGGTCCAGGGCACGCTCTACCCGGACGTCGTCGAGTCCGGCGGCGGCACCGGCACCGCCAACATCAAGTCCCACCACAACGTGGGCGGCCTGCCCGAGGACCTCGAGTTCCAGCTGATCGAGCCGCTGCGCAAGCTGTTCAAGGACGAGGTCCGGATGGTCGGCCAGGAGCTCGGCCTGCCGGAGGAGATCGTCCAGCGCCAGCCGTTCCCCGGCCCGGGCCTGGGCATCCGGATCGTCGGCGAGGTCACCAAGGAGCGGCTGGACCTGCTCCGCGAGGCCGACGCCATCGCCCGTGAGGAGCTGACCGCGGCCGGTCTCGACCGGGACATCTGGCAGTGCCCGGTCGTCCTGCTCGCGGATGTGCGCTCGGTGGGCGTCCAGGGCGACGGCCGCACCTACGGTCACCCGATCGTGCTGCGCCCGGTCTCCAGCGAGGACGCCATGACCGCCGACTGGTCCCGGCTGCCGTACGACGTCCTCGCGAAGATCTCGACCCGGATCACCAACGAGGTGCGGGACGTCAACCGCGTCGTCCTCGACGTGACCTCCAAGCCGCCGGGCACCATCGAGTGGGAGTAGTCCCCACCGTCACGTCCGCCTGAGAGTGCGCACCGGCTCTCCGGGCTTCCAGACCTGGAC
This sequence comes from Streptomyces sp. AC558_RSS880, assembly GCF_019049255.1. Classification (GTDB taxonomy): domain Bacteria; phylum Actinomycetota; class Actinomycetes; order Streptomycetales; family Streptomycetaceae; genus Streptomyces. Next base: position 123,312 of record NZ_JAGMUJ010000013.1, on the reverse strand, counting down.
GACCAGGTACTTGTCGTCCTCGACGTAGGTCCGTACGACCTCCGTCAGCTCGGTGCGGAAGAGGTGGAACGGCTCCGGCGGTTCCACCTCTTCGGCGTATCCGGCCCGGGTCTCCGTGTCGTCGTCGGCGATCTCGACCGCCCGGCCGCCGATCCGGACGTCCCCGCCGCCCATGCCCGTGCCGTCACCGGGGTTCGCCTGGAGCGCGAAGCGCGGGTCGCGGCGCAGATCGAGTGCCTTGAGCGAGTCCGGCATCATGCCGAGCCAGAGTTCTCCTTTCAGGAAGCGGACCTCCAGGCCGGTGGTGCGTGGTGAGCCGTCCTTGCGCAGGGTCGCGAGGACGTGGTGGGTGTATGCGGCGAAGCGTTCCTCCACGGTCTTCGCGAAGTCCGGTTCGGCGGCGGCGAAAGCCTCCCAGTTCGTGTTCATGACGCCGAGTGTGGCGGGGATATCGGACACCTTGTGTCGGGTATCGGCGGTGTCCTCCGGATGGAGCAGCGAGGCCCGCGCCGCTTCTTTATCGAAGAGAGCTGTCGTCCGGGGCTGCCCGCCGGTAACTTCCGCCCCGTACGCAACCCCCGCGGGAGGATTCATGCACGGGCCCACGCCGCCCCTGCCGTTACCCACCGACAGGCTGCGCTTCGCCATGCCGCCCCGGCACGAGTCGGTCGAGGACGAGCGCCGGCACCGCAAGGAGCGGCTCGCGGGCGCGCTGCGGCTCTTCGGGCGGCTCGGCTTCGAGGACGGTGTCTCCGGGCACATCACCGCACGCGACCCGGAGTTCAGCGACTGCTTCTGGGTCAACCCGTTCGGGATGTCCTTCCGGCAGGTCACCGTGAGCGACCTGGTGCTCGCCAACCGGGACGGCCAGGTCGTCGAGGGCGGCCACCACGTCAACCAGGCCGCGTTCACCGTGCACGCCCAGGTGCACGCGGCCCGGCCCGACGTCGTCGCCGTCGCCCACTGCCACTCGGTGCACGGCCGCGCCCTCGCCGCCCTCGGCGGCCTGCTCGACCCGATCACCCAGGAGAGCTGCGCCTTCTACGAGGACCACGCCCTCTACGACGCCTACAGCGGTGTCACCGTCGACGCCGAGGAGGGGCGGCGGATCGCGGGTGTGCTCGGCTCCCGCAAGGCGCTGGTGCTGCGCAACCACGGGCTGCTCACCGTGGGCGACTCGGTGGACGCGGCGGCCTGGTGGTTCGTGGCGATGGAGCGGTCCTGCCAGGTGCAGCTCGCCGCGAAGGCGGCGGGCCGGCCCGTCCTCATCGACCACCGGCAGGCGGTGGCGACGCGGGAGCAGCTGGGCGGGGACCTGGTGGCGTGGATCAACTACCAGCCGATGTGGCAGGACATCAGCCGGAGCGAGCCGGATCTGCTGACATAGGCGGCGGGTCAACCTGGCGTTGTGAAGTTCACTCGTACGGACCGGGCCTGCCGGACGGGTAGGGGACGGGGTAGGGCACAATTCGCTGTCGTCACCGGGGACTTGCGCGGGGGGCGGTGGCAGTGATCGTGGGTCGATTCGTGGTCGTGACGGTGGGGAAGGCGGGCTTCGGGCGTGGCGGTGCAGGAGGCGAGGCAGGGCGGTCCCGACAGGGGCGCCCACGGGGGTGGCTGCACCTGCGGGGACTGTCCGCACGGGGTGCGTGAGGGGCATCGGCGCGCGGTCGCCGCGTTCCTGCTGAAGCGGGACGAGTTCGCGGCCGGGCAGGGGGTGCCGGCCGCGGTGGCCCACTCCGCCTCCGCTTCCCGGCAGTGGGTGTCGGAGGAACTGACGCAGGCCGCGGAGGTCGTCGCCGAACGGGGGCGGGCCGAGGGCGCGGCGTGGCTGGTGCGGCTGTGGCGGCGGACCGCGGGTGTGGTGTGGGCGGGCGTCGTGCTGCTGCTCCTGGGGCAGGCGCTCACGGCGATCGGCGCGGGGTGGACCGCCGCGCGCACCGCCGGGTTGCTGGCCGCGCTGGTGGTGGCCGGGGCGCTGACCGCCGCGTCGTGGTTCCACCGGGCGCGCGGGGGTGTGCTGGCGCCGGTGATCGGGGAGGACAACCGGCTCTCCACCTCCCGTGCGGTGGCCGCGTGCTGGGTGCTGTTCCTGGCGTTCGCGGTGCTCGTTCTGGTGGGGCGGCTCGCGGCCGCCTCCGGCAACCGGGAGCGGGACGCCCTGATCGACGGGCTGGAACTCGCCCGCGGTGCCGGTGTGGTGACCGTGCTGGCCGTGGTGTGCGGGATCGCCGTGCTGGTGCGGCGGGTGGTCGGGCTGCGGGTGCTGGGGCAGCGGCTGCAGAAGGTACGCGCGTACCGGCCCAGGGCGGCGGACCTGCTGACCGACGACTCGGGGCGGGGGAGCTTCACCGACATCCAGTACGTCGTGATCAGCGGTGTCGCCCTGGCGTTCGCGGCGGTGCGGCTGGCCCGGCGGCCGGACCAGTTGCCGGATCTGCCGTGGGGGCTCGCGGTGGTGGTGCTGGTGTCGGCGGCGACGTATCTCGCGGGGAAGTACGCGGAGGGTGGGCGTCCGGTCATTCTGTCGGTGGTGCGGGCGCGGGAGGCCGGCGATCTGGACGCGCCGATCCGGACCGGGGACGACATCGAGATCCGGGGGGCCGGGTTCGTACCGGTGGGGGCGCAGGGGGCGGACCGGTTGTCGCGGATGGTGGTGCGGGTGGGGCCGGTGAACGTACATGTGCCGTTGGTCCCTGTGACGGGTGGCTTCGACAACCCGACGGACGCGCTGCTGACCGTGCCCGTGCCGGCGGAGGTGGAACCGGGGCGGGTGGAGGTACAGGTCGTCACGGCGGCGGGCGTGGAGACGAACCGGTACGCGATCGACGTGACGGACTAGCACCTACGGCCGGTGGGTGGGTCGGGGCCACGCCGGAGGTGTCTGCCCCCTGGCCCGCATGGACCCGCGCTGCTTCTGAAGAAATACCCTTCGCTCAGGGTTGAGCCGGGATCGATTGTCGTACGTATGGACTGACGCGGAGGCCCCGGCACGGCAGTGAGAGGCGGCGGACAGCGATGACTCACGGTATGCGCGCGGACACGCACTCCCCACACTCCGGCGGCGACAGGGACTGGCGGGACACCGCCACCCGCTACGCCCTCGTGCCCCTGCGCGTCTTCCTGGGCATCACCTTCATCTACGCCGGCCTCGACAAACTCACGGACAGCGCGTTCATGAAGGACGCCGGCGCCGGATCGATCGGCGACATGATGCGCGGCGTCCGCGACTCCTCCGCCGTTCCCGCGCTGGTCGACATGGCGTTGGAGAGCCCTGTCGCATTCGGTTACGTCATCGCCCTCGGGGAGTTGGCCGTCGGGATCGGCACCCTGCTCGGCCTGCTCACCCGCCTGGCCGCCCTGGGTGGCGCGCTGATCTCCCTCAGCCTGTGGCTGACCGTGAGCTGGGCCGCCGATCCGTACTACTACGGCAATGATCTCCCGTACATGTTTTGCTGGGTACCCCTCGTTCTGGCCGGCGCGCCCCTCTGGTCACTGGATGCCCTGATCAGGAGCCGACGCCGCAGGAGGGCCTGCTAGGGCATGTCCGATGGGTCGTGTGAGCTTGCCTGGACGGTGTCCTAGTGTTTGGTGCTGAACCCAGGGGGATCGCTTGGCGCGGGATACGGCCGATGCGGAGGCGGGGATGAAGGGGATCACGTTCCCTGCCTGGCACGGAAATCACTACGTGACCCTCGCCGAACTACTGGTCCGCCTCGGCAGCTTCGGCCTGGACCTCACGTGGCGCGTCGAGTTCGACGAGATCGTGGATCCTCGCTGCGTCGAGGTGGAAAGACGGTCCGCCGGCGCCGGCATGGACACGTTGACGTTGTTGTCGTTGACCACCCCGTTCCTCCAGCTGATCGACGCCAAAGCGTGTGGGTTCGCTGAGGACGTGCTGGTGATCGTCCTGACCGAAGCGGATAGCTCGTTGTGGGACGTCAGGGCCGCCGACGAGCGCGTGATCAGCGAACTCCGTCGCCACTGTCCGGGCGCGACGGACCTCTGAGCGGGTCCTTCATCCGGGGCGGAGCCACAGGCGGATGGAGGCCACGGTCACCGTGCCGTGAAAGACGTAGGCCCTCTTGTCGTAGCGGGTGGTGACCGCGCGGAAGGTCTTCAGTCTGTTGACCGTCCGTTCGACTTCGTTGCGGTGACGGTAGGTCAAGCTGTCAAAACCGGTCGGTCGGCCGCCTCTGTTGCCGCGGCGCTTGCGGTTGGCCCGCTGGTCCTTGGGCTCTGGGATGGTGTGCTTGATCTGGCGACGCCTTAGGTAACGGCGGTTGCGGCGGATCGTCGGCTGGGTCCGAAGCCACCGCGCTCGTGGCCGCTCGAGGCGACTACGCGTCGCGCCTCTGCAGCAGCAGGCCGCCGACCAGCATCGCGGCCGCGGCCCACGCGGCGAGCACACCCAGGCCGGCCCACGGGCCGATGGGCATCCCGGACAGATTCACGGTGGCCTGGACCGTGAGTCCGGCGGGCATCGGCGCGATCCGCTGGAGGTGGCGCTGCCATTCCGGGTCGTTGACCACCTGGGTGACGACCGGGAAGAGGTAGAGCAGCCCGAGCGTGATCCCGATGGCTGTCGCCGCCTCCCGTACCGCCATCGCCACACCGAGGCCGATCAGGGCGATCAGGCCGAGGTAGAGGACCGAGCCCGCGGCCGCGCGCAGGGTCGGGCCGTCGGCCAGGGACAGCGGGGCGTAGCCGTGCGCCTCGGTGAATCCGTTGCCGGGCAGGATGTAGTGGCCGGCGAGGAGGGAAGCCAGGACGGCGATCGTCCCGAAGGCCAGGACGACCGTGGTGAGGCCCGTCGCCTTGGCGATGAGGACGGTGAGCCGGTTCGGCACCGCCGTGAGCGTGGTGCGGATCATCCCGGTGCCGTACTCGCCGCTGACGGCCAGCACCGCGAAGACGGCGATGACCGCCTGCCCGACGGTGACGCCGGTCAGGGCGAGTTTGACGGCGTCCTGGCCGCACCTCGTGTCGGGGCACTTCACGGCCTTGGCGGTGCCGCAGCCGACGGCCACGGTCAGAGTGACGGCGAGCAGGAGCAGCCAGCCCGTTCCCTCTGCGGTGCGCAGCTTCGTCCACTCCGCGCGCAGGGCGAGGCCGAAGCCCTCGAGCCCTGTGCCGTCCGCCTTGCTCATGGGTCGTGGGTCGCGCAGGAGACTCATACGTCCCTCCTGCGCAACCGCACCACGGCCAGGCCGAAGGCGATCACGGCGTAACCGCACAGCACGGCAGAACCGGCCCACGGAGCCAGCGGGTAGTACCCGGTCGACGGCTCGTACACGCTGAGCACCTGCGCGTAGTAAGGCAGGGTCTGCTGGACGGCGAAGCCCGCCGCCGGAGTCACCCGCAGCAGCCACTCCGAAACGCCCGGGGGCAACACGCCGGAGGTGGCAAGCAGGAAGGGCAGCACGATCGACGCGATGACCAGGGCAGCCGCCGTGGCGCTGCGCCGCAGCAGGGTACCGACGCCGAGGGCGAGCACGGCGGCGGCCGCGCAGAGCAGTCCGGTGCCGGCCACGACGCGCAGTTCGGTCGCCACCGTGACGGGAAAGACATGGAAGCCCCGGCCGAGCGCGCCGCGTTCCCCGATGGGGATGGTGATCGCGGCGGCGACCAGACCGACGGTGAACGCGACGCCCCCGGCCACCAGCGCCTTGGCGCCAAGTACCCGGCCTCGCAGTGGGATTGCCGTCACGGTCGTACGCAGCAGACCGCGCCGGTACTCGCCGGTGATGAACACCGTGCCCACAGCGATCACCACGATGAGCCCGGCGAACGTACCGACAAGGAAGTTCTCGACGGAGAAGCCGACGCCCATGACGGGCCCGCCGACGACCGGCGCGATGTCACCGGCCCCGGTCACGGTGAACCCGCCGACGGTCTGGGTGAAACCGCCCCTGGTGGTGGTCGTGTAGCTGCCGGATGTGCCCGCGTCGCCGCCCACCTGTGTGCCGCTCCACGCGCCCCGGGACCAGCTGCCCTTGAGTTCCGGGGCACCGAAGGTGCCAGTGGCCACGGCGGGGCTGAAGCCCGTGCCCGCCGCGGTGTCCTGCTTCGCCTCCGGTGACGCCGCGAAGAACCCGGCCTGCACGGTGTGCGTCAGGCCGGGCAGCTTCACGCTGTCGACTTCCGTCCAACGGGAGCCGTCGGTGGAGGCGTAACCGGTGAGACTGTCGCCGGAGCGGACCAGGCGCAGCCGGAGTGAGGAGTCCATGGAGAGCTTGCCGGAAGGGCCCGCCGTGTCGTGGGTGTAGTCGTACTGCATGCGCACGCCGTGGCCGCCGGTCGCCATGACCGCCGCATACGAGGATCCCGGGGTGAGGCTCTCCTTCATGATGATCCCGGCCTTTGCCCAGGGCTGGGCGCCCTTGGCCGGCTTGTCGCCGATCCCGGTGTCGGCCACTCCGGTCAGGGATCGCAGTTCGACGGTGATGCTGCCGTCGCCGGTCAGCTTCTTGTGGACGAGGTAGAAGTTGTCGTTGACGGCCTCGCCGCCGGGGCCCTTCGGATAGGAGGCGGAGCCGGTGCCGGGGCCGGTGGAGCCCGGCGCGGCCGTACCGAGCAGGCCGACGACGATCGTCGCCAGGAGCGCCGCCGCCATGGCGAGTACCCAGCCCCGTACCGTACGGAACTTCGTCCACTCGGCATGCAGCGTCGCGAGGAATCCACCTCGTTCAGCGCGTCGCGTGGTCGGGGGACGTGGGGTGAGGGTGGTGGTCATCGCGTGGCCTCCCCCGTCGGGACGCCCCGGTATTCCACCGCGTCCCGGGTGAGCTCCATATACGCCTCTTCGAGCGTCGCCCGGTGTGCGGACACCTGCGAGAACGGCACCCCGTTCCGGGCGAGCAGGGCCACGATCTCCTCGTCGGGCAGACCCGTGACGCCGAGGGTGTCAGGGCCGGTGGTGACCACTGTGGCGCCCGCGCTGTGCAGCACCTGGGCGGCGTGCGGGGGCGCGGAGGTACGCAGGACGACCCGGCCGCCGGACGTCTCGGCGAGCAGCTCGGACACGCTGGTGTCCGCGACGACCCGGCCGCGTCCGATCACCACGAGATGGTCCGCGGTGTCTTCGAGTTCGCTCATCAGATGACTGGAGACCAGGACGGCGCGACCCTGCCGGGCAAGCGTCGCCAGGAAGCCGCGCATCCACACGATGCCGTCGGGGTCCAGGCCGTTGAACGGCTCGTCCAGCATGACCACCGGCGGATCCCCGAGCAGCGCCGCCGCGATCCCCAGGCGCTGGCGCATGCCCAGGGAGAAGCCGCCCGCCTTGCGCCGGGCCACCGAGCCCAGACCCGCCTGCTCGATGACCTCGTCCACCCGCCCGGCGGGCAGCCCTTGCGAATGGGCCAGCCACAGAAGGTGGTTGCGGGCGGTGCGGCTGGGCTGCAGTGCGGAGGCGTCGAGCAGTGCCCCCAAGTGCCGCAGCGGGCGACGCAGGCTCCGATACGGCACCCCGCCGACCAGCGCCTTCCCTTCCTCGGCCGCGTCCAGGCCCAGGATCACGCGCATGGTGGTGGACTTTCCCGCGCCGTTCGGGCCCACGAAGGCGGTCACCCGTCCCGGGCGCACGCTGAACGTCATCCCGTCCAAGGCCAGCTGCGGCCCGAAGCGTTTGCGTAGACCGATGACCTCGATCGTCGCCTTCGCGGCGTAGCTGTCGTAGCTGCCGCCGTCGACAGCGCTCTCCTCACTCATGGGCCCCAACCCTGTGACGGCATGGGTTACAGGGGCCGAACGGACGCTGTCATCTCACTGTTAGGCGCCGCCGCTTAGCCTGGTCACGGGACCTTGGCCGGGAGGTCCCTGGTTCAGGTCGCGAGAAGGGAGCAGGCGGATGAAGTGGGGTCCGCACCGACGGCTCACAGGCCTGACCGCCCGGCGCGGACTGCGCCGAGGCACCGCCCGCGCCCGCTTCACCGCCTTGTACGTCACTCTCTTCCTGCTGTCCGGAACGACACTGCTCGCCATCACCGCCGTGGTGGCATCCGGCGGATCGAGCGACAGCCAGGCCGCGCCCGGCAACGGCATCGGTCAGCCCGCCACGGCGGCACAGGCCCAGGGCCGCATCGACGAGCTGGAACAGCAGCTGGCCCAGGCGCACGACACCCAGTCCCAGCAGATCTTGATCGGGTCCGCCATCGCGCTCGGCGTCATGGCGGTGATCTCGGTCGGCCTCGGCTGGTTCGTCGCCGGCCGGGTACTGCGCCCGCTGCGCGTGATGACGGCGGCCACCCGCCGGATCACCGCCGACAGCCTGCACGAACGCCTGGCGATCGGCGGGCCCGGCGACGAGGTGAAGGACCTCGCCGACACCATCGACGACCTCCTCGGCCGCCTGGAAGGCTCCTTCGACGCCCAGCGCCTCTTCGTTGCCAACGCCTCCCACGAACTGCGTACCCCGCTCACCACGATGCGGGCCTCCCTGGACGTGGCCCTCGCCAAACCGGGCCCGGTATCCGAGACCACGGCCACCCTGGCGGCCCGCATACGCGTCGAACTCGACCAGGTGGACCGATTGTTGGAGAGCTTCCTCGTCCTGGCACGCACCCAGCACGGCGAGTTCACCGACTCGGGACTGCTCGCCCTCGACCGGCTCGCACTGACTGCCCTGGCCGGACGGGCCGAGGACATCGCGGCCAAGGGGCTGACGGTGTGTGAGAACCCGATCGACGACTCCGCGTGGGTGTGGGGCAGCCAGACGCTGCTGCGCCGCGTGGCCGACAACGTGATCGACAACGCGATCACGCACAACGACTCCGGGGGCTGGATCGGCGTCACGGTACTGGCCGGAGGAGGCGAAAGGGGCGACGGCGGCGCCGTGTCCCTTGTCGTCGAGTCCAGTGGACCGGTCCTCGACCAGCAGCGGGTGGCGGACCTCGCACAGCCCTTCCGCCGCCTCGGCGCCGACCGGACCGGCACCGGCCGGGGCAGTGGCCTCGGCCTCTCCATCGTCGCGGCCATCATCGAGGCCCACCACGGCACCCTGGACCTGCGTGCCCGCCCCGACGGTGGCCTGCGCGTCACCATCGCCCTCCCCCACCCAGGCGACAGGGCGGCAAAAGGCCCCAGCGCAGAGACGGGCGTGGCGCGTTGAGAGTCCTGGTGGTCGAGGACGCCCGCCCTCTCGCCGAGGTCATAGCCGAGGGACTGCGTGACCAGGGCATGGCCGTGGACGTGACCCACGACGGGCTCGACGCCGCAGCCAAGCTGGACGTCAACGCGTACGACGTCGTCGTGCTCGACCGCGACCTGCCAGGCATCCACGGCGACACCCTCTGCCAGATGATCACCGAGCGGGACAGCCGCGCGATGGTCCTGATGCTGACCGCCGCCGACTCACCCGGCGACCGCGTCAGCGGCCTGACCCTGGGCGCCGACGACTACCTCGCCAAGCCCTTCCACTTCCCCGAACTCGTCCTGCGCGTCCGCGCCCTGGCCCGCCGCCGCCCCGCCGCCCGGTCCCGCACCCTGCGCACGGCCGGCATCGAGCTCGACCCGATGCGCCGCACCGTCAGCCGCGACGGCCGCCAACTCGACCTCTCCGTCAAGGAATTCGCGGTACTCGAAGCCCTCTTGAACGCGAGCCCCGCCTTCCTCGGCACGGAGGACCTCCTCGAACAGGTCTGGGACGAGCACGCCGACCCGTTCACCAACACTGTCACGGTGACCATCAGCCGCCTGCGCCGCAAACTTGGCGACCCCCCGGTCATCGCCACCACACCCGGCGTGGGGTACCGGATCATCGACCCAGCTGCCCCACTCGACTGAGCGGCTGGCAGGGGAGGGCCACTGGAGTCCCTGTTCCACCCTGTCTCGTAAACCTTGGCACCCTCAAGTGATCAACGCACCACCCACGGATGATCATGTGAGCGTGGAGGCACAGGTGCGTGACTACGGGTTTTCGCCAGCTCAACAGGATGAGATCTGGAGGCGCTGGCGCGAAGGGCAGTCGTTCAGCTTGATAGGGCGGGCGCTCCGTTGCTGTCCGTGGACACCGCTCTGCGGGCGGGGCGGCCACGGACGGGGGAGTACCGGTAGCTCCCGCTCAGACCGGTAGCTCCCGCTCAGGGTGTCGTCTCCGTGTCGGTTCCCCGGGGGACCGACCTGCCTCGGCGGCGGCGCATGAGGCCGGTCAGGGAACCCACCGCGCCGGCCAGGCAGAGCCCGCCGGTGACCACGGGGATCACCACGAACCACGGGGTCTCCCAGATGCCGCCCGCGTCGCCGGCGTAGATCACCGCGGCGAGGGTGAGGAAGGCGCCGGCGACCAGCCTGCCGGGCTGGAACTCATGACGTAGCACGGCTCACCTCCGCCTGTCCCGCGCCGACCTGGAGATCGAGGTCGAGCGTGCCCGCCTCCTCGACGCCGGCCGGCGGCTCCAGGGTCACCTCCTTGTGCTTGCCCGGTGCCACGTCCACGTCCTTCTGTCTGTCGCCCGGCAACTGGATGTCGCCCATTCCCACATCGATGCTCAGCCTCACGGTCACGTCCCTGGGCACGATCACGTGGATCCGGCCCAGGCCGACATCGGCCCGTGTCGAGACGGTTCCGTCCGCGGGGACGCGTATCGCCGACAGGTCCAGGACGCCTTCGCCGGTGCCCAGTTCGTAGGTCGGGCGTATCTGTGCGACCGAGGTGGGCTCCCAGGTCGTGCGCATCCAGTCGGTGCCGATGTCCTTGGGCACGGCGGCCGATCCGGCGAGCAGGCCCGCCGTGATGATCGCCAGGATGATCGATCCGGCCCCCGTGCGGCCGAGGAAGGCGCTGACGGCCACACCGATGCCGAAGACGGCGAGCGCGCAGGCGAGACCGGTCTGCAGGCTGGTGCCGAGGGGGTGTTCCTCCCACGTCAGCCCGGTGCCGAGGCCGCCGGCGAGCAGGGCGAGCAGGAAGATCCAGCCGCCGGTCCCGCGGGGGCCGCGCGGCTCCGGCGGCCGGCGGAGCGGTGCGTACGCGGTGTCGCGGGTACGGGTACGGGTGCGGGGGTCGAGGCCGATGTCGACGGCGGCGGCGATGTCCATGTCGCGGGAGTCCCGGGGGCCCCACAGATAGCCCGTGCCCCCGACGTGCGTGCCGTCCTTGACGATGGGGTCACGCCACCACGACGGGAAGGCGGAGGGGGCCGGCGGTGCCTGGGGCTCCGGCGGGGCGTCGGCCACGGCCTGGGCGGCGATGTGGTCGGCGCTAGGCGCACCGCGCCGCCGTGACCAGTACCCGGCGCCGGCGAGCAGCAGGGACAGTATGACGGCGAAGCTCAGCACCCCGTCGTTGCTCAGCATGGTGAGGAAGACGCCGCAGCCGACCAGCGCGAACAGCACGGCCGTCAGGGTGTGGCCGTCGACCCGGCCGGTCAGCAGCCGGCGGATCTCGTTCTCGTCCTCGTCCTCGTACGGGACGAAGAGCCAGGCGAAGCCGTAGAAGATGAGGCCGATGCCGCCGGTGGCGGACAGGACCGCGAGCGTGATCCGGAAGATCACCGGGTCCATGTCGCACTGCCGGCCGAGCCCCGCGCACACCCCGCCGAGCATCTGGTGCCGGCGGTCGCGCCGGAAGCGTCCGCTCTCGTCGGCCGGCTCCGGTGGCGGGGCGGTCGCTCCCTCCGGGGCGGAGACGGGTCCCGGATCCGTCGCGGCGTGCTGGTGATCGGTCATGGGTCCATGGTGACGGGCGAGCCGCCGCGGCGGCAGTCGGTACGACCCTGGCCGGACCCTGATATCGGTCCCCGAGCGGGGCCGGGGGAGCGTTCGACGGTCCCGGCCCGTGGAGATCAGGGGAGTCTCCGGGGCCGACCCTGATGCTCCGGTACTTCGGGCGTGTGACCATCATTGGCATGTCGGAAGCCGCAGCAGCGCCCGTAGCCGAGCCGCGGCCGCCGCGCAAGCTCTACCGCAGCAGTGACGGACGCTGGCTCGGTGGTGTGGCGCGGGGGCTCGCGGGACACCTCGGGCTGCCCGTGATCTGGGTACGTCTCGTCTTCGTCGGTCTGTTCATGGCCGACGGCCTCGGCGCGCTGCTGTACGCCGCGTTCTGGTTCTTCGTACCGCTGGGCGTCGGCGGTGTGGACGCGCAGAAGCCGCCCTCCCTGGTGACGACGGAGACCTCGCCGGACGGCCGGCGCAGGCTCGTCACCCGGAAACCGGACAAGGGCCAGATCGTCGCCCTGCTCCTCATGGTCGTGGTGGCCATGATCTTCGTGGGCAACGTGAATCTGAGCAACGGCGCCAAGGCCTACCTCTGGCCGACCGTGCTGGTCGGCGCGGGCGTCGCCCTGGTCTGGCGGCAGGCGGACAACGCCCGCCGGGCCCGCTGGATGGAGGTCGGCCGCCGCCGGCGCACGGTCACGCTGCTGCGTGCGGTGGCCGGCGTCCTGCTGGTGACGGCGGGCGCCTCGGGCATCTTCGTCCTGCGGGGCTCCGGCAGCCACCTCGGCTCGGTGCTCCAGGCGGCCCTCGCGGTCCTCGTCGGCATAACCCTCCTCGCCGGCCCCTACCTCGTGCGCATGACACAGGACCTCTCCGAGGAGCGCCTGATGCGCATCCGGGCCCAGGAACGCGCGGAGGTCGCCGCCCATGTCCACGACTCGGTGCTGCACACCCTCACCCTGATCCAGCGCAACGCGGACAACGCGGGCGAGGTGCGCCGCCTGGCCCGGGCCCAGGAGCGCGACCTGCGCGCCTGGCTCTACAAGCCGGAGGGCAACGGCAAGGACGAGGACGAGGAACCCACCACGCTCGCCGAGGCGGTGAAGCGCAACGCCGCCGAGGTGGAGGACAAGCACGGCGTCCCCCTCGAGGTCGTGGTCGTCGGCGACTGCCCGCTCGACGAGAGAATCAGCGCACAGATGCAGGCCGCGCGCGAAGCGATGGTCAATGCCGCCAAGTACGGTGGCGAGGGAGGTGCGGTGCAGGTCTACGCCGAAGTCGAGGGAAGGACGGTCTTCGTGTCCGTCCGGGACCGCGGCCCCGGCTTCGACCTGGACTCGATACCCGCCGACCGCATGGGCGTCAGAGAATCGATCATCGGCCGCATGGAGCGCAACGGCGGCACGGCGCGGCTGCGCGCGGTGCCGGACGGCGGCACGGAGGTCGAGCTGGAGATGGAGAGGGCGGAGAGGACGTCATGAGCGAGCCGACCGAGGCGAACGGAACGACGGGACCGGCGGAGGGTGCCGGGCGTCATGTGCGCGTCGTCCTCGTCGACGACCACCGCATGTTCCGCACGGGCGTCCAGGCGGAGATCGGGCAGACCGCGCAGACCGGTGTCGAGGTGGTCGGCGAGGCCGCCGACGTCGACCAGGCGGTCACGGTCATCACCGCGACCCGGCCCGAGGTGGTGCTGCTCGACGTGCACCTGCCCGGGGGCGGCGGCGTCGAAGTGCTGCGCCGCTGCGCCCCGTTGATGGGCGACGCCGAGCAGCCGGTCCGTTTCCTCGCCCTGTCCGTGTCGGACGCGGCGGAGGACGTGATCGGGGTGATCCGGGGCGGTGCCCGCGGCTACGTCACCAAGACGATCACCGGAACCGACCTGGTCGACTCGATCTTCCGGGTCCAGGAGGGGGACGCCGTCTTCTCCCCCCGCCTGGCCGGCTTCGTCTTGGACGCCTTCGCCTCGACCGACGCCCCGCCGGTCGACGAGGACATGGACCGTCTCACCCAGCGCGAGCGGGAGGTGCTGCGGCTGATCGCCCGCGGTTACGCCTACAAGGAGATCGCCAAGCAGCTGTTCATCTCGGTGAAGACGGTCGAGTCCCATGTCTCGGCGGTCCTGCGCAAGCTCCAGCTGTCCAACCGCCACGAACTGACCCGCTGGGCGACGGCACGGCGACTGGTCTGAGGGGTCGTTCAGACCACGCGCGTGGCGCCCGCGAAGGGCATCTCGTCGAGGAGGGGGCCACGCGGACCGGGGCCGCCGCCGCGGTACTGCGCCGCCGCCGCGCCCAGGGCGTCCCGTGCGGAGGTGAGCCGGTCCTTCCCGGGGGCCGCCCGCCGTGCGCTGTCGGGTCCCGCGGTGCGCTGCCACCTGGACTCCCGTCCTTGGCCACGACCGCGCGGAGCGGACCGCCGTCCGGCGGTCCGGCGGCGGGTGCACGGGGGAGCGTCCGCCGCCGGACCTACTCGGCGGTGGTGTCCGGCTGCCGCCCCTGGACCGGGCGGCGGTGGAGATCCGGTCACCTGGGGAGGACGCTAGGCCCGGCCGCGCGGCCCCGGCGACGGGTTGTGCGGAAGTGGCGTGAGCGGACTGCCCGTGACCGGGAGTGGCCGTGATCCCGTTCCGGTTTGGCCGTCTTCACTTGGGGTGATGACCGATGTGCCGGAGGAGGGGCGGATGAGGGCGCCGGAGTGCTACGAGGCGGCTATGGCTAGGCTCCGGCCTCATGGACGTACTCATCCACCTCTTCGTCGGTCTGCACATCATCGGCATCGCGTCGCTCCTCGGTGGTTTCCTCACCCAGATGAAGGCGATGGGCGCGGGCACCGCCCGGTTCAGCCCGGCGATGCTGCACGGCGCGCTGACGATGCTGGTCACCGGGGTGGTCCTGGTCGGCCTCAACCAGGCCCAGGACTACTCCGTCGACAACATCAAGATCGGCGTGAAGCTGGCCCTGCTGATCGTGATCCTCGGCCTGGTCTATGTGAAGCGGGACGAGGAGAAGGTGGACAAGGGCCTGTTCGGCCTGGTCGGCCTGCTGACCGTGACGAACGTCTTCATCGCGGTGCTGTGGACCTGACGGCCTTCGCCCGGCGCCGCGTGTCGTAGCGCCGGGCTCCGTGCCCCCGGGCAGGTCAGGCCGGGCACAGCCCTCGGTCAGGTCAGGCCGGGCGCACCACGCTGTGGATCGAGGACTCGCCGTCGTAGTAGATCGACTCCTCGCGGACGTACGTGCCGGGCTTCGGCGCGTGGATCATCATCCCGTTGCCGATGTAGATGCCCACGTGGGTGACGTCGTCGTAGAAGAAGACCAGGTCACCCGGCTGGGCCTGGGAGACGGGGACCGTCGTGCCCGCGTCGACCTGGTCGTAGGTGGTGCGCGGGAGGGTGACGCCGGCGGCCTTCCAGGCGGCCTGGGTGAGGCCGGAGCAGTCGTAGGAGCCGGGGCCGGTGGCGCCCCAGACGTACGGCTTGCCGATCTGCGCGCGGGCGAAGGCGAGGGCCTTCTCGGCCTTGGTGGCGTACGAGGAGTCCGTCGACGGTGAGGTGGTCGAGCCGGAGGATCCGGAGGTGCTGCCCGAGGTACCGCCGTCCTGCTGGGCGGCGGCCTCCTCCTGGGCCTTCTGCCGCTCCGCCTGCTGCCGGGCGAGCTCGGCGGCCTTGCGGGCGGCCTCATCCTGCTTCTTCTTCTCGATCGCCGCGAGCCGCGCCTTCTCCTCGGCGGTCAGCTTCGACATCAGCTCGCGCGCGTCGGTGAGCTTCTTCTGGACGGTGGCCTTGGCCGTCTTCAGGTCGCCCTGGGACTCGGTGAGCGTCTCGAGGCTCTCGGTGGCCTCCTGGCGCTTCTTCATCGTCTCGGACTGCTGGGTGACGTAGTCGTCGACCGCTTCCTTCTGGCGGCCGGTCATCCGGTCCATCAGCTGGGACCGGTCGAAGAAGTCCTGCGGAGTGTCCGCGAGCAGGAAGGTCGCGGTGTCGGGGACACCGGCGCCGGTCCGGTACTGGGCGGCGGCGAAGGAGCCCAGTTCCTCCCGCGCCTCGTTGAGCTTCTGGGTGCGCTCGGCCACGTCGTCGAGGAGGGTGTCGACCTGCTTGCGCTGCTTGGCGGTCTTCTCCTTGGCCGCGTTGTACTTCTCGGTCGCCGACTCCGCCTGGCGGTAGAGGTCGTCGACCTTCTTCTCGACCTCCTCCAGGCTCGGCCTGCCGTCGTCTGAGGGGGCGGCGCCCGCCGTCTGGGACAGCAGGGCCACGGAGGTCAGGGCGGCCGTGGCGAGGGCCGGGGTCCGTATGCCCGCCACGCGGGTGCCGGGGATGCGCGACTTGCGGTGCGACGCCAAGGGAGGCGACTCCTTCCAGTGCTCCGCCTACCGGGTTAGCTGTCGGGTTCGGGCGGGTGTTTCGGAAGGGTTGCCCTACGGCCGCTCCGCGAGGGAGTGGGCCGATTCACCCCAAGGTCTCGGTGGGTCCCCGGCTCCGGCTGCCGCGATCGGCAGGGACGGACTCGGCGGAGGCCGCGCGGCCCGGCGAGGTTCGCCGGTGGGGGTCGTACGGCCCGCCCGCACCGTAGCCAACTGGTGTGGCCCCTGTGAAGGTTGATGGGCGATATGACCGATACATTTTCGTGACCTTACGCGCGGGGTCACGCAGGGTGAGGTGATGGTTCTGGAGGGTGCGTGCCCTGTGCCGGCCGCCGGAATCCGGGGATGTTCCCGGGGTGGCCCCGGGTTGTCGGTGGAGCGCCCTAGACTCGGAGAGCGATGAGCAGCCTCTTTGACGACAGCTTCCTGGCGGACCTCCAGGCCCAGCAGGGCCCCGCGGACGAGCCCCCGCCGCCGCCCGAGGACGAGCACGTACCGGAGCAGATCCCGGACGACCTGTTCGGCGGGAAGTTCGACGTGCCGCCGGACCGATGGGGGTCCCCCCGCTCGAGCGAAGCCGAGAGTGGGGGAGGGTACTACCGCGACGGCGCCCCGCGCCCGGTGATCGACGCCGCCGCGCTCCTCGAAGGGCTGAACGACAACCAGCGCGCCGCCGTCGTGCACTCCGGCTCCCCGCTGCTCATCGTGGCCGGTGCCGGCTCCGGCAAGACCCGCGTGCTCACCCACCGCATCGCCCACCTGCTGGCCGAGCGGCACGTCCACCCGGGCCAGATCCTCGCGATCACCTTCACCAACAAGGCCGCGGGCGAGATGAAGGAGCGCGTCGAGCAGCTCGTCGGCCCGCGCGCGGGCGCCATGTGGGTCATGACGTTCCACAGCGCGTGCGTGCGCATCCTGCGCCGCGAGAGCAAGAGGCTCGGCTTCACCTCGTCGTTCTCGATCTACGACGCCGCCGACTCCAAGCGTCTGATGGCCCTGGTCTGCCGCGACCTGGACCTCGACCCCAAGCGCTTCCCGCCGAAGTCCTTCAGCGCCAAGATCAGCAACCTGAAGAACGAGCTGATCGACGAGGAGGACTTCGCCGCCCGGGCCGCCGACGGTTTCGAGAAGACCCTCGCGCAGGCGTATGCCCTCTACCAGTCGCGGCTGCGGGAAGCCAACGCCCTTGACTTCGACGACCTGATCATGACGACGGTCAATCTGCTCCGCGCCTTCCCGGACGTCGCCGAGCACTACCGCCGCCGCTTCCGGCACGTCATGGTCGACGAGTACCAGGACACCAACCACGCCCAGTACGCCCTGGTGCGTGAGCTCGTCGGCACCTCCGAGCACCCCGCCGACGCCCCGGCCGGGGCCGAGGTCCCGCCCGCCGAGCTGTGCGTGGTGGGTGACGCCGACCAGTCGATCTACGCCTTCCGCGGCGCGACGATCCGCAACATCCTCCAGTTCGAGGAGGACTACCCGGACGCGACGACGATCCTGCTGGAGCAGAACTACCGCTCCACGCAGACCATCCTGAGCGCGGCCAACGCCGTCATCGAGCGCAACGAGTCCCGCCGTCCCAAGAACCTGTGGACCAACGCCGGCGCGGGCGCGCGGATCACCGGGTACGTCGCGGACACCGAGCACGACGAGGCCCAGTTCGTCGCCGACGAGATAGACCGCCTCACCGACGCGGGCGAGGCGAAGGCGGGCGACGTCGCCGTCTTCTACCGGACCAACGCCCAGTCCCGCGTCTTCGAGGAGATCTTCATCCGCGTCGGCCTGCCCTACAAGGTCGTCGGCGGCGTCCGCTTCTACGAGCGCAAGGAGGTCCGGGACGTCCTGGCCTATCTGCGGGTGCTCGCCAACCCCGAGGACTCGGTGCCGCTGCGCCGCATCCTCAACGTGCCCAAGCGGGGCATCGGCGACCGCGCGGAGGCCATGATCGACGCCCTCGCCCAGCGCGAGAGGATCAGCTTCCCGCAGGCGCTGAAGCGCGTCGACGAGGCGTACGGCATGGCCGCGCGGTCGTCGAACGCGGTGAAGCGGTTCAACACGCTGATGGAGGACCTCCGTACGGTCGTCGAGTCCGGGGCGGGCCCGGCGACGGTCCTGGAGGCGATCCTGGAACGCACCGGCTACCTCGCCGAGTTGCAGGCGTCCACCGACCCGCAGGACGAGACCCGGATCGAGAACCTCCAGGAACTCGCGGCCGTCGCCCTGGAGTTCGAGCAGGAGCGCGGCGAGGGCGAGTCGGTCGCGCTGTCCGACTTCCTGGAACAGGTCGCCCTGGTCGCCGACTCCGACCAGATCCCCGACGAGGACGAGGACGGCTCCGGCGTCATCACCCTGATGACCCTGCACACCGCCAAGGGCCTGGAGTTCCCGGTCGTCTTCCTCACCGGCATGGAGGACGGCGTCTTCCCGCACATGCGCGCCCTGGGCCAGACCAAGGAGCTGGAGGAGGAGCGGCGGCTGGCGTACGTCGGCATCACGCGCGCGCGGGAGCGGTTGTACCTGACCCGGTCGACGCTGCGCAGCGCGTGGGGCCAGCCGTCGTACAACCCGCCCTCGCGCTTCCTGGAGGAGATCCCGGCCGCCCACCTGGAGTGGAAGCGGACGGGGGCGAGTTCGCCCGTGTCGTCCGGTCCGGCGTCGGGAGTGGCGGCCTCGCTGTCGTCGTCCCGTTCCCGCTCGTCGGCGTCGGGCGCCTCCGGTTTCGCCACCCGGCGGACGGAGGAGAAGTCCGTGGTGTCACTGGCGGTCGGGGACCGGGTCACGCACGACCAGTTCGGCCTCGGCACCGTGGTCGCGGTGAAGGGCACGGGCGCGAACACGGAGGCGACGATCGACTTCGGGGACACCAAGCCCAAGCGGCTGCTGCTGCGGTACGCGCCGGTGGAGAAGCTGTAGCGGCGCGGGCCGCGACCCGTCGGGGGGACGGCCCTTACGACGGGTCGAGGCCGTGGCTGCGGAACCAGGCGAGCGGGTCGATCGCCGAGCCGCCGCCGGGGCGCACCTCGAAGTGCAGATGCGGGCCGGTCGAGTTGCCGGAGTTCCCGGAGAACGCGATCGTGTCGCCGGCCTTCACGGTCGTACCGGAGGCGACCTGGTAGCTGGAGAGGTGGCAGTACCACGTCTCCGTGCCGTCCATCGCGGTCACGATCATCATGTTGCCGTAGGCGGAGTTGTACTGCGTGCGCACCGTGCCGTCGGTCGCGGCCATGACCTTCGCGCCGTACGAGACGGGGAAGTCGATGCCGGAGTGGACGGACATCCAGTTGATGCCGGACTGGCCGTAGTAGGCGCTGAGTCCGTGCTGCACGACAGGGAGCGCGAACTTCGGGCGCAGCCGTTCCTTGCGGGCCGCCTCTTCCGCGGCCGCCCTGCGCTCGGCCGCCTGCTGCGCCTTGAGGTCGATGCGCTCCTGGGTGCGGCTGGCCCGGTCGGCGAAGTCGTCGGCGCCGGCGGCGAGGCTCTCCAGCTGGGTGTCCAGCTTGATGTTGGCGGCGGACGGTTTCACCGGCTGGACGTCCGCCGCGGTCGTGGCCGTCTCCTGGCCGCCGTCGTCGGTCAGATCGCCGACCGAGGCCGCGGCGATGCCGGCGACGCCCATCACGCACGCCGAGGGCACGGCCACCGTCAGCAGCGCGGAGCGCTTGGCGGGCGTACGGCGGCGGGAACGGGACCCGGAGCGCGAGGCCGCGCGCGGCGCCGGGGCGGGAACGGTCTCCTCCTGCTCCTCGAGCAGGTGCACCGCGGGCAGTTCACCGGTGTCGGCCGGCTCGTCGGCGGCGGGAGCCTCGTAGGGCTCCTGGCCGAACGACTCGGCCTGCGGCTCGTAGGGCTCGGCCTGGTGCTCGTAGGACTCGGCCTGCGGTTCAGGGGAATCGGACGCGGACTCCGGGGCGGTGGTGTCGCCGCCGTCGGAGTTCCACTGGGTGGCGTCGTGGACACCGCTGTCGAAGGTCTGCGTGCCCCAGTCCCACTGCTGGGTCCGGTCGGCGGGGTTCCCGGCCTGATCGGGCTGGAGCCACTCACCGGCGTCCCACTGCCCGCTGGTCTCCAGCGGGGTGGCCTGCGGCGGGATCACCGTCATCGGGTGATGGCCGGTGCCCCAGGCGGTCGCGTCGTAGCCGCCGGTGTCGTACGCGGACGGGTACGGGGCCGCGTACGTGTCGTACTGCCCGGTGTCGTGACCGCCCGCGGGCCAGTGCCCGGTCTCGTACGCGCCCGTGTCGTGGCCGCCGCCGGGGAGGTCGCCGAAGAGGGGGTCGGCGGCGAAGGTTCCGGTGGTGTGGCCGCCGGTCCCGAAGTGGGTGGCGGCAAAACCGGTGGCGTCGTACTCGCCGTACGTGGTGAGGTCGCCGTACTGGGCCTCCTGGGTGCCGTACGACGCGTAGGGCGCCGAGGCGGCATCGGAAGCCGGAGTCGGGTCCATGGTCCCCGACGGGTGACGGTCGTTCACCAACTTCTCTTTCGCCTCGACAACAGGGGCTGCCAGAGCAGTGCGGCGACTGTACCCGGCGGTACGCGGGCACGACAATCTTCCGCAGGTTTCGCGCGCGCAGGAAACGGGCAATCGGTCGTCTTTTGGCGGACGACGGGCGCGGTCTTGGCTTTTTGTTCGAGGTTTGTTCGAAGTGGTGGAGGGGTCGGCGGCGGTAAGTGGGCCGTTCCGGACCGTCGTTGTTCGGATTGTGGGCGAGGGGCGCGCGGTCCCGGCTGTCTCGCGGCGCCGGTGCCGGGCGTGTCGCGTCACTGCCGCGCGTCACCTCCGCGCGGCGGGGTGGCCGGGCCCGGCCGGCTGTCAGGCCACGGTCAGGCCTTCCGGGCGGCCGGTGGACGGCTCCCCGGGAAGCGCCGTGTCCAGGGCCTGCCGTATGCGGGTCGCCACGGCGGGGTGCACGGGCAGGGCGAGATGGCCCACGCCGCTCACCCGTACGTTCATCGTCGTCAGGTCGGGGTGCTCGATGCACGCCGACTCCAGCGGGTCCATGATGTGGTCGAGGTCGCTCCAGAAGGCGACGAAGTGCGTACGACAGCCCGGTGCGGGCTGAGTGAGCTCCTCGAGCACCGGCGAGCCGGGGCGCATCTGGCGCACGATGGGGTGCGCGTTGGCCAGCGGCGCGACGCGGGTGCCGGAGTGCGGGGTGCCGAGCGTGACGAGCGTCCGCACGCGGGCGTCACCGCCCAGGCGCTGCACGTAGTACCGCGCGATGAGCCCGCCGAGGCTGTGCCCGACCACGTCGACCCGCCGGCTGCCCGTGCGTTCGCACACCTGCTCTATGTGTCGGCCGAGCAGTTCGGCCGCGATGCGGATGTCGCAGGTCAGCGGCGAGTAGTTGAGCGACTCGATCTGCTGCCTGCCGTGCTGGGCGAGGCTGCGGCGCAGCAGGACGAAGACCGACCGGTTGTCGATGAAGCCGTGCAGCAGCACCACCGGGGGCTTGGCCTCCGCCGGCAGCTGCGCGGCGCCGCCCGGGGTGGGCAGCGCGGGGCTCGCACCCCGGCGCTCCTGGACGATGCCGGCGGGATAGAGCAGGAGGTGGCCCGCCAGGATCGCCAGCTCCAGGGCGGTCGCCTTCAGCAGGGCCAGGGAGAGATCCGCCAATCGGGTCGGCAGAAGACGCCGACAGAGCGGCAGGAAGGGAAGAGCTGCCTCGGTGACCTTCATGGCCGACCTCCTGTCGGCACGCGGAAGGACAGCCCTGTCCTCCGTGTGCCCTCATGGGAAATCGCTACGAGAGCGGTCGACGGTGCGCGCGTGCGATGCGTGGAGGGGGCGCGGCGGTGCGGCGGCCTCGGTGCGGATCCCTTGTGCGCATGTTCCCACCGTTGCCCGAGTGGTGCACGGGCACGCGGTGTGCGGGGCCCGGAGCCCGGGAACGCTGCGCGGTGAACGTGTCCCTCCGTGTGATTTGCCCCTCGCTGTGCACCGTGAAACTGCCGGTTGCGGGATGCTGGAGATAACGTTCGTTCACTTCTCCGGCCGGTTCGGGCCGGGGTGCCCGAGCGATGTGTACGGCACGACGGATGTGTGCGGTACTTGTCGGTACGGATGGATGTAGTCGCTTCATGGAGGCAGTGATGGGTGTGGCAGCCGGTCCGATCCGCGTGGTGGTGGCCAAGCCGGGGCTCGACGGCCACGATCGCGGGGCCAAGGTGATCGCGCGGGCGCTGCGCGACGCCGGTATGGAGGTGATCTACACCGGGCTTCACCAGACCCCCGAGCAGATCGTCGACACCGCGATCCAGGAGGACGCCGACGCGATCGGTCTGTCCATCCTCTCCGGGGCGCACAACACGCTCTTCGCGGCCGTCATCGAACTGCTCCAGCAGCGGGACGCGGCGGACATCCTGGTCTTCGGCGGCGGGATCATCCCCGAGGCGGACATCGCTCCGCTGAAGGAGAAGGGCGTCGCGGAGATCTTCACCCCGGGCGCGACCACGGCGTCCATCGTGGACTGGGTGCGGGCGAACGTGCGGCAGCCTGCGGAGGCGTAGGGCGGCTTTGTGGCGCCTCGCGTGTCGCGGCTGGGCCGGGGCCCCGGCCCCGGCGCCCCGGAATCGGTGCGGGGCGGGGGTGGGGCACGCCGCCCGGCGTTTGCGGGGCGCCTCCCCCACTCCCGGCTCCGCTCGAGCGGGAGGACCCCCATCGCCCACCTTCCCCCACTCTCGGCTCCGCTCGAGCGGGGGGACCCCCACCGCCCCAGCGGCACGACTGCCCGCAGTCGACGTGGTGCGGCTGCCCGCGGAGACGCGAGCGGGGACGGTCTCGTGGCCGTCCCGGACGGTCAGGGGGCGGCCGGCGTCAGTTCGGTCAGCATGGCCGCGCGCAGGCGCAGGGTGGTGACCAGGCGCTGGAAGGCCTCCGACCAGTAGCCGCCGGCTCCGGGCGACGCGTTCTCCGGCTCGTCCGGTACCGCCAGGAGCGCGTCGAGGCGGCCGGCCTCGGACGGGTCGAGGCAGCGTTCGGCCAGGCCCATGACTCCGCTGAAACTCCATGGATAACTCCCTGCGTCACGCGCGATGTTGAGCGCGTCGACCACCGCCCGCCCGACCGGCGCGGCCCAGGGCACGGCACACACCCCGAGCAGCTGGAACGCCTCGGACAGGCCGTGCGTCTCGATGAACCCGGCCACCCACTCGGCCCGTTCGGCGGCGTCCAGCGTGCCGAGCAGCTTGGCGCGTTCGGCCAGGGACACCGCCCCCGGGCCGCCCGCCTCCGGCGCGGAGGGCTCTCCGAGCAGCGCCCGGGACCACGCCGCGTCGCGCTGTCGTACCGCCGCCCGGCACCAGGCCGCGTGCAGTTCGCCCTGCCAGTCGTCCGCCACCGGCAGCGCCACTATCTCCCGCGGCGTGCGCCCGCCGAGCCGCCGCGACCAGCTGCCCAGGGGTGCCGCCTCCACCAACTGGCCGAGCCACCAGGACCGTTCGCCCCGGCCAGCCGGAGCCCTGGCCACCACGCCGTCACGTTCCATGGCCGCGTCGCATTCGTGCGGCGCCTCGACGACGATCGTCGGTGTGTCCCGCGTACGGTCGACGGCCACACACGCCCCGGCCCGGACCGCCATGCGTTCCGCCAGCGCCGAGCCGGGCAGTGCCGACAGCAGCTCCGCCGCCGTCGCCCGTACGTTGCGGCTGCGGTCGGCCAGGGCCTGCTCGAGGAACGGCTCGTCGTCCGGGCCGAGTCCGGTGCGCAGCGAGTCCAGGAACATCAGGCGGTCCTCCGCCCGCTCCGTCGCCCAGCTCGCCGAGAGGAGTTCCCTCGCGGTGGCCGGCCTGCGGGAGCGCAGGGCGGTGAGGAGGGCGACCCGTTCGGCGAAGAGGCCCTCCTGCCAGAGCCGCCGTATGCCCTCCGTGTCGTGGAGGCGGGGCACGGACGTGCCCCCGCCCGGTGTGGAACGCAGGGCGAACCGCCAGTCCGGGTTGAACCGGGCCAGCCACAGGGCGCGCGGCCCCGCGAACCGCAGTGCCGCCGGACGCAGGTCGGTCCGTCCCCGCGCGGCGTCGAGCAGGGCGGGCAGCGCGGCCGGGGGTGCCGCGAAACCGCGGGCGTTCGCCGCCGCCAGCCACTGGGGCAGCAGCTCCATGAGGTCCGGAGCCGTGCCCCGGCGGCCACCGCCGAAGGCGCCGGGACGGTCGGCGAGCAGCATCGTGAGCCGGCGCGCGGCGGCGGACGGGAGCGGAGGACGCGGGTCCGCGGGGGCCGGCCGCGGACGCTCCGCGGCCCGTGCCGGCCGCAGCCCGGCGCGTCGCCGTACGGTCGCCACGGCCGCCGCGTCCAGCAGGGCCGACGGCGCGCCCGGCCCGGGCGCGGAGCCCGCCGGGGTGCGCCGGTCCGTGCCCAGCAGGGCCGCGGTCACCAGCTCCTCCCAGGAGTCCGGGAGGGAGGCGCCCACGGTGGTGGTCGTCCTGCTCATGAGCTTCCTTTCCGACGGGCGTCCCGGCACGGTCGAAGACTCATGCGCACCGAGTGTCCAGTGATGTCCGAAAGATTCCTGGGGTGGACGGGAACGGGGACGAGTGCACCGCTCAGCACAGCGGCACCGCCTCACCGGGCCCCTCCGGCCATGCCGCCAATGGAGTGAATCCCTGGTGGCCGCACTCGCCGAAGACCCTGACCGGGGCGCCGCCCGACAGGGCGACCAGACGCCACAGACCGGGGCGGGACCGCGCGGCCGGCGTGAGCGGCAGGGCCGCGTCCTCGTCGGCGTCGGCCAGCTGCCAGCCGTCACCGTCCGGAGCCGGTACCACCCGGTCCAGCGTCACCGGGACCGAGTCCAGCCAGGGGTCGTCGCGCAGCGCCTCGCCGTAGCCGGCGGCCGCCCGGGTCGTCGTCGTCCCCGGCGGCCGTACGTCCGTCGGGGCGGGCGGCGCGAACCGCTCACCCAGGGCCATCCGCGGCTGCCCCGCGCCCGGGTACGCGGACAGCTCCGCGTCGAGGGCCAGCCCGACCGGCAGCGCCAGCTCCGGGGCGCGGCCCGCCGCCCCGTAGGAGAGGAGCAGCGCCGTGCGCCCCGAGTCCGTGCCGTACAGCCAGACGCGGCGGGTCGTCAGACGGCTGTCCGCCGTGTCGTACTGGGCGAGGACCAGCCAGCGGTCCCGTATCGCCGGGCCGTCCGCCGACGCGGGCAGGCCGATGCGGGAACGGACCGTCGCGGCCAGGCCCTCCGGCAGCCGCTCCCGGCGCAGCCAGCCCCGGCCGAGGAGGTGGAGCAGCGCGCACTCCTCCAGCAGCCGCACCGGCCCGCCCGGCCCGGTGCCCGCGAGCGCCCCCAGCTCCCGCACCCGGGCGGCCAGCCCCGGCGCCTGGGCGTCGACCATGCGGGCCGCCGTCTCCTCCCACAGCCCGTACCCCGACTGCTCGGCCGCCGCCAGGCCGCCGCGGAGCAGATCCGCCAGGCGCTGCTCCAGCTCCACCGCGCCCGCCGTCACCCGCTCGGCCCGGCGCTCCGCCCTGCGCCGCGCCGCCTCCGGGCCGGCGGAACCCGAGGAGCTCGAGGGGCCCTCGGCCCGCTCCTGTCCCGCGCGCCCGCGCCGGCCCGCGATCCACTGCTCGGCCCACTCGGGCGCCTCCCCCCGCGGCACCGCCCCGTCCCCGCCCGACCAGAGCAGCAGCAGGCCGAGCGCGTGCTTGCACGGGAACTTACGGCTCGGGCAGCTGCAGTGGTACGCGGGCCCGGAGACGTCCGCGACGTCGACGACCGTCCGGTACGGAGTGCTCCCACTGCCCTCGCACAGACCCCACACCGTCCCCTCGCCCGAACTGCCGGCCCCGGACCACGGACCGGCCGCGCCGAGTTTGCTTCCCGCCGTGCGTGACGCGGCGTCAGGCGCCAGTGCCAGCACCTGGTCCGCGGTCCAGCGCACCCCCTGCTCAGTCATGCCACCGAAACTAGATCCCGGCACTGACAATCGCCCTGGCGAAGGCGTTCGTGCAGGTCAGAGCGATTGTCAGTGGTGTGGTGCACGGTTGGTGACAGATCCGAACCGGCCGAGCTGGAGGAGGACTCAACCATGCCTGTCTCTGTTGAACCGACGTCCGTCGACCCGAGCCGGGACGGCTCCGCGCCCGCGGACACGACGACGGCGGAGACGCGGGCGCTGCGACCGCACGCCGAGGACGCCTTCGCCGCCGAACTCGCCGCGCTGGCGGCGCAGGACGACCGTCCCCGACCCGCCCGCTGGCGGCTGTCGCCGTGGGCCGTCGCCACCTACCTGCTCGGCGGCACGCTGCCGGACGGCACGGTCGTCACGCCGAAGTACATCGGCCCGCGCCGCATCGTCGAGGTCGCGGTGACCACCCTCGCCACCGACCGCGCCCTGCTCCTGCTCGGCGTGCCCGGCACCGCGAAGACCTGGGTCTCCGAGCACCTGGCCGCCGCGGTCAGCGGCGACTCCACCCTGCTCGTGCAGGGCACGGCCGGCACCCCGGAGGAGGCCATCCGCTACGGCTGGAACTACGCCCGGCTGCTCGCCCACGGCCCCAGCCGCGACGCCCTCGTGCCCAGCCCGGTGATGCGGGCCATGGCGGAGGGCATGACGGCCCGCGTCGAGGAGCTGACCCGCATCCCGGCCGACGTCCAGGACACGCTGATCACCATCCTGTCGGAGAAGACGCTGCCGATACCGGAGCTGGGCCAGGAGGTGCAGGCGGTCCGCGGCTTCAACCTGATCGCCACGGCCAACGACCGCGACCGGGGGATCAACGACCTGTCCAGCGCCCTGCGCCGCCGCTTCAACACCGTGGTGCTGCCGCTGCCGGAGACCCCGGAGGCGGAGGTCGACATCGTCTCGCGCCGGGTCGACCAGATCGGCCGCTCCCTCGACCTGCCGGCCGTGCCCGACGGCATCGACGAGATCCGCCGGGTCGTCACCGTCTTCCGCGAGCTGCGCGACGGGGTCACCACCGACGGCAGGACGAAGCTCAAGTCGCCCAGCGGCACGCTGTCGACGGCCGAGGCGATCTCCGTCGTCACGGGCGGGCTGGCGCTGGCCGCCCACTTCGGCGACGGCGTGCTGCGGGCCGGGGACGTCGCCGCGGGCATCCTCGGCGCGGTCGTCCGCGACCCGGCGGCGGACCGTGTCGTCTGGCGGGAGTACCTGGAGACCGTGGTCCGCGAGCGCGACGGCTGGAAGGACTTCTACCGGGCCTGCCGGGAGGTCAGCGGTTGATTTCCTCCCCCGTCCGAAGGCGGGGCACCCACGAAAGGACTCAGATGAACGGCAGGAAGGCGGACACCGCGGGGCCGCTGCTGCTCGGCGTGCGGCATCACGGGCCGGGGTCCGCGCGGGCGGTGCGGGCGGTACTGGAGGAGGCCCGGCCGGCTGCCGTGCTGATCGAGGGCCCGCCGGAGGCGGACGCGCTGGTCCCGCTCGCCGCCGAGAAGGACATGCGGCCGCCCGTCGCGCTGCTCGCCCACGCGGTGGACGAGCCCGGCCGCTCGGCCTTCTGGCCGCTGGCCGAGTTCTCCCCGGAGTGGGTAGCGCTCCGCTGGGCGCTGGAGCACGAGGTCCCGGCCCGTTTCATCGACCTGCCGGCCGCGCACACCCTGGCCTGGGAGGACGACGAGGACCCCGGGCCCGGCGCGGGCGACGACGTGCGGGTCGACCCCCTGGGGATGCTCGCCGAAGCCGCCGGGTACGACGACGCGGAGCGGTGGTGGGAGGACGTCGTCGAGCACCGGGGCGTGGGCGAGGGGGACGCGGTCGCGCCGTTCACCGCGCTCGAGGAGGCCATGACCGCGCTGCGGGAGGAGTACGGAAGCGGGGGGCACCGGCGGGACCTCGTGCGCGAGGCGCACATGCGGCTGCAGGTCCGGACGGCGCGGCGGGAGTTCGAGGACGGCGTGGCCGTGGTCTGCGGGGCCTGGCACGTGCCGGCGCTGCGGCACAAGGCCACCGTCGCCGCCGACCGTGCCCTGCTGAAGGGGCTGCCCAAGGTGAAGACGGACATGACCTGGGTGCCCTGGACCCACCGCAGGCTCTCCCGGACGAGCGGCTACGGCGCGGGCATCGACTCCCCGGGCTGGTACGGGCATCTGTTCGGCGCCCCGGACCGGCCGGTCGAGCGGTGGCTGACCAAGGTGGCCGGGCTGCTGCGGGCCGAGGACCGGACCGTCTCCTCCGCGCACGTCATCGAGGCCGTACGGCTGGCGGAGACCCTCGCGGCGCTCCGCGGACGCCCGCTGCCCGGCCTGAGCGAGACGACCGACGCCGTACGGGCGGTGATGTGCGAGGGCTCCGACGTGCCGCTGGCACTGGTGCACGACCGGCTGGTCGTCGGCGACGTGCTCGGGGAGGTGCCGGCGACGGCACCCGCCGTCCCGCTGCAGCGGGACCTCGCGCGGATCCAGCGCCGGCTGCGGCTGAAACCCGAGGCCGGGGAGCGGGAGCTGGAGCTCGACCTGCGCAAGGAGACCGACGCGGAGCGCGGCAGACTGCTGCACCGGCTGCGGCTGCTCGGCATCGGCTGGGGAGAGCCGGCCGCCGCACGCGGCGGCACGGGGACCTTCCGGGAGACCTGGCGGCTGCGCTGGGAGCCCGAGCTGTCCGTGCGGGTCGCCGAGGCCGGGGTCTGGGGGACGACCGTACTCGCCGCCGCGACCGCCAGGGCGGAGGCGGACGCCGTCGGCGCGCGGGGGCTCGCCGAGGTCACCGGGCTCGCCGAGCGCTGCCTGCTCGCCTCCCTGCCCGAGGCGCTGCCCACGGTGATGCGGGTCCTCACCGACCGCGCGGCCCTCGACACCGACGTCGGCCACCTCGCCCAGGCGCTGCCCGCCCTGGTCCGCTCACTGCGCTACGGCGACGTGCGCGGCACCGACACCGCGGCGCTGGCCGAGGTCGCCGCCGGGCTCGCCGAGCGGGTCTTCGTCGGACTGCCCCCGGCCTGCGCCGCCCTGGACGCGGACGCCGCCGACGAGATGCGGCGCCACGTCGACGCGGTGCACGGCGCGGTGGGCCTCCTCGGCGACGCCCCCGCGCCGGGCCACGGGAAGCTGCGCGCCCGCTGGCAGTCGGTGCTGCGGACCCTGTCCGCACGGGACACCGTGCCCGGCGTCATACGGGGGCGGTCCGTGCGGCTGCTGCTGGACGACGGGGAGCTGCCGCAGGACGAGGCGGCACGGCTCATGGGGCTCGTGCTGTCACCGGGCACGCCGCCGGCGGACGCGGCCGCGTGGATCGAGGGCTTCGTCGGCGGCTCGGGCGGCGGACTGCTCCTGGTCCACGACGAGCGGCTGCTCGGGCTGGTCGACGCGTGGCTGACGGGCGTACCGGCGGAGGCGTTCACGGACGTACTGCCGCTGCTGCGGCGGACGTTCTCGGCGTACGAGCCGGGGGTGCGGCGCACCCTCGGTGAACTGGTCCGGCGCGGACCGGGGGCACGCGGCGGCACGGCGGCCGCGGTGTCCGGCGTCCCCGGCTTCGCCCCCGACCCCGACACCGCCCGCGCGGACGCCGTGCTGCCGGTCCTGCGGCTGCTGCTCGGGCTGGACGGGGAGGACGGGGAGGACGAGGAAGCGCGCGACGGACTGGCGGGGGTGACGGGATGAGGGACACACAGAGCGAGGCGGCCACGACGACGGACCCGGCGCAGGAGCGGCTGCGGCGCTGGCGGCTCGTGCTCGGCGGTGACACGGCCGACGGGACCGGACGCGCGCTGTCCGGGCAGGACGCCGCGATGGACGGGGCGCTCGCCGCGCTCTACGGCAAGGGGGACACACCGCAGGCGGGCCGGGACCGTTCGGCGGGGCTCGGTGCGTCGGCACCGTCGGTGGCCCGCTGGCTCGGGGACATCCGGACCTATTTCCCCTCCTCCGTCGTCCAGGTCATGCAGCGCGACGCCATCGACCGGCTGGGCCTCGCCACGCTCCTGCTGGAACCGGAGATGCTGGAGGCCGTCGAGGCCGACGTCCACCTCGTCGGCACGCTGCTGTCGCTCGACAAGGCGATGCCGGAGACGACGAAGGAGACGGCACGGGCGGTCGTGCGCAAGGTCGTCGAGGACCTGGAGAAGAGGCTCGCCACCCGCACCCGGGCCACCCTCACCGGCGCCCTCGACCGCAGCGCCCGCGTCAGCCGGCCACGCCACCACGACATCGACTGGAACCGCACGATCGCGGCCAACCTCAAGCACTACCTCCCGGAGCACCGGACGGTCGTGCCCGAGCGGCTCATCGGCCACGGGCGTGCCTCGCGGTCGGTGAAGAAGGAGGTCGTCCTCTGCGTCGACCAGTCCGGATCGATGGCGGCGTCCGTCGTGTACGCGTCGGTGTTCGGGGCGGTGCTCGCCTCCATGCGGTCGGTCGACACCCGGCTTGTCGTCTTCGACACGGCGGTCGTCGACCTCACCGACCAGCTCGACGACCCCGTCGACGTCCTCTTCGGCACCCGACTCGGCGGCGGTACGGACATCAACCGGGCGCTGGCGTACTGCCAGGCGCGGATCACCCGGCCGGCGGAGACGGTGGTCGTGCTGATCAGCGACCTCTACGAAGGGGGGATACGCGACGAGATGCTCAAGCGGGTGGCGGCGATGAAGGCGTCGGGCGTGCAGTTCGTGACGCTGCTCGCGCTGTCCGACGAGGGGGCGCCCGCGTACGACAGGGAGCACGCGGCGGCGCTCGCCGCGCTGGGCGCACCGGCGTTCGCCTGCACACCCGATCTGTTCCCGGAGGTGATGGCGGCGGCGATCGAGAAGCGGCCGTTGCCGATACCGGACACGGCATGAGGAGCGGACTCGGGCCGGTGAAAACGGACATGAGTACCCATCGGTAACGGAGGGCTTGCGCGACCTCGGGAGTCGCGTGCAAGGATCGGCGCCGTTCGATGAAGGACCCGTGAAGCGTCTCCAGCCGTCCAGCCGTCCAGCCGTACCGTCGTCCGGGAGGATCAGCCCCTCTTGATCCGGTCAGCAGCCTTGCCCGGTGCCGCTCTGCGCGCGATGCGCACGGTGGCGGGGCGGCGTGCGGTCCTGTTGGCGCTGCTGGTGGGCGCGGTGTTCGTGCTCGGCGTGCTGTGCGGGGAGCGGGCGCGGGCGGCGGACGGCGGGCCGGTCGAGCGGACCCCCTCCACCATCAGGTCCTCGGTGTCGACCGGCTCGGGCACCGCGCCCGACCCGAACGGCCCCGCGCCGGTCGTCGAGACCCTCACCGTGCCGCGCCCGGACGTGGCCGATCCGATCCGCCCGCTGACCGAGACGGTGGTCCGGTCCGTGGACGAGCGGATCGTACGGCCGGTCGGGGACCTGGTCGGCACGGTGACCGGCCGGCTGGACGAGGCGACGCCGGGACAACTCCCGGCCCTGCCCACGCTGCCCGCCCTGCCCGCGCTCCCCGGCCTGCCCGCCCTGCCCGCCCTCCCCGGCCCGGAGCGGCCCGCGCCGCTGCCGGGGCTCCCGCACCTGCCCGACGCGCCGGAGCAGACGCTCCCCGAGCCGAGCGCGCCCGCCCCGCAGCCGGGCACCTCGACACCGTCGTCCGGCACGCCCGGGCAGGACACCCCGGACGAGCCGAAGGGGCCGGACAGACCGTCCGGGACCCCGGAGCGGACCACGGGCCCCGGAGCCCACGGCCCGGAGCTCATCCGTGCCGACCGCGCGCCCCACGCGGACCGGGGACACCGGCCCGCGCAGGACGCCGTACACGTCGTGGACGCCGGCTCGGCCCCCGCACCGCACGCTCCCGGCACTCCCGGCACTCCCGGCGGTCCCGCCGGTCAGTCGGACGGCACGACGGGCAACCGCCCGGCCGCGGACCACGGCGCGCCGCGGCACGGTGACGCGTGCGCCGTCACCGCGCATCACCGGCCGCCGCTCCGGCTCGTACCCGGCGACACCGTGCGCGCCGAGGCGGCCGGTACGCGGGACCCGTACCGGGACGTCCCGGTCTCGCCCGCTTAGGGGCACCCCCCCCTCGCCGCGGACACGTGCGCGCGAGGGCGGCGCGGCGGCCTGCCCGTCCGGGCACCTTCGTGTCCCGGCGGAAGCGAAGCCGCCGCGGACCCCTCACAGCCGCGGACCCCACACACCGGTCCGGCCGCACGCGCCCGCGCCCCCACCCGTACCTGACTCACAGGTGGCAAAGGACTCCGCGGGGCATCAGGACCCGGACAGCCGAAAGCCGTCGGTCCGTCCGTCCGGAACCTCGTGGAGGGGCGACCGGCCCCCATTGGGGTGGGGACCCGGTCACCCCGCATCCCGGAGAACAGGGTGTTCACCGCCCCTCCGGGCTGTTCGACAGGGCCTCACCGGGCCAACCCCAGCCCGGTGAGGCCCCTCACGTACGGCACGCCGTGCCAGAGATGGAGGCATCATGTGACAGGTATCACCGCTCACGTGTGACCCGCGATTTAGAGAGGTCCCCCCAGCGGCGATAACCTGCGAGACGGACATGCCGCGCGCTCGGACACCGTGTGCGCCTCCCTTGTGACACAGCGGACGTCACGTTGCCCTTCGCGGCACGCCCACGCATCCAACGAACCGCGAGATCACTGATAGGGACGGAAGCGCGTGGACCTGTTCGAGTACCAGGCGAGGGACCTCTTCGCCAAGCACGATGTACCGGTGCTGGCCGGTGAAGTCATCGACACGCCTGAGGCGGCCCGCGCAGCCACCGAGCGGCTCGGTGGCAAGTCCGTCGTCAAGGCCCAGGTGAAGGTCGGCGGCCGCGGCAAGGCCGGTGGCGTCAAGCTCGCCGCGACCCCGGACGAGGCCGTCGCCCGCGCGACGGACATCCTCGGCATGGACATCAAGGGCCACACGGTCCACAAGGTGATGATCGCCGAGACGGCCCCGGAGATCCTGGAGGAGTACTACGTCTCCTTCCTCCTCGACCGTGCCAACCGCACCTTCCTCTCCATCGCCTCCGTCGAGGGCGGCATGGAGATCGAGGAGGTGGCGGCCACCCGCCCCGAGGCCGTCGCCAAGACCCCGATCGACGCCAACGAGGGTGTGACCCCCGCCAAGGCCCGCGAGATCGTCGAGGCCGCGAACTTCCCGGCCGAGGTCGCCGACAAGGTCGCCGACATCCTGGTCACCCTGTGGAAGACCTTCGTCGCCGAGGACGCGCTCCTCGTCGAGGTCAACCCGCTGGCCAAGGTCGCCTCCGGTGACGTCATCGCCCTGGACGGCAAGGTCTCCCTGGACGAGAACGCCGAGTTCCGTCAGCCGGAGCACGAGGCCCTCCAGGACAAGGCCTCGGCCAACCCGCTCGAGGCGGCCGCCAAGGAGAAGAACCTCAACTACGTCAAGCTCGACGGCGAGGTCGGCATCATCGGCAACGGCGCGGGTCTCGTCATGAGCACCCTGGACGTCGTCGCCTACGCCGGTGAGGCGCACGGCGGCGTCAAGCCCGCCAACTTCCTCGACATCGGTGGTGGCGCCTCCGCCGCCGTCATGGCGAACGGCCTGGAGATCATCCTCGGCGACCCGGACGTCAAGTCCGTCTTCGTCAACGTCTTCGGCGGCATCACCGCCTGCGACGAGGTCGCCAACGGCATCGTGCAGGCGCTGCAGCTGCTCGCGGACCGCGGTGAGGAAGTCACCAAGCCGCTGGTCGTCCGCCTGGACGGCAACAACGCCGAGCTGGGTCGCAAGATCCTCTCCGACGCCAACCACCCGCTGGTGCAGCGCGTGGACACCATGGACGGCGCGGCCGACAAGGCCGCCGAGCTCGCGGCTGCTGCGAAGTAAGGGACGAGGGACTACACAGCCATGGCTATCTTCCTCAACAAGGACAGCAAGGTCATCGTCCAGGGCATGACCGGTGCCACGGGCATGAAGCACACCAAGCTCATGCTGGCCGACGGCACGAACATCGTCGGTGGCGTGAACCCGCGCAAGGCCGGCACGTCCGTCGACATCGACGGCAACGAGATCCCGGTCTTCGGCACGGTCGCCGAGGCGATGGAGAAGACGGGCGCGAACGTGTCCGTGCTCTTCGTCCCGCCGGCCTTCGCCAAGGCCGCCGTGGTCGAGGCCATCGACGCCGAGATCCCGCTCGCGGTCGTCATCACCGAGGGCATCGCGGTGCACGACTCCGCCGCGTTCTACGCGTACGCCGTGGAGAAGGGCGACAAGACCCGGATCATCGGCCCGAACTGCCCGGGTCTGATCACCCCCGGTCAGTCGAACGCCGGCATCATCCCGGGCGACATCACCAAGCCGGGCCGCATCGGCCTGGTCTCGAAGTCCGGCACGCTGACGTACCAGATGATGTACGAGCTGCGTGACATCGGCTTCTCCTCGGCCGTGGGCATCGGCGGCGACCCGGTCATCGGCACCACGCACATCGACGCGCTCGCCGCGTTCGAGGCCGACCCCGACACCGACCTGATCGTGATGATCGGTGAGATCGGCGGCGACGCCGAGGAGCGGGCCGCGGCGTTCATCAAGGAGAACGTGAAGAAGCCGGTCGTCGGCTACGTCGCGGGCTTCACCGCGCCCGAGGGCAAGACCATGGGCCACGCCGGCGCCATCGTCTCCGGTTCCTCCGGCACGGCCGCCGCGAAGAAGGAGGCCCTCGAGGCCGCCGGCGTCAAGGTCGGCAAGACCCCGACCGAGACGGCGAAGCTGGCGCGCGCCATCCTCGCCGGCTGAGCCGGCGGCGCAGAGCGGCACCGAGCGACACCGAGCGACACCGAGCGACACCGTACGGGTGGGCCCGTTCCCCGCAGTGGGGGACGGGCCCACCGTCGTTTCTGTCCTTGGCTGCCGCACCCCGGCTGTCACGCCTAGGCTGTCGCGCCCCGGCTACCGCGCCTGCGGCGCCAGCCGCTCCGGCCCTCGCGGCAGCTCCTTCCGCAGCCGGGTGCGCAGCTCCCGCTCCTCCTCCGACAAGGGACCGGGCGCCACCCGCGGCGGAACGCCCCGCACCGTCTCGCCCGGTGGCACGGGTGGCTCGTAGCGGGTCGGGGCCGTGCGCAGGGTGAGTGCCGTGGTGCCGATCAGCGCGACCGTGAACGCGACGGCGGCCCGGGTCCAGAACCGGGCCCGGCGCTCGCTGCCGCCGCGCACCACCGGCGGCTCGGCCGCCCGCAGCCGCCCGGCGGAGGCCAGCTCGGCCAGCCGCCGGTGCAGCTCCCGCGGGTCCGACAGGTCCGGGAGCCGGGCGGCGACGGTCTCGCGCGCGTACGTCAGCCGGCCGGCCGTCGCCCGGGTGCTGGCCTCCGTCTCCGCCGCCGTCTCGGGCAGACCGAGGCCGAGCCCGTCGTACAGCAGGAGCGTGCGGCGGTACGGCGGCGGGAGGCGCAGCAGCACCTCCAGGAGCGCCCGGTCGTCCTCCTCCGGGGGCGGCGGTTCGGGCTGCCGGTGGCGGCGGCGGAACCGGTGCCACGGGGAGAGCGCCCACTCGTACGCCGCCGCGCGCACCCAGCCGGCCGGGTCCGGGTCCCGGGCCACCTCGGGCCAGCGGTCCCAGGCCAGCTGGAAGGCCCGCTCCACGGACTCGCGGGCGAGCGTGCGGCGGCCGGTGAGCAGGTAGGCCTGCCGGACGAGGGCGGGGGCGCAGAAGGAGTACAGGGCGTCGAAGGCCTGAGCGGGCGTGAGGTCCGGGAAGGAGGCGGAGGCCGGCGAGGGTGCCTGCGCGAACGCTTCGGGACGGCCGTCGCCGCCCGGCTTGTCCAGACACACCGTCACCACCGCTGTGACCTCCTTCTCCCGACGGACGGGCACGGACTCCGGCGTCCCCGCGTCGGCGGTCCCTTCCGCCAGGTCGGCCAGCAGCTTCGCGTACGCCTCCCGGTTCCGGCCGTGGGGTGTGCTGCGGCCGGACTCCCACGCACGTACCGTCCCGGGCCGGACGCCCACGCGTTTCGCGAGCTGAGGACGCGTCAGCGAGGCCGTCTCACGCAGGCGCCGGCGTTCACCGGGTGGGGGGAGCGGGGTGGTGGGGCTCCGTGTCACGGGGAGCCCCTCCGTCCAGAAAAGTACATAAACGTATATTGAGCGACACAGCCGTTTTTTGCCCGTTACAACGGGAAAGCGCGTGTCGTTGGGAGCATGGCGGACGTGATCCAGATGACCGCTCGCCGTACGACGCCGGCCACCCTGCTCACCCGCGTGCGCGACCGCTCGCCAGGGCTCGCCCCCGGCCTCCTCGGCGGCGCCCTCGCGGCCGGACTGGGGCTCGGGGTGTTCGCCGTGCTCGTGATCCTGCTGTGGGTCAGCTCGCCCTACCCCGACAGCGGGCCCGGCGGCGCCCTGCGCGTCGCGGCGGCGCTGTGGCTGCTGGCGCACGGCACCGAACTGGTCCGCATGGACACGCTGTCCGGTGTCCCCGCGCCCGTGGGCGTCCCGCCCCTGCTGCTGCTCGCGCTGCCGGTGTGGCTGCTGCACCGGGCGGCCCGTGACGTGGCGGAGGGCGGCGCGGGAGGCAAGGCCCCGCTCGTCCCCGGCCGTACGGCGTGGGCGGGCGTCCTCCTCGGCTACCTCGCCGTCGGCGTGCCCGCCGCGCTCTCCTGCGCGGGCGGTGGGCTGCGGCCGGCGTGGGGGACCGCGGTGTGCGTGCCGCTGGTCGCCGGACTGGCCGCGGGGGCGGGGGTGTGGACGGCGTACGGCCGTCCGAGCGGACCGCTGGAGCGGGTGCTGGGCGCGGTGCTGCCCAGGGGCGCACGCCATCTGGTCCTCGGACCGGACGGTCGTCCCGGGGTCGCGGTGCGGGCGGCGGTGGCCGGGGTGACGGTGCTGGCCGGCGGCGGGGCGCTGCTGTTCGCGGTGTCGCTGGGATGGCACGCCGGGGAGACCGGGCAGGGGTTCCTGCGGCTGACGGAGGGCTGGTCGGGATGGCTGGCGGTGCTGCTGCTCTGCGTCACGCTGGCGCCGAACGCCGCGGTGTGGGCGGCGGCGTACGCCCTCGGCCCCGGCTTCCTCCTCGGCACCGGCACCCAGGTGACTCCGCTGTCCTCCCCGCCCGCCCCGCCGTTGCCGCCGTTCCCGCTGCTCGCGGCGGTGCCGGACGTGGGAGCGGGGACCGCGCCGAACTGGGCGGCGGCGGCGCTGCCGGTGACGGCCGGACTGGTGGTGGGGTGGTTCGTGGGACGGGGCGCCGCGAGGAGTGGACCGGCGCCGGCCCCGGCCTGGACCCGCGGCCGGACCGTCGGGGCGGCGGGACTGGCGGCCGTGCTGTGCGCGGCCCTGCTGTCCGTGCTCGCCGCGCTCGCGGGCGGGCCGCTGGGGGCGGCCGCGCTCGCCCGGTTCGGCCCGGTGGGATGGCAGGTGGGAGCCGCGGCACTGGCATGGCTCGCGCTGGTGGCGGTCCCCGCGTCACTGGCGGTACGCGCCTGGCGCCGCCGCCCGCCCGGAGGCGACCCCGGGAACCGGCTCCCGGGGCCCGGGGCACCACGGAACCGCCGTGCTCCGAAGGAGGCGAGGCCGGCGCCGCCCGTACGCCGCCGGCCGGCCCCGCCACCCCCGCGCGACGACCCCGACGAGCCGTACCCGTCCCACCGCACCCGGGACTCCGTGTCCGGCCTGTGGGACTGGGACATGCCGTTCGGCGTGCGGGACGCGGTCACCGCGCCCGGAGAGGAGGACCCCCCGTCTGGCCCCCGGGAGTGAGCACGGAGGTCAGTCGGTCGTGCCCAGGAGGTCGCGCAGCTGCTCCGGGAGGAGGTCGCCGCAGGACTGGCGGGCCTCCTGGGTGAGGGCGTCGTTGGTGCAGGTGTAGTAGTCGCTGTAGACCAGCTGGGCCGTGAAGGACGCGGCGACCAGGGCGAGCGCCAGCGACCCCGTGACCACTCCGCTCACCGCGGCCGTGGTCTGCGGGCGGCCCTTCGGCTCGGGCGCCGGGGCGTCCGGGTCCTGCGCACGGGGCTTGGCGCGCAGGGCGCTGATGCCCCAGTACAGGGCGAGCGCGCCCAGCAGCAGTGCGACGTACGGCCAGCTGAAGAGGCCGAAGAAGAAGGCCCACATACCGGACAGCAGGGCGTACCGCGCCCGGCGCTGGGCCGGGTCCGTGGGGTCCCAGCGCATACCGGGCCCTTGAGAGCCGCCGCCGCCCTGCCCCTCGGGGCCGCGCGGACGCTCGCCGAAACCGCCGGGGGAGCGGCCGGGCTGCCGGTCGCTCCAGTTCCGGCCCCAGGAGGAGCGGCCGTCGCCCTCCTCGCCGGACGGGTGCCTCGGCTGCCAGGGCCGGTCGGGAGCCCCTTCCGGCGGCGGCGCGAACGGGTTGTCGTCCTGTGACTCCTGGGAGCCCTGGGCCCCACGGCGTCCGTCGTCGCCCTGGGGGGCGTCGGGCGGCGAGGCGGGGCGCTCCCGCAGCAGCACGGCGCCCCGCTCCCCTCCCCGGGCGGACTGCTGGGGGAACGTGAGAAGTCGCAGGCTGCGGTCCGGCATCAAGTGAGCGTCTTCCCCTTAATGAAGCACGGCGTGGTCCGGCGCGACCGCCTCGCACGACGTATTGACTACGACTGGGCTGGTGAACCGGTGCGTTCCCGTCGGCTCTCCGCGGCCCGGGTCCGTCATCCTGTGAACGCCCGGTGCACGGTTCGCGTTCCCACGCGCCCCGGCGTTCCAGGACCGGCTCTTCCCAGACGCTACCTTCCGGCCACGCCCCCGTCCCGTGGGGGCCGCCCGGTGTGCCGGTATCGTTGCTGACGGTCGGCCGCTTCGTAGGCTTCCCCGTATCCGGGGACCCGAAGCATTCGTACGAATACACAAAGCGCTGTGCCGCCGACCGCACGGACGCTCCCCGAGAAAGGGCCCCACCGTGGCCGCCAAGCCCGTGGCCGAGCGCGCCAGGCGTCTCGTCGTGCTGGTCTCCGGATCCGGCACCAACCTCCAGGCGCTCCTCGACGAGATCGCCGCCGTCGGCGCCGAGGCGTACGGGGCCGAGATCGTGGCCGTCGGCGCCGACCGCGAGGGCATCGAGGGACTGGCCCGCGCCGAGCGCGCCGGGCTGCCGACCTTCGTCTGCAAGGTCAAGGACCACGCCACCCGCGAGGAGTGGGACGCGGCGCTCGCCGAGGCCGTCGCCGCCCACGAGCCCGACCTGGTGGTGTCCGCCGGGTTCATGAAGATCGTGGGGAAGGAGTTCCTCGCGCGCTTCGGCGGGCGGTTCGTCAACACCCACCCCGCCCTGCTGCCCAGTTTCCCCGGGGCCCACGGCGTACGGGACGCGCTCGCGTACGGCGCCAAGGTCACCGGCTGCACCGTCCACTTCGTCGACGACGGCGTCGACACCGGGCCGATCATCGCGCAGGGCGTGGTGGAGGTCCGGGACGAGGACGACGAGAGCGCTCTGCACGAGCGCATCAAGGAAGTCGAGCGAAGGCTGCTCGTCGAGGTCGTGGGGCTCCTCGCCCGCAACGGCTATCGCATTGAGGGACGAAAGGTAGTTATCCAGTGACCGCCGAGAGCAACAAGCGGGCCATCCGACGGGCGCTCGTCTCCGTCTACGACAAGACCGGCCTCGAGGACCTCGCGCGCGGGCTGCACGAGGCCGGCGTGGAGCTCGTCTCCACCGGGTCCACCGCCGGGAGGATCGCCGCCGCGGG
The DNA here is from genome assembly GCF_019049255.1 of Streptomyces sp. AC558_RSS880. Taxonomy (GTDB): domain Bacteria; phylum Actinomycetota; class Actinomycetes; order Streptomycetales; family Streptomycetaceae; genus Streptomyces. Next base: position 83,784 of record NZ_JAGMUJ010000013.1, on the reverse strand, counting down.
CGTCCCCGTCACCAAGGTCGAGGAGCTCACCGGCTTCCCCGAGTGCCTGGACGGCCGCGTCAAGACCCTGCACCCGAAGGTCCACGCCGGCATCCTCGCCGACCTGCGCCTGGAGGACCACCGCAACCAGCTCACCGAGCTGGGCGTGGAGCCGTTCGACCTCGTCGTCGTCAACCTCTACCCGTTCCGGGAGACCGTCGCCTCCGGCGCGACGCCCGACGAGTGCGTGGAGCAGATCGACATCGGCGGCCCGTCCATGGTGCGCGCCGCCGCCAAGAACCACCCGTCGGTCGCCGTCGTCACCAGCCCGGCGCGGTACGCGGACGTCCTCACCGCGGTCGAGGACGGCGGCTTCGACCTCGCCGCCCGCAAGCGGCTCGCCGCGGAGGCCTTCCAGCACACGGCCGCCTACGACGTGGCGGTCGCCTCCTGGTTCGCCTCCGAGTACGCCCCCGTGGACGACACGCGGTTCCCCGACTTCCTCGGCGCCACCTGGGAACGCAAGAACACCCTCCGCTACGGCGAGAACCCGCACCAGCCCGCCGCCCTGTACGTCTCCGGCACGGGCGGTCTCGCCGAGGCGGAGCAGTTGCACGGCAAGGAGATGTCGTACAACAACTACACGGACACGGACGCCGCCCTCCGTGCCGCGTACGACCACGAGGCGCCCGCCGTCGCGATCATCAAGCACGCCAACCCGTGCGGCATCGCGGTGGGCGCGGACGTCGCCGAGGCGCACCGCAAGGCGCACGCCTGCGACCCGCTGTCCGCGTTCGGCGGTGTGATCGCGGTCAACCGCCCGGTCTCCAAGGAGATGGCGGAGCAGGTCGCCGAGATCTTCACCGAGGTCATCGTCGCGCCGGACTACGAGGACGGCGCCCTCGAGGCCCTCACCAAGAAGAAGAACATCCGCGTGCTGCGCGCCCCCGAGGCCCCGTCCGCCCCGGTCGAGGTCAAGCCGATCGACGGCGGCGCGCTCCTCCAGGTCACCGACCGCCTCCAGGCCGAGGGCGACGACCCGGCCACCTGGACCCTCGCCACCGGCGAGGCCCTGACCGGGGCGGAGCTGGCCGACCTCGCCTTCGCGTGGAAGGCCTGCCGCGCGGTGAAGTCCAACGCGATCCTGCTCGCCAAGGACGGCGCCTCCGTCGGCGTCGGCATGGGCCAGGTCAACCGCGTCGACTCCGCGAAGCTGGCGGTGGAGCGCGCGGGCGCCGAGCGGGCGGCCGGTTCGTACGCCGCCTCGGACGCGTTCTTCCCGTTCCCCGACGGCCTGGAGATCCTCACCGAGGCCGGGGTGAAGGCCGTGGTCCAGCCCGGCGGTTCGGTCCGCGACGAGCTGGTCGTCGAGGCCGCGAAGAAGGCGGGCGTGACGATGTACTTCACGGGCACGCGCCACTTCTTCCACTGACGCCTTCGTCCGCCCGGCCGCTCACATGGGCGGCCGGGCGGAGGGGTGTCCTACTGGTCCACCTCGTACTGGCCGGTCTCCAGGAAGTACCGTAGCTCCTCGGGCGTACCGTCGATGACCTCCTCGGCCGCGGCGCGGAGCGCGTCGCTGATGTCCGGGTCGGCCAGCATGCGCGCGACGGCGACGCGGTCGTCCTCGGCCTGGGCGAGGCGGTAGCCGGTCTCCAGCCAGGTGCGGAGCTTCTCCGGGGTGGGTGCGTCGAGGAGTTCGTAGATCTCCTGCTTGACGCGCTTTCCGGCGTAGGGCTTGCCGAGGATGGTGAAGACGGCGACGCGGTCGTCCTCGTACTGCGCGAGACGGTAGCCGGTCTCCAGCCAGGTGCGGAGCTTCTCCGGGGTGGGTGCGTCGAGGAGTTCGTAGATCTCCTGCTTGACGCGCTTTCCGGCGTAGGGCTTGCCGAGGATGGTGAAGACGGCGACCCGGTCGTCCTCGTACTGGGCGAGCCGGTAGCCGGTCTCCAGGAACGTCCGCATGTCCTCCACGGTGCCGTCCAGGGCCGCGTTGGCCTCCCGGGTGACGCGCTTCCCGGCGTAGGGCTTGCCGAGGATCGTCAGGATGGCGACGCGCAGCTCCTCCTCCGACATCTCGTCCACCGGCGTGCCGGGGTCGTCCGTGGCGGCCGACGCCGTGACGGCGACGGGAGCCGGCGCCGAGTCCGCGGCGAACGCCGGACCGGTGAGAAGGAGGGCCGGCGTGAGCGCAGTGGCGGCCACCGCCAGAACACCGCGGGTCAGTCTCATACGTGAACCTGCCTGTTCGGTAAGGGCTTTCACGGAAGACGGCGACTGCCGTCCCGAACATCCTTTCA
>NZ_JAGMUJ010000013.1:0-81431 GCF_019049255.1 Streptomyces sp. AC558_RSS880 | reverse complement strand
CTGGTAGCGGACGTGCAGGTTCCCGCCCGAGGCCGTGCTGCCTCCCAGATAGCGCAGCTTGCTGTCGGCGTAGCCGAAGGTGTTCGGGCCGACCTTGCCGTCCGCGTCGCTGAACGAGTCGGCGAGTCCCCAGCTCACCTGCAGCCGCTTGGTGGCGTGCTGCGTGTTGGAGCCGAAGTGGCCGTCGATGTCCGACATGTCGAAGTCGGTGCCGTCCGACTCGTTGGCACCCTCCGCCAGGAGGATGATCTGCCACAGGCAGGTGGCGTTCGAGCTGCTGTACGAGGACGTGGACAGGACGCCCTCGTCGCCGAAGTCGTCGGTGTACGTATCGGCGCCGCTGACGTATCCGCCGGAGGCCGAGGCGGAGGCGGGCGAGGCGCCCACGGCCAGAGCGCCGGCGGCGAGCGCGGCGACGGCGGCGGCGCCCAGGCGAGCGCGTGTCGTACGGAGGTACATGGAGGTTCCTTCCCCGTTGGTTCGGTGGTGCTGGCGTTTCGCCGTGACCATGCTGGGCGGGGCGAGCGATCGGGGGTACCTGAAGAGTTTCAGGGTGCGTCTTCCGGGAGCTCGCACCACACTGTCTTGCCTGCCGGTGTCAGCCACACACCCCAGCGCTGTGCGAGCGCGTCGAGCAGCAGCAGGCCGCGGCCGGTCTCGTCGTCCTCGTCGGGGTGGCGCGCGATGAGCCAGGCGTGCGGGTCGGAATCGGTGAGTTCCACGCGGGTACGGCCGTCCGCCGTGCGGATCAGACGGAGGGTCACCGGCGTGCCCTCGCCGACGTGGTCGATCACATTGGTCAGCAGCTCGCTGACGCAGAGCTGGACCTCGGGGCAGGGTGCGCCGAGGTGTTCGCGGACCGTCCGGCGAACCTCGGGTACGGCCTTGGGGAGCGCGAGCAGTTCGAGCGTGAGCGGTTCGGTCATCGGCCGGCCGCCTTGCGCAGGGCGGCGGTCAGGGCACGGGCGGTGACCGTGTTGCAGTTGCCGAGCGCGATGAGCGGCGGTGCGGCGTACGCGCCTGCGAAGGTCGGCAGGTCCACGGCGAGGGAGGGGAGCGTGATGCCGTGCGCCTTCAGTGCGGTGCGGAGTTGTTCGACACAGGTTTCCGTGTCGTCGGAGTGGTGCATGCCGTGCGCCTTTCTGCGGCCTGTGCGTTCCGTGATGAATCGCTCACAGAGTGGCGTCGAGCGGCGTACCGTGAAAGGCCTTCGGATTGCGCACGGCAACCGGCAAACGGAGGTGGTGGGTCGTGCCCGCACGCAAGGACCCCGACGCGTCGACCAGCGTCCCCTGCTTCTACGGCGCCGAGTTGCGCTACAAGCGGGAGCAGGCGGGGCTGACGCTGGAGCAGTTGGCGAGGGACAGTTTCCGGGGCCTGTCGTTCCTGAGCCAGATCGAGCGGGGGGAGCGGCGGATGCCGATCGATCTGGCCAAGCACGTCGATGAGCGGCTGGGGACGGACGGATTCTTCCAGCGGCGGTGTGAAGACGCGGCCAAGGCGCGGCAGGTGGGGCACGCTTGGTTCTACGCCGACGTCCCGGACCTGGAGAAGCAGGCGCAGACACTGGAGGAGTGGGCGCCCGGAGGCATTCCGGGGCTTCTGCAGACCGGTGCGTACTACCGGGGCCGAATTCGGTACGGGGATCCGGAAGCGTCACCGGAGGCGGTCGAGGAGCGTGTCCGCGCACGGTTGGCGCGTGCGGAGTTGTGGAAACGCGAGGACCGGCCCACCTACTGGGGGATCCTGAGCGAGTCGGCCATCCGGCGAACGCCGCTTCCCCCAGCGGTGATGGCCGAGCAGGTGGAGCACATCCTCGACGTGGCCCGGTCCACACGGAGCGTTCTTCAGATCGTGCCGGAAACGACCTTCTGGCACCCGCTCGGCCAAGGCATGGCCAAGATCATGACCTTCGCCGACGCCCCGCCACTGGTGTACACGGAGGGAGATTTCACCGGGCAGATCGTCGACTATCCGGCCCATGTTCAGCAGTACCGTCGTAGATACGATTTGCTCAGGGCCGTCGCGCTGTCACCCGAGGCGTCTCTGAGCTTGATGGACGACGCAGCGAGGACCTATAGAAATGAAGCGCAGCACGGCGATTGACCTGGGCTCTGTCGCTTGGCGCAAGAGCAGCCACAGCAACGACACCGGCGGCGACTGCGTCGAAGTCGCCGTCGGCCTCCCCGGCCTCACCCCCGTCCGCGACTCCAAGAACCCCCAGGGCCCTGCCCTGCTCTTCGCGGCGGACGCCTGGAACCGCTTCATCGCCTCCCTCGTGAACTAGCCCACCTTGCGCAGGGCGCGCCGCCGCCGGGGTTTCCACCGGGGTGGGCGCGAGGTGCCCGCGGCCCGCTCCACGCGACGCAGCAGCGCCGCCGTGTCCGTGGCCCGGTCCTCGTGGGAGGGGGCCAGACAGTCCCGTACGATCTCCCGCCAGTCCTCGGGGAGTCCGGGGGAGAGCCGCAGCTCCTCCGCGCCACGGGCGTAGCGCATCGCCGCGTCGTTGCGCGCCTCCGTGGTGTCGCCCGGCAGCGGGAACGAACCCGCGAGGACGACGTGGGCCAGCATGCCGAAGGCCCAGGTGTCGGCGGTGGGGCGGATCAGGGTGCCCCGCGCGTCGGTCTCCGGCCAGAGGAGTTCGGGCGGGGTGTAGTCCGGGGTGGCGAACGCGGGGGCGTAGGCGTGGGTGCCCTCCAGCTCGGCGGCCGTGTGGAAGTCGGCGAGCCGTACCGAACCGTCCGCCATCAGCAGCACGTTGGCCGGCTTCAGATCACCGTGCACCCACCCCGCCCGGTGCACGTGCGCCAGCCCCTCGCAGATCTGCGTGAGCACGGCACCGGGCGACGGGACCGGATGCGGTACGACGTCCAGTGACCGCTCGGCCCGTTCCAGTACGAGCACGGTGGCACCGTCGAGCTCCGGGTGGTCCGGGTCGTCCACGGTGAGGGTTTCGTACATCCGGACCAGCCGTGGCGAGTGGAGTCGGCTGAGGAAGTCGACTTCACGCTCGGCCAGTTCACGCACGTGATGTCGCCGGCGACGGGTGCGGGTGCCGGTGGGCAGGACTTTCAACGCCGCCCGGCGGGGGAGTTCCGCCGGGCCCTCTCCGACGAGCCGTCCGGCGTGGACGGTGGCGAACGCACCCGAGCCCAGGGGCTCGCCGACCTCCCAGCGCCCGATCCGGTAACCCCTCGGGACGGCGACGGTGTGCGGCCGGCCGCCGGTCACACCCGCACCGTGCTCATGGGCGCGGCGAGCACGACGAGGTCGTCCTCGCCGACCAGGTCGAAGCGGAGTGCCAGCGACACGAGGGACTCCTTCTTGCCGCTCAGGCGCTGACCCGGCTGCGCCGTGTCGGGGCTCGGTCGCAGCCGCAGCTTGAGTGCGAGGTAGTCGATGTTCCAGTAGACGGTGGAGCGGCTGACCGTCGGCCAGACCGGGGCCAGCCGCTCGACGAGTTGCTCGACGGTCGGCAGGGGGGCGTGCGGTTCGCCGCGCAGGCGGGGTTCACACAGGGCGGCCAGCACCGCGAAGTACCGCCTGGTGCGGTCGAGCGTGAACGCCGGAGTGGTGAGAGCGCCGGGGACTTCGTGCCGGGTGGCGCTGCGGAAGGTGTGTCGCGGCGCCCAGACGTCGAAGGTCAGCAGGTCTCCCGCGGCGGGCAGGACGACACGGGCGAACTCGAACGGCACCGGTGCGTCCATGCGGCCCGGCGCGACCTTGATGTGCTCGCCGGCGCCCTCCGGGTTCTCGACGACGTACGTCTGGTCCTCGCTGTGGTTGTTCAGCAGCCAGAAGTTCCGGTGCGCGGTGATCTCCCCGGCGATCCGGGGCACCCCCTCGTGCGCGATGGTGAGGCCGTGGGCCTTCTCGCCCCGGCCGAAGGCGAGCCGCTCACCCGTGGCGATCCTGATCTGGCCGGCCGGTCTCGCGCAGGCCGGCGGCACGACGATGACGCTGTACATGGATTCGTTCCCCCTGTCGGATCCATTACGGTCACACCACCTGAAACCGGGCCCTTCCGGGTTGATCCGCCTTTCGATGGTCGTCGAGAGGCGGCGGATCCAGGCCGTTCTGACTGTAGGAGTGCTGTGGGCGGCCGCCAATGCGCACGGTGCGCAGTCACGGGGGTGCCACTGTCCACGGTGCACGGTCCGCGATGCGGAACGCGTGGGCCAGTTCGTGGGTGCCGGGGCCCGGGGTCAAGAGGCTGCGTTGCAGGAGCTGTTCGGCGGTGCACAGATGGGCGCGGACGGTGGTGCGGCTGATGCCGAGGCCGCGGGCCGTCCGCTGGGCGTCGGCGCCGGCCTCGATCCAGGCGCGCAGGGTCCGGTGCACGGTGCCGTCGGTGCCGAGCAGCAAGGGCTTGAGGAAGGCGTGGGCCCAGGTGATGGCTGCCTCGGTGGACAGCAGACGGTCCGTCGAAGGGGGCGGCGAGGGTACGGCCACGGTGTCGCCGTGGGGCAGCGGGAGGCCGGTGATCGCCAAGGCCAGGGCGAGATCGGCGCGGCTGTGGGGGTCGTGCAGGTCGAGGCCGAGGGCGTCCTGGACCCGTGTGAGGTGGGCGGTGACGGTGTTGCGGCTGACGCCGAGCAGCCGCGCCACACCCGAGCGGGGAAAGTTCAGGGCAAGGCTGGTGATGTCGACGGTGAGCCGGGGGGCTTCCCTGATCGGCTTCAGGAACGCCCGGGCCCAGGCCAGGGCCTGCCGACGGGGGAGCAGACCGGCGAGCGGCGGTCTGCCGTGGTGGTCGACGACCCGTTCGGGCGTGTGACGGGCGACGGCCAGGGCGTGGCGGGCCTGGTCGTAAGCTCGTGCGGTGGCCGGCAAGGGCACGGGCGCGCTGATTCCCAGCGCGTAGTGAGGGTTGTCGCGTACCAGCTCCCGCAAGGGTGCGGCCAGGCCGTCGCCGGTGCTGTCGTCATCGTCGTCCGTGGGCAGCAGACAGATGAGGTGGTCGTCGTAGACGGGGCAACGCACCATCAGGCCGCGACCGTGGTACCCGGACGCGTCCTGGTGGGCGTCGATGAGCCTGCCGCGGTCCGGGGACGGACAGCGCAGCAGGTGGACGCGCAGGCGTTCCGCGTCGAGCAACGGCGGAACGGCACCGGTCGTCATCCTGCGGGCCAGCGTCGGTTCTCCGGTCATCAGGGCCATGAAGACCGCCAGGCGCAGCTGTGCCGCGGCCTGTCGATGCCGGGACGCGAGGTCGTCGGCCTGCCGGGCGCGTCGCGCCATCTCGGCCAGGGTGCCGACATGGGACACCAGCGTCATCGACGCCCGTGTCAGGGGTGACGGGCTGACCACCGCCAGCACCGGACGCGGCACCTGCCGTCCCAGTGCCTCGCACCGCACATGGACCGCGCCGACCTGCGAAGCCGCGGCGGCCAGGCGTCCACCGGACAACTGCGTCAGCACCGGCCGGACGCCGGCGAGGACGTCCGGTGCGAACCGGGCGGTGGACAGGTCCACCTCGCCCGTACGGTCGACCAGCGCGACCTCCGCGCCGATCTGCCGGCCCAACCAGTCGATCAGCGCCTGCAGTTCGCAGGCGGCGTCCTGCCCGCCGCGCAGCCTCAGCCGACGCAGCAACTCATCGAGTACCTGAGGTGTCGGCACAGCTCTCCTCCACCTGTTCCCCCCCCCCGCTCGTTTCCGTGTCGATCCGTGTCTCCGGTGACCGTCGCGAGACGGCGGGGCCGGGCCGTGCCGTCACGGCTGAGGGCGGAAGCCGGGCCCCGTGAGGGAGAACGCGATGCTCCGCACTCCGTCGGAACTCCGTCGGAAACCCTTCGGCGAGCTTGTTGAGCCCTCGTATAGGGCCCGTTGATTCCCGACTCCTACGATCGCCCAGCCGACGATGTCCCGCCAAGGCATTGCGCTGCAGAGCAAAAGCTCAGCCCACAGGGGAGGAACGAGATGCTCCGCATCCATTTCAGCGACGCCGACCTGGGCAGAACCAAGATCGCCGCAGCCCCGGAGCCCCTCTGGGAAGTCGCTGCCAGCCTGCACCGGTTGCAGACCCGGAAGGGGCGCTGGGCCCATGCCGCGTGGTACCGCACGGCGCGGGAGCGGATCCGGGGACAGGGGCTGGAGCGCCTCGTACGCGGCGTGCTCCTCCCGCTGTACCCGAGGGCCGCGTACTTCCCGGACTTCCTGACGCCGGCCCAGGGCGTGGGCGACTGGGACTCCGGGGTCGAGGCCCTGCTGGCCACTCCACCGCGGCGCGTCCGGGAGGAGATGACCATCCTCGACCGGACCGTCGGAGCGCCTCCGTGGGCCGCGCGGTTGGCAGGGCTGGAGGAGCGCAGGGAGCTCGTGGGGATGCTGCGCGCGTACCGCGAGGCCGTCGTCGTCCCGCACGAGGAGCGGATACGGGCCCGCGTCGAGGGCGAGCGGGCAGTGCGCCGCCGTGGGCTGCTGGACGGAGGTGTGGAAGGCATGCTCACCGGCCTCGGGCCGATGATGCGCTGGCGTCCTCCCGTCCTGGAGGTCAGTTATCCCCAGCATGCGGCGGACCGCGACCTGTACCTGAACGGCCGTGGGATCACGCTCGTCCCCTCCTACTTCAACTGGGGGGAGCCGGTCGCCTTCGCGGACCCCGAGCTGCCGCCGGTGCTCCGGTACTCGCTGCTCCACGAACCGGCCGGGCCGGACGGTCCCGGCGACGCCGACGGTCCGGGGCGGTCCTTGAGCAACCTGCTCGGGCACGCTCGGGCGATCGCCCTGCACGCCGCGTCGACCGGTGCGACGACCGGTGAGATCGCGCGCGCCGCCGGCGTCTCGGCGTCCGCCGCGAGCAGACACGCCACCGCCCTGCGCGACGCGGGCCTCATCACCACGATCCGGAACGGGCCGTCCGTGCTGCACACCCTCACCCCGACGGGTGCGGCAGTGCTCCGGGCGGCCACTTCCTCTCCGAAATTGGACTGACCGGACCGAGTGAGCGCACGCTCATCGACCCCGACGGTCCGGACGGTCCCGAGCAGGCCGAGGGAAGCGGCGAGGCACGGAGCGGCGTGCGGCTCGTCCTGCGGAACAACGGCCGGGAGGACCGCACCTCCTCCGGAAACGCACCGGGACCGTGTCCCGCCGCCGGTGGCGGGACACGGCCCCGTGGTGCGGCGGTCGGAGCCGGCTCAGTACTGCGGGCGGTTGAACCAGTACCCGCCGTTCCTGTTGGCGCAGAACACGATGATCAGGATGCCGAGCACCAGGCTGATCAGCGCGAAGATGTTGGTGCCGAGCAGGCTGAGGACGCTGAACAGCGTGACCAGCGAGGCGTAGACGATGGCGGAGACGCGCACACCGCCGCGGCCCTTGGCGAACTTGGCGGCGGTGAAGATCGCCCAGAACGCGAACGCCAGCACGATGACACCGAGCGCGATCATGACGCCGGCGCCGATGTCGGCGACGGTGTCCGCGTCCTCGGCGGAGATGTTCGGCTCGGAGGAGGCGATGTCCTCGAAGTAGTCGGCGAACCAGGCGCTGGCGGCCATCATCAGCACGCCGCCGAGCACCTGGAAGCCGCCGAGCACGTACAGCATCACGCGCGCGGCCTTGACGCCGCCGGGCATGACCACCGGCGGGGCGGGCTGGCCGTAGGGCTGCATCGGCGGGGCCGAGGGGTATCCGTAGGAGGGCTGGCCGGGCTGCTGCGGGTGGCCGTAGCCGGGCGGCTGACCCTGCGGGGCACCATAGGGGTTGTTCGGGTCGCCGAAACTCATGGCGGTTCTTCCTCCGTTGCGCTTCAGGTGCGGGGACGACGCGAGGCTCGGCACGGAGGAAGTTCTACAGATGCGGTCCGTCCCCCCGGTTCTGCCCGCGGCACTGTGCTCTCATCGTTCTTGACCGTTCCTTTCCTTGTCCAGGCGTAAGCCGTATGTGTTGTGCAAGTGCAACATCACGATCTTCGCCGAAAACGGGCGATACGTGATCCGAGGGCGCCGCGGCCGCCCGGAATGCGGGCGGATTGGAACCAGGGCCCGGTCATCCGCGAGGATGGGGCCATGACCGCCCAGATTCTCGATGGCAAGGCCACCGCAGCCGAGATCAAGTCCGATCTGACCGCCCGCGTGGCGGCGCTGAAGGAGAAGGGCGTCACGCCCGGCCTCGGCACGATCCTCGTCGGGGAGGACCCCGGCAGCCAGAAGTACGTCGCCGGGAAGCACCGCGACTGCGCCCAGGTGGGCATCGCCTCCATCCAGCGCGAACTGCCGGGCACGGCCACGCAGGAGGAGATCGAGGCGGTCGTCCGCGAGCTGAACGAGGACCCCGCCTGTACCGGTTACATCGTGCAGCTGCCGCTGCCCAAGGGCATCGACGAGAACCGCATCCTCGAACTGATGGACCCGGGCAAGGACGCCGACGGCCTCCACCCGATGAACCTCGGCCGTCTCGTCCTCAACGAGCCGGCCCCCCTGCCCTGCACCCCCAACGGCATCATCACCCTGCTGCGCCGCCACGGCGTGGAGATCAAGGGCGCCGAGGTGGTGGTCGTGGGCCGCGGCGTGACCATCGGACGCCCGATGCCCCTGCTGCTGACCCGGCGCAGCGAGAACGCCACGGTGACCCAGTGCCACACCGGCACCCGCGACCTGTCGGCCCACCTCCGGCGCGCGGACATCATCGTGGCCGCCGCGGGCAGCGCCCATCTGATCCGCCCCGAGGACGTCAAGCCGGGCGCGGCCGTCCTCGACGTCGGTGTCTCCCGCAACGCCGAGGGCAAGATCATGGGCGACGTCCACCCGGGCGTGGCCGAGGTGGCCGGCTGGGTCGCCCCGAACCCCGGCGGTGTCGGCCCGATGACCCGGGCCCAGCTGCTGGTCAACGTGGTCGAGGCGGCGGAGCGCAGTGTCGGCTGAGCAGAACGCCCCGGACGCCCCGGACGCCGCCGAGGAGCGGGAGCGGGCCGAGGGCATCACGGTCCGCGACCCCGTCAGCGCACCCGACGCCGAGGGCAGGCCGCGCCGCACCACCCGCCGGTTCCCCCTGTTCACCAGGGACACCGCGCGCCCCGAGGGCGGGGGCCGGGCGGCCCCCGGCGACGCCCCCGCGCCCGCCCGGCAGTGGCCGATCCTCGCCGTGCTGCTCACGGTCGGACTGGGGCTGCTGCTGACCGCGCTGGACCAGTTCCGGCTGGGCACGCTGCTGGTCGGCGTGGCCCTGCTGGCCGGGGCCGTGCTGCGCTGGCTGGTGCCGGACGTCGGCATGCTCGCGGTGCGCTCCCGCTTCACGGACATCGTCACGTACGGCGGGCTGGGCCTGGCGATCGCGCTGCTGGCGCTGATGGTGCAGCCGAATCCGCTGCTGGAGATCCCGTTCCTGAAGGACACGCTGCACTTCACGGTCGACGGTTAGCCGGAGGCGAAGCATCGTGGAGGCGGTCCGTCAGCCGGAGGCGGAGCGCCGTGAACGGCGGCCCGTCCTCACCCCCGTGAGAGGACGGGCCGCCGTCGTGCACCACACTCCTGCACGGTGAAGGGCCTGTTCAACGGCTGTCCGGCCGCTGTGGCACGGAAGTGACCGTTCCGCTACGCCCCCCGGAATCCCCGTACAGCCTTGCGACGACTCCGTATGTGACCGACCGGTGTCGATGTATTGACAAACACGCGCTTGTACGACGAAGTAGTGGGACAGTGGACCGGCGTGAACAAACGGGACGGTCCGGATGTCCCGCGTGCAGGTGCCTGGTTCCGTTCGGCCGAGGGGGCGACCGATGGGACACTGGATCGCGAGTGAGCAGGCGCGCGACGGTGCCTGCCCGCGGCCCTGATGCTCCCGTGCGCCCCCGCCCCGGGAACTGAGATCCTGCCTGGCGGCATCCTCGTGGGTAGCCACAACGGGGACTCGGCAAGGGGCACCATGCACGAGGGAACAACCAGCACCAACCGGGGGGAAGAGGGGGGAAGCAATGCCTCGTTGGAAGGCCTTGCCGGATGAACTCGATCCGCAGATCAGGGAGTTCACGAGCCAGCTCAGAAGGCTCGTGGACCGCAGCGGCCTGAGCGTCGCGTCGGTCTCCGACCGCACGGGCTACAGCAAGACGTCCTGGGAGCGTTATCTGAACGGCCGGCTGCTCGCGCCCAAGGGCGCGATCGTGGCCCTGGCCGAGGTCACCGGGACCAATCCGATGCACCTCACCACCATGTGGGAGCTCGCCGAGCGCGCCTGGAGCCGCTCGGAGATGCGTCACGACATGACGATGGAGGCGATCCGGATCTCGCAGGCGCGCGCCGCGCTCAGCGAGGTCGCCGGCCCGTCCTCCGGCGCGGGCGGCAGGCCCGCCCGCAAGGGCGGAGCCGCGGTCCGCCCGGGTGTCGCGGGGCCGGCCGGGGTCGCGCCGAGCGTGCCGCCGCAGCCGACCGCCTCGGACGTGCGTGACGCCACCGGCGGCGTGCGGGAGGGCGGTGCGCGGGACGGTTCGTCCGGGACGAACTCCTGGGGGGTCGCCGCCCCCGCCGGGTCGCCGCAGCCGGGCCGGCGCGGTTCCGGAGTGGGGGCCGCACCGTCCCCCGCGGGCGAGCGCTCACCGGGCGCGTACGGCGCACCGCCCCCGGGCGCGTCCGGGCACGGCCGTCCGGGCGGCTCCGGACGTCCCGGCGGCAAGCGGCGGACGTCGACGTTCATCGCCGGAGCGGTGGGAGCGCTGGTGGTGATCGCCGCCGCCTTCTACGTCACCGGCACCGAGGACGACAAGGGCAAGGACGAGGCCCGGAAGTCCCCCTCGCCCACCGCCACCGCCCGTGTCGAGCTGCCCCCCGGCGTGAAGTGCAGCGGCGACAGCTGCGCGGGCAAGGACGCCGAGGTCATGGGGTGCAGCGGCGACCTGGTGACCACGACCGGGACCGCGACCGTCGGCGCCATCACGGTGGAGGTCCGCTACAGCGAGACCTGCGCCGCGGCCTGGGGACGCATCACCCAGGGCGCGCAGGGGGACAGGGTCGAGATCAGCGCGGGCGCGGCCAAGGAGCAGAGCGACAGCATCACCGCCGCCGGCGACACGGTGGCGTACACCCCGATGGTGCCGGTGGAGAACGCGGCGGACGCGAAGGCGTGCGCGGTACTGGCCGCCACCGGCGAGAAGGGCTGCACCGAGTAGCGTCCCCGCACCGGGCCCGGCCGCCGCGCGCATGGGCGTCCCCGCACCTGGCCCGGCACCGCCGCGTGTATGGGTCCGTACGGGCTCATACATGTGGGGAAAACGTGGGGACGCGCATGATGCGGCGAAAGACGGGCACGCGGAAAGTACCCCCACGGGAGTCCGGCACGGTCGGTCCCCGACGGCGGCCGCCCCGTCCCCACCTCTCCCGGACGGGACGGCCGCCCTTCCTGTGCCCGTTCGGACCATCCGCGTACCCAGGCCGTCACTCTGTGGGGCGGGCCACAGGGAGCCCGGCCGTCCGCCCTCGTGGATGCGCGATAGCCTGACCGCTGGATCTCTCTTGACGCCAAGAGATCGATCATTCGAACCGATGATCGATCATCGTGGTGGACGCCGGTCACGAGCCGGAGCGGGATCCCGCACCCCGGGGCAGGGACCGCCCCACCGCCAGCTGTCATACGGAGAACGCCATGACCCGCACTCCCGTGAACGTCACCGTCACCGGCGCGGCCGGCCAGATCGGTTACGCCCTGCTCTTCCGCATCGCCTCCGGCCAGCTGCTCGGCGCGGACGTGCCGGTCAAGCTGCGCCTGCTGGAGATCACCCCGGCGCTGAAGGCCGCCGAGGGCACGGCCATGGAGCTGGACGACTGCGCGTTCCCGCTCCTGCAGGGCATCGACATCACGGACGACCCGAACGTGGCCTTCGACGGCGCCAACGTCGGCCTCCTCGTGGGCGCCCGCCCGCGCACCAAGGGCATGGAGCGCGGTGACCTCCTCGAGGCCAACGGCGGCATCTTCAAGCCGCAGGGCCAGGCCATCAACGCCCACGCCGCGGACGACATCAAGGTCCTGGTCGTCGGCAACCCGGCCAACACCAACGCCCTGATCGCCCAGGCCGCCGCCCCGGACGTGCCCGCCGAGCGGTTCACCGCCATGACGCGCCTGGACCACAACCGCGCGCTGACCCAGCTGTCGAAGAAGACCGGCGTCCCGGTCTCCGAGATCAAGAAGCTGACGATCTGGGGCAACCACTCCGCCACCCAGTACCCCGACATCTTCCACGCCACGGTCGCCGGCAAGAACGCCGCCGAGGCCGTCAACGACGAGAAGTGGCTGGCCGAGGACTTCATCCCGACCGTCGCCAAGCGCGGCGCCGCGATCATCGAGGCCCGTGGCGCCTCCTCCGCCGCCTCCGCCGCCAACGCCGCCATCGACCACGTGTACACCTGGGTCAACGGCACCGCCGACGGCGACTGGGCCTCCATGGGCATCCCGTCGGACGGCTCCTACGGCGTCCCGGAGGGCCTGATCTCCTCCTTCCCGGTCACCGTGAAGGACGGGAAGTACGAGATCGTCCAGGGCCTGGAGATCAACGAGTTCTCCCGCGCCCGCATCGACGCCTCCGTCAAGGAGCTCGAGGAGGAGCGCGAGGCGGTCCGCGGCCTCGGCCTCATCTGATCGGGACCGAGTTCCCCGCGGGGCCCCGCGCCGGTTCGTCCGGCGCGGGGCCCCGCGCGTGCCCGGCCCCCGTGCGTGACCTCACCCGGCAATCCGGTTCGCCGGTACGTCCGCTTCCCCTATGCTGATCCCCCGTCACTTTGAGTGTCAGTCGCGTCGATTCGCGTATCGGGGGATTCGCGTGAGCACCGCATACGTGCCGCAGCAGCCACAGCACACCGGCGCGGCGTCGCCGTCCGACCCGCCGCCCGCACCACCGCACGCCAGCGAGGCGTCCCGCCTGCTGTGCGCGGGCGTCTACCTGGACTCCGGCTACCGCGACCAGGTCATCGAACAGCTCTACCTCAACGAGCAGCGCGTCGTCGCGCCCTCGCTCGGCTTCGACGCCGCCCGCGTCCTCGCGCACGCGCTGCGCGCCCGGCGCCACGAACTGCTGTGGGCGGCGGCCGTCCTCGGGCTGTGGGTGGTGGGCGGACCGCTCAGCGGTGGGTTGCTCGCCTTGTTCCTGTGGCCCAGCCTGTTGCTCGCCGCCGCGCCCCTGCTCCGCGGGCGGGCCGCGCAGCCGCCCTGGTACCGCTGGCTCGCCGCGTTCCTGGCGCGCTGGACCGGCCGTGTGCTCACCGGGTTCGCCCTGCTGACGCTGGGGACGGTCGCCTTCGGCGGCGGCACGGACGACGACTCCGGGTACGGGTCCTCGTACGACTCCGGCGGAGACGACGTGCTGGGACCGCTCGCCGACACCTTCGCGACCCTGGCCGAACCGTGGCAGGCCTGGCTCGGGATCGGTGTGCTCGTCTGCATCGGCCTGTGCACGGCGGCCCAGCGCAACCAGTTCGCCCGCGCCCTCGCCGCCGAACTGTCCCCGCGGCGTTTCCCGGACGCCGCCGGCGACCCCGCCGAGCAGGCCGACGGGCAGCGGTTCCGGCGGCTGATGCACCGCATCCGGCTGGAACAGCACACGCCGCTGGTCATGTACCACGAGGCGCGGCCGTTCTGCGGGGCGGGCGCGGCGTACGACACCTGGGTGCTCGCCGTGGAACTGCGGCCGGACGAGGAGAAGAAGCAGCAGCCGCTCAGCAACCGCGCGATCCTCGACCGGATCCGGCCGCTGCTGGAGCAGCTGCGCGTGCCCGCCGAGTACGCGGGCCCCGGGGTGCGGGACCGGCTGCGCCGCCTGGAGATCGACGAGTGCGTGTTCCTGCCCGTCGAAGGGCTCCTCAGCCGTGACCAGGCGCCCTACGGCCCGGCGGAGTTCGAGCAGCACCGGGGGCGGGCCGTCGAGGAGGGCGGCGAGAAGCGCCGGCACTTCCTGCGCGTCCGCGTCGGCGGCTGGGAGGAGGAACTGGTCGTCACGGTCTTCGTGCGCGTCCACACGCAGGGCCGGATGCTCATGCTGGAGATCGCCCCGCACGTGCTGACGCCGGTCCGCGCGGACTTCAAGGACGCCGACCGCACCTCGCACCGGTTCCTCCACGACAGCCCGGTCGGCCGGATCGCCGGCGCCGCCGTCCTGGTGCCCGGCTCCGCGGGCCGCTCGCTGGTGACACTCGGCCGGGGCGCGGTGTACATGTGGCGGCTGCTGACCGGCGGACACGCGCACGCGCTGCCCGACGGTCCGGCCCTCTCGGTGCGGGAACTGGCCTCGGCGCCCTCCGGGTCCACCTTCCAGGAGATGGACGTCGCCCGGTACCTCAGGAGCGTCCAGGACCGCATCGGGCGCGGGGTGCGGCTGGCCCTGGCCGAGGCCGGCTACGAGACCGGCGAGTTCGTGCAGAAGATCGTCAACATCAGCAACGGCGCGGTGCACATCGGCCGCGCCGACAACTCCTCGTTCGCCTTCGGTGACCACGCGCGCGCCGAGACCACGACCGGCGGCTCCCAGCCGCAGAAGGGATCCGACTAGCGATGGCACCCAACGAGCCGAACGTCAGCATCGGCCGCGCCGACAACTCCTCCTTCGCCTTCGGCGACCACGCGCGCGCCGAGACCCGCAACAGCGCCCCCGCGGCGCGTGACGAGTCCGCCGAGCAACTGCTGGCGGCCGTGCGGGAACTCCGCGGTGACCTGGCCCGGCTGCGGGAGAACGAGCAGGCCGCGCGGCTGGACGAGACCCTCGCCGAGACCGAGGAGGAGATCACCCGGACCGGAACGGCCGGTGAGGGCCGCCTCCGGCGGCTGCGCGAGGTGCTCACGGACGCCCAGAACATCGTGACGCTGTTCGCGTCGGCGGGAGCCGTCGCCGGCCTGCTGGGAATGTGAGAGGGACGCGATGAGCGGGGGACAGCGGTACTGGAACGAGGACGCCCAGCGCTGGGAGGACGGCGGCGACGGCGCCGCACCGGTCACCCCGCCGCCCCCGCCGCGCCCGGAGTTCCTGCCGCCCGGGCCGGACGCCCCGGCGAGCGCTCCGGACGCGCCGGACGACGTGCCGACGGGCACCGTACCGGCGGGCGGCATACCGGGGCCCGACGCGGGCCACGGAGCCTGGTCCAGCCCCGAACCGCCGCACGGCGTGGCCTGGCCGCCCGCCGAGCCGGCACCGCCCGCCGGTCGGGGCCCCGGCCGGCGGCTCCTGTGGGGCGTGGTGGGCGGGGCCGCCGCGGCCGGGGTCGCCGCGGCGCTGCTGCTGACGCTGGTCGTCGACGACGACGCGACGGACGGCGGGCCCGGCTCCCGCGACGACCACGCGGCCACCTCCGGCCCGACGCCGACGTCCGACGTGACCCCCGGCCCGTCGGACGTCGGCACGGCCGCCGTCGAACCCACCGACGGCGTCACCGGCTCCCCCTCCGGCCAGGCGTCCGGACTCCCCGCCGACTACGAACTCCACACCGACACCGAGGGCTTCACCATCGCCCGCCCGCTGGGCTGGACGCGCGAGGCGGTGGCCTCCCAGCACGGCATGGACGTCGTCAACTACCGCAGCGCCGACGGGTACCGCCGCCTCCAGGTGTACGAGGTCGCGGAGTCCTCCCCCGAGGAGTCCTTCGACCTGTTCCTGTCCGACAGCACGCCGAAGGCCGAAGGTTTCGAGAAGGTCTCCCTGGAACCGGTCGACGAGGCCGGCGTCTCCGGGCTGCGGCTGGAGTACCGGGCCGACTCCCTGCGGGGCGAACCGGACGTCGGCAGCTGGCACGTCCAGGACGTGCGCTTCCGCGCTCCGGGCGACGGCAAGACGTACGCGATCGCCGCGTACGGCCCGCCCACCGACGGCATCGATCCCGAACTGGGCCTGGCGCTGACCGCCGTCGCGCACTTCTGCCCCCCGGCCACCACCTGCGAGCAGGGCTGACCCGAGGGCTTCCCGGCCGCACCCGGGCCTTTCGTTCCGTCGCGTTGTTCCGCTGCGCCCCCGTGCTCCGTGCCCCGGAGCACTTCCGGCCGTGGACCGCGCACGCACCGGTGACCGGAGTTCACCACTCGGTGGAGCCCGGCGGGATCCGGCGGGCGACCATCAGCCGGTTCCAGCCGTTGACGGCGGTGATCAACGCGACGAGGTGGGCGAGCCGGGCGGCGTCGAAGTGCCCGGCCGCCCGTTCGTACACCTCGTCGGGCACGAACCCCTCGGTCAGCACCGTGACCGCCTCGGTCAGCGCCAGCGCGGCCCGCTCCCGCGCGTCGAAGACGTCGTCCCCGGCCTCCTCCCAGGCGTCCAGCAGATCGAGCTGCGTCTCGCGCACCGCCCCGCCCTTGCGGGCGAGGGCGAGGTGCAGGTCGAGGCAGAACGCGCAGTGGTTGAGCTGCGAGGCACGGATCTGGACCAGCTCGGCCAGCCCGGGATCGCCGAGGCCCTCCTTGGCGGCGGCGCTCACCGCCCGCAGCGCGCTGCGGACACCGGCGTCGAGCCGGGTCGTACGAGCCGTCACGCGTACTGCCCCGGCGTGTAGTGGCCCGGGGTCATCCGGCAGGTCACCCCGAACCGGTTCCACGCGTTGATCACCGTGATCGCGGCGATCAGCTGCGCCAGCTCCGGCTCATCGAACTGCTTGGCGGCCCGCTCGTACACCTCGTCCGGCACGAAGCCGTCCGTCAGCACGGTGACGGCCTCGGTCAGCTCGAGCGCCGCGAGCTCCTTCTCCGTGTAGAAGTGCCGCGACTCCTCCCACGCGCCGAGCTGGATGATCCGCTCGACGCTCTCGCCCGCCGCGAGCGCGTCCTTGGTGTGCATGTCCAGGCAGAAGGCACAGTGGTTGAGCTGCGAGGCGCGGATCTTCACCAGCTCGTACAGCTTGGCGTCGAGGCCCTTCTTGGCGGCGGAGTCCAGCCGGATCATCGCCTTGTACACCTCGGGGGCGTGCCGGGCCCACTCCAGTCGGACGGGCAGCTCGGCGGCGTACGTCGTGGTCGTCTCGGTGTTCGTCATGCCTCGACCCTAGGAGCGAGGCAGCCCAGGAGTATGGTCCACTTCCATGGCGGAACGCTGGGCCACTTTCGGCATCGACCTGCACCTCGAACCGACCGGTCCCGGCCTGCGCCGCGGCCTGACCGACGCCCTGCGCGAGGCCGTCCGCACCGGCCGGCTCACCCCCGGCACCCGGCTGCCCTCCTCCCGCTCCCTCGCCGCCGACCTGGGCATCGCCCGCAACACCGTCGCCGACGCCTACGCCGACCTGATCGCCGAGGGCTGGCTCACGGCCCGGCAGGGCTCCGGCACCCGCGTCGCCGACCGCGCGGTGCCCACCCCGCCGACCCGCCGGCCGTCCCCGCGCCGGGCCCCCGGCCGGCTTCCGTACGACCTCGTCCCGGGCACCCCCGACCTCTCCTCCTTCCCCCGCGCCGAATGGCTCAAGGCCACCCGCCGCGCCCTCGCCGCCGCCCCGCACGACGCCCTCGGCTACGGCGACCCGCGCGGCCGGCCCGAACTGCGCACGGCCCTCGCGGACTACCTCGCCCGGGTGCGCGGCGTACGCACCGATCCCGAACGGATCGTCGTCTGCTCCGGTTTCGCCCACGGCCTCCACCTCCTCTGCGAGGTCCTGCGCGCCCGCGGCGCCCGCACCCTCGCCGTGGAGTCCTACGGACTGGACGCCCACTGGGACCTGGCCGCCCGCGCCGGCCTGACCACCGTCCCGCTCCCCTTCGACTCCCTCGGCACCCGCGCACAGGACCCGGGCGCCGCCGACGCGGTCCTGCTCAGCCCGGCCCACCAGTTCCCGCTGGGCGGCGCCCTGCGCCCCGAGCGCCGGGCCGCCGTGGTCGACTGGGCGCGCCGCACCGGCGGACTGATCCTGGAGGACGACTACGACGGCGAGTTCCGCTACGACCGCCAGGCCGTCGGCGCGCTCCAGAACCTCGACCCCGACCACGTGGTCTACCTCGGCACGGCCAGCAAGTCCCTCGCCCCCGGCCTCCGCCTCGGCTGGATGGTCCTGCCCCCGTCTCTGCTCCCGGACGTCGTCGCCCACGGCGGCGGCCGCTCCGTGAGCGTCCTCGAACAGCTCACCCTCGCCGAGTTCCTCACCTCCGGCGCCTACGACCGCCACGTCCGCGCCGCCCGCCTGCGCTACCGCCGCCGCCGCGACTCCCTGGTCGAGTCCCTCGCCACCCGGGTCCCCGACGTCCGGATCACCGGCATCGCGGCCGGCCTGCACGCCGTCCTGCGACTCCCGCCCGGCACCGAGCGGTCCGTGGTCCAGGCCGCCACCTGGCAGAACCTCGCCGTCCACGGCCTCTCCCGCTTCCGCCACCCCGCCACCGGCACCGCGGCGGGCGACGCCCTGGTGGTCGGCTACGCCACCCCACCGGACCACGCCTGGGCGAGCACCCTGGACGCCCTGTGCCGGGCGCTGCCCTGACGCACCGGACGCGTGCGGGTGCCGTCGGCGGCGATCGGCCACGGACTCTGGTGGGGCGGTCCGCGGTGGCCGCCGTGTCCCAGGCGGTCCTGGCCGCACTTCTCGCTCCGGCACCGGCCCTGGACGCGGCGACCGAAGGGAGCAGGCGGATGGGCCGGTACCGGCTGCGGCGCCGTCCTCGCCGGGAACGCCGACGTCGGCACGAGTCCCGGGGAGGAAGCGGACAGGTGGAGGTCACGCGGGGGCGCACCACGAGCCACGGAACCGGCCCATGCATGCCAAAGAGGGCGAAAAGGCGGCGGGGAGAGGGGCGGGAGCGGGGGCCCCTGCGCGCGCCCGCCGGGCGGTCTCTAGGCTGTCCGCCGCGAGCCGGGGAAGGTGACCCGGGGGAGTGCGAGGGGGAGTGAAGGGCATGGCGGAGTCACGGCGGCGGTTGCGGTCCAGCACGGTGGTGCTCGGGGGGATGGGTGTCCTCGCGGCGGCGCTGACCTCGTGCGGGTCGGATCCGGACCGGCGGTGCGTGGACCGGGACAGCTACGACTACATCAACGGCTACAAGATCGTCGCCGACAAGAACTGCACGTCCTCCGGGACGACCTCCTCGGGCTCCCGCGGCAAGGGCGGCAAGTCCCGCGCCAACGCCGACTGGTACTACGACGCCGACGTCAGCAACGGCTACGCCGACTACGGCACCTTCAGCCGCAGCGAGGCCGTCGACCGCGGCGGCTTCGGCTGCTCGGGCTCCGGCAGCAGCGGCGGCTGAGCGGGTCATGGAACGGCGTACGACCGAGCCGCGCCCCGGCTGGCAGGAGACCGTCGAGGAGCAGGGGCTCATCTATCCGCTCACCCGCTACCCGGACGGCTCCCTGCGCCCCTACTGGGACGAGAGCGCCTACTACGTCTTCAGCCTGGGCGAGGTCGAGGCGCTGGAGGAGGTCGTCGAGGAACTGCACGGCATGTGCCTCGCCGCCGCCGAGCACATCGTCACCGCCGACCGCTTCGCCGACCTCGGCATCACCGACCCGCGCATCGCCCGCGTGGTCGCCGAGGCCTGGCGCCGGCGTGCCGAACTCCCCTCCGTCTACGGCCGTTTCGACCTGCGCTACGACGGCACCGGCCCGGCGAAACTGCTGGAGTACAACGCCGACACCCCGACCTCCCTCGTGGAGGCCGCCTCCCCCCAGTGGTTCTGGATGGAGGAGCGCTTCCCCGGCGCCGACCAGTGGAACTCCCTCCACGAACGCCTCGTCGACGCCTGGAGGAAACAGGCCGCCCTCCTCCCGCCGGGCAGCCCCCTGTACTTCGCCCACTCCTCCGCCGACGAGTACGGCGAGGACCTCATGACCGTCGCCTATCTCAAGGAGACCGCCGAACAGGCCGGCCTCGACACCGACTGGATCTCCATGGAGGAGATCGGCTGGGACCGCCTCTCCGGCCGCTTCGTCGACAACGGCCTCCGGTTCATCCGCAGCATCTTCAAGCTGTACCCCTGGGAGTGGCTCACCACCGACCGCTTCGCCGACCATGTTCTCGCCACGCTCGACAACGGCGGCGGCACCGGCTCCACCCTGTGGATCGAACCCGCCTGGAAGATGCTGCTGAGCAACAAGGCCCTGCTGGCGATCCTGTGGGAGCTGTACCCCGGTCACCCCAACCTCCTGCCCGCCTACCTGGACGGCCCGCGGGAACTGGCCGACACCACCGGCTGGGTCGCCAAGCCCCTGCTCGGCCGCGAGGGCGCCGGCGTGTCCCTCCACGAGCCCGGCTCCGACCCCGTGCTCCGCGACGAACCCTGCTGCTACCAGCAGCTGGCCCCGCTCCCCACCTTCGACGGCAACCATGTCGTCCTCGGCACCTGGGTGGTGGAGAACGAGTCGGCGGGGCTGGGCATCCGCGAGTCCTCGGGGCTGGTGACGGACGAGTACGCCCGCTTCCTGCCCCACGTGATCCTCTAGCACCCTTGTCGCCCGCATGGTGGACGCCGGCGCCCATGCCGGGACGCCGCCCGTTAGGCTGGCGCCGGGCCGTGACTGGCGTGCTGGGATGGGAGTAACCATCGGGAAGCGGCCCCGGACCCCTCGGGTCCGGAAACATGTGCCGTGCGCCTGGGCCGTACCGTGAACGCCGAACGCCACGTCTCCGGAGGTCCCGATGTCCGCCGAGCAGCCGCTCACCCCCGCTTCCACCGCCTTCCGCTCCGCTCTCGACGTGATCCGCGCCGTCGAGCCGCGCGTCGCCGACGCCATCGGCCAGGAGGTCGCCGACCAGCGCGAGATGCTCAAGCTGATCGCCTCCGAGAACTACGCCTCTCCGGCCACCCTCCTGGCGATGGGCAACTGGTTCAGCGACAAGTACGCCGAGGGCACCATCGGCCGCCGCTTCTACGCCGGCTGCCGCAACGTCGACACCGTCGAGTCGCTCGCCGCCGAGCACGCCAAGGAGCTCTTCGGCGCCCGCCACGCCTACGTCCAGCCGCACTCCGGCATCGACGCCAACCTCGTCGCCTTCTGGTCCGTCCTGGCCGACCGCGTAGAGGTCCCCTTCCTGGAGAAGACCGGCGCCCGCCAGGTCAACGACCTCTCCGAGGCCGACTGGGCCGAGCTCCGCCAGGCCTTCGGCAACCAGCGCATGCTCGGCATGTCCCTGGACGCCGGCGGCCACCTCACCCACGGCTTCCGCCCGAACATCTCCGGCAAGATGTTCGACCAGCGTTCCTACGGCACCGACCCGGCCACCGGCCTGATCGACTACGAGGCCCTGCGCGTCTCCGCCCGCGAGTTCAAGCCGCTGATCATCGTCGCCGGCTACTCCGCCTACCCCCGTCTCGTGAACTTCCGGATCATGCGGGAGATCGCCGACGAGGTCGGCGCCACGCTCATGGTCGACATGGCCCACTTCGCCGGTCTCGTCGCCGGCAAGGTCCTCACCGGCGACTTCGACCCGGTTCCGCACGCCCAGATCGTCACCACCACCACCCACAAGTCGCTGCGCGGCCCGCGCGGCGGCATGGTGCTGTGCGACGACTCCCTCAAGGACCAGGTCGACCGCGGCTGCCCGATGGTCCTCGGCGGCCCGCTCCCGCACGTCATGGCCGCCAAGGCCGTCGCCCTCGCCGAGGCCCGGCAGCCCGCCTTCCAGGACTACGCCCAGCGCATCGTCGACAACTCCCGCGCCCTCGCCGAGGGTCTGATGCGGCGCGGTGCCACCCTGGTCACCGGCGGCACCGACAACCACCTCAACCTGATCGACGTCGCCACCTCCTACGGTCTCACCGGCCGCCAGGCCGAGGCCGCCCTGCTCGACTCGGGCGTCGTCACCAACCGCAACGCCATCCCGGCCGACCCCAACGGCGCCTGGTACACCTCCGGCATCCGCATCGGCACCCCCGCGCTGACCACGCGCGGCCTGGGCACCGCCGAGATGGACGAGGTCGCGGGTCTCATCGACCGAGTCCTGACCACCACGGAGCCGGGCACCACCAAGTCCGGCGCCCCCTCCAAGGCCGCCCACGTCCTCGACGCGAAGGTCGCCGACGAGATCTCCCGCCGCGCCACCGACCTCGTCGCCGGCTTCCCGCTCTACCCGGAGATCGACCTCGGCTGAGGCCGCCCGGCCCTGATCGACGCGCCCCGCGGCGGTCCGGTCACGTACCGGGCCGCCGGGTGCCCGTCATCAGGCGTCCAGCAGCTCCTGCCGCGGCCCCGGGTCGTCCTTCCGGCGGCGGACCGGCGGCAACCGCGTCACATACGGGCGCAGCACCAGGGCCAGCACCGCTCCGGCCACGGCCCCCGGTATCGCCCACCACCATCCGGTGCCGTCTCCCGCACCTGACGCGGCCCGTGTCCCCGAGTCCGCCGCCGCGTCCTGCTCCGCACCGGAGCCCGACGCGTCCGATCCGGCGGTGGAACCGGAGGCCTCCGTCTCCCAGGGCGCCGGATAGATGCCGGAGGCCGGACCCGTCTCCGTCGTGTGGCCCATCACGCCCAGCTCGTACAGCAGCTTGTGCAGGTCGGACGGGTCCTCGGCGCGGTGCCAGACGCCGTTCGGCGTTTCCGGGAGTTTCGCCGCCGTGTGTATCCACACGTCCTCCTCGATGCTGCCGAGGAAGACCCGGTCCACACGCCAGGGCGTCACGTCGTGCAGCATCCACGACACGTTGATCAACCGGACCGAGGCCAGGTCGGCCTCCGGCGGCTTGTCCCGGGTGCCCCTGTCGGGCGGGCCGAGCAGCCGCTCCAGGGCGGCGTACTCCTTGTCGGAGTAGTACAGCGATGCGGTCTCCCCGCTCCCCGGCGAGACCACCAGCACGCTCGTCGGCCCTCCTGCGGAGGCCGGCGCCGCTCCCCACACCATCAGGGCCAGCGCAGCCGCCAACGCGCCCATTCCCGCCGTCAGTTGTCGAACTCTGCCCTTCCATCCACGCATCCGGACCCCCACTCGGCCGGTCGATCCCCGTGCGGCCCGCCCACGAGCCGCCTGGCACTTCTGGTACACCGCCCGACCCGCGGGGGTTCCCAGTCGGCGCACCACGAATTCCGCGACTCGGGGGCATCCGGCTACCGGCCCGTCTCCTCGACCGCCTCCGCGATTTCCAGCGCCCGCGCCTTCGACGCCACCCCCTCCAGCCGCAGCGTCACCCCTTCACCGGACCTACCGCCGTGCGGCCACAGCAGCGTCGGCCCCGCCGTGCGCTCCTCCCGGGTGAACCGGTGACCGTCCGCGTCCACCATCCAGAAGCTCAGGACGTGCGGTCGCGGGAACCACAGGGCTTGGTCGGGAATCCCACCCTCCCCGCCCAGCGACAGCCACTCCGGCTGCTCGCGCACGCTCTTGACGAAGGTGACGTCCAGCCGGGCCGGGAACTCGTCGAGCCGGATCGTCCGCCCCTGTTCCCGCCAGCACAGACTCACCAGGAACCGCCCCCGCGGCAGCCCGCTCACCGTCACCCCGTCCGGAGTGCCCAGCGCCTTCGGCACCAGCGGCCTGAACCCGGCCCGCCGTTCCGCCTCGCCGAGCGACACCGACCGCCCGCAGCCGGGCACCTCCGTGCCCGGCGAGGGCACCGCCGACGGGTCGTACCGCACCTCGACCCCGCCGAAGCCGAACCAGTCGGTCACCGCCGCCCGCACCGGAGGCGTCAGCGCCAGCACCGTCAGCAGCCCGCACAGGACCCCGACCAGCGACCGCCACCGCGCCCGCGTCCAGCGGCGCGCCGCCCGCAGCCGTGCGCCCGCGCCCGTCGGTTCGGCGACCGGCACCGGCAGTTCCTCGGCGAGTATCTGCCCCAGCACCCGCTCGACCATCGAATCGGACCTCGCGGCCCCGTCCGGCCCGTCCAGGGACCGGCCGAAGGCCCGCAGTTCCTCTCGCAGCCGGGCCGCCTCACCGTCGTACCGCTCACTCACGCCTCTCACCCCCTTCCCCGGGCCGGAAGTCCGGCAGCAGACGCTCCAGCTTGCGCAGGGCGCGGTTCAGCCGCGACTTCACCGTGCCCCGGGGCCAGCCCAGGGCCTGGGCGGTCTCCCGCTCGTCCATCTCCAGCAGATAGCGGTAGGTGACGACCAGTCGGTGCTCCTCGCTCAGCTTCTCCAGGGCGGCCACCAGCGCCCCGCGGCGCTCCGTCTCCAGCGTCGCGACCGCCGGATCGGCCGACTCCGGTATCACCGGTTCCGCCTTCACGAACGCCGCCTCCCGGTCGGCGAGTCCGTTCCGGCGCACGGCGGCGCGCACTGTGTTCCTCGTCTCATTGGCCACGATCGACAGCAGCCACGGCCGGAACGCCATGCCGTCCCGGAACCGGCCCAGCGCGCAGTACGCCTTGACGAAGGCCTGCTGCACCACGTCCTCCGCGTCCGCCCCCGCCCCGAGCGCGGCGGCCGCCCTGAGCGCGATGCCCGTATGGGCCCGCACCAGCTCCGCGTACGCCTCCGGCTCCCCGGCGCGTACGCGTGCGATCACCGCGGCCTCATCGACGATGCGGCCCCCCTCCCGCGTCCTCACGTCTTTGTTACACCGCCGGGGACGGATCGGTTCCCACCTGTTTCCGGTCGGTTCCGGACCGCCCCGCGGGACCTGAGAGAATGAGGAGCATGGCGACTGACCGACCCCGCGTGCTCTCCGGAATCCAGCCCACCGCAGGCTCGTTCCACCTCGGCAACTACCTCGGCGCCGTCCGCCAGTGGGTGGCCCTGCAGGAGACCCACGACGCGTTCTACATGGTCGTCGACCTGCACGCGATCACGGTCCCGCAGGACCCGGCCGAGCTGCGCGCCAACACCCGGCTGGCCGTCGCCCAGCTGCTGGCCGCCGGTCTCGACCCGGACCGCTGCACGCTCTTCGTGCAGAGCCACGTCCCCGAGCACGCCCAGCTCGCCTGGGTCATGAACTGCCTCACCGGCTTCGGCGAGGCCTCCCGCATGACCCAGTTCAAGGACAAGTCCGCCAAGCAGGGCGCCGACCGCGCCTCGGTCGGCCTGTTCACGTACCCGGTCCTGCAGGTCGCGGACATCCTGCTCTACCAGGCCGACGAGGTGCCGGTGGGCGAGGACCAGCGCCAGCACATCGAACTCACCCGCGACCTCGCCGACCGTTTCAACGGCCGGTTCGGCGAGACGTTCACGATGCCGAAGCCGTACATCCTCAAGGAGACGGCGAAGATCTACGACCTCCAGGACCCGGCGGTCAAGATGAGCAAGTCGGCGTCGACGCCGAAGGGCCTCATCAACCTCCTGG
This sequence comes from Streptomyces sp. AC558_RSS880, assembly GCF_019049255.1. Taxonomy (GTDB): domain Bacteria; phylum Actinomycetota; class Actinomycetes; order Streptomycetales; family Streptomycetaceae; genus Streptomyces. The sequence goes on along the minus strand of NZ_JAGMUJ010000013.1, from coordinate 56,337 downwards.
ACGAGCCGAAGACCACCGCCAAGAAGGTGAAGAGCGCGGTCACCGACACCGACACGGTGATCCGCTACGACGTCGTGGAGAAGCCCGGGGTGAGCAATCTCCTCACGATCTACTCGACCCTCACCGGAGCGGACATCCCCGAACTGGAGCAGAAGTACGAGGGCAAGGGCTACGGTGCGCTCAAGACGGACCTGGCCGAGGTCATGGTCGAGTTCGTGACCCCGTTCAAGGAGCGCACCCAGCAGTACCTGGACGACCCCGAGACGCTCGACTCGATCCTGGCCAAGGGCGCAGAGAAGGCGCGTGCCGTCGCCGCGGAGACCCTCTCCCGGGCGTACGACCGGGTCGGTTTCCTGCCCGCCAAGCACTGAACCGCCGAGCGCCGGACCGGCGCTGAACCGGCCCACGGCCGCCGTCCGTACCACCGCACAGCGCTGCACATCACTCCGGTTGCGCCTGCCCGCATCCGGGTCGTGGTCGTACAGTCGATGACAGGGTGACCGTTCCGGCGGTCACCCGGTGCTCACCGCAGCTTCACCACCGCGCTTCACCACCACAACGACAGGAGACGACGTGGGGACCGTAACGATCGGTGTGTCGATCGCGGTCCCGGAGCCTCACGGCAGCCGGCTTCAGCAGCTGCGCGCGGGCTTCGGCGACGCCGCTGCTCACGGTATCCCCACGCACGTCACCCTGCTGCCGCCGACCGAGGTCGACGACGCCGACCTGGCGGCCGTCGAGGCGCATCTCGGCGAGGTCGCCGCGGCAGGCCGCCCGTTCCCGATGCGGCTGTCCGGCACCGGCACCTTCCGGCCGCTGTCGCCGGTGGTGTACGTCCGGGTCGTCGACGGCGGTGAGGCCTGCACCTGGCTGCAGAAGCAGGTCCGCGACGCCTCCGGCCCGGTCGCCCGCGAGCTGCAGTTCCCGTACCACCCGCACGTCACCGTGGCGCACGGCATCGAGGAGGCGGCCATGGACCGCGCCTTCGAGGAGCTCGCCGGCTACGAGGCCGAGTGGCCCTGCACCGGTTTCGCGCTCTACGAACAGGGCGCCGACGGGGTGTGGCGCAAGCTGCGCGAGTTCCCCTTCGGCTCCGCGGTGGTGCCCCCGCAGTCCGGGAGCGTGGACCGGGGATCCGTCTCCGCCCACTGAGCACCCCCGGCCGGCCCTCAGACCGGCAGCCGGCGGAACACCCCGCGCGGCAGGTGCCGCAGCGCCGACATCACCACCCGCAGCGCGCCCGGCACCCACACGGTCTCCGCGCGGCGCCGCAGTCCCAGCTCGACGGCCGCCGCGACCGCCTCCGGCGTGGTGGCCAGCGGCGCCTCGGGAAGTCCGGCGGTCATCCGCGTACGGACAAAACCGGGGCGTACGACCATGACGTGCACCCCCGTGCCGTACAGCGCGTCGCCGAGGCCCTGGGCGAAGGCGTCCAGGCCGGCCTTGCTGGAGCCGTAGATGAAGTTGGCGCGGCGGGCCCGCTCGCCCGCGACGGAGGAGAGCACCACCAGCGAGCCGTGGCCCTGTGCCTGGAGCGCGCTCGCGCACACCAGGCCCGCCGAGACCGCGCCGGTGTAGTTGGTCTGCGCGACCCGCACCGCGGCCGACGGGTCCCGCTCGTCGTGCGCCTGGTCGCCCAGGGTGCCGAAGGCGAGCAGCACCATGTCGACGTCGCCCTCGGCGAAGACCTTGCCGAGGGCGTCCTCGTGGGCGGCGGGGTCGAGCGCGTCGAAGGCGACCGTGCGCACCTCGGCGCCGAGGCCGCGCAGCTGCCCGGCGGCCTCGTCCAGGCCGGGGGAGGGGCGGCCGGCCAGCCACACCGTGCGGGTGCGGCGGGCGATCAGCCGCCGCGCGGTGGCCAGCGCGATCTCGGACGTACCGCCGAGGACGAGCAGGGACTGGGGGAGGCCGAAGGCGTCCTTCATGACGGCTCCTGGAGGTTGTCTAGAGATGGAGGCGGCGGGCCAGGTCGGAGACGAACACCCCGCGCGGGTCCAGTTCGGCGCGCAGCGCGCGGAAGTCGTCCAGGCGCGGGTACATGGCCGCGAGCAGCTCCGGGCGCAGCCGGGAGTCCTTGGCGAGGTAGACGCGTCCGCCGGCGCCGGCGACCTCCTCGTCGAGTTCGTCGAGGAAGCCGCCGAGGCCGGGCAGTGACGCGGGGATGTCCAGGGCCAGGGTCCAGCCCGGCACCGGGAAGGACAGCCAGCCGGGGTCGGCCTCCCCGAAGCGCTTGAGGACGGCGAGGAAGGACGGGCAGCGGCGCCCGGAGATCCGGCGCACGATCCGGCGCAGGGCGTCCTCCCGGCCGTGCCCGACGACGAACTGGTACTGCACGAAGCCGCCCCGGCCGTAGACGCGGTTCCAGTGCGGCACGCCGTCCAAGGGGTGGAAGAACGCGGGGATCCGCTGGAGCTGCCCCATCCGCGCGCGGGGGGCCTTGCGGTACCAGAGCTCGTTGAACAGTCCCACGGTGGTGCGGCTGAGCAGGCCCTCGGGGACGAAGGAGGGGGCGGCCGGGAGCCGGGAGGTGCGGAAGGAGAGGGGTTCCCCGCGCGCGCGGCTGCCCCGGGGCAGGGCGTCCAGGGGAGCGTGGTCGCCGCGCGTGAGCACCGCGCGGCCGGTGGCCCGGCCGCGGGCCAGCAGATCGATCCAGGCGACCGAGTAGCGGTAGCGGTGGTCGGTGTCGGCGAGGCGGGCCATCAGGTCGTCGAGGTCGTCCGCGCGCTCGGTGTCGACGCACATCAGCGAGGTCTCGACCGGCTGGAGCCGGACCGTCGCGGTGAGGATCACCCCGGTCAGGCCCATGCCGCCCGCGGTCGCCTCGAACAGCGGCGTGCCCGGCACGACCGTACGGACCCGCCCGTCGGCGGTGAGCAGCTCCAGGGACAGCACATGGCGGGAGAAGGAGCCGGAGACGTGGTGGTTCTTGCCGTGGATGTCGGCGCCGATCGCCCCGCCGACCGTCACATAGCGCGTGCCCGGCGTCACCGGCACGAACCAGCCGAGCGGCAGCAGCACCTCCATCAGCCGGTGCAGGGAGACGCCCGCGTCGCACAGCACGGTGCCGCCGTCGGCGTCGATCGCGTGCACGCGGTCCAGGCCCGTCATGTCGAGCACGGCGCCGCCCGCGTTCTGCGCCGCGTCCCCGTACGCCCGCCCCAGTCCTCGCGCGATGCCCCCGCGGGCCCCGCACTCCCGGACGGCCAGGGCGGCCTCCTCGTACGTCCGTGGGCGGATCAGCCGGGCGGCGGTGGGAGCGGTGCGGCCCCACCCCGTGACGGGAACGGTGTCGGCAGGCATGACGGTGACCGTATCGTCCCTATGTGACTTTTTAGTTTTGAAACGTCATCCCTATCCCTGAAACGGGTGATTAATGGGATGTCGCTCCCGGGCGACGGGAATTCCGGCCCGCCGGGCGTGAACAGTGGGTCCCCATGGACGACCTCCACGACCTCCCCCGCACCCGCGGTCTCCACGGCATGGACCACCGGATCGTCTCGGCCCTCAGAGCGTGCGGCGCGGACCCTCGCGTGGCCGGTGCCGCGCGGGTCCTGTCCCGGGCGGGGGAGCACGGGGCGGTGTGGCTCGCCGCGGGGCTCGCCGGAGCCGTCGTCGACCGCCCCCGGCGCGGCGCCTGGCTGCGCGGCACCGCGCTCACCGCGGGCGCCCACGTCGCCGGCTCGGTGGTGAAACGGGTCGTGCGCCGTCCGCGCCCCGCGCACGTCGAACCCCTGGTCGGTACGGTCGGCCGGCACTCCTTCCCCAGCGCGCACGCCACCTCGGCGGCGGCCGCCGCCGTCGCCTTCGGCGCGCTGGGCGCCCGCGCGGTGCCCCCGCTCGCCGCCGCCGTCTGCGTGTCCCGCCTGGTGGCCGGCGTCCACTACCCGTCGGACGTGGCGGCCGGCGCCGTCCTCGGCGCGCTCACGGCCCGCCTCGGCGCCCGCTGGATGACGGGAGGCCCCGCGTGACCCTCCTGCGCGAGCGCCCCGACCGACGGCAGACCGCACCGTCCGGCAGGGGCGGCCTGCTCAAGGGCCTGCTGCTGACCGCGCGGCCCAAGCAGTGGGTCAAGAACGTCCTGGTGATCGCCGCCCCGGCCGCCGCCGGCGAGCTGTTCTCCGTCCACGCCCTGACCCGGCTCGCCCTGGTCTTCGTCCTGTTCACCGCCTGCGCCGCCGCCGTCTACCTCGTCAACGACGCGCGTGACGCCGACGCCGACCGCGCCCACCCCGTCAAGTGCCGCCGCCCGGTCGCCGCCGGCCAGGTCCCCGTACCGGCCGCCTACGCCGCCGGAGCCGCCCTCGGCGTCCTCGCGCCCGCCGTCGCGGCCCGGCTGTGCCCCCCGGAGGCCGCCGCGCTGCTGACCGCCTACCTCGTCATGCAACTGGCGTACTGCGTCAGCCTCAAGCACGTCCTCGTCGTCGACCTCGTCGTCGTCACCACCGGCTTCGTGATGCGCGCGGTGATCGGCGGCCTCGCCCTCGGCATCCCCCTGTCCCGCTGGTTCCTCATCACCACCGGGTTCGGCGCACTGTTCATGGTCGCCGCCAAGCGCTACTCCGAGGCCGTGCGGATGACCGGGAAAGCGGGCGCCACGCGCGCGTTGCTCACCGAGTACACCACCGGCTACCTCCGCTTCGTCTGGCAGCTCGCCGCCGGCGTCGCCGTCCTCGGCTACTGCCTGTGGGCCCTGGAGGAGGGCGGCGTGCCGCACGCCAGCGTGCTGCCCTGGCGACAGCTGTCCGTGGTCGCCTTCGTCCTCGCCGTCCTCCGCTACGCCGTCTTCGCCGACCGCGGGACCGCCGGCGAACCCGAGGACGTGGTGCTGGGCGACCGCGCGCTCGCCGTCATCGGCCTGGTCTGGGCGGCGATGTACGCCCTGGCGGTGGCCGACTGGTGAGGGACCGTCCGCTCCGCCACCGGTCACGGAAGCCCGGTTCCGGGGTACCAGGACATGGGGCTTCCGGGACGGGGGCAGAGTCGGATCATGGACTGGCTGAAAAGGCTTCCGGTCGTCGGGCCGTGGACGGCCCGGCTGATGCTCACGCACGCGTGGCGGTCGTACGAGCGCCTGGACCGGGTGCACTGGACGCGGCTGGCCGCCGCGATGACGTTCACCAGTTTCGTCGCGCTGTTCCCGCTGCTCACCGTGGCCGCCTCGATCGGCGCCGCCACACTCAGCCGGGAACAGCGGGACACCCTCCAGGACAGGATCGCCGAGCAGGTGCCCGGCATCTCCGACCAGCTGAACATCGGGGACCTGGTGGAGAACGCCGGCACCATCGGGCTCATCGCCGGTGCCGCGCTGCTGTTCACCGGCATCAGCTGGGCCGGCTCCACGCGCGAATGCCTGCGCGCGGTGTGGGAGCTGCCCGACGAGGAGGAGAACCCCTTCCTGCGCAAGGGCAAGGACCTGGGCGTCCTCGTCGGCCTGGGCGGCGCGGTGCTGATCACCCTGGTCGCCTCCACCGTCGCCTCCGCGATGGTCGGCCGGATCAGCGACGCCATCGGGCTCGAGGAGGGCGGCTGGGGCGGGATCGTCCTGCACGTCGCGGCGTTCGCCGTCGCCGTCGGCGCCGACTTCCTGCTCCTGCTGTACGTCCTCACCCTGCTGCCCGGCGTCGAACCCGCCCGGCACCGTCTGATCGTCGCCGCCCTCACCGGCGCGGTCGGCTTCGAACTGCTGAAGCTGCTGCTCAGCGGCTACCTGCAGGGCGTGGCCACGAAGAGCATGTACGGCGCGTTCGGCGTCCCGGTGGCCCTGCTGCTGTGGATCAACCTCACCTCGAAACTGGTCCTGTTCTGCGCCGCCTGGACGGCGACGCGCGGCAAGCGGGACGAGGTCCCCGGGCTCACGGACGCGAGCGGCGGCGCACCAGGTCCGGCAGCGGCCAGCGCCGGTTGACCAGGAACGCACCGCCCGCGAGCAGCACGACCACCCCGCCGGCGATGCCCAGCGCGACCCCGATGCCGTCGGTGCCACCGCCCGACGCGGCGGTCGTCACCGGCTTCGCCCCGGCCGCGACGGCACCGTCCCCGGTGCCCCCGGCCTCACCGGGAGAGGCGGACGGGCCCGGCTGGGCACTGGCCTGCGCCGCGCTCCTCGGCCGCACCAGCTCGCCCACCGGCTCGACCTTGCCGGCCGCCTTGAAACCCCAGTCGAGGAGCTTCGCGGTCTCCTTGTAGACCCCGTTGCTCACGTTTTTCTGCGGGTTCATCACGGTGACCAGCAGTACCTTGCCGTCCCGCTCGGCGACACCGGTGAAGGTGGCGCCCGCGTTGGTGGTGTTGCCGTTCTTCACACCGGCTATGCCCTGGTAGACCGGCACGTCGGTGTCGCCGGCCAGCAGCCGGTTGGTGTTCTGGATCTCGAAGGACCCGCGGACCTTCTTGCCCTTCTTGTTCTTCTTCGTCTCACCGGGGAACCGCGCCCTGACCGTCGAGCTGTACTCCCGGAAGTCCTTCTTCTGCAGCCCGGAACGGGCGATCAGCGTCAGGTCGTAGGCGGACGACACCTGCTTCGGGGCGTCGTAACCGTCGGGGCTGACCACGTGGGTGTCGAGGGCCTGGAGCTCCTCGGCGTGCGCGTTCATCTCCTCGACGGTGTTCTCGACGCCGCCGTTCATCGCCGACAGCACGTGCACCGCGTCGTTGCCGGAGCGGAGGAAGACACCCAGCCACAGGTCGTGGACGGTGTACGTCTCGTCCTCCTTGATGCCGACCATGCTGGAACCGGAGCCGACCCCGGCCAGGTCGGACGGCTCGACCTTGTGCTCCGTCGTCCTGGGCCACTTCGGCAGCAGCGTGTCGGCGAACAGCATCTTCAGCGTGCTCGCCGGGGCCAGCCGCCAGTGCGCGTTGTGCGCGGCGAGCACCTCACCCGACTCGGCGTCGGCGACGATCCAGGAGCGGGCCGACAGGTCCTTCGGCAGCACCGGCACCCCGCTCGCGAGGTTGACCTGCGTCCCCGCCTGGCCGAGCCGGGCGCCGCCCACCTTGGACATGTTCGCCGGGGGCGTGGCCGACGGACTCGTCGACGGTTTCGGGGCCGCGAGCGCGACGGGTGCGGTCAGCGCGGTGGACAACAGGACGGCGGAGGCGACCAGCAGCGATCGCCGGACGGTGTTCTTGGGTGCGGGCACGACCGGAAACGTACATGCCATACCTGACGAAGTCCCGGGCAGGCCCCCACCCCGGGCAAGGATCCGGACACCGCCCGGTGATACTGGACATATGAAGCTCAGCCGCCCCGTCTCCTGGTTCCTGCTCGCCTTCGGGGTGTGGAGCTGGGTCATCTGGGTCACTTTCGTCAAGAACCTGGTCAAGGACAGCAGCGGACTCGCGTTCGAGGACGGGCACCCGACGGCGTACTTCTTCGTTCACCTGACGCTCGCCGTCGTCTCCTTCGTATTGGGGACGGTCATCGGGGGCATCGGGTTGCGCGGACTGCGCGCACTGAGCCGGACGTCACGGACGTCCTGACCGGGAACAGGGGAACTCCGCCTCGTGGCCATCGTTTTCGTACTCATCGCGCTACTGGTCGTGGCCGTCCTGGTGACGGGCAACTGGTACGTGTGGCGGCGTCTGTTCCGGGACACCACGAAGGGCCCGGGCGCGGTGCGCCGCGCGGGCGCCGTGGTGATCGTCGGCGGCTGGGTGCTGACCGTCGGGGCCCTCGTCGCCGAGCGCGGCGGGGCCCCCTTCTGGCTCCAGCAGGTCCTGGCCTGGCCCGGCTTCCTATGGCTGGCCCTGGCCCTGTACCTGCTGCTGGCGGTGCTCGCGGGCGAGCTGGTGCGCCCGGTGCTGCGGCGGATCCTGGACCGGCGGGCGGGGACTTCGGAGGCGGCGCCCGTACCGGCGCGGCCGGAGCCGATACCGGCCGGGCAGGGCACGGGGCGCGGTCCGGGCGGTGTGCCGGGTGACGGCGCGCCCGGGGACGGACCGGCGGCCGACGGCGGTGCGTCCGGCCCGCAGGAGCCGCAGGAGCCGCAGAACTCGCAGAACCCGCAGGAAGCGCCCGCCGGCCCTTCCCGGCGTCTGTTCGTCTCCCGTGTCGTCGGCGGGGCCGCCGCCGCGGCGGCCGTGGGGACCGTCGGCTACGGGACGTACGGCGTGCTGCGCGGTCCGCGGGTGAAGCGGGTCACCGTGCCGCTCGCCAAGCTTCCCCGCGCGGCGCACGGTTACCGCATCGCGGTGGTCAGCGACATCCACCTCGGGCCGGTGCTCGGGCGCGGCTTCGCGCAGAAGGTCGTCGACACGATCAACTCGACCCAGCCGGACCTGATCGCGGTCGTCGGCGACCTGGTGGACGGGAGCGTGAAGGACCTCGGCCCGGCCGCGGCCCCGCTGGCGCAGCTGAGGGCACGTCACGGCTCGTTCTTCGTCACGGGCAACCACGAGTACTTCTCCGGCGCCGAGCAGTGGGTCGAGGAGGTGCGGCGGCTCGGGCTGAACCCGCTGGAGAACGCCCGCACGGAGCTGCCGCACTTCGACCTGGCGGGGGTCAACGACGTGGCCGGCGAGGACGAGGGGCAGGGTCCGGACTACGCGAAGGCGCTCGGTGACCGGGATCGGGGGCGGGCGTGTGTGTTGCTCGCCCATCAGCCGGTGCAGATCCATGATGCCGTCGACCACGGTGTCGACCTTCAGCTGTCCGGGCACACCCACGGTGGGCAGCTGTTCCCCGGCAACCTTGTGGCCGGTCTGGCCAATCCCACTCTGGCGGGGCTCGATCGGTACGGCGACACCCAGCTGTACGTCAGCCGGGGTGCGGGGGCGTGGGGGCCGCCCACGCGGGTGGGTGCGCCGTCGGACGTCACGGTGATCGAGCTGGCATCCAAGCAGGCGTGAGGCGTTGGTGCGGGCCGGGGGTGGGTTTCGCTCACCCGCGCTTGCGGATGCCTCCCCCACTCTCGACTTCGCTCGAGCGGGAGGTACCCCCATCGCCCACCCGTGCCGCCCTGGGGGTACCTCCCAGGCCCTTTCGGGCCCTGGGGGAGGCACGACTGCCCGCAGCTAGGGGGAGTCAATGGGTCATGTTCGTACGGCGCTGGTGCTGATCGATCTGCAGTGGTGGATCGTCGACATGAAGTGGGGGCCGGTCGGTGGTGAGGTCGTCGTCGAGGACGTCACCGCGAGCCCCGACGAGGCGCGGCACCGCGAGGCCCTCGACCGGCTGACCGCGCTCGGCGCGCGCACCGCCCGGGTCGCCGACCTCACGGCCGCCGGGGAGTGACCCGGCCTCATGCCGTGCGGCTCGACGGAGCGGGTGCCGGCGCCGGCTCCGGGACGGTCGTCGTCGTCCCGTCGTCCGTCGGGCACGCTCCCGGCCGGGCCGGCAGCGTCACGGTCACCTCCAGCCCCTCGCCCGGCGCCGTCCGCACCGACACCTCACCCCCGTGCGCCCGCACCACGCCCTGCACGATCGCCATGCCGAGACCGCTCCCCGCACCCCCGCCGGCACGGAAGAAGCGGTCGAAGACGCGCGCCGCGTCCTCCGCCGCGAGCCCCGGCCCGTCGTCCGCCACGGACAGCCGCACCGTCCCGTCCGCGCGGACCACCCCGAGCCGTACCGCGACGTCCGCCGGAGTGTGCGTACGCACATTGCCCAGCAGGTTCCCCAGGACCTGCCGCAGCCCCGCCTCGTCCGCGTGCACCAGCACCGAGCCGTCCGCGTCCACGGTCACCGCCCGCTCCGGCTGCTGCACCCGCAGGTCCTCCGCCGCGTCCCGCATCAGCCGGCACACGTCCACGTTCCGCAGCCGCAGTTCGGGACGCTGGTCCAGGCGGGCCAGCACCAGCAGCTCGTCGACCAGTCGCCCCATGCGGTCGGACTCCGCCATCATCCGGTCCCAGGCCCGCTTGCGCTCCGTCGGCTCGCGCAGCATCCCCCGGTCGTACAGCTGGAGGTAGCCGCGTATCGCGGCCAGGGGCGTCCGCAGTTCGTGCGAGGCGTCGGCGACGAACCGCCGCAGCTGGGCCGCGCTGCGCTCACGCGTCCGGTACGCCGACTCCACCTGCTGGAGCATCGAGTTGAGGGCGATCCGCAGTTGCTCCACCTCGAGGATCGTCTCCCGGCTGGAGGGCACCCGCCGGGTCAGGTCGCCCTCCGCGATCGCCGACGAGGTCTCCACCATGTCCTCCAGCGGCCGCATCCGCCGCCGCACGCTGATCATGGTCAGGCAGGCCAGCAGCAGCAACAGCAGCGTCCCGATGGTCAGGTCGAACTTGACCACCTTGGCGATGGCGTGGTGCACCGCCTCGGTGGAGCCGGCGATCAGGATGTACGTGCCGTCCGCGAGCCGGGTGGCGGTGACGCGGTAGGTGGCGCCGCGCACGGTGACGTCGTGCGGTTCCGGGTCCTGGAGCAGGGTGCGCGCGTCGCCCACCGCGTCGGCCAGGTCGCGTTGTGCGTCGGTCGGTGCGAAGCCGAGGATGCCGACGGGCTCGCCCCGGGTGTTCACGGCGGCGAAGATCGAGTCCGGGTCGTCCTCCCGGTTCCAGTCCGGATCCACCCGGTCGCGGAAGAAACTCAGCACGCTCAGCGAGTCGATCTGGCGCAGCGTCAGCTCCGTGCCGCCCAGCGAGTCCCGGGTCCGGGTCAGCTCCGTGTCGATCTGGTCCAGCAGGTAGTAGCGCATGCCCATCACGCTCACCACGGTGGCCGCCACGATGCCGAGGGCCAGCAGCACCACGTTCGCCAGGGTCAGCGCCCCGCGCAGCGAGTGGATGCCGCGCCCGCGGCCCGGCTTCCGGATCGGGAGCCTCACGTCAGGCCGTACCCGACCCCGCGCCGGGTGGTGATCACCGGCGGGCCCAGGGTGTCGAGTTTGCGCCGCAGATAGCTGATGTAGGTCTCGACGACGGTCGACTCGGCCGGGGTGTGCTCGTACTGCCAGACGTGGCGCAGCAGTTGTTCCTTCGGCACGATCCGTCCGCCGTTGCGCACCAGGAAGCGCAGCAGCGCGTACTCGGTGGGGGTGAGTTCGACCGAGCGGCCCGCGCGGCGCACCGAGTACGTCGTCTCGTCCAGTTCCAGGTCGCCGTGGCGCAGCGGCGCCCGCTGCGGGAGGACGTCGGCGGGGCGGGTGCGGCGCAGTACGGCGGTGATCCGGGCGACGACCTCGTCGATGTTGAACGGCTTGGTGATGTAGTCGTCGCCGAAGCCGAGCGCGCCGACGACCTCGGCGGGCGCGTCCCGCGCGGTGAGGAACACCAGCGCCAGCTCCGGCCGCCGGGACCGCAGTTCACGGCCGAGGGCGCGGCCGTCGCCGTCCGGCAGCATCACGTCGAGGAGGGCGGCGTCGGGGCGGGTGTGCTCGGTCAGCGCGAGCGCCTCGCGGACCGTGCCCGCGGTCATGACCTCGAAACGGTGGTAGCGCAGGGCGATGGCGAGGACGTCCGCGATGCTCTCCTCGTCCTCCACGACCAGCACGGTGCCGGGAGCTGTCGTCATGCCCCCAGTATCGGCGGAACCGCCGTCGGTCGTACCGGTGTTCGCTTTGGAGTTCCTTGAGAGTCCCGCCCGAGTCGTGTCCCCGCGCGGGTGCCGCCGTCGATTCTGCTGCCCAGGACCTGGGGGACCGACCGAGCGACAAAGGAGTAGTCACGTGGCGGTATTGGCACGCTGGTGCTATCGGCATCGGCTGGTGGTCCTGTTGCTGTGGGTGGGGGCGCTGTTCGGACTGGGGGTTTCGGCGAGCAGCGCGGGCACGAACTACGCGGAGGTCTTCTCGCTGCCGGACACGGACTCCAAGCGGGCGATCGACCTGATGGAGAAGGCGTTCCCGGAACGCGCCGGTGACACCGACACCGTGGTGTGGAAGGTCGACGAGGGCTCCGTGCGGGACGACTCCGTACGGTCCCGGATCGAGCCGGCGCTGGCGGAGATCGGTCGCATGGAGGGCGTCGGCGACGTCACCGACCCCTACGGTGAGCAGGGCGCGGCGCAGATCAGCGAGGACGGGCGGACCGCCTACGCGCAGGTCACGTTCGCCGAGCAGGCGGACGCCGTGCCGAAGGAGCTGGTCCAGGACGTCGTCGACACCGCGCAGGACGCCGCGCGCGACGGGCTCCAGGTGGAGCTGGGCGGCCAGGCCATCACGCGCGTCCAGGAACCGCCGACGGGCACGGCCGAGCTGGTCGGCATCCTGGCCGCCGCGGTCGTGCTGTTCGTGGCCTTCGGGTCGCTCTTCGCGATGCTGCTGCCGATCGTGGTCGCCGTCTTCGGCGTCGGCACCGGCATGTTCGGCACCCAGCTGCTCAGCCATGTCACGAACGTCCCCGAACTCGCCACGCTGCTCTCCACGCTGATCGGTCTCGGCGTCGGCATCGACTACGCCCTGTTCATCGTCACCCGGCACCGGCGCGGCATCCTGCGCGGCGCCGATCCGGAGGAGGCGGCGGTCACCGCCCTCAACACCTCCGGCCGGGCGGTGCTGTTCGCGGGCGGCACGGTGTGCATCGCCCTCGCCGGGATGCTGGTGACGAACCTGCGGTTCCTGGACGGCGTGGTCATCGGCACCACGCTCACCGTCGTGCTGAGCGTGCTCGCCGCCGTCACCCTGCTGCCCGCGCTGCTCGGCCTGCTCGGGCACCGGGTGCTCAGCCGCCGCCAGCGCCGCAGGCTCGCGGCGCAGGGGCCGGAGACCGAGGCGGTGAGCGGTCTCGCCGCGCGCTGGTCCGCGGGCGTCCAGCGCCGCCCGCGGTCCGTGGCCGTCCTGGCCGTGGTCCTGATGGCGGCGCTCGCCGTCCCGCTGCTGTCGCTGCGCCTGGGCACCGTGGACCAGGGCAACGACGAGGCCTCCATGACCACCAGGAAGGCCTACGACCTGCTCGCCGAGGGCTTCGGGCCCGGCTTCAACGGCCCGCTGCAGGTGGTCGTGGACGGCGAGGCGTCCGACGACCTGGTGACGGTCCTGGAGAAGACCGAGGGCGTCGCCCAGGTCGCCGCCGTACCGCCCGCGAACGGTGTCAGCGTCATCCAGGTCGTCCCCACCACGTCCCCGCAGGACGCGGAGACGGACCGGCTCATCGACACCCTGCGCGAGGACGTCATCCCGGGCGCGGGCGTGGAGGCCCACGTCGGCGGGGTGACCGCGGTGTCCAAGGACTTCGCGACGGTGACCGGCGAACGGCTGCCGCTGTTCATCGGCACGATCATCGGCCTGGGCTTCCTGCTCCTGCTGCTCGCGTTCCGTTCCCTGGTGGTGCCGCTGACGGCCGCCGTGATGAACCTGCTCGCGGCGGCGGCCTCCTTCGGCGTCCTGGTGATGATCTTCCAGTGGGGTTACGGCCTGGACCTGCTGGGCCTCGGCAAGGAGGGCCCCATCGCGTCCTTCCTGCCGATCATCATGCTGTCGCTGCTGTTCGGGCTCTCCATGGACTACCAGGTGTTCCTGGTGAGCCGGATGCACGAGGAGTGGGTGCACACCCGGGACAACGCCCGCGCGGTGCGCGTCGGCCTCGCGGAGACCAGCCGCGTCATCAACTCCGCTGCTCTGATCATGGTCTGCGTCTTCCTCGCCTTCGTGCTCAGCGGCGACTACGGCGCCGCCATGGCGGGCGTGGGACTGGCCGCCGCGGTCGCCCTGGACGCGTTCATCCTGCGTACGGCACTGGTGCCGGCCGTGATGCACCTGCTCGGGAAGTCCAACTGGTGGCTGCCGGCCGGGCTGGAGAAGCGGCTGCCGCACCTGGCGGTCGAACCGAAGGAGGAGGCCGTGGCGGCCGAGCAGGGCCCCGCCCGGCACGAGGGTCCCTCCTCGGTGGTCCACGGCTTCGTCCGCACGGCCGACGGCGAACCCGTCGAGGGTGCCGCCCTCACCCTGCTGACCTCGGGCGGCCGCCAGCTGGACCGTGTGGTCTCCCTCGCCGACGGCTCGTACATCGTCTCCGTACCGGCCCCGGGCACCTATCTGCTCGCGGCCACGGCGACCCCGCTCGGCTCCCGCGCGGCACACGTGACCGTGACGGACGGTCCACTGGTGCACGACGTGGAACTCGTGCCCGGTGAGGTGGACGCCGTCAACTGACGGTGCCGGGGCGCCCGTCGCCGGCGGGCGCCCCGTTCCCCTTCTTCGCCGGGTCGGGGAGCGCCTTCGTCATCCCGGGCAGGAACTCCGTGAACAGTTCGTGCACCTCGCGCACCAGCGGCCGCAGCACCCGGAAACGGGCCAGGGCGATGCCCCGCGCGGTGAGCCGGGCGCCGCGCTCGGCGAGCCGGTAGCTGCGCTCGCGGCCCTCGGTGCGGTCGAAGATCCAGTACAGGACGAGCCCCATCTGGGACAGCCACATCAACTCGGGCAGGACGTCCCGCAGTTCCTCGGGCACCTTCGTCCTCGTCCCGGCGAGCACCGCGCGGTGGACGCTGATCGCCTCCACGCGCGCGTGCTCGGACTCGGGGGAGAAGGGGCTGAGCGGACTGTCCGGGTCGGCGGCGTTCTTGAAGAACTGCACCGCGAACTCGTGGTACGGCGTGGCGATGTCCAGCCACGCCTTCAGCACGCCCGCGAGCCGGGCCTCCAGGTCGGTCTCCCGGCGCAGGACCTCCCGGACGGCCGCCTGGTGCTCGGCGGCGATCCGGTCGTAGAAGCCCTGGATCAGGTGCTCCTTGCCCTCGAAGTAGTAGTACGCGTTGCCGACGGAGACCCCCGCCTCCTTGGCGATGGCCCGCATGGTCGTCTTGTCGTACCCGCGCTCCTGGAAGAGCCGCATGGCGGTCTCGAGGATCAGGGCGCGGGTCTGCTCGGACTTGCTGAGGGTGGCGCCGTCGCCGGGGCCGTCGTTCTTCGCGGACACGGAAGGAGCCTAACGCCAGGAAGGGCCCGTCCTACGGGGCGGTGCAGGTGCCTGCCACGCAGTCCGGCGGGGTGTAGCTCCAGCCGCCGTGCGGATCGTACGTCCACCCGTCACCCCGGCGGTACACGCCTCCGCCCCACCCGGACACCGCCCCGCGCCACTTGGCGGCGGCCAGCACCGCGCCCTTGGCGAGCAGGGCGCCGGACGGGGTGCTCAGCCGGTGGGCCAGCCGCCGGTACTCGCGCAGCGCCCACAGGGTGACGACCCAGGCGCCGGCCCCCCGGTACACCTGCCCGCCGTCACCCACGACGGTGATCTCCTCCAGGGTGGCCCCGTGGTCGAGGCCGGGGAACCGGGCCCGCGCCGCCTGCGACGCCGCCGGGACCAGCTCCAGGGGTACCAGCTGCGGCTGGCGCACCAGCCAGTCCCGTACGAAGGCGCACAGGGAGCACTCGGCGTCGTACAGCACGGTGAGCCGGCGGACCGGGACGCGCGCGGCGCCCCGGTCCTCGCGTGTGGCCGTCACGCCGCTCACGCCCCGGCCGACGGGGCCGACGGGGTCACCCAGCCCTGCGGCGGGACCGGCGGCAGCTGCTCCCGCTCCATCACCCCGCGGCGCCGGATCTTGTTGAGCACGTACACGTTGGCCAGGTGCATCACGCCCAGCACCAGCAGCACCACACCGAGCTTGGTCGACAGGGCCTCGAAGATGCCGCGGGTGTCGGCGATCGTCTCGTCGTCGCTCAGGTACAGCGCGACGAACCCGAGGTTGACGAGGTAGAAGCCGACCACCAGGAGGTGGTTGACGGCGTCGGCGAGCTTCTCGTTGCCGTGCAGCACGTCGGCGAGGAAGACCCGTCCGTTGCTGCTGAGCGTGCGAGCCACCCAGACGGTCAGCCCGATGCTGACGACGAGGTAGATGACATAGGCGATGACCGTGCGGTCCATGTCCCCCAGCCCTTCTTGAACACGTTCAAAACGCTGACGGGAGAGACTCTAGACCCTTTTTTTGAACATGTTCAACTCAGTTGCGGGTGGGCCTCGTCACGGCCGTCGCCCCGGGCCCGGACGGTGATTGTCAGTGGTGGCCCGTACTGTCCTCGCCATGGGAATCGTGACGTTCGTCGACGAGACGACGACAGGGGAGCGGCGCGCGGCCCGGGGCCTGGAGATCACCGAGGAACGGCTGACGGTGCGCGAGCTGATCAGGCGCCGGGTCTTCCAGGAGGTCGCCGAGTACAACGCCCGTACGCCGGAGGTGTTCCAGGGGCTCGTACGGCCGACGGACGCGGAGCGCGTCGTCAACGGCTACGCGCTCAAGGAGCCCCGCCGCATCGACCCGGAGGCGCAGACCGGGCTGGCGCTGCGGGCCTTCGCGGGCAACGGCTTCCTGGTCCTGGTGGGGGACCGTCAGGTCACCGACCCGGACGAGGAGATCGACCTGCCGCCGGGCACCGAGGTCACGTTCCTGAAGCTCGTGCCGCTGGTGGGTGGCTGATGCGTACGCCCACGTCGCACCTGGCGCGGATGCGCAACCGGATCGACGGCGGCGACCTGGGCCGGGCCGCCGCCGAGGCGATGAAGGCGCTCGGCTCGCGCAGCGGTGGCTGGAGCGGGCAGTGGGACGCCGTCCTCGACGCACTGCGGGACCTCCCGGCGGAGCGGCGCCGGGAGCTGGTGCGCGCCGTGGCCGACCGCTTCGACTCGGTCGGTGACGACCTGGAGGAGCGCGGTCGCGTCCTCGCCCTGTGTTACCGCCTCCTCGACGGCGCGGCCGACGACCCCCTGGTCGCCGAGCGCCGCGAGGCCCTGGACGAGGTGGGCCGGTGGCACTCGTTCTGGTACACCTCCCGCTTCGACGTGCTGGCGGAGGCGGAGCTGTCCGCGGGCCGCCCGCTCGCACCGGCCGTCGTGGCCGTCGTCCGCCGTTCGGCGTTGAACGCCGCCACCTGCAAGGAGCTGGCCCTGTTGGGGAAGAGCCTCACCGACCCGGTCCTCAACGTCGGCGAGCAGTGGTCCGAGCAGGCCCTGCGCGACGCCACAGGACCCGACTGGGGGGCCCTGCTCGCCCACGCCGCCACCGCCGGCTCGTCCAGGCCCACCGCCGAGTGGGACACCCGGGCCCGCGCCCTCGTCGACGCCCTCGGCGCCGACCGGGTCCGCGAGACCGTCCTGTCCTGGCTCGCGCTCGTGGGCCGCCCCCGCACCCTCCCGCTGGTCCGCCCCGTGTACGGGCCGGACCCCAACAACACCTTCGACCCCTGCAACGCCACCGCCCTGCGCGGCCTGGCCTGGCTGCTTTCCCTGCTGCAGCCACACCCTGACACCCCCCGGGCGCTGGGCGCGCTGGTCGAGACGTCCCTCAAGAAGGTGGCGGGCCTCGGCCCCCGCAGCCCCAAGGTCGCGGGCGCCGGCGTCTTCGCGCTCGCCCGGATCGACGGCGAGGCCGCCCTCGCCGAACTCGCCCGGCTCGCCACCCGCGTGACGTTCAAGACCACCGCCAAGCTCCTCGACGCGGCCCTCCAGGAGCGGGCCACCGCCCTCGGGCTCGGCCGCGACGAGATCGAGGAGCTGGCCGTCCCGGCGTACGGGCTGACCGGGGTCGGCCGCGCGGAGCACCGGTTCGGCGACGCCACCGCCGTGCTGGAGGTGGACGGCACCCGCGCCCGGCTGACCTGGCGCAACGCGGCCGGCAAGACGGTGAAGAGCGTGCCCGCCGCCGTGCAGCGGGACCACGCCGAGGAGGTGAAGGAGCTCAAGGCCGCGGTCAAGGACGTCGACAAGATGCTCTCGGCGCAGAGCGAGCGCCTGGACCGCCTGTTCCTGGCCCGCCGCACCTGGCCCTACGCCGCCTGGCGCGAGCGCTACCTCGACCACCCCCTGGTCGGCACCCTGGCCCGTCGCCTGCTGTGGACGGTCGACGGCACGCCCGCCGGCTACACGGACGGCGCCCTGCGCACCCTCACCGACGATCCCGTGACCGGGGGCACCGAGGTCGCCCTGTGGCACCCGGTCGGCCGGGAACCCGCCGAGATCGTCGCCTGGCGGGACTGGCTGGAGCGGCACGGCGTCACCCAGCCGTTCAAGCAGGCCCACCGCGAGGTGTACCTGCTCACCGACGCCGAGCGCACCACGCACACGTACTCCAACCGCTTCGCGGCCCACGTCCTGCGCCAGCACCAGTTCCACTCCCTGGCGGCCGTCCGGGGCTGGCGCGACCAACTGCGGCTGTGCGTCGACGGTTCGGCACCGCCGGCCACCCGCGCCCTGCCCGCCTGGGGCCTGCGCGCCGAGTACTGGATCGAGGGCGACGGCCAGGAGTACGGCGTCGACACCACCGATTCCGGCACCTACCTGCGTCTGCGCACTGACCAGGTCCGCTTCTACCCGATCGACGCGCCCGGGAACTCGGCGCCCTGCTACGGCGGCGCGTACTCGATGGGGCTGCGCGACGGACAGAACCCCGTCGACCCGATTCCGCTGGAGGACATACCGCCCCTGGTCCTCTCCGAAGTGCTGCGGGACGTCGACCTGTTCGTCGGCGTGGCCAGCGTCGGCAACGACCCCACCTGGCAGGACGGCGGTCCCGGCGGCCGCTTCGGGGCGTACTGGACGTCGTACGGCTTCGGTGAGCTGAACCAGGGCGCACAGACCCGGCGCGCCCTGCTGGAGCGGCTGGTCCCCAGGCTGGCGATAGCCGACCGGTGCACCGTCGAGGGCCGCTTCCTGCACGTGAGGGGCGAACGCCACACCTACAAGATCCACCTGGGCTCGGGCAACATCCTCATGACCCCGAACGACCAGTACCTGTGCATCGTCCAGAAGTCCGACCCGGCCGCCCCGCAGGCCGGTTACCTCCCCTACGAGGGGGACCGGATGCTGGCGGTGATCCTCAGCAAGGCGATGCTGCTGGCCGACGACACGGCCATCACGGACCCGACGATCCTGAGCCAGCTCTAGCTCTGATCGGGCGTCCGCTTCGCGCGGCCGGCCTCGAGGATCTCGGCCACGTCCAGGGTGACCTTGGCGCCGATGGAGTCGGGGAGGGTGACCTGCTGGCCGGGGGAGTGGAAGCGGTGGGTGGCGTACTCGTTCTCGATCGGGTCGGTCAGGACGTGGACGCGCTGGTGCTTGCGGTCGACGACGACGTAGACAGGGACCTTGGCCTCGGCGTAGGAGGCGACCTTGGTCTTGAGATCGGTCTTCCAGTTGCTGGAAGTGACCTCCAGGACGAGGCGGAAGCAGACCGGGTCGTAGGAGTTGTTCTCGATGAGGTGGTCGTGGAAGTCCGCGTCCACCACCGCAAGGTCAGGAATTGCGTAGTCTTCGGTGCCGGTCGGCAGCCAGAGACCGATGCCCTGGACCACCTTCGAATCCACGCCGTGCAGGCCGGCGGTCGCGAACGGCAACATGAGGTCGGTCAGGACTACGGCGTGCGGGCCGTCCGGTGGCGGGGTCACGAGGAGCTGGTCTCCGATGATCTCGACGCGGTAGCCCGGAAGGCGGTCCATGAGACGGTTCGCCTCCGCGATCAGCGGACGCTCGTCGTGGGGCCGCTCGACGGATGCTGCGGACATCGCGTGCCTCCTAGGGGCTGGTGTCGAGACCATCATCGTAGGACTGAGGGCGCCCTCACGTCCGTCTCAACCACGTTCACCCGAACGTGCGGCATATGCCAGAGGGCCCCGTCTCCAGCGGAAACGGGGCCCTCACGGGCGTGGCGAACGACGTACCTCAGTAGCGTCGCGTGATCAGCGCGCGCTTCACTTCCGCGATCGCCTTGGTGACCTCGATACCGCGCGGGCAGGCGTCCGTGCAGTTGAAGGTCGTGCGGCAGCGCCACACGCCGTCACGGTCGTTGAGGATCTCCAGGCGCTGCTCGCCGGCCTCGTCACGCGAGTCGAAGATGAAGCGGTGCGCGTTGACGATGGCCGCCGGGCCGAAGTACTGCCCGTCGTTCCAGAACACCGGGCACGAGGACGTGCACGCGGCGCACAGGATGCACTTGGTCGTGTCGTCGAAGCGCTCGCGGTCCTCGGCGGACTGCAGCCGCTCGCGCGTCGGCTCGTTGGTGTCCTTCGTGATCAGGAAGGGCATCACGTCCCGGTACGCCTGGAAGAACGGCTCCATGTCCACGACCAGGTCCTTGAGGACCGTCAGGCCCTTGATGGCCTCGACCGTGATCGGCTTCTCGGGGTTGATGTCCTTGATCAGCGTCTTGCACGCCAGGCGGTTCTTGCCGTTGATCCGCATGGCGTCGGAGCCGCAGATGCCGTGGGCGCAGGAACGGCGGAAGGTCAGCGTGCCGTCCAGGTCCCACTTGATCTTGTGCAGCGCGTCGAGGACGCGCTCCTTCGGGTCGATCTCCAGCTGGAAGTCTTCCCAGACCGCCTCGGCCGCGACCTCCGGGTTGAACCGGCGGATCCGCATCGTGACGGTGATGTAGGGGGAGTCAGCGAAACCGGGCCCGGGGGAACCGGCCGCGTCCGCCTTGTCCAGAACAGGGGTAGCCATCAGTACTTACGCTCCATCGGCTGGTAGCGGGTCTGGACGACCGGCTTGTAGTCCAGACGGACGGTCTCGGTGCCGTCGGCGCCGACCTCGCGGTACGCCATCGTGTGGCGCATGAAGTTGACGTCGTCGCGGTTCGGGTAGTCCTCGCGGTAGTGACCGCCGCGGGACTCCTTGCGGGCCAGCGCGGAGACGGCCATGACCTCGGCCAGGTCGAGCAGGTTGCCCAGCTCGACGGCCTCGAGGAGGTCGGTGTTGAACCGCTTGCCCTTGTCCTGGATGGCGACGTTCTTGTAGCGCTCGCGCAGCTCGGCGATCTTCTCGACCGCCGTCTTGATCGTCTGCTCGGTGCGGAACACCATGACGTTGGCGTCCATGGTCTCCTGCAGCTCACGGCGGATGGTGGCCACCCGCTCGTTGCCGGTGGAGGACCGCAGCCGCTCGATCTGCTCGACGACCAGGGACTCCGGGTTCTCCGGCAGCTCGACGAAGTCGGCCTTCTGCGAGTACTCCGCCGCCGCGATGCCGGCCCGCTTGCCGAACACGTTGATGTCCAGCAGCGAGTTGGTGCCCAGGCGGTTGGCGCCGTGCACGGAGACACAGGCGACCTCGCCGGCCGCGTACAGGCCCGGGACGACGGTGGTGTTGTCCGCGAGGACCTCACCCTCGACGTTGGTCGGGATGCCGCCCATCGCGTAGTGCGCGGTCGGCTGGATCGGGATCGGGTCCGTGTAGGGCTCGATGCCGAGGTAGGTCCGCGCGAACTCCGTGATGTCGGGCAGCTTGGCGTCCAGCTGCTCCGGCGGCAGGTGGGTGAGGTCGAGGTAGACGTGGTCGCCCTCGGGACCGCAGCCGCGGCCCTCGCGGATCTCCGTGTAGATGGAGCGCGAGACGACGTCACGCGAGGCGAGGTCCTTCATGACCGGCGCGTACTTCTCCATGAAGCGCTCGCCGTCCTTGTTGCGGAGGATGCCGCCCTCACCGCGGGCGCCCTCCGTCAGCAGGATGCCCATGCGCCAGATGCCGGTCGGGTGGAACTGGAAGAACTCCATGTCCTCCAGCGGCAGCCCGCGCCGGTACACGGCCGCCTGGCCGTCACCGGTCAGCGTGTGCGCGTTCGAGGTCACCTTGAAGAACTTGCCGGTGCCGCCGGACGCGTAGATCACGGCCTTCGCCTGGAAGACGTGGATCTCGCCGGTGGCCAGCTCGTAGGCGACCACGCCGGCGGACTTCTTGACGCCGTCGACCTCGGTGATCAGCTGGTCCAGGACGTAGAACTCGTTGAAGAACTCCACGCCCTCCTTGACGCAGTTCTGGTACAGCGTCTGGAGGATCATGTGGCCGGTGCGGTCGGCCGCGTAGCAGGACCGGCGGACCGGGGCCTCGCCGTGGTTGCGGCTGTGACCGCCGAAGCGGCGCTGGTCGATGGTGCCGTTCGGGGTCCGGTTGAACGGCAGGCCCATCTTCTCCAGGTCGAGGACGGAGTCGATGGCCTCCTTCGCCAGGATCTCGGCGGCGTCCTGGTCGACCAGGTAGTCACCGCCCTTGACCGTGTCGAAGGTGTGCCACTCCCAGTTGTCCTCCTCCACGTTGGCCAGCGCGGCGGCCATGCCGCCCTGCGCGGCGCCCGTGTGGGAGCGGGTGGGGTAGAGCTTCGTCAGGACGGCCGTGCGGCTGCGCTTCGTCGACTCGATGGCCGCGCGCATGCCCGCGCCGCCGGCGCCGACGATGACGGTGTCGTACTTGTGGATCTTCATGATTCTCGCAGCCCCGTGCCTAGCGGATGTTCGGGTCGAAGGTGAAGATCACCAGCGTGCCCAGCAGGATGGTGAACACCGTGGCGGTGTAGAGCAGGCCCTTGAGCCACAGCCGGGTGTTCGGCCGCTCCGCGTAGTCGTTGATGACCGTGCGCAGGCCGTTGGCGCCGTGCAGCATCGCCAGCCACAGCATCAGCAGGTCCCAGACCTGCCAGAACGGCGAGGCCCAGCGGCCGGCCACGAAGGCGAAGCCGATCTTGGAGACGCCGCCGTCGAGGACCAGCTGGATCAGCAGGTGGCCGATGACGAGGACGACCAGGACGACGCCGGACAGGCGCATGAACAGCCAGGCGGCCATCTCGAAGTTGCCGCGCGTGCTCTTCGGGCTCTTCTTGGTCCGCTTGCGCGGGGGCTCGATGACCGGCGCCGGGTTGTCGACGGAGTAGAGCGAGGCGCCTTCGACGGGGCCGATGCCCGAGGCGGTGGTGTCAGTCGTGGACATGGGTGTCAGCTCCCGAACAGTTCACGAGCGGCGTGGCCGAGCACGGGGTAGATCGCCCCGATCATCAGCACGAGCCACAGGGCGACGACGGTCCAGAGCATCTGCTTCTGGTAGCGGGCGCCCTTGACCCAGAAGTCGACGGCGATGACACGCAGGCCGTTGAGCGCGTGGAACAGGATGGCGGCGACGAGGCCGTACTCCAGCAGCGCGACGATCGGCGTCTTGTACGTGGCCACGACGGTGTCGTAGGCCTCGGGGGACACCCGCACGAGAGCGGTGTCCAGCACGTGAACGAACAGGAAGAAGAAAATGAGGACGCCGGTGACTCGGTGAGCCACCCAGGACCACATTCCTTCCCGGCCGCGGTACAGCGTTCCAGCCGGCACGGAAGTTTCCTCCGGGAGCGGGGTTCGGGGCCGCGCCGGCTTTCCTTGTCGGTCGGGCCCGGCCGGGTACGGTCCACCGGCCCTCAGCATCGTAGCGAGCCGTCGGCGCCGGGCATCGGCGGGGTCGGGGGGTGTGATCAAAGTTGCACCCGAAGGGGTGCGTGTCGGTTCTTGGCGGCTACCCGGGCGGGGCTTTGTCGCGTGTGCCGGGCGTGGAGCCGTCGGTGGCCGGTCGTGTCCACGTGGCGGAGCCGTACATGTCGTAGCCCCGTGCCCCCAGCAGGGCGAGCAACCGCTCCCTGGCCAGGCGCCGGAGTTCTTCCGCCGCCACCGCTCGTTCGTCGTCCGGATCGTTCGCCAATCGTGACCGGATGCTCTCCAGGACCCGGTCCAGGGCCTCTTCCTCGGGGACGCCGTCCAGGCAGATGACGAACACGTGGCCGAACTTGGTCTCGTACGCCGTGTGGGCCGCGTTCAGGGCCGTGTGGGCGGCGGAGTAGGTGCCGTCGGGGAGGGCGGGGAGGGATTCCGCGGCCAGGGCCTCCGTCAGTTCCTCGGGGGAGAGGTCGTACGCCGCCTCGTCGGAGGCGGCCAGGAGGGACGGCAGGTCGGGGTAGGGGCGGTGGCCGGAGAGGCGCAGGGCCCAGCGCAGGCTGCGCAGGCAGGCCAGGAGGGCGCGCTCGGCATCCTCGGCGGGAGCGGTGTTGAACCGCTCGAGCGCGGGCGGGGCGCCGGGTGCGCCGCGGGACTGCCCGGGTATGGCGACTCGGCCGGGGAGGTCTGGGAGACGGTGCGCAGGCAGCGTGGGTCCTCGTGGGCGTCGCGTATGTATCGATGGAAGATGCTGTGAGAGTTGTGACGACACGTTATCGAGTGAGTCCGAGACGTGTCCGATCGGTACCCCGAATTCACCCGGACGGCAGAGTTTGAAGGCGGCTCATCCGCGCCCTTCACTCGTTCGGGTCGTACGTTGGCTGGGTGAGTCAGCACAGGCAGCACAGGGAGCACGGGCGCCGCACGGTGACGGGGACGGTGCGGCGGCGATGGGTGCCGGTCGTGGCCGTCGCCGCGGGCGCGCTGGTGGCCGCGTCCGGCGTGGGCCTCGGCCTCTGGGCGGCCTCGGACGGCGACGGAGCGCCCGCGGGCCGGGCGGCGGCCTCCCCCGCGGAGAGCCCGCGTCCGAGCCCCAGCCGCACCTACCCGCTGTCGCAGGCGCCGCGCACCATACCCGCCGTACGCGACCACACCGCGGAGCGCGGCCCGGGCTGGCGTCCCGCGAAGGACCACCGGGTGGTCGTGGACGATCCCGCGCTGGCCGACGAGGGGCGGCTGATCGCCGGTGAGCTGGGACTGGCGTACGCGGGGGAGAAGGGCGACCGGCGGGCCGGGGACCTGCGGCTGGAGCTGAACCGGGACGCGGGCGCGAACCCCGAGTCGTACACGATGACCGTGCGGGACGGGCGGGTGACCGTCAGCGCTCCCGGCGAGGCGGGCGCGTTCTACGGCACCCGCACCCTCAAGCAGGAGATCAAGGGGGCCGGCGCCGCCCCCGAGGGCGTGGTGCGCGACGAGCCCGCCAAGCAGCGGCGCGGGCTGATGCTGGACATCGCGCGCAAGCACTACACCGCCGGCTGGATCGAGGACCGGATCCGCGAGCTGGGCGATCTGAAGTTCAACGAGATCGGCCTGCACTTCTCCGACGACCAGGGCTTCCGCATCGAGTCCGACTCGCACCCGGAGATCGTGTCCGCGGACCACCTGACCAAGGCGCAGGTGAAGAGGATCGTCGACCTCGCGGAGAGCCGGCACATCACCGTCGTCCCCGAGATCGACTCGCCCGGACACCTCGGCGCGGTCATCGCCGCCCACCCGGACCTCCAGCTGCGCGATGTGGGGGGCGGCGCCGTGCGCGGCGCGATCGACATCTCGAAACCCGGGTCCGCCGAGATCGTCGACGACCTGCTGGACGAGTACGCCGGGCTCTTCCCGGGCGGGCAGTGGCACCTGGGCGGCGACGAGTACCAGGCGCTGGTGGTCCCCGACCCCGAGGCGTCGTTCCCGGGCCTGGCCGCCGCCGCGCGGGAGAAGTACGGCTCCGGCGCGACCGTGGAGGACCTGACCACCGGCTGGCTCAACGACCGGGCCGCCACCGTCCGCGCGCACGACCGCACGCCCCGCGCCTGGAACGACGGCTTCTTCCGGGGCGGGTCGGTGCGGGCCGCGAAGGACATCCGGGTCGCCTACTGGACCGGCAAGGAGATCGGCGCCCGGCAGCCCGCGGAGTACCTGAGCGAGGGCCGTGAGGTCGTCAACTACAACGACGAGTTCCTCTACTACGTCCTCGGGGAGCCCCTGACCTTCGTCTATCCGACGGGCGAGCGAATCTACGAGCAGTGGACGCCGCTGGTGCTGCGCGGCACCACCGCCGTCCCGGAGCGGTACGACGACCGGATCCTCGGCGGGTCCTTCGCGATCTGGGGCGACATCCCCCGGGCCCAGACCCAGGACCAGGTCGCGGACGGGATCAGGATGCCGCTGCGGGCGACCGTCCAGAAACTCTGGGACCCGGACGAACCGGAGCTGTCCTGGGCGCAGTTCCGGAGCCTGGCCGACAGGCTGGACTGACCGGACCGCCGGGCCGGCCCGTGTCGTGGGACGGATTGCCGCATATGGCTGCGAACTCCCGTACGACTGTGGTGGTGTTCTGGACAGGACGGAGAACCGACACACCGGGGGAACAGCGGCACATGGGCTACTGGGGGTATTTCGTCGTGGGCCGCGGGGAGCGGCCGCTCGCCGAACTGGACACGCTGGCCGGTGCGGCCGGGGACATGACCCTGCACACCTCGGCGCCCGGCGGCTGGCAGGTGTGGGAGTACCCGGGCGGCCGGGGCGACATCGGGAACATGAACGACCTGGCCCGGGAGACCGGCGCGCCCGCGCTGTTCGGATACGTCATGAACAGCGACTGCGTGGTGGTGGAGGCGGCGTCACCGGAGAGCGGGGCGTGGACGACCTGCCTGGCGCGGGCCCGCATGGCCGGCTACCTCGAGGGGCAGCAGGAGGGGCTCACGCTGGAGGACTACTTCCTGGATCCCTCCGACGCCGCCGAGCGGGCCGTCTTCTGGGCCGAGGAGGCGGGGCGCACCGCGTCCGCCGAGGACCTGGCCGAGGTGCTGACCGCCGACCCCGACCCGGTGGCCGAAAACCTCCTCTTCCGCCTCCTCGACCGGCTCGGCGTGGTGCCCCTGTGACACTCCTGGCCCGTCGCACGCAGTAAGGGGAGATGCGGGCTCCGTGAGGGATGGGGCACGTGAGGGCCTCGTCCGGGGCCCGCGAACACCCCTTGAGGAGGCGTGGATGAGCCTGGTGGAACTGATCGCGCGGGCCGACGAGCGCGGGCTGGCCGTGAGCGGGCTGGCTTGTTTGGATCGGTGCGTGCCGCTGCTGGGCGGCGACGACGAGGTGCTGCGGCCGCTGTGGGCGAGCCTCTCCCCGGCCGCGCCCGCCGGTGACTGGGCACAGCGGCTGGAGCAGGCCCGCGGCACGCTGGACGCGGCGGACGGCGGCGCGGACGAGGCCGTGACGCTCGCGCACCGGATGCTCGCCGGCGCCCCCGCCGAGTGGTCCGCCGCCGGGCTGCGGGAGTGGGCCGACGGCTGCTCCGTCACCGCGCTGCGGATCCACCGGCTGCTGGACGGCGGCGGCGACGACTCCGGTCTCGCCGACGCCCGCCGTGACGGCCGCTCCGACGGCCTGTCGCCGCTGCTCGCCGCCGAACTGCGCCGCCAGCTCACGGTCCTGGAACTCCTCGCCGCCCACGGCCCGGCGGGCCTGCGCGGAGCCCTCGAGGTCTCGACGGAGGGGCGCCGGGTCCTGCGCGCCGTGGTGTCCCGCCGCAGCCGCCGGGACGCCTAGGTCCGTGATGCCGGCACGATCCGAACGGCAGTGACGAAACGCTTCGCCGGATCGCTTACCAGGATGTGACGACTGCGACGACTGTGACCACACAGCAGGAGACCAGGCCCTCGGCCGCGACCAAGCCGGTCCGCTGGGCGGCGGACGCGGTGGCGGCGATGCGGGAAGGGGCACGGCTGCGCCTCGACTACTCGGCGCGCAGTCTGTGGAGCGTCGACCGGATGATCGAGGACATACGCCAGGAGGAGGCCCCGTTCGCCGCCGTGGAACTGGTGCTGCGCGGATTCGGCGCCTACGCCGGCGAGGTGATCGCCCGCCAGACCGGCGGCGAGTGGTGGTCCTCCGGCGGCGACCACTGGGTCCGCACCCCCGACGGCCGCCTCTGGGACCCCATCGACGAGGCCCGCCGCTGCTACACGGGCGACGGCTCCCTCCGCCTGCTGTGCCGCGACGCGTCGGACGGCGCACGGGCCTGACGCCTGCGACGGCCGGGGCCCCGCACGGCGCGCGGGCCCGACACGGACGACGGCCGGGGTCCCGCATGGCGCGCGGGACCCCGGCCGTCGTCGTGCCGGGTGCGGGTTACGGCGTCAGGGTCTGGCCCAGCCGGACGTCCGCCGCCAGGCCGAGGGTGCCCCTGCCGAAGGCGTACGAGTCGCCGTAGCCGAGGCCCGAGCCGTTGCTCGGCAGGTACAGGAGCACGCCGTCCGAGGTGTCCTCGCCGTCCGCGCCGACCGTCAGGTCCGCGCGGCCGTAGCCGGACAGGTCCGTCAGGGACACCGCGGAACCGAACCGGTCACCGGACTCCGTGGAGCCGGCGATGCCGGAGGTGTCCTGGGAGACGCCCACCGCGCCGGAGCCGGTGAGGCCGGAGGAGCCGCCGCGGAACAGGAGCACCTGACCCGCGTCCTTGCGGCTGCTGCCGCTGCGGGTGAGGTCCTCGCCGGGGGCACCGGCCAGGACGTCCGCGTAGCCGTCGCGGTTGTAGTCGCCGGCCGACACCGAGGTGCCCAGCGCGTCACCGGACTCGTTGCCGCCGGGGACGCCGGAGGTGTCCTGGTGGAGGGTCCGCATGCCGGTGGTGGTGAACCCGGTCGACGTGCCCAGGACCATGGCGATCCGCCCGCCCGGCGTCGAACCGCCGGACTCGGCGGCCACCGGCTGGCCGATGACGATGTCGTCGTAGCCGTTGCCGTTGAAGTCGCCCGCGGCGAGGGAGCGCCCGCCCTTGACGGAGAGGACGCCCGCCTTGGTCAGGCCGGACGCGGAACCCGCGAAGCGGACGATGCGGCTGATGCCGCCGGTGTCGCGGTAGTTGAGGGCGATGTCCGCGTAGCCGTCCCGGTTGAAGTCGCCGCTCGCGGCGTCCAGGTAGGAGACGGCACCGGTGGAACCGGTGAGGGTGCCGTACTTGGTGGCGCCGCCGGTGTGCCGGGCGTTCCAGTTGCCGCCCCGGCCGGTGCCGGCCGCGAACACGTCCGCCTTGCCGTCACCGTCGAAGTCGCCGACGGCGACCGTGGTGCCGAGCTTCGCGCCGGTCTGCGTGACGCCCGAGGTGGAGTACGAGAAGCCGGTGTTCAGGCCCGGGCCGTACATCACCACGACGCCACCGCGGTCGGTGTCGCCGTCGGTGTCGTTCTCGCCGGGCACGCCGATCGCGAGGTCCGCGTGGCCGTCGCCGTTGACGTCGCCCCAGGCGGTGGAGGTGCCGAAGCCGTCACCGGACTCGTTGGAGCCGGGGACGCCGGCGCTGCTCTGGGTGAGCGTCCTCTTCGCTCCGGTGACCGGGCCGTTCAGTCCGCCGGGGATCACGGTCACGCTGCCGCCGCTGGAGGCCTTCGGGGTGCCGGCGACCAGGTCGGCGAGGCCGTCCCGGTTGTGGTCCGAGGTGGCCAGGGCGTGCGAGACGCCCGGGGTCTTGGCGAGCGCGGCGATGAGGGACAGCTTCGGGTACAGGTTCGCGCCGGGGCAGGCCGTGTAGTTGGTGTCCCGGTGGCCGAGGACCCGCGGCAGGGTGACCGACTCACCCTTGTCGATCTTGTTGCCGCTGACGCCGGCCTCCGTGCCGGAGGTCAGCGTGACCTTGCCGGTCGGGTCGATGCCGTACATGCCGAACTTCCAGGCGACGACCCGCGCGATCGAGTCCAGCGCGGCCCGGCTCGGGCGGGCGCTCTCGAAGTTGCCCAGGTACGAGATGCCGAGCGTGTCGGTGTTGAAGCCGACGTCGTGCGCGCCGACCACCGGCAGGTCCATGCCGCCGCTGCGGCCCTCGAAGATCTGCCCGCAGCGGTCGACGACGAAGTTGTAGCCGATGTCGTAGTAGCCGCGCGCGAAGTGCTCCTGCTGGATGGAGCGCATCCGGGCCCGCGAGTCGGCGCAGGAGACGCTGTTGTCGCTGTCGACGCCGGTGTGGTGGATGACGGCGGCCTTGATCTCGGTGCCGTAGCTCGGCGTTCCGTCGTAGTCCGTGGACGCGCCCCACTCGGCCTGCGTGATGACGGGCGGCTTCACGACCGTCGACGGGCGGGGCTCGGGGACGGTGGGCGTCGGCTCGGGGGACGCGGTGTCCGTGGCCGTCTCCGACGGGGCGCCGGTCGGCTCCGCGGACGCCGTGTCCGTGGGCGTGGCCGTGTCCGTGGCGGGCGGCTCCGCAGGCGTTCCGGTGGTCTGGGTCTCCGTCGGCCCGGTGGTCTGCGTCTCCGTCGGCTCCGTGGTCACCGGTGCCGTGGTCTCCGCCAGGAACGCGGCCGGCTCCATGGCCGCGACCGTCGGCGCGCCCTCGGGGTCCGTGCCCGGGTCGAGGAGCTTGACGTCCATGCCGGCCGGCTGACCGCCCGCCTGGGTGCCGTCGGCGTTCACCACGCGGACCTCGACGCCGTCGGAGTCGTCGGTCCACACCGACGCCGTACCGCCGCGGGTCGCCGCCCGCTCGCCCTCCGCGCCGTCGGCCTGGTTCGGCTCGTCCTCCAGCTTCCGCCAGCCGGACCACTCGCCGGTCTCCACGTCCCGGGTGCGCACCTCGGGCGTGCCCTTGGCGTCCGCCTCCGGGTTGTCCCAGGTCACCAGCACCGCGCTGAAGCGCTCCGTGGCCTGCCGGTCGAGCCCCCGGCGGCCCGCGCCCCGGTTCTCCATCTCCAGCGTGTGGACGCTCGGCTCGCGGGCCTCCTCCCGCGGGTCGGCCGGTGCGGACGACTGACCGGCCACCGCGTACGTGACGGCGCCCGCGCCACTGAGCACGACGGCTCCGACGGTCAGCCAGGCCCGCCGTTTCAGGCTGAGCGGCTTGTACGCATGGGTCCTGCGAGGACTCAATTACCCCACCCCTAGAAAAAACACATGGACACCACCTGTCCCACAGATGGCACTCCTTCAGCGCCGAGCGTGGGCCAAACGTCACACGGGGAGTCACCGGATCCGTGCGCGATCCGATGGACCCCCACGGACGTACGAGAGGGCGAAAAGCTGTACGGATCCCGTGAGTTGACCGTGTGGTGACCGCCACGTCCGCGGCCCGTGGCGATCGCCGCCCGACGGCCGCCCGGTTCCCGGGGATCGCGGGCGGACCGGCCCGCTCGCGCGTGCCGCACGAGGCGTGTGACGAGCTGTGACACTTTCGTGGCGCCGGACGCTGATGACCGTGGGGGTGTGGGCACCGTCAGACGTGCTCACGCCAAGCGACAGCGGTGCGCTACGCGCTCGGTACGGACGAGGACAGTTCTTGGGCCACGGAGGGGAACCCCGCCGCGCACAGGCGTACGACGGGGAACTGGGCGCGGCCGTCGCGCGGGCCCAGAAGGGGGAAGAGGCCGCCTTCGCCGTGGCCTACCGGCTCGTACAGCCCGGCCTGCTCGCCTATGTGCGCGGGCTCGTCGGGGACGACGCCGAGGACGTGATGTCGGACGCCTGGCTGGAGATAGCCCGCGACCTGGGGAGGTTCAAGGGCGACGGGGCCGGGTTCCGGGGCTGGACGGCGACCATCGCCCGGCACCGGGCGCTGGACCATCTGCGCCGGCAGCGGGTACGGCCCCGGCCGTCGACGCTGGAACAGGACGTCCTGGAGCTGCCCGGGCCGCAGAGCACCCACGACCAGGCCATGGAGGCCATGTCCACCGAGTACGCCCTCGAACTGGTCGGCGGGCTGCCGCGCGACCAGGCCGAGGCCGTGCTGCTGCGGGTGGTCGTCGGCCTCGACGGCCCGGCCGCCGCCCGCGTCCTCGGCAAGCGGCCGGGCGCGGTGCGGACGGCCGCGTACCGGGGTCTGAAGCGGCTGGCGAAGCAGCTCGGCGCCGAGAGTGTGACGGATGAGGCGTCGCGGACGCTGGGTGAGTCGACATGAACGTCGGCCGGGACGGCGGACACGGCGGTCGGCGCGGCGACGCGCGACCCGGGCCGTCCGCACCCGGCGGTCCACGACGGCCCCCCAGGGCCGCCGGCTGAACGGGCCGGACATGCGGAACGTATCCGTCGGTCCGGGAGGTACCGCCCGCGCGTCCGGCCCGCACGGGTGCGGTGGGCCGGACGGGCCGCGTCGGCAGCATGTATCAGGTGGAACGAGCAGGAACGGGATCGGACATGGGTGAACGGCAGAACGACGACGGGCCGGCCGGCCGTCGGCGTGTGCACCCTGAGGGCGCGCCGTCCGGGCACATCGGTCCGGATCCCGTCACCGGTGGGCGCCGGGTCGTCGACGCCGCCGACCTGGAGGCGCTGCTCGCCGCCGCGCTGATCCGCCGCGGCGTGGACGCCGGGGCCGAGCAGCGGGCCGTCGCCGCGTTCCTGGCCGCCCGGGAGGCGGGGGCGCACGGCGCGCGCACCCGGAGCCGGGACGACTGGCGGACCCGGCGGAGCCGGTTCGGCCGCCACTCGCTGAAGGCCACGCTCTCCGTGGTGGTCGCCGGTCTCACCCTGAGCGGGGTCGCGGTCGCCGGCATCGGCGCGGCGGGCTCGTCCACGGACGGTCCGGCGGAGGACGGCAGGCGCACCCACGCCCCCTCGCCCGGCACCACCGGCCCGTCCACCGGAGGCTCCGCGGGCCCGGGCCCGGGCCCGGGCCCGGGCGCCGGCACCGGCCGGCCGGACCTCCCGGGGGCCGCCGGGGAGACCGAGGCCCCCTGCCGCGCCTACGAAGAGGTCCAGGGGCGCGGCAAGGCGCTGGACTCGGCGGCCTGGGAGCGGCTGACGGAGGCGGCGGGCGGTGCGGCGAACGTCGACGCCTACTGCGCCGAGCGGCTGGGAGGGGCGGCGGGGGCCGAGGAGCGGTCCGCCGGCACCCGGGCGCCGGAGAAGAAGGACGAGGGTTCGGCCGACCGGTCCGGGAACGGCCTCTCCGGCGTTCCGGGGGGCGACGTCCCGGGCGACAACGCCACGCGCGACGCGGGCAACGGCTCGGGGACCGCGGGCAACGTCCCGGACGCCGTGGGCACCGGCCCCGACGCCGCGGGCAACGTCCCGGACGGCAGCACGGGGAAGCCCGGTAACCCGGGTGGCAACCGCCCGTAGCGCACCCGTGTGACCCGCCGTCGCGGTGCACGGCTCGCCGGCGAGCGCGTCGAGCCGTGCACCGCCGGTGACGAGTGCCCGCGCACGGCCGCGCCGGATGCGCGTGGGCGGCGGATCGGGTGATCCGCCGCCCACGTCACCACTCCGTCAGAGGTCCGTGCCCTACGGGGCCCCTGTGGTCGGATGCCGGTTTTGAGACCAAGGTTATCGATTTCAGGCCGAAAGGCATTCGACGCTTTACGGATGCAGTCGCCACTGATCGAGGATGAGTTCGGAAGTAGAACATCCGATTCATTGCGTGGTGGTACTGAGTACTCCGCTCACGTTCAGGACCTCGTGGCACTCCGACGCCTGACGACCCGTGGCCGGTGTACCGGGCTTCGCGCAGGTCACGTTGATGGTCACCGTGTCGTTCTCGGGGATCTTGATGGGGGTGACCCAGTGGTAGTCCTGGTTGCGGAACGTCTCCAGCGCGATCGTGGTGATCTTGCGGTCGCCGAAGGAGATGGTCATCACGCCCTCGTCGCCCTGGAAGTTGGCGACGACGATGTCGGTGACCCCGAAGACGCTGTTCTCGGGCACCTTGTAGGTACCGGTCCCGGGCGCCCCGGTGCCCGTCTTCAGGTCGATGGTCGCCGAGCTCTGCTGGCCGCCGGCCGTGGTGCCGCCCCCGGCCGGGGAGCCGCTTCCGTCGCCGCCCGACCCGGCCGCGCCCGCCTCCGCCCCCGACTCCTGGCCGCCGCCTCCGGGCCGGCTGTCCGCGCCGGTGCCGGGAGGGTCTCCGGCGGCCTCCTGCTCCCCGGCCGGCGTCGGCCGCGGCTGGACCGCCTCGGTGGCCGCCTCCTCGGCGGCGCTGCGCACCGCGGGACGGACCAGCGTGAACCAGGCGAGCAACAGCGCGAGCAGCGCGGCGAGCAGTATCAGCAGCCACTTGGGGAAGATCGGGATCTGGACGAACTCCGCGTCCAGCGGCGGCCGTGCGACGGGATCGTCCCAGCGGGACTCCGCCGGCTCCTCCTGGTCGCCGGCCTCCGTGGTGTCCACGGTGAACGGCCACACCACGGGGTCGCCGAACCACACCGGCTTGGCGGTACGGACCCGCAGTCCGACCTCCGCCGACTCGCCGGGCTCCAGCTTCGGCTGCGCCGGGGCGAAGGCGAACCCCAGCTCCTCGCCCGCCTGTCCGGGGGTGAAGCGCACCTGTACGGCGGTGTTGCCCTGGTTGCGTACGGCCAGCCGGTAGCGGCCGCGCAGCCAGCCGCGCCGGCGGCGCGGGGACAGCTCGGTCTTGAGCTCGTGGAACTCCCCGATGTGCACGGTGGTCTCGAGGACCCGTACCGCGTCGGGGTGCTCGTTGGGCAGCACCCGCACGCCGAGGGGCATCTCGCCGGCCCGGATCTCCGGGGACCGCGGCGGCTCCAGACGGAGCGTCACCGTCTCGGAGGTGCCGGGATACAGGGAGACGCGCGCCGGTTCCACCGTGGTCCAGGCGGCGCAGTCCCCGACGACCCTCAGGTCGTACGCCTCGACGATGTCGCTGTCGTTGCGCACCGTCAGGGTGGTGGTGGCGATGTCGCCCGGAGTCACCGTCACGGCCGGGATGTCGAGGCCGGGCGCACCGGGACCGGAAGAGGCTGTGGAAGGCGTCACGCCCTCACCGTAGGAGCGCGCCCGGAGGCGCGGCCAGGAACGCGAGGGCAACGCGCGGGCAGTGACGCTGCCCGGCCAGCCAATGTCAACTCCCCTGTAACGGTGGGTCCTTAATGTGGCGAGCCGCCTCTCGCGCACCCCCACCCCGTGATCGCCTCACCTTGCATTCCTTACCCCCCACCGACTCATGAAACAGGTAGCCCCATGCTCCACGTAGAAGAGAACAGATCTGCCTCGTCCGACACCGCACCCCGTGACTTCGTCCGGGCCGGCTCGGCCCTCCGCAGCTCTCGCTCCGAGCGCCCGACCCGAATGACCCTGGCCGTCTACGCCGCCGACCCCGTGCTGCGCGTGGGCGTCGTCCAGCAGTTGCGGCACCGCCCCGAGATCGACCTGGTCGACGCCGACGACGCCGACTCGGCCCAGGTGTCCCTGGTGGTGGTCGACACCGTCGACGACGACGTGGCCGCCCTGCTCAACCGGCTGCGGCACAACAGCGCCACCCGCACCGGCCTGGTGATAGGCACCCTCGGGGCCGGCGGGCTGCAACGCGTCATCGAGTGCGGTGTGGCGGCCGTGCTGCGCCGCGCCGAGGCCGATCAGGACCAGCTGCTGCGCCTGGTCCTGGCGACGGGCAACGGCGAGGGAATGCTGCCCGGCGACCTGCTCGGCGAACTGCTCAACCACGTCGGCAGCCTCCAGCGCTCCGCGCTCGACCCCGGCGCCCTGTCCCTGTCCACCCTCACCACGCGCGAGGCGGACATGCTGCGCCTGGTGTCGGAGGGACTGGACACGGCGGAGATAGCCCGCAAGACCTCGTACTCCGAACGCACCGTGAAGAACGTCCTGCACGAGGTCATCACCCGGCTGCAACTGCGCAACCGGGCGCACGCCGTGGGCTACGCGCTGCGCAACGGGCTGATCTGAGGCCCGCCGGGCGACCCCGTCGACGACGCCGGGGAACCCCGCGCTGCCCGAAAGCACACCCCGTGCTTCCCCCGGATGCGGCCCCACCGCCCTGCCGCCGTGCGCGCGGCCGGTGCACGGTGGCGAGGGCACATCCAGATGCCGCACCAGACTGCGAAGGGGACCGTGATGGAAACCGCTGGCTCCGGCGGGCGGTACCGCCTGGGGAGACTCGGCATGTCGCTGCTGCTGGTCATCCCCCTCCTC
This sequence comes from Streptomyces sp. AC558_RSS880, assembly GCF_019049255.1. GTDB lineage: Bacteria > Actinomycetota > Actinomycetes > Streptomycetales > Streptomycetaceae > Streptomyces. The sequence goes on along the minus strand of NZ_JAGMUJ010000013.1, from coordinate 21,142 downwards.
GGGGTGACGGCGGCGGCCGGTCCGGGCAGCGCCGAGCCGCAGGCGACGGCCGCGGCGGACGCCGCCCAGACCCGGATCGCGTACGCCGGTACCGGGCACCGCAGTCTCGGCCAGGCCACCACCACCACCTCCAGCACCGCACTGCCCGACGAGGATCCGGCCTCCTCCGACGAGGGTCCGGCCCACTACGACGTGCAGCCGTCCGCCCTCGGCGACCAATTGGTCTTCGCCAGCCGCCGCGACGAGAAGAACCCGCAGATCTACCTGCGGGCCGCCGACGGTTCGGTACGGCGGCTCACCACCGGCATGGACGCGGCGCACCCCCAACTGACGTTCGACGGGCGGTTCGTGGTGTTCGACGCGGCCGAGCCCGCCGCGGGCGGCGGGACGCAGCGCGACCTGTGGCTGGTGCGCACCGACGGCACCGTCGGCACCGGTCTGACCCCGCTGACCAACACCCCGAACGCCGACGAGGAGGACCCGACGGTCTCCCCCGACGGGAAGCGCATCGCGTACGCCTCCGACGTCGACTCGTCGGCCGGCCGGCAGATCTACGTACGGGACCTGTACGACGGCATCGCCACCCGGATCACCGACCCCGCGAACGGCACCGCCTCCGAACCGGCGTGGAACCCGGTCGACGACGACGTCAACCGCGACTGGATCGCGTACACCGTCACCACGACCGAGGACGGGAAGTCCGTGCGCCGGTTGCGGATCACGAACCGGACGGTCGACGAGCCGCCCACGAACGGGACGGTCGACGAGCCGCTGTTCGGGGGCGCGAGGGCCGGCTGGCGTGCCCACGGGGCAGCGTGGCTGCCCGACGGGGACGGTCTGGTGTTCCTCAGCCCCGAGACCACCTGTGAGTGCGAGGGCGACTGGGACCACGTGTTCCGGTCCACCGCCCACTCCGACCGGGTCCCCTCGCTGGTGCTCAACGAGAACCGGGACGTCCTCTCGCCCACCTGGCTCGGCCCCCTCGACGGCGGCAAAGCGGTGGTCGAGCGCACCTCCGCGGCCGGCCCGCACGTGGTGACGCTCCAGGACGCCCGGGCGGACGGCTCCGACCCCCGCGACCTGGGGCTGACGATCCTCAACGAGGATCCGGAGGCCGACACCAACATCGACGCCGCCAAGGACCCGCTGTTCGATCCCGGGTCCGGCTACGACCCGTGGACCGAACGGCAGAGCTACACGCCCGACGGCCGCCGGATCGTCGTCACCCGCTTCGAGACCAACGCCGCCGGCCAACGGATCCAGCGGATCTGGACGGTGGACGCCGACGGCTCCAACCCGGCGCCCATGGAGCTCGAGGGACGCGCCGACACGGACTGGGACACCGACCCGGCGTTCTCCCCGGACGGCAAGTACCTCGCCTTCACCCGGACCTCGCCCGGCGGCGTCGGCGGAGACAGCCACATCCTCATCGCGGACGTCGCCAGCGGCGAGATCATCGGCAAGGTCGTCCCGCCGGACGGAGAGCTCACCGGCCGGGACGCCCAGCCCACCTGGTCCCCCGACGGCACCACCCTGGCCTTCACCCGCGCCGAGGAGATCAACGGGGTCGGCGGCAACAAGCACGTGTGGACCGTGTCGGTGGACGACCTGTCCCAGCAGGACGGCCTGTCCCAGCAGGACGACCTGAGCAAGGAGAACTGCCCGGACGACTGCGAGGTCATCGACGACAGCCCTGCGTTCTCCCCGGACGGCCGCGGCATCGCCTTCAACCGCAAGAACGGCGCCGGCCTGATCGATGAGGAGAACGGCATCCTGCTGACCTCCCTGACCGGCGACACCTGCCGGGTCCTGCTGCCGACCGCCGCCCGCGGCCTGCCCGGCGCCTGCGGCCGGGAGCTGCCGGACACCTCGGTCACCGGCCCGCACCAGCCCCGCGACGCCGCCTGGACCGCCGACGGCAAGGGGCTCGTGTTCAGCTCCCGCGCCGCGGTCGCGGTCAACAGCCCCGAGAAGCTGAACCTCCTCGACATCGCCTCCGGTGACATCACCGCGCTCACCGGCGACCTCGCGGGCCGGCAGAAGGAACCCGCCGTCCAGCAGTCCGTGGACCTCGCCGTCCGGGTACCCGGCACCGCCCCGCGGGTCACCGTCGGCGACACCACCACGGTCACCGTCGAGGTGGTCAACAACGGCCCCGCCGCCTCCCCCGGCACCCGTCTGACCATCGCCCCGCCGGCCGGCGTGCAGGTCACCCGGATCAGTTGGTCCGGCGACCCCTGCGACGCGGCCTCCCTCCAGTGCGACCTCGACGTGGTGGAGCCCGGCAGCACCGTCCCGGTGGACGTCACGCTCACCGGAGTCGTCCCCGGCGACGCGCCGGTCGACTGGCTGGTCACCGGTACGGTCATCGACCCGCAGCCCAGCGACAACGCGGGCCGGACCGTGGTGCCGGTGGCCGAGGCCACGCCGACGCCCACGCCCACACCTACGCCGACTCCGACGCCCACACCGCCCGCGCCCCCGACTCCCACGCCGCCCGCGACCCCGACCCCGACGCCGACTCCCACGGTGCCTCCGGAGCCGGAGGAGCCCGAGGCCGGTCCCGGGGTGCGGGTCACCGCCCAGCCGAACCCCGGCTACGTCGGCGGGCGCGTCGTGGTGACGTACACCGTCCGCAACGGCCGCAACGCGCTCGCCACCGGACTGCGGCTGCGCATCGGCCTGCCCGCCGGCCTGCCCAACAGCGGGCGCCCGGCCGGCTGCGACCGGAGCTGGGTGTGCGCGCTGCCCGACCTCACGCCGGGCGCGAGCACTGTCGTACGGGTCGTGCTCAGCCCGGACAAGGCGATGACCGGCCAGGTCACCGGCGTGCTCACCACCACCGGCACGGACGCCGACAAGAACGACAACACCGCCCGGCAGCGGCTGCGCGTCCTCCAGCCGCGCATCGTCGCGGTGCCGGAGATCGGCAAGCCCGGCTTCGTCACCTCCGTGCGCGGCAAGGACTTCCCGCCGGGAGCGCCGGTGCGGTTCAAGTGGAAGCCGGGGATCACCGCGGCGGCGGCGCCGACCGTCCCGCTGGCGAACGGCACGTTCACCGGCCAGCTGCTCATCCTCGCCAAGGACCAGACCGGACCGCGCGTCATCACGGCCAGCGGCCCCGGATTCTCCCCGGTGAAGACCGACTTCCTGGTCGTCAGCGGCAGCGTGCAGCCGCCGGACGAGGTGACCCGCCGGTGATCCACGAGGTCGACGAGGGGCTGCGCCGGCTGCTCGCCGGGAGCGGGCTTGAGGCGTCGGGCGTCGACGTGGTCTTCGACGCCCCCACCCGGGACTGGGCGGCGCGGCGCAGCGCCCCGACCGTCTGCGTCTTCCTGTACGACATCCGGGAGGACGCCCTGCGGCGCGGCACCGGCGCCGGGGAGGTGTACGACGAGGACGGACACCTCGTCGCCCGGCGCTCCCCGCCGCGCTGGTTCCAGCTGACGTACCTCGTCACGGCGTGGGCGAGCCGTCCGCAGGACGAGCACCGGCTGCTGTCCCAGGTGCTCGGCACCCTGGTGGCCCACGACGTGCTGCCCTCGGGGCTGCTCACCGGCTCGCTCGCCGAACTCGGCCTGACCGTGGGCCTGGACACCGCCGGGACCGGGATGGACGCCCCGGCCGCCGCCGACGTGTGGTCGGCGCTCGGCGGGGAGCTGAAGGCGTCCCTCGGGGTCCAGGTACGGGCACCGCTCGCCGGAGTGACCAAAGCCGTCGCGCCGCCGGTCACCGAGGGCCTCGTCGTGCGCTCCGCCGCCGCGCGCGAGGGCGCGGAGGCGAGCCCGGGACGCCGGCTGCGCTACACGGAGGCGAGCGACCCGGGCCCGGACGGCTTCACCGGCCCGCGCGAACGCCCGCCGGCCCCGGCCCGACGCCGCCGCAAGGGAGACCGCCAGCCGTGACACACACCGTGGAACCCGCGCTCGACGACGACCACGTCGGGGGAGGGGACGGCGGAACCGGCCGGGACGGTGACGCCGATGCCCCCTTCGCCGGTCCCGACGCCCTCTGGGTGCGGCTCGGGGCGGTCGAGAGGCGGGTGCGGGAGGCCGTGGCGGTGCGGCGGGACGCCGATCCGGATCCCGACGACCCCTACCGCGGCCAGTACCTCACACCGGAGGCGGTGGCGCGGATCCTGGACGAGCCGGGCGGGCTCGACATGCCCGCGCGGGAACCCTGGCAGCCGCCGGACCGCTCCGTCCTCGGCACGCTCGCCCGGCGGTTCGGGCTGTCGCCGCTCGACCTGGACCTGCTGCTGGTCGCCCTGGCGCCCGATCTGGACGCACGGTTCGAGCGGCTCTACGGCTACCTCAACGACGACCTGACACGCCGTCGGCCCACGGTCGGACTCGCGCTGGAGCTGTGCGGGCTCGGCGGCGCGTCGCCCGCCCGGTTCCGCCTCGCCCCCGGGGCCCCGCTGATCGAGGGCGGTCTGGTGGAGGTCACCGAACCGGAACGGCCCCCGCTCTCCCGCGCCCTGGTGGTCCCCGACCGGGTCACCGGCCACCTCCTGGGCGACACACGGCCCGACGCCCGGCTCACCGGTGTGCTCGACGAGGTCCGGGAGGACCCCACCGCCGAGACCGCCGAGGTCCACCGGGCGGCGGCCGCGGCCGGGACCGGGGTCGGCCTCGTCCATCTGCGCAGCCGGGGCGGCGACGCCGAGGGACTGGCCACCGCGGCCCTGCGCCTGGCCGGCCTGCGCCCGCTCGTCCTGGACACGGCGGCGCTCGCCCGGCGCCCGGCCGACGTGCCGGCGCTGGCCCGGGTGATCGCCCTCGAAGCCCGCCTGACCGGCGCCGGTGTGGTGCTCGGCCCGCTGGCGGCACTGCCCGGCGAACCCGCCGAACGGGCCCGCACGCTCAGCGCGCTCTGCGCCGGACTGCGGGGCATCCCCCTGTTCACGCACGGCACGACGGGCTGGGACCCGGTCTGGGCGGCCGACACCCCCGTCGTCCTGACCGTCCCGGCCCCCTCACCCGAACGCCAGGCCGCCCGCTGGCGGCACGCGCTCACCCGGGCAGCCGGCGCGGCCGGGGACCTCGGCGGTGCCTCCGCCGACGCCGTTCCGGTCGGTGACGTCGAGGAGCTCGCGCAAGCCGTCGCCGCGCACCGGCTGGACGCCGGACAGTTGCGCCGGGCCGCCGACGCGGCGGTGCGCACGGCCGCCCTCGACGGCCGTCCCGTCGGGCCGGACGACCTGCGCGTCGCCGTACGCGCCCAGAACGGTGCGGGACTGGACCGGCTCGCCCGGCGGCTGGAGCCGGGCGTCGGCTGGGACGACCTGGTGCTGCCGCCCACCACCCACCGGCGGCTGCGGGAACTGGCGCTGCGCGCCCGCCACCGCGAGCAGGTGCTCGGGCAGTGGGGGATGCGGCCCGGCGGCGGCCGGGGGCGCGGCGTCATCGCGCTGTTCGCCGGCGAGTCCGGCACCGGCAAGACCATGTCCGCGGAGGTCGTCGCCGCGGACCTGGGCATGGACCTGTACGTGGTGGACCTGTCCACGGTGGTGGACAAGTACATCGGGGAGACCGAGAAGAACCTGGAGCGCATCTTCACCGAGGCGTCGGCGGTCAACGCGGTGCTGCTCTTCGACGAGGCCGACGCGATCTTCGGCAAGCGCTCGGAGGTGAAGGACGCGCACGACCGGCACGCCAACATCGAGTCGGCGTACCTGCTCCAGCGCATGGAGTCGTTCGACGGGATCGCGGTGCTGACCACCAACCTGCGGGCCAACCTGGACGAGGCGTTCACCCGTCGCCTGGACGTGGTGGCGGACTTCCCGATGCCGGACACCGGCCAGCGCCTCGCCCTGTGGGAGCGGTGCCTGGGCGACCGGCTGCCCCGGGCCGACGACCTCGACCTCGCCTTCTGCGCGGACCGCTTCGAACTGGCCGGCGGCTCGATCCGGGCCTGCGCGGTCACCGCGGCCTACCTCGCCGCGGAGTCCGGCGAACCGCTCACCATGCGGCAGACGGTGACCGCGATAGCGCAGGAGTACCGCAAACTCGGACGCCTGGTCCTGGAGAGCGAGTTCGGGCCGTACTTGGCGGAGGCCACCGGCGCCTGAGCGGGTGCCCGGGAGTGCCGCGTCCCGCGGGGAGCCCGCCCGAGCGGGCAGCGAACTCCGTCCCCGCGGACAGCGTCCGTGCCCCCGTACGGCACCGTTCCCGGACGACGCCGCCGTTAGGGTCGAACCGTGAGCCGACCGGGCGATGGGCGGCCTCCGCGCCGCTGAACACGCCGACCACGAGCGGAAGGAGCCGGCAACGGTGCACTCCCCCAAGAAGCCCGAGGAGTCCGAGCGGCGCAGGCCCGGCGGCAGTACCGCCACGGCCGCACCGGGGTTCCGTCCCGGTGCGAACGCGCCGAGCCCCACGGCCCTGGTCGGTCTGCAGCGCACGGTGGGCAACGCGGCCGTGGCCCGCATGGTCGAGGAGGAGCGGCACGCCCACGGGGACTGCTCCGGCGCCCACCCGGACCGGCAGGCCGGGCAGCCCGCGGTGCAGCGCTCGTCGGTGCACGCCGTCCTGCGCTCCGCCGGACGGCCGCTGGACGAACCGGTGCGGACCGAGATGGAGGCCCGCCTCGGCGCGGACTTCTCGGACGTGCGGCTGCACACCGGCGCGGCGGCCCGCGCCTCCGCCACCGAGATCGGCGCCCGCGCCTACACCTCCGGCAGCCATGTCGTCGTCGGCGAGGGCGGGACGGACCGGCACACCCTGGCCCACGAGCTCACCCATGTCATCCAGCAGCGCAAGGGTCCGGTCGCCGGAACCGATCACGGCAACGGGCTGAAGATCTCCGACCCGTCGGACCGGTTCGAACGGGAGGCGGAGGCGAACGCGACCCGCGCCCTCGCGACACCGCTCGCCCCGGCGCGGGCGTCCGCGGCGGAGCACGGCGCCGCGGCCCCCGCGTCCGCCGACGCCGTGCAGCGGGCGCCCAAGAAGCGGGACAGCACCGCCGCCGACCTGAAGGGGAGCAGCCCGCCGCCGCAGCGCCGCAACACGCGGGCAAGCATGAAGCCACCGCCCGATCTCGACCATCCGACCCTGACGTTCACCTCCTCCTACACGGGACCGGCGACCCAACGGCTCGACGCCGACCAGGACATCGGATTCACCCAGGCCGCCACGCTGCACAACCCGGACAACGCGCCCCAGCGCGTCTCCACCAACTACCACTTCTGGCAGGAGGTCACCGACAAGAACGTGCAGATCATCCCCACCAAGGACGGCCGCCGCGAGGAGCGGTCCTCCCGGGACTGGGAGCAGGACGGCCCGTACAGGCCGCGCTACACCAACTCGGTCATCATGGACGGGCAGAACGCCATCACCTTCAACGACGACCCGGGCTTCAGCACGTTTGCGAAGATGAGCGCCGGATACTGGCTGAAGTCCTACAGCGTGAGCTTCCGCTGGAAGGTGGCGGAGAACACGGGGACCTGGAACCCCGAGATGCCCGCCTGGACCAGCCCGATCGTCAAGCACACCCTGACCTCGGTCTTCGACCCCGACAACCCGGACACCCCGGCGCCGATCAGCGCCCGGGCCGCAGGCGACAAGTCGTGGACGGTCGACCTGACGAACGTGAGGAGGAGGGAGCCTGCCGAGTCCTGATGACCGTGCCGTGCCGTGCCGTCCCGTCGCACACATCGCGGCAGCTCCTCATCCGGATGCCCGTGCGGTCCGACGGGGCGTCCAGGCCCGTACGGGCAGTGCGGGGGCAGGGGCGGGTGACGTCCGGACGGTCAGCGGGGGGCGCCCGGAAAGGCAGACGTCTTGCCCCCGGGCAGGTCCACACGTCCCTGCCGCCCCGCCCGGTGCGCCGCGCAGACTCGGCCTGGACACAGGTGACCGCAAGGACGTTAAGGAGCGAGCATGCCGACGTACCTCACCCCGGGCGTGTACGTGGAGGAGGTGCAGTCCGGTGCCCGGCCGATCGAAGGGGTCGGCACGGCCGTCGCCGCGTTCGTCGGCTTCGCCGAGAAGGGCCCGTTCCACGCGCCGACGCTGGTCACCAGCTGGGACCAGTACTCCCAGCTGTTCGGCGGCTTCACCGAGGGCACCTATCTGGCCCACGCGGTCTACGGGTACTTCGCCAACGGCGGCGGCGCCGCGTACGTGGTGCGCATCGGCGGGTCCGCCGAGGACACCTCCGCCCCGGCGGCGGGCAACGGCCGGCCGCGCGGGGTCGGCAGGGCCGTGCAGCCGGTGGAGCTCGGCGGCTTCCTGATCGCGGCCAGGCCGGGCGTGACCGGGGTGTCGGTGGAGATCGCCGACGCGGACGGCGAGAACCCGCCGGAGGACCGCTTCAAGGTCCTGGTCCGCCGCGGCGACCAGGTGGTGGAGACCTACGAGGCCTCCACCCGCAAGAACGTCAAGGGATACCTGGTCACCCAGGCCCGCGCCTCCGAGCTGATCGAGGTCACCGAGCAGCGCGGCGCCGGCCAGACCAAGCCCGCCGCGCAGACCGTGGCGGTCCCCGACGCCCCGGGCGCGCCGGCCGTGAACGGCTCCGGCGAGCCGGCCCGCATCGACCCCGCCGAGTACGTCGGCGACGCGGCGGCCCGCACCGGGTTCGGCGGCCTGGAGACCATCGACGAGATCACCATGGTCGCGGTGCCGGACCTGATGGGCGCCTACCAGCGCGGTGACATCGACGCCGAGGGCGTGCGCACCGTGCAGCTCGCCGTCATCTCGCACTGCGAGCAGATGGGCGACCGGGTGGCCGTGCTCGACGCCCCGCCCGGGATGTCCGCCCAGCAGGTGCGCACCTGGCGCAACGACGAGGCGGGCTACGACTCCCGCTACGCCACCCTGTACTACCCGTGGGTGCGGGTCTTCGACCCGGCCCTCGGACGCAACACCACCGTCCCGCCGAGCGGTCACGTCGCCGGTGTGTGGGCGCGCAGCGACGCCGAGCGCGGTGTGCACAAGGCGCCCGCCAACGAGGTGATCCGCGGCGCGGTCGACCTGGAGCTGCGGCTCAGCAAGGGCGAGCAGGACCTGCTCAACCCGATCGGCGTGAACTGCATCCGGGCCTTCCCCGGCCGCGGCATCCGGATCTGGGGCGCCCGCACCCTCTCCTCCGACCCGGCCTGGCGCTACCTGAACGTGCGCCGTCTGTTCAACTACCTCGAAGAGTCCATCCTGCTCGGCACCCAGTGGGTGGTGTTCGAGCCGAACGACGACCGCCTGTGGTCGAGCATCCGGCGCAACGTCACCGCGTTCCTCCAGGAGGAGTGGCGCCGGGGCGCGCTGTTCGGCCGGACCGCCGCCGAGGCGTTCTACGTGAAGTGCGACCGCGACAACAACCCGCAGGAGTCCATCGACCAGGGCCGGGTCGTCTGCGAGATCGGCGTCGCGCCGGTCAAGCCCGCGGAGTTCGTGGTGTTCCGGCTGGCCCAGTTCTCCGACACCACCAGCCTCATCGACGAGTGACCCGCGGGTCCGCAAGGGAAGGTTGACAGACAGACATGGCAACGGGCGACGCTCTTTCCACCCACGTCTTCGGCGTGCAGCTCGGCGGGTACCTGGTCGAATCGATCCAGGAGATCAGCGGGTTCACCGTCGAGGAGGATGTCGTCGAGGTCAAGCAGGTGACCTCGGAGGGCAAGCAGATCATCCGCAAGCAGCCGGGTGCCCGGCAGGCCGGCGAGATCACGATCACCCGGGGACTCGACCAGAGCAGCGAGTTCACCAACTGGATCAAGGAGACCCTGAACAACGGGGCCGTCAACTCCGCGCGCCAGAACCTCACGATCGAGATCAAGGACACCGAGGGCACCACGGTCCGCCGGATCCAGCTGCTGCAGGGCTGGGCCTCCAAGTGGGAGGGCCCGTCCCTGAAGGCGGGCGAGTCCTCCCCGGCCACCGAGTCCGTCACGATCGTGTTCGAGGAGATCGTCGTCGAATGAGGCGTCGTACGGTCACGGCGGGCAACCTGGAGGAGCTCCTCCAGGCGACGGCGCCCGCCCAGGCGTCGGAGCAGGCGGCGGCCACCCCGGCCGCCGCCGCCCCGCCGCGCCGGGAGGACCACGGACTGCGCACCGAGTTCGAGTTCGAGCTGCCGCGCGGCTACGTGGACGACGAGGGCACGGTGCACCGGCACGGCACGATGCGCCTGGCCACCGCCCGCGACGAACTGCGGCCCCAGATCGATCTGCGGGTCAAGGAGAACCCGGCGTACCTGAGCGTGGTGCTGCTGAGCCAGGTGATCACCCAGCTCGGCTCGATCACCGATGTGCACGCCGGGGTCGTGGAGCGGATGTACGCCACCGACGTCGCCTTCCTCCAGGACTTCTACCGCCGCATCAACAGCGAGGGCCACACCCGCGCGGCGGTGACCTGTCCGCACTGCGAGGGCGGCTTCGAGGTCGACCTCTCGGGTGGGCGCCTGGGGGAATCGTGACGTACGCGCTTCCCCGGCTCCGGGAGGAGATCGCGTACGTCGCCTACCACTTCCACTGGCAGCGCGAGGAGATCCTCGACCTGACCCACGGCGAACGCCAGCAGTGGGTGGCCGAGATCGCCCGTATCAACACCCGCATGAACGAAGGCGGTTGAACACATGGCATGGCGGGACAGGCTGCGCCGCCGGGCCGCGGGGCCGTCGGCGGGCGGCCGGTCCGGCGCGTCCGGCGCGGGCGTGGACCGGGGCGCGAACGGCGTCCCGGCCGCTGCCGTGCCCGGCGACGGCCCGGGTCCCGCCGTGCCCGGTGGTTCCGGTCCCGCCGTGCCCGCCGACTGGGACGGCGGCTGGCGCCGCACCGCCGCGCCACAACTCACCGTCTCCCGCGCCCCGCTGGGCGTGAGTGACGGCCTCTCCTTCCGCTCGGGTCTCGCCGCCTGGCAGAACCCGTCCTTCGACAGCGGCCTCGGCCACGCCCTGCTGCCCGACGCCCCGACCGGCCTGGTGCGGGGGGTCACGCGTCCGGCCGCCCCGCAGGCCACCGGCACCGGCGGGGGGCCACTGCTGCTCCGTGCGGTACGGACGGAGGGGGACGGCCCGCAGGGCGGTGCGCCGGACGCGGTGCGGCCGGACGCGGTGCGTTCGGATACGGCGCGTGCGGGCACGGCGCGTGCGGACGGCGCGGCGTCGGCCACGCCGGTCGCGCGCCGGACGCGCTCGTCCGGTTCGGCGTCATCGGGTTCCGGGTCTTCGGGCTCTGGGTCCTCAGGTTCGGTGTCTTCGGGGTCGACGTCCTCGGGTTCCGGGTCTTCGGGTTCGGCGTCCTCGGGTTCGGCGTCTTCCGGTTCCGGGGTCTCCGGTCCCAAGCCGTCCGGCCCGGCATCCTCCGGTCCGGGGACGTCCCACGGCGGCTCAGGCGGTGCGCGGGCGGCGGGCACGGGTTCCGGGGCGGAGACCGTGGTGGCCCGTTCCGCCGACGGCACCGACAGCGGTTCCGGTACGGGGAGGCCGGGCGGCGCCCCGCGGACCCGCGGCATCACGTCCACGACGTCCCCCGCCGTGCTCTCCTCGTCGGCTCCCGCTGTGCAGCGGGCCGTGACACCGGGCAGCACCCCGGTCGTGGCCCCCTCCGATTCCGGCGGCCGCCCGTCGACCACTCCGCCGATTCCGCTCGTACGCCGTGTCTCCGTGGTCCCCGGTGCGTCCGCCGGGGGAGCCGGTGCCCGGCCCGCTTCCGGCGCCTCCTCCTCTTCCTCGCGGACACCCTCCGGGGGGCACGGTGCGAACCCCGGGTCCGCGTCCGGGCCGTCCGTACAGCGCACCGTCACGGGGGCGTCGCCCGAACGGAGCGGCGGCCGACCGGAGGCGTCCCGGGCCCCCGATGCCGAGGCGTCCCGCCCGGTCGCCCGGCCGCGGCCGGTGGGGCCCCGGCTGACCGTCGCCCGCCGCGTGGCCGTGCCCGTACGCCGTGTACCCGCCCTGCGCCCCGCCACCGCCACCGCCACCGCCACTGCCACCGCCCCTGCGCCGGGCGACGCCACGACCTCCGACCCATCCGGCTCGGCCGCCCCCGCCCCGACCGCACCGGCCGGTCCGCAGGCACCCTCGGCCGCCCCCGTCCAACGCGCGGGCGGCCGGCCGCCACTGGGCGCCCCGCTCACCGAACTGCCGCACACGGCGACACCGTTGGCGAAGGACGCTCCCGCCGTACCCGCCACGGGGCCCGCTTCCGGCCCCACGCTTCCCGTCGTCCAGCGCCAGGCCGAGGACACGGCCGGCACCTCGTCCGCCGGCGGTGTGCGGGGGACAGCCCCGAGCACCGGCCCCGACAGCCCTGCCTCGGACCCGAGTCCCGTTCCCCGGCGATCCGGTGCCCGCGCCCGCGGCGGTCTGGGCGCGCCCCTGCCCGCGCTGCCCCTCAGCGCCGACCTTCCCGGCGCCACCGCGTCCGGCGCCCGGGCCCCCCGTACGACGTCCGGCGCCCGGACGCCCGCGGAGACGTCCCCGGCACGGGGAGGGGGCGCGGCGGACGCCCCGCTGCTGGGGACCGTCGGTGTCCAGCGCAGCCTCACGGATCACTCCGCCACACCGAGCACGCCGAACACGCCGAGCACCCCGTCACCCGGTCCCGCGGGTTCTCACGGCAGCGGGCCGGCCACGCCGCTGGTGACGCCGGCTCCGGCCGCCGCGTCCCCGGGTCCGGCACCGGAAGGCCCGGCCGGGAACGCCGTACGCCCCACGTCGGCGTCGGCGGCGTCGGCCGGACCGGGCCCGGGTCCCGTCGTCGCCCGTGCCATGAGCCCTGCCGCAGGCGCGACCCCCACGGGCGCCCGCACCACGGCCGGGAGCACGGCAAGCGCAGGCTCCACGGCCGGCGCAGGGTCTACGGCCAGTGGCCCGGGGGCCACCCGTCCCGCGGCCAGGAGCACCGCGGCGGCCCGGCCCGCCGCCACAACCACTCCCCGCGCCACCCCTCGCCCCCGCACCCTCGCGCTGCTCCCCGCCCGCCCGCTCAGCCTCAACACCCGGGCCCCCGAAGGCGCGGCACCGGCGGCCGCGTCCCGCACCGGCGGCGGCCGTCCCGTCGTGGCCGCGCGCTGGACCACGGCCCCGGCCGCCTCCGGCGCCGGCCCCGCAGCGCCCACCGGCGCGCCCACGCGCCCGGCGCCTGCCCCGTCCCCGGGTTCCCCGGCGACCCCGCCGCACGTCCAGCGGGCCGTGACGACGCACCGGCCGCAGGACCCGGGTGTGCGGCGACCCGACCCTGCGGTACGGGCCGGCGGACCGGTCGGCCCTCGGAGCACCGGTACCGGCCCTCGGAGCACCGGTACCGGCCCTCGGGGCACCGGTGCCGGCCGGCGCGTCCCCGTCGTCAAGCCCGAGCCGCCCCGCACGGCGCCCGGTACGGCGGCCGCCCCCGCACCGGCGCGGTCCCTCCCCGTGACCGCCCTCCAGACGGCACCCCTCGCCCACGGCCCGTCGGCCACGACGGCACCGGCGCCGGTGGGACCCGTCCCCGTGGTCCGCCCGAGGACCGTGACGCCAAGGCCGGCGGCAGGCGGCGGAACCGGCCGCGCGACGACCCCGGTCCAGCGCGACGCCTCCCCCGCCGGTGACCTCGCCGTGGCCAAGGGCGTACCGGTCAAGGCCGTACCGGCCAAGTCGGGCTCGGAACGCGCCCGTTCGTCGTCGGTCTCCGCCGCCGGCGACCTCGCGGTTCCCGAGGGCCACGGCAGGGGCGCGAACCGGTCGGCCGATTCCCCGCAGAACCCCGGTGCCGACCTGGACGACCTGGCGCGCCGCCTGATCGACCCGCTGGCCCGCCTGCTCCGTGCCGAACTGCGGCGCGGCCGGGAACGTACGGGCCGCCCCTACGACGGACGCCGCTGAGGGCACGGCACGGAACGGATGACGGACTGATGACGGACAACATCTTCGCGAGCAGCGTGTTCTTCCAGCTCACGATCGGCGGCAACGACCTGGGCGCCTTCAACACCTGCTCCGGCATGGGCGCCGAGGTGGAGATCGAGAGCTATGCGGAGGGCGGCAACAACGGCTTCTCCTGGCAGCTGCCCGGCCGCGTGACCTGGTCGAACATCACACTCACCCGGCCGGTCACCGCCGACACGGCGAAGATCGGCCGCTGGCTGGACGAGACGCTGAAGCGGGTGCAGCCCAAGGACGGCGAGATCGTGGCGCTGAGGCCGAACCTCAGCCGGATCATCAGCTGGCAGGTGTTCGGGATCGTGCCGGTGCGCTGGCAGGGCCCGTCCTTCGACCCCAACGACTCGCAGGCCGCGGTGGAGACCCTGGAGATCGCCTACGAGGGGCTGCGCCCCTCCTGACCCGGCCCCGCCGACCGCCCGCCCCACCCGCACCCGCCCCGGAAAGGAAGTCCCGGCATGTCCACAGTGTTCCGCTCCAGTCGGGCCAGGGCCCAGCTGACGCTGAAGGAGCCCCCGGCCTCCGTCGGAGCGAAGCCGGGCGGGACGATCGCGCAGCTGAACCTCCAGTTCAACCCCTCCACCCTGCAGTTGCAGAAGACCACCGAGTGGCGGCGCACCCCGTCCCGGATGGCGGGGCAGTCGGCGCTGCCCGAGTTCGTCGGCAGCGGCCCGCGCACGCTGAGCCTCGAAGTGTTCCTGGACGCCACCGCCAAGCACGACAACTCGGTGGAGCAGGCGGTGGAGAAGCTGATGAAGGGGTGCGTGCCGACCCCGGCGAGCATCAGCCGCAAGAAGCCGGCCAGTCCGTGGGTGCGGTTCGAGTGGGGCACCGCGCGCACGACCTCGTTCGACGGGGTGCTCTCCAGCCTGTCGGTGTCGTACACGCTGTTCGACGTGGACGGGAAGCCGCTGCGGGCCACCTGCCAGCTGTCGATCGAGGAGGCGAGCGTCGACCCGGCGGGCCAGAACCCGACCTCCGGCGCCCGCACCGCCCGCAGCACGCACACCGTCGTGGCGGGCGACAGCCTGGCCCTGCTGGCCTGGCGGGAGTACGGCGACGCGACGGCCTGGCGGGTCATCGCGGAGGCGAACGGGATCGACGATCCGATGGCCCTCGTGCCCGGCACCGAACTGGTGGTGCCGGGGCTGCGGGACGCGGACGGTGAGGAGGAGCAGTGAGCACTGCCGTGGAACGGGGCGGCCGGTCCTTCGCGGCGGACCCGATCGTGGAGACGCCCGGCGAACTCCCGCAGATCTGGGCCGCCCAGCTGGTGAGCTGCGTGGTGGACGAGAACGTGGGCCTGCCGGACGCGGCGGTGCTCACCTTCCGCGATCCCGACCACGAGTTCCTCCAGAAGACCGGCATCACCATCGGCACCCCGCTGAAGGTGTCGGTGGAGACGGTGTCCGGGCAGGCGCGCGAGCGGCTGTTCAGCGGCGAGGTGACGGCCCTGGAGCTGGACCGGGACCGCACCGGCTCGTTCACGGTGGTGCGCGCCTACTCCAAGGCGCACCGCCTCCAGCGCGGCCGGAAGGTGGTGGCGTACCGGAACATGACGGCGGCGGCCATCGTCCGCAAGGTGGCCGCCGGGGCGGGCCTGACCTGCGGCACCGTGCAGGCCGCGCCGGTCACCTACAAGCAGCTGTCGCAGGCGAACGTGTCCGACTGGGACTTCCTCCAGTTCCTGGCCGCCGAGAGCGGCGCGCAGGTGCGCGTCGACGACAAGGGCCTGCTCCAGTTCACCAAGCCGGAGAAGGCCTCCGGCGCGCCCTCGCCGTCCACGTCGGCCACCCGGAACCCGATGGTGCTGGAGTACGGGCGGAACCTGCTGGCGCTGCGGGCCTCCCTGTCGGCCGCGGACGGGGCGCAGCAGGTGGAGGTGCGCGGCTGGGACGTCACCACGAAGCGGCCGCTGGTGGCCGCCCGGCCCTCGGTGGACAGCGACGCGGTGGTGCCGGGACTGAGCCCGGCGCTCGCCGCCCGGTTCGGCAAGGCGAAGCTGACGGTCACCGACACCCCGTACCGCACCCAGGCCGAGACGAAGGCGGTCGCGGACGCGGTGGCGGATCAGGTGAGCGCGGGGTTCGGCGAGCTGGAGGTGCTGGCCGAGGGCAACCCGAAACTGCGGGCGGGCAAGCCCGTGGCGCTCGGCAACGTGGGGCAGGCCTTCACCGGCAAGTACACGGCGACGGCGGTGCAGCACGTCCTCGAACCGAACGGCGGATACCGTACGACGGTGTGGGTGAGCGCCAGCCCGGACCGCTCCCTGACCGGCCTGGTCACCGGCGCCAACGCGCCCTCCCGCGGCCCGCGCATCCCCGGTCTCGCGATCGGCGTGGTGACCGACGTGCGCGAGCCCGGCGGTGCCGAGAACGGCGCCGTGAAGCTCAAGTTCCCCTGGCTGGACGACACGTACGTCACCGACTGGGTGCGCACCGTGCAGTGGGGCGGCAAGGGCGGCGGGGGAGTGGTGAGCCCCGAGGTCAACGACGAGGTCCTGGTCGGCTTCGAACAGGGCCTGCTGGACAGCCCGTACGTCATCGGAGGGCTCTACAACGGCGTGGACAAGCCCTCGCCGCACGACGTGCCGCTGATTGACAAGACCACCGGGAAGGTCAACCGCCGTTCCGTCGTGTCGCGTTCGGGGCACCGGGTGGAGCTGCTGGACGCGCGGGCGCCCGGCCGCTCGGGGGTGCGGCTGATGACCGCCGACGAGCACATGGAGGTGTTCCTCGACGACCGCCGGGACCGGATCGAGCTGACGGTGTACTCCGGCAAGGGCGGGGCCCGGCAGCCCCTCAGCTCCGTCGTGCTCGACAAGAAGGGCATCACCCTGGACGCGGGACGGGGGGACGTGAGCGTGTCCGGCCGCAACGTGGACATCCAGGGCCGGGTCGACGTGAAGATCGGCGGCCGCAACGTGAACGTCACCGGAAGCTCGGGCGTCACCGTCGACGGCGGTCTGCTCGGCGTCCTCAAGGCCAAGCTCATCCGGATCAACTGACCCCGTCCCCCGTCCCCCGTCCCCCGTCCCTCGTCCGCCGACCCCGACATCCTCCAAGGAGCACCGCATGCCAGCCGCAGCCCGTACCGGTGACCCCACCGACCACGGCGGCCGGATCACCACCCCGCCACCCGCCGCCGCGCGGGCGGTGGCGACCGTCCTGATCGGCGGCCGCCCCGCCGCCGTCGTGGGCAGCCTGCACGTCTGTGTGATGCCCCAGCACGCGGTCATGGGGCCCGCCAACGTGATCCTGCCCAACCCGGCCGGGATCACCTCGGGACAGGTCCTCATCGGCGGGCTGCCGGCCGCGCGGGTACGCGACCGGACGGCGTGCGGCGCGACGGTCCTGCCCGGCGCCCTGAACGTCGTGATCGGCGGTGTGGTGTGAGCGAACGGTTCGTCGGCCGCGGCTGGGGGTTCCCGCTGCGGGTCGGGCCCACCGGCGGGATCGCCCTGGTCGAACGGGAACGGGAGATCGAGGAGGCGATCCGGCTGGTGCTCGGCACCGCGCCCGGCGAGCGCCCCATGCGCCCGGAGTTCGGCTGCGGCATCCACGACTACGTCTTCGCCCCCGGCGACGGCGCCACCGCCGGACGCATCGCGCAGCAGGTGCGCGAGGCCCTGGAGCGGTGGGAGCCGCGGATCGCGGTGGACGACGTGGTGGTCGCCTTCGACGCGGTCGAGGACGGCACCCTCTACATCGACGTGCACTACACCCTGCGATCCACCAACGACCGGCGCAACCTGGTCTTTCCCTTCTACACGATCCCCTCCGAGGAGGGGGCCGAGGAAGCGGGCGCGGACTGATGGCCCTGCCCTCCCCGAACCTGGACGACCGGCGGTTCCAGCAACTCGTCGACGAGGCCAAGCGGTACGTGCAGCAGCGTGCCCCGGAGTGGACCGACCACAACGTCTCCGACCCGGGCGTCACCCTGATCGAGACGTTCGCCTACCTCGTGGACCAGCTGCTGTACCGGCTGAACCGGGTCCCGGACAAGAACTACACCGCGTTCCTGGACCTGTTGGGCATCCAGCTGTTCCCGCCGACCGCGGCCGGCGCCGACGTCGACTTCTGGCTCTCGGCGCCGCAGCCCGACACGGTCGCGCTGCCCCCGGGCACCGAGGTGACCACCGCGCGCGGCGAGTCCGACGAGCCCGTGGTCTTCACCACCACCGACGAACTGCGCATCCTGCCGAGCGAGTTGATCCGCCTGGTCACCGCGCCGAAGACGGGCGAGCAGAGCGACCGGACCGGCATGCTCGCCGACGGCCTCGACATCCCCTGCTTCCAGACGAGGCCCGAGCCCGGCGACGCGCTGCTGTTCGGCCTGCCGACGGCGGTGCCGCGCTGCATCGTCGCGGTGCGCCTGGACAGCCGCGTCGAGGGCATCGGCGTGGACCCGCGCCAGCCCCCGCTGGTGTGGGAGGCCTGGGACGGCGGCGGCTGGCAGCCGTGCGAGACCGGCGACGACACCACCGGCGGCCTGAACCGGCCCGGCGAGGTCATCGTGTACGTGCCGGCCGGGCACACGGCGTCGGTGATCGGCGGCACCCGGGCCGGCTGGCTGCGCTGCCGGGTCACCGAGGCGGAGCCGGGCCAGCCGTTCTACTCGGAGTCCCCGACGGTGCGCGAGGCGGCGGTGTTCACCGTCGGCGGCACCATGTCCGTCGAGCACGCCGAGACCGTGACCGACGTGCCGCTCGGCACCTCGGAGGGGGTCGCCGGACAGACCTTCCGGCTCGGCCGCCCGCCGGTCCTCCTGGACGCCGGGCCGCCCGTGGTGGAGGTCTCCTCCGACGAGGGGTGGCAGCGCTGGGAGGTGGTGGAGCACTTCGGCCGCTCCGGGCCCGCCGACCGGCACGTCCGGGTGGACGCCACCACCGGCGAGTTCCTCTTCCCCCCGGCGCTGCGCGAACCCGACGGCACGCTGCGGCAGTGCGGCGCGGTGCCGCCGAAGGGCGCGCGGATACGGGTGGCCCGCTACCGCACCGGCGGCGGCCCCGCGGGCAACGTGGCCCGCGGCGCGATCTCCGTGCTGCTCAGCTCCGTGCCGTACATCGCCCAGGTCGTCAACCGGGAGGCGGCGCGCGGCGGGGTGGCCGGGGAGACCGTCGAGAACGCCAGGCGGCGCGCGCCGGAGGCACTGCGCATGCAGGACCGCGCGGTGACCGCCGAGGACTACGAGATCATCAGCCGTCAGGCCGCGCCCTCGGTGCGCCGGGTGCGCTGTCTGCCGGCCGCGGACGCGCCGGGCGCGGTACGGGTCCTGGTGGTGCCGGACGCGGTGGCCGACGAGGGCGACGACCGGCTGCGCTTCGAGCAGCTGATCCCCTCGGACCAGGTGCTCGCGGCGATCACCGCGAGCCTCGACGAACGGCGGCTGATCGGCACCCGGCTCGTGGTGGAGCCGCCGGTCTACCAGGGCGTCACCGTGGTGGCCCGGCTCTCGGCGGCCCCCGGCGACACCGACCGGGTCCGCGACGCCGCGCTCGACGCGCTCTTCGGCCACCTCAACCCGCTCGTCGGCGGCCCGGACGGCACCGGCTGGCCCTTCGGGCGGCCCGTCCAGTACGGCGAGATCTTCGGCGTCCTGCAACGCGCCACCGGCAACGCGCTGGTCGAGGAGATCCGGCTGTTCCCCGCCGACCCCGTCACCGGCCGCCGCGGCGCCCCCACGGACCGCATCGACCTGTCCGCGGGCGCGCTGGTCTTCTCGTACCAGCACCAGGTGGTCGTGACGGCGGTCGGGGCGGAGGGCCGGGGATGAGCCGGGCCGCGATACCCGGTCTGCCGAGCAGGTACCCGATCGGCGGTCAACTGCCCGCGCTGTACGCCGACGACGACTTCGCGCAGCGGTTCACCGCCGGGCTCGACACCGTCCTCGCCCCGGTGTTCTCGACCCTCGACAACCTGCCCGCCTATCTCGACCCCCGGGTGACACCGGTCGACTTCCTGGTCTGGCTGGCGTCCTGGGTGGGTGCCGGGGACGACCCGCAGTGGCCGGTGGAGCGGCGCCGCGAGGCCGTCGTCCGCGCGGTGGAGCTGCACCGGTGGCGCGGCACCCGGCGAGGGCTGGTCGAGGCCCTGCGGCTCGCGCTCGGCGTGCACGCCGACGTGACCGGCGACGGCGGTGCGGTGTGGTCGCGCACCGCCGGATCCGGCCTGCCGCCGGAACCGGCCGCCGAGGCGCTGGTCCGGGTCTGGCCGGCCGGCGGCACACCGGTGGACGTGGACAGGGTCCACGAGATCGTCCGGGCCATGTGTCCGGTGCACACGGCGTTCCGGGTGGAGGTCCTGTCCGGCCCGCCCGCCGAGGAAGGGAGCTGACGCATGCGCGCATGTCCCGCGTGCGGGGCGTCCAACGGCCCCGCGGACGACTTCTGCGGCAACTGCGGCACGTACTTGGGCTGGTCGGACACACCGCCCGCGACGAGCCGCGCCACGACACCGACGGCACCGACGGCACCGGCGTCGGCGGCTCCGGCGGCTCCGGCGGCCACGGAGCCTGCGGACCCTCCGGCCGGCTCGGTGCCTGCGGACCCTCCGGCCGGCTCGGCACCTCCGGCGGGCCCGGAGTCCTCGGCTGCCCCGGGGCGGCCGGCTGCCCCGGCGGGTCCGGGCCGTCCGACCGCTCGTCCGACTGCCGCGGAGCCCGAGGCGGACCCGGCCCCCACCGACCTCTCAGCGGCCGTCCCGGCGCTCCCCGCACTCCCCGCGTCCATGGACCCCCCGGCCGTCCCGGCGCCCCCGGCCCTCCCGGACGTCACCTCGCCGGAGGCGTCCGCGGCAGCCCTCTCGGAGGGCGGGCCCCTGTCGGCTGCGCGTGCCCTCGGAGCGTCGCTGCGCTCCCGGCTCACGGGCCGTGTGCTTGACGAGGCGAGCGTCCCGGACATCCCGGCCGCCCCTGCGGACCTCTTGGCCGCGGCTGCCCCGGAAAGCCCGGCCACGGATACCGCGGCCTCCCGTGCCGACGCCGATGACAGGTCAGACGCCGACGACAGGCCCGACGCCGACGACAGAACCGGTACCGACGACAGGCCCGGCACCGATCAAGGGCCCGGCACCGCCGAGGGCCACGGCACCGCCCCCGCCCACCCGGTGACCGCAAGCCCTCCGCCCCCCTCCGCGCCCGGCGCTTCCCGCACCGGCTCCCCGGCTCCCGTGCCCGGCGAGGTGCCCGCGGCCCCCTCGCCGGAGGCGCCCGCGGCCTCCTCGTCACCCCCCGCGGCAGCCGCTCCCCCCGTTTCCCCGACCGCTCCCCGGCCCCCCGC
>NZ_JAGMUJ010000120.1 GCF_019049255.1 Streptomyces sp. AC558_RSS880 | reverse complement strand
CCGCTGGGCCTCTCCGAGGCGCTGGCGGGTGTTGGCTTCGATCTCCAGCAACCGGGGTTCCTGAGCCAGGTCAAGGCGGAGCATGGGGCATCTGACGCAGGCTTCTCTGAACCAACGAGAGTGTGCCCTGTGATCAGGTGACGGGACGATCAGTCCTGAAGGGGAGGTCCGGTGTGGGGCCGGAGAACGGGTGCGAACGGCGCGGGTGTTAGTTTCCTTCCCGTGTTAAAACACCAGGACGAGACCAGGGCGGCCTACGACGGGGTCGTCGAGCTGTACGCGTCGATGTTCGCTAATCGGTTGGAGACGCAGCCATTCGCGCGGAACATGATCGGCACCTTCGCCGAGCTTGTGCGTGGCACGGGGAACTTGCGGGCAGCCGACGTCGGGTGCGGACCCGGGCATCTGACAGCCATGCTGCACGACTTGGGGCTGGACTCCTTCGGGCTCGACCTCTCCCCGGCTATGGTCGCCCACGCCCGGCGGGCCCATCCGACGCTGCGGTTCGACGAAGCGCGAATGGAGGCCCTGCCGATCGAGGACGGCGCGCTTGGCGGAGTGCTGGCCCACTACTCGATGATCCATACCCCACCTGGAGAATTGCCCGCGCTGCTCGCCGAACAGGTGCGTGTCCTGACGCCAGGGGGCCTGCTCCTGGTGTCCTTCTTCGGGACCGAGGGACCAGAGCCGGTCCGCTTCGACCACAAGGTGGCGCCCGCCTATAGCTGGCCGGCGGAGCAGTTTGCCGAGTTGCTGACCGGGGCCGGACTCGTCACGGTTGCTCGGTTGCTCCACGACCCAGCGTCCGAGCGGGGCTTCCTCGACACCCATTTGCTGGCCCGCCGCTCGTAGAGCGTGGCCCGTGGCCTGGGTCGGGGTGGTGTAGATCATCCGCGTGGATGAGGCTCGGCTAACTTGAAGGTCCTCTTGCCGTACTGATTCGTGTCGCGATCTGGCTGAAGCGGGGCATGCCGAGATCAATCACTTGGCGTTGACGGACTTGCTCTGCATCGAGCTGGGCGAGCTTCTCCTCTGCGCTGGCGAGGCTGACTTGGAGTCCTTCGATCTCACCGAGCCATCCCTCCTGTTCAGCTTCGGTGATTCGGGCGATCAAGTTGTCGCGGATCTCGGCAAGCCGTGCCCGTTGGGCCGGGTCAGGTCGGAGAAGCGAGCATCTGACACAAGCGTGCTCATGGATGCAGGGCGATCCGAAGGCGCGTGCACAGGTGCCGATGGACACCTTCCGCTTCTCGAAGTGGGCGAGGAAGGTGTCCCACTCCTCCTCCGTCGGGATCCGGTACTCCTCGCCGGGGCGGGAGGCCCGCCGACGGGCGATGAACGCCCGGTGGGCCTCGATCGTCTCGGCAGGGTAGACCGCCTTGTATCCGATCGTGGTGTCGATGCTTTTGTGACCGCAGATGACCTGGGCAATGTGCGGGGGAAGTCCGTTCATGATGGCGTCGGTGACGAAGATCCTTCGAAAGTCGTGGGGAGAGAAGGACAGTGCCTCACCTTCGGCGTTGGTCAGCCCGGTCGCGGCCAGTGCATTGATCAGCAGTTTGCGGATCGCGGTCGGTGTGAAAGCGCGGTGCTCGGAGCCGATGCCGCGCTGGAACAGCAGCGGCATCGGCGGGTTCCAGACCTTCTCGCGGACGTCATAGGCGGCTACCAGCGGAACCATCCCACCTGGGCCGCGCAGTCGACTGATGATGGCGCTGAGGACGTCGGCGAGTTCCGGGCTGACCAGCAGGAGTCGCTCGGTGTCGGTCTTGGACGGAGCGATCTGCAGCAGCGGGACGACCTCGCCGGTGGACGGGAGCCGGTACTGGGTGATGCTGTGGTGCGTGAGTTCCAGGAGTTCCTCGTTGCGAACGCCGGTCAGACGCAGGACCTCGATCGCGGCGAACGCCCAGAAGGCTTCCTCTTCTTCATAGGACAGGTTCCGCCGGCGCCCGCTGGAGGTCTCTTCGGCCCACGTCAGGTGGCCTGCGGCCTTCGGGGCGATGGCTCTGCGCAGGGCCCCGCCGGTGCCGGGGATCAGTTCTCCGGGCTCGGTGTCTCCCGCCGCCTGGAGCAGACTGGCGGCTTCACGGCGCCGCCGGTCGGTGGTGCTGACCAAGATCGGAAGGACGGGCAGCCGCTCGCGGGTGCGCTGGTCCATCCGGGCTTTGCGTCTCTTGCGTTCCTTTGCCTTGTGGATCTCGTCGTCGCTGATCGGACAGGGCACGGCCCATGGCCCCCAGCGGGCCGGTTCCTCGGCCGCCCATTGCGCGATGTCGAGGTAGAACGCTCGGACGCGCATGAGTTCGTCCTTGGCGTTGAGTCGCGGGCTGGAGACCTCGACGCTCTTGCCGTCGGGGCCGACGACGTTGCGTTTCTTGACTTTCAGGTCGTCCTTCCAGGCGCGAGCCACCGCCGGGGGCAGCCGCAGTGAGTCGATTCCCGGCGCCAGAGCTTCGATCCGGGCCCAGAACAGGCCCGCGAGCGTGCGCGAGATCGCGTCCAGGCTGGCGAAGTCCAGCGATGGCTGGCGCTCGCGCAGATAGTCCACGATCACGTCGCGTACCGGTTGGCATCGGATCCGGTAGCGATCCACCAGCTCTTCGATGCTCAACTGGCCGAGGGCGAGCCCGAAGGCACGAATCGTGGCCGGGGCATCCTCGGGGAAGATGCCCATGGCCCGCAGCCGCAGGTAGAAGTCGACCTTTTTCTGTCCGCCGCGGGCGTGCACCCGGCGCTGGGTATCGACGAGCTCCACGCAGTCACCGACGGTGATGTCGCTGATCCGTCCACCCTTGCAGGCCAGCAGGGTGGCGATCCGCGTCGCGGCGATCTGGGCATCCTTGCGCGAGCTCGCTGGCCCGGCGGCGGCCAGCTGGTGCAGGCGCGCGAATCCGTCCGGGTCTCGGACTTCGGCCATCACGGAGGCGAGATACCGGTGCGTGCGGGTGAGCATCCACGGCAGAGCGGGACGGATGACGTCTCCGCAGATCAGCATGAGCAGCCCAGAGGTCAGGTCTTCCCGGTCATGCAATGGTGTGGGCCCGCGCTCGCTCAGCCACCGCTGTGGGAGCTCGACCCAGGCGGCTCCGCACAAGTCCTCGGCTCCCGTGGCCATCCAGCGCTGCTGCCATGTATCCCCGGGCTGGTTCGACAGCCAGTGCAGGAGCTTGGTCACCCCACGGCGGCGTCCGGCTCGGGTGCCGTTCGCCGCGGGGAGGAACGGTGGCGCCGTCAGGCGTCGCAGCGTCTCTTCGGACGACTGCGCGGTCTGGGACCACCACCGTTCCGCGGTCCGGGCCGGGAACTGCTCGCGTAGCCGGCTGTTCCGCGCCTGGGCCTGCTCCACGGTCGCGTTCGTGATCTCCAACGGCTTGCGCGTCGTGTGCTTGACGACGGCCGTCATGACGAGCGCCCGAACAGGACGTCCAGCGACGCGGGGTTGTAGCCCGGTGCCGGCGGCGGAGGCGCCGGCTGGATGTTCTGACGGGCCTGGCGTGCGTGGTGCGCCAGCACGCCGGCCACGACCTCGTCCTTGTGCGGCGTCAGATATACCTCCGTGGCGGACAGGTGAGCGTGTCCGAGCACCCACTGCACGTCGGACAGCGTCAGCTTCGGGTCGCGCACCATGCGGGCGGCCGCGCTGTGCCGCAGGTCATGAAGGGTCCAGTCGGCGCCGAGCGAGGCGTTGACACGCTCGAACATCCGGTGGGCGCCGTGGTAGGTCAGGGGTCGGATCAGGTCTCGCCGTGTCCACCACACCGGTTGGGTGCGGCCTCGCGCGACCTGGCCTTGTACCTCCTGCTGGTAGAGGCGCAGCCATACGAATGCGTCCGCCGATGCCGGCACCTGCTGGACCGCCCGCGAGCCCTTGCGCACCACGCTGATCAACTGCTGGCCGGGGTCGACGTCGCGCTGGCGCATGCCGATCAGTTCCGAGGCCCGCACCCCAGTGGAGATCCAGAAGGCGACCAGGGCCCGGTCGCGGTTGGAGGGCAGCGCCGCGAACAACTTGTTGAACCATGCCTCCGGAATCGAGCGCGGGATCCGCCGCGGCAGGCTCGGCCGGTAGCGGCCCACCCGCTCGGGCCTCCAGCCGTCCATCGGATTGTGGTGGGCGTGAGCCCGCCCGGAGCGGCGGGACAGATCCAGCGGGAACGGGTTGAGCAGCGGGCCCGTCCCCGCATCGCGGTGCACATCGTAGAACCGGCGCAGGACCGTCTCGCTGTGTACGACGGTGGCCGGAGCGTATCCGGATCCGGTCGACGGCTTCCCGGTCACCGGGTTCGCAGCACCGGCCCCCCGTACCGCTTGCGGGCCCTGGGCCTTTATCTTCTTGGGTTTGACGGTCTCTTGGATCCAGCAGCTGAAGTCCCGGGCCTCCCGACGGGTCGCCCGGTCCCAGGGAATGTCCACGGCCTGCAGGAACCGCCACCACCGCAACAGATCCATCCCGTAGGAACGAACCGTTGACGGCGCTTTCCCCGCGGCCAGCAACTCCTGGAAGTAGGCGGCGACCGCCTCGACGGCCGCTCCGTCGGGATCGATCAGCCGGTAGGGCTCGTACCGGTCGCCGGTCTCCAGCAGCCGACCCCACCGGGGAACCACCAGGGCCGCCAAATCTCGTCGGGGAGCATCGTTCATCACGACCGGTGACCGTAGTGCCCGATGACTCCATCCGACCACTGAACTGGGCAATCTCTAGGGTTCGTTCAGTCAACGGGGCGTCAGATGCCCCATGCTCCGCCTTGACCTGGCTCAGGAACCCCGGTTGCTGGAGATCGAAGCCAACACCCGCCAGCGCCTCGGAGAGGCCCAGCGG
>NZ_JAGMUJ010000119.1 GCF_019049255.1 Streptomyces sp. AC558_RSS880 | reverse complement strand
AGACATCAGCAACAGCATCCTGCGGCTTGGAAGACACACCATCATGCTCACACTGCCGAAGCCCCCACCACCACAGAACTAACGAAAAACTCAGTAGTCGTCCAGGACCTGCCGGACGACTACCTGGAACGGGGCCTGGCGGACAAGTTCGTCTAGTCATGATCCGCTGACGGCTTCGCGGGGCGTTGTCAGGCGCGTGAGTTCGGGACCCGGCGCAGTGGGCGCCGGTCTGCCGCATGGCCAAGTCGCGGTTCACCGCCCCACGGCCCGGGAGATCGCCAGGCCCGCCGTCCGCAGCGCCGTCCGAACGGCGGCGGCCCGGGTTGCGGCCTCGTCGGGGGCGACCAGGGACAGCGCGCCCAGCGCGTCACCGTGACGGTCCAGGATCGGGGCGGCGACGGTTGACATGGTGGTGGGCCCGGAACGCAGGGGGTTGGGCACCGTCATGGCGCAGACGCCCTCCGTGCGGACGGCGGCCATGAGCCGGCGCAGGAGCGCCGCGTCGTTCGCGTCGGCCAGCGCCTCCTCCCGCACCCGCTCGGGGGCGTGCGCCAGCAGGGCGATGCCGATGCCGGTCCCGGTGAGGGGGAGGCGACCGCCGACCCTGTACTTGACCGCTGCCGAGTCCCGTGCGGACAGGCGCTCGACGAGAACGGCCTCGTCGCCGTCGCGCACTGCGAGGAGGATGTGCTGGCCGGTGACCCGGTGCAGGTCCTCCATGAACGGCAGCGCGGCGGCGCGCAGTCCGTGACCGCGGGGCGCCAGCGAGGCGATCTCGAGGAGCTGCAGGCCGACGACGAAATCGCCGTTGTCGCGGCGTTCGAGGGCGCCCACACCCGTCAACTGGGCCGCGATCCGGGACGTGGTGCTCTTCGGAAGCCCCGCCCGAGCCGCGAGCGTGTGGAGGGTCAGGCCCTCCCCGGCCTCCGTGAAGGCGCCCAGGACCCTGAAGGCCCGCTCCAAGATCGGTTCGCCGCGGGGCGGCCGTCCCGAGCGAGGGGTCTGTACTGGCGTTCCACTCATCGGAATCGTCGGTGCGCGTCGGCGGCCACGGTTCGAATACTAGCTCCGTGACTCGCCCACCCGATGACCGGTGGATGCCGGTGCTGGTCGGGTTCGGGCTCAAAGACCAAGGAGACAGCAATGACGGCCGATCCCGCGCTGCGCGACGTCTACGTCCCGCACGCCTATCCCGAACAGCAGGCCGACCTCGGTGAGATCACCATGAACTACGCCGAGGCCGGTGATCCGGACAAGCCCGCCGTGCTGCTGGTCCCCGAGCAGACGGGCTCCTGGTGGGGGTACGAGGAGACGATGGGCCTCCTCGCGGAGGACTTCCACGTCTACGCCGTCGACTTGCGGGGCCAGGGGCGCAGCAGCTGGACGCCGAAGCGGTACAGCCTCGACAACTTCGGCAACGACCTGGTCCGGTTCATCGCCCTAGTGGTGCAGCGACCCGTCGTCGTCGCGGGCAACTCCTCCGGCGGCGTCCTCGCGGCCTGGCTGTCGGCGTACGCCATGCCCGGGCAGATCCGGGGTGCGCTGTGCGAGGACGCCCCGTTTTTCGCGTCCGAACTCGTCCCCATGTACGGCCACTCGGTCCGCCAGGGGGCGGGCCCCCTGTTCGAACTCTTCCGCACGTACCTCGGCGACCAGTGGAGCGTGGGCGACTGGGAGGGCTACCGCCGCGCGGCCGGCGCCGCGTCGTCGCCGATGACGCGGCACTTCGTGGCGGACGAGATCCCGCAGCACATGAAAGAGTACGACCCGGAGTGGGCGCGGGCCTTCTGGGAGGGGACCGTCGGACTGAACTGCCCGCACGAGCGCATGCTGAGCCAGGTCAAGACGCCGGTACTCCTCACGCACCACACGCGCGGCATCGACCCGGAGACCGGCGACCGGCTCGGGGCGCTCTCCGACGAGCAGGCCGCGCAGGCCAGGTGGTTGATGGAGTCGGCGGGGGTGAAGGTCGACTACGAGTCGGTGCCGGACGCGTTGCACGTGATGCACCAGCTCGACCCGGCGCGGTACGTGAAGATCTTCACCCAGTGGGCGGCCACGCTGGCTGAGTGACCGGTGGCCGCGCCGGACGCGTCTACTAGTGCCACATCAGGCAACGTTCGCCCCTGTACAGGGCTACGGTGAAAGTCGAGTGCGAGACGTCCTGTCCATGGCCATGATGTGGATCATGACTGTGTACGTCGACAATCCTGCCCGGCTCGGTGAGAGTCGTCTGCATGATGGACGGTTGCTTGGTTGGGCCGAGTGGGGGCCGTTGGACGGGGTTCCCGTTCTGTTGTGTCCGGGCGCGGCTACGAGCCGGTGGCTCGGTTTCGGCGCAGGGGTCGTCGAGGCGCTGGGAGTGCGTCTTGTCTCTGTGGACCGCCCGGGGCTTGGTGCCTCAACACCTGCGCCCGGCCGGACCTTCTCCGACTTCGCTGGTGATATTCGGCAACTCTGCGTGCTGCGAGGGCTGGGGCATCCGGCTGTGGTCGGGAACTCACAAGGCGCGCCGTTCGCTCTCGCCTGCGCTGAGGAGGGTGTGGCCTCGGCACTGGCTGTCGTCTCCGGCGCGGATGAGGTAGCCGCGCCGGAGTTCGCTTCCGCTCTGCCGGAGGAGCTGCGTGGCCTGGTCGAGCGGACCGCGTGCGACCCGGTTGGCGCCGAGGAGTTTTTCGCGGGCTTCACTGCGGATGGGATGTGGGGCATGGTCATGGACGGGAGTCCAGGGTGCGACCTCGCCGTGTATCAGGATCCTGGTTTCGCGCCTGTTTACCGCAGGGCCTTGGACGAGGGTTTTGTTCAAGGGGCTGCTGGTTACGCCCGCGACGCGGTCCTGGCCATGGGGCGGTGGCCGTTCGCTCTCGACGAGATCACTGTCCCGGTCGAGATCTGGTACGGCGAACGGGACACCAGCCACTCGCCCGATAAGGGAGCACTGCTCGCTACCCGTATCCCCGGTGCGCATCACCGTGTCGTACCGGGAATCGGCGGCGCGTTGCTGTGGACACATTCCGAGTCGATCCTCACTTCGCTTCTTGAGAAGGCCACGACCGACCGGTAGGCGGCCGGCTCATGGCAGTGCCGGGACGTGAGGTGTGCGCTGTGCCGGACGGCCGATCTTCGTCAAGCTGTGCGGGTGGCAGAACGGGTGCGGGTACGGGAGATCGACGGTGACGAAGACAGGCAGCTGTTGCGGATCATCCGCAGGGGTACCCGGTCGGTGGTGACCTGGCGGCGGGCACAGATGGTGCTGTTGTCCGCGCAGGGCATGCCCGTGGTGAAGATCGCCGAGGTGACGTTCACCAGCACGGACCGGGTCCGGGACGTGATCCACAACTTCAACACCGACGGCTTCGACTCCCTCTACCCGAAGTACAAAGGCGGTCGGCCGAAGACCTTCACACTGCCCGAGCGGCGCGAGATCAAGAAGATCGCCGAGTCCAGGCCGGCCGAGCACGGCCTGCCGTTCTCGACTTGGAGCCTGGCCAAGCCGGCGGACTTCCTGGTTGCCGAGGGGGTGGTCGACGACATCAGCCACGAGGGCCTGCGCATCCTGCTCCGCGAGGAAGGCGTCTCCTTTCAACGAGTGAAGACCTGGAAGACCTCTCGCGATCCGGACTACGCGACCAAGAAGGCACGGGTCGAGCACCTGTACGCGATCGCCGATGGCGAGGTCATTGCCGACGACGGCGAACCGGAAGTGGTGTTCTGTCTGGATGAGTTCGGGCCCCTGAACCTCCAACCCCACCCGGGACGCCAGTGGGCCGAGCGCGGCGGCAAACACAAGGACCCCGACCGTGAACCCAGGGCCAGGCGGCGCGCGACTTACACCCGCCCCCACGGGGTGCGGCACCTGTTCGCCGCCTACGACCTGGCCAAGGACAAGCTCTACGGCCACATCAAGAAGACCAAGAACCGGTCGAAGTTCCTGGAGTTCTGCCGTTACCTGCGCACCCTCTATCCGCCGACAGTCCGCCTGGCGATCGTGTGCGACAACTACTCCCCGCACCTGACCACCAAGCGGTGCCGCCGGGTGGCGGACTGGGCCGAGGTCAACAACGTCGGGATCGCCTACACCCCGACCAACTCCTCCTGGCTGAACCGCATCGAGGCCCAATTCACCGCCCTGCGCTACTTCACCCTCGACGGCACCGACCATCCCAGCCACAAAGAACAGGGCAGCATGATCCGCCGCTACATCATCTGGCGAAACCGCCACGCTGACGACCAGCGGCTACGAACCGTGGTCAACAGGGCGAACGTTGCCTGATGCGGCACTCGTTGCCCCGCAACAGGACCCGCACGTTCTGGCCGATGAAGCGGGCCGGAACCGAGTAGTGGCACTGGCGGACCGTGATCCGGCTGCTGCGGTCGACCTTCGGCGTCAGCGTGATGCCGCACTCGAACTCCTCGAACGGCAGCGGCAGCTCGGTCTCGGAGACGAAGTTGAACCCGACGCTGGTCAGCCGCCCGGACAGCAGCCGTTCGTCCTCCTCCGCGTCGATTTCCCGCAGCCGTTCGTTCAGGGCCTCCAGCGAGGCGACGTCAGGAACGGGGACCAGATGCGTGCGCCGGAACCGGCCGCCCTCCTGCTCGGCCCCGCCCTTCTCATGGGCGCCTTCCTGGCCCGGGATGCAGTAGAACGCGTCGAACCCGAACCTCCGCGAGTTCGCGAATTCTGAAGGGTGTTCGCGACGAACCCACGGGTTCAGGAGGGAAGTTTGGCCGGACGGAGACGGCGGTTCAGAGCTTGCTTCAGGCTGCGGTGATACCTGGAGAGGTCATTCAAGAGCCGCAGAAGCCTGCCGTCGGGAGAGGACCAGTCTGCGTCGCTCTCGGTCGATCTCTGTGATGACGACCGTGATCTTGTCACCGACTTGGACGACCCCCTCTGGAGCCTCGACAGGCGCCCATGTCAGCTCCTGCAGATGAACCAGTCCCTCGATGCCGTCGGAGACCTGGACGAAGACGCCGAACGGGACCAGCTTGGTGACCCGTCCCTGCAGCGTCTGGCCCACTGTGGCGCCGTCGGCGAACGTCTGGAAAGGGTGGGGCTGTGTGGCTCGCAGGGACAACCTGGCCTCTCCGCTCGTTGTGTCGAACTGGAGGAACTCGCACGAAACGCGCTGTCCCACCTGTACGACGTCCGAAGCTGTATTGAAGCGTCGCCAGGACAGCTCGGGGATCGTGATGAACCCGACGCCAGGGAAGACCGGGTGGTCTGGGCCGTCGTCCAACGCCACGAACACACCGAACCGTTCGATCGACGCGACTCTGCCCGAAAGTACCCCGCCGACGCGGAGGGATTTCAGGAACGCCCAAAGCTCGGCATTCTCCGTGGCAGCCATGGACAGCCAGGCTTGGCCCTGTTCCAGGTCGATGGCGGTCACCTCGGCGGTGATCCGCTGGCCGACCTCCACCGTTGCAGCCGGAAACTTGCACCACGACAGGTCCAACGGCCCCACGAACCCCAGCGGACGTTCCGTGAAACCGTCCAGGATCACTGACACCCCTCCTCGTCGAGGTACCTCTGCCACGATCCCGCTGCAGCGGTCACCGACCTGGAACACAGCCAGAAACCTCCGGGAAGCCTCATCGCCCGACACTCCGCCCATGCAGTGCAGCGTCTCACGGGAAGCCGTCCATCAGCTCAGCTCATGGTGTCTCGTGCTCGGCAGCCGAGGGGGCGACGGCGGTTGTGTAGCGGAGGCTGGTCTTGGCGCCGAGCGAGAAGACGTGTGCGAGGTGGAGAGGATCCGCGCCGCTGGCGGGGGCCTCCTCCAGGATGCGGTCCTGCCGCAACCGGTCGAGGCCCACGGGCAGCGGCTTGACCAGCTTGTCCTGCCGGAATGTGCCGACTGCCGTCGTGGTGGTGGCTGTGTTCCGGCTGATCAGCAGGTGGGGATTGGTGCTGCTCGGCCAGCGGCTGCGTCGGTAGTCGAGGTAGTTGGTGATCGCCTCGGCGGTGTACTCGTCCAGGGGACGGTTGAGGCTTTCGAGCTCCAGACGGCACCCGGCCAAGTCCACTTGGTCCAGCAGCAGGGTGCGGATCTGGTGAGCCGCCAGCGCATGGATCCCCGACAGCGCGACGACCACCCGCAGGGCCGGATCCTGCTGGGCAGCCTGAGCGACCTCCGCTACCTCCTCCGCGGTGAGTGGGGAAGGAATCGTCGTGGTGAGCCTGCCGCCCTTGATGCCGCGCATCGGGCTGCTGAAGATCAGCCGCTCAGTACAGCTGAGCAACAGCAGGCCACAACCCAGATCAACAAGCAGGCGCAACAGCTACGCCACAACCCGAAGCGGGCGGCCGAGCGCGCGCAGCAACTGGCCGCGATCGACCCGGACTGGAGCTGCGAGTGGCCACTCGACTGGCAACGCCACTACCGCGTCCTCGCCGACCTGGTCGATGCCGACAGCCACCTCCCCGACATCGCACCCGGGGTGCTGTTCGAGGGCGACGACCTGGGCAAGTGGCTGAAGCGGCAGAAGAACCCGGGCACCTGGGCGCAGCTTCTCCCCGAGCAGCAGGAGCGGCTGTCGAAGCTGGGCGTACAGCCAGCCGAGGCCCCGTCTCCCGCCCCAGCGGCCACGCGTGCGGCGGAAGAGGCCCGAGCAAGGCACAGGCGGCGTTCCAGCGGGGCCTCACGGCCCTCACGCAGCGGTTGGAACGCGAGGGGCAGGGGCCGGTGCCCCGTAAGGCGGTAGAGGTTTTGCCTGACGGGACGGAGACCAAGCTCGGCATCTGGTACAGCAACACCAAGTCCAGGCGCGACAGGCTCACTGCGGAGCAGCTGGCCGCACTGCGGGAACTGGGCGTGGAGTGAGCGTGACCTGTGCAGGGCGGCACTATGGGACTGGTGTCGTCCTCACCAGCGAATATCGCTCGTCCACATGAGAGGACTGTCGGTAGGTTGCGCTGCGCGGCCATCGTCGACCGGCTCACCTTCGGCGGCAACTTGATCCAGACAGGCACCGACTCCTACCGCCTCGCCATCACCCAAGCCCGAGCAGCTGCCCAGGACGGCAAGGCAGACTGACCGCTCGGGGATTCACTTCACCAGGAGACATCCCTCCCGTTGAGGCCGGGAGCCAGGCCCGGAGTTTGTGTTCTGCTCGCCAGCATGTCGGGCCAGACAGTTGCGTTGCGTAAGCGACTGGCGGCCGTCTCACTTGACCGGTGACAGCAAGGGTCATGCCTGGACGGTGGGGCGAACGTTGATCTCGCCGATCTCGACGTCGCCGGGTTGCTCGATGGCGAAGGCCACCGCGCGGGCGACCGCCGCCGGAGGGATGCCCATCGCGTCCATGTTCTTGCGCGTCTGCTCGCGGATGTGCGGATCTGCCATGGAGCCGGCGAGATCGGTGCGGACGTATCCCGGCGAGATGGCTGTCGTGCGCACCACCCCGTCGGTGGACTCCGTGCGCAGTCCCTCGTGGACGGTGCGCACTGCGTTCTTGGTCGCGGCGTAGACGGCCATCGAGGGGGACGCGCCGTACAGGCCGGCCACGGAGACGATGCTGACCAGGTGGCCCGACCCTTGCTCGCGGAAGACGGGCAGCACGGCGGCGACGCCGTTGAGCATGCCGCGAAGGTTGACATCGATCATGGCCGACCAGCCTTCGGTGTCGAGGTCGGCCAGCGGACTGATCGGGGCGATGCCGGCGTTGTTCACCAGTACATCGATACGGCCGTACTGGTCGATGGTGGTGGAGACCAGGCGCTGCAGGTCTTGGGCCTTGGTGACGTCGACGACGCACGTGGCAGCACGGCCCCCCTCCTCCCGGATGTCCTGCGCTATGGCGTCGATGCGCTCGCTGCGGCGCGCTGAGAGGACGACCGCGGCGCCGCGGCCGGCGAGCAGGCGGGCCGTGGCTTCGCCGATGCCGCCGCTCGCTCCGGTGATAGCGACGATCTTGCCGTGAAGAGAAAGCACTACTGCCTCCAAGTAAAGTGGACACGTGTCCGCTGTTTGGTTCACCCTACCGGACACGTGTCCACTTGCCAGAGGCGGAACATCAGGAGAGGCCCATGAGTGCGCCAGCACGCCGTCCGGACGCGGAGCGGAACCGGACCCGCATCGTGGAGGCTGCCCGTGCGGCCCTCGCCGAGTCCCGTCACGTCCACCTCAACGAGATCGCCAAGCGCGCCGGTGTAGGACAGGGAACGCTCTACCGGAACTTCCCCAACCGCGAGGCGCTCCTCGCCGAGGTCTACCGGCGCGACGTCGAAGAACTCGTGACCGCCTCCTCCACTCTGCTGGCGGCCCACGAGCCCGTGGAAGCTTTGCGGCGCTGGCTCGACCGAGTGATCGACTACGCCGAGATCAAGTACGGCGTCCTGGCAGCGCTGGAGCCGGCCGCGTGGCAGGACCTCGTCGCTCACAGCCAGAACCCCATCGAAGGCGCCCTCGGTCACCTGCTGGACGCCGGGAAAGCGACCGGTTCCATCCGCGCGGACGTGGACGCCCACGGGGTCCTCCTGCTCATCGCCTACCTCGGCCGACTGGACCGGGATGAATGGGAATCAACGGCGCGGCCTCTGATGAACGTCGTCCTCGACGGCCTTCGCCGACAGGACGCGGACCGGTGAGGCAGCAAAACACCGAGGACGTCCTGAACAGCACCCCCGAACATCACCAAGTGCTGCCCAAACTCGGGTTCTGGCTCAAGTTCTGTGGTCCGTAACTGGGGGTGACCAGTTAGATGTCGAAGAGGGCTTCCTCTTGTGGCGGGATCGGAGGGTCAAGGACA
>NZ_JAGMUJ010000118.1 GCF_019049255.1 Streptomyces sp. AC558_RSS880 | reverse complement strand
AGACATCAGCAACAGCATCCTGCGGCTTGGAAGACACACCATCATGCTCACACTGCCGAAGCCCCCACCACCACAGAACTAACGAAAAACTCAGTAGTGTCCTGCGCCGGGAATTTCAGTCTTAAGTGTCTTGCTGGTTTGGGAGGGCTGGTGGGTTGATCTTGGTGAGGTAGTCGGCGAGGGAGTTGAGGATCTCGTCCGCGGTTCTGGTCCAGGTGAAGGGCCTGGGGTTCTCGTTCCATCCGTCGGTCCAGGCCCTGATGTCTTGCTCCAGGGCCTTCACGGAGGTGTGCACGCCGCGGCGGATGAGCTTGTCCGTCAACAGGCCGAACCACCGGCTCGACCTGGTTCATCCAGGACGAGCCGGTGAGGGTGAAGTGGACGTGGAAGCGGGGGTGTTTTCCCAGCCACGTCTTGGTCTCGGCGGTGTTGTGGGTGGCGAGGGTGCGCAGGTCCTTCTGCAGTCCTTGACGCCGGGCCGTGTCCATGGCTTGGAGCATTTCATCAGTGATGTCACCGGGTCGGAGTGCGCTCATCGTCCTGCCTTGTACGACCGCCCCCGCCGGTGGCCATACCGCGAGGCCATCGAGCGGGACGCTGCCGGGCAGACTCTGGTCAGCCGGTGATCGCCCGTGGCAGGCTCGTGGCTTTCCAGGCGAGGGGGCATCGTGATGAAGGGGTTCGCGGAGACGGAAGGCGAAGTGTGCCCGGACTGCAAGGCGGGCCCGGCCGGGAGAACGCCTGCCTCGGAGTGGGGACGCCGTACCAGATGTGGCGCACGCCTGACTGCCCGCAATGGACCATCAGGCAGATCGACCGGGAGGCAGGCTCCCGGCGCATCAAGGAACAGGACGCGTGGCAAGGACATTTTCCCTGCCGCGCATGAACGTCTAAAGCGGGCCGTCGCCGCGATCGAGCCGGGCACGCCCGCTCAGCCGTTCATCGACGCCCTGACCGAACTGGTCCAAGCGCAGGCCGACACCGCCGGCTTCGTTGTTCTGCACCGCTGGGCGGAGATTCTGGAGCGGCACTTCCCGCCCCAGCTTCCGGACCCCAACCACACCACCTCGTAGCCCCGACCACGCTGCCGAGTGGCCTCTCCACCAGGGTCGCCGGGTACGGCGGGCGGCAGTGTCATTCGACGGCGACGTCCTGACGCAGGTCCAGGTAGCAGCGCAGCCGGACACCGGGCTGACCTGGGTCACGCGTGGCGCGGTCGGCCGTGGCGGTGGCCCACCGGAAGGCGAGCGCCTGCTGAAAGGCGAAGGCGGTGCGGTCGTCGGCGGCCGCGACGTCGACCAGTCCGGGTTCCGTCAGAGGCAGTTCGTTGATCGGCTCCGTGTCTGGCACGACGCGCTGAAGGCTGTCAGGGTTCGCCGCCACGTGGAGTTTCACCCGGGCGGGGTGCCTCTCCGCGCGGGCGCAGTGGTGGCACGGCGCCACTGCCGGGTTGTCGAGTACATCCTGTCCTGCCGGAACTGTCGGAAGACCGCCGTGGACCATGGCAAGGACTGCGCTCAGGTGACCGCTGTCCGCGCCGACACCACAGGTGACAACGCCACCGACTGGCCCACGATCACTCCTGTCGGCCCGTTCACCGGGGAGGAGAGATGCGTGCGCGGCCACATCCCCGGCGATCTCAACTCCGACCTGAGCGGTGCCTACGGAGTTTTCATCCAGAGCGCGCGTCTGGCTGACAACGACGGCTTCTGGCTGAAGGTGACCTTCTCACCGGCGGCCGCTGCCGGCTGGTCAGTCGCCCCGTACGGGAACGACGACCGTCGGCAGCGGCCCCGCCACTTCCTGCGGGTCCACCGCCAGGCCGAACTCGCTCTCGACCGCTTCCAGAGCGGCAGCCGGGCCGGAGAAGTCGTCATCCGGCTCGTCCAGGAAGAAGCCGGCCCGTTCCAGAACCCGGTTGAGCCGGTCCGGCTCCGTCCCGGACGCCGGGTCGACCCTCCCCCAGTCGAACAGGGTAAGAATCTCCCCGTCACGGGCGTGCGCCACGCGAACGGAAGCGGTTATGGGCTGCCACACGGACACCGCTTCCGTGCCCCTGGACAGCTCCTTGAGCACCGGCTCCCTGAACGGGACACCCACCTGCGGGAGCGCATCGAACACATACGCCCACCCCGTCCCCTCCGGGCAGTAGACCCGCACCGCCCAGCTGCCCAGGCTGTAGTGCTCAGCCACACCGTCGATGGGATACCGGGGCAGCGGATCCGGGCCGACGGCACCCAGCCGGGCCAATACGTCCGCCTCCCCCAGACCCCGGACCGCGGTCACGCAGAACCACTCGGGCCCCAGCACATCGAACAGCGTGGAAGCCATCCCGATCCGTGCCTTCCTGGTCGGCATCCGTTGGGCGGCCGCCGACGCTACGACACATGCCTGAACTCCCGGTGACGAACGCGGGCATCATCAGAAGCCGTATCTCAACCGATCCTGGAACGCCCTGTTGGCTTCGTGGGTGGGAGCGGCCACCACTTGTCGACGAGTTTGGGTTCTGGCCCAAGTTCTGTGGTGCATTCACGCTCTGTAAATGTTGATCTTCGTATCGGCTCTCCTCGATCGTCTTGAAATGCCCCATGGTGGCTGCG
>NZ_JAGMUJ010000117.1 GCF_019049255.1 Streptomyces sp. AC558_RSS880 | reverse complement strand
CCCCCCCCGCTTGAGGAGTTCGATCACCCATCGCCCTGGTCGGGGCCTGTCTCATGCACCGGTGCCACGACTGGCTGCCGTGTGTTGCCGTCGTCCGGGGTCGTTGATGTCAGCGTTGGATGTCAACGGAACAGCTCGGGCATCGGGCAAGCTTCCAGCGGCCCCTCCGGCCGGTCGGCCCAGCGCCACCAGACGTGCCGACCGGTGCACTTCAGCAGTGTCCGGCAGGTCCGCCGGCCATCGTCCTCCCGATGAGAGAGGATGAAGCCGCCGAACTTCATGGGCTGGCTGCACTCGGGACAGGCCGAGGCGTCGTCGGTCATGCGGTGCACCCTAACGGAGCGGCCGCTTCATCCTGAAGTAACTCGGGCTGCTCGCTGGTCATGTGCTGCTGTATCTGTCACCTGCGCCGGCGGTCCGCTGACGTCCACGGTTGTTCGCGATGGTGCGTCGTCGTCATCGCGCAGTCAGATACTCAGTGTGCCTCGCACGTGGGGCCGTGGCGCAAGCTCCTACAGGCCGCGTAGCGCCTCGTACAGGTCGTCATGGACTGCCCAGCAGTCGATGCTGCCGTCGTCGTGCAGGCTGCCCATGTACCAGTCGTCGTCATCGACAGGCTTTACGAGACACAGGTTGTGGAACCCGAGAACGATCTCTGGACGCGGCATCTCGTGGGCCCCGGCGAAGGTGACCCACTTCGCTGACCGATCGGGATCCAAGGCGACGGCCTCCCGGTCCCCCGATACATCGCGGATCTGCTGAAGAGTCCATCCCTGGGGTAGCCGTGCGTCTGCCATCCATGGATGGTCTCACTTGCCGGATGCGGGTCATCGCTTCAGGGGAGAGGCTGGGAGATCCGCGGACTGAGCTGCCGATTCGTCGACCGAGGAAGCGAGCGGCTACTTGAATCCGTGAAGAAGGTGGTAACTCAGTGGGATTCAAGCGCTGGTTGACCTGTCCGGGCGTCTGGATGTTGTGATCCTGCGTGCTTGTTCTGCGGCACGTTGGAGTGCCTGGGCCACCTGGTCGGCGTCGTCGGCGCTCAGCAGGACCTCTTGGGTCCAGAGGATCGAGAGCCTGACCGTGCCATCGCGAAGGTGGACGGCTACATCCACTTCTGTGCCGTGGCCTGCTGCGTCCCGGATCTCATCCAGGCCTGGGTCGCTTGCGAACGCGCTCATGCTCCTATGTTCCACAGCGGAGCGTCGTACGGGTCCGGTCGGCTGTGGATGAGAAGCCGGTTACGTTCCCGTTCCGGCGCGGGTTGCCTCCGTGCTCGGGCTGCCCAAGCGGGCCGAGATCCTCATGCGTCGATTCCTGGTCGAGGACACCGACTCGGAGAGTGGCGAAGCGCTGAACGGCGGTATCCGTGAGCACCAGGAGGCGCGGAAGAAGGTCCGCTTCGACCATGTGACGGAACGGATTTCGGCTCGCCTGCCCGAGCGCGCCGAAGTCGAGCTTCTCGACCTTCCAGACGGCGTCCCCGTCCTCACTCCTGGTCGTCGCGTGCGACGCGTCCGGGCAAGCGCTCCAGGTCTCTGACGTACTGCTTCCCGCTGACCGGCAGGAGTTGGAGGACACTTACCGCTTGAACTGACTCGGCCTGTGGCTGGGCGGTGTCTTCACATCTCACACCCACATCGGGCGTGCGACGGTGACGGCGGCTTGGTAGGACGATGCCCGCCGGTGCAGGCAGAACCTGGAGTGGGGCCCGGCACGGGTGCTGAATGGGTAGGGATCATGGACGTGTTCGATGAGCTGGACGACGCTGCGCTCACGGATCTGTGTGCTGCAATGACCACCGACCAGCGTCGCCACGCGGCCACGCTGGCGCTCTGGCGGCTGCGTGCGCCGCTGCTGATGCTCAGGCTCAACCCCGTGTGGGGCCTCCACCGCACGGTTGTGGAGCGCGTATTCCGCGCGATGATCCTCACCCCGGGCGAGGAGGAGTCTCACCGCGCCTACACCGAGGCGGTGGCCGAAATGGTCAGCACCCCGTTCTTCACCGACCCGGAGGAAGGGGAACTGGACGATGTCATCGCCGAAGTCCAGGTAGCGGCCCTTGTGGAGTTGGAGATGTGGAACGTACTGGGCAAGCTGAGTGCGGAGGAGGTCGAGCGGATCATTCGCCGACCCCGCGAGGTGTCCAGATGGCTCGACAGCAGCACGCAAGATTCCCTGTGGGACCACCCGGCTCACCGCGCCCATGAGCGGTACCTCGCGACCGCGCCCGGCCAAGGCCGCGGCTCCGACTTCGGCTACCACAGCACCTGTAACCTCGCCGCCGAGGCCGCTTGTCACGACATCGTTCTGGCACTGCCGCCGACTGCGGGTCTCCTGGGCACCGCAGCCGGTCGAGAGGCACTCGCGCTCTGCGAGGCTTTCAGCACCGAGCTTGTCTCGACCCTGGCCTGGCAGCACAACATGGGCTACTACTGAGTTTTTCGTTAGTTCTGTGGTGGTGGGGGCTTCGGCAGTGTGAGCATGATGGTGTGTCTTCCAAGCCGCAGGATGCTGTTGCTGATGTCT
>NZ_JAGMUJ010000116.1 GCF_019049255.1 Streptomyces sp. AC558_RSS880 | reverse complement strand
TCCCGTTGTTTCATCCCGGAATCTGTGGTTGATGGTGCTTTGCGGGGTCGCGCCAGGAGATGGTGCTCTCGCCGGTGAGGCGGCGGGCCATCAGGTTGGTCATGGCGAGGTGGATCATGGCTTCGGAGCGGGCGGGCAGGGTTTCGTAGTCGCGGGCCAGGCGGCGGTGGAGCATCAGCCACCCGTAGGTCCGCTCCACGGTCCAGCGTTTGGGCAGCGGGGTGAATCCCCTGGTGCCGGGCGCGCGTTGGACGATTTCCATGTCGATGCCGAGGGTGGCTGCGTGTTCGACGAGATGTTGGCGGTAGCCGCCGTCGACCCAGGTCTTGCGGACGGTGGGATGCTCCGCGGCGACGTGTTCGACGAGGGTCCGGCCGGCATCGGAGTCCTGCACGCTCGCCGCGGTGACCAGCACCGCCAGCAACAGCCCGAGGGTGTCGGTGACGATGCTCCGCTTGCGGCCCACGATCTTCTTCCCGGCGTCGATGCCCTGCCCGGCGGCCGGGACGCTGGTGGAGGTCTTCACGCTCTGCGCGTCGATGACACACGCCGAGGGCTGGGCACTGCGGCCCTCCTTCTGCCGTACCAACTCCCGTAGCAGGCCGTTGAGCTGGGCGAACACACCGTCCTTCTGCCACTTGGCGAAGTAGCCGTAGACGGTTTCCCAGGGCGGGAAGTCGTGCGGCAGGTAGCGCCACTGCACCCCGGTGCGGTCCACGTACAGGATCGCGTTCATGATCTCGCGCAGCTCGTGCTCGGGCGGCCGCCCGAACGCCAGGGCCCGGCGGCGGCGCTCGGA
>NZ_JAGMUJ010000115.1:7354-134165 GCF_019049255.1 Streptomyces sp. AC558_RSS880 | reverse complement strand
CGGACGGCCGCGTACGAACCCGCGAAGCCGATTCCGGCGATGATCACGGCACCGAAGACGACCACGCCGATGAGAACCCGGTGCATCCGTGTCAGCTGCAGTGGCGCGGCCACCCGTACTCCCCTCCCAGTGCGTGTTGTTGCGCGCAACAGAGTGGCACATGTGTGCGGAGGACGGGTGGC
The DNA here is from genome assembly GCF_019049255.1 of Streptomyces sp. AC558_RSS880. Taxonomy (GTDB): domain Bacteria; phylum Actinomycetota; class Actinomycetes; order Streptomycetales; family Streptomycetaceae; genus Streptomyces. The sequence goes on along the minus strand of NZ_JAGMUJ010000115.1, from coordinate 133,983 downwards.
CGGTTCCGGTTCAGGGTCGGTTCAGCTCTTGCTCGACGCCTTCGAAGCGGACTTCGAGGCGGACGTGGAAGGGGACTTCGAGGACGACTTCGAGGCCGACTCCGAGGGGGAGCCGGAGGCCGACGAGGACGGCGCGGCGCCCGTGCCGTTCGCCTTCGTCACCGAGGCCACCGCCTCCTTGGCCGCCTTCTGCGCGTCCTTCATCAGGTCGTCGGCGTCCGGCGTCTTGTCACCGGCGAGGCCGGCGCCGTTGTAGTCGAGGGTGACGACCACGTTCTCGACGCGTGCCACGACCGTCTGCTGCTTGAAGGTGCCTTCCTTCTTCTTCAGGTCGTAGCGCACCGCCGTCGCCTCGTCACCGGTCCCGGTAACCGGCTCCGCCTTGACGCTCTTCGCGCCCTCGGCCGACTGGACGTCCCGCACCTGCTTGTCGTAGTACTCCCGGGCGAGCTCGTCACCGGGGCCGCGGGTGGTGTCCGAGTCGAAGCGCAGCAGCGACACGTTCAGCCAGCGGAACTGCGAACCCTTCACCCCGTTGTTGTCCAGGCTGCTCCAGGAGCAGCTGCCCCGGGTGGAGACGTCGTCCGAGGAGCCCTCCTTGCCCGCCTTCGCCTTCGGCGCCAGGTCGTCCAGGGTCTTCTCGGACAGCACCGCGCACGGCTTCGGGAGCCTCTGGTACGCCGCCGCCTGCACCGTCGGGGACGGGCTCGCGGACTGCGAGGCGGACGCGGAGGCGCCCTTGTCCTCGCCGTCGTCGGAGCCGGAGTCCGAGGAGCAGCCGGCGGCGACCAGCATCACGGGGACGGCTGCCGCGCAGACAAGAACGCGGGTAAGGCGCTTCGCTCGCTCGGGCTGCTCTCGCTGTGCTCGTCGCTGCATGGTTCCTTCACTCATGACGCTCGTGTTCCCTGCGGTCGGAACGGGTCCGAGGGGTCACGGTACGCGGTGAGCCACCCGTGCGGTCTTCCTTCGCGTGCTTTGCGCGCAGGGGTGTAGGTGCCGTGGACCGTGCTCAGCCGTTCAGCGAATCGACCAGCTCCGAGGCCAGTTTCCGTGCCCTGTCCTGCATTTCCTTGCTGTCCGGGACGACGCCGACGGTCACCGGCTGCTCCGCGTACTCGACGGTCACGATCACGTTGGACGTGCGGAACGCCACAGTCACCGTGCGCTGCTCGGCGGTCGAACCGGAGCTGCTCAGCTCGTCGTCGAGGAACGCCTCGTCGCCCAGGTCCTCCAGGAGACGGGGCTGGAGGTCGGAGGGGGCGGCGGACGGCGAGGCGGCGGTGGGCGACCCGGACGGAGGGGGCGAACCGGGCTCCGTGGAAGGGCTGGTGGACGGAGTGCCGGTCTCCGTGGCCGTCACCGTCGGCTCCGGGAGGTGCGCGGCCGCCTGCCTGGTCGCGAAGAGTTCCCCGGCCTGGGCTTCGTCGCTGACGGCGTTGTCGTAGGAGACGATCCGCTCGAAGTCGACCAGCAGATGGTCGGTCGCCTCCGCCGACTCCACCTTCCAGCGGCAGCCCACCTTGCGGTCGGTGTCGTACGTGAGGGTCGCCTCTCCCGCGTACGCCTCCTCGCGCTGCGCCGTGTCGGTCATCTCCCCGATGCCGGGCAGGAGTTGGTCGAGCGTCGTGTCCTCGACCACGCCGCAGGGCTCGGGGAGCGTGGCGTACTTGCCGGGCTGGGCGGCCTGGGTGGCCGTACCGGCGCTTCCCGGGTTGGAGTTGTCCGACTGGCCGCCGTCGTCCGGGCTGCCGGTGCAGCCGGCCAGGACGGCCGCCAGGAGCGCGGCGACGCCGGGTACGTACGCCTTCCGCTGCACGGTCGGGCTCCTCTCGATGGTGGGTGCGGGCCGGTGCCCGCCGGGTCTCCCCAGTGTCCCCGCTGGTTAATCGCTTGCCGCACGGGGGCGCCCCCGACAGACAATGTGTATCGCACGCACTGCCGTGGACGCCGGTCCGTCATCCCTTTTCGCCGACCTTGGCGCCGGTTTTGCGATTCATGACTTGTGTTGGCTTTCTGGGGGAATGGGGACGTTATGTCGTACGTGGAACTTCCGGGTGCGAAGGTGCCGATCCGTATGTGGACGGATCCGGCGACGGTGGAGGAGGGCGCCCTCCAGCAGCTGCGCAACGTCGCCACCCTGCCGTGGATCAAGGGCCTGGCCGTGATGCCGGACGTGCACTACGGCAAGGGCGCGACGGTCGGGTCGGTGATCGCGATGCAGGGCGCGGTGTGCCCGGCGGCGGTCGGCGTGGACATCGGCTGCGGCATGTCCGCGGTGAGGACGTCCCTGACGGCGAACGACCTGCCCGGTGATCTGTCGCGGCTGCGGTCGAAGATCGAGCAGGCGATTCCGGTGGGGCGGGGCATGCACGACGACCCGGTCGACCCGTCCCGCTTCCACGCCTTCGCGACCGGCGGCTGGGACGACTTCTGGGGCCGGTTCGGCGGAGTGGCGGACGCGGTCAAGTTCCGTCAGGAACGTGCCACGAAGCAGATGGGAACGCTCGGGTCCGGCAATCATTTCGTCGAAGTGTGCACGGATACGGCCGGTTCCGTCTGGCTGATGCTGCACTCCGGTTCCCGGAACATCGGCAAGGAACTCGCCGAGCACCACATCGGCGTGGCCCAGAAGCTCCCGCACAACCAGAACCTGGTCGACCGTGACCTCGCCGTCTTCGTCGCGGACACCCCGCAGATGGCGGCGTACCGCAACGACCTGTTCTGGGCGCAGGAGTACGCGAAGTACAACCGCTCGATCATGATGGCGCTCCTGAAGGACGTGGTCCGCAAGGAGTTCAAGAAGGCCAGGCCCACCTTCGAGCCGGAGATCAGCGCGCACCACAACTACGTGGCCGAGGAGCGCTACGACGGCATGGACCTGCTCGTGACCCGCAAGGGCGCCATCCGCGCGGGTTCCGGCGAGTACGGGATCATCCCGGGCTCCATGGGCACGGGTTCGTACATCGTCAGGGGCCTCGGGAACGCCAAGTCCTTCAACTCGGCGTCGCACGGCGCCGGCCGGCGCATGAGCCGCAACGCGGCCAAGCGGCGCTTCTCGACGAAGGACCTGGAGGAGCAGACGCGGGGCGTGGAGTGCCGCAAGGACTCCGGTGTCGTGGACGAGATCCCGGGCGCCTACAAGCCGATCGAGCAGGTCATCGACCAGCAGCGGGACCTCGTCGAGGTCGTCGCGAAGCTCAAGCAGGTCGTCTGCGTGAAGGGCTGACGCGACGGAGGGCGGCAAGGAGAGCGGGTCCCCTGCGAGGGGCCCGCTACTTCGCGTGGGTCACCGCGTAGATCATGACGAACGCCACGATGTGGATGCCGAAGAGGAAGTAGCCGAGGTAGTACCAGACGTAGCGTTCGCGCTTCTTCTCCAGGGCCAGGCGGCGTTGTTCGCTGTCCGACATCAGGGCTCCCGGTGGACCTTGGTGTTGGACGCCTGGGCGCGGGGGCGGACGATCATCAGATCGATGTTGACGTGGGGCGGGCGGGTGACCGCCCAGGTGATGGTGTCGGCGACGTCGTCCGCGGTGAGGGGTTCGGCGACGCCCTGGTAGACCTTGGCGGCCTTCTCCGTGTCGCCGCCGAAGCGGGTGAGGGCGAACTCGTCGGTCTTGACCATGCCGGGCGCGATCTCGATGACGCGCACCGGGCGGCCGACGATCTCCAGGCGCAGGGTCTCGGCGAGGACGTGTGCGCCGTGCTTGGCGGCGACGTAGCCCGCGCCGCCCTCGTAGGTGGCGTGACCGGCGGTGGAGGAGACGACCACGATCGTGCCGTCGCCGCTCGCGTCCAGCTTGGGCAGCAGGGCCTGGGTGAGGTTGAGGGTGCCGAGGACGTTGGTCTCGTACATGGTGCGCCACTGGTCCGGGTCGCCGGTGGCGACCGGGTCGGCGCCGAGTGCGCCGCCGGCGTTGTTGACGAGGACGCCGACGGTCCTGAAGGCGGTGGCGAACTCGTCGACGGCCGCGCGGTCGGTGACGTCGAGGGGGTAGGCCGTGGCCGCGTGGCCGGCGGCGGTGATCTCCTCGGCGAGCGCCTCGATGCGGTCCTTGCGGCGGGCGGTGAGGACGACGCGGTAGCCGGCCCCGGCGAGGCGGCGGGCCGTGGCGGCGCCGATCCCGCTGCTCGCACCCGTGACGACGGCGATACGGGACGCGGCGGGCGGTACGGCGGTGGCCATGGGCTGCTCCTCGGACGTACTGGTTCGTGGTCGGGACCTGCGCGGCCAGCATAGGCGGGGGCGGCCGGGCGGCGGCGGGGGCGGGGGCCCGGTGGGAGAATGGGACGGGTGGTCCTCCGGGGCAGGAGGTGGGTCATGGGTGAGGCGCGCGAGGTCATGGACCGGCTCACCGCGGCGGTCACCACGGACCTGGACATGGACGCCGTGGCGGAGCTGTACGCGCGGGACGCGGTCGCCTGGGTGCCCGAGGCGGGGGAGCTGCACGGGCGGGACGAGATCGTCGAGTACTGGCGTCAGATGACGACGGCCGTGCCCGACGCCCGGTACGAGTCGCTGCACGCGTTCGAGGTGGGCAGCATCGCGATCGACGAGGGGTACTTCAGCGGGCGGAACACCGGGCCGTTGCAGGTGCCGGACGGGCGGAGCGTGCCGGCGACCGGGAAGGAGGTCAGGATCCGCGGGGTGGACGTCGCCACCGTCGAGGACGGCAGGATCGTCAGCTACCGGCTCTACTTCGACCAGCTGGCCTTCCTGGAGCAGCTGGGGCTGCTTCCGGAGACGGTGGTCTGAGGGTGTCGGCCGTCGCGCGGCGGAGCGGGGGTTCCGCACGCGTGCGGCTGCGCATCCGGGTGCATCATCTGGTGGACGGTGCCCGGCACGGGCGGGGCGTGGGATACATCCGCGGACGGCGAAGCGGTGCGAGGTGGTGGTGGGATGGCGGGGAACACGCGGGCCGGGCTGCTGGCGGAGCTGGCCGTGGTGTCCCGGCGGTACACGGCGGCCCACGCCCTGTTCAACCAGGCGCTCGCCGACCATCTGGGCCTGCACCCCACCGATCTGCAGTGTCTGAACCTGCTGACGCTGGAGGGCGGCCCGGTGACCACGGGCCGGGTCGCGGAGCTGACGGGGCTGACGACCGGCTCGGCGACCCGGCTGGTGGACCGGCTGGAGCGGGCGGGGTACGTGGTGCGGGAGCGGGACGCGGATGACCGGCGGCTGGTGCTGGTGGCGGTGGTGCCGGAGCGGGCCGCCGAGTTCGGGCGGGTGTGGGAGCGGCTGGGCGGCGGCTGGGTCGCGCTCTTCGACGATCTCGACGACGCGCAGCTCGCCTTGTTCATCGACCACATGAGGCGTACGACGGAGTTCGGCGCGGAGCAGGCCGCCCGGTTGCGGTCGGGGGAGGCCGCGGACGGCTGGTCGGTCTCGGCGTCGTAGCGGTCCCGGGCCCGGTGGACCTCGTCGAAGTGGGTCTCCGCCCAGTCCTTCACGGCGGTCGGGAGCAGGCTGAGGCCGGCTCCGAGCGGGGCGAGTTCGTAGTCGACGCGGACCGGGACGGACGGGGTCACCGTGCGGGTGAGGATGCCGTCGCGTTCCAGTGAGCGCAGGGTCCGGGTGAGCGTCTTGGGGCTGACGCCGGCGATCTTGCGGCCGAGGTCGCTGTAGCGCACGGGGGCCGTGGCGAGGGCGCTGACGATCAGGCTGAACCACTTGTCGCTGACGCGGTCCAGGAGCTGGTGCGGCTGGTGGACGAGGGGGTGCTCACGCTCCGGGTCGCGGAGGAGTATCCGCTGGCCGGCGCGGCGAAGGCGCACGCGCGCCTGGCGGAGGGCGGGGTACGGGGGCGGCTGGTGCTGGTGCCGTAGGCGCGCGGCCGGGGGAATAGGAGGGGGCGGGGGGTCGTTCCAGGGGTATAGTTGAACCGTAAACAACTTGGAGGGTGAGCGGCCATGCAGTTCGGGATCTTCAGCGTCGGGGATGTCACTCCCGACCCGACCACGGGGCGTACGCCGACCGAGCGCGAGCGGATCAAGGCCATGGTCGCCATCGCGCTGAAGGCCGAGGAGGTGGGCCTGGACGTGTTCGCGACCGGGGAGCACCACAACCCGCCGTTCGTGCCGTCCTCGCCGACCACCATGCTCGGCTACATCGCCGCCCGCACGGAGAAGCTGGTCCTCTCCACCTCCACCACCCTGATCACCACCAACGACCCGGTGAAGATCGCCGAGGACTTCGCGATGCTCCAGCACCTGGCCGACGGCCGGGTGGACCTGATGATGGGGCGCGGGAACACCGGCCCGGTCTATCCCTGGTTCGGGCAGGACATCCGCCAGGGCATCAACCTGGCGGTGGAGAACTACGCGCTCCTGCACCGGCTGTGGCGCGAGGACGTCGTCGACTGGGAGGGCAAGTTCCGCACCCCGCTGCAGGGCTTCACCTCCACGCCCCGCCCGCTGGACGGCGTACCGCCGTTCGTCTGGCACGGCTCGATCCGCTCGCCGGAGATCGCCGAGCAGGCCGCGTACTACGGCGACGGCTTCTTCCACAACAACATCTTCTGGCCGGCCGACCACACCAAGCGCATGGTCGAGCTGTACCGGGCCCGGTACGCCCACTACGGGCACGGCACCCCCGAGCAGGCGATCGTCGGCCTCGGCGGCCAGGTGTTCATGCGGAAGAACAGCCAGGACGCGGTGCGTGAGTTCCGCCCCTACTTCGACGTCGCCCCGGTCTACGGGCACGGGCCCTCGCTGGAGGAGTTCACCGAGCAGACCCCGCTGACCGTGGGCTCCCCGCAGCAGGTCATCGAGAAGACGCTGTCCTTCCGCGAGTACGCCGGTGACTACCAGCGCCAGCTGTTCCTGATGGACCACGCGGGCCTGCCGCTGAAGACCGTGCTGGAACAGCTCGACCTGCTGGGCGAGGAGGTCGTGCCGGTGCTGCGCGAGGAGTTCGCCAAGAACCGCCCGGCCGACGTGCCGGACGCGCCCACCCACAGCTCGCTGCTGGCCGGAGCCAGGACGAAGGAAGGCGCACAGGCATGAGGCTCGTCGTCGTCTCGGCGGGACTGAGCGTCCCGTCCTCCACCCGGCTGCTCGGCGACCGGCTGGCCGCGGTCGCCGCCCCGGCGGCCACGGCCCCCGAGCCCCAGCCGGCCGATGTCGAGGTCGTCGAGCTGCGCGACCTCGCCGTGGAGATCGCGCACACCTTCACCAACGGCTTCCCCGGCCGGGCGCTGGCCGGCGCGTTCGACGCGGTGGCCGGGGCCGACGGGCTGATCGTGGTCACGCCGGTGTTCTCGGCGTCGTACAGCGGGCTGTTCAAGTCGTTCTTCGACGCGCTGAGCGTCACCGACCCCGAGGCCCTCGCCGGGAAGCCGGTGCTGATCGCGGCGACCGGCGGCACGGCCCGGCACTCGCTGGTCCTGGACCACGCGCTGCGGCCGCTCTTCTCCCACCTCAAGGCCGTCGTCGTCCCCACCGGCGTCTACGCCGCCTCCGAGGACTGGGGCGCCGAAGGGCTGAACGGCCGGGTCGAGCGCGCGGCCGGGGAACTGGCGGCCCTGATGGCCGGGCTGTCCACCGCCCGTCCGCTGACCGGGCGGGACTCCTTCGAGGAGGTCACCCCGTTCGAGGAGCGACTGGCGGCGCTGCGGCCCGCCGGGTGAGATACGGGTAAGAAGCGGTCCCCGGAGCCGGCCTCCGGGGCCGCGGGACGGCGGCGGTTGGCACACTGGGCGCGTGCCGCACACCGTTCTGCTCGCCGAAGACGACCGCGCCATCCGCAACGCCCTGGAGCGCGCCCTCACCCTGGAGGGTTACCGGGTCACGGCCGTCGCCGACGGCGTCGAGGCCCTCGCGCAGGCCCACCGCAGCCGGCCCGACGTGCTGGTGCTCGACGTGATGATGCCCGGCATCGACGGGCTCCAGGTGTGCCGGGTGCTGCGTGCCGAGGGCGACCGCACACCGGTGCTGATGCTGACCGCGCTGGTGGAGACCGCCGACCGCATCGCGGGACTGGACGCGGGCGCCGACGACTACGTCGTCAAGCCGTTCGACGTCGAGGAGGTCTTCGCCCGGCTGCGCGCGCTGCTGCGCCGGGCGGCCCCGGTGGCGCCGGATCCCGAGCCGGTGGCGGAGGAGGCGAAGCCGGACACCTCCGGCCGGTTCGTGGAGGCGGCCGGGCTGCGCATGGACCCCCAGGCGCGCCGGGCCTGGCGCGGCGGGCGCGAACTGGAGCTGACCCGGACCGAGTTCGAGCTGCTGGAGCTGCTGATCCGCCACGCGGGCATCGTCCTGGACCACTCCACCATCTACGACCGCATCTGGGGCTACGACTTCGGCCCCGGTTCCAAGAACCTCGCCGTCTACGTCGGCTATCTGCGCCGCAAGCTCGACGAGCCCGGCGCGCCGCAACTGATCCACACGGTACGCGGGGTGGGCTACGTGCTGCGGGAGGGCTGAGTGCCCGCGGGCGGTGCGCGGGGGGCGCCGGTTCCGCGCCGGCGGCTGCGGCTGCTGTCGCTGGGGACCACGTTCGCGGTGGCGTTCGCGGCGGTCACCGCCACGGTCACCGTGCTGGTCGGCATCCTGTCGTACAACGCCGCCGCCCGGCTGGTGCGGGTGGACCAGCAGTCCGTGTTCGACGAGGTCGTGCAGGACCTGCGGAGCGAGGTCCGGGACAACCGGATGACCCCGCACGACTTCTCCTCCGCCGCGCCCGGCCACGACCTGGTGCGGCCCGCCCGGACCGACGTGCAGGTCCTCGGGCCGGACGGCAGCGTCTTCGACCCCGGCGACCCGGGGCTGCCGGTGGTCGACGCCGACCGGCGGGTCGCGGGCGCCGCGACGGCGGGACAAGTGGCCGTGCACGCGGACGTCGACGTCGGCGACGACGTCTACCGGGTCGCGACCGTCTCGCTGGGCGGCAGCCGGGGCGCGGTGCAGGTCGCGCAGGAGTTCAGCAACACCGAGGACCTGCTGCGGGCCCTCCAGCGGCGCACGCTGATCCTGATGGCGGCGGTGGTGGTCGGGGCCGGACTGTTCGGCTGGTGGCTGGCCCGGCGCATCACCCGCCGCCTGGTCGTCCTCACCCACACCGCCGAGGCCGTCGCCCGTACCCGGCGCCTCGGCATCCAGGTGCCCGTCGCCGGCTACGACGAGGTGGGGCGCCTCGGCCGCGCCTTCGACCGCATGCTGGGCCGGCTCGCCCAGTCCGAGGAGGACCAGCGCCGGCTGGTCCAGGACGCCGGGCACGAGCTGCGTACGCCGCTCACCTCGCTGCGCACCAACATCTCCCTGCTGCGCCGCATCGACGAACTCCCGCCCGGCACCCGTGAGGAACTCGTCGCCGACCTCACCCAGGAGGCCCGCGAACTGACCGACCTCGTCAACGAACTGGTCGATCTCGCGGCCGGGCAGTCCGACACCGAGCCGTCGCAGCGGGTCGACCTCGCGGACATCGCCGAGGACGTCGCGGGGCTGGCCCGGCGGCGCACGGGGCGGGAGATCCTGGTCCGCGCGAGCGGAGACACCACGACCGATGGGCGGCCCGGGATGCTGACACGGGCGGTGTCCAACCTGGTCGAGAACGCGGTCAAGTTCGACCGGGACGGGCGCGGCCCCGTCGAGATCCACGTCGCCGGGCCCGCGCGGCCGGGGACGGTGCGGGTGGAGGTGCGCGACCGGGGGCCGGGCATCGCGGACGACGACCTGACCCGCGTCTTCGACCGCTTCTACCGCGCCGCCGACGCGCGTTCCCTGCCGGGGTCGGGGCTCGGGCTGTCCATCGTCCGGGAGATCGCCCTCGCGCACGGTGGCGCGCCGTACGCCTTCCGGCGGGAGGGCGGGGGGACGGTGACCGGGTTCACGGTGGGGGGCGTACAGCGGTCGGCCGGGTGAGCGGCGTTCTTGTGCCCGCAGCCACGTGGGGTGGCAGGCGTGAGCGGGCGCCGCGGTGCGCAGGTATGCGTGCGGGGGCGGCGGAGGGCCGCTTCCCGGTGCGGGGAGGGTGACATGCTGACCGACGAGGAGGCCGCGGCGCTGGCGGCGGTGGACGAGAAGGCGCTGGGACGGACGCTGCTGGAGCTGATCTCCGTACCCAGCGTGACCGGGAGCGCCGCCGAGTCCCAGCTGCAGCATCAGCTGGCCGGGCGGCTGGAGTGGCTCGGGATGGACGTCGACCTGTGGTCGATGGACCTGCCCGCGCTCCGCGCCGACCCGGACTTCCCGGGGACGGAGGCGCCCCGCGAGGAGGCGTGGGGACTCGTCGGGACCACCCCCGACGGCGGGGACGGGCCCACGCTGATCCTGCAGGGGCACGTCGATGTCGTACCGCCGGGTGATCCCGCCGCATGGGACGGCGACCCGTTCGTGCCCCGGGTGACCGGGGACCTCGTGCACGGGCGCGGGGCCTGCGACATGAAGGCCGGTCTCGCGGCGCACCTCGCCGCGCTCGCCGCGATCCGCGCGGCCGGCATACGGCTGCGCGGCCGGGTGGCCGTGCACTGCGTCGTCGGCGAGGAGGACGGCGGTCTCGGCGCCTTCGGCACCCTGCGGCGCGGTCACCGCGGCGACGCCTGCGTCATCGCCGAGCCCACGGCCGGCACCCTGATCACGGCCAACGCGGGTGCGCTGACGTTCCGCGTCGCCGTGCCCGGCAGGGCGGCGCACGGCAGTTCACGGGAGCAGGGGGTCAGCGCCATCGACGCCTACCTTCCCCTGCACCGGGCGCTGGCCGCGCTGGAGACCGAACGGAACCGGGACCCGGACCCGCTGCTCGCCGAGTACCCGATCCCGTACGCCCTGTCGGTGGGCGCCGTGCGCGCCGGGGACTGGGCGAGCAGCGTGCCCGACCTGCTGGTCGCCGAGGGCCGGCTCGGCGTACGCCTCGGCGAGGACCCGGCGGACGCGCGCGCCGAGTTCGAGCGGTGCGTGGCGCGGGTGTGCGCCGCCGACCCGTGGCTGCGGGACCATCCGGCCGCCGTGAGCTGGCCGGGCGGGCAGTTCGCGAGCGGCCGCCTGCCCGAGGGGCACTCCCTCGCGGACACGGCCGGTGCCGCGTACGCCGACGCGACGGGCCGCCCCCGGCCGAGGCGGCGCGGCGCGACGTACGGCAGCGATCTGCGGCACTACGTGGGCGCCGGCATCCCGACGCTGCAGTACGGCCCCGGGGACATCGCGGTGGCGCACAGCGAGCGCGAACACGTGTCCCTGCGCGAGACGGTGGAGGCGGCCCGGACCCTGGTGCTGACGGTGCTGCGGACCGTCGGGACGAAGTGAGGTGAGGCGTCTCCAGGTCCGTCGGGAAGGGGACGCCCGCTCGGGCGGCGGGGGAGCGGTGTGTCCGCAGGAGCGACTACACTCCCGGGGGCCCGTTCGGCGCGGGCACCGGAGTGACGGCGACGGAAGCGTCGGAGAAACGCTGTGAGGACGCCTGCGACGGCAACGCCTCACGACGACACGAAGGCACGGCATGGTGGCAGGTCATGAGGGCGCGGCCGCCCTCGACGATCCGGTGGGCGAGTTGTTCAGGGGGCACCACTCACACCTCGCTCGCCGGCTCGGCTCGGCTGCCACGTACCCGACACCGGTCGCGACCTTCTCCGCGGTGTCCGCCGCCGCGGACGCGGCGGAGTGGGACGACCTGGCCCGGCTGCTCGGCCGGGGAGAACTCGCCGACATGTTCAGTTGCCCGGCCGTCCCGCCGCCGGACTGGGAGCCGGTCTTCACCCTCGAAGGCCGTCAGATGATCTGGAGCGGTGACGACCGCCCCGATCCACCTCGGGCCGAACCCGACTCCGGAGTGGTCGAACTGGGTTCCGCGGACGTGTCCGAGATGCTCGGTCTCGTCGAACGGACCCGGCCGGGGCCGTTCCGGCCGCGCACGCACGAACTCGGCACCTATCTCGGCATCCGCGAGAGGGGCACGCTGGTGGCGATGGCGGGTGAACGGCTGCGGCCTCCCGGCTGGACCGAGATCAGTGCCGTCTGCACCGCACCCGAGGCACGCGGCCGCGGTCACGCCGCACGCCTGGTACGCGCACTCGTCGCGCGCGTCGTGTCACGGCGGGAACGTCCCTTCCTGCACGTGGCCGAGTCGAACGCCGGCGCGATCGCGCTCTACGAGCGGCTCGGTTTCCGGACCCGCGGACAGGTGACCTTTCGCGGGTTCCGCACCCCGTGACGGCCCGGGGGCCTCGGCCCGACGGGCGGGGCGGACCGGGACCACGATCCCGGGGTGATGAGGGTCGGCCTTCGGCCGTGGCACGAGGTCGGAGGAGCGGAATCTCGGTTCAGGGGGCATCTGTGAACGTCGGTGTGCAACGCGGTGCGATCGCCGCCGTGCAGGTGCTCGGCCTCGCCGTGTGGTTCTCCATGTCGGCGGTGGTGCCCAGTCTGCGGAACGACTGGGGGCTCACGGCCGGCGGCGCGGTGTGGCTGACGGCCTCCGTGCAGATCGGCTTCGTCGCCGGGGCGGTCGCCTCGACCGCGTCGAACCTGGCTGATCGCGTCCCGGCCCAGCGCCTGCTCGCCGTCACCGCCGCGGCGGCCGCGGCCTGCACCGTGGTGCTGGCCCTGTTCGCCGACCGGCCGGCCGTCGCCGTTCCGCTGCGCTTCATGACCGGGGTGTTCCTGGCCGGCGTCTACCCCACCGGCATGAAGCTCATGGCCTCCTGGGCCGGCAGCGCCGGACGGGGCAGGACCATGGGCGTCCTCATCGCCGCCCTCACCCTCGGCTCCACGCTTCCCCATCTCATCGCCGGGCTGGAGGCGCTGCCCTGGCGCGGTGTCCTGCTCGCCGCGGCGGCGGCCGGACTCGCGGGCTCCGTCATCGCGCTGTTCCTCGTCCGGCCCGGCCCCCACGCGGCGTCGGCCGCACCCGTCCGCAACCCCCGGTACGCGCTGACCATGTTCACCGAGCGCGGGCCGCGCCTGGCCAACCTCGGCTACTTCGGGCACATGTGGGAGCTCTACGCCCTGTGGACCTGGATCCCGTCCTTCCTGCTGGCGGCCCCCGCCGCGGGAGGACTCCCGGGCTCGGTGGAGATCACGGTGTTCCTCGCCATGGGACTCGGCGGAGCGGCCGGCTGCCTGCTCGGCGGCTGGGGCGCGGACCGCTTCGGCCGCTCTCCCGCCGCCATGGCGGCACTTCTCACCAGCGGCCTGTGCTGCCTCCTCTCCCCGTTCCTCTTCCACGCCCCGCCCCTGCTCCTGTTCGCCTTCTGCACGCTGTGGGGCGCCGCGGTGATCGCGGACTCGGGGGTGTTCTCGACCTCGCTGAGCGAGGTGGCCGACCACCGCTACATCGGGACGGCGCTCACCGGCCAGACCGCGATCGGCTTCGCCCTCACCGTCGTCAGCATCCAGCTCACCCCCCTCCTCGCCGAGGCCATCGGCTGGGAACACGCCTTCCTCCTCCTCGCGCCCGGGCCCCTCGCCGGTGCCCTCGCCATGCGCGCCTTCGGCAGAGGCGCCGCCTCCGTCCTCTCCCCGCAGGGCGCCTCCTGACGACCGACCACGACGTGCGCCCCGCCTCGTGCAGCCGGTGCGAGAAGTCCTGCCACTCGTGCGACGACGGGCGACGACGGGCGGCGAGGGGATGCCGGCCCGAGGTTTCCCGTCGGCCACCCCGGGAGGCGCGCCCCCGCGCGGCCGGATGCGGGCGACGTCCCCGGCGGCCGTGACCGTGGACGCGCCGTTCACTCCCGCAGGGGCAGTGCCGTGAGCGCGCCTGCCCGGAGGACGTAGACGTGCCCGGGCGTCGCCGCGAGGGAGTGGGAGACCGTGTCCTGCGCGGGGCCGGAGTAGGTCCATGCGACCTTGTGGTCACGCAGGTCCACCGCGTACAGCAGCCGGCGCTCGTCGAAGGGGGTCAGCAGGGCCAGCCCGCCGCGCAGCAGGGGCTCGCCGGGCCACAGCCGCAGCGGGGCGCGGTGGTCCCAGCGGAACTCACCGGTCGCGGCGTCCAGCGCGATCAGCCGCCAGGCGGCCTGCTCGGCCGTGCCCCGGGTGTCCTCGGGCGCCGCCACGACGTACACCACGCCGTCCTGGACGGCCGGCGCACCGTAGACCGGTCCGCCGGGCCAGGTGCTGGGCTCCTCGGCCCCCCAGCGCCAGAGCGTCTCACCGCTGCGCGCGTCGAGCGCCAGCACCTCGCCCTGGCTGACGTGGATCCGCCCGCCCCGCACCACGGCCGCGCTCGGCGCCGGCAGGTCGCTCTCCTCGTCCACGTCGTACCGGGCCGGGTCGACCAACCGCTTGCTGTACAGCGTCCGGCCGGTGTCGGCGGCGCGGACGGTCAGCCCGAGCCGGGTGACGCACACCAGCCGCCCGCCCTCGACGACAGCGCTCAGCGGCTCGGCCCCCACACCCTTCTCCGGCAGTCCTTCGCGCCAGCGCTCCGCACCGCTGACGAGGTCGTACGCGCTCAGGAACGGCCGCGCGGGCTCCCCGCCCGGGCCGCGCAGCCCGGCCAGGACGTAGACCGTTCGCCGGTCGGCCGTCAGCAGGGCCGTCGGCTCGAGGGCGGGGTCGCCCAAGGAGTCGTGGAGAGGGGTCGTCCGGCCCGACTCCGGATCGAGCCGGAGGAGCGCGGGGCGGACCGGGGACGACCCCGCCACGCCGTCCTCCTCGTCGGGGACGGCGAGCAGCCCGCCGTCCGCGCCCAGGACGTCCCGCAGCGGGTCCCGCGACCACTTCTTCCGCCCGGTGGCGACGTCCACGGCGGTGTAGCGGGGCCGGAGCGCGTCCCTGACCAGGACGACACCGCCCGCCGCCACGGGCCGGACCTTGTTGTCGAAGGTCCCCGCGAACGTCCAGGCGGCCTCGGGCGGGCCCGCCCCGGCGTCCGCCGCGGTCCGCTCGCCGTTCCCGGCGTCCTGTCGCCCCTGCCGGGTGTACGCGACGACGCCCGCCGTCAGGGAGCCGGCCGCGAGGAGCCCTCCGCCCAGCGCGAACAGGGCCCGGCGCCGTGGCAGCGGCGGCGCGTCCGGCGACACGTCGGGCGCCGTCCGCGCGACGGCGCCCGGATCGGGCGCCGGTGAGCGTACGGGACGCAGATCCCACAGGCGCGTGGTGCGGTCGGCGAGGTCGGCGAGGACCGCCTCCGGCAGCGACTCCGCGAACGTGTCCCCTCCCGCCCCGAGTTCCGGGGAGAGCCGGGACGGCGCCGGGCGGTCCGCGGCCTCCTTGCGCAGGCAGGACGCGATGACCGGCCGCAGGCCGTCGGGTACGTGGGTCAGGTCCGGCTCCCCGTACCGGACGCGGTACAGGATGTCCGCCGCACTGTCCCCCGGGAACGGTGGACGCCCGGTCGCGGCGAAGAGCAGCACACCGCCGAGGGCGAAGACATCGCCCTCGGGGCCGTGGTCGTGCCCCGTCGCCTGCTCCGGTGACATGTAGGCCGGGGTGCCCACGACCTGTCCGGTCGCGGTGAGCCGCCGGGCGCCGAGCGCACGGGCGATGCCGAAGTCGATGATCTTCGGACCGGCCGCGGTGAGCAGGACGTTGGACGGCTTGAGATCGCGGTGCACGATGCCCGTGCGATGGATCTCGCCGAGCGCGTCCGCCAGGTGGGCGCCCACGGCGCGCACGGTGTGTTCGGGCAGCGGTCCCGCCAGGCGCACCGCTTCGTCGAGCGAGGGTCCGAGCAGGTACTCGGTGGCCAGCCAGGGCACGGCCCCGTCGGGGTCGCAGTCGACCACGGTCGCGCCGTGCCGGGCGCCGATCGCGCGTGCCGCCTCCGCCTCCAGACGGAACCGGATGCGGAACTCGGGTTCGGCGGCGAACCGCGGGTGCACCGTCTTGAGCGCGACGGTGCGCCCACCGGACGAGCGGGCCAGGAAGACCGTCCCCATGCCGCCGCTGCCCAGCCTGCCGATCAACCGGTAGCGGCCCAGGCGGTCCGGGTCGTCGTGGGCGAGGGGCTGCACGGGGCTCATGCGACGCTCACTCCACCGGGACGCCGTAGAAGTACCTGCCGTACCGGACCACGCAGATCCCGTCGACGGTCAGCAGCTCGTACGGTTCGAGGCCGCCGCCGTCCTGCTCGCCCACGGCCTGGAACTTCCACAGCCGCTCACCGTTCGCCGTGGCGAACGCGGTGACCTGGACGGCGTCGAAGGACAGCGCGGTCGCGCCGGACGGGCTGACGGCCACGGAGGGGGGTGCGCCGGTCCCGTCCAGGAAGCCGGTCCCACGGCTCCACTGCTGCCGGCCGCTGACCGGGTCGAGGGCGTACACGGTCGTGCCGCTGTCCGCGACGTACAGGGTGTCCTCGGTGAGGACCGGCCACCCGCACGCGCCGTACGGGCTCTTGTGGGGATTCCGCCAGAGCTCCCTGCCGGTGAGCAGCTCGTACGCCCGCAGCTCCTTGTCCTGCGAGGCGTACAGCGTTCCCGTACCGGACAGGGCGAGCAGGGCGGTGTCGGTCAGGCCGCCGATCGTTCTCGCCCACACCTCCCTGCCCGAGGCGCGGTCCAGTGCGAAGAACTCCTGCAGCCCCTCGGGCCGCTTCTTCCGTTCCTTCTTGTCCTTGGGCCGGGGTGCGTCCCGCCACGACACCAGGAGGTCGCGGTGGGGTGCGGCCCAGGCGACGTACTCGTTCTCCGCGAGGGGTCTTCGCCACAGCGGTTCGCGCCGTACGACGTCGTAGGCGAACAGGGTGCGCGTCTTCTCGTCGGCGCCGTCGGTCTTCGTGCCGGTGCCCGCGGCCTTCTCGACATTGCCCCTGAACCAGACCACCGCACCGTCCCGGGCCACCAGCTCGGGGCTGTGCATGTCCTCACCGGCTTCGAGGAGTTGCTCGTAGGGCACCTTGTGCCGGCGGGCACCGTTCTTCACGGAGCGCCACAACAGCCCCTGAACGCCCAGCACCACGAGAAGCTCGTCGTCGACCCGCAAGGGGTGGGCGGCAAGGTCCAGCGGTTCCCTGCGCCGCCACAGCTCCCTGCCGGTACGGACGTCCAGGGCGACGAGGGAGTCCCCCGGCACCAACAGCACGTCGCCGTGCAGGGCGGGGCTGCCGAAGAGCATCGTGTCCGGCATGTCGTACGCCCACAGCGCCGCCGGGGGCACTCCGGGGACGGGTTCGTGCGGCTTTCGCGCGGCCGGCTTCTTCGCCGCGGCGGGGCGCGAGCGGTCGTCGGTCGCCCACGCCGTGACGCCGCCGCCGAGCGCCAGCCCCGCCGCGCCGGACAGCACCCCGGTCAGCAGGGCCCTGCGGTCGAGGTTCGCGACACGGCGCGTGGTGGGCCGGGCCGGTGCGGTACCCCGCTCGCCCGCCGTGCCGGCTTCGGACGCCGGGCTCGCGCCGGTGGCGGCCGCCGGGCTCGCGTCCGGCACGGTCGGTGTGGCCGGGACGGTCGGTGTGGCCGGGACGGTCGGTGTGGCCGGGACGGTCGGTGTGGCCGGGACGGCGGGCGTGGCCTCCTCCCGGTCCTTCCGCGCCTCCAGCCCGAGCACGGCCGACGCCTGCTCCGCCAGGGCGGCGGTCAGCCGGGCCGGCAGCCAGCCCGCGCTCATCGCGGCCGCCGCGCCGGAGGGAGCGAGGACGGCCGCGAGCACGGACGGCTCCGGCCGCTGCGCCGGGTCCTTGGCCAGGCACCGGGCGAGCACCGGACGCAGCTCCTCGGGGACGGAGGCGAGGTCGGGCTCCTGGTGCGCGATGCGCTCGGCGGCCCGGTGGCGCGCGGCGCTCCGGGAGACGTCCCCGGCGACGGGACGCACGCCCGCGTGGTTCGCGTCGGCGTGGTCCGTGCCCGCGTGGCCCGTGCCCGCGTGGCCCGTGCCCGCGTGGTCCGTGCCCGCGTGGTCCGCGTCGAGGGGGTCCGTGCCCGCGTCGTTCACGTCGAAGGGGTTCGTGCCCGTGGCCGCGTACGCCAGCAGTGTGCCCAGCACGAAGACGTCGGCGGGCGGCCCCGGCCGGTGGCCGGCGACCTGTTCCGGTGTCAGGTAGCCGAGTGTCACGGCCAGTCCGCCTCCCGGCCCCTCCGCCGCCGCCGTGGCCGCGCCCAGCGGGCCGAACGCGCTGATCCGGGGACCGTCGGCGGCCAGCAGCACCACCTCGGGACCGAGCCCCTGGAACGCCCCGCCGGCCGCCGTGCGCGTGCGCTCGAGGGTCTCGGCGAGGGCCGCGCCCAGGACCCGTACGGCCGGCTCGGGCAGCGGCCCCGCCAGGGCCACGGCCTCGGCGAGCGAGAGGGAAGGGGTGAACGGCGAAGCGAACCAGGGCACCGGGTCGTCCGGGGCGGAGTCGAGTACGGGCAGCGCCCACGGCCCTGCCAGCCGTGCCGCCGCCGCGACCTCCTGGCGGAAGCGGCTGCGGAAGACGGAGACCGCCGCCAGCCGTGGTTCCGCCGCGGTGACGGTGACGGTGCGTCCGTCGCCCCCTCGGGCCAGGTAGCTCCGGGTGGTGCCCGCCCCCCGCAGCACCGCAAGTGCCCGGTACGGGCCGAACTGCCGTGGGTCTGCCCCGTTCAGATCCCTCACAGTCCCCAACCCCCCTTTGAGACAAGGACGGTGAGCAAGCCTAAGCCACCACGACATGCACACGTCGTCCACGCTGTCACAACGGAGTCACAGCGGCGGCAGGGCGAACAGCCGCTCCCCGCACTGCATGACCGGTATGCCGTTCACCACCGCCACCAGCCACGCGCCCGCCGGATCGCCCGGCGGGACGAAGCGGTACTGCTCCTCCATCGTGCTGATCCGTACGGCGAGGACACCGGCCGCCGGGTCGGCCGGCGTCAGGTGGACGCCGTCGCCCGCGACGACGGGGGCGACACCGGCACGCGGCCCCGACCGGCCACCGAACGGATCCCACGCCCCGCCCATGTCGAACTCCGCGCCGGAGCCCGGGTCCTGGCGCGCCACCCTGCGCAGGACGTCGCCGTCCACCGCGTACAGGTGGTCGCCGCGTACCGTGGGCGGCCCGAAGCCGGCGGCACCCTCGGCGGAGTCCTGGCTCGGCAGCTCCCAGAGCCGCTCGCCGTCCGCCGGACGCAGGGCGCGCAGTCGCGCGCCGCCCAGGTAGACGCCGTCGTCGTCCGCGGCGGGCCGCAGCGCGGCACCGGTACCGGTGTCCTGCCGCCAGGACTCCGCGCCGTCCCGGGTGCGCAGCGCGTGCATCACGCCGTCCTCCCCGGTGAGCAGGAGCAGCCCGTGGGCGAGGGCGGCCTGTGCGGTCGCCCCGGTGCCGGAGGGCGCCGTCCGACGCCAGCGCCGGGTGCCGTCCCCGGTGCGCACGGCCGTGATCCCGCCGGAGCCGTCGAGCCCGTACACGGTGTCACCGTCGACGGCCAGGAGCGTACGCAGCCCGCCGGAGCCGCGCCATCGCACGTCTCCCGTGTCCGGTGCGAGGGCGACCGGCGCGCCGTCCTCGTCGAGGGCGAGGGGCCGCTCGGCGGTCACCACGGTGCGGATGTTCTCCGTCCGCCAACGCTCCTCCCCGGTACGGGCGTCGAGAGCCACCACGCCGTTGCCGGGGAGCGCGGCCAGCAGCAGTGTTCCCGCCGCGGTCGGCGGGAACGGCGGCTCGGGCGCGAGGCCGGAGACCTCCCACAGGGGATCCGGCTGGGTGCCGGGGGCGCCCGTCCAGCGCGGCACGGGAGTCGCGGCCGCGTCGTTCCGGGTGCCGTCGTCGGCGTACCACCGCCAGGCCGCGGTGCCCGCGCCGGCGAGGAGCAGTGACCCGCCGGCCGCGGCGAGCACCGAGCGCCGTCGCGGCAGCCGCCGGCCACCCGGGCGTCCCCCGGGGACCGGGTGCCCGGCCAGCTCGGCGGCGCGGCGCTCGCGTGCGGCGATGTCCAGCAGTACGCCCGACGGCAGCCAGTCCGCCGGAACACGGGCGGGTACGCGCCCGAGGAGCGCCGCGCCCGCCCTTGTACGGCCGCCGCCCCCGCTCCACAGCTCCTGAAGCTCCGCCGCCGTCGGCCGCAGCGCGGGATCCTTGGCCAGGCATCGGGCGAGCACCTGGCGCAGCCCGTCCGGTACGGGGGTGAGGTCGGGCTCCTCGTGGGCGATGGCGAAGTCCACCAGCGCGGCGTGGGCGCCGAACGCGTGGTGTCCGGTGCTCGCGAAGGTGAGCAGTGCTCCCAGGACGAAGACGTCGCTCGGGGGCCCGATTTCACCGCCCAGGACCTGCTCTGGTGACATGTAGCCCGCGGAGCCCGGTCGCTGCGCGGCCAGGGTGAGAGCCGTCGCGTCCGGCACACGCGCGATGCCGAAGTCCACGACGCGCACACCGTCGGCGGTCAGCAGCACATTGGACGGCTTCAGGTCCCGGTGCACGACGCCGGCCGCGTGCAGCGCCAGCAGCGCGTGCGCGAGCAGGGCACCCAGCACGCGGACCGCCTCCGACGGCAGGGGCCCCCGATCGGTGACGGTGCGCTCCAGCGTGGGCCCGGGGACGAACTCTCCGGCGAACCACGGCACACGGCCGTCGAGGTCGGCGTCGTACACCCTCGCTATGCACGGATTCCGCACGGCACCCGCCGCGCGTATCTCGCGCTCGAAGCGCGCCAGGAAGTGTGGGTCACCCGCGTTCTCGGGCCGCAGGGTCTTCACCGCGGCCAGTCGCCGCCCCGCCTGCCCCAGATAGACGGTCCCCATGCCGCCGGCCCCGAGCACACCCAGCAGTCTCCACGGCCCGAGCCGTTCCGGATCGCCTGTCCCCAGAGGCCGCACCAGTTCCGCCACGGCGCCGATCGTAGGGGGTCGGGGCCGGAGCCGTCATCGACCGTCGATCACGATGTCGTCGAAGACCTCGAAGACCTCGAAGACCTCGAAGACCTCGAAGACCTCGAAGACCTCGAAGACCTCGAAGACCTCGAAGGCCCGAGGACAGCGATCTCCACGCCGGCCGGGACCCACCGGGGCATGCCGAAGACGGGCCCGAAAGCTCCGCCCGCACCTCGCGAGGCCGAGCTCAGGGCCACACCAGGCAGTAAGCCTGATGCCCCGCCTCGTGCAGTCGGTGCGAGAAGTCCTGCCACTCGTGCAGCAGCTGGTACACGTTGAACGCGTCACGCGGGCCGCCGCGGTCCGGGACCGTCGACCAGATGAAGGCCGCCGCGCCGACGGCCTCCTCGCCTATGCCGCGCAGCGGGTCGACGACCGTCATGGGGAGTTTCACGACCGCGTAGTCGGGGTGCAGGACGACCAGTTCCAGGGGTGGAACCTTGTGCAGGGGGACGCCCTCGATGCCCGTGAGGACCATCGCGGCCATGGTTTCCGGCTTGATCTTGGTGAACATGCCGTTCATGCCGAGTTCGTCGCCGCCGAGCTCCTCGGGGCGCATCGAGATCGGGACGCGGGCCGCGGTGGCGCCGTCCGGCGCGCCGAAATACTTGTACGTCACCCCCACCCGACCACCATTCCTGCTCCCCGCCCCGCTCAGGGGGCCGATCCGCTCCGGTTCACCGCGTGTCCGACGTGTCTCGTCCGTGTCCTCCGCCTCGCGTCGGTGCCTTCCCCGCCGGGCACGTCGAGGACCCAGGTCATCAGTCCCCTCGCCCAGTCCGCCACCGCGATGCATATCTCCACCCGACTGCTTTTCTAGGACGCGTGGCCCCCGCCGCGCAACCCGATCATCGTGTCAGTGACCTCCCCCACGGCCGCCCGCCGAAACGTACGGTCGGACATCTGCCCGCGGGAGCTTCGCAGCCTCCGGCCGGCCCCGACCGTGTGAGCTGTGTGTATCAGACGCCAGTTTCGCAGATCACGGCCGATCGGGGGCCGGATGCCGGAGGCCGCCCCTGGCCTACCCTGGACACGTCATACGCACCCGGAGCCGGGAAACCCCGGAATGTCGGAGAAGGTCGGAGAAGTCGCAGGTCATGAGCGAACTGCCATATTCATACGAAGCCCCAGCCTCGCAGGCACTGTTCGACCGTGCCGCGGCCGTCACGCCCGGCGGCGTGAACTCGCCGGTGCGCGCCTTCCGCGCCGTCGGCGGCACGCCCCGGTTCATGGTGTCGGGCACCGGCCCGTACCTGACCGACGCCGACGGACGCGAGTACGTCGACCTCGTCTGCTCCTGGGGGCCGATGATCCTCGGGCACGCGCACCCCGAGGTGATCGCCGCCGTGCAGGAGGCCGTCGCGCGCGGCACGTCCTTCGGCACGCCCGGTGAGGGCGAGGTCGCGCTCGCCGAGGAGATGACCGCCCGGATCGAGCCGCTGGAGCAGGTGCGGCTCGTCTCCAGCGGGACCGAGGCCACCATGTCGGCGATCCGGCTCGCCCGCGGGTTCACGCGGCGCACCAAGGTGGTCAAGTTCGCCGGCTGCTACCACGGGCACGTCGACTCGCTGCTCGCCTCCGCCGGTTCCGGGGTGGCCACGTTCGCGCTCCCCGACACGCCCGGCGTCACCGGCGCCCAGGCCGGCGACACCATCGTCCTGCCGTACAACGACCTCGACGCCGTGCACGCCGCCTTCGCCGCGCACCCGGATGAGATCGCCTGCGTGATCACCGAGGCGTCCCCGGGCAACATGGGCGTCGTACCGCCGCTGCCCGGGTTCAACCAGGGGCTGAAGGACGCGTGCGCCGCGAACGGCGCGCTGTACATCTCCGACGAGGTCATGACGGGGTTCCGGACCAGCCGCGCCGGGTGGTACGGCGTCGACGGGGTGCGGCCCGACCTGATGACCTTCGGCAAGGTGATGGGCGGCGGCTTCCCGGCCGCGGCCTTCGGCGGGCGCGCCGACGTGATGGGCCACCTCGCCCCGGCCGGCCCCGTCTACCAGGCCGGCACCCTCTCCGGCAACCCCGTCGCCACCGCCGCCGGGCTCGCCCAGCTGCGGCTGCTCGACGACGCCGCGTACGAGAAGGTGAACGCCGTGTCGGCGCAGATCCAGTCGCTCGTCACCGAGGCGCTCGGCAAGGAGGGCGTCGCGCACACGCTGCAGAACGCCTCCAACATGTTCTCGGTGTTCTTCACCGACCGCCCGGTGCGGAACTACGAGGACGCCAAGGCGCAGGACTCGTTCCGCTTCACCGCGTTCTTCCACTCGCTCCTCGCGAACGGCGTCTACCTGCCGCCGTCGTCCTTCGAGTCCTGGTTCGTGTCCACCGCGCACGACGAGCGGGCCCTCCAGCGGATCGCCGACGCCCTCCCGGCGGCGGCCCGAGCGGCGGCGGAGGCCACGGCATGAGCACTCCGGAGAAGGACGACGACGTCACCGTCGTCCACCTGATGCGGCACGGCGAGGTCGAGAACCCGGACGGCATCCTGTACGGCCGTCTCGCCGGCTACCACCTCTCCGAGCTGGGCCGGCGCATGGCCGACCGGGTCGGGGAACACCTCGCCTCCCGCGACATCACGTACGTCGTCGCCTCCCCGCTGGAGCGGGCGCAGGAGACGGCCGAGCCCATCGCCAAGGCGCACGGCCTGGACATCGCCACCGACGGGCGGCTGATCGAGGCGGAGAACGTCTTCCAGGGCAAGACCTTCGGCATCGGCGACGGCGCGCTGCGCCGCCCGGCCAACTGGAAGCACGTCGTCAACCCGTTCAAGCCGTCCTGGGGCGAGCCGTACGTCGAGCAGGTCATCCGCATGATGGGCGCGCTGAACGCGGCCAAGGACGCGGCGCGCGGACACGAGGCGGTGCTGGTCAGCCACCAGCTGCCGATCTGGATCGTGCGGTCCTACGTGGAGAAGCGGCGGCTGTGGCACGACCCGCGCAAGCGGCAGTGCACGCTCGCCTCGCTGACCACCTTCACCTACCAGGGGGACAGGATCGTCTCCGTCGGCTACAGCGAGCCGGCCCGTGATCTCGTCCCCGCGCATCTCCTGGCGGGCGCCAGGCCGGTGAAGGGGAAGAGCAAGGCGTTCGGGGCGTAACGCCCGCCGGACCGGCGCGACGCCCGACGGGGACCACGCTTTCGAAAACCGTTGCGAAACCCCCGCACACGGTCGGGAACCCCAGGCTTCGTCACGTCCTCTGAGTGAGTGACCACCAGAGGACGTGACGATCGGGGTTGCCATGCGCAGTCTCACCCGTAGGGGAATGCTCGGGCTCGGGGCGGGAGCCGCCGCCGCCGTCCCACTGGCGGGCTGCGGCGGCCACACGGATTCGGGTGGCGGGACCGACACGGGCGGCCCTCGCCCCGACGACCGGCCCGGCACGCCGAAGCCGAAGCCGACGAACACCGCCCGCCCGATCGGTGACGGCTCCACCTCCTTCACCGGCAGGCAGCCCCACCAGCCCGACGAGCCGGTGCCGCTGGAGCCGGGGCAGACCCCGCCGCAGTTCGTCGTCTTCTCCTGGGACGGGGCCGGCGAGGTCGGCAACGGCCTCTTCCCGCGCTTCCTGGACCTGGCCAAGGAGCACGGCGCGGCCATGACCTTCTTCCTCTCGGGCCTCTACCTGCTCCCCGAGTCGAAGAAGCGCCTCTACGACCCCCCGAACAACCCGCGCGGCGCCTCCGACATCGGCTACCTCACCGACGGCCACATCAAGGACACGCTGAAGAACCTCCGCCGCGCCTGGCTCGAGGGCCATGAGATCGGCACCCACTTCAACGGCCACTTCTGCGGCGGCTCCGGCAGCGTCGGCGGCTGGACGGCGCGGCAGTGGCGCAGCGAGATCGAGCAGGCCAAGTCCTTCGTCAAGGAGTGGCGGACCAACTCCGGCTGGACCGACCTGGAGCCGCTCCCCTTCGACTACGACAAGGAGCTCGTCGGCGGCCGTACACCCTGTCTGCTCGGCCAGGACAACCTGCTGCCCACCGCCCGCGAGCTCGGCTGGCGCTACGACGCCTCCTCGCCCGGCGGCCGCCAGGTCTGGCCGGTGAAGAAGCAGGGCATATGGGACCTTCCGCTCCAGCAGATACCGTTCCCCGGCCGCTCCTTCGAGGTCCTGTCGATGGACTACAACATCCTCGCCAACCAGTCGGTCAACTCGACCAACGCGCCGGCCCACCACCACCCGGGCTGGCGGCGGCAGGCGACCCAGGCGTACATATCGGGATTCAAGCGGGCATACGAGTCGAACCGTGCGCCGTTCTTCGTCGGCAACCACTTCGAGCAGTGGAACGGCGGCATCTACATGGACGCCGTGGAGGAAGCGCTCAAGCACATCGCGCGGGAGAAGGAGAAGGGCGGCGACGTGAGGCTCGTCTCCTTCCGGCAGTTCACCGACTGGCTGGACGTGCAGAGGCCGGAGGTGCTGGAGCGGCTGCGCACCCTGGACGTCGGTCAGGAACCGGCCGGTGGCTGGAAGGCGTTCGCCCGGGACGCCGGCACCACCGGGACGAGCACCACCGGAACAGGCACCGGCAACGCCGCCTGAAATGCGGGTTTCCGCCCGCACGGGGGGTGCGCAAGATCCCCAGAACGGGCATGCGAAACTTTTCACATGAGTGCCGCCAGCCGCGCCCCCCAGCGCTCGAACCGAGCCGATCACAGCTCGAACCGCGCCCTCCGCGTCCGCCGCCGCGCCACCCTGGCCGCCGGCGTGGCCGCGACCGCGCTGCTCGTCTCCGCGTGCGGATCGGGCGGGACGTCCGGCGGGGGCGGCAACACCAACTTCGTCACCGGCACCGACGGCATCTCCACGGTCCCCGAGGGCAAGCGGGTCGCCGCGCCCGACCTGTCCGGGAAGACGCTCGAGGGCGAGCAGCTCGACGTCGCCGACTACAAGGGCAAGGTCGTCGTCCTCAACGTCTGGGGCTCCTGGTGCAACCCGTGCCGCGCGGAGGCCAAGTACTTCGCCAAGGTGGCCGGGGACTACGCCGACCAGGGCGTGCAGTTCGTCGGCATCAACACGCGGGACGGCAGCACCACGGCCGCCCTCGCCTTCGAGAAGGACTTCGGCATCCCCTACCCGAGCCTGTACGACCCCACGGGCAAGCTGATGCTCCGCTTCGAGAAGGGCACCCTCAACCCGCAGGCGGTCCCCTCGACCCTGGTCCTGGACCGGGAAGGGAAGATCGCGGCCCGCTCGCTGACCTCGCTCAGCGAGGAACGCCTGCTGAAGATGCTCAAGCCGGTCGTCGCGGAGAAGTGACGTGACGGCCCTGCACACGCTCGCCGCCGAGACGGGCTACAACGGCACGGTGCTCAACGGCGCCCTGCTGGCCGCCCTGCCCATCGCCGTACTCGGCGGGCTGGTCTCCTTCTTCTCACCCTGCGTACTGCCGCTGGTGCCCGGCTACCTCTCCTACGTCACCGGCGTCTCCGGCACCGACCTGGCCGAGGCCCGGCGCGGCCGGATGGTCGCCGGCGCGTCCCTGTTCGTGCTCGGCTTCACCGTCGTGTTCGTCTCCGGCGGCGCCTTCTTCGGCTACTTCGGGCAGACCCTGCAGGAACAGTCGGGCGTCCTGTCCAAGGTGCTCGGCGTCCTCATGATCCTCATGGGTGTCTTCTTCATGGGCCTGATGCCCTGGCTCACCCAGCGCGAGTTCCGCTTCCACAAGCGCCCCGCGACCGGGCTGGTCGGCGCGCCCGTCCTCGGTGCCCTGTTCGGCATCGGCTGGACCCCCTGCATCGGCCCCACCCTCGCCTCCGTGCTGACCCTGTCCGCGCAGCAGGAGAGCGCCGGACGCGGCGCCGTACTGACCGTCGCGTACTGTCTGGGACTGGGCGTGCCCTTCGTGCTCGCCGCCGTGGCCTTCCGCAAGGCGCTCGGTGCCTTCGGCTGGGTCAAGCGGCACTACGTCTGGGTCCTGCGCATCGGTGGCACCATGATGATCGCAACCGGTGTGCTGCTGCTGACCGGCGCGTGGGACAGCCTCGTGGCGGAGATGCAGACCTGGTCCAACGGCTTCACTGTGGGGATCTGACCCGATGAGCAAGACGACAACCGACGACACCCCCACGGCCGCCGACGACCAGGACCTCGGCGCCGCCGGCTCCCAGCTGTCCACCGCTCCCACCGAGGAGCCGCCCCACCTGCCCGCCCTGGGCGTCATCGGCTGGGCCCGCTGGTTCTGGCGGCAGCTCACCTCCATGCGGGTCGCGCTGCTGCTCCTGCTGCTGCTGTCGCTGGGCGCGATCCCCGGCTCGCTCATCCCGCAGACCGGGATCGACGAGACGGCGGTCGCCGACTTCCGCGAGCGCCACGACGTCCTCGCGCCGGTCTACGACAAGCTCGGGCTCTTCGACGTCTACAGCTCGGTGTGGTTCTCGGCGATCTACATCCTGCTGTTCGTCTCCCTCATCGGCTGCATCGTGCCCCGCACCTGGCAGTTCGTGGGCCAGCTGCGCGGCCGCCCGCCGGGCGCGCCGCGCCGGCTGACCCGGCTGCCCGCCCACACCACCTGGCGCACCGAGGCCGAACCCGAGCAGGTCCGCGAGGCCGCGCTCGCCCTGCTGAAGAAGCGCCGCTTCCGCGCCCACCTCGCCGGTGACGCCGTCGCCGCCGAGAAGGGCTACCTGCGCGAGGTCGGCAACCTGCTCTTCCACATCGCGCTGATCGTGATGCTGATCGCCTTCGCCTGGGGCCAGCTGTTCAAGTCCGAGGGCAACAAGCTGGTCGTCGAGGGCGACGGCTTCGCCAACACGCTCACCCAGTACGACGACTTCAAGTCCGGCAGCCTCTTCACCAACGACGACCTGGTGCCGTTCAGCTTCGACGTGAAGGAGTTCACCGGCACCTACGAGCGCACCGGCCCCAACAAGGGCACCCCGCGCACGTACGAGACCGAGCTCACCTACACCGAGGGCGCCGACGGCGAGGAGAAGACGGCCCTCGTCAAGGTGAACAAGCCGCTGAAGATCGGCGACGCCAAGGTCTACCTCGTCAGCCACGGCTACGCGCCCGTCGTCACCGTCCGCGACGGCAAGGGGAACATCGTCTTCCAGGACGCCGTGCCGCTGCTGCCGCTCGACGCCAACGTCACCTCCTCCGGCGTGGTCAAGGTCCTCGACGGCTACCGCAACCCCGAGGGCGAGAAGGAGCAGCTCGGCTTCAACGCCTTCTTCGTGCCCACCTTCGGCGGCTCAGCCAGCGGCACGATGCTCTCCCAGTTCCCCGCGCTGGACTATCCGGTGCTCGCGCTCTCCGCCTACCACGGCGACCTGAAGGCCGACTCCGGCATTCCGCAGAGCGTGTACCAGATGGACAAGACCAAGATGAAGGAGTTCAAGGACTCCGAGGGCGAGCTGTTCAAGAAGCTGCTCACGCCCGGCGAGACCATGACGCTCCCGAACGGCGCCGGCTCGGTCACCTTCGAGAAGGACGTCAAGGAGTGGGCCGGCTTCCAGGTCGTCCAGGAGCAGGGCGGCGGCTGGGCGCTCGGCGCCGCCGTCGCCGCGATCGCCGGCCTCGCCGGCTCCCTGTTCATCCAGCGCCGCCGCGTGTGGGTGCGCGCGGTCGAGGGCCCCGACGGTGTGACCGTCGTCGAGATGGCCGGCCTCGGCCGCAGCGAGTCCGCGAAGGTGCCCGAGGAACTCGGCGAACTCGCCGGCATCCTCTACGACCGGGCACCGGGCGCACCCGATCCCTCCCCGGACCCGACCGGTCCCACCGACACCGACACCGACACCGAAGCCGTACCTGCCGAAGGGGCTGAGAAATGACTCTCGCCGCCGCAACAGATCTGGCCGCCGCGGCCAACGAGAACCTCGCGGAGATCAGCAACGTGCTGGTCTACTCCGCGATGGCGGTCTACACCCTCGCCTTCTTCGCGTACATCGCGGAGTGGACCTTCGGCAGCCGCAGCAAGGTCGCCCGGACCGCCGCCGCCCTCACTCCGAAGGCGGAGGCGAGGAAGGCACCGGCCGTCACCGTCAACCAGGCCGGCGGCACGGCCGTACTGGAGCGGCCGAAGGTCGTCGTGCGCGCCGCGGCCGGATCGCGGGACGTGCCCGACGGGCCCGGGGCGCACGGCGGGGACGAGAAGGGCGACCTCTACGGGCGCATCGCCATCTCCCTCACCGTGCTCGCGTTCTGCCTCTCCTTCGGCGGCGTGCTCACCCGCGCGCTGTCCGTGGAGCGGGCGCCGTGGGGCAACATGTACGAGTTCAACATCACTTTCTCCACCACCGCGGTCGGCGTGTACCTCCTGCTGCTGGCGCTGAGGAAGAACGTCCGCTGGCTCGGCCTGTTCCTGACCACCTCGGTCCTCCTCGACCTCGGTATCGCCGTCACCTGGCTCTACACCGAGAGCGACCAGCTCGTCCCCGCCCTCCACTCGTACTGGCTGTACATCCACGTCTCCACGGCGATCCTGTGCGGCGCGGTCTTCTACGTCGGCGCGGTCGGCGTGATCCTCTACCTGTTCAAGGACGCGTACGAGAACAAGCTCGTGAACGGCGGCAAGCCCGGCAGCTTCGCCACCTCCGTCCTGGAGCGGCTGCCCGCCGCCGCCTCCCTCGACAAGTTCTCCTACCGCGTCAACGCGGCCGTGTTCCCGCTGTGGACGTTCACGATCATCGCGGGCGCCATCTGGGCCGGCGACGCCTGGGGCCGCTACTGGGGCTGGGACGCCAAGGAGGTCTGGTCCTTCATCACCTGGGTCGCCTACGCCGCCTACCTGCACGCCCGCGCCACCGCCGGCTGGAAGGGCCGCAAGGCCGCCTACCTGGCCCTGCTCGCCTTCGGCTGCTGGCTGTTCAACTACTACGGCGTCAACATCTTCGTCTCCAGCAAGCATTCGTACGCGGACGTCGGCCTGGGCGCGCTCCAGTCGGTCGGCTTCTGAACCCGGACACACCGGCAGGCCGGTTCCCTGTGACCTGAGTCACGGGAACCGGCCTTCGTCGTCCGGACAGGCAGAAGGACGTGGACACGAATCTGCGGAGACGCATCCGCGCGGGGGACCACGACGCCTTCGGCGACCTTTTCGACGCGTACGCGCGCTCCGTCTACAACCATGCCTACCGGCTCACGGGGGAGTGGAGCACCGCCGAGGACGTGGTGTCCCTGACCTTCCTCGACGCCTGGCGGCTGCGCGCGAAACTCGACGAGGAGGGCGGCTCGCTCAGGCCCTGGCTGCTGGGCATCGCCACCAACGTCACGCGCAACACCCGCCGCGCCGCACGGAGGCACGCGGCGGCCGTCGCCCGCCTTCCGCGCGACGAGACGGTGCGGGACTTCGCCGACGAGGTCGCGGGGCGCCTGGACGACGCGGCGCAGCTGGCCCTCGTCCACACCGCCCTGGCCGAACTGCGCCGCCCCGAGCGCGAGGTACTGGCGCTGTGCGTGTGGTCGGGCCTGGACTACGCCGCCGCCGCGGAGGCGCTCGGCGTGCCCGTCGGCACGGTACGGTCCCGGCTCTCCCGCGCCCGGACGAAACTCGCGAAACATCTCAAAAGTCAGGAACCCCCCGCATCCCGCGGACAGATGAGAGGTGACCGCATCACCGCGGTCGGGCCCCTGAGGGAGGGAAACCGATGAACCAGCTCCCCGAACTCCCGGAGAGAGACCTTCCGCCGGCCCGTCACCGACTCCTCAAGGAGCATCTGATGACCGAGATCCGGCGCACCGCCCCCACCGCTTCCGCCCCGAACCCGTCCAGGTGGAGGCGTCCCGCTCTGGTGGCTGCCGCTGCTGTGGCCGTGGTCGCCGCCCTCACCGTCGCCGTACCGTCCGGTGAGCCCGCACCGGCCGCGTCGAAGGAGGCCGTGGCCCTGCTGGAGGACATCGCGCTGGCGGCGGAGCGGGCGGAAGCACCGACCGGCGTCAGGGACGACCAGTTCGTGTACATCAAGAGCAAGGGCGGCTGGACCGTGCACAGGGGCGATGACGTCCCGGCGAAGCTTCAGCCCGTCCACCAGCGCGAGGTCTGGCTGTCGGTGGACGGCTCGCAGGAGGGCATGCTGCACGCCCCCTACGACCGGGCCGACCACGAACCGCTGGAGAAGCAGACGCCCGGTATCCCGTCCAACACCAACTACCGCCACCTCCAGACCCTCCCCACCGAGCCGGACCGGATGTACGAGTGGCTGAACCGTGTCAGCGAGGGCAGCGACAGCAAGGACGAGGCCAACTTCGTCCTCGTCGGCGACCTCGCGCGCGAGTCCCTGATGCCGCCCGAGCAGGCCGCCGCGCTCTACCGGGCGGCGGCGAAGATCCGAGGCGTCTTCGTCGTCGACGACGCGGTCGACGCGGCGGGCCGGCACGGGATCGCGGTCGCCCGGGTCGACGACGGGGAACGCGTCGAGCTGATCTTCGACAAGAAGACCAAGGAGTTCCTGGGCGAGCGCGAGGTGGCCGTCGAGGACCTGCCCTGGGGCTTCGAGAAGGGCGAGGTGACCGGCCGCTTCGCCGTCCTGGAGCGGGCGGTGGTGGACAAGCGGGGGCAACGGCCGTGACCGGGCTCCCCGGTCTCCGGTGCCCTCGCTCCACAGCTGTGGATGACGCGCGGAGACCCCCGCGGAGGAGGCGGCGGTCTCCGCGTGCGCCGACGGGACGCCGACCTCTTCCGATCCGGCGCGTGCGGTGACCGGAGCGATCGATTCCACGGGGCCGGTGTCCCCTGTCGGCAACCCGCCGTACACGCTCTGTACGCTGTCCCGATCACCGCCGCGCGGGCGGCAGTTGGGGCTGGGAGGAACGTCATGGGTGCCGCACCGGTACTGGAGGAGCTGCGGGAGGTCTGCCAGCCGCAGGCCAAGATGGCGAGCCGCAACGGCGAGCACTGGGCCGGCCGGCTCTACATGCGCAAGGTCTCCCTGCGTACCACCCGCCATCTGGTCCGCACCCCCGTCACCCCCGACCAGCTCACCTGGACCATGGTGGTGTGCGGAGTGGCCTCCGGCGCCGCGCTGATGATCCCCGGCCTGACCGGCGCGATACTCGCCGTGATCCTCATGCAGCTGTTCCTGCTCTTCGACTGCGTGGACGGCGAGGTCGCCCGCTGGAAGGGGCAGAACAGCGCGGCCGGCATCTACGTCGACCGGCTCGGCGCGTACCTCGCGGACGCGGCGCTGATGGCGGGCGCCGGCTACCGGGCCGCCGAGTCGGGCGTCGGCGGCTGGCTGTCGGTCGGCATCGCCACCGCACTCGGCGTCGTCCTGCTCAAGGCCTCCACCGACCTGGTGGACGTGGCCCGCGCCCGCCGCGGACTGACCGTCGCCGACGACGAGTCGACCCGCCCCCGCTCCCAGGGCGTCGCCACGGTCCGCCGCGTCGCTGCCGCGTTCAAGATCCACCGGGTGACCAACGGCATCGAGGCGTCCCTCGTCCTCCTCGTCGCGGCGGTCGCCGACACGGTCACCGGCGGCATCGAGCCCACCCGCTGGGCGCTGGGCGCGCTCGCCGTCATCACCTGGGTGATGGTCCCGGCCCACCTGCTGTCGATCCTGTCGTCGTCCCGCCTGCGCTGAGGCGTTCCCGGTGCCCCCGGCAGCCGGAGCCCGCGCGCTCGGCGTCGGCTCCGCTGCTCCTACGCACTCAGAAGCTGGAGAACGGTGTTGACCGCCTCCACGATCGGCACGCCCAGGGCCCCGGCGGTCGCGGCGACGCCGGCGACGGCCAGCAGAGCGCGGGTGCGGGTCTGCGTGTCGACTGCGGCGTCGGGGGCGATGACCGGCAAGGACTCGTCGATCGTCTGGGCGCTCAGGGGCGGCAACTCGGCTTTCAGCTCCCGCAGCTGTCGCGTCAACTCCTCGATGGCGGCACGCGTCCGGGGATCCAGGACGGTCGGCGCCGCGTTCTTCACGATGCCCCGGTTGCCCGATCCGCCGTACATCTCGACACGGTCGCCGAAGTGGTAGTGGTCGCCGCTCACGCCTTCTCCATCCCCACGTTGCCCGATCCGCCGTACATGTTGACGTTGTCGCCGAAGTGGTAGTGCCTGGGATTGATCGAGAGCGTCCCGACTTTCACCTTGAACTCGGTCTCGGGATTCTCGATCGCGTTCACGACGTAGTCGACGAGCTGGTCGAGGTGTTGGGTGTTCTCGCTGGTCACCAATGCCGTCGACGCACCGGACGTCTCGATGGCCATCACCCAGTGCGATGCGGCGGTCAGCACTGCCCCCAGATCTCCGACGCAGTAGATCAGCGCCACGGCGGCGCCGAACCAGACGACTCCGATGACGGTTCCCGCGATGCCGTCGTCGCCGTCGAGGGTGGCGGCCCAGCTGACGACGGTCACGGCCAGGGCCACCGACAGGATGATCGCCACGCGCTTGAAGAACAGTACGGTCGCCTCACCGCGCCGTGGAACGAGCAGGAACGTGTACACCCGTGTGATGTTTCGCAGGGGGTAGGCCGCGCTACCGACCCACAACAGGCGCTTGCCGACCCGCAGCTCCACGCCTCCCGACCGCTGACCCGGCAACGACGGCGGTGGAGGTGTGATCCGGTTGTGCCAGGGTCTGTCGTTGCCGCCGGATGCGCGGGACCGAGGCGCTTGTGAGGAGAGCTCCTGTGCCGCCTGCGGGTTCTCGGGTCTCTCCATGTCCTGCCTGATCCCCCTGGAATATGTGACGCCCATCACCGGGTGACGAACCTTAACGGGGTCGAAGCGATCGACACCGCTCCTTTTCGGACATAGTAGGTGTGCGTGCGGCCTGATCCGCCTCGACTCGTGCCGCGCGACTCGTCCGTCACCGACGGGGCGCGGCATCCCGTGCGGGCCGGCGGTCCGCATCCCGTGCGACCGCTCGCACGTCGCCCGCGGGGGAGAGGTACCGACGCGATGAACAGGCGCGAACGGGGGGCGCCGGGGTGTACGTTCGGCGCCCCGCCCACAGGGCCACCCTTGCCGAAATTTCGTGAGCAATGATCAAGGGCGTGTTCACACCCCCGACATCTGAGCGCTGCCCCAACACGATCGACCGGGATGCTCACACAGTTTGAACTCCCTCCCTCCCCCGGGCCCTCGGCATTGCGCCGATCCGGCGGACCCGTCGGTGGTCGGCCGGGAACGGTGGCGGAACTCCTCCGCACTGCGGGACGCGCCCGAAGACATCGCGGACCCCATCGTCGAATGCACCGCACAGGGCCTGGGCAAGCACCCGGCCAAGCACCTCTGGAGGAACCTGGCGGCCGTGGACCTCTCCCTCTACAAGTCCTACCTCGTCGAAGAGATCCGGGAAGAAGCCCGCGCGGAAACCCTCCTCAAGAGCCGCGCCGAGGACATCCTGCTCGTCCTGGAGCAACGCGGCCTCGACATCCCCGACGAGATCCGCAGCCGCGTCACGGACCGCGGCGACCCCGGCCTCCTCCGCCGCTGGCTCACCCGCACCGTCGCCGCCCCGAAGGCCGAAGAGATCTTCGTATGACGGTGACGCCCCGCTCGCCCGGATCCGTGTAGAGGCGCAGTACGGCTCAGGGAAAGGGCGGCGGTCGAAGTGCCGTACGGCGTACGGCACTTCGGCGAACACGGGTGCGAATGGCTCTATGCTTGGCCCTGCCCCCATGGGCCGAGATCGCACGCCGGGAGGCATTTGTGTCAGCGCTGGAGCCGGACGACCCGCACTCCGTCGGGGCGTACCGCTTGCTGAGCCGGCTGGGCGCGGGCGGGATGGGCCAGGTGTTCCTCGGGCGTTCCCCGGGCGGGCGGCTCGTCGCGGTCAAGGTGGTGCACGCCGAGCTGGTGCGCAGGCCCGAGTTCCGGGACCGGTTCCGCCGCGAGGTCGAGGCGGCCCGCAAGGTCAGCGGCGCCTTCACCGCTCCGGTCGTCGACGCGGACCCGGACGCGCCCCTGCCGTGGCTGGTGACCAGCTACATCGCCGGGCCGTCGCTGGAGCAGGCGGTCGTCGAGCGGGGGCCGTTCGAGGCGGGGGCGGTCCTCGCGCTGGCGGCCGGACTGGCCGAGGCGCTGGTGTCGATCCACGCCGTGAACCTCGTCCACCGCGACCTCAAACCCTCCAACGTGCTGCTCGCCGAGGACGGGCCCCGCGTCATCGACTTCGGGATCGTCCGCAGCGTCGAGGCCGACTCGATCACCGGCACCGGTCTCGTGGCCGGCTCACCCGGATTCATGTCGCCCGAACAGGTCAACGGTGACACGATCACCCCGGCCAGCGACGTCTTCTGCCTGGGCGCGGTGCTGGCCTTCGCGGCGACCGGCGCGAATCCCTTCGGTGAGGGGCCGACCCCCGCGCTGCTCTACCGCGTGGTGCACAACACCCCCGACATCGGCGCCGTCACCGACCCGGCCCTGCACGCCCTCATCGGCGACTGCCTCGCCAAGGACCCGGTCCGCCGCCCCACCCCGCGCGAGATCCTCGCCCGGGTCGGCGCACTGGGCAACGAGAGCACGATGGCCCTGCGCCACCTCGGCCCCTGGTCGGCGGGCAACGGTCCCGAGTCCCCGACCGCGGCCGGTACGCCCCTCCCGGGCGCCCGCCCCACGGACCCGGGGGCCCTGACGAACGTACTTCCGCGCGACGGCGGGCCCGGCGGCCTCCCGCCGCAGGCGACCATGGTGGCGCCGCGGTTCCACGACCAGGCCACCCGGGCCGACACCACCCCTGAGCCGGCGCCCGCCGCGACGGGGCCGACCGGCCACCGGGCGGGCCGGGAACGTGGCGGCAGCCGGCGGGCCTTCCTGCTCCTCGGCGTCGGCGCGGGCGCGGTCGCCGCGGCCGGTGTCGGGACGGGGTTCTGGCTCAACCGGTCGGCCGCCGCGGACCGGGACCGGGCCACGCCCCCCTCCTCGGCCTCCCCCTCGTCCTCACCCTCCGCCGCCCCCCAGCCCGTCCGGCCCGTCGGGCACTGGCCCCTCGACGAGGCCTCGGGCACGGTCGCGCGGGACATCGCGGGCGGCCGTCACGACGGCGCCGCGACCGGCGTGACCTGGCTGCCCGGTGGAGGCGGAGCCGTCTTCGACGGGCAGGGCAGCCAGATCGTGACCGGGGGGCCGGTGCTGGAGACCGGGAAGGGCCGGAGCTTCACGGTCGCCGCCTGGGTCCGGCTCTCCGCCGCACCGGGGAACTGGGCCACCGCCGTCAGTCAGGACGCCGGGGACGCCAGCGGCTTCTACCTCCAGTACGCCGTCGAGGAGAACCGCTGGGCCCTCTCCCGCCCCGGCCTGCGCGCCGCCGGCCGCAGCGAGCCCGTCGTGAACGTCTGGACCCACCTCGTCGGCGTCTGCGACGGCCGGGCGCGCACACTGCGGCTGTACGTCAACGGCGTACAGGAGGCGGAGGCCGAGGACACCCACCCGATGCCCGCCACCGGCCCCTTCATCATCGGCCGGGCATCGTACGGCGGTCGGGCCGTCGACTTCTTCCCCGGCGCCGTCCGGGACGTGAGGGTCTTCGACCGGCCCCTCACCGCCGCCCGGATCAAGAAGCTCGGCTGACCCGCCCCTGCGCCCCGCCCGCGATCATCCGGGGTCCGCGCTGATCGACCGCCAGATCCGGTCGGGCAGGACGCGAGCCGCCTCGTCGCCGGAGAAGCGAGGCCGCCGGACACGGGTGATCCCCGTGGTCATCCCCGTCGACGGGCGGCTTCACCCTGCGCAACGCGTCGAGCGGACAGTGCCTCACCGCCTCCGACACCACCTCGTACGGCAATGTCGCCGGGGGCGGCTGCGCCGCCGCGACGGCCCGCTGGAGTCTGCGGAGCGTCTCCTCCGGCACCTACCGGATCGTCCACCAGGCGTCCGGCACCTGCCTGTCCGGCTACGGTTCGATGCACAGCGCGACCTGCGGTGCGGACAACGCCCAGGAGTGGCGTCTCGGTTCCGGCGGCACCGTGGTCCTCACGGACAACGGCCTGTGCCTGGAGCACGCCACCCCGAGCGGCATGATCATGCGGCGGACGTGCACCGGCTCGGCGGCCCAGAGCTGGACCCGGAGCTGACGAGGAGCCGACGCGGGGACGGTCAGGCGGGCCCTCCGCGCTCGCCGTCCCCCGGCTTGTCGTCCTTGTCCCTCTCCTCGTCCAGCGACTTCAGGAACTCGGGGTTGTCGTCCGGTGCCACCCACTGCCGGCCGCCGCCCCGGCTCCAGGCGGAACCGACGGAGCCGCCCGCGCCCGCGGGGTGCCGCTTCTTGCCGGCGATCAGCCACGAGATCGAGCCGACCAGCGGGAACAGCAGCACGAGGATCGCCCACAGCGGCTTGGGCATGTGGCGGATGTCGTCGTCCTTCGTGCTGATGCAGTCGATGAACGCGTACACGCTCAGGGCCAGTGGCACCAGGAACATCAGCACCCGCAGCATGGGCCTCTCCAGCGAAAGCGGTGGGCGGTACAGGGCCAGGGTAACCGCTCGGGGATACTTGACCGCATGGCTTACGACGATCTTCGCTCCCTGCTCAGGGCGCTGGAGCGCGAGGGCGACCTCAAGCGCATCAAGGCCGAGGTCGACCCGTATCTGGAGGTCGGTGAGATCGTCGACCGGGTGCAGAAGGCCGGCGGTCCCGCCCTGCTCTTCGAGAACGTGCGCGGCTCGAGCATGCCCCTCGCGATGAACGTGTACGGCACGGACCGCCGCCTGCTGAAGGCGCTGGGCCTGAAGTCGTACGCGGAGATCTCCGAGAAGATCGGCGGGCTGCTGAAGCCCGAGCTGCCGCACGGGTTCGTCGGGGTGCGCGAGGCGTTCGGGAAGCTCGGCGCGATGACGCACGTACCGCCGAAGAAGGTGAAGGACGCGCCCGTGCACGAGGTCGTCCTGCACGGCGACGACGTGGACCTCGAACAGCTCCCCGCGCTGTTCACCTGGCCCAAGGACGGCGGCTCCTTCTTCAACCTGGGCCTCACCCACACCAAGGACCCGGAGTCGGGCGTCCGCAATCTCGGCCTGTACCGCCTCCAGCGCCACGACCGGCGCACCATCGGCATGCACTGGCAGATCCACAAGGACAGCCGCAACCACTACCAGGTGGCCGCCCGGCGCGGCGAGCGCCTGCCCGTCGCCATCGCCTTCGGCTGCCCGCCCGCCGTGACGTACGCCTCCACCGCCCCCCTCCCCGGCGACATCGACGAGTACCTGTTCGCCGGGTTCCTGCAGGGCAAGCGGATCGAGATGGTCGACTGCAAGACCGTTCCGCTCCAGGTCCCGGCGCAGGCCGAGGTCGTCATCGAGGGCTGGCTGGAGCCCGGCGAGATGCTCCCCGAGGGGCCGTTCGGCGACCACACCGGCTTCTACACCCCGCAGGAGCCGTTCCCGGCCCTGAAGATCGACTGCGTGACGATGCGCAAGCGCCCGTTGCTCCAGTCCATCGTCGTCGGCCGCCCGCCGACCGAGGACGGACCGCTGGGCCGCGCGACGGAGCGCTTCTTCCTGCCCCTCCTCAAGATCATCGTCCCGGACATCGTCGACTACCACCTCCCCGAGTCCGGCGGCTTCCACAACTGCGCGATCGTCTCGATCGACAAGAAGTACCCCAAGCACGCGCAGAAGGTCATGCACGCCATCTGGGGCGCCCACATGATGTCGCTGACCAAGCTGATCGTGGTCGTCGACTCCGACTGCGACGTCCACGACCTGCACGAGGTCTCCTGGCGGGCCCTCGGCAACACCGACTACGCCCGTGACCTCACCGTCGTCGAGGGTCCCGTCGACCACCTCGACCACTCCTCCTACCAGCAGTTCTGGGGCGGCAAGGCGGGCATCGACGCGACGAGGAAGTGGCCCGAGGAGGGGTACACGCGCGACGGCGGCTGGCCCGACATGGTCGAGTCCGACCCGGACACGGCCGCGCTCGTCGACCGCCGCTGGAAGGAGTACGGACTGTGACCTCGGCCTCCGCCGCGCTTCCGCAGCAGCCGGGACGCACGAAAGCCTTCCTCCGCCTGGTGATGATCGAGCACTCGGTCTTCGCCCTCCCCTTCGCCTACATCGCCGCCCTCACCGCGATGTACGAGTGGGACGAGAACATCCACTGGGGCCGGCTGTTCCTGGTCACCGTCGCCATGGTCGGCCTGCGCACCTTCGCCATGGCCGCCAACCGGATCATCGACCGCGAGATCGACGCCCGTAACCCGCGCACCGCGCACCGCGAGCTGGTCACCGGCGCGATGTCGGTCAAGCACGCCTGGACGGGCGCGCTCATCGCCCTCGTCGTCTTCCTCGGCGCCGCGGCCCTCCTCAACCCGCTCTGCCTCGCCCTCGCACCCGTCGCTGTGATCCCGATGGTGGTGTATCCGTACGGCAAGCGGTTCACCGACTTCCCGCAGGCCATCCTCGGCCTCGCGCAGGCCATGGGCCCGGTCGGCGGCTGGCTGGCGATCACCGGTTCGTGGTCCTGGGACGCGGTCGTCCTCGGCCTCGCGGTCGGCATCTGGATCGGCGGCTTCGACCTCATCTACGCATGTCAAGACGTCGCCGCGGACCGCGCGATCGGCGTGAAGTCGGTCCCGGCCCGCTTCGGCATCCCGGCCGCGATCTGGGGCGCCCGCGGCTGCCACGCCGTCACCACGGCCCTCTTCGTCTGGTACGCGCTCCTCACCGACGCCGGCGCCTTCTTCTGGCTCGGCCTGCTGATCGTGGCCGGCGCCTTCGTCTACGAGCACACCATCGTCCGCCCGAACGACCTGAGCCGCCTGAACCGGGCGTTCTTCAGCGTCAACGGCTTCATCGGCATCGCGTTGTTCGTGTGCGCGCTGCTGGACCTGCTGGTGCGGGGCCTGACGGTGTAAGAACGTCGGCGCGCGGCCGGGGCTCAGCCCTGGGGCTCCTGCGGCTTGGCGTCGATCTCGCGCAGGCCCTGGTCCTTGAGTTCGGTGCGTGCCTCGGTGCGGTGGCCGCGGGCGATGTAGTCCCGTACGACCACCTCGATCGCGTCCTGGGGCGAGCCGACCCCCGCCAGGACCATCACTTCCACCACGAGTTCGGCGTCGAGACTGATGTTGACCTTGGCCACCGCTCCCCCTCATTCCGCGTCGCCTCCGCACTCTAGCCGCCCGGGCCGCCGGACCCGAAGGCCTCCGGCCGGTCCTGAGAACGGAAGCCCGCCGTCCGCCGGTAGGCTCGAGTTGTGAACGCAGGAGAAACGCGGCGCAAGCCTTGGATCGTGGGGGTGTCCGGGGCGTCCGGGACGCCCTACGCAGCCGCTGTGCTGCGTGCGCTTCTGGCAGCGGGGGAGAGCGTCGACCTCGTCGTCAGCCGGGCCTCCCGGCTCACCCTGCTGGACGAGACCGGCATCGCCTTCCGGGACGCCCACTGGCGTGACGACCTGCGGGAATGGCTGTCCCGGGGTGCGGACGGCAAGCCGGACACGTTCACCGTCGACCTCGACGGCGTACGGCACTGGGCCGCCGGTGACCTCGCGGCCGGGCCGTCCTCGGGGTCGTACCCGAGCAAGGGCATGCTGATCGTGCCCGCCTCCACGGCCTGTGTGGCCGGGGTGGCGCTCGGGCTGTCCAAGGACCTGTTGCAGCGGGCGGCGAGCGTCACCCTGAAGGAGGGACGCACGCTGGTCGTGGCCGTACGGGAGACCCCGTTGAACGGCCAGACGCTGCGGCACCTGGTGACGCTGGACGACGCGGGCGCGAGCGTGGTGCCCGCCTCACCGGCCTTCTACGCGGGCGCGACGCACATCCAGGACCTGGTGGACTTCGTCGCCGGACGCGTACTCGACGCGGCGGGTGTCGAGCACGGGCTCTACCGCCGCTGGAAGGGCGAACTCGGCGGCGGATCCCGCACGGACTGAGCACTTCCCGCAACACCCCGGCATGTGCAGAACTTTCAGACCTCTTCGGTTCCAGTGGAAGGTTTCGATTCGATGGACGCGGTGGACAGGCAGCTCATCCAGGCCCTGAGGGAGAACGGCCGGGCCTCCTACGCGGAGCTGGGGCGCCTCGTCGGCCTGTCGGGACCCAGCGTCACCGACCGCATCAACCGGCTGGAGGCGGCCGGTGTCATCACCGGCTACCGCGCCACCGTGGACGCCGCCTCGCTGGGCCTCGGCGTCACCGCCCTGATCGGCATCTCGCTCTCCGACGCCGCCGACCACGAGGACGTGGCGCAGCGGCTGCGGGACCTGAAGGAGATCGAGGACTGCTGGTTCATCGCCGGCGATGATTCCTTCATGCTCAAGGTCCGGGCGACCGACGTGGACGGCCTGGAGAAGACCATCCGCCGGCTGTCCGGCACCAAGGGCGTCTCCCGGACCCGTACGACCATCGTGCTCTCCACCAAGTGGGAGAACCGCGTCGGTGAGCTGCCGGAGGAGGCGGAGTAGCCGGGGCGTACGGTTGACGGGGTCTGCCTGGAGAGGTCGAGGGAAAGAGGGATCGGCATGGACGTCGGGCTCAAGCGCGAGCTGGAGGAGAAGGTCAGGGCGGGTGTGCGCCTGACCCGTGAGGACGGCATCGCGCTGTACGAGTCGGACGACCTGGCCTGGCTGGGCGGGCTGGCGCACGAGGTGCGGACGCGGCTGAACGGCGACGTCGTGCACTTCAACGTCAACCGCCACCTCAACATGACCAACGTGTGCACCGCCTCCTGCGCCTACTGCTCCTTCCAGCGCAAGCCGGGGGAGAAGGACGCGTACACGATGCGCATCGAGGAGGCGGTGAAGCTCGCCAAGGCGATGGAGTCGGAGAACCTGACCGAGCTGCACATCGTCAACGGGCTGCACCCCAACCTGCCGTGGCGCTACTACCCGCGCTCGCTCAGGGAGCTGAAGGCCGCGCTGCCGGACGTCTCGCTGAAGGCGTTCACCGCCACCGAGATCCACCACTTCGAGACCATCTCCGGGCTGAGCGCGAGCGAGATCCTCGACGAGCTGATCGACGCCGGGCTGGAGTCCCTCACCGGCGGCGGCGCGGAGATCTTCGACTGGGAGGTGCGGCAGCACATCGTCGACCACCGCACCCACTGGGAGGACTGGTCGCGCATCCACCGGCTGGCGCACGAGAAGGGGCTCAAGACCCCGTGCACCATGCTGTACGGCCACATCGAGGAGCCCCGCCACCGTGTGGACCACGTGCTGCGGCTGCGTGAGCTGCAGGACGAGACCGGTGGCTTCCAGGTCTTCATCCCGCTGCGCTACCAGCACGACTTCGTGGACATGAAGGACGGCAAGGTGCGCAACCGGCTCCAGGCGCGGACGCAGATGGCGACCGGCGCGGAGGCGCTGAAGACGTTCGCGGTGTCGCGGCTGCTGTTCGACAACGTGCCGCACGTCAAGGTGTTCTGGGTGATGCACGGCGTGCAGACGGCGCAGCTGGCGCTGCAGCACGGGGCGGACGACATGGACGGGTCGGTGGTCGAGTACAAGATCACGCACGACGCG
This sequence comes from Streptomyces sp. AC558_RSS880, assembly GCF_019049255.1. GTDB lineage: Bacteria > Actinomycetota > Actinomycetes > Streptomycetales > Streptomycetaceae > Streptomyces. Next base: position 91,929 of record NZ_JAGMUJ010000115.1, on the reverse strand, counting down.
GACAACTACGGCACGCCGAACAAACTCACCCGTGAGGATCTGCTGGACCTGATCCGGGACGCCGGGTTCCGGCCGGTGGAACGGAACACGCGGTACGAGATCATCCGGGAGTACGAGGGTGCGGACCCGGCACGCCGGGAGTCGCCGCAGCCGATGCGGGTGTGAGGCGAAGGGGCTCCGCCCCTTCGACCCCGCCAGGGGGCCCCCGCCCCCTGGCCCCCCGGCCCATGCCCGCCCACCACCCGACTCGGTGGCTCAAGAAGCGAGGACCGGGCCGTCGCGGCTGGCGCTCGATGCGTGGAAGGTGCCGGGTGCCTGGTCCCACTCAAGGGGCGCGGGGCCGTCTCGATGTGCGGCTCCGCCGCGTGGGCGCGACCAGCCCCCACCCTGCCGCAGCCGGCACGGGTCCGAAGCCCTGCGCCGGGTACCCGGCCCCCATGGCTTCCGAAGACGCCTACACGGCGGAGCCCTTCGTGCCCGCGCGGGGCGGTCTCCCCGCCCTGCGCAAGGCTGCCGCCGACTGCCGTGGTTGCCCCCTGCACAGGGACGCCACCCAAACCGTGTTCGGCACCGGAGACACCGACGCCCGCGTCATGCTCGTCGGGGAGCAGCCCGGTGACCAGGAGGACCGCCAGGGCAAGCCCTTCGTCGGTCCCGCGGGCAGACTGCTCGACCGGGCACTCGAAGAAGCCGGCATCGACCCGGCGGACGCGTACGTCACCAACGCCGTCAAGCACTTCAAGTTCACCCGGGCCGCACCCGGCAAGCGCCGCGTCCACAAGTCCCCCACCCAGCGCGAGGCGGCCGCCTGCGGGCCCTGGCTCGCCGCCGAACTGGCCCTCGTCGAACCGGAACTGATCGTCGTGCTCGGCGCGACCGCCGGGAAGGCGCTGCTCGGCTCCTCGTTCCGGGTCACCCAGGTGCGCGGCACGGTGCTGGAGGAGGAGATCCACGGACGCCCCGAGCGGCTGGTGCCCACGGTCCACCCCTCGGCGGTGCTGCGGGCGGACGACCGGGAGACGGCGTACCGCGGGCTGGTGTCCGACCTGAAAGTGGCTGCGCAAGCTCTTGAGTAAGGGCTAGTATCCTCGCATGCCCCTTACTTTCACGTTCGATCCCGTGGTCACCCCCGAACTCCGCGACGGCATTCTCGACCTGTGGACCGACGTCACCAACGCCGGCGGGGCGGTCGGGTTCGTACCGCCCGTGACGCGGGAGGACATCCGCCCCAGCCTGGTGCGGCAGCTCGTGTCCATGACGGAGGAGCGCTCCCGTCTGCTCGTCGGGCACGACGAGGAGGGCAGGGTGGCCGCGACCGCGTTCCTCACCTTCAACACCCACCACCTGATGACCCACTGGCTCTGGCTCTACACGGTGATGGTCCACCCCCGCCACCAGGGCAAGGGCTACGGCCGTGACCTGCTGGCCGCCGCCGAGCGGTCCGCCCGCACCGTCGACGGCATCGAGGCGATCCGGCTCACCTGCCGCGGCGGCCTCGGCCTGGAGCGCTTCTACGCCTCCTGCGGCTACAAGGAGGTCGGCCGGGTCCCGGACGCCATCCGGGTGGCCCCCGGCGACGACCGCGACGACATCGTCATGCTGCTGCCGCTGACCTGATCCCCGTACCCCGCTGAAAGATCCGCGTCCGGTCGTGCTTCACTGGACATCGTCCCTTTGGGGCGTTCTGACCGTACGCAGGGAAGAGTGGATGAGATGCTCCGCTACACACTGATGCGCCTCGGAGTCTTCGCGGGCTGCCTCGTGGTCGTCTGGGGCCTCGTCCACTCCGGCCTCGCCCCGCGCGGCCTCGGTGACTCCAACGGCCTGTGGATCATCCTGCTCGCCCTGCTGATCTCGGCCCCGATCAGCCTCGTCGTGCTCCGCAAGGAGCGGGACCGGGCCTCCGAGCGGATCGTGCAGCGGGTGAACCGGGCCAAGGCCGACCTGGAGGCCAACCGCAACCAGGAGGACGCGGCCGACGAGACCGCCCGCACGCAGGGACAGGCGCAGGGACAGGCCTCGTAACCTCCGTCACACCCGCGCACCGCACTCGGGCGCCCCGGTTTCCGAACTGACCTGGAAACCGGGGCGCTTTGCGTTGTGTGGACGCCTTCGGCCTCCCGCCTCTCAAAGCAAGGCTTTGAGGATCCCAAAGCTCAGGTGTTACGGTCTCCGGGTGAAGTCAGCAGCCGTGTTCCCCACGCCCCGGAGTGTTCCGCTCGTGGCGCGTCTGCACGTGGACCTCTGCCGGGTCACTTCCGCGAACTGTCGTCACTGACGTTCCGCCGCGCCCCGAGTCCACGTCACTTTCCCACGCGTCCCCCTTACCGGAGCATGTCCGTGTCCACGAACACGCAGTTCAAGCTGCCCGTACGCGCGCCCTTCTGGGCCCAGATACTCACCGGCCTCGTCCTGGGCGTCCTGCTCGGCTGGCTCGCCCGCAGCCAGGACGTCTCCTGGCTGGTCACCACCCTGGAGAAGGTCGGCGGCACCTTCATCGGCCTGCTGAAGCTGGCCGTCGCCCCGCTCGTCTTCTTCGCGATCCTGGTCTCCATCACCAACCTGCGGAAGGTCAACAACGCGGCCCGGCTGGCCTCGCGGACCCTCCTCTGGTTCATGATCACGTCGCTGATCGCGGTGGCGATCGGCCTGGTCATCGGCCTGGTCACCAACCCGGGCGCGGGCACCGGCCTCACCCCGGCGGACGGCTCCGCACCGGAGAAGACCGGCTCCTGGATCGACTTCCTCACCGGCATCGTGCCGACCGACGTCATCACGCCGTTCACCGAGCTGAACGTGCTGCAGATCGTCTTCATGGCCGCCGTCGCCGGTATCGCCGCCCTCCAGCTCGGCGAGAAGGCCCAGCCGATCCTCACCCTGAGCGAGTCCGTCCTCGAACTCCTCCAGAAGGCCCTGTGGTGGGTCATCCGCCTCGCCCCGCTCGGCACCGTCGGCCTCATCGGCAACGCCATCGCCACCTACGGCTGGGACCTGATCGGCAAGTACGCCACCTTCACCGTCGACGTCTACGTCGGCTGCGCGCTCGTCCTCTTCGGCGTCTACCCGGCACTGCTCGCGACCGTCGCCAAGGTCAGCCCCGTGCAGTTCTTCAAGGGCGCCTGGCCCGCGATCCAGCTGGCGTTCGTCTCCCGCTCCTCCGTCGGCACCATGCCGCTGACCCAGAAGGTCACCGAGCGCCTCGGCGTGCCGAAGGAGTACGCCTCCTTCGCCGTCCCGTTCGGCGCGACGACGAAGATGGACGGCTGCGCCGCGATCTACCCGGCCATCGCCGCGATCTTCGTCGCCCAGATCTTCGACATCCAGCTCGGCGTCGGCGACTACCTGCTGATCGCGTTCGTCTCGGTGGTGGGCTCCGCCGCCACGGCCGGCCTCACCGGCGCGACGGTCATGCTCACCCTCACCCTCTCCACCCTGGGCCTGCCCATGGAGGGCGTGGGCCTGCTGCTCGCCATCGACCCGATCCTGGACATGATCCGCACGGCGACCAACGTCGCAGGCCAGGCCCTGGTCCCGGTCATCGTCTCCGCCCGCGAGGGGCTGCTCGACCGGAAGGCGTACGACTCGGTCCACGCCTCCCCGGTCGACGAGCCCCAGCAGGTGGCCGTGGCCGCCTGACCCGGCGACCGACCGGCCGCCGCCCGCACCGACCGCCGCCCGCACCTCCCCGGTGCGGGCGGCGGCGTGTCCGCGGACGGACGGTGAGGGCGGCGCGGACCCGTACGCTAATCGGCATGGGTGCCGTGAAGACGAAGCGGATGCCGCGTGCGGTCCGTGAACAGCAGATGCTGGACGCCGCCGTACGGACCTTCGGCCAACGGGGGTACACGGCCGCGTCGATGGACGAGATCGCCGAACTGGCGGGTGTGTCCAAGCCGTTGGTGTACCTGTACCTGAACTCCAAGGAAGACCTGTTCACCGCGTGCATCCGGCGCGAGGCGACGGCCCTCACCGAGGCCGTGCGCGCCGGTGCCCTCCCCGGTCTGCCGGCCGACCGCCAACTCTGGTCGGGTCTGACGGCGTTCTTCACGCACACCGCCCGGCACCCGGACGGCTGGGCGGTCCTGCACCTCCAGGCCCGCACTCACGGCGAGGTCTTCGCCGCCGAGGTCGCCGCGATGCGCGCGGAGATCGTGGCGTTCGTGACCCAGCTCATCCTCGCCGCCGCCCGTGAGGCGCACCGCGACCCCGACCTCCCCGAACGCGAGGTCTCCGGGCTCGCGGAGGCCCTGGTCGGCGCCGCCGAGTCCCTCGCGGACTGGGCCAACGCCACGCCGGGCGTCACGGCCCGGCAGACGGCGGCGACCCTGATGAACTTCGCCTGGGCGGGTCTCGGCGACCTGATGGCCGGCCGCCGCTGGACCCCGCCCGACGACTCCGAGCCCGACCTCGGTGGCACCGATGCCACCGGGGCTCAGACCGGGCGGACCTCCCCGGTCAGGTGAACCCGGCCGCCGTCGCCACGTAGTTCGAAGCGCCCGCCCTTCGCCGCGTACGTCACCGTTCCCGGCAGCAGCACCGGCGCCCGGAAGTCCGCGCGGACCTCCGCCGCGTCCGGGGTGCCGTGGGCGGCGAGACAGCGGGCCACGGTCCACATGCCGTGCGCGATGGCGCGGGGGAAGCCGAAGAGCCGGGCGGTGAGCGGGTGCAGGTGGATCGGGTTGCGGTCGCCGGACGCGGCACCGTAGCGCCGCCCGACGTCCCCGGACAGCCGCCACTCCTCGACGGCGGGCAGGGGCTCGTGCCCCTCCTCCCCGCCCCGTGCCGGCTGCCCGGCGGTCCGGTGCCGGGCCAGGTACGTGCTCCGTGACTCCCATACGACGTCTCCGCCGTCCCGCAGCTCGGTGACCACGGCGGCCTGGGTGCCGCGCCGGTGCGGGGCCAGTGCGTCGACGTACACCGTCAGCTCGTACGCGCCCGTGGCCTCCGTCGCCCGGTGCCGGGTGATCCGTATCGACGTGTGGACGAGGCCGAGGAGCGGGAGCGGGAAGTTTGGCCCGCTCATCAGCCGCATGGCGAGCGGAAAGCCCAGGACGTGCGGATACGTCACCGGCAGCGCGTCCTTGCCGGTCGGGAAGCCGCAGATCCGCTCGTACGCGGCGAGCCGGACGCTGTCGACGCGCAGACCGGGCAGCACCAGCCGGGTGCGGGGGTGGGCGGCGTCGGGACGGGGCCGCTTGAAGGGCGACAGCAGGGCGCCGCGCGCGAGGAGCGGCGCGAGGGCGGGGGAGTGCGGGAGGACGACGGCCGGTGCGGCCGGTGCGGGTGTCATGGTGCTCACGCCCCCAGCAGGCTCTGGCCGCAGACGCGTACGACCTGCCCGTTCACCGCGCCGGAGGCCGGGTGGGCGAGCCAGGCGGTGGTCTCGGCGACGTCGACGGGCAGGCCGCCCTGGGCGAGGGAGTTCATCCGGCGCCCCGCCTCGCGGATGAACAGCGGGACGGCGGCCGTCATCTTCGTCTCGATGAATCCGGGCGCGACCGCGTTCACGGTCACCCCGTGCCCGGCGAGCGCGTGCGGCGCGAGGGCGCGGACCAGGCCGGTGATCCCGGCCTTGCTCGCCCCGTAGTTGGTCTGGCCGGCGTTCCCGGCGATCCCCGCGATGGACGCCGTGGCGACGATCCGCCCGCCCCGCTTCAGGGCCCCGGCGGCCAGCAGCGCGTCGGTGGTGCGCAGCACGCTCGCCAGGTTCACCTCCAGCACCGGACTCCAGCGCTCGGCCGGCATGTTGACCAGCCGCCGGTCACGGGTGATGCCCGCGTTGTGGACGAGCACGTCGAGGCCGTCGGGGAGGGCTTCGACGATGCGGGCGCCCGCGTCGGCGGCGGTGATGTCGAGGGGGAGCGCCGTCCCGCCGAGCCGCTCGGCGACGCGCCGGGCGTCCGCCTCGGCCCCGGGGACGTCGAGGACGACCACCTTGGCGCCGTCCCGGGCCAGGGTCTCGGCGACCGCCTCGCCGATGCCGCGCGCGGCGCCGGTCACCAGGGCGGTGCGGCCGGAGAGGGGACGGTCCACGTCGTGGGGGAGGGGGGTCTCGTACGCGCCGGTCCCGATCACCTGGCCGCTGACGTAGGCCGATCTGGGGGAGAGCAGGAAGCGGAGGGTGGACTCGGCGGCGGGGGCGTCGGTGAGGCGGACCAGGTTCACGGTCCTGCCCCGCCCGATCTCCTTGCCGAGGGAGCGGGTGAATCCCTCCAACGCCTGCTGGGCGGCGGCCTGGTGGTGGTCGGTGGGGTCGAGCGGGGCGCCGAGCACCACGACCCGGCCGCTCTCGGCGACCGACCGCAGGACCGGATGCAGGGCCGCGTGCACCGCGGCGAGCCCGTCGACGTCCCGTATCCCGCTCGCGTCCAGGACGACGGCGGCGGGCCGGCCGGTGTCGTCCGGACCGAGTCCCGTGCGGGCGAGCACGGGGGCGAGGTCGAGGTCGGACTTCCCGGCCGTCAGGTGGAGCAGGCCGCCGTCCAGCTCCGGCCGCTCCGGTGACCAGCGCCGCAGCGGCGCCGGCTGGGGGAGGCCCAGACGGCGCGTGAGGAAGCGGCCGGGCGCGGTGCCGGTGAAGCCGAGATAACGGTCGGCCATGGGGGATTCCTCCGTGACTGCTCCGAGGCGTGCTTACTCTGGAGTAAGGTTACCGGAGGTAAGACTATGTCACGGTGAGGAGCAGGTCGAGATGAGCACCCTCAAGCCCGCCGCCGTCCGGCGCGTCGCGGTCATCGGCGGCAGCCGCGTCCCCTTCGCCCGCTCCGACGGCCCCTACGCCACCGCCTCCAACCAGGAGATGCTCACCGCCGCGCTGGACGGACTCGTGGAGCGGTACGGACTGCAAGAGCCGGGCGCCGTGGGGGAGTTCGTCGCCGGGGCGGTCCTCAAGCACAGCCGTGACTTCAACCTCGCCCGCGAGACCGTCCTCGGCTCGACGCTCGACGCCCGCACCCCCGCGTACGACATCCAGCAGGCCTGCGGCACCGGACTCCAGGCCGTCATCGCCGCCGCCAACAAGATCGCCCTCGGCCAGACGGAGGCCGCGATCGCCGGCGGCGCCGACACCGCGAGCGACGCGCCCCTCGGCGTCAACGACGACCTGCGCAAGGTGCTGTTGGAGGCGCGGCGCGCCAAGTCGCTCGGGGGCCGCCTGAAGGCGCTGGCGAAGGTGCGCCCGGGGCACCTCGTCCCCGACATCCCGCGCAACGCCGAACCGCGCACGGGCCTGTCCATGGGCGAGCACGCCGCGGTCACCGCACGTGCCTGGGGCATCACCCGCGAGGCCCAGGACGAACTGGCGGCGACCAGTCACCAGCGGCTGGCGGCGGCGTACGAACGCGGCCTGCTGACGGACCTGGTGGTGCCCTTCCGGGGCCTGGCCCGCGACCAGAACCTGCGCCCGGGCTCGACGGTGGAGAAACTCGCCGGTCTGAAGCCGGTGTTCGGCCTCGACGGACCCGACCCCACCATGACCGCGGGCAATTCGACCCCGCTCACGGACGGCGCGGCGCTGGTGCTGCTGGCGAGCGAGGAGTGGGCGGCGGAGCGCGGCCTGGAACCCCTCGCCCACCTGACCGCGTACGAGACGGCCGCCGTGGACTTCGTGCGCGGAGACGTCGCCGACGGCGAGGACGGCCTGCTGATGGCACCCGCGTACGCGGTCCCGCGCATGCTGGAGCGCGCCGGCCTCGGCATGGCGGACTTCGACCTGGTCGAGGTCCACGAGGCGTTCGCCTCCCAGGTGCTGGCCACGCTGGCCGCCTGGGAGAAGCGCGGCCTGGCGCCCGTCGACCGCGCCCGGCTGAACGTGGCGGGCTCGTCCCTGGCGACCGGTCATCCCTTCGCCGCCACCGGTGCCCGCATCGTGGCGACCCTGGCGAAACTCCTCGCCGAACGGGACGCTCCCGCACGCGGGTTGATCTCGATCTGCGCGGCGGGCGGACAGGGCGTGACGGCGATCCTGGAGCGTACGTGAGTGACCCTCAGGTAACCCCCGACACTGCACATCCCCGGCTCGGGACCGTCCCCGGATCCGCACAGACCTTCCACGTCAGGGCCGTACGATCCCCGCACGACCGGTGGTAGTTCCTTCCCCCGCCGACCACCGGTGAGCACCTCGGCGTGCGGGGCACGTACGTCGTGGCATCACGCAGTCCCCCTGCACGCCCCAGGAGCCGCCCCGTGTCCACCGCACAGTCCTCCGCTCTCGACGACGACGTCTACGGAGCCCCCGTCCTGGTCGAGCCGGAGATCCGGCGGCTGGACGGCGTCGTACGGGAAGCGTCCGTACCGCCGTTCGCCCGGCAGGTGCGGCACGGATCGCTCGCCGATCTGCCGTTCGAGAACGCGAGCACGGCGCCGGACGCGGTGGTGCTCAGCCGCAGGACGGCGGACGGGAGGTGGCTGGACGTCACGGCGGAACGATTCGCCGCGGAAGTCCTGGCCGTCGCGAAGGGGCTGATCGCCGAAGGGCTGATGCCGGGCGACCGGGTCGCCGTCATGGCCCGCACGATCTACGAGTGGACCGTCCTCGACTTCGCCGCGTGGGCGGCCGGACTGGTCACCGTCCCCATCTACCCCACCTCCTCCGCCTTCCAGGCCCGCTGGATCCTGCACGACTCCGGCGCGGTCGCCCTGGTCACGGAGACCGCGGGCCAGGCCGCGGCCCTCGGCCCCGAGCTCGTGCACCTCCCCGACCTGCGGCGGGTGTGGACCGTGGAGAAGGGCCACGTCGACGCGCTCGCGGAGGCCGGGGCGCACGTGCCCGGTCAGGAGGTGGAGGTGCGCCGCGGCGTCCTGGGCCCCGACACCCTCGCCACCCTCGTCTACACCTCGGGCACCACCGGCCGCCCCAAGGGCTGCGCCCTCACCCACGGCAACTTCTTCGCCGAGGTGGACAACGCCATCGAACTGCTCTACCCCGTCTTCAAGGCCCGGACCGGCGAAGAGGCCTCCGTCCTCCTCTTCCTGCCGATGTCCCACGTCTTCGGCCGGATGGTCGCCGTCGCCTGCGTACGCGCCCGGGTGCGCCTCGGCCACGCGCCGAGCCTGGCCGCCGAGGACCTGCTGCCCGACCTGGCGAGCTTCCGGCCCACCTGCCTGCTGGCCATCCCGTACATGCTGGAGAAGGTCTTCAACACGGCCCGGGCGAAGGCGGAGGCGGGCGGACGGCTGTCGACCTTCGACCGCGCGGTGTCGGTGGCCCGCCGCTACGGCGAGGCGGTCGAGGCCCGCCAGACGGGGGCGGGCCCCGGCCCGTCCCGTGCGCTGAAGACCTCCCGCGCCTTCTACGACCCGCTGGTCTACCGCAAGATCCGCAACGCCATGGGCGGCAGGGTCCGGTACGCCATCTGCGGCGGCTCCCCGCTCGGCCGCCGCCTCGCCGCGTTCTACGCCGGTGCCGGCATCGAGATCTTCGAGGGCTACGGCCTGACGGAGACCACCGGCGCCTCGACGGTGACACCCCCGCTGAAACCCCGGCTGGGCACGGTGGGCTGGCCGCTGCCGGGGACGCGGATCCGCATAGCGGCGGACGGCGAGATCCTCGTCGGCGGCGAGCACGTGCTGCGCGGCTACTGGGACCCCCAGGCGGGCGGAATCGTCCCCGCCGCCCCCGACGGCTGGCTGCCCACCGGCGACCTCGGCGAACTGGACGACGAGGGCTACCTGACCATCACGGGCCGCAAGAAGGAGCTGATCATCACCGCCGGCGGCAAGAGCGTCGCCCCGGCCCCGCTGGAGAACTGGCTCCGCTCACACCCGTTGATCTCCCAGGTCATGGTGATCGGCGACAACCGCCCCTACGTCTCCGCCCTCATCACCCTCGACCCCGCCGGCATCACCCACTGGCGCCGCATGAACGGCAAGCACCCGGTGCCCCCGGAACTCGTCGCCGAAGACGAGGAGTTGCTGGTGATCCTGCGGCGCGCCGTCGACGAGGCCAACAAGATGCTCTCCCGCCCGGAGTCGATCCGCCGCTTCACCGTCCTCCCGGTGGACTTCACGGAGGAGGCGGGCCACCTGACCCCGTCGATGAAGCTGCGGCGCGAGGAGATCCTGCGGGACTTCGCGGGGGAGGTGGAGGGGCTGTACGGGGGGTAGGCCCGGGTCACCCCGTCGCCGCGCGGGCGAGCAGGACCGCCTGGGGGGTCGACTCGCCCTGGTCCGTGTCGGCCGCGCGCACCGTGCGCTGGACGAGGGTGAAGCCGGCCGCCTCCAGGAGCGCGGCGATGCGCTCGGGCCGCATGCGCCGGAAGTCGAGGGCGACCGGGTGGCCCCAGGGCCGGTCGTGGCGGCGGGGTTCGTCACCGCACTGGAACGCGAGCAGCAGATGGCCCCCGGGTGCCAGGACGCGGCGGAACTCGGCGTAGACGGCGGGCAGTTCGTCCTGCGGGGTGTGGATGGTGGAGTACCAGGAGACCACGCCGGCGAGGCCCCCGTCGGGGAGGTCCAGGCTCCGCATCGAGCCCTGCTCGAAGCGCAGGCCGGGATTCTCGCGGCGGGCGATCGCGAGCATGGATTCCGACAGGTCGAGGCCGAAGACGGAGAGGCCGAGGGAGGCGAGGTGCGCGGTCACCCGGCCGGGACCGCACCCCAGGTCGGCCACCCGGCCGCCCTCGCCGACCAGTTCGGCGAAACCGGCCATCAGCGCCCGGTCCAGGGGCATGGCGGCGAGGGAGTCACGGAACAGGGCGGCGTAGTCCTCGGCGACGGCGTCGTAGAAGGTGCGGGTGGCGACTACGTGATCGGCTGCGTGATCGGCGTCGGTGGCGGTCATGGGCGGTGACCCTACCCGCCTCCACCGACAGCTCCGGCGGGCATGGGGTGAAACCGGCCTCGCGCCCCGCGTGACCGGGCGGACACGTGCCGGACGCACCGTTGTGCCCGTTCGGTCAAGGGGGCGGCCATGCGATCACCGTGCCCGTTCGGTCGGGGCGACGGTCACGCGATCGCCGTGCCCGTTCGGTCCGGGTGGCGGCTACCCGACCCCCATGGCCCGCAGTACCGCCGTCGTGGCCGCCGCCCCGAGGACGACCACCGCGAACGGCGCGCGTCGCCAGGCCAGTACGCCGCCCATCAGCACCCCGGCCGGACGCGCCCACCCCGCGAACCCTCCGCCCTCGGTGAGCGCCCCCGTCGCCAGCAGCGCCGCCAGCAGGACCACCGCACCGGCGGACAGCAGCTCCCGCACCCGGGCCGGCAGCTCCACCCGCCCGTGCAGCGCCGGTCCGACCAGCCGGAAGGCGTACGTCCCGGCCGCCAGCACCAGGATCAGCGCGACCGTCGCACTCACACCGACCGCCCCCGCCCCCACCCGCGCCCGTGCAGCACCAGCCCCGCCAGCGCCACCAGCACCGGCACGCCCGCCGGCACCACCGGTGTGACCGCCAGGGCCAGCGCCGCTCCGGGCAGCGCGGCCCGGCGGACGCCGGCGTCCTCGCGCAGGGCGGGAAGGACGAGGGCGGCCAGGACGGCCGGGAAGGCCGCGTCCAGCCCGTAGCGTGCCGTGTCCCCCAGCGCGCTGCCGGCCAGCGCGCCCGCCAGCACCCCGGTGTTCCACACGACGAACATCCCGAGCCCCGAGATCCAGAACGCCGCCCGTCGCCGTACCGGATCCTGCTGGGCCAGGGTGAAGGCCACCGTCTCGTCGGTCACCAGGTGCGCCCCGACCAGGCGGGCGAGCCTTCCTGGGCCGATGTGCTCGGCGACGGCGAGGCTGAAGGCGGCCGTACGGGTGTTGAGCAGCAGCCCCGTGGCCGCCGCCGCGACCGGACCGCCCCCGGCCAGCAGCACGCCCACCGCGCTGAACTGGGCGGAGCCCGCGTACACCACCAGCGACATCACCACCGGCACCCACACCGGCAGCCCACCGGCGACGGCGATCGCCCCGAACGACACGCCGACGACGCCCCCGGCCAGACAGACCAGGGAGACGTCCCGGAGCAGACCGGGGTCGAGGAAGGCGGAAGGTGTTCGCTGTACCGAACGCATGTTTCCTACCATGGACAGAAGAGATCGCGTTCGTCAAGGCGAACGTGCGGACCGCTGGAGCGAACGACATGACCGAAGGACCCCCGCCCCGCCTCCCCCTCGACTGGATCGCCGCCGCCCTGCGCCGCGAACGTGTCCGCGTCGGCCTCTCCCTCTCCGAGCTGGCCAAACGCGCCGGAATCGCCAAGTCCACGCTGTCCCAACTGGAGGCGGCGAGCGGGAATCCGAGCATGGAGACCATCTGGGCGCTGGCGGTGGCGCTCGGGGTGCCGTTCAGCGCGCTGGTGGAGCCCCCGGTGCCGTCCGTGCGGGTGATCAGGGCGGGGCAGGGGCCGGCCGTGCACTCCGAGCAGTCCAGTTACGTCGCCACCCTGCTGTCGGCGGGCCCGCCGGGTACACGGCGCGACATCTACGCCGTGGGGCTGGAACCGGGGACCGTGCGCACCTCCGAACCGCACATTCCGGGGACTGTGGAGCACATCGTGGTCAGCGCGGGACGGGTGAAGGCGGGACCCGGCGGAGAGAGCGCGGAACTCGGCCCGGGGGACTACATGACGTACCGCGGGGATGTGCCGCACGCGTACGAGGCGCTGGAGGCCGGCACGAAATTCGTACTGATCATGCAGCACGTATGAGAGGAATTCCCCGAACGTTCACCGGGGCATTTCGGCGGTGAGAGCGGTGCGAGGGGAAAAGGCAGGAGCCCCGTCGCCTGACGGCGCGGGGCTCCTTGGGTACTGCTAGTCGTTCCCGGATCGGTGAGGATCAGACCGGGGTGACGTTCTCCGCCTGCGGGCCCTTCGGGCCCTGCGTGACGTCGAAGGACACCTGCTGGTTCTCCTCGAGGGAGCGGAAGCCGCTCGCGTTGATCGCGGAGTAGTGGACGAAGACGTCGGGGCCGCCGCCTTCCTGGGCGATGAAACCAAAGCCCTTTTCGGCGTTGAACCACTTCACGGTTCCGGTAGCCATAAGCCCTCCTTGGGCCCAAAGGGTTGCCCTGCTCCAGAACCAGCAAGTGTGAAGACTATTCCGCACAAGTGCATCCGTCTGAGAACGACGAGAGCCCGCGGTCACATGCTCCGCAGGCTCTGTACTGCAAGGGAAACCAAACTGCAACTTGCGACGAGCCTAGCACGCAGGCTCCGGAATGCAATAGAGGTCAAGATCACGTCACCCGAATGTTTGAACACCCCGTCCGTCACGGGCGTTCGGTCGAACACTTGGGCGGCCAGGGGGCGGGGGTCGACCCGCCGGGGACGAGGACTAGCCTCGCGATGTGGACAATCCTCGCACCCGGCCGCGCGTCGGCCACATCCAGTTCCTGAACTGCCTGCCCCTGTACTGGGGGCTCGCGAGAACGGGCACGCTCCTCGACTTCGAGCTGACGAAGGACACCCCGGAAAAGCTCAGTGAGAAGCTGGTGCAGGGCGACCTCGACATCGGGCCCGTCACCCTCGTCGAGTTCCTCAAGCACGCGGACCGGCTCGTCGCCTTCCCGGACATCGCCGTCGGCTGCGACGGCGATGTGATGTCCTGCGTGATCGCCTCGCAGGTCCCGCTGGACCGGCTGGACGGGGCACGGGTCGCCCTCGGGTCGACCTCCCGCACCTCCGTACGCCTCGCCCAGCTCCTCCTCGCCGAGCGGTACGGCGTACGGCCCGACTACTACACCTGCCCGCCCGACCTGAGCCTGATGATGCAGGAGGCCGAGGCGGCCGTCCTCATCGGCGACGCGGCCCTGCGCGCGAACATGCTCGACGGGCCCCGCTACGGGCTCGACGTGCACGACCTGGGCGCGCTGTGGAAGCAGTGGACGGGCCTGCCGTTCGTCTTCGCGGTGTGGGCGGTGCGCCGCGACTACCTGGAGCGCGAGCCGGTCATCACCCGCAAGGTGCACGAGGCCTTCCTCGCCTCCCGCAACCTCTCCCTGGAGGAGGTCGGCAAGGTCGCCGAGCAGGCGGCCCGCTGGGAGGCCTTCGACGAGGCGACCCTGGCGCAGTACTTCACCACCCTCGACTTCAGCTTCGGCGCCCCGCAGCTGGAGGCGGTCGCCGAGTTCGCCCGCCGAGTGGGGCCGACGACGGGCTTCCCGGCGGACGTGAAGGTCGATCTGCTCCAGCCCTGAGGCCGTGGGCGGCCCGCCCACTACCCTGCTGGAAGGTTCCGGCGTACGGGCGTGACGGGGGAGGGGTGGACGCCATGCGGCCGCTCGAAGTGGACGAGCCCACGGTCGTGGGGCCCTACCGGCTGCTGGGCCGGCTCGGCTCCGGCGGCATGGGCCGGGTCTATCTGGGCCGCAGCGCCGGGGGCCGCACGGTCGCGGTGAAGATCGTGCACCCCCACTTCGCGCTGGACGAGGAGTTCCGCGCCCGCTTCCGGCGCGAGGTCGACGCCGCCCGCCGGGTCGGCGGCGCCTGGACGGCCCCCGTCCTGGACGCCGACCCCGACGCCCGGGTCCCCTGGGTCGCCACCGCCTACGCGGCCGGCCCCTCCCTCGCCGCGGCGGTCACCGGCACCGGCCCGCTGCCCGCGCCCACCGTACGGGCGCTGGGCGCGGGGCTCGCCGAGGCGCTGACCGCCGTACACGCGCTGGGCCTGGTGCACAGGGACGTGAAGCCGTCCAACGTGCTCCTCACCCTCGACGGCCCCCTCCTGATCGACTTCGGCATCGCCCGCGCCACGGACGGGACGGCGTCCCTGACGTCGACGGGCGTGTCGATCGGTTCCCCCGGCTACATGTCCCCCGAGCAGATCCTCGGCAAGGGCGTGACGGGCGCGGCGGACGTCTTCTCCCTCGGCGCCGTCCTGGCGTACGCGGCGACGGGCAGCCCCCCGTTCCCCGGCGACTCCTCGGCGGCGCTGCTCTACAAGGTCGTGCACGAGCCGCCCGAACTGGACGGGCTCGACGGCGAGCTGCGCGAACTGACGGAGTCCTGCCTGGACAAGGACCCGTCCGCCCGCCCGGCCCCCGCCGAGCTGGCCCGACGGCTCGCTCCGGAGGGGGCGGCGAGCCTGATGACGGCCGGCTGGCTCCCGGGAGCCCTGGTGGAACAGGTGAGCCGGAGCGCGGTGCAGGTGCTGAACCTGGAGGCGGCGGGGGAAGGACCGTCGGGGCCGGTGGGGTTCAGCAGGCCGTCGGTGGGGGAAGCGTCGACGACCGGGGGCTTCGGTGGTCCGCCTGTGGGCGGCTCCTCGACAGCTGGTGCGTTCGGCCCTCCGTCGGTCGGTGACGCTCCGACGGCCGGGGCGGCGTCCGGCGCCGCGTCCGGGGCCTTCGGCCCGCCGCCCGTGATGCCGGGGGCGCGGGAGCCGGGCGCGGCGGCCGTCCCCGGGCCACGCGACGCCCCGTCCCACGCCCCCGTGACCCCGCACCCGCCGACCCAGCCGGGGGAGCGGACCGGCCCAGGGAAGCTCTCCGTCTCGTTCGCGGCCACCTCCTCCCCCGACCGCGGCGGCCGGGGCAGGCGCGTCAGCTGCACGGTCGCCCTCGCGGTGGCGGGCGCGCTGGCCGCGGTGACCGTCGGCTCCGTGTCCGTACTCGACCTGCTGCCGGGCGGGTCCCGGAGCGGCGGCACCTCGGATTCCGGCAGCGGGTCCCAGCCCGCGGCACCGCCCACCACGGTCCCCGCCGCCTACCTCGGCACCTGGGAGGGCCAGGCCAACTCCCGCGAGAGCATCGCCATCCCGCTCGGCACGTTCCGGGTGACGCTCAAGCAGGCGAAGGTCGGCGAACAGGTGGGCACCCTCCGGCACACGGACATCTTCGGCGGCGTCTGCGACGACGTCCTCACCCTGAAGCAGGTCACGAAGGACCAGCTCGTCACGACCTCCGTCGGCGCCGGGTCCAACCGTGACGTCTGCAGCCAGGCCGAGCACACGGTCCGCCTCACCCCGGTCGGCGACGACCTGGTCTACGAGTCGGACAGCAAGGACTCGGGATCACCGAAGGCCCGGCTTTCGAAGATCAAGTGAGTGCCTTCCGGCTGCTCCCGATCGCTGTCCGTCCCCCGGCACTCACTAATGTGTCCGCGTCGGCGAACGACACCAGCCGCATCACATGCCGCACGGGCATCACGACGGGGGAAGGCCACCATGGAGACTCTGCAGCCGGACGACCCGCGCGAACTGGGTGGTTACCGCCTGCTGCGACGACTCGGCGCCGGCGGCATGGGACGCGTGTACCTGGCGCGTTCGCCCGGTGGCCGTACCGTCGCCGTGAAGGTGGTCCGTCAGGACCTCGCGGCGGACGCCGACTTCCGGGCCCGTTTCCGGCACGAGGTGCGGATCGCCAAGGCGGTGTCCGGCCGTCACACCGCGCCGGTCGTGGACGCCGACCCGGAGGCGGCACTGCCGTGGCTCGCGACGACGTACGTGCTCGGCCCCGACCTCACGGACGTGGTCGACGCGCACGGCGCGCTGCCGGAGCGCACCGTCCACGCCCTGGCCGTGGGCCTCGCCGCGGCACTGCAGGAGGTGCACGCGGCGGGCCTGATCCACCGCGACCTCAAGCCGTCCAACGTGCTGCTGGCCGCCGACGGCCCCCGCGTCATCGACTTCGGCATCGCACGGGCGGTCGACGGAAGCCGCATGACGCAGACGGGGGTCGTGGTCGGATCGCCCGGCTACATGTCCCCGGAGCAGGCACAGGGCAAGGACGTCGGCACGGCGGGCGACGTCTTCTCCCTGGGCGCGGTGCTCGCGTTCGCGGCGACCGGCCGGGGGGCCTTCGGGGACGGGGCCTCCTCGCACGCCGCGCTGCTGTACCAGATCGTGCACGGCGAGCCCGACCTCACCGGCGTACCGCAGTCCCTGCTGGGCCTGGTCCGCGCGTGTCTGATGAAGGACCCCGCCCAGCGCCCCACACCGGCGCGGATCGTGTCGTCCCTCGCTCCGCAGGGCGTCGAGCCCGTCCTGACCGACTGGCTGCCG
This sequence comes from Streptomyces sp. AC558_RSS880, assembly GCF_019049255.1. Taxonomy (GTDB): domain Bacteria; phylum Actinomycetota; class Actinomycetes; order Streptomycetales; family Streptomycetaceae; genus Streptomyces. The sequence continues at coordinate 75,006 of NZ_JAGMUJ010000115.1, read as the reverse complement.
TCGGCGGTGGCGTCGACGATCGCGACGCACGCGGCGGGGATCCTCGACCTGGACGCCCCGGACTCGGCTCCGGCCGTGGCGTCCTTCGGCCCGGCGCCGACCATGACGGCGGGATCCGGTGCGGGCAACCCGGCCCAGGTGTACGGCGGTCACCCCGGCGGCGCACCGACCCCGGGGTACGGAAGCGCACCGACGCCGGGTTACGGCCCGGCCGCCCACGGAGGAGCTCCGGGCACACCCCTGCCCGGCACGGTGCGGCTCGACGGACCGGGCGCCGGCGCCGTCCGGTCCCGCCGCCGTGTGTTCGGCCTGGCGCTGGGCGCCGCCGCCGGTGTCGCCGCGGTGGGCGGCGGAGCCGCCTGGTGGCTCGCACGGGACGAAGGCGACTCCTCTTCCACGACGGGCGGGGCGGGCCGGGGCGGCGCGGCCGACCCCGCCGGGGAGCGGTTCACCACGCCGCCGCCCGGTGTGGCGCCCCAGCCCCTGTGGCACAAGTCGGTGGCGGAGGGCAGCACCGCCTCCCGCGTACCGCTGCTCACGCACGACGGCCTGCTGCTGATCAGCGGCGACCCGCTCGTGGCGTACGACGTGAAGACGGGGAAGGCCCGTTGGTCGAAGAAGGAGGCGTGCCGCCCGGGAGAGCCGCTCCTCTTCCACGACGGCAAGGTGTTCCTGGCCGACGGCGACTACGACGGCGTACTCGTCGCCCTCGACGTGAAGACCGGCGAGGAGGTCTGGCGCAGCCGGCTGGGCAAGTCGGTCGCGGTCGAATCCGCCATCGCCGTCGACGACACGAACGTCTACGTCACGGCGAAGGACTTCGGCGAGTCCAGGAGCGCCACGGACTACCGGACGGCCGTGGCCGCCATCAGCCACACCACCGGCAGGAAGACATGGCTGCAGCGACGGGACTGGCTCACCGAGGACTACGACGTCCAGGGCAGTGTCTCCGGCAAGCACCTGGTGTACGCCGACTCCAACTACAACCTCACGGTGCGGGACACCGCCACGGGTGCGCAGCTGTGGACCAGGAAGATCGGTCAGGACTGGACCTGGCAGCCCACGGTCGCGAACGGCCTCGTCTTCCTGCCGGGCGACAAGCTGACGGCCGTCGACGCCGACACGGGCGACACCCGCTGGACCCTGTCCCCCAACGGCCGCCGGGGCTTCCGCAACCCGTCGGTGATCGACGGCGTGCTGTACGTCAGCGACCACGACGACGGCGTCTGGGCGGTGAACGTCAGGACCGGGAAGCGGACCTGGCTCTGCGAGGAGCTGGAGGTCGAGGGCCCGGAGACGTTCCTGCGGGTCGGGTCCTCCCTCTACGGGGCGAGCGGCGCCCTGTCCGGCGGCATCGTCGCGCTGGAGGCCAGGACCGGCAAGCTCCGCTGGGTCTACGACGACAACAAGGACAACGGCGAACCGTGGCAGGTGGACATCTCCGGCAACCGGCTGCTGGCCACCCACGGACCCGAGATCTACGCACTGCCGGCCGTCTGACGCTCTTGGAAGTGTCACAGTTGCCCCGACCCGAAAAATCCCTCGGACCTGCACACCGTTCACCGGACGGACGTACGGGAAGGGAGGAGAACCGGGAGGAAGTCGTGGCGCGGTGTGAGGAGCCGTTCGGAAAAGCGCCTGCCGGTGGCCGGAGGCTTCGGGAACCGGTGGGTGATGTGAAGGAGTCGGCCTGTTTCATGACCGGATTACCACACCGGTGAATTCGGTGACGCTGAGGCAGCTTCCGTCGACTGCGCGCCACTGGTCGGCTGTTGGCGTGAGTGCTTTGATCGGTGCGCACGGCTCGTCGGAGTGAGTCCCGGTTCCGGGCTTCCGGCGAATTCCCCGCCGTTGCGTTCCTTGCTACGAATGGAAAGGCCAGCCATGAACTTCGTCCCCCAGGTCGAAACGGCCGAAATCTCCGACGCGGACCTGGACAACGTGTCCGGCGGCCAGGCCGTCTCCGCCGGCATCGACGCCGGTGTGGCCGTCGTCGCGGACCACGGTTCCGTCGGTGTGGGTGTGTACGCCGAGGTGGGCCCCCTCAGCGTCTCCGCCGGTCTCGGCGGCTCGGTGGCCCACGAGGGCGCCGTGCGCACCACGATGCTCTGAGCGTCGCTTCCGACGTGCACCGGGCCCCGGTCTGTTCGCAGGCCGGGGCCCCGGCTCATGTGGCGCAGGCCCCGTCCGCGTGCGACCTGAAGAGCTTCCCTTCGCTCATACCGGTGCACCGCCCGACTTGAGGGCTTCGACGAAGGCGTGGAAAGCGGGGGTGGGGAAGGAGAGGGGGCCGTGGGCGGGGTGCTTGGAGTCGCGTATGGCGACTCGGGTGCGCAGCGGTGCGATCTCCACGCAGGTATTGCCGTCGCCGCCGCCGGAGAACGAGGACTTCCGCCAGTGCAGGGGCTCGGTCATGGCTCGTCTCACAGTTCCTTCGTCAAGTGGTGGATGAAATCCAGCGAAGCCGCGGGGTCCAGCGACGCCTTCTCCACCTTACGGAACAGTGTTCGAAGTTGATTCAGCTGAGGTTCTGCGTCGATGAAGGCGGTTCCGGTGGGGAAGTCCCTCAGCACGGTGTCCAGTTGGGGCAAGGGGCCGCATGCGTGCATCATCGAGGCGTCGGCACCGGCGAAGTCGTCCTGGTCGGTGGGAATGACGCGGACGACCGCGTGACCGTCCTCGATCTGCGTCAGGATCCGGCGGAGTTGAGCCCGGGTCACCTGGCGGTCGGCCACGCGGACCCGGAGGGCGAACTCGTGGATGATCGTCTCGTACGGTGTCGGGTCGTCCCCCTCGATCACAGTGCGCCGCCTCATCCGGTGTTCCACGCGAGGTGCCAGTTCGCTCTCGGGTAGGCCCGGCATCATGTAGGTGTACACCGCACGGGCGTAGTCGGCGGTCTGAAGCAGCCCGGGAACGTGCGTGATCACGATCTCGCGCAGGGCCGTGGCATGGTGCTCGACCTCGGCGGTGTCCAGGAACACCGGGGGCAGTACTCCCCGATACTCCTCCCACCATCCGCGCGTGCGATCGGTGGCCATCGCGACGAGTGCGTCGATCAACCCCTCGTCCGTGCAGGCGTAGTGCGCCGCGAGACGACGTACGCGCTTGGCGCTCACACCCGCGACGCCGGACTCGATCTGGCTCATCTGTACGGGGTCGGCGCCGAGCAGCTCCGCGGCCTCTTTCGACGTCATGTCCATCGCCTCGCGCAGTTTGCGCAGCTCGGCACCCAATCGCACCCTGCGGGCCGTGAGATGTCTCTTCGGCGGCAACTCATGCCTCCTGGTCTCAAGTGCCTGGCCCAAGTACCTCGTTCGAGGGTCAGAATACGGCAGACGCTTGCAGCTTCCTAAGGTTAGGAAATACCGTCAGTGATGTTCCGCGCACGGTGCGGAACTGTCCGGTGTCGGAAGTGCACTGCTTCGTCATGCCTTGGCGGAGCGGCGGTGCCACCGGCTGACATCCCCTTCTCCGAGCGGAGTTCACCCATGCCCGAAAGCGAGCCCATCGACTCGGTGACCCCATGGGAGTACACCTTGTCCATCCCCAACGACCCGCGGGCCGTGACCATCTGTCGCCGCACCCTCCGGCTGATCCTCACGATGCACGGCCTGATCGGCCTCGTCGACACCGCCGAACTGCTGGCGACGGAGCTGGTCGCCAACTCCGTACGGCACACGAAGGGGCCCGCGGCGCTGCGCGTGCGCTGGGCGGACGGCGTGCTGCGCGTCGGCGCGTGGGACACGGACCCGGAACCGCCCGAGCCGCCGGGGCGCTGGGAGCGGCTCGCCGAGGCGGAGGAGGGACGAGGGCTCGCCCTGGTACGGGCCTGCGCCGACCTCTGGGGCTGGCAGCCCCACGCGAGGGACGGCAGCCGGGGCAAGTACGTGTGGTGTGACCTCGCCGCGGTCTGACGCGTTGATCACTCCGACCAGGAAGGAGAGCCGATGGCGGCGATCCACTACTTCTTCCGGCACCCGGTGGCGGAGCAGGTGCGCGAGGAGGGCCGGGAAGAGGGGCGGGTCGAGGATCGTGCCGCGATGACGCTGCGCATCCTGGAGTGGCGGGGAATCCCGGTGCCCGAGGTCGTACGGGAGCGGGTCCAGGCCTGCGCCGACCTCGATCAGCTCGAGCTCTGGGCCCAGCGGGCCGTTCATGCCACCCGGGCCGAGGATCTGTTCGACGGCTGACCTGCCGACCTGCCGGTGTCGTCGGGGAGTTGCGGTGGGAGGAGGTCTTCGACCGGGGGCGTTCGAGTCCCTAGGATCTCCGGAGGCTCAGCAGGCCCTCCTCCCACACACCCAGGAGACCCGTCATGCCGCGACGCCGTGGTTCCAGCCCGTCCCGCTCGACGGCTCCGAGGAGCGGGGCGCCGCTGTCGGCGCGGCGTGACGTGGTCGCGGTGGCGGGATGAGCGACCACCTGAGCGCCTACCTGGACCTCTGGCTGATCGTCGCCGCCGCGCTGTGGGGCGCGGCGGCCGGCGCGGTGCTGCCCCGCGCGGCCTACCGGTTCTCCGTCCCGCCGGGGGAGGCGTGGCGGACGGCGTGCCCGGCGGGGCATCCGGTCGGCGGCTGGCTCGGACCGGCCCGGTGCGGGCCGTGCGCGGGACCGCCGTACGGGCCCGGCGCCGCTCCCGCCGCCGTCACCGCCCTCGTCTGCGCCGCCCTCGCCGCCGCCACCGGGACCCGGCCCGAGCTGGGCGTCTGGCTGCTGCTCGCGCCCGTCGGCGTGCTGCTGGCGGTGGTCGACTACCGGGTGCAGCGGCTGCCCGACCCGCTGACCCTGCCGTTCGCCGGGGCCGCCCTCGTCCTGCTCGGCCTCGCCGCCCTCACCCCCGAGCACGCGGGGGAGTGGACCACCGCCCTGCTGGGCGCGCTCGCGCTGGGCGCCGGCTACTTCGTGCTGTTCCTCGTCAACCCGGGCGGCATGGGCTTCGGCGACGTGAAGCTCGCGCTCGGCGCGGGCGCCGTCCTCGGCTGGTACGGCTGGCCGACCGTGATGCTCGGCACCCTCGCCGGGTTCGTGCTCGGGGCGCTGTACGGGGGCGCCCTCGTCGTCGCCCGGAGGGCGGGACGCAAGACGGCCATCCCGTTCGGACCGTTCCTGATCAGCGGGGCCTTCACCGGGCTGCTGATCGGCGCGTACGCGGCCTGACGTCGGCCGCGCGAAGCCGCTGGCGTACGCTGGATCGGTCCGTCCACACCCTTACGAAAGGGACACCGGTGACCGAGAAGGCCGACCTCCAGCCCATCCTCGACCGTGCCGCCGCCGGTGGGCGGATCACCCCCGAAGAGGCCCTCGACCTCTACCGCGACGCCCCGCTGCACGCGCTGGGCGCCGCCGCCGACGCCGTGCGCAGGCGCCGGTACGCCGGTACGGAGCACATCGCGACGTACATCATCGAGCGGAACATCAACTACACGAACGTGTGCGTCACGGCGTGCAAGTTCTGCGCCTTCTACGCGGCCCCCAAGGACACCGCCAAGGGCTGGACCCGCGACCTCGACGACATCCTGCGGCGCTGCGCCGAGACCGTCGAGCTCGGCGGTACGCAGATCATGTTCCAGGGCGGTCACCACCCGGACTACGGCGTCGAGTACTACGAGAAGCACTTCGCCGCCATCAAGAAGGAGTTCCCGCAGCTCGTCATCCACAGCCTGGGGGCGAGCGAGGTCGAGCACATGGCGCGGATCAGCAAGGTGGGCGTCGACGAGGCGATCCGGCGCATCCACGCGGCCGGGCTCGACTCCTTCGCCGGCGCGGGCGCCGAACTGCTCCCCGCCCGTCCCCGCAAGGCCATCGCGCCGCTCAAGGAGTCCGGCGAGCGGTGGCTGGAGATCATGGAGATCGCGCACAACCTCGGTGTCGAGTCCACGTCCACCATGCTCATGGGGACCGGCGAGACCAACGCCGAGCGGATCGAGCACCTGCGGATGATCCGTGACGTACAGGACCGCACGGGCGGCTTCCGCGCGTTCATCCCGTACACCTACCAGCCCGAGAACAACCACCTGAAGGGCCGCACCCAGGCCACCCTCTTCGAGTACCTGCGGATGATCGCCATCGCCCGCCTGTTCCTCGACAACGTGGCCCACATCCAGGGTTCCTGGCTGACCACCGGCAAGGAGGTCGGCCAGCTCTCCCTGCACTACGGCGCGGACGACCTCGGCTCGATCATGCTGGAGGAGAACGTGGTCTCCTCGGCCGGTGCCAAGCACCGCTCCAACCGGCTGGAGATCATCGACCTGATCCGCAAGGCGGGACGGGTCCCGGCGCAGCGGTCGACGACGTACGAGCACCTCGTCGTGCACGACGACCCGGCGAACGACCCCGTCGACGACCGCGTGGTCTCCCACATCTCCTCCACGGCCATCGAGGGCGGCACGGCCCACCCGGAGCTGAAGCTCCTGGCCTCCAACTGACGTCCCCGTGCTGATCCTTCACACCGCCGACGCCTCGCCCGAGGCCGCCGTCGTGGTCGACGGCGCGCACATCGCCGCCGTCGGCCCGTACGAACAGTTGGCCGCCGGTCATCCGGGCGCCCGGCTGCGGCGGTGGCCCGGCATCCTGACGCCCGGTCTGCTCAACCCCTACGGTCCGGAACTGCTGGAGCAGGCGTACCACCCCGACCCGCGCGAGGCGGACCGGCTCGGTACCGAGCCGGTGTTCGGGGAGCGCGCGCGGGCACTCCTGGCCGCCGGACCGTCCGCGCGGGGCGCCAGCGCACGCCGCGGAGTACAGCGCATGCTGGCGCACGGAACGGTCGCGGTCGCCGGTGAGCTGCGCAGCCGCGAGGCCCTGGACGCGGTGCGCAGGGCCGGGCTCGCCCTGGCGGGGCGTCCGGCCGCACTGCCCGGGCCCGCGGCGCTCTCCCCGGTTCCTCTCGTGCTGCTGCCGGGCCTCGGCGCCGGGAAACCCGCGCGGTTCGCGGTGTTCGACGTGCCCGACCGGGACGCCCTCGTGCGGGACGGCGCGTCCACGTGCGTGGCCACCGTCGTGGGCGGCCGCCTGGTGTACCGGCGGCGCTGACCCGTGGCGGCGCGGCTCTCACCCCGCGAACGCCTCCCCGAACGCCCCGTCCTCCTGCTCCACCCCGCTGCAATTGGTCAACGTGTCATCCGCGGAGGCGTCCTCCCCACACTCCGTGTCCCGGAACGTCGACCACACCGACACCCACGCGACGCCCTTCTCCTCCGCGAAGGCACGCACCTCCGCCGCGTCCGCGAGCGTGAACGTCTCCCCCTCCACGTCGTTGACGCCGAGCATCGAGGTGAGCGCCATGCCCCGCCAGGCGGCGGCCTCGGACAGCCCGAAGACGTCCTGGAGCTGGGTGTTCGCGGCCTCGGCGGCGGTGCGGGCGTAGTCGCCCATGTCACCGTCGTAGGACTCGCCGTAGTTCATCGTCATGAGGTTGACGGTGGCGACCTGGGCGCCGTGGTCGTTGGCGGACGCCAGCAGGGCCAGGCCGTCCTCGTCGAGCCCCGAGGGCATGACCGGGAGCGTGAACGAGACCTCCAGGTCGGTGCGTTCCTCCTGGAGCAGCGCGATCGCCTCCGAACGCAGGTCCACGGAGGCGGAGTCGGTGAGTTCGTCGCCCTCGATGTCGAAGTCGGCGCGGGTGGCGCCGGCCGCGTCCAGCGCCGTGCCGTACGCCTCCGCCAGCTCGGCCGCGGTGTCACAGGTGGCCGCCAGTTCGTCGCCGGAGGCGCCGCCGAAGGAGACGCGGACGTCGGCGCCGGACCCGGTGAGCCCCGCGATCCGGGACGTCACGGTCGCGTCGTCGATGTCCTGGGTGCCGTTCCAGTACGGGGTGCAGCCGCTGCCGGAGGAGATCACGAACGCCAGGTTGTACGTCGTGGGGGAACCCGCCGAGTCGGTGTCGGAGGCCGCGACGGCACTGACGTACGGCGCGTACGCGGTGACCGGCGCGGACGACGACGAGGCCGAGGGGGCGGGGTCCGCCGGGGCCGCGTCCGTCGTGGTGTCCCCGGCGGAACAGCCCGCGGTGGCCGCGACCAGGGCCAGGGCCGGGAGGAGGGCGAGCCCGGCAACGGACTTCAGTGGACCGCGCATCGTGCCCGTTCCCTTCGTGAGACGTCGGGTGGACGGTCAACGTGGCACACGGGTCTGTGCGCTTCCTGAGGATGTGCGCCCGGTTCCCGGACGATTCCCAGGGGACGGAGAGGTTCGCGGCCTTCCCACGGGAGACTCACAGGAAGCGCCAGGTTTTCCCTACACAAAGGCCCCTACCGTCCGGGCCATGCATTCCGATCCCGCCATCGAAAGCCGCGCCGCCGCGCGCGGCCGTCGCCGCAAACGCCGCAACGGGCCCGGTGAGGGGCCCGTCTTCGTCGACTCCTCCGGACGCCGGGCCAGGCTGCTGCGCCGGATCGGCCTGCTCCTGGGAACCGTCTGCGCCGGGTACGCGGTCGTGCTGGGGATGGCCTTCATGGGCATCGGCACCTCGGTCACACCGGCCTCGCTGCTGCCGTTCGGGGGCGGGCAGGGGGAGGCAGGTCCCGGGGGCGGCGCGGGACCGCGCGGCGGGGTGGCCCCGACCGGCACACCGCCGTCCCCGCCGGCCGGCACTCCGAGCGCCACCGCCGTCCCCACCCCCGCGGTGACCTCATGACCGTCACGCCCCCCGCCCGCGGCAGGCGCCGCGCCCCCACCCGCATCGAGCGCGCCGCCGGGCGCGCCGCCGGGCGCGCCGCCGGGCGCGCCGCCGCGCTGCACCGGCCGCGGGTCCTCCTCGCGCTGCTGCTCCTGCTCGCCCTGACCTGCGTGATGCTGCTCGACGGCTATCTGCGCGCCGAGGTCGGCGACGACCAGCGGGTCCGCACCGGGGCCTCGTCCTCCGAGGTGCCCGACGAGGTCCTCGACGGCGGCCCGATCCTCACCTTCCCCGGCGGACAGGCCGAGACCGTCTCCGTCCCGGACAGGACGATCGTGCTCACCTTCGACGACGGACCGGACCCCACCTGGACGCCGAAGGTCATGGAGGTCCTGGAGGAGTACGACGTACCCGGCACGTTCTTCGTGGTCGGCTCGATGGTGTCGCGCCACCCCGACATCGTGGAGGACCTGGTCGACCAGGGCCACGAGATCGGCGTCCACACCTTCACGCACGTCGACCTGTCGTACCAGAGCTCCTCCCGCGTCACCCGCGAGATGGAGCAGACCCAGCTCGCGCTCGCGGGCGCGGCCGGGATCACCACCACGTTGTTCCGGGCGCCGTACTCCTCCAAGACGGACGCCGTCGACAACTACAGCTGGCAGGTCTACCAGCAGCTCGGCGAGGACGGGTACACCAGCGTCTTCATCGACACCGACAGCGAGGACTGGAAGGAGCCGGGCGTCGCGAAGATCGTCGAAGAGGCCACCCCGGAGGACGGGGAGGGTGCCTCGGTGCTCTTCCACGACTCCGGCGGCGATCGCACGCAGACCCTGGAGGCGCTGCCGAAGTACATCGAGAAGATGCGGGCGGAGGGCTACACCTTCACCACCGTCAGCGGCGCCATGGCCGAGCAGCAGCAGCCCGCCGGTGGATTCGGAGCCGACGGATCGGGAGTCGACGGATCCGGAACGGGTGGACCCGCCGCCGGTGCCCCGTCCGGCACCGGCGACGTGCTCCAGGCCTCCCACCACCCCGCCACCGGCGCGACCCTCTACGAGGGCAAGGCTCTCGTCGCGGCCGTCACCGTCGCCGAGTGGACGGTGCCCGCGCTCTCGGCCGGCCTGGTGATCGTGGGCGTGGCCGTCATGGGGCGGTTCGGGCTGATGCTCGTCCTCGCCCGGCGCCACCACCGGCAGCGCAACAGACGCCGCTTCAGCTGGGGGCCGCCCGTCACCCGGCCGGTCAGCGTGATCGTCCCGGCGTACAACGAGAAGGAGTGCATCGAGAACACCCTGCGGTCACTGGCCGGGAGCACCCACCCGATCGAGATCGTCGTCGTCGACGACGGCTCCACGGACGGTACGGCGGAGCTCGCCGAAGCGCTCGGCCTGCCGAACGTGCGGGTGATCAGGCAGGCCAACGCGGGCAAGCCGGCCGCCCTGAACAACGGCATCCGCAACGCCCGGCACGACATCGTCGTGATGATGGACGGCGACACCGTCTTCGAACCGGACACCGTGGGCCGCCTGGTGCAGCCCTTCGCCGACCCGTCGGTGGGCGCCGTCGCGGGCAACGCCAAGGTCGGCAACCGCTCCACGCTCATCGGCGCCTGGCAGCACATCGAGTACGTGATGGGCTTCAACCTCGACCGGCGCATGTACGACCTGCTGCGCTGCATGCCGACCATCCCCGGCGCGATCGGCGCGTTCCGTCGCGAGGCCGTGCTCCAGGCGGGCGGGATGAGCGAGGACACCCTCGCCGAGGACACCGACATCACCATCGCGCTGCACCGCGCGGGATGGCGGGTCGTCTACGAGGAGCACGCGCGCGCGTGGACCGAGGCCCCCCGGTCGCTGCGGCAGCTGTGGTCGCAGCGCTACCGCTGGTCGTACGGCACCATGCAGGCGCTGTGGAAGCACCGCAGGTCCCTGACGGACAAGGGGCCCTCGGGGCGCTTCGGGCGGGTCGGTATGCCGCTGGTGGTGCTCTTCCAGGTCGTCACACCGGTGTTCGCGCCGCTCATCGACGTGTTCACCGTGTACTCGATGCTCTTCGTCGACTTCCAGGCCGCCCTGCTGGCCTGGTGCGCCGTCCTGGGCGTGCAGCTGGTGTGCGCCGCGTACGCCTTCCGGCTCGACCGGGAGAAGTACCGGTACCTGCTGATGATGCCGCTGCAGCAGCTCGCGTACCGGCAGATGATGTACCTCGTCCTCATCCATTCCTGTGTCACCGCCCTGACCGGCGGCCGGCTGCGCTGGCAGAAGCTGAAGCGGACGGGCGAGGTCGGGATGCCGACGGGGACGGGCGGCTGATGGGGGCGCACCGCAAGGGGCCCGCACGGTCCGGACGGGCCGGACGCCCGGAACCGGTGGCCCAGGCGGGCCCGCCGTCCCCGTCGTCCCCGCCGGGCCGCGACGGGTACTTCGACCTCCTGCGCGCGGTGGCCCTCGTCCGGGTGGTCGCGTACCACACCTTCGGCTGGGCCTGGGCGGGCCTGGTCTTCCCGTCGATGGGGGTGATGTTCGGGCTGGCCGGCACCCTGATGGCCAGGTCGCTGCGGCGCCCCGCGCTCACGGTGATCCGGAGCCGGGTCCGCCGTCTGCTGCCGCCGTTCTGGTTCTGGGGCTTCTTCGTGGTCACCGCGATGCTGGTGCACGGCTGGATGCCGGGGTGGCAGATCGTGTACTGGATCGTTCCGCTCGGCGATCCGCCGGGCAGCGCCTGGGCCGAGCAGGCCTGGGACGTCGTCTGGTACCTGCGGACGTACCTGTGGTTCGTGCTGCTCTCCCCGCTGCTGCTGCGGGTGTTCCGGCTGTCCCCGGTCGTGGTGCTGGCGCTGTCGCTCGTCCCGGTCGTCGCCCTCACGTACGTGTGGCAGCCGCCGGAGGGCCGGCTCGGCAGCGCCCTCACCGACCTCGCGACGTTCCTGTTCTGCTGGCTCCTCGGCTTCGCCCACCACGAAGGGGTGCTCGGGCGGCTGCGCCCCCTCGTCGTCACCGTGGCGTCGCTCGCCGCACTCGCCTACGGCGGCTGGTACGCCCTCGCCCACCGGTCCGCGTACGGCGGCACCTACGACCTGGACGACAACCCGCTCGCGCAGGCCTTCTGGTCGGCCGGATTCGTGACGCTGCTGATGTACGCCAAGGAGTACGCGGGCCTCGCGGGACCGTCCCGTTCCCGGCTGGTCGCCGTGTTCAACGCGCGCGCCGTGACGATCTACCTCTGGCACGAACTGGCGCTGATCCTGGCCGTGCCGCTGATCGACCGGTTCTGGGAGGTGCCCGCGTTCGAGGCGCACCTGCCGCTGGAGAGCCAGTGGTTCCTGTTCGGCGTCGGCTGGGTCCTGATCGGCGGCTTCGTCCTCGCGTGCGGCTGGGTCGAGGACGTCGCCGCGCGCCGGAAGCCGACGCTCCTGCCCGGTGGGCGGGCTGCAAGAATGGGCGCGTGACCCGCGCATCCCTGGACAAGCAGCCGCACGAAGTCGCCTCGATGTTCGACGACGTCGCGGAACGATACGACCTGACGAACGACGTGCTGTCCCTCGGCCAGGACCGGCGATGGCGCAAGGAGGTCGCGAAGGCCGTCGACGCCCGGCCCGCGCAGAAGATCCTGGACCTGGCGGCCGGCACGGGCACCTCGTCGATGCCCTTCGCCCGCGCCGGCGCCTACGTCGTGCCCTGCGACTTCTCCCAGGGCATGCTCCGGGTCGGCAAGCGGAACAACGCCTGGCTCCCGTACACGGCCGGCGACGCGACCCGGCTGCCCTTCAAGAACGACGTCTTCGACGCCGTCACCATCTCCTTCGGGCTGCGCAACGTGCAGGACACGGACGCGGCCCTGCGCGAGATGCACCGGGTGACCCGGCCCGGCGGGCGGATCGTCATCTGCGAGTTCTCGCATCCGACGTGGGCGCCGTTCCGCACCGTCTACACCGAGTACCTGATGCGCGCGCTGCCGCCGGTCGCCCGGACGGTGTCGTCCAACCCGGACGCGTACGTCTATCTCGCCGAGTCCATCCGCGACTGGCCCGACCAGCCCGCGCTGGCCGGACGGCTGCAGGGCGCCGGCTGGTCGAAGGTGGCGTGGCGCGACCTCACGGGCGGAGTGGTGGCGCTGCACCGGGGGTTCAAGGAGAGCTGAGCACCACCGCGCGGGGGAGGGCGGGCTCCTCCAGTTCCCGCTGGAGCCCGCCCGCGGGCGGCACCGGCCCGCGCGGCTCGCGCACTCCGCCGCCGCCCTCGCCCTCGCCGAAGTCGAACCACACGTGGACCACGGAGTCCCGCGGCACCTCCGTGCCGGGCTGCGGATACTGGCGTACGACGTAGTCGACGACGGCGCGCTGGAAGTCCGGCCGGTCCGGGGCGTCGACGGACAGGCCCCGTGCCCGGGCCGACTCGCGCGCGTCCACGGCCATCAGTCCGACCAGGCGCGGCACGCGCACTTCGGGTGTCGGTGTCCTGGGTGTCCTACGCACGGACGTCACCCCCCAAGCGGTACCGGCAGAGTAGACCCGGTGCCGGCCCGCCGGAAGCTTTACGTGGCTTTCCGTGACAATTGATCACCCTGAGTGACGAGCGGGTCTCGGGGTCGCAGGTCCAGCCGGTAGCAGTGGGCCTCCCGCGGGTCGTGCGGGAGCGTGAACGTCTCGGCGAGGCGCATCCCGAGCCGCCGGGTCACCGCTATCGAGCGGGCGTTGCGGGCGTCCACCATCGCCACCACGCCCTTCAGGCCCGCCGCCGTCACCCGCTCCAGCGTCTGCCGGGCCGCCGCGGTGACGTACCCCTTGCCCCAGTGCTCCCGCGCGAGCCGCCAGCCGATCTCGATCTCGCCCGTGGGGCCCCAGTCGCGCTCCCACGGCTGGGCACCGGTGAAGCCGATGACCCGGCCGGACTCGTCGAGCATGCTCCACAGGCAGAAGCCGAGCTGGGCGTCGTGGCGGCGCTGGCGGGCGGTGAGCTCCTCGTAGACCGACAGCTCCGCCGACGTGCCTCCGTGGAACTCCATGACCTCCGGATCGTCGAAGATCCGGTGCCAGGCGAAGGCGTCCTCGTGGGTGGGGACGCGCAACCGTACAGCGGGGAGAGCTCGGTTCACGGGGCAGCCCTTCAGCCGGGTGATCAATCGTGCTGAATAGACTGCCCGTGTCCAGTGCCGGTCGGCACGCAGATTTCGAACTTGGGGAGATCCCGCCGTGACCGAGCCCCTCTCCGACAACACCGCCGATGTGATCGTCGTGGGCGCGGGGCCAGCCGGCTCCACCACCGCCTACCACCTGGCCCGGTCCGGACTCGACGTGCTCCTGCTGGAGAAGACCGAGTTCCCGCGGGAGAAGGTGTGCGGCGACGGCCTCACCCCGCGCGCCGTGAAGCAGCTGGTGTCGATGGGCATCGACATCTCCGAGGAGGCCGGCTGGCTGCGCAACAAGGGCCTGCGCATCATCGGCGGCGGTGTCCGCCTCCAGCTGGACTGGCCGGATCTCGCCTCCTTCCCCGACTACGGACTGGTCCGCAAGCGCGACGACTTCGACGAGCAGCTCGCCCGGCAGGCCCAGAAGGCGGGCGCCCGGCTGTACGAGCGCTGCAACGTGAGCGCGCCGATCGTCGACGACCGCACCGGGCGCATCACCGGTGTGAAGGCCAAGCTCGGCGAGGACAAGCAGGAGGTCACCTTCCACGCCCCGCTGGTCGTGGCCGCCGACGGCAACTCCACCCGACTGTCCCTGGCGATGGGCCTGCACCGCCGCGAGGACCGCCCGATGGGCGTCGCGGTCCGTACGTACTTCACCTCGCCCCGCCACGACGACGACTACCTGGAGTCCTGGCTGGAGCTGTGGGACCGCCGCGGCCCGCAGGACCGTCTGCTGCCCGGCTACGGCTGGATCTTCGGCATGGGCGACGGGACGAGCAACGTCGGCCTCGGCGTGCTCAACACCTCGGAGGCCTTCAAGGAGCTGGACTGGCGCGAGGTCCTCAAGGCCTGGTGCGCGTCCATGCCGGAGGACTGGGGCTACACCCCGGACAACATGACCGGCCCGATCCGCGGCGCCGCGCTCCCCATGGCCTTCAACCGCCAGCCGCACTACACGCGCGGCCTGCTGCTGGTCGGCGACGCGGGCGGTCTGGTGAACCCCTTCAACGGCGAGGGCATCGCCTACGCCATGGAGTCCGGGCAGATCGCCGCCGACGTGATCGTCCAGGCCCACGCGCGGGCCACCCCGGCCCAGCGGGAGATCGCGCTCCAGCGCTATCCGCGGGTACTGAAGGACACCTACGGCGGCTACTACACGCTCGGCCGGGCCTTCGTGAAGCTCATCGGCAACCCGAAGATCATGCAGATCGCCGCCCAGCGCGGACTGACGCACCCGATGCTGATGAGGTTCACCCTGAAGCTGCTCGCCAACCTGACGGACCCGACGGGCGGCGACGCGATGGACCGCATCATCAACGGCCTGAGCAAGGTGGCGCCGAAGGCGTGACCGTGCTGCCGCGTCGCCGCGCGCGGCGGACGGGCGGGGCCGTCGTCCGAGAGGCGTGAGTGAGCGCCCGCGCGACGCGAAGCCGTGAGCGGCGCTGTGGACGGCCGGGGTCCGGAGGACGGACTCCGGCCATCGGCGTCCGCGCCGGGGCGCCGTGAGGGGCCGCCACGGGGCTGTACGGCGTTCGACCGGTGCGTACCGGGGCCGTCAACCCGCCCGAACGGTGGGATAATTCGGGCAATCGGGCGATCTTGGCTCGGTGTGCGGACGCACCGGAGGGCCGCTGCCCCCGAGCGGCAGCGGCCCTCCGGCCCATGACGGGGCGCGGCTCAGAGCACGCGCACGGCACCCGACGCGGGGTAGCCGGAAAGGTCCTGGATGACGACGCCCTTGGCGGAGTTGGCGGCGTCCAGGTACTGACCGCCGCCGATGTAGACACCCACGTGGTACGCGGAACCCTTGCCGCCCCAGTAGAGGATGTCGCCGACCTGGATCTGGGACAGCGGGATGTCGGTGCCGGTCATCGACTGGTCCTGCGAGACGCGCGGCAGGTCGACGCCGACCTGCTTGAACGCGGCCTGGACCAGGCTGGAGCAGTCCCAGGCGTTGGGGCCCGAGGCGCCCATGACGTAGGCGTCGCCCACCTGCGCCTTGAGGAAGGCGATGACCGTCGCGACGCTGCCGCTGGCGGGCGCGGAGGCGGTCGTGGCGGTGGCGGCGGCGGTGGTGGTGAGGGTGGTGCGCTCGGCGTCGCGGGCGGCGCGCTCGGCGGCGGCCGTGCGGGCCGCCTCGGCGGCCTTCTTCTTCGCCTCGGCCTTCTTCTTGGCCACGGCGAGGTCGGCCTTGGCCTCCTTGGCGGCCTTCTCCGCGGCCGCGTCACGCTCGGCCTGCAGCTGGTAGTTCGCGGCGGCCTGCTGGGTGGCGTCCGCGGACTGGGCGACCTGAGCGGCCAGGTCCGCCGTCAGGGTGGGCAGCTCGAGGGTCTGCGTCACCGGCTCGGCAGCGTTCGCCGAACCCGACGCCCCGGCCACTGCCAGGGTGCTGAGGACGCCACCGGCAACGCCGGCCCGCATCGCGATCGCGGACGACGCGGTACGGCGGGGTTTCCGGTGGCTGCGTATGTGAGCGGTGTGGGACATGGGAACAACCGGTACCAGGCGCTGCTTCATATCTTCAAGAAACGTGTGCTGCGCCACAGTTGTTCAACCGGGGCTCCGAATCCCGGGCGTGTCGCTTTTTATTGACGCCCTAACGGACATTGCGGGCGCCCGTGATCGGCCCGTGATCACGTACTTTCATCGTTACGTCCGAATTGCCCCGCACTTACCACTGGTTGGACTGGTTGGCCAATCCCTCCTCTCATGCGCCTCTCATGAATGTGGCGGAGGTCACGGAACGATTGCCCGCGCCGTCGCGTCCGGGAGCTCCGGTCGCACTCCGGCCGGCCGCCGGGATCGATGCGGGGGTCGACGACTGGATCAATGACTGGATCAGCGACTGGATCAGCGACTGGATCAACGACTGGATCAACGACTCGATCAACGACTGGAGCGGTGGCGGGAGCGACGGCCGGGGCGACGGCGGGAGCGGCGGCCGGGGTGGCGGTCGGAGTGGTGGCCGGGGCGGTGGCCGGAGCGCGGCACCGGGACTTCGTGAACGCGTGCACACGTCCACATCCCGTTCCCGACCCCCTCTGACGTGTGAACGCTCCTCTATCAAGAGATCGGGTCCAGCACCAATTTGCATGCGCGGGAAGCTTCTTGATATGGAGACGGCCTCCTTGAGCTGCACTGACGAGGCAAAATGTCACGTTTGGTGATCGCGTGGATGCTTGGCGTGTGAAGGTCACCGCTCATCCGACTTCATGATCGTTCGTCAGGTGGTGGAGATCACAAAGCTTGTGCAATACCCCGTGTCGCAGATCACAGACCCACGGGCATAAGATGCGGAGCGGTTGGGCTTGTGACCTGCTTCACATGTTCTCGATCTTCGCCGGGGCGGGCGTGGTTCGTGGGGCTGTTGAGGCCGGATCGGCCCGACGCACAACCGCCACAGTCAGTGCCGACTGAGAGGAGCGAGGAGCGGTGAACGCGTATGCGCCCATCCTCGTACTGGGAGCCCTCGGGGCAGGCTTTGCGATCTTCTCCGTGGTCATGGCCACGCTGATCGGTCCGAAGCGGTACAACCGCGCCAAGCTCGAGGCCTACGAGTGCGGTATCGAACCGACCCCCACGCCGGCCGGCGGCGGGCGCTTCCCCATCAAGTACTACCTGACGGCGATGCTCTTCATCATTTTCGATATCGAGATCGTCTTCCTCTACCCCTGGGCCGTCACCTTCGACGCCCTGGGGATTTTCGGGCTCGTGGAGATGCTGCTCTTCGTGCTCACCGTCTTCGTCGCGTACGCGTACGTATGGCGGCGCGGCGGCCTGGAATGGGACTGAGGGGCCTTTAGCCATGGGACTCGAAGAAAAGCTGCCGAGCGGATTCCTGCTGACCACCGTCGAGCAGGCCGCGGGCTGGGTGCGCAAGTCGTCCGTCTTCCCCGCCACGTTCGGCCTCGCCTGCTGTGCCATCGAGATGATGACCACCGGCGCCGGCCGCTACGACCTGGCGCGCTTCGGCATGGAGGTCTTCCGCGGCTCACCGCGGCAGGCGGACCTCATGATCGTCGCCGGGCGGGTCAGCCAGAAGATGGCGCCGGTGCTGCGGCAGGTCTACGACCAGATGCCGAACCCCAAGTGGGTGATCTCCATGGGGGTCTGCGCCTCCTCGGGCGGCATGTTCAACAACTACGCGATCGTGCAGGGCGTCGACCACATCGTCCCGGTCGACATCTACCTCCCCGGCTGCCCGCCCCGCCCCGAGATGCTGATGGACGCCATCCTCAAGCTCCACCAGAAGATCCAGAGCTCCAAGCTCGGCGTGAACGCCGAGGAGGCGGCCCGCGAGGCGGAGGAGGCGGCGCTCAAGGCCCTGCCCACGATCGAGATGAAGGGGCTGCTGCGATGAGTGACGCGAACGGCGTGAACGGGTCGAACGGGGTCAACCCCGAGAAGGACCTGTCCGCCGAGAACCTCCCCGGCCAGCGAGGCCAGGGCGGCGAGGAGATCCGCGTCCAGCGCGGCATGTTCGGCGCCAACAACGGCGGCGACACCTCCGGCTACGGCGGACTGGTCCGCTCGGTCCGGCTCCCGGGACCGGCGTCCCGCCCCTACGGCGGATGGTTCGACGAGGTCGCCGACGAGCTGGAGGGAGCCCTGGAGGAGCAGGACCTGCTCCCGGAGAACGCCATCGAGAAGACGGTCGTCGACCGCGGCGAACTCACCTTCCACATCGAGCGCGAGCACCTGGTCCGGGTCGCCCGCACCCTGCGCGACGACCCCGCCCTGCGCTTCGAGCTGTGCACCGGAGTCAGCGGCGTGCACTACCCGAACGACAAGGGCCGCGAGCTGCACGCCGTCTACCACCTGCGCTCGATCACCCACAACCGGCTGATCCGCCTGGAAGTCAGCGCCCCCGACAGCGACCCGCACATCCCGTCGCTGTTCTCGGTCTATCCGACGAACGACTGGCACGAGCGCGAGACGTACGACTTCTTCGGCATCGTCTTCGACGGTCACCCGGCCCTGACGCGGATCATGATGCCGGACGACTGGCCGGGCCATCCGCAGCGCAAGGACTATCCCCTCGGCGGCATCCCCGTCGAGTACAAGGGCGCCCAGATCCCGGCTCCGGACCAGCGGAGGTCGTACTCATGAGCACTCCCAACCCGTCGCCCGGCCACCACCCCTCATCGAGTCCCTTCGGGACCACCTCTTCGATGGCCTCCCCTAGGGAGACCACCGAAGGCACCGTATACACGGTCACCGGCGGAGACTGGGACGAGGTCGTCGAGACCGCGGCCCGCGCCGACGACGAGCGCATCGTCGTCAACATGGGTCCGCAGCACCCGTCCACCCACGGAGTGCTCCGCCTGATCCTGGAGATCGACGGCGAGACGGTCACCGAGGCCCGCTGCGGCATCGGCTACCTCCACACCGGCATCGAGAAGAACCTCGAGTACCGCACGTGGACCCAGGGCACCACGTTCGTGACGCGCATGGACTACCTGACGTCGTTCTACAACGAGACGGCGTACTGTCTCGCGGTCGAGAAGCTCCTCGGCATCGAGGACCAGGTGCCCGACCGGGCCTCGGTCATCAGGGTGCTCCTGATGGAGCTGAACCGGCTCTCCTCCCACCTGGTGGCCATCGCCACCGGCGGCATGGAGCTCGGCGCCACCACGATCATGATCTACGGATTCCGTGATCGTGAACTCATTCTCGACATCTACGAGCTCATCACCGGCCTGCGGATGAACCACGCGTACATCCGCCCCGGCGGACTCGCCCAGGACCTGCCGCCCGGCGCGGTGGACCAGATCCGCGAGTTCGTGAAGAAGATGCGGAAGAACCTCCCGGAGTACGACAAGCTCGCCACCGGGAACCCCATCTTCAAGGCCCGCATGCAGAACGTCGGCTACCTCGACCTGGCCGGCTGCATGGCCCTGGGCGCCACCGGCCCGATCCTGCGCTCCACCGGCCTCCCGCACGACCTGCGCAAGACACAGCCGTACTGCGGATACGAGACCTACGACTTCGAGATCCCGACCGCCGACACCTGCGACGCCTACGGCCGCTTCCTGATCCGGCTGGAGGAGATGCGCCAGTCGCTGCGCATCGTCGAGCAGTGCCTGGACCGGCTCCAGCCCGGACCGGTCATGGTCGCCGACAAGAAGATCGCCTGGCCCGCCCAGCTCGCCCTGGGACCGGACGGACTGGGCAACTCCCTCGACCACATCAAGAAGATCATGGGCACCTCCATGGAGGCCCTGATCCACCACTTCAAGCTGGTCACCGAGGGCTTCCGCGTCCCGCCCGGGCAGACGTACGTGGCGGTCGAGTCACCCAAGGGCGAGCTCGGGGTGCACGTCGTCTCCGACGGCGGCACCCGCCCCCACCGGGTCCACTTCCGCGACCCGTCCTTCACCAACCTGCAGGCCATGGCGGCGATGTGCGAGGGCGGCCAGGTCGCCGACGTCATCGTCGCCGTCGCGTCCATCGACCCCGTGATGGGAGGCGTCGACCGGTGACCACCTCTTCTTCGGAGCGGTCCGAGCGGGGCGTCAGCCTGGGCATGCCCGAACTGCCCGCGCCCGCTTACCCGGACGACGTCCGGGCCCGGCTGGAGGCCGACGCGCGCGAGGTCATCGCCCGCTACCCGGACTCCCGGTCCGCCCTCCTTCCCCTGCTGCACCTGGTGCAGTCGGAGGAGGGCCACGTCACGCGCACCGGGATGCGGTTCTGCGCGGACGTGCTCGGCCTCACCACGGCCGAGGTGACCGCGGTCGCCACCTTCTACACCATGTACCGGCGCAAGCCGAGCGGTGACTACCAGGTCGGGGTGTGCACCAACACCCTGTGCGCCGTCATGGGCGGCGACGCGATCTTCGAGGAGCTCCAGGAGCACCTGGGCGTCGGCAACGGTGAGACCACCGGCGACGGCAAGGTCACCCTGGAGCACATCGAGTGCAACGCGGCCTGCGACTTCGCGCCCGTGGTGATGGTGAACTGGGAGTTCTTCGACAACCAGACCCCCGAGAGCGCCAAGCGCATGGTCGACGACCTGCGCGCCGGCCGCCCGGTCGCGCCCACCCGCGGGGCGCCCCTGTGCACGTTCAAGGAGACCGCCCGCATCCTGGCCGGCTTCCCCGACGCGCGCGAGGGAGCGGTCGAGGCCACCGGGAGCGCGGGCCCCGCCTCCCTGATCGGTCTGAAGCTGGCCAAGGGGGAGGCCGCACCCGCGCGTGTGGTGCACCCGCGCGGCGGGGCGCCCCTGGACACCCCGCCGCACGAGCCGTCACCGACGGAGCACCTCAGCTCGCACGACGCGCCGCAGGACACATCGGCCTCCGACCCAGCCCACCCGGCGGGTCCCGTCGCCGAGGAGGGGGAGTGATGACCTTGGCACCCGAACTCAAGGACATGAGCCCGGAGAAGCTGCTCGCACCCGTGCTGTCGGCCTTCTGGGACGAGGACGAGTCCTGGACGCTGGACGTCTACAAGAGGCACGAGGGGTACGAGGGGCTTCGCAAGGCGCTCGCCATGTCGCCGGACGACGTCATCGCGTACGTCAAGGAGTCCGGTCTGCGCGGGCGCGGCGGCGCCGGCTTCCCGACGGGAATGAAGTGGCAGTTCATTCCCCAGGGGGACGGAAAACCCCACTATCTAGTTGTCAACGCCGACGAGTCGGAGCCCGGAACGTGCAAGGACATTCCGCTCCTCTTCGCGAACCCGCACAGCCTCATCGAGGGCATCGTCATCGCCTGCTATGCCATCAGGTCGTCTCATGCCTTCATCTATCTGCGTGGTGAAGTCGTCCCCGTTCTGCGGCGGTTGCACGAGGCCGTGCGCGAGGCCTACGCGGCCGGCTTCCTCGGCGAGGACATCCTGGGCAGTGGACTCGACCTCGAACTCACCGTGCACGCGGGCGCGGGCGCGTACATCTGCGGTGAGGAGACCGCACTGCTCGACTCGCTCGAAGGCCGCCGGGGTCAACCGCGGCTCCGTCCCCCCTTTCCTGCCGTCGCGGGCCTCTACGCGTGCCCGACTGTGGTGAATAACGTCGAGTCGATCGCGTCGGTTCCCGCCATCATGAACCGGGGCAAGGAATGGTTCCGCTCGATGGGAAGCGAGAAGTCACCCGGCTTCACGCTCTATTCCCTCAGCGGCCACGTCGCCAACCCCGGACAGTACGAGGCGCCCCTCGGCATCACGCTGCGCCAGCTGCTGGAGATGAGCGGCGGGATGCGGCCGGGCCACCGGCTGAAGTTCTGGACGCCGGGCGGCTCCTCGACGCCGATGTTCACCGACGAGCACCTCGACGTCCCTCTTGATTACGAAGGAGTGGGCGCCGCGGGTTCCATGCTCGGCACGAAGGCCCTGCAGTGCTTCGACGAGACGACCTGTGTGGTCCGCGCCGTCACCCGCTGGACCGAGTTCTACGCCCACGAGTCCTGCGGCAAGTGCACGCCCTGCCGCGAGGGGACGTACTGGCTGGTCCAGCTGATGCGGGACATCGAGGCCGGCAAGGGGCGGATGGCCGACCTCGACAAGCTGAACGACATCGCCGACAACATCAACGGCAAGTCCTTCTGCGCCCTCGGCGACGGCGCCGCCTCGCCGATCTTCTCCTCGCTCAAGTACTTCCGCGAGGAGTACGAGCAGCACATCACGGGCCGGGGCTGCCCCTTCGACCCGGCCAGGTCGACGGCCTGGGCCGACCACCGTACGGAGGTGAACGCATGACTGTGACCACCAGCGCTCCCTCCGGAGGCGGAGAGGCGGCGGTCCCGCCCGAGGACCTCGTGACGCTGACCATCGACGGCGCCGAGATCAGCGTGCCCAAGGGCACCCTGGTCATCCGGGCCGCCGAGCAGCTCGGCATCGAGATCCCCCGGTTCTGCGACCACCCGCTCCTCGACCCGGCGGGCGCCTGCCGCCAGTGCATCGTCGAGGTCGAGGGCCAGCGCAAGCCCATGGCGTCCTGCACCATCACCTGCACCGACGGGATGGTGGTGAAGACCCAGCTCTCCTCGCCGGTCGCGGAGAAGGCCCAGAAGGGTGTGATGGAGCTGCTGCTCATCAACCACCCGCTGGACTGCCCGGTCTGCGACAAGGGCGGCGAGTGCCCGCTGCAGAACCAGGCGATGTCGCACGGCAACGCCGAGTCCCGCTTCGAGGGCAGGAAGCGCACCTACGAGAAGCCCGTCCCGATCTCCACGCAGGTGCTGCTCGACCGTGAGCGGTGCGTGCTGTGCGCCCGCTGCACCCGGTTCTCCAACCAGGTCGCGGGCGACCCGATGATCGAGCTGATCGAGCGGGGCGCGCTCCAGCAGGTCGGCACCGGCGAGGGCGACCCCTTCGAGTCGTACTTCTCCGGCAACACCATCCAGATCTGCCCGGTCGGCGCGCTCACCTCGGCGGCGTACCGGTTCCGCTCCCGCCCCTTCGACCTGATCTCGTCGCCGTCGGTGTGCGAGCACTGCTCCGGCGGCTGCGCCACCCGCACCGACCACCGGCGCGGCAAGGTCATGCGGCGGCTCGCCGCGCACGACCCCGAGGTCAACGAGGAGTGGATCTGCGACAAGGGACGCTTCGCGTTCCGGTACGCGCAGCTGCGGGACCGCCTCGACACGCCGCTGGTGCGCAACCCGGAGGGCGAGCTGGAGCCGGCGTCCTGGCCGGACGCGCTGCAGATCGCGGCGCAGGGCCTGCTGGCCTCGCGCGGTCGCACCGGTGTCCTGACCGGCGGCCGGCTCACCGTCGAGGACGCCTACGCGTACAGCAAGTTCGCGCGGGTGGCGCTCGCCACCAACGACATCGACTTCCGCGCGCGCGTGCACAGCGCCGAGGAGGCCGACTTCCTCGCCGCGCGGGTCGCGGGGCGGGGCCGCGACCTCGACCGTACGGGGGTCACGTACACCTCGCTGGAGAAGGCGCCCGCGGTCCTGCTGGTCGGGTTCGAGTCCGAGGAGGAGGCGCCCGGCGTCTTCCTGCGGCTGCGCAAGGCCTGGCGGAAGCACGGACAGAAGACCTTCGCCCTGGCCACGTACGCCACGCGCGGGCTCGAGAAGGCCGGCGGCACGCTGCTGCCGGCGGCTCCCGGGACCGAGACCGAGTGGCTGGACGCCCTGTCGAGCGGCGTCGGCCTGGAGGGCGACGGGGCCAAGGCCGCCGAGGCGATGCGGGGCGAGGGCGCGGTCATCGCCGTCGGCGAACG
Source organism: Streptomyces sp. AC558_RSS880 (assembly GCF_019049255.1). Classification (GTDB taxonomy): domain Bacteria; phylum Actinomycetota; class Actinomycetes; order Streptomycetales; family Streptomycetaceae; genus Streptomyces. Next base: position 51,085 of record NZ_JAGMUJ010000115.1, on the reverse strand, counting down.
GCTGGCGGCCGTACGGGGCGGCCTGACCGCGGCCGTCCGGTTCGCCGCCGCCACCGGCGCGCGGCTGGTGTGGATTCCGCGCCGGGCCGGGGAGCGCGGCGCCGTGGAGGCGGGCGCGCTGCCGGCGCTGCTGCCCGGCGGCCGCCCGTCGACCGACCCGCGCGCACGTGAGGAGGTCGCCGCCCTGTGGGGTGTGGCGGAACTGCCCCACCGCTACGGCCGCGACACCGGACAGATCGTCGAGGCGGCGGCACGCGGTGAGCTCCAGGCGCTGCTGGTCGCGGGCGTGGAGGTCGCCGACCTGCCCGACCCGGCACGCGCGCGTGCCGCGCTCGCCGAGGCCGGGTTCGTGGTGTCGCTGGAGCTGCGGCCCAGCGAGGTCACCGCACTCGCCGACGTCGTCCTGCCCGTCGCCGCGGTCGCGGAGAAGGCCGGCACCTTCCTCAACTGGGAAGGCAGGGTCCGCATGTTCGAGGCGGCACTCAAGCCCGACCAGATGACCCGGCGGCTCGCGCCCACCGACGCGCGCGTGCTGCAGATGCTGGCCGACGCCATGGACGTCCACCTGGGACTGCCGGACCTGCGCACGATCCGCGCGGAGCTCGACCGGCTCGGCACCTGGGACGGCCCCCGGGCCACCGACCCGCTGGAGACCGCGGGCGCGCTGCCCCGGCCGGCCGCCGGGGAGGCGGTGCTCGCCGGGCACCGGCTGCTGCTCGACGAGGGCGTCCTGCAGCGGGGCGACGAGGCGCTCGCCGGCACCCGGCACGCCGCCCGCGCGCGCGTGTCGGCCGCCACGGCCGCCGAGGCCGGCGTCAAGGACGGCGACCTGCTCGCGGTGACCGGCACCGAGGGAACGGTCGAGCTGCCCCTGGCCGTCACCGAGATGCCCGACCGCGTGGTGTGGCTCCCGCTGAACTCCGTCGGCGGCGGCGTCGCCTCCGGCACCGGGGCCCTGCCCGGCTCACTCGTCCGTATCGGCCCGGCGACCCTCGCCGACGAGGCCCCCGAGGAGGTGGAGGCATGAGCCCGTACCTCGCCGCTGAAGACCTCTCGATGTTCGGCCGCGATCCCTGGTGGCTGATCGCCCTCAAGGCGGTGTTCTGCTTCGCCTTCCTGATGGTGACCGTGCTGATCTCCATCGTCATGGAGCGCAAGGTCGTCGCCTGGATGCAGCTGCGCATCGGCCCCAACCGGCACGGCCCCTGGGGCATGCTCCAGTCGCTCGCCGACGGCGTGAAGCTGATGCTCAAGGAAGACGTCGTCGTCAAACGCGCGGACAAGGCCGTCTACATCCTCGCGCCGATCGTCGCGGCCGTCCCGGCCTTCATGGCGTTCGCGGTGATCCCCTTCGGCCCGGCCGGAAACGAGATCTCGGTCTTCGGCCAGCGCACCACCATGCAGCTGACCGACCTGCCGATCGCGATGCTGTACATCCTCGCGGTCGCCTCGGTCGGCATCTACGGCATCGTCCTGGCGGGCTGGAGCTCCGGCTCCACCTATCCGCTCCTCGGCGGCCTGCGCTCCTGCGCGCAGATGATCTCGTACGAGATCGCCATGGGCGCGGCGTTCGCCTCCGTGTTCCTGTACTCGGGGTCGATGTCGACGTCGACGATCGTCGAGGCGCAGACCGACCGCTGGTACGTCCTGCTGCTGCCGGTCTCCTTCCTCATCTACATCGTGACGATGGTCGGCGAGACCAACCGCGCCCCCTTCGACATGCCGGAGTCCGAGGGCGACCTGGTCGGCGGCTTCAACACCGAGTACTCGTCCATCAAGTTCGCGATGTTCATGCTCGCCGAGTACATCAACATGGTGACCGTCTCGGCCGTCGCCGTGACCCTCTTCCTGGGCGGCTGGCGGGCCCCGTGGCCCATCAGCACGTTCTGGGAGGGCGCGAACCACGGCTGGTGGCCGATGCTCTGGTTCACCGGCAAGCTGCTGACCCTGCTGTTCGGCTTCGTCTGGCTGCGCGGCACGCTCCCGCGCGTGCGCTACGACCAGCTGATGAAGCTCGGCTGGAAGGTCCTCATCCCGGTCTCCCTGGTGTGGCTGATGCTCGTCGCCACCGTGCGGGCGCTGCGGAACGAGAACTACGACTTCGCCGACATCGCCCTCTACATCGGCGGTGCCGTCCTCGCCCTCCTGCTGCTGTCCTTCGTCGCCGACCTGTTCCGCGGCAAGGGGAAGGAGGAGGGGCGGCCCGTCGAGGGCCCGCCCGCCTTCGACCCCATGGGCGGCGGATTCCCCGTACCGCCGCTGCCGGGACAGGAGGTGCCGCCGGTGCCGCGACGCCGTTCGCGCCGGGAGCGGGAGCTGATTGTCAGTGGTGCCCCCGATACTCAGAGTGACGAATCTCTGGGCGGACCCACGGATGGAAAGGAGGCGTCCGATGGCTGAGGAGCCCAAGGAGACCGAGCCCGGTTTCCTGAACCCCGTGGCCGGCTTCGGCGTGACCTTCAAGGCCATGTTCAAGAAGCGGCTGACCGAGCAGTACCCGGAGCAGCGGAAGACCACCGCTCCGCGTTTCCACGGACGGCACCAGCTCAACCGCCATCCGGACGGCCTGGAGAAGTGCGTCGGCTGCGAGCTGTGCGCCTGGGCCTGTCCCGCCGACGCGATCTACGTCGAGGGCGCGGACAACACCGACGAGGAGCGCTACTCGCCCGGCGAGCGGTACGGCCGCGTCTACCAGATCAACTACGCCCGCTGCATCCTGTGCGGGCTGTGCATCGAGGCGTGCCCCACGCGCGCGCTGACGATGACCAACGAGTTCGAGCTGGCGGACTCCAGCCGCGCCAACCTCATCTACACCAAGGAGCAGCTGCTCGCCGGTCTGGAGGAGGGCATGGTCGACTCCCCGCACGCCATGTACCCGGGCACCGACGAACAGGACTACTACCGGGGCCTGGTGACCGAGGCCGCACCCGGTACGGAGCAGCAGACCGCCCACTCCAAGGGCGAGGTCGTGCAGGAGGCCGCCTCGACCTTCGGCCCGGAGGAACCGGCGTCGGAGAAGGTGATCGGGCGATGACCGGGCAGCTCGCCGCCGCGGCGACTCTCTCTGCCGGCACCTCCACCGGAGAGGCCTTCCAGTTCTGGGTCCTCGGCACGGTCGCCGTGATCGGCGCCCTGTGCACCGTCTTCATGAAGCGGGCCGTGCACAGCGCGCTCTGCCTCGCCGGCACCATGATCATCCTGGCGGTGTTCTACCTCGCCAACGGCGCCTACTTCCTGGGCGTCGTCCAGATCGTCGTCTACACCGGCGCGATCATGATGCTGTTCCTGTTCGTGGTGATGCTCGTCGGCGTCACCGCGGCGGACTCCCTGAAGGAGACCATCAAGGGCCAGCGCTGGCTGGCCCTGCTGTGCGGGCTCGGCTTCGGCATCCTGCTGGTCGGCGGGATCGGGAACGCCTCGCTCAGCGAGTTCAACGGCATCGGCGAGGCGAACGCGGGCGGCAACGTGGAGGGCCTCGCGGCCCTCCTCTTCACCAAGTACGTCTTCGCCTTCGAGATCACCGGCGCCCTGCTCATCACGGCCGCCGTCGGCGCCATGGTGCTCACCCACCGCGAGCGCACCGAGCGCGCCAAGACGCAGCGGGAGCTGGCCGAACAGCGCGTCCGCGAGGGCAAGTACCTGCCGCCGCTGCCGGCGCCGGGTGTGTACGCCCGGCACAACGCCGTGGACATCGCGGGCCTGCTGCCCGACGGCACCCCGTCGGACCTCACCGTCAGCAAGACGCTGCGGGAGCGCGGCCAGATCCGTGACGTGTCGCAGGAGGCGATCAACGACCTGCGGGCGATGGAGCAGCGCGCGGAGGAGCGTCTGGAGCGCCGCGCCATCGACGCGCCGACGTTCAAGCGGGCCGAGGAGGCGTCGAAGTGAACCCGGTCAACTACCTGTACCTGGCCGCGCTGCTGTTCACGATCGGCGCCACCGGCGTACTGATCAGGCGCAACGCGATCGTCGTGTTCATGTGCGTCGAGCTCATGCTCAACGCCTGCAACCTCGCGTTCGTCGCCTTCTCCCGGATGCACGGCAACCTCGACGGCCAGATCATCGCGTTCTTCACGATGGTCGTCGCCGCCGCGGAGGTCGTGGTCGGGCTGGCGATCATCGTGTCCCTGTTCCGTTCCCGCCACTCGGCCTCGGTCGACGACGCCAGCCTGATGAAGCTGTGAGGGGCTGCTGAATCGTGGAGAACCTGATTGCGCTGCTGGTGGCGGCGCCCCTGCTCGGAGCGGCGGTCCTGCTGTGCGGCGGACGCCGGCTGGACGCCGTCGGCCACTGGATCGGCACGCTGCTCGCGGCCGTCTCCTTCGTACTCGGCCTGGTGCTGTTCACCGACCTGCTGGGCAAGGGCGCCGAGGAACGCACCGTCACGCAGCACCTGTTCAGCTGGATCCCGGTGGAGGGCTTCCAGGCCGACGTCGCCTTCCGGCTCGACCAGCTGTCGATGACGTTCGTCCTGCTGATCACCGGCGTCGGCTCGCTGATCCACCTGTACTCCGTCGGGTACATGGAGCACGACGAGCGGCGCCGCCGCTTCTTCGGCTACCTGAACCTGTTCCTCGCGGCGATGCTGATCCTCGTCCTCGCCGACAACTACCTGCTGCTGTACGTCGGCTGGGAGGGCGTCGGTCTCGCCTCCTACCTGCTGATCGGCTTCTGGCAGCACAAGCCCAGCGCCGCCACGGCGGCGAAGAAGGCCTTCCTGGTCAACCGCGTCGGCGACATGGGTCTGTCGATCGCGATCATGCTGATGTTCCTGTGGTTCGGCACCTTCGCCTTCGAGCCGGTGCTCGGCACCCTCGAGGAGCCCGGGCTCGCCGGACAGGCCGGCGAGGGCAAGCTCACCGCGATCGCGCTGATGCTGCTGCTCGCCGCCTGCGGCAAGTCCGCCCAGGTGCCGCTGCAGTCCTGGCTCGGGGACGCGATGGAGGGCCCGACCCCCGTCTCGGCCCTGATCCACGCCGCGACCATGGTGACGGCGGGCGTGTACCTGATCGTCCGCTCCGCCGCCGTCTTCAACGGCGCCCCGGACGCGCAACTGGTCGTCACCATCGTCGGCGCGGTCACGCTGCTCTTCGGTGCGATCGTCGGTTGTGCGAAGGACGACATCAAGAAGGCGCTGGCCGGCTCGACCATGTCGCAGATCGGCTACATGGTGCTCGCCGCGGGCCTCGGCCCCATCGGCTACGTCTTCGCGATCATGCACCTGGTGACGCACGGCTTCTTCAAGGCCGGGCTGTTCCTCGGCGCGGGTTCGGTCATGCACGGCATGAACGACGAGGTCGACATGCGCCGCTACGGCGGCCTTCGCAAGTACATGCCGGTCACGTTCGTCACCTTCGGCCTCGGTTACCTCGCCATCATCGGCTTCCCGGGCCTGTCCGGCTTCTTCTCCAAGGACAAGATCATCGAGTCGGCGTTCGCCAAGGGCGGCACCGAGGGCTGGATCCTCGGCGCCTGCGCCCTGCTGGGCGCGGCCATCACCGCGTACTACATGACGCGCGTGATGCTGATGACGTTCTTCGGCGAGGAGCGGTGGCGCAACGCGCCGACGCCGTCCCCGGCCGAGCCGGACGTGGAGCCCGCCGCCGAGACGCGGGGCGCGTACGAGCCTCCGCACCCGCACGAGTCCCCGAAGGTCATGACGATCCCGATGATCGTGCTGGCCGTCGGGTCGGTCGCGGGCGGTGCCTTCTTCAGCATCGGCGACCGCTTCATGCACTGGCTGGAGCCCGTCACCGGCCACGACCACGGGCACGCGCCGATCAGCGCCCTGACGGTGACCGCCGCCACGGTGGCCGTGATGGTCATCGGTGTGGCGATCGCCTGGGCCCAGTACGGGCGCCGTCCGGTGCCGGCCGTCGCCCCGCGCGGGTCGCTGCTCACCAGGGCCGCCCGGCGCGACCTGCTCCAGGACGACTTCAACCACGTGGTCCTGGTCCGCGGCGGTGAGCACCTCACCCGCTCCCTGGTGTACGTCGACCACACCCTGGTCGACGGGGTCGTCAACGGCACGGCGGCCTCCATGGGCGGTCTGTCCGGGCGGATGCGCAGGCTGCAGAACGGCTTCGCGCGGTCCTACGCGGTCTCGATGTTCGGCGGCGCGGCGGTCCTGGTCGCCGCGACCCTGCTGATGAGGGCGGTCTGATACCGATGTCCTTTCCTCTGCTGACAGCGACGGCGGCGCTCCCGGCCATCGGGGCGATCGCCACGGCCGCCGTACCGGCCGCGAAGCGCACGGCCGCCAAGTGGCTGGCCCTGCTGTTCTCGCTCGCCACGCTCGTGCTGGCGATCGTCGTCCTGGTGCGGTTCGACCCGGACGGCGACCGCTACCAGCTCACCGAGTCCCACGCCTGGATCCCGGACTTCGGGGTGCGGTACGAGCTGGGCGTGGACGGCATCGCGGTGGCGCTGATCGCGCTGACCGCCCTGCTGATCCCGTTCATCGTCCTCGCGGGCTGGCACGACGCCGACCCGCTGGAGACGGGGAACAAGAGGTGGCGGCCGACGCAGGGCTTCTTCGCCCTGATCCTGGCCGTCGAGGCGATGGTGATCCTCTCCTTCGAGGCCACCGACGTCTTCCTCTTCTACATCTTCTTCGAAGCCATGCTGATCCCGCTGTACTTCCTCATCGGCGGCTTCGGGGACCGTGCCCACGAGCACGGCGAGGAGACGGCGGCGACGCAACGGTCGTACGCGGCGGTGAAGTTCCTCCTCTACAACCTGGCCGGCGGACTGATCATGCTGGCCGCGGTGATCGGGCTGTACGTGGTCGCCGGGAACTTCTCGCTCACCGAGATCGCCGAGGCCCGGGCCGACGGCTCGCTGGACATGGCGACCAGCACCGAGCGCTGGCTGTTCCTCGGCTTCTTCTTCGCCTTCGCGGTGAAGGCGCCGCTGTGGCCGCTGCACACCTGGCTGCCCAACGCCATGCAGGAGTCCACCGCCCCGGTGGCCGTGCTGATCACGGCGGTCGTCGACAAGGTGGGCACCTTCGCGATGCTCCGCTTCTGCCTCGGGCTGTTCCCGGAGGCCAGCAAGTGGGCGACGCCGGTGATCCTCGTCCTGGCGGTCGTCAGCATCATCTACGGCGCGCTGCTCGCGGTCGGCCAGCGCGACATCAAACGGCTGATCGCGTACGCGTCGATCTCGCACTTCGGCTTCATCATCATGGGCATCTTCGCGATGACCAGCCAGGGCCAGTCCGGGGCGACGCTCTACATGGTCAACCACGGCATCTCGACCGCCGTGCTGATGCTGATCGCCGGATTCCTGATCTCGCGGCGCGGCTCCCGGCTCATCGCCGACTACGGCGGAGTGCAGAAGGTCGCCCCGGTGCTCGCCGGCACCTTCCTGATCGGCGGGCTCGCGACCCTCTCCCTGCCGGGGCTCGCCCCCTTCGTCAGTGAGTTCCTGGTCCTGGTCGGCACGTTCACCCGCTACCCGGTGATCGGCATCATCGCCACCCTCGGCATCGTCCTCGCCGCGCTGTACACCCTCGTCCTGTACCAGCGGACGATGACCGGCCCGGTGAAGCCCGAGGTCGCCGCCATGCCCGACCTGCGGGTGCGGGAGATCGCGGTGGTGACGCCGCTGGTCGTGCTGCTGGTCTTCCTGGGCGTCTACCCGAAGCCCGTCACGGACGTCGTGAACCCGGCGGTGAAGCACACCATGTCCGACGTACAGAAGAAGGACCCCCGGCCCGAGGTGGAGGCGGCCAAGTGAGCGCAACAGCCGTCCACAGCCTGTGGACAACGGCGGCCGACCCGATCTCCAAGATCGACGCGCCGAAGATCGAATACGGGCAGCTCGCGCCCACCCTGATCGTCGTCGGCGCGGCGGTCGTCGGGGTGCTGGTCGAGGCGTTCGTACCGCGCAAGACCCGCTACTACGCACAGATGTTCGTCGCCGTGGTCGCGCTGGTCGCCGCGTTCGCCGCGGTCGTGGCGCTGGCCGCGGACGGCTACGGCACGACCAAGGCGGGCATCGCGGCGATGGGCGCCGTCGCCGTCGACGGACCGGCCCTGTTCCTGCAGGGCACGATCCTGCTGACGGCCCTGGTCGGCCTGTTCACCTTCGCCGAGCGCCGGCTCGACCCGGAGGCGCACGGCAACCGGGTCGACTCGTTCGCCGCGCAGGCCGCGTCCGTACCGGGCAGCGACAGCGAGAAGAAGGCGGTCAAGGCCGGGTTCACCACCACCGAGGTGTTCCCGCTGCTGCTCTTCGCGGTCGCCGGCATGCTGGTCTTCCCGGCGGCCAACGACCTGCTGACGCTGTTCGTGGCGCTCGAGGTCCTCTCCCTCCCGCTGTACCTGCTGTGCGCGCTGGCCCGCCGCAAGCGGCTGATGTCGCAGGAGGCGGCGGTCAAGTACTTCCTGCTCGGCGCGTTCGCCTCCGCGTTCACGCTGTTCGGCATCGCGCTGCTGTACGGCTACTCGGGCTCGATGTCGTACGCCACGATCGCGCAGGTCGTCGACGGCACGGTCCAGGACGTCACCCCGGCGCTCGCCGACACCATGGGCAACGACGCGCTGCTGCTGGTCGGCACCGCGCTGCTGGTCATGGGCCTGCTGTTCAAGGTCGGCGCCGTGCCCTTCCACATGTGGACGCCCGACGTGTACCAGGGCGCCCCCACGCCGGTGACGGGCTTCATGGCGGCGGCGACCAAGGTGGCGGCGTTCGGCGCGCTGCTGCGGATCCTGTACGTCGTGCTGCCGGGCCTGCGCTGGGACTGGCGGCCGGTCATGTGGGCCGTCGCCATCGTCACCATGCTGGCCGGTGCGATCGTGGCGATCACCCAGACCGACATCAAGCGGCTGCTGGCGTACTCGTCGATCGCGCACGCGGGCTTCATCCTCGCGGGTGTCATCGCGACCACGCCGTCGGGCATCTCGTCCGTCCTCTTCTACCTGGCGGCGTATTCGTTCGTGACGATCGGCGCGTTCGCGGTGGTCACGCTGGTCCGGGACGCCGGCGGCGAGGCGACGCACCTGTCGAAGTGGGCGGGTCTCGGCCGTCGCTCCCCGCTCGTGGCGGCGGTGTTCGCGGTGTTCCTGCTGGCCTTCGCGGGCATCCCGCTGACCTCCGGCTTCTCCGGGAAGTTCGCCGTGTTCAAGGCGGCGGCGGAGGGCGGGGCGGCCCCGCTGGTCGTGGTCGGTGTGATCTCGTCGGCCATCGCGGCGTTCTTCTACATCCGTGTGATCGTCCTGATGTTCTTCAGCGAGCCGAGCCCCGAGGGCCCGACCGTCGCGGTGCCGTCACCGCTGACGATGACGGCGATCGGGGTCGGCGTGGCCGTCACGGTGGTCCTGGGCGTCGCACCCCAGTACTTCCTGGAGCTGGCGGGGGACGCGGGGGTGTTCGTGCGCTGACGCGGCACTCACCGGCACGTCGGCGGCGGCCCGGCACCCTTCGGGGTGCCGGGCCGAAGTCGTCGGGGCGGACCTGTGGACAACTCCGGGGCTGTCGGTGCGGACCCCTATCGTGGGGGCAGTGGTCGAGGGACGGCTCACGGGGGCACGGTGATGGGCGGTAGTGACGGGATGGTAGTGACGGAGAGCGAGGCGCTGGCCACGCTGCACCGGGTGTTCGGGTACGACGCCTTCCGCGGTGAGCAGGAAGCGGTCATCGAGCACGTGGTCACGGGCGGCGATGCCGTCGTGCTCATGCCCACCGGTGGCGGAAAGTCGCTCTGCTACCAGATTCCGGCCCTGGTCAGACCGGGTACGGGAATCGTCGTCTCCCCGCTCATCGCGCTGATGCAGGACCAGGTGGACGCGCTGCGGGCGCTGGGCGTGCGGGCCGGGTTCATGAACAGCACGCAGGACTTCGACGAGCGGCGGGTCGTCGAGGCGGAGTTCCTCGCCGGCGAGCTGGACCTGCTGTACCTCGCTCCGGAGCGGCTGCGGCTGGACAGCACCCTGAACCTGCTCTCGCGCGGCAAGATCTCCGTCTTCGCGATCGACGAGGCGCACTGTGTGTCCCAGTGGGGGCACGACTTCCGGCCGGACTACCTCACGCTGTCGCTGCTCGGCGAGCGGTGGCCGGACGTGCCCCGCATCGCGCTCACGGCGACGGCCACGCACGCCACGCACCGGGAGATCACCGAGCGTCTGGGCATGCCGGACGCCCGGCACTTCGTGGCGAGCTTCGACCGGCCCAACATCCAGTACCGGATCGTGCCCAAGGCCGACCCCAAGAAGCAGCTGCTGAGCTTCCTGCGCGGGGAGCACGCCGGGGACGCGGGCATCGTCTACTGCCTGTCGCGCAACTCGGTGGAGAAGACCGCCGAGTTCCTCAACCGCAACGGCGTCGAGGCGGTGCCGTACCACGCGGGCCTCGACGCGGGGACGCGCGCCGCGCACCAGGCGCGGTTCCTGCGGGAGGAGGGCCTGGTGGTGGTGGCGACCATCGCGTTCGGCATGGGCATCGACAAGCCGGACGTCCGGTTCGTCGCCCACCTCGACCTGCCCAAGTCCGTCGAGGGCTACTACCAGGAGACGGGCCGTGCGGGGCGCGACGGGCTGCCGTCCACGGCCTGGATGGCGTACGGGCTCAACGACGTCATACAGCAGCGCAAGCTGATCCAGTCCGGCGAGGGCGACGAGTCCTTCCGGCGGCGTGCCAACCAGCATCTGGACGCGATGCTCTCCCTGTGCGAGACCGCGCAGTGCCGGCGCGGCCAGCTCCTCGCCTACTTCGGTCAGGACCCCGACCCGGCGGGCTGCGGCAACTGCGACACCTGCCTCACCCCACCGGAGACCTGGGACGGGACCGTCGCGGCGCAGAAGGTGCTGTCCACGGTGGTGCGCTTGCAGCGGGAGCGCGGGCAGAAGTTCGGCGCGGTGCAGATCGTGGACATCCTGCTGGGGCGGCGCACGGCCAAGGTCATCCAGTTCGACCACGACCAGCTCTCCGTGTTCGGCATCGGTGAGGATCTGAGCGAGGCCGAATGGCGGGGTGTGGTCCGCCAGTTGCTCGCCCAGGGGCTGCTCGCGGTCGAGGGGGAGTACGGCACGCTGGTGCTGACCGAGGCGAGTGGGGCGGTGCTGCGGCGGGAGCGGGAAGTGCCGCTGCGCAAGGAGCCGAAGAAGCCGGCGACGGCGGCTCGGGGTACGAGCAGCCGGGGCGAGCGCAAGGCCAAGGCCGCCGCGGCCGAGTTGCCCGAAGGGCTTCAGCCCGCGTTCGAGGCGCTGCGTGCCTGGCGGGCCGAGCAGGCCCGCGAGCAGGGCGTCCCGGCGTACGTCATCTTCCACGACGCCACGCTGCGGGAGATCGCCACGGTGTGGCCCACGTCGGTGGGTGAGCTGGGCGGGATCAGCGGGGTGGGGGAGAAGAAGCTGGCGACGTACGGGGAAGGCGTGGTGGCGGTGCTGGCCGGGCTGACGGCGCCGGGGGGCGCCGGTGTCGGTGCCGGATCCGAGGACCCCGGCGGCCCGGACGACTGGCCCGAGGAGGAGCCGGAGCCCGACGGCTGGGAGTAGGCGGCCGCGCGAGTCGGGCTGGGCGGGGGGAGCTGCGCAGCCCGGCGCTGCGGGGTGCCTCCCCCACTCTCGACTTCGCTCGAGCGGGAGGTACCCCCATCGCCCACCCGTGCCGCCCCAGCGGCACGACTGCCCGCAGCTGTGCCGCGTGCGGAGTGCCGCTGCGCCCACCCCTGCCGCCCAGCGGCACGACTGCCCGCAGTTGCCTACGGCAGGGCCGTCAGGCCCGGGGCGAAGGTGATCAGCAGGGGGACGAGGGGGACCAGGGCTGCCGCGGCCGTCGTCAGGGCGCGGTGGCGGCGGCCGAGGCGGGGCGGGGGTTCCAGGAGGCGGTCGACGCGTTCGCCGAGCAGACGGTGGCTGGAGGCGCAGGACAGCACGCCGCGGTGCTGGTTGAGCTCGATCAGCGCCAGGGCCGTGGTCAGGTGGCCGCAGCGGCGGGAGGCCGTGTCGTCGGCGGACAGTTCGACCAGGCGGTGGGTCTGGTCGCAGAAGTGCGCGAACAGCGGGACGTGGGGGAAACCGGTGGCGAGGGCGGTGGAGAGGTGCAGCAGCCAGTCGTGGCGGGCGCGGGCGTGGCCGCGCTCGTGGGTGAGGACGGCGTCGAGCTGGTGGTCGGTGAGCCGTTGCAGGGCCCCGGTGGTGACGATCAGCTGGGGCGGGCTGCCGGGCATCCACCAGGCGTCGGGGTACTCGTCCTCCAGCACCAGCAGCGGGCCCCGGGCCGCGGGCAGACCGGCGGGCAGGTCGGGGGCGCGTTCGCGCAGATGCTCCCGGGCCCGGGAGCGCCGGCGGCGGGCCTCGACCAGCTCCCGCCCGAGCATGGCCGTCGTCCAGGCCGCCCCGCAGGCCAGCAGCAGGGTGAGGACGGTCGCCCAGGGCGAGGCGGCGGACAGGTCGTACGCCGCGGTGACCGCGGGCGGGGCCGGGGCGAAGAGCTGGGCGCGGACGGTGCCGAAGACGGCGGCGGCGCCCAGGGCGAGAGCCGTGACGCAGCACAGCAGGACGGTGGCGACCAGGCACTGCCACACCCACAGGGCGACCACCGGTTCCCGTTCCGGCCACTTCGCCCGGGTCAGCGCCCGGGGGACGGGCACGGCGGCCGTCACGGCGACAACGCTCAGCAGGAGCAGGCAGACGGTCATGCCACGGGCTCCGGATCCTGTCGGAAGAGGGAGACTTCGGGTCGTGCTGGGGGCGTGCGGGAAGTGCGGGGGGAGCGCGGCGTGAACGCGCACACCGCCCGACGCCAAGTATGACGGCGAAGGGCGGTGTGAGTCAGGGGTCGTCGAAGATCGGTGAGGGCCGGACGGGTCAGACCGTGGGGACCACCCGTCCCGTGACCTCGCCGAGGCCCACGCGGACGCCGTCCGGGCCCGGCGCCCAGGCCGACAGCGTCACCACGTCGCCGTCCTCCAGGAACGTCCGCTTGCCGTCGGGGAGTTCGAGGGCGTCGCGGCCGTTCCAGGTCAGTTCGAGGAGCGACCCGCGTTCCCGCTCGGCGGGGCCGCTCACCGTGCCGGAGCCGTACAGGTCGCCGGTGCGCAGAGAGGCGCCGTTGACGGTCATGTGGGCGAGCTGCTGGGCGGCCGTCCAGTACATGGTGGAGAAGGGGGGTTCGGAGACGACGTGGCCGTTGACGGTGACGGTGATCCGCAGGTCGTAACCACCGGGTTCCTCGTCCGCGTCGTCCAGGTACGGCAGCAGCTCGTGCGTGCGCTCCGGCGGCGCGACGCGGGCCTCCTCCAGGGCGTCCAACGGGGTGATCCAGGCCGACACCGAAGTGGTGAAGGACTTGCCGAGGAACGGGCCGAGGGGGACGTACTCCCAGGCCTGGACGTCGCGGGCGGACCAGTCGTTGAGGAGGCAGAGGCCGAAGACGTGGTCGCGGAAGTCGCCGAGCGGCACCGGCCGGCCCAGCTCGGACGGCACGCCGACCACGAAGCCGACCTCGGCCTCGATGTCCAGCCGGACGGACGGCCCGAAGACGGGGGCGGCGTCGGCGGGCGCCTTGCGCTGGCCGGAGGGGCGTACGACATCGGTGCCGGACACCACGACCGTGCCGGAGCGGCCGTGGTAGCCGATCGGCAGGTGCTTCCAGTTCGGCGTCAGGGAGTCGGCGGCGTCGGGGCGGAACATCCTGCCGACGTTCCGGGCGTGGTTCTCGGAGGCGTAGAAGTCGACGTAGTCCGCGACCTCGAAGGGGAGGTGCAGGGTCACCTCGGACAGCGGGTGGAACAGCGGCTCGACGGTCTCCCGGTGCGCCGGGACGGTCACCCACGCCGTGAGCGCCCGCCGCACGTCCGACCAGGCCGTGCGGCCCGCCGCCAGCAGCGGGTTGAGGGTCGGCCGGGCGAGCAGGGAGGCGTACGGCGAACCCAGGGCGTGCGCCGCCGCGCCGGCGTCGAGGACGTGGTCGCCGAGCCGGACGCCCACGGTCCGCTCCGAGGAACCGGGAGGCGAGAAGACGCCGTACGGCAGGTTGTGCGGGCCGAAGGGATCGCCCTCGGGGACATCGAAGGGGGGCATCGGGTGCTGCCTCGCTTTCGTGTGCGCAGGTGCTCCACGTGTCTGTGGCCGTGCCACACGTTACGGGTGGGACGGCGGTCTTGGGCAGAGCCGATGTGGTGGCGCCCCGGCATCCGCGGCGGGAGGGGCCGGTGGGGACGGGGTGCACGGACCCGAGGACACCGCGCGCCGCCTCCACTTGCGTACCGGAAGTTATCCACAGGACACGACGCAATCTTGACGGAGCGGTGCGAACGGGGCGACTCTGGGCAAGTGCCGGAAGGTCTCGGGGAGGGGGCGTTCCGAAGGCACACTGGGGGGCGGATGACCGTGGGGGAGGCCGGTTCGCGCTCGGCGCGCTCGGGATCGCAGCCGGAACGGCTGGAAGAGACCATGCGCGGCCGGCTCGGCCGGGAATGTGTGTACGTGCCGTCATGCAGATTCGGGCTGTTCGTGGCGTTGCGCCACTGGTGCCCGCCGGGCGGCCGGGTACTGATGTCGCCGGTCAACGACGACGTCATCTTCTTCGTGGTGCTGGCGGCGGGACTGCGGCCGGTGCAGGCGCCGTTGAACCCGTTCGACGGGTCCATCGACGTCGACGCCGTGCCCGAGGAAACGTGGGGCTCGCTGTCCGCCGTGCTGACGACGAACCTGTACGGCAACCCGGACCCGGCGCCGGAACTGCGGTCGCGCTGCGACGCGTCGGGCATCCCGCTGTTCGAGGACGGGGCGCACGCCATCGGCAGCGCGGTCGGCGGCCGGCCGGTCGGGGCCTGGGGCGAGGCCTCCGTTTTCAGCCTTTCCAAGCATGCCGGTGCCCAGGCGGGCGGCATCCTCTCGCTCGCCGACCCGAGCCTGGCCGAGGAGGTGCGGGTCACCTGTGACGAACTGCTCGCCCCGCCCCGGCCCGCGTCCGAACTCGCCTATTTCTTAAGGCCGTACGCCGAGGCCGCCGTACGGGGGCTGGGGCTGCGGCGGGCTGTCTGGGCCACGTTGGGGCTGCTGGGGCTGACGGAGCGCGACGGGATCAGGATGCCGCTGCGTCCGGAGGAACTGACCCGGGCCGTCGCCGCGGCCCCGGACCTGGCCGCGCACGACCCCTGGGTCCGCGTCGACATGCACACCTACCGCCTCGCGTCCGGCCCGCTGCGGCTGCGGCGCATCCGGCGCAGGCTGGGACGGCTGGACGAGGTGCTGCGGGCGTACCGCGACGGCACGGAACTGCTGCTGTCGACCCGGTGGGCCCGGCCCGGGTCGGGAAACGAGGCGCAACCGTTGTTCCGGGTGCCGCTGCTGGTGGCGGACCGGGACGCGGCGATCGCGGCACTGGCCCGGCGCGGGATCGTCGTCGGCTACCTCTACGACCCGCCCCTCGACGACTACGCGGGGAAGGAGTTCACCGACCCGTCGCCCGCACCCGCGGCGGCCCGCTGGTTCGCGCGGCACGCGCTGCCGGTGGACCCGCTGCGGGCGGAGGAAGCCGTCGCCGTGCTGGAGCGGTCCGGTGCGCGGCCGGCCGGACCGCCGGAGGACCTGACGCGGCCGGGAGCACCGGCCGACGGGCCGGGGCCTGCCCGTGACTGACACCCGGGTGCACGAGCCCGCCGCGGTGCGCGACGGCGGCGGGTCCCGGCCCGCCGGGAACACGCCCGACTCCGACTCCCTGTTCAAGAACGCCTACTTCCTGATGCTCAGCACGGGCGTGTCCGCCGTCCTCGGCCTGGGATTCTGGCTGGTGGCCGCCCGCTACTACTCCGAGGACGCCGTCGGCCAGGGCTCCGCCGCGATCGCCGCGATGCGGCTGCTCGCCAGCATCACCGCGACCACGATGATCGGTGCCGTGGTCCGCTTCGTCCCGCGTGCCGGCCGCGAGACCGGACGCCTGGTGTGGGGCGTGTACCTGGCGAGTTCGGTGGTCGTGGCCCTGGCCGCGGGCGTCTTCCTGCTCACGCTCGACCAGTGGGGCGCCTCCTACGCGCCCCTCGGCACACCGCTGGCCGGGGCGCTGTTCGTCGCGGCGTGCGTGGCGTGGGCGCTGCTCACCCTCCAGGACGGCGTGCTGACGGGGCTGCGCAAGGCCGAGTGGGTGCCGGCCGGGAACGCCGTGTTCTCCGTCGGGAAACTGGTCCTGCTGGCCGTCTTCGCGAGCGCGCTGCCGGTGCTGGGCATCTTCGTGTCCTGGGCCGTGGCCATCGCGTTCTCCACACTGCCGCTCGGCTGGCTGATCTTCCGCCGGCTCATCCCGCGCCAGGCCGCCGCGGACCACGACGTGGAACCGCCCGGCCTGCGGTCCATGGGCCGCTTCCTGGCCGGCGACTCGCTCGGCGCGCTGTTCAGCCTGGCGATGATCAATCTGCTGCCGGTGATGGTCGCGGTCCGCTTCAGCGCGGCGGAGAACGGCTACTTCTACGTGGCGTACACCGTCGGCGGCACGATGGAGTTCATGGCCATCAACATGGCCTCGTCGCTCACCGCCCACGCCTCGCACGACCCGCGTCAGCTCGCCGACGGCGTGCGCGGGGCGCTGCGCCGGATGACGCTGCTGCTGGTGCCGGTGGTCGCGGTGCTGGTCGTCTTCGCGCCCCAGATCCTCACGCCGTTCGACGCGGATTACGCCGAGCACGGCTCGACCGTGCTGCGGCTGCTCGCGCTCGGGGCACTGCCCCGGGTGGTCGTGGAGCTGTACATCGGCGTGCTGCGGGTACAGGGGCGCACCGGTGTGCTCGCCGTTCTGCAGGGCGCGATGTGCGCGCTGGTGCTGGGCAGCGCGGCAGTGCTGTTCACTCCGGCGGGGATCGCGGGGGCGGGATGGGCGGTGCTGATCAGCATGACGCTGATCGCGGTCGTCTCGGTGTTCGGGCTGCGTGCGGCGCTGCGCGACAGGATCGGCGGGAGCGGGGGACGGTCCGCCGCCGTCCCCGACTACGGCACCCGCTGGGCCCGGCTGAACGCCACCGCCGGGTACGGCACGAACTGGGCGCGCCGGGCGGCGTACGAGCACAGGGGCCCGGGAGAGGACCACGAGGACGACGAGGACGACGAGGACACCGTCACGCTGTTCATCGGCCGCCCCGGCTACGAACGGGAGGCGCTCCAGGCGGACACGGTGGCGTTCATCGTGCGGCCACAGGCCACGGACGAGCGGGAGGCGGACTCCGGCGGCGAGGAGCGGTCGTCCGCTGCGGAGAACGTTCCCCGGAAGGAGACGCCGGGGGCACAGGGGGCGCCGGACCAGGACGAGGATCCGCTGGAGGACGGGAAGCCGGACCGGGCCGAGGAGCCAAACCAGGACGAGGACCCGGTGGAGGACGGGAAGCCGGACCGGGCCGAGCAGCCGGACGAGGACGAGAAGCCCCACGAGGACGAGAAGCCGGACGGAGGCGGAGAGCCGGACCAGGACGAGAAGTCGTTCCACGAAGACGCACATCGGTTCGTCGCGGCAGCCGGGGAGCGGACCGGCAACCGCCGGTCGTCGTCGTACGTGCTCCCGCAGCCCGCCGCCCGCCCCGGGTGGGGAGCCGGCGCACCCTCCGCCGTGCCCTCGTGGGAAGGCCGCGTACCGGCGGAGGCGAGTGGTGCGCCGTGGGCTTCCGAGGCACCCCCCGACGCCTCGCCGGGAGCCGGCCACCAGGACCTCGCCGTGCCGTCGGTGCCCGGCGACGACCCCGGCCGACGGGCCGGGTGGATCCTCTGGACCCTGCTCGGCCTCGCGACCTTCGTCCACTGGTTCTCGGTGCGCGGACTCCCGTGGTCCGACGGCGCCGGCAGAGGCGAGCCCACGGGACGTCAACTGCTGGACGGCCTGCCGCTGCCCGTGCTGGCCGCGGGAGGACTCCTGCTCCTCGTCTTCGTCGCCTCGGTGACGTTGTGCGGGCGACCGGTCCCCTGGCTCTCCGGCACCGCGCTGGGCTCCGCCCTGGTCGCCCTGCACACCGCGCCCGCCGCCCTGGGGTGGCAGCCGGAGCCGGTGGACGGGGCCTCGTACGCCGGCGCGGCCCGTTTCCTCGCGGAGGCGGTGGGACTCGACGGCCCCGGTCCCTTGATGCGGTGGGCCCCTTCGGCGTTCCAGCTGTTGTGCCTCGTACCGCTGTGGCTGCTGCTGGCACACGCGGACCGGTGGCTGACGCGGCCGGGCCGCTGGGGCGTCCTGTATCTCGCCGCGGTGGCCGGCTGGGTGTTCCGGGAGGCGCTCGCACCGGTCGCGCCGCCGCTGCTGGCCGCGCTCCTCGGGCTTGTGCTGCTCGGCCGGGCGGTTCCGGCGCCGTGGCGCGCGGGCCGCGGCGGACGGAATCGCCCGCCCGTCCACTGAGCGGCCCGGGGGCCCGGCGCCGGGCCCCCGGGCGCCGGTCAGCGGGGCGGCACGGGCTGGTGGAAGTACCCGTTCTTCCCGGCCTCCCGGTAACCCTCGAGCCCCGGGCCGTCGTTGACGGTCAGATCGCACTCGGCCTTCTCGGAGGTCGGCCGGTTCCAGTGGACCAGGGCCTTCACCTCCGGGAGCTTCTTCACGTCGGCGGGGATCCGGGCGTACCAGTCGCGCTGGCGCGACGGGTCGGCGGCGTCGGGTGCGGTGGCGAACTCCGCGAGCATCACCGGTTTGGTGTCGGAGACGTTCGCCCGCAGCCATTCATAGCTGGGCCGCTGGCTGCGCAGGAAGTCCTTCCAGTCGGTGGTGTCGTGGCAGCCGTAGTAGTTGTACTGGTCCATGGCGATCCAGTCGACGTACTCGTCCCCGGGGTAGAGGGCCTTCATCTCCTTCGCGCTGCCGAGGTAGCCGGAGACGGTCCACACCCATACGACGTTGTCGGCACCCAGTTCACGGAACCGGTCGTGGAGGTGGCGGTACGCCGCGACGAACTCCGCCGGGGTGCCCGCGCCCTCCTTGATGCGGGCGTCGGTCTCCTGGTCGAAGGAGAAGAAGACACGTTTGCCGTAGGCCTTGATGCGCCGGATCTGCGGGTCGAGGATCTCCTCGTCGTACTTCCCCGAGGCGATGTTCTTCCAGCCGAGCTGGGTCTCCGACCAGTTCTCGTGGTGCGGCTCGGTCCAGACGGTGGACTCCCAGGCCAGCATGAGCAGCCTGTCCCTGCCGAGCTCCTGCTCGTCAGGGGTGAGCAGCTGCCCGTCGAGCTCGGTGCCCGACATGTCGTGGTAGTTGTACACGAGGTCGAGCTTGCGGCCGATCCTCTTCTCGAAGCCGAGCACGGCGTCCTTGAGCGAGCCGTTCGCGGCGTACGGCACATAGGCGCCCCACCAGGCGCCGCAGGGCGGAACCAGCGTGTCGGTGGGGGCGCAGGGGCCGGTGGGCAGCTCGCCGGAGGCCGCGTTGCCGGGTGTGGCCCCGCCGGAGGAGTCCGCGTCGTCGGAACCACCGGCCCAGAATCCGAGCCCGGTGAGCAACGCGGCGACCGTCACCAGGACGACCGCCGTGTAACCGCGCCTCGCGCGCCCCATGTCCCTCACCCCACGCCACGTGGCCCGCTTGCGCGGCTCGCGCAGCCGGTGCGGTCCCGTCATGCGTCACCGCCGTCGGAGGGCCTGCGCCTGGCGCGCTCCGCAGCGCCGCGCCGGGCGGCGGGCAGCGGAAGCCCCGGCAGGGCCGCGGCGACCGTGGTGAAGGTGGCGAGCGAGACGAGGAAGGCGGTCATCGAGAAGCCCTCCACCAGGAACAGCGAGGTGGCGGTGAGCACGCCGAGCGACAGGCTGACCGGCGCGGCGAGCGCGACGGCCTCCAGCCTGGCGCCGGGGGCCAGCCCGCCCGGCTGCGGATACAGCGCCGCGCTGCCCGGGCCGAACAGGGTGAAGAGCAGGACCGGGATCCAGCGCAGCGGTGAGGGGCCGGGTACGGCGGTGGCGGCCAGCGCGAGCCAGCCCGAGGCCCCGACGAGGACTCTGAGGCGCGTCTCGGTGATGCGGACGCCCCTCGTGCCGCGGGGGGCACCGGTTCCGGCGGCGTTCCCGGCGTCTGTGGGATCCGAAGGTTCGGTGGAGTGCGCGGAGCCGGTGGCGTTCATGCGCCGGTCCGACGGGACGGAATGGCCTTCATCGTCACTTCGATCACCTTGTGGTCGTTGCTCGGGCGGCCGGGCGGTACTCCAGGACGACGCCGTAGGGGTGGCTTTCGACGGTCCGGAAGAGCGGTGAGGCGGAGAGCTTCGTACGCAGCGTCTCGAAGCCGCCGGGCGGCAACAGGCCCTCGCCGGCGGTGTAGACGTCCTGGGTGCGGGTGAGGACGACGTACGTCCTGGTTCCCGGCGGGATCCCGTCGGCGAGGTAACCGGCCGGGTCCTCCAGCATCTTCTCGTTCTCGGGCAGTTCCTGCTCGGCGAAGAACCAGTGCTCGAGGCGGTCGTACCGGTGCAGCGCCTGCGGGAAGGAACCGCTGGTGGCGAGGATCAGCGAGCCGTCGGGAGCGTTGTCGAGGGCGCGGGTGACCAGTGCGGTCTCCTCGGGCGGCGTGTAGTACATCTTCTCCTTGCCGTAGTACGACGGCAGGAAGCCGGCCAGCAGCACCAGCAGAACGGCCGGCAGGGCGACGGCCGCGACTCTGCGCCGCACCGCCTTCATCCGGCTGCGGTGGGTGCCCGCGACGGCGGGCACGAGCGCGGCGGCGGCGAAGAAGGCCGCTCCGGGCAGGCCGAACAGGTAGACGCGGAACAGCATTTCGCCGCCGTAGTCGTTGACGGCGAAGAGCGGGACCGGGGCGGCGGAGACCAGCAGCAGCGGCAGCGCGCTGCGGACCAGCCGGCGCCGCAGCACGAGGGCCGCCCCGGCGAGCGCGGCGACCGCGAGCACCATCAGCACGTTGGCGGTCCCGGCGAGTTCGGGTCCGGGGCCGGTCAACTGCCCGGCGTAACCGGCGCGGGAGTTCTGCGTCAGTTCGCCGATCGACTCCTTGAGGGTGGACAGCGTCTCGACGAACAGCGGCCGCCCCATGGTCAGGTCCCAGGTGAGCATCAGCAGCGCGGCGACGGCCAGCAGTCCGTAATTGCGGTAGCGGCGCGTGAGGTTGAGCGCGAGCAGGCAGATGCAGAGCATCACCGGGGTGAGCTGGTGCGTGGCGTTGATCGCGGCGATCAGCGGGGCGAGGATCACCACGCAGACCGCGCGCTGCCGGGTGCCCGTGGGCGCCGGCACGCCGGCGGCGGCCGGGTCGAGGACGGTGCGGTCGCGCAGCCGTCCGGCGGAGCCGGGGCGCACGAAGTGCCGCAGCACCACGGCGATGACCGTCAGGTGCAGCAGGTACGCGAGCCCTTGCGGGGCGAAGTAGTCCTGCCCCACCCAGTTGGCGAGCTGGAAGATCCACACGGCGGTCCACACCAGCCGCCAGTCCTGGCAGAAGGTGCGGTACATCAGGACCAGCACGGGCATCATCAGCAGACCGAAGACGATCGGCGCCCAGTTGGCGTACGAGGCGGCGCTCTCCACGCCGAAGGCGCGCACCAGCCCGGCGTCGAGCGTGAAGAAGCCCGGCCACTGGTCGTACGCGGACATGTTGCCCGACAGCGCCGCGCCCGGCCGCAGCTCACCGTTGGCGAGCATCGTGTCGACGACGGCGTCGTGCTTGGAGGCCCACGGGTAGCGCACGGCGTCGTACAGCACCGCCGGTGGTGCCTTGAGCGCGAACAGCAGCGCGGCACAGTGCGCGGCCGGCCACCACGGCGCGGTGCCCGCGCGCCGCAGACTGAGGACGAAGCCGGCGGTGAGGACCAGCAGCGAGAGGTGGTAGGCGGCCGGCAGGCGGTCCAGCAGGCCGTAGTCGCCCATCTCCCGGAAGCCGATGCGGGGCAGTGCGTAGCACCACAGCCCGGCGGCGAGCAGCAGCGTCAGCAGGCCGGCGTCGGGGGAGCGGCGCGGGACCGGCCAGGACCTGCGGCCACCGCCGGAGGTCCGTCCCGGCTCCGCGGGGCCGGTGGCCGGGCCGGGAGTGGGCAGCGCGCTGCTCTCAGCGGTCGGTACGGGCACATGTTGTTGCACGCCGAGACTCCCCTCCCCCGGACCGAGTATAGGAATTACCTTTGGTTTTCACACCAAAAACGTCGAACTCGCCCGCGGACCGACAGCCGTCCGACAGCTCGTGTGCGACCCGGCCCGTCCCGGCCCACCCCGCGCGCATTCCGGACCGCCCCCCGGTCAACCGGCGAAGGCGGGGCCGCGCAGGACGGCGCGGGCCCGGCGGTACCACCGCCAGCCGACGGTCTGCGGCCCGTCCCGGTAGGGGGCGATCCGCGCGCCGTCGCCCGCCAGCCAGGCCTCCACGTCGGCGACGGTGTGGCCGCGGCGGACGATCAGCCGGGCGATGCGGTAGCGCTCGTCCCGGTCCGAGCTGAGCGCGTGCCGCACGGCGGTCGCCGTCTCGTAGCCGACGCGGGAGGCCATGGCGCGCACCCGGGGGCTGTTGTAGCCGTGCGGATAGGCGAGGTGGGGGACGGGGTGGCCGAGGGTGTCCTCCAGCACGGCCTTGGAGTCCAGCAGTTCGGCGCGCAGTCGCCTGGTGGTCAGGGTGTCGAGCTGGGCGTGGGTGACCGTGTGGCTGCCGATCTCCATGCCGGAACGTTCCAGCTCCGCCGCCCGGTCCAGGGTCATCATCGGGGCGGGCGGCAGCAGACTGCGGCCGCCCGGGGCGATGGCGCCGGTGGTGAGGTACGCGGTGGCGGGCAGCGCGCGTTCGGCCAGGGCGTCGGCGGTGGGGCCGGGCAGGTCGGCGAAGCCGTCGTCGAAGGTGAGCAGCACCGGCCGGGGCGGCAGCGGGGCCCGGCCGGCGAGGTGCCCGGCGAGGGTGCTGATGGTGACGGGCGTGCGGCCGCTGTCCACGACGGCGTCGAGGTGGGCCGCGAACTCCTTGGGAGTGACGGTGAACTCGGCGATCCAGTCCGGCGGATCGTCCATCACGGCGTGGTAGAGGAAGACGGGTATGGCCGCGGTCATCACCTCCCCCTCCCCGCTGCTCGCCGCGCCCGCAGATATCCGAGCGGCCCGTACAGCATTCCCCTGCGCTGCAGCCGTGACAGCCGGCGTGGCCATGGATGGGTGCGGGTGTCGTGCGCGCCCGGCGCACCCCCGCCGGCGTCCGTGTCGCGCACCTCGGTCAGCGCGCGGGCGTGCGCGAGGCCGCGCGGCAGCCGGGCGAGGAACGCCGGCAGCAGCGCGGGCCGGTTGACCAGGATCGCGGTGAGGTAGGCGGTGAGGCCGGCGCCGTAGCCGTACGCCTGGGTCTCCAGGTCGGCCCAGGTCTCCCGGTGGTGGTGCCACACCAGCGCCTGCGGCGTGTAGTGCAGCCGGTGCCCCTGGGCGAGGACGCGGACGAAGCCGTACAGGTCGTCGCCGCCCCGGGCGGGCGTCCCGGCGCCGGTGGCCGGGTCGAAGCCGCCGACGGCACGCAGCACCTCCGTGCGGAAGGCCATGTTCGCGCCGGAGCCGAAGCGGCCCGCGGTGAAGGGGAACAGCGGCTCGTCGCGGGGCGGGTCCTGGGGGTCGTACGTCGTCGGCGTGAAGCCCTTCGCGAAGCCGCCGTGGCTCTCCAGCAGGACCTGGGCCGGGGTGCGCAGCCGGGCGGGCAGGATCAGGCCGGTGGCGCAGCCGAGCCGGGGGTCGGCGGCGAAGGGCGCGGTCAGTTCGGTGAGCCAGCGGGGATCGGCGACCACGTCGTCGTCGGTGAACGCGACGACCTCGCCCCGGACCACCGCCAGCCCCCTGTTGTGCGCGACGGCGAGTCCGGGGACCGGCTCGCACACGTACCGAACCCGCTCGCCGTACTTGCGTTCCACCAGCTCACGGGTCTCGCCGGTCACGGGCGCGTTGTCGACGACGACGACCTCGAACCGCGGGTGCTCCTGCGCGAGCAGCGAGTCCAGCGCCCGGGCGAGCTGGCCGGCCCGCTCCCGGGTGGCCACGACGACCGAGGCGTACGGCGGCTCCCCGCCGCCCCCCACCGCCACGGTCGCCCGCGCCACCCCGGTGGCCGCCTCCGTCAGCACCGCCCGCGGGTCCGCGCCCTCCGGTACCCGTGCCAGCAGTGTTCCCACCGGGCGGCCTGCCCGTCTGACCAGCAGGAACACCTCTCCGTGGGTCACCGGCGGGCTGCCCGGGCCGGGTCTCAGCACGGCCTCGGCGCCGTCCAGGTCCAGTTCGGCGACCTGCACCGCGCCGATGGCCAGGAAGCGCCGTATCTCCTCCTGCGTACGCGTTCTTCGGAACACCTGTCCTCCCCCCTCCTCACGACCGGCGCAGCCGTGCCGCGCCCTTCAGGGTCCGCGCCGCCAGCGCCGCCAGGCGCGGACGGGTGCGCACGAAGCCGTGCGCGCGCCGCGCGGGTTCGCGGCTCAGCCAGTGCAGCGCGGCGCCCGCGCCCGGACGGGTCGCCGCCCCCTCGTAGACGGCGAGTTCGCCGGTCTTCAGCGAGTCCTTGTACTCGGCCGGACCGCGCCCCAGGTCGAGCATCCCGATGCCCTCGGCCGCCGCCGCCTCGGCCATCCGCAGATGCAGCACGAGACCGGGCGAGTACTTCGCGAACTCCGGGTCGTACGCCGGGAACCAGCAGGCCAGGACGGACGCCGACCGCAGCCCGAAGTGCGCGGCGACGGGACGGTCCCCGGCGTACAGGACCGACAGCGTGCCCGTGCACTGGGCGGCCCGGGTCCCGGCGAGCCGGCCCACGAGCCGGGCGATCCACTCCCGCGCGAACCGGTCGCGCCGCCCGGTCCTGCGGTACTGCGCCGACTTCCACCCCATCAGCGCGCGCAGCACGGCCGGGTCGCGCTCGTCGAAGACGAACCGCACGGCTCCGGACCGGCGGCCCAGCCTGCGCTCCTTGGCCAGCGTGGTCTTCAGGAACTTCGGCGACCGGGCGTGCAGCACCGACTCGTACGTCTCGTAGCCCTTCTCCACGTCGATGACGTACGTGGCGTGCTCCTCGGCCGCGTACGGCACGAACAGCTCCTGCCCGGCCTCCAGGTTGTCGAAGGCGAAGCTCGACACCGAGCAGGCCCGCAGCAGTTCACCCGTCTCCAGGGCGGCACCGGGGGCCAGGACCGCGCCCTGGCAGTCCGACACCCCGAGCCCGATCGCCCGGCCCTGCCCCAGCACACCCCGCTCGTACGGCAGGAAGCCCGCCGGCTGCCCGCCCGCGTACAGCACGGCGACCCGGGCCCGCGGCCGCACCCGGGCCACCGCGACGCTGAACTCCGGTTCCATGAACGGGTTGCGCGGTGCGTCCGTCGCGGCGCGCAGTTCCCGCCAGCGCTCCCGTTCCCCCTCGCCGAGCTCCTCGGGCCTCAGCACGCGCATGCGTCCACTGCTCACCTGACCCCCCGATCAAGTCCCCCCTGGACTCTTGGAAGGTACCGCCCGGAACCAGGAGGACGGTAGATAGCGGACCATGTTCTTGCCAAACGGGGAAAGAGACCTGAACCGGTCCTTACCCGGCGTCGAGAGAAGGGGAACCGCACCGAAAGCGAGCGCAAACGGGCGCGGTGAATCGGACCGTCGGGTTGTCCGTATTCTCTGATCATGGCCGCACCCACCGATTGTTCGCTCATCGCCACCGACCTGGACGGGACGCTGCTGCGCGGCGACGACACCCTCTCCGACCGGTCCCTCGCCGCGCTCGCGCGTGCGGAGCGGGCCGGCGCGCGGCACCTCGTGGTGACGGGGCGCCCGGCCCCCAGAGTGCGGCCGCTCCTGGACGACCTCGGCTGTACGGGGCTCGCGGTGTGCGGACAGGGCGCGCAGGTGTACGACGCCGGCGCGGACCGGCTGCTGTGGTCCGTGACGCTGGACCGGGAACTGGCGGAGACCGCGCTCGGCAAGATCGAGGCCGAGGTGGGGGAGGTGTACGCCGCGGTCGACCAGGACGGGGTCGACGGGCTGACGCTGATCGAGCCCGGCTATCTGATGCCGCACCCGACCCTGCCCGCGGTGCGGGTCGAGCGGCGCGGGGAGCTGTGGGACCGGCCGATCAGCAAGGTGCTGCTGCGCCACCCGGACCTGTCCGACGACGCGTTGGCGGCGGCGGCCCGGTCGGTGGTCGGTTCACTGGCCACGGTCACCATGTCGGGGCCGGGCACCGTGGAGCTCCAGCCGTGCGGGGTGACCAAGGCCACGGGGCTGGCGCTGGCCGCCGAACACCTGGGGCTGAGCCCGGCGCGGACGATCGCCTTCGGCGACATGCCGAACGACATCCCCATGTTCGACTGGGCGGCCCACGGCGTCGCCATGGCCAACGCGCATCCCGAACTGAAGGCGGTGGCGGACGAGGTCACCACGTCGAACGAGGACGACGGCGTGGCCGTCGTCCTCGAGCGACTGTTCGGCGGGGCGATGACGCTCGCCCGTCAGCGGGTGGCTCAGTACGCGCCGAAGACGTTGTCGATGGAGCCGTAGCGGTCGGCGGCGTAGTTGCAGGCCGCCGTGATGTTCGCGACCGGGTCGTACGGGTCGAAGGCGGTGCCGGGCACGTGGTAGGCCGCGAAGGTCGGGTCGATGACCTGCAGCAGGCCCTTCGACGGGGTGCCCTTGGCGGCGTTGGAGTCCCAGTTGTTGATGGCGTACGGGTTGCCGGAGGACTCGCGCATGATGTTGCGGTGGATGGCGTCGTAGCTGCCCGGGATGCCGTGCTGCGCCATGATGTCCAGCGACTCGCGGATCCAGCCGTCGAGGTTGTCCGGGTACGCCGTCGCGGGGGCGGCAGCGGTCGTCGTCGTCGGCTCGGTGGTGGCCGCGGCGGCGCCGGTGGCGCCGAACAGCGGCAGGGCGACCACGGCGACGCCGGTGCCGGCGACGGCGAGGGAGCGGGCGAGGCGGCGGCGGTGCTGACCGAAAGCAGGCATGTCTGGGTTCCTCTCCTACGCCTGCGAGGTGAGCTGTCGGGTTCGGGCGGGAGAGTGCCCGGCCGTGCCCCTGCGGGCATGGCTTCACCCCTAGCCGTTCCGGCGCGTGTCCGGTCCGGCGGCTTACCTGGGTCCCCCGCTCCTGCCGTTCTGAGTGATCGTCGTGGGTTGATGCGGGTGGCGGCAGGATTAGGCGTCCACCCGGCAGGCCCGGAACGTATGCGAGAGCACATGTCGGGAACAAGTGCGGACATCACACAAGGCGCCGTTTGATCTTGCAATGGGCGTTTTGGGGTGCTTGATCCTTTGCGAGTGCCAAGGGTCAACTCGGTGCTGCGGAAAGGGAGAAGGTGAGTGGCGGCCGGTGGTGGGGGTGCCGGGTCGCGCGTGACCCACTTCACTGGGGATCGCCTGTGAGCGCATTTTTCGCCAAGGGGAATTCGCTCATTATTTGCGGCAAATCGGACGTCGGGACGGGCAGGATGGTTCGCGTGATGGGTCGTGGCCCGGAGGGCGGGTCGGAGGCCGGGTCGAGGAGTGGATCGCCGCGTCCGGGAAAGTCGGAGAATGTCCGTCGTTGTCGAAGGGTCAAAAGCACTCCGCTCCTGCTCCCGTACCGCCCTGCCCGTAACCCCGGGCGCTGACGGTGATCGAAACGTGACCGGATACGCTGACTTGAGTGAAGGCAGCGACCTATCGACATTCCGTGTAATCGCCAGTGGACACCAGCAGACAGGAGACCCCTCGTGACCGTCGTCGGGCCGTTCGGGCTGAGCGTGCGGGACCAGGCTCTGGAAGCCGATGTCCAGGCCGGAATGGCGGCTGTCGAGGAAGGGCTGCTCGAGGCCACCAAGAGTGAGGTCCCCTTCATCACGGAAGCCGCCCAGCACCTGGTGCGGGCCGGCGGCAAGAGGTTCCGTCCGCTGCTGGTGATGCTCGCCGCCCAGTTCGGCGACCCCTACGCGCCCGGTGTCGTGCCCTCGGCCGTGGTGGTGGAGCTCACCCACCTGGCCACGCTGTACCACGACGACGTGATGGACGAGGCCGAGGTGCGGCGCGGCGTCGACAGCGCGAACGCCCGCTGGGGCAACTCCGTCGCGGTCCTCACCGGGGACTTCCTCTTCGCACGGGCCTCGCACATCCTGGCCGACCTCGGTCCTGAGGCCGTGCGGGTGCAGGCCGAGGCGTTCGAGCGGCTGGTCACCGGGCAGATCCTGGAGACCGCGGGACCGCAGGACGGCCGCGACCCGGTCGACCACTACCTCGACGTGCTCGGCGGCAAGACCGGCTCGCTGGTCGCCGTCGCCTGCCGGTTCGGCGCGATGATGTCCGGGGCCGAGGAGACGGTCGTGGACGTGCTGACCCAGTACGGCGAGCGGCTCGGCGTCGCCTTCCAGCTCGCCGACGACGTCCTGGACATCGCCTCCGACCCCCACGAGTCCGGCAAGACCCCCGGCACCGACCTGCGCGAGGGCATCGCCACCCTGCCCGTGCTGCGGCTGCGCGAACGGGCGGCCCGGCTGAGTCTCGCCGACGACATCGCCCTGTGCGAGCTGCTCGACTCCGACCTCACCGACGACGTCCGGCACGCGGAGGCGCTGCGGCTGCTGCGCGTCCACCCCGCGCTGGAGCAGGCCCGCCGGGACACCGTGCGGTACGCCGAGGAGGCGCGCGCGGCGCTGGCCCCGCTGCGGGAGTGCGAGGCGAAGGCGGCACTCGTGCAGCTGTGCGACGCGGTGGTGTACCGCGCGGGCTGAGCCGGCCCGGACTCCCCCGTGACCCCTACGGGGCGGGGGAGGAAACCGCCCTCCGTGTCATACCCCAGCAGTACGTGGAGTTGCGTCCGGGGTCTGACGAATCCGCCTGCCGGATTTGGTCAGATGGACCACGACGGACAACACCACTTCTCACCGATTCGGGTGAGAATGGCGGCTCAGGGTGAGACTGGTGCGAGAACACGAGACGAAAAGCCGCCGCCGACCACGGAGGTAGGGCACACATGGCACCGTACGAATCCGACGACATGACGACCGCGGGGGAGGCCGGCGAGCCGCGCACGCGACGGCGCAGGGCCGCGCGGTACGTCGTCCCGGTCACGGTGATGGGAGTGGCGGCCGCGACCATCGGGCTCGTCCCCGCGATCGCCGACTCCGGCGACCCCGATCTGCCGGAGATCACCGCAGCGCAGCTGATAGAGAAGATCGCGAAGTCGGACGTCGAGCAGCTGTCCGGCACCGTGAAGATCACCACGGACCTCGGTCTGCCGGACCTCGGCGGCCTGGAGAGCAGCCTCACGTCGGGCGCCGCGGGGCGGGGCGAGGACGGCGGCTCCTCGGCCGACCCGTCCGCCAAGCTCACCGAACTGGCGTCCGGCACGCACACCCTGCGCGTCGCGGTCGACGGCCCGGACCGGCAGAAGGTGTCGCTCCTGGAGAACGCCGCCGAGTACAGCCTGATCCACAACGGCGAGGACGTCTGGGGCTACGACAGCGCGTCCAACGAGGTCTACCACGGCACCGTCGACGCCTCCGGCGAGGACCGGGAGCAGCAGCCCCCGGCCACCCCGAAGGACTTCGCCGAGGAGGCGCTGAAGTCGGTCGACGACACCACGTCCGTGACCGTCGACGGCACCGCCCAGGTGGCCGGCCGGGACGCGTACAGGCTGGTCGTCAAGCCCAGGCAGTCCGGCTCCACGGTCGGCGCGATCAGCATCGCGGTCGACCACAAGACCGGTATGCCGCTGAAGTTCACGCTCACCCCGTCGAGCGGTGGCGCGGCCGTCGTGGACGTCGGCTTCACCGAGGTGAGCTTCGACAAGCCGGCCGCGTCGACGTTCGAGTTCACCCCGCCCAAGGGCGCCGAGGTGACCGAGGACGGCGAACTCGACCACGGCCGGGAGCGCTCCGGGAAGCCGGAGAGCGCCCCGAAGTCCGAGGAGGACCTGGCCAAGGGCCTCGACGGGCTGAAGATGCTCGGCGAGGGCTGGAACTCCGTCACCGTCTTCGACACCGGCGGCCAGGGCGGCCTGCCCACCGGCGAGGCCGGCGGTGACCTCGGCGGCTTCCTCGGCTCGCTCGGCGACCAGGTCGAGGGCGAGTTCGGCACCGGCACGGTGTTCAGCACCCGCCTGGTGAACGCCCTGATCACCGAGGACGGCAAGGTCTACGTGGGCACCGTCACCAAGGACGCGCTCGTGAAGGCGGCCGACGCGGGGAAGTAAGGCCCCGGGACCTTACGACGTGACGACGTGACGACGTGACAGGGAACGAGGGAGCCGATGGGCGAGGCGTCCGCCACGAAGCCGGAAGGTGACGGCGCGGATGCGGGTGACGGCGTCATCGCCACCCGCGCGCTCACCAAGCGCTACCGCGGCGGACAGCTCGCCGTCGACGGTCTGCACCTGACCGTCCCGGCGGGCAGCGTCTTCGGCTTCCTCGGCCCCAACGGCTCCGGCAAGACCACCACCATCCGCATGCTGATGGGCCTGATCGAACCGACCTCCGGCACGGCGCACGTCCTGGGGCGCCCCATGCCGCGCTCCGCGCGCGCCGTGCTGCCCCACGTCGGCGCCCTCATCGAGGGCCCGGCCCTGTACGGCTTCCTCTCGGGCCGGGACAACCTCCTGCGCTACGACGCCGCCGACCCGACCGCGGACCCGCGCACCCGGCGCACCCGCGTCGCCGCCGCCCTGGACCGGGTGGGCCTCACGGCCGCCGCCGGCAAGAAGGCGAAGGCGTACTCCCTCGGCATGAAGCAGCGCCTCGGCCTCGCGGCCGCCCTGCTCCAGCCGCGCCGGCTGCTCGTCCTGGACGAGCCGACCAACGGCCTCGACCCGCAGGGCATGCGGGAGATCCGCACGCTCGTCCGCGAGCTGGCCTCGGACGGCACCACCGTCTTCCTCTCCTCCCACCTGCTCGACGAGATCGAGCAGGTGTGCACGCACGCCGCCGTGATGGCCCGGGGCCGGCTGATCACCCAGGGTCCGGTCGCCGACCTGGCCGCGGGCGCCCGCGGCCGGCTGGTGGTGACCACACCGGACCCGGCGGACGCGGCCCGGGTGCTCAAGGAGCAGGGGGTCGCCGATGTCGTCGTGGACGGGGAGCGGGTGACCGGCGAGCTGCCCGAGCGCGACCTCGCCGAGGTCAACGCCGCACTGGTCACCGCCGGTGTCCGGGTGCGCGGCTTCGGGGTCGAACGGGCCTCGCTGGAGGACGCGTTCGTGGCGCTGACCGGGGAGGGCTTCGATGTCGCAGGCTGAAACGGTGCGGAGGGTGAGCCCGTTGTGGACCCTCGGGCTGCTGCGCAGCGAGCTGCTCACCACCTTCCGGCGCTGGCGCACCCTCGCCCTGCTCGGGGTGCTGGCCGCCGTACCGGTCCTGGTCGGCATCGCCGTACGGATCGAGACCGGCGACGGCTCGTCGGCCGGTGGCGGGGGCGGCGGGGGAGGACCGGCGTTCATCTCGCAGATCACCAACAACGGCCTGTTCCTGGTCTTCACCGCGCTCGCCGCCACGCTGCCGTTCTTCCTGCCCATGGCGATCGGGGTCGTCGCGGGCGACGCCGTCGCCGGCGAGGCGAACGCCGGCACCCTGCGCTACCTCCTGGTCGCCCCCGCCGGGCGGAGCCGCCTGCTGCTCACCAAGTACGCGACGGTCATGGTCTTCTGTCTGGCCGCCACCCTCGTGGTCGCCGTATCGGCGCTGATCACCGGCGCGCTGCTGTTCCCGCTGGGCGACCTCACGACCATCTCGGGCACCCGGATCGGCTTCGGCGAGGGACTGGCCAGAGCCCTGCTCATCGCCCTGGTCGTCGCCGTGTCACTGATCGGGGTGGCGGCGCTCGGCCTGTTCGTCTCCACGCTGACCAACAGCGGCATCGCGGCGATGGCGACCACGGTCGGGCTGCTGATCACGGTCCAGATCCTCGACCAGATCCCGCAGCTGCACGCCCTGCACCCCTATCTCTTCTCCCACTACTGGCTGTCCTTCGCCGACCTGATGCGCGAACCGGTCTACTGGGACGACCTGATGAAGAACCTCGGCCTCCAGGCCCTCTACGCGGCCGTGTTCGGCTCGGCGGCCTGGGCGCGGTTCACGGCGAAGGACATCACCGCGTAGGGAAACGCGCTGGCCCGGGCGGGCCGGGGCGTGTGAGGGTTCGGCCCATGGGCAACTCACGGGCGTACCCCGTCCTGCGGACCACCGACGCGGCCGAGGCGTACCGGCAGGCCGAGCGGCTGTGCGCGCTGCTGGAGCAGATCGACGACCGGATCTGGCTCTTCGCCGAGACGCGGACGGTCCGGGAGGTGCGGCAGATGGCCGGCCTCGTCCCCGGGGCGTCCTTCACCTACATGCGGCCGCGCAGGGATCCGGCGACGGGCTCTTCCCTCTTCTTCGACCTCGACGTGACGATGCTGGACGACGCCGAACTCCGCACGCACCTGCCGCTGGTCTTCAGTGAGGACGTCGAGCGCGGGGACGTCGAGGAACGGTTCCTGGCCGCACTGGGCGAGGGCATGGCCTCCGTCCGGTGGGACGGCTGCTGGCCGGACGACCCGGAGACGGACTCGTACGGCCACTGGGCGTACGACGGGGTCCAGGTCGTGTTCCACGGCGACGAGGCGCAGTACGACGACAAGTGGACCGAGGACCACACCGTCTTCGTCCACGTGACCAAGCACGGCGATCTCGAGCGCGCCCGGAAGCTCGCCGCCCACATCGGCAGCGAGGTCCTGGGCGAAGCCCAGCTCGGCTGGTGAGGCGGCGCCGGTGTCAGCCGGCCTCGTACGGGAAGCGGGCGAAGGGCGTCTCCTGGGCGAAGAACGTCTTGGCCCGTGCCAGCGCCTCCGTGTCCTTCAGCACGTCGCCCGGCTTGCTGCCGTTGCCGAGCAGGACCCCGCCGAAGCGCATCCCCATGTACGCGGCCGAGTTGTTCAGCGTGCCGACCAGCGGGTCGGCGACCTCCGGCTCCTCGTGCGCGAGCGCGGTGACGCCCCACAGGGTGCGCCCCGCCAGGGTCGCCTTGAAGTCCAGGCCGGGGGTGCGCAGCCAGCCCGACCAGTGGTCCAGGTAGCGCTTGGTCTGCGCGGACACCGAGTACCAGTACAGCGGCGAGGCGATCACCACGTCCGTCGCCGCGAGGGTGGCGTCAAGGAGCAGGGCCACGTTGCCCTCCGTGGGGCGGACGTGGTCGCTGTCGTGGCGCAGGTCCTCGAAGTCGGGCAGCGGGTGGGCGGCGAGGTCGATCCACCGCTGCTCCACGTCCGGGGGCAGCTGTTCGGCGGCCCGGCGGGCCAGCAGTTCGGTGTTTCCGTCGGGACGGGCACTGCCCAGGACGAAGAGGAAACGACGGGCCATGATCATCTCCGGATGCTCGGCGTACGTCAACTGCAGGCATGTGCATCATATGCGCGTGCATCTACATATCAAAGGGGTGGCGCGGTTCCGGGCGAAGGGGAGCCGGTCGCTCAGCCGGTGATGGTCGTCCCGTGCCGTTCCGCCTCCCGCGCCACCGCGAGCAGCAGACCCTCCCGCCCGCGCGGCGCGACCAGCTGGAGCCCCGCCGGGCAGCCGTCGGCGCCGAACCCGGCCGGGAGGCTCAGCGCGGGGTGCCCGCTGACGTTGAACGCCCAGGTGAGCGCGGTCGAGTAGACCTCGCCGGGGCCGTCGTGGCCGTGCGGTGCGGTGGGCGCCGTGGGGGTGAGCAGCAGCCCGGCGCCCGCGAACAGGCGGTCCAGGCGCCGGTCGTTCTCCGCCCGGACGCGGTGGGCGTCGGCGAGATCGGCACCGGGGGTGCGCAGGGCGAGCCAGGCCGGGGCGGGGTCGAGGAGCTCCGGCGGCGACGAGGGCCGTACGAGCCGTACGACACCGGCGTCGACCAGCCGGTCGACCGCCGCCCGGGCCAGGGCGACGGGTTCCGCGTCGGGGTCGGCGAAGCCGAGGCCGGGGGACCAGCGGGCGGAGACGGGAAAGGGGACCGGGACCTCGTCGGCGGTGGGCCGCCCCGACACCACCCGCCACCAGGCCGCCGCGTCCGAGGCCGTGCGGGCGAGGACTCCGGGCGCGGCGAGGCCCGTACGGTCGGCCGAGGGGAGCCGGCCGCCCGTGACCTTCAGCCCGACGACCCCGCACCACGCCGCCGGGATCCGCACCGAGCCCGCGCCGTCGCTGCCCGTCGCCAGGGGCACCAGCCCGGCCGCCACCGCCACGGCCGCCCCGGCCGAGGAGCCGCCCGGCGTACGGTCCGCCCGCCACGGGTTGACGGTACGGCCGTGCGCCCCGAGCCCCCAGGTCTGCCAGGGCGTTCCCGGACCGGGCACCGACGTGGCCCCCACGGCGACACCGCCGGCCGCGAGCAGCGGCCCCGCCGCACGCAGCCCGTGCCGCCCCTTGACCGCGACCGGCACCCCGGCCAGCGGCAGCCGCTCCCCGGCGGCGACCCGCGCGTCCACCTCGTCCGCCCGCCGCAGCGCCTCCTCGCCCCACACCTCGAGGAACGCGCACAGCACCGGATCGGCCCGCTCGATCCGCTCCAGCGCCTCCGCGACCACCTCCACGGCCCGCAGCCGCCTCCCGCGCACCGCGGAGGCGATCTCCTCGACCGAGGCGGACGCACGAGAGCCGTGTCCCCGACCGTCCGGCGCACGGACGCCCGAGACCGGCCGCGGTTCCCCGCTCAGGGCATCGCGCCCGTCAGGCGGGCCAGTGGCTCCGTCCCGCGGGGCGGCCGGCCGCTCAGGTCGCCCAGGCGCCACTCGTTCACCCAGGGCACGCGGTACACGTCGATCACCGACTCGACGCTCCGGAGCCGGTGGGCGAGGGGACGCGGCAACCGTCCCGGCGCGTCCGCCACCAGGACGACGGCGTCCAGCCGCAGCCCCTGCGGTGCCTCGCCGCGCCGGACCATGTCCACGGCCGGGACCACGGCGTCCAGACCGGCGGCGTGGGTCCGGGCGACGAGCAGTACCGACCGCGGACCGGCGGGGCCGGGCCAGGCGCGTCCGCTGTCATGACCGCCGTAGACCGTGGCGAGCGTGGAGACGCCCGCGCCGCCGTGCAGGCCGACCCAGGAGAAGCGGCGGGCCGTCGCCCGCGCGGGGGCGGGCTCCGGCGGGGCCGCCTCCGGTACCGCCACCGGCCCTCGGATCCAGATCTCCGGTCCTTGTCCCATGTCCCCTCTCCCGCTCGTCACCTCGATTCTCCTGCTCGCCACCTCGGTCCTCATGCCGCCGGACGGGCGGGAAACCGGCGCGGACGGCCGTTGGGACGAGCCTGTGACAACGCGGTGACGTGAGAAGCGCGAGCGAGCGGACAGACTCGACGATAGGTGTACGACCCGAATGAGGGAACGATGTCTCGACTCAGCCGCGAGAAGAAGCGGGAACAGCAGCAGGCCGCCCATGCGGCGAACCTTGCGGCAGCGCCGATCGACGTCCGTGTCCCCGTGGGCGGGGCGGATACGGGCCGGGCGTCGGTCGGCGGGGTGACGGTGGTCGCGGGGCCCGGCGAGGAGATCCAGCAGGCGGTGCTGAACCGCCTCCACCGCATCGCCATCGCCTCCGGTCACGCCGTCCTCGCCACCGTGCACGACGAGCGCCTCGGCTACGTCATTCCGCTCCAGGTCGACCCGGACGGCTCCAGCCACTTCACGGCGCGGCCCGCCCCGACGGCACCGGCGCAGGACCGGGAGCCGGTGCGGGAGCCCGGTACGGAACGGCCGGCGCACTTCCCGCGCCCCGTGGCGGAACCGCAGGCGCCGGCGGAGACGACCGCGCGGCCGGACCCCGTACGGGACGCCACCCCCACCTTCGCACTGCGCCCCGTCCCCGAGCCGGGGGCTCCCCGGGACGCCGTACCGACGTTCCGGCTGCGCGCCGTGCCCGAGTCGGCGGAGATCACGCCGCCCGGCACGGTCGCACCTCCGAGGGGCGAGTTCGGTCCGCCCCCGGCCATGGACGCGAGGCCGCACCCTTCCCCCGGGACGGACCGGCCCCGGGCGCACGAAACCGCACCGCCCCCCGAGCCCGTACTCGACCCCGACCCCAAGCCCACCCCGCCCCGGGGTTTCGACGCCGTGGCGGAGGCGGTGCTCGGTGACGAACCCCTCGTCGTCGGCGAGAGCCACCTCGCCGAACCCATGGCCCGGGTCAACGACGCCGTCCGGGCGGGCAGGATCGACGCGGCGGCCCGGCTGGCCGAGGAGACCGTCACGGAGGCCTCGGGAACCCTGGGCCCCGAGCACCCGGAGGTGCTGCGGCTGCGCGAACTCGCCGCGTACATCGCCTACCTGGCCGGTGAGCCGCTGCACGCCTTCCGCGTCTCCCTCGACCTCGCCGTGATCTGCCGCCGCGCGGGGGACGCGGAGGCCGCCTACGGCAACGTCCGCAGCGCGGCGACCGCATGGCGCGCGGTGCGCGACCCGCTGCTCGGACTGGAACTCGGACACGAGCTGATCGCCCTGTGGACCGAGCTCACCGCCGAGAACGGCCCCGCCGCCGACGAGATCGAGGAACTGGAGTCCGCCCGCGCCCGCATGGGCCGGCTGACCGAACGCGCCCGCACGCGGCAGACCTGAGCGGCCCCGCCGCACCCAGGGGTTCCCCTAGTGCAGGCAGAACTCGTTGCCTTCCGGATCGGCCATCAGCAGCCACCCTCCGGAAGGCTCCTCCACCCGCCGCAGCACCCGCGCGCCGAGCTCCTCCAGCCGGGCGAGCTCCTCCTCGCGGCGCCCCGCACCGGGATGCAGGTCGAGGTGGAGCCGGTTCTTGACCGTCTTCTCCTCCGGTACGCGCTGGAACAGCAGCCGCCGTCCACGGCCGGTGCCGCTCTCCTCCTCGTACGGGTCGTCGGGGTGCCGTACCGCCGCCAGGTCGCGCCAGGCCCGGCGGCCGTGGGACTCGACGGTCAGCTCGGCCGGGACGGCGCCCGCACCCAGCAGTTTCCCGATGAGCGCGCTGTTGTCCTCGACCACGTAGTGCAGGGCGGCGGCCCAGAAGTCGGCCTGCGCGTGCGGATCGGCCGCGTCGATGACGACCTTCCAGTGCACGGGCGTGGGCGGTGTCGGTGTCGGTGTCTGCGTCATGCGATCAGTTATAGGACGCGGCTCTGACAACGCCCGGCTCTACGACCTGGTTTCCATGTGGTCCGCCCGGGCCGCGGCGGGCGCGCTCCCGGCACGCACCGGGACGGCGGCCGGCACGCTGTCCCCAGTAGTCCCAGTAGTCCCGGTAGTCCCGCTGTCCCCGGTCGCCCCGGCGAGCGCGCGGGCGGCCCGGCGGGCGGTGCGCAGGGCGTCCCAGGTGAGGAGGGTGAGCGCCAGCCACACCAGGGCGAAACCGGCCCAGCGCTCGGGCGGCATGGCCTCCTTGAAGTAGAGGACGCCGAGCAGGAACTGGAAGACCGGCGCCAGGTACTGCAGCAGGCCCAGCGTGGACAGCGGCACGCGGATCGCGGCGGCGCCGAAGCAGACCAGGGGGAGCGCGGTGACGATCCCGGTCGCGGCGAGCAGCGCGGCGTGCCCGGCCCCTTCGGCGGCGAACGTGGAATCGCCCCGGGCGCCCAGCCACAGCAGGTAGGCGAGGGCGGGCAGGAACTGGATCGCGGTCTCGGCGGCCAGCGACTCGACGCCGCCGAGGTTGACCTTCTTCTTCACCAGTCCGTACGTGGCGAAGGAGAAGGCGAGACAGAGCGAGATCCACGGCGGCCGGCCGTAACCGACGGTGAGGACGAGCACCGCCGCGGCGCCCACCCCGACCGCCGCCCACTGCACGGGCCGCAGGCGCTCCTTCAGCAGCAGCACGCCCATCGCGATCGTGACCAGCGGGTTGATGAAGTAGCCGAGGGAGGCCTCGACGACGTGCCCGGAGTTCACGGACCAGATGTAGACGCCCCAGTTGACGGTGATGACCGCCGCGGCGACCGTGATCAGCGCCAGTTTGCGCGGCTGCCGCAGCAGCTCCCCGAGCCAGGCCCAGCGGCGTATGAGGAGCAGGGCGGCGGCCACGAAGAACAGTGACCAGACCATCCGGTGGGCCAGGATCTCCACCGCTCCGGCGGGCTTGAGCAAGGGCCAGAACAGCGGGACGAGCCCCCACATCCCGTACGCCGCGAAGCCGTTCAGCAGTCCTGTGCGCCGCTCTGCGGCCGGCTTCCCGGTCATCGGCCCCTCCTCCGTGTCCGACGCGTGCCCTGTCTCCCGCGATGCCCGCCCACGCGCGCGGTGCTCGCCGGACGACGGTAACGCCGGACACCCCCGCGTGTCATGTCCGTACCGGCATACGGTCATGACGGGCGGGGGTGGCGGCCTCGGCGATCCTCCGGATCAGCCCTTGAGGGCGGCGGCGACGGCCTCGGCGAGCGGGGTGGTCGGGCGGCCGGCCAGCCGGGACAGATCGCCGCTGTCGACGACCAGCTCCCCCTTCTCGATCGAGACGTCCACGCCCGCGAGCACCGCGGCCAGCGGCTCGGGTACCCCGGCACCGGCCAGGATGCCGGTGAGCGCCTCGGGCGTGACCGGGGTGTAGACGATCTCCTTGCCGGTCTGCCGGCTCAGCTCGGCCGCGTACTCGGCGAAGCTCCACGCCTCGTCGCCGCCCAGCTCGTACGTCTTGTTCTCGTGCCCCTCGCCGGTCAGCACGGCGACGGCGGCGGCCGCGTAGTCGGCCCGCGAGGCGGAGGAGATCCGGCCCTGGCCGGCGGCGGCGACGACCGCGTCGTGGGCGAGCACCGGAGCGAGGTTCTCGGTGTAGTTCTCGTGGTACCAGCCGTTGCGCAGCAGCGTGTACGGCACGCCCGAGCCCAGCAGCGCCTCCTCGGTGCCGCGGTGGTCGTCGGCGAGGGCGGCGGTCAGGGAGCCGGGGGCGCTGGTGTACGCGAGCAGGGCGACACCCGCGGCCTTCGCGGCGTCGATGACGATCCGGTGCTGGCCCACCCGGCCCTTGTCGAACTCGTTGCCCGAGATCAGCAGGACCTTGTCACCGGCCGCGAACAGCCCGTCGAAGGTCTCGGGGGCGTTGTAGTCGGCGACCGCGATCCGGACGCCGCGCCCGGCGAGGTCCGCCGCCTTCTCCGCGCTGCGGACGACGGCGGTGATCTGCTCGGCCGGAACCTTCTCCAGCAGCTGGTCCACGACGTGACGGCCGAGGTGTCCGGTGGCGCCGGTGACGACGATGCTCATGATGCGGAACTCCTGTGGGGATGCGTGTGCGGGTGTGTCACTCACCCTAGGAGTTGCGCTAACTATTGGAAAGTACCCACTTTGAAGTAAGGTACTGGCATGGCGGTAAGTGATGGTGCCGGGTGGAACGACGGCGAGGCGATGTGCCCGCACCGGCTGATCCTGGAGCACGTGACCAGCCGCTGGGGCGTGCTGGTGCTGATCCAGCTGCTGGAGCGCCCGTACCGCTTCAGCGAACTGCGCCGGGCGATCGGCAGGGTCAGCGAGAAGATGCTCACCCAGACCCTCCAGACCCTGGAGCGCGACGGCCTGGTCCACCGCGACGCCAAGCCGGTCATCCCGCCCCGCGTCGACTACTCCCTCACCGGCCTGGGCCGCGAGGCGGCCGAGCAGGTGCGCGACCTGGCGCTGTGGACCGAGAAGCGCACGGCCGACGTCCTCGCCGCCCGGCAGGCGTACGACGAGGCCCGGGCGCCGTAGCGCACCCGGGCCCCGTTCCGGTCGTCGGCGGGATTCAGCCCACGACCGTCCAGGTGTCGCCACCGGTGAGCAGGGCGGCGAGGTCGCCCTTGCCCCGCTGCTCGACGGCGGTGTCGAGCTGGTCGGCCATGAGGGTGTCGTAGACGGGCCGGTCGACGGAGCGGAAGACGCCGATCGGGGTGTTGTGCAGGGTGCTGGGGTCCGCGAGCCGGGACAGCGCGAACGCCGTGGTGGGCGAGGCGGCGTGGGCGTCGTGGACGAGGACGTCGGCCTCGTTCTCCGGCGTCACGGTGACGACCCTCAGGTCGCCGGTGGCGCGGTCGCGCACGACGCCCTTGGCGTTGTCGGTGCCGAAGCGGATCGGCTGCCCGTGCTCCAGGCGGATCACCGCCTCCTCGGCCTGCTGTCGGTCCTTGAGGACCTCGAAGGCGCCGTCGTTGAAGATGTTGCAGTTCTGGTAGATCTCCACCAGCGCCGTGCCGGGGTGGTCGGCGGCCTGGCGCAGCACCTCGGTGAGGTGCTTGCGGTCGGAGTCGACCGTACGCGCCACGAAGGACGCCTCCGCGCCGATCGCCAGCGACACCGGGTTGAACGGCGCGTCCAGCGATCCCATCGGCGTCGACTTGGTGATCTTGCCGACCTCGGAGGTCGGACTGTACTGGCCCTTGGTCAGGCCGTAGATCCGGTTGTTGAACAGCAGGATCTTGAGGTTGACGTTGCGGCGCAGGGCGTGGATGAGGTGGTTGCCGCCGATGGAGAGGGCGTCGCCGTCGCCGGTGACGACCCAGACGGACAGGTCGCGGCGGGAGGTGGCCAGGCCGGTGGCGATGGCGGGGGCGCGGCCGTGGATGGAGTGCATCCCGTAGGTGTTCATGTAGTACGGGAAGCGGGAGGAGCAGCCGATGCCGGAGACGAAGACGATGTTCTCCCTCGCCAGGCCGAGCTGGGGCATGAAGCCCTGCACGGCCGCCAGGACGGCGTAGTCGCCGCAGCCGGGGCACCAGCGCACCTCCTGGTCGGACTTGAAGTCCTTCATGGACTGCCGGCCCTCGGCCTTGGGCACCAGCTGGAGAAGGGCGTTGGGGTCAGTCATCGATGGCCTCCTTCAGCGCCGTGGCGAGCTGCTCCGCCTTGAACGGCATGCCGTTGACCTGGTTGTACGAGCGGGCGTCGACCAGGTACTTCGCCCGGATGAGGGTGGCGAGCTGCCCGAGGTTCATCTCGGGGACCACCACCTTGTCGTACCTCTCGAGGACCGCGCCGAGGTTGTGCGGGAAGGGGTTGAGGTGGCGCAGGTGGGCCTGCGCGATCCGGCCGCCCTCCTTGCGGATACGGCGCACGGCGGCCGTGATCGGCCCGTAGGTCGACCCCCAGCCCAGCACCAGGGCCTTCGCCCCGTCCGGGTCGTCGACCTCGACGTCGGGTACGTCGATGCCGTCGATCTTCGCCTGCCGGGTGCGGACCATGAAGTCGTGGTTGGCGGGGTCGTAGGAGATGTTGCCCGTGCCGTCCTGCTTCTCGATGCCGCCGATGCGGTGCTCCAGACCCGGTGTGCCGGGGACGGCCCAGGGGCGGGCCAGGGTCTGCGGATCCCGCTTGTACGGCCAGAACACCTCGGTGCCGTCGTCCAGCGCGTGGTTCGGTCCCTGCGCGAACCGCACGGTCAGGTCCGGCAGCTCCTGGAGGTCCGGTACGCGCCAGGGCTCGCTGCCGTTGGCGAGGTAGCCGTCGGAGAGGAGGAAGACGGGTGTGCGGTAGGTCAGGGCGATACGGGCCGCCTCCAGGGCGGCGTCGAAGCAGTCGGCCGGAGTACGGGGTGCGACCACCGGGACCGGCGCCTCGCCGTTGCGGCCGTACATGGCCTGGAGCAGGTCCGCCTGCTCGGTCTTGGTCGGCAGGCCGGTGGACGGGCCGCCGCGCTGGATGTCCACGATCAGCAGCGGCAGCTCCAGCGACACCGCCAGGCCGATGGTCTCGGACTTCAGGGCCACGCCGGGACCGGAGGTGGTGGTGACCGCGAGCGAACCGCCGAAAGCCGCCCCCAGTGCCGCGCCGATGCCGGCGATCTCGTCCTCGGCCTGGAAGGTCCGCACGCCGAAGTTCTTGTGCCGGCTCAGCTCGTGCAGGATGTCCGAGGCCGGGGTGATCGGGTAGGAGCCGAGGTAGAGCGGCAGGTCCGCCTGGCGGGACGCGGCGATCAGTCCGTAGGACAGGGCCAGGTTCCCGGAGATGTTCCGGTAGACGCCGGGCGGGAACGCCTTCGTCGCCGGGGCCACCTCGTAGGAGACCGCGAAGTCCTCCGTCGTCTCGCCGAAGTTCCAGCCGGCCCGGTAGGCCGCGATGTTGGCCGCCGCGATGTCGGGCTTCCTGGCGAACTTCGACCGCAGGAACTTCTCCGTGCCCTCGGTGGGCCGGTGGTACATCCAGCTCAGCAGCCCGAGGGCGAACATGTTCTTGCTGCGCTCGGCCTCCTTGCGGGTGAGGTCGAACTCCTTGAGCGCTTCCACGGTCAGCGTGGTCAGCGGCACCGGGTGCAGGCTGTAGCCGTCCAGCGAGCCGTCCTCCAGCGGGCTGCTGTCGTAGCCGACCTTCTGCATCGCCCGCTTGGTGAACTCGTCCGTGTTGACGATGATCTCCGCGCCGCGCGGCAGGTCCCCGATGTTGGCCTTCAGCGCGGCCGGGTTCATCGCCACCAGCACGTTCGGCGCGTCGCCGGGGGTGAGGATGTCGTGGTCGGCGAAATGGAGCTGGAAGGACGACACACCGGGCAGCGTGCCGGCGGGCGCGCGGATCTCGGCCGGGAAGTTCGGCAGCGTGGAGAGGTCGTTGCCGAACGACGCGGTCTCCGAGGTGAAACGGTCACCGGTGAGCTGCATACCGTCACCCGAGTCCCCCGCGAACCTGATGATCACTCGGTCGAGCCGGCGGACGCCCTTCGTACCCGCCGCTGTGCGCTGCTCCCCGACGACTGCTCCGTCGGCCTGTTCCGCTGGACTGCTGACCTGACTGGTCACTGAAC
This sequence comes from Streptomyces sp. AC558_RSS880, assembly GCF_019049255.1. GTDB lineage: Bacteria > Actinomycetota > Actinomycetes > Streptomycetales > Streptomycetaceae > Streptomyces. Next base: position 8,582 of record NZ_JAGMUJ010000115.1, on the reverse strand, counting down.
TGGACCTCCTCGAGGCGGCTGTCCGGGACGGCCTTCCCGTAGGCCTTCCCCGCATAAACCCTACGTCCGTGAGGGTCGCCTTCCTCGGCTCATTCGCATGGTGGACACGACTTCGAGACGTCCTCGCTCAGGAGTTGAGGTAGGTGAGAACGGCCAGTACCCGCCGGTGATCGCCGTCGCTCGGGGACAGCCCCAGCTTCAGGAAGATATTGCTGACGTGCTTCTCCACGGCACCGTCGCTGACCACCAGCTGCCTGGCGATCGCCGAGTTCGTCCGGCCCTCCGCCATCAGCCCCAGGACCTCCCGCTCACGCGGGGTGAGTCCCGCGAGCACGTCCTGCTTACGGCTGCGCCCCAGCAGCTGTGCGACGACCTCCGGGTCCAGCGCCGTACCGCCCTCGGCCACCCGCACCACCGCGTCCACGAACTCACGGACCTCGGCCACCCGGTCCTTGAGCAGATAACCGACGCCACGGCTGGAACCGGCGAGCAGCTCCGTGGCGTAGCGCTCCTCCACGTACTGCGACAGCACCAGCACACCGATGCCCGGATGCGTCCTGCGCAGCTGCACCGCGGCCCGCACCCCCTCGTCCGTGTGCGTCGGCGGCATCCGTACGTCGGCCACCACGACGTCCGGGAGCAGGTTCTCCCCGTCCAGCTCGGTGATGGTCTTGATCAGCGCGTCACCGTCACCGACACCGGCCACGACCTCGTGCCCACGGTCGGTCAGCAACCGGGTCAGGCCCTCCCGCAGCAGCACCGAATCCTCGGCGATGACCACCCGCACCCTGTCCTCCACGTTCCTCGGCCCCCCATGCCCCTGATCCGCGCCCGCCCTCGTGGCGGTCCCGGTCGTCAGGTCCAGCATTCCAGCATCCGGTGGGGGATGCGGCGGGGCGACGAGATTGGGGGGTGTCGTCGTGGTGGGCGGGTGCGAGGCCGTGGCCCGCACCCGCCCACCGGTTCCGTCAGTGAAGCCGGCCCGCCCTCATCGTGTCCGCTGCGCCCGCCACGGCAGCTCGGCGGTCACCCGCGTCGGGCCGCCGGCCGGGGAGTCCACCACCAGGATCCCGTCCACCGCGTCCAGCCGCTCCGCCAGCCCGGCCAGTCCGGAACCCTCGGACACATCGGCCCCGCCCACGCCGTTGTCCACGACCTGGAGCATCAGCCGGTTCTCCGTCCGCCACACCTCCACGGCCGCCCAGGTCGCCCGCGAGTGCTTGCTGAT
>NZ_JAGMUJ010000115.1:0-7208 GCF_019049255.1 Streptomyces sp. AC558_RSS880 | reverse complement strand
ACCAGCCGGGCCTGCGCCCCGTCGTGCAGATCGCGCTCGATGCGCCGCAGGTCCGCCGCCGCCGTGTCCACCACGACCCCGCGGTCCGACTCCAGCTCCACCACCCGCGTGGCCAGCCGCGACGGTCCGAGCAGCCCGTGCACCATCACCCGGTCCACCATCGTCAGCGCCCGCACGATCCACGGCGTGGCGAGGGTGAACAGCAGACCCACTCCCGCGGTCACCGCGATCTCGAACGGGTTGTCCAGGTAGATCCGGTGGTGCTCGTCGCCGTACAGCTGCATGCCGGGCTGATCGCCGTACGCCGGCAAGGCCCAGAACCACAACGGATACGTCAGCAGCGACCAGCCCACCGGCCAGACGACCGCGCTGACGGAGAAGGAGAGCACCGCCCACGGCAGGTGCAGCACCGCGTACAGCAGGGCCCGCCAGGAGGTGCCGCTCTTGAGCACGGCCCCGATCCACGCCGTGAACCCCCGCCGCTCCATCCGCAGCGGCTCCGGCTCGGCCACCTCCAGACCCAGCAGCCCCCGTGCCCGGGCCCGCTCCACCGCCCCGAACCCGCGGCAGCCGGCGAGCGCCGCCGCCAGCACCGGGACGCCGAGGAACGTCACCAGCAGGCCCGCCCCCAGCGACACCATCGTGACCGCGTAGGTGAACAGCAGAATGCTGATCGGCAGGCTCAGCAGCACGTACCCCAGCTCGCGCCAGGTGCGCCCCTCGACCGGCGCCCGCAGCGCGGCCGGCAGCCGGTGCCGCCGTCCCCCGGCGTATCCGGAATGTCCGGGTTCCGCGGGGAGCCCGTAACCCTGTCCGTACTCCGTGGCCATCGGTCCCGTCCTTCTCCTCGTCCGGCGGCTGTGCTGTCGTACCTCCAGACTCCTCGGCCGCAGGCCGGCGAACCATGGAGAGCGTCGCAGTCTTGAGCGGGGGGTTTTCCCTACCCCCGGCCGCGTGCGGACGCCGCCTTGGACGCCCTCCTGCCCCTGCCAGGCTCCTCGGCCAGGGCACCGGAACGGTCCCGCCACGGCAGCTCAGCCGTCACCGTCGTCGGGCCGCCCTCCGGCGACTCCACGACGAACAGACCGTCCACCGCGCCCAGCCGGTCGGCGAGACCCCGTATGCCCGTCCCGCCGTCCAGGCTCGCGCCCCCGCGCCCGTCGTCCCACACCTGTATGAGCAGCCGGCCCTCCGACCGCCACACCTCCACCGCGGCCGACCGGGCCCGGCTGTGCTTGCTGACGTTCTGCAGCAGCTCCGAGACGGTGAAGTAGGCGATGCCCTCGATGGCGGCGGCCGGCCGCTCGGCCAGGTCGACCGTCACCTTCACCGGCACCGTGCAGCGCGAGGCGACCGAGGACAGCGCGGCGTCCAGGCCCCGGTCGGTCAGCACCGCCGGATGGATGCCGCGGGCGAGATCCCGCAGCTCCTGCAGAGCCGTCTTCACCTCGCCGTGCGCCTCGTCCACCATCCGTGCCGCGACCTGCGGATCCTCCCGCAGCTTCTCCTTCGCCAGCCCCAGATCCATGGCCAGGGCCACCAGCCGGGCCTGCGCCCCGTCGTGCAGATCGCGCTCGATGCGCCGCAGGTCCGCCGCCGCCGTGTCCACCACGACCCCGCGGTCCGACTCCAGCTCGGCGATGCGCCGCTCCAACTCGTCGGAGGGCGACAGCAGGCCGCGCACCATCGCCCGGTCGGCGTTGGCCAGGCCCCGCACGACGAACGGCAGCACCGGCCACAGCACGAACAGACCCGTCAGCGTGACGACGAAGGTGACGATGCCCCACGGCAGCCGTATCAGCTCGTACAGGACGGTCCGCCAGCCCACCGGGTCCTTGACCGCCATCCACAGCTGCGGCCAGAACCCGCCGGGCCCGCGCATCGGCAGCCGGCTCGGCTCCTCCACGCGCACCCCGAGCAGCTTCCTGGCCCGCGCCCGCTCCATCCTGCCCAGCAGCCGGGAGCCCATCAGCCCGAGCGCGAGCAGCGGGAACCCGACCACCGTGACGGTCAGCCCGACACCGGTGAACAGCATGGTCACCGTGTAGACGAAGCCGGCCAGCGACACCGGCAGGTTCGCCAGGAGGTGGGCGATCTCCTTCCAGGTGTGCGCGTCGTACGCGAAACGGGCCGGTGGCGGGCGGTCGCCGCGCTCGGCCGGTTCCGGGACCGCCGTCATGGGCGTGCCCGGATGCGGGAATGGTTCGGTCATGGGCACAAGCGTGCCCGGAGCCGGGGGCCTGCGCCATGAGGTGGACCGCCAGGACGCACTGAGGAAAACCCCACCCCCCGCATGCCGAGCGGTGACGGGCTGCTTACGGTGCATTTATGAGGGCCTAGACTCCCGTGCGTACAGATCGTCGGACCGTGACGTTCACCGGCACGGACCAAGGGCACGGCACAGGCACGGGCCAGGGCGCCGATCAAGGGAGTGAGGGGCGGACGTGCGGGAATCGACCGTCGTCGCGGCGGACTACTTCCAGTCCTACTCGGTCGTCGGACTGCTCGCCGTCGTCGGCCTGCTGTTCGTCGCCGTCGCCTTCGGGGCGGGACGCCTGCTGCGGCCGGTGGTCCCCACGCCCGAGAAGCTCCTGACGTACGAGTGCGGGGTCGACCCCGTCGGCGAGGGCTGGGCCCACACCCAGGTCCGCTACTACGTCTACGCCTTCCTCTACGTGATCTTCGCCGTCGACTCGATCTTCCTCTTCCCCTGGGCGACCGTCTTCGCCGCCGACGGCTACGGCGCGACCACCCTCGTGGAGATGTTCATCTTCCTCGGCTTCCTCGCCGTGGGACTGCTGTACGCATACAAGAAGGGCGTCCTGACATGGACGTGAACCCTGCCGCCCCCGAGCCCGTCCTGCTTCCGGAACCGAAGCGGCTCGGCGCGCTCGCCCGGCTGGCTCCCGAGCCGATGAAGGTGGTCCTCAACTGGGGCCGCCGCTACTCGCTGTGGGTCTTCAACTTCGGCCTCGCCTGCTGCGCGATCGAGTTCATCGCCGCGTCGATGGCCCGCCACGACTTCATCCGCCTCGGCGTCATCCCCTTCGCGCCGGGGCCGCGCCAGGCCGACCTGATGGTCGTCTCCGGCACGGTCACGGACAAGATGGCGCCCGCGGTGAAGCGCCTGTACGAGCAGATGCCCGAGCCCAAGTACGTCATCTCCTTCGGCGCGTGCAGCAACTGCGGCGGCCCGTACTGGGACTCCTACTCCGTCACCAAGGGCGTGGACCAGATCATTCCGGTCGACGTCTACGTCCCCGGCTGCCCGCCCCGGCCCGAGGCGCTGCTCCAGGGGATCCTGAAGCTCCAGGAGAAGATCGCACGGGAGTCGCTGGGGGAGCGGTACGGGTCCGCCTCCGGCGCGGGGCGGCCGTCGGCGGCGGCGCTGCAGAGCGGGCTGGTCCGGCCGCCGACGCCGTCCGGTGAGGGGGAGGGCCGATGACCGCCGTCGGCTGGCTCCCCGCCGACGCCGAGGAACTGTTCGGCACGGAGGCCACGGCGGAGGAGTCGTACGGCGTCCTGACCGTCGACGTACCGCCCGCCTCCTGGATCACCGCGCTGGAGGCCGCGCGCGACCGGGTCGGCTGCACCTTCTTCGACTGGCTGAGCGCGGTCGACGAACCCGGCACCGGGTTCCGCGTCACGGCGCACGTCGCCGCCCTGGCCCCGGTGCGGCGCCTGCTGCTGCGCACCACGGTGCCGCACGAGGCCCCGACGCTGCCCTCCGCCGTGGACGTCTACGCGGGTGCCGCGTGGCACGAACGCGAGACGCACGAGATGTTCGGCGTCGACTTCACGGGCCACCCGGGCCTGGACCACCTGCTCCTGCCGGACGGTTTCGAGGGCCATCCCCTGCGCAAGGACTTCGTCCTCGCGGCCAGGGTCGCCAAGGCCTGGCCCGGCGCCAAGGAACCCGGGGAGCCCGCGGCGGGTGCGGCACACGGCGGCCCCAAGCGCCGCCAGATGCTTCCCCCCGGCGTCCCCGACCCGAACGAATGGGGCCCCCTCAAGGGCCAGCTCCCCCCGGCCCCGGCCCGCCCGGCCCGAGGCGCGGGCAGGACCGCGGCAGGCGGGGGACGAGCGGCAGGAGACCGCCCGGCCCCCGACCGCCCACGCCGAACCCGCACGGCGGCGGAGGGTTCCGCGAGCCAGGCGGCCACCCCGGAGCCCTCCGACCAGCCCACGGCCCCACCGCGCCGCATGCGTACGGCGGCGCAGGGTTCCGCGAGCCAGGGGGCGGAGGCGCGCCCCGAGGCCGCCGCTCCCCCCGCGCGGCGTGCGCGGAGCGCGAGCGAGGGGTCGGCATCGCAGCGTTCCGGCACCGGTGACCCGCGCCGGGCGCGCACCGCGTCCGAGGGGTCGGCGAGTCGGCGCGCCGCGCCAGGAGTGACGGCAGCGTCCGGCGAACCCGCGGCGGCGGGCGACGAGTCCACTCCCGCGCCCACCGAGGGCCGACCGGACCGCAGGCCTTCGGCCGCACCCCGCAGCTCGGACGCCCCCTGGCACCACGCCCGCCCGGCCTTCGCCCGACCCGAGACGGATGACGGCACGGAACCCGCTGCCGACGCAGGTCCGGCCGAGGAGGCGGTGACGGCTCCCGGGCCGGACGCCGGTCCGGTCGGAGGGGCCGAGGCTCCCGCCGGATCCGGTGCGGAGTCCGAGAGCGGCGCCCAGACCGGTTCTGAGCGGGCCGGCACGCCCGACGCCGGTCCGGTCGGTGGGGCCGAGGCCCCTGCCGGATCCGGTGCGGAGTCCGAGAGCGGTGCCCAGACCGGTTCTGAGCGGGCCGGCACGCCCGACGCCGGTCCGGTCGGAGGGGCCGAGGCCCCTGCCGGATCCGGTGCGGAGTCCGAGAGCGGCGCCCAGACCGGTTCTGAGCGGGCCGGCACGCCCGACGCCGGTCCGGTCGGAGGGGCCGAGGCTCCCGCCGGATCCGGTGCGGAGTCCGACGGCGCTCGGCCGGAACCCGGACCGGCCCGGGAGCCCGCCCCCGGACCTGACACGGACGCCGGTCCCAGCACCACGCCCGAGTCCGGCCCGGAGTCCGGTCCCGAACCCAGCACCACGCCCGAGTCCGGCCCGGAGCCCGCCCCCGAGCCTGACCCGGAGCCCGACGCCGCGCCCGGCCCGCGGGCCGGGAACAACCCCGAGACCCCCACCCCCGAAGACCCTTCAGGAGGCCCGCGGTGAACGACGTGCTCGACGTCGCCCTGCGACTCCTGGTCGTGTTCGTCGTCTTCCTCACCTTCCCCCTGATCGTGGGTCAGACCGAGCACAAGGTGATGGCCCACATGCAGGGCCGCCTCGGCCCGATGTACGCCGGCGGTTTCCACGGCTGGGCCCAGCTCATCGCCGACGGCGTGAAGTTCGCGCAGAAGGAGGACGTGGTTCCGGCCGGCGCGGACCGGCGTATCTTCCAGCTCGCCCCCGCCGTCGCCCTCCTGCCGTACCTCCTCGTCCTGCTCGCCGTCCCGATCGGCCCGGGCGAGGGCGCGGTCGGCCAGGTGATCGACGCGGGCGTGTTCTTCGTCCTCGCCGTCATGGGCGTCGGCGTCCTCGGCTCGCTCATGGCCGGCTGGGCCTCCGCCAACAAGTTCTCCCTCCTCGGCGGCCTGCGCACCGCCGCCCAGCTCCTCGCGTACGAACTCCCGATGCTGCTCACCGCCGCCTCGGTGGCGATGGCGGCCGGCACGGTCTCCCTCGTCGGCATCCTCGACGCCTTCGAGTGGTGGTGGGTGCCCTGGCAGATCACCGGCGCGCTCGTCTTCTTCGTCGCCGGCCTCGCCGAACTCCAGCGGCCTCCCTTCGACATGCCGGTCGCCGACTCGGAGATCATCTTCGGTGCGTACACCGAGTACACCGGTCTGCGCTTCGCCCTCTTCCTCCTCGCCGAGTACGCCGGGATCGTCGTCCTGTGCGGTCTGACCACCGTCCTGTTCCTGGGCGGCTGGCACGGCCCCTGGGGCGCCGACGGACTCGGCTGGGTCTGGACCCTGCTGAAGACCGCGGTCCTCGCCTTCGTCGTCATCTGGCTCCGCGTCACCTACCCCCGGCTGCGCGAGGACCAGCTGCAGAAGCTCTCCTGGACCCTCCTCGTCCCCCTCTCCCTCGCCCAGATCGCCCTCACCGGCATCGTCAAGGTGGTGATCCGGTAACCATGACTGAGCCTCTCCCGCCCGCCCGGCCCCGCATCCCCGGCTCCGGCCTGGTCAAGGGCCTGGCCGTCACCCTGCGGACGATGACGAAGAAGTCCGTCACCGCCCCGTACCCGGACACCCAGCCCGACCTCCCGCCCCGCACCCGCGGTGTGATCGGCCTGTTCGAGGAGAACTGCACGGTCTGCATGCTGTGCGCCCGCGAGTGCCCGGACTGGTGCATCTACATCGACTCCCACAAGGAGACGGTCCCGGCGGCGACCCCCGGCGGCCGCGAGCGCAGCCGCAACGTCCTCGACCGCTTCGCCATCGACTTCTCCCTGTGCATGTACTGCGGTATCTGCATCGAGGTCTGTCCTTTCGACGCCCTGTTCTGGTCGCCGGAGTTCGAGTACGCCGAGACCGACATCCGCGACCTCACCCACGAGCGGGACAAACTCCGCGAGTGGATGTGGACCGTCCCGGCCCCGCCCGCCCTCGACCCCGGAGCCGAGGAACCGAAGGAACTCGCCGCCGCCCGCAAGACCGCCGACAAGCTCGCCGCCGCCCAGGCCGAACCGCAGGAGGAGGAGTCGTGACCCTCGCCGCAGCCGCAGGAACGGCCGCGCACGCCACGACGACCACCGCCGCCAAGGCGCACGGCTTCCTCTCCCCGACCGGGGTGGAGATCGCCTTCCTCCTGGTCGGCCTGGTCACCCTCGGGGCCGCCGTCATCACCGTCACCACCCGGCAGCTGGTGCACGCCGCCCTGTGGTTGGTGGTGGCCCTCGGCGGCCTCGCCGTCGAATACCTCCTGCTCACCGCCGAGTTCATCGCCTGGGTGCAGGTCCTCATCTACGTCGGTTCCGTCGTCGTCCTCCTCCTGTTCGGGCTCATGCTCACCAGAGCCCCCATCGGCCGTTCACCGGACGCCGACTCCGGCAACCGCTGGGTCGCCCTCACCGTGGCCGGCGCCGCCGCGGCGGCCCTGGTCTGGGTCGTCGTCGACGCCTTCCGCACCACCTGGATCGACCTGGACGGTGCCCCCGCCGGCTCCACGGACGTCACCGG
>NZ_JAGMUJ010000012.1 GCF_019049255.1 Streptomyces sp. AC558_RSS880 | reverse complement strand
GATCGCCTCGCCCTTGAGCTTCTGCGTACCGGCGCGTTCCTCCAGTACGGCGAGCTTGTCGTCCTCCGCCTTGGTGCTGCCGTCGTCACGCTCGGCGAGGGAGTCCACGTCATCGCGCAACGCGCCGTTGGTCTCCTCCAGCTCGCCGTTCTTGCGGCTGCGCTCGTGGATCAGGTCGGAGAGCTTGAGCAGCGAGGCATCCGTGCGGATGTTGGTGCCCTTGGCCGTGTCGAAGCTGGTGAAGAAGAGGAGTCCCGCCAGAGCGAAGACGCCCGCGGTGAGGATCCGCACGGGCCTCGGACGGCGTCGGCGGGCAGGACTGGATTCCTTCCCGGGAAAGTCGGCAGAATTGCTCAACGTACCCTTATCTCCTTCGACGCCGCGGAAGCACTACGCTAACGGACGCCCGGGGGAGCGCCCAGAGTCCCCTTGTACGCTGCCCCGAGCCCGACCCAGTTCCCTGCGCGGCCACGCAGCGCATCGACAGGAGAGACCCTCGTGCCGAAGTCACGTATCCGCAAGAAGGCCGACTACACGCCGCCGCAGGCGAAGCAGACGACCGCGATCAAGCTGACCAACCGCGCCTGGGTCGCGCCGGTGATGCTGGCCCTGTTCCTCATCGGGCTGGCCTGGATCGTCGTCTTCTACGTCACCGACGGCTCGCTGCCCATCGACGCCCTGGGCAACTGGAACATCGTGGTGGGCTTCGGGTTCATCGCCGCCGGGTTCGGCGTCTCCACCCAGTGGAAGTAACGCTCACCGCACGGTGAGCGCTCTCCTGCCCAGAGCTGTTGAACAGCTCTGGGCAGGGTTGTCCTCTGAGTTATCCACAGCCCTTGTCCACATGTGGATAGGAGACCCAATCTGTGGATAACTTTCGGGACGCTGACGCCGGTATGACAGAAACACCGGTAACCGAAAATCTGTTCGCACATCGTCTGACCTGTGGAAACGCCGGCCCATCACCCGGCAGACAGCCCCTCCTGCACCCTGTGCACAAGATCCGCCACCGACTGTGGACAAACTCGGTGCTCAGGTGAGCTGCGCCGTCCTCAGCAGGGTCATCAGGACGACCACGGCCAGCACCAGCGCACACGTGCCGTACTGCACCAGCACCCGCCGCTCCCGCGGGGCGTGCACCATGGCGTACCCGATCACGACACCGGCGGCGAACCCGCCCAGGTGGGCCTGCCAGGCGATGTTGCTCCAGCCGAACGTGATGATCACATTGATCACCAGCAGGGCGATGACCGGACGCATGTCCTGGTTGAGCCGGCGCATCAGTACGGCGGTCGCGCCGAAGAGGCCGAAGATCGCGCCGGACGCACCGAGCGAGGCCGTGCTCCCCGCGGCCAGCAGATAGGTCAGCGCGCTGCCCGCCAGGCCGGAGATCAGGTAGAGCGCGAGATAGCGAGCGCGCCCCAGAGCCTGCTCCAGCGGTCCGCCGAGCCACCACAGGCCGAGCATGTTGAAGCCGGCGTGCCAGATCTCCTCGTGCGTGAACACCGAGGTGACCAGGCGGTACCACTCGCCCTCGGCCACCCCCTCGATGGGCATGAACGGCGCGGGCGGCCAGACGCCGACCAGCACGAGGGGATCCAGGAGGGACGGCCGGACCTGCACGGCGATGAACACCGCGAGGTTGATCCCGAGGAGGATCTTGGTCAGCAGGCGGGGGTCGGCGACGACGGCTCCGCCGGCGATCGTGCGGGGCATGGAGGCCGTCGGCGCGTGTCCCGTACCCGAGCCGCCGCGGACGCACTCCGGGCACTGGAACCCGACCGAGGCGTCGACCATGCACTCGGGGCAGATCGGCCGCTCGCACCGGGTGCAGCGGATGCCGGTCTCGCGGTCCGGGTGGCGATAGCAGACGGGGACGCGCCGGGCGTCCTGCGGGCTGCCGGAAGCCTGGTCGTCCATGGGATCCCCTAGGTCGTGTGGAAAAGCCCCGCCCCGCCCATCCTTACGGATGAGCGGGGCGATTGGTTCCCTTCGAGGGCTTTCGCTCGCCGGGGGACGAGGTGCTCAGCCCTCGTGGATCTCGACCGACTCGATCACGACGTCGTTCACCGGACGGTCGGTGCGCGGGTTGGTCGGCGCGGACGCGATGGCGTCGATGACCTTCTGGCTGGCGGCGTCGGCGACCTCGCCGAAGATGGTGTGCTTGCGGTTCAGCCAGGCCGTCGGGGCGACGGTGATGAAGAACTGCGAGCCGTTGGTGCCCGGGCCGGCGTTGGCCATCGCCAGCAGGTAGGGCTTGTCGAAGCGCAGGTCCGGGTGGAACTCGTCCTCGAACTGGTAGCCGGGACCACCGGTGCCGTTGCCCAGCGGGTCTCCGCCCTGGATCATGAAGCCGCTGATCACCCGGTGGAAGACCGTTCCGTCGTAGAGCTTGTCCGTGGACTTCGCACCGGTCTGCGGGTGGGTCCACTCCCGCTCGCCCTTGGCGAGCTCGACGAAGTTCTTGACCGTGATCGGCGCCTGGTTCGGGAAGAGCCGGACCTGGATGTCGCCGTGATTGGTCTTCAGGGTGGCGTTGAGCTGCTCAGCCACGATGTGCCTTCCGTTGTCTTTCCGTGACTCCCTGATCCTCGCACGGACGGAGCGCGCAGTCGCCCGGCCTCCGTTCACAGGTGGGCAACCAGGCCGTTCCGCTTGCGGAAAAACGAGTGAGTGGTCCCGTGCCGGGGGCGCAAGGCGGCGATCCGTGGCATTGTCGACGACAAGCTCCCGTTGCCCCGGATTCATCCGCTATTGCAGTTGATATCACCATCGATCGAGTTCATCGGCACCCGGATGCCCGTCCGCGCATGCCGCGCGGTGACCCGGCAGGCATGATCCGTAAAAGGGTGGAAAGTCGAAATACCGTACGCCACCGAGGAGGAGGAACCCGTGACCCGCATCGACAGCGTGCGCGCCGCGACCGGTTCGGCGAAGGACAGCGTGCTGCACGCCGCGGAAGTGGTGGCGCCCTACGCCGACACGGCCAAGGTCAGGGCCGCACACTACGCACAGGAGGCCCGCGTACGGCTCGCGCCCGTGGTGACGCAGGCCGCCGGTCATGCTCGCGTCCAGTACGGCGCCCATGTGCAGCCCTATCTGGAGCAGGCCCGGACGCATGTGCCGCCGAAGGTCGACCAGGCCGCCCACCAGGCCGCCGACCGCACCCGGAAGGCCGCCCGGCAGGCGGCGGACTACTCCCGTCCGAGGATCGAGCAGGCGGTGGCCGCCGCCGGTCCCGCGCGGGACGAGGCAGCGGCCCGTGGGGCGGCCGCGCTGGCCGCGCTGCGCGGCCAGGTTTCGGTGCAGCAGATCCAGAAGCTGGCCCGCAAGCAGCGGCGGCGGGCGAAGGCCGGCCGTGCCGCGAGGGCGGTCCTGATTCTGGGTGCCGTGGCGGGCGGCGCCTTCGCCGCCTGGAAGTGGTGGGACAAGCAGGCCAACCCGGACTGGCTGGTGGAGCCTCCGGCCGCGACGGACGTGTCGTCGGAGTCGGCCAAGCTGACGTCGGTGGACGGCAGCAGCGGGGCCACGCTGGACCCGGAGGTCGAGGTCAAGGAGGCCGAGGAGGAGGCCGCCCGGCGCGACGACCAGGCCTGACGCGCGAGGACACCAACGGCGCGGTGGGGCAGAAGACTTGAGCGTCTTCTGCCCCACCGCGCCGTTTCACGTGAAACGAGAGACCCCTCCCACCGCGTTTCCGCAGGTGGGAGGGGTCCGAATGTGGAGCCTAGGGGAGTCGAACCCCTGACATCTGCCATGCAAAGACAGCGCTCTACCAACTGAGCTAAGGCCCCGGAGGAAAGCGTCCACCTGCAAGAACCACATCCCGGTGGGCGCCCGGGACCAGAGTACCGGGTCCCCCCGGGGATTCCGCAAAAAGATTGGGGGTCCCCGTGACCAACCACTCTCCGTAAGATGCTCGGACGTGGTTCGCTACAGCGAACCGCGGTTCTTGGGGAAGCGATGGGGAGACGCAATGGACGCCGCACAGCAGGAAGCCACCGCGAGAGCGCGGGAACTGCAGCGGAACTGGTACGGGGAGCCGCTGGGGGCGCTCTTCCGCAGGCTCATAGACGACCTGGGCCTCAACCAGGCTCGTCTCGCGGGAGTTCTGGGGCTGTCCGCACCGATGCTGTCGCAGCTGATGAGCGGCCAGCGGGCGAAGATCGGAAATCCCGCCGTGGTGCAGCGGGTGCAGCTGCTGCAGGACCTGGCGGGGCAGGTCGCGGACGGCAGTGTGAGCGCGGCCGAGGCCACCGAGCGCATGGACGAGATCAAGAAGTCGCAGGGGGGCTCGGTGCTCAGCAACACCACGCAGACGACGAGCAGTTCGGGGGCGCCCACGGTCAAGCGGGTGGTCCGTGAGATCCAGTCCCTGCTGCGCTCGGTGGCCGCCGCCGGCGACATCATCGAGGCCGCCGACACCCTCGCCCCCACGCACCCCGAACTGGCAGAGTTCCTCCGGGTCTACGGCGCGGGCCGCACCTCCGACGCGGTCACGCACTACCAGTCCCACCAGAACTGATTCCCCGCCCGGCCGCCGGAGGGGTTCGGCTGCCGGGGACGCGCGGAAGACGGGGGACACCGCAGGGGGAGGGGCGACGCACAGCGATGGGTGAGGTCTTCGCCGGCCGGTACGAACTGGTCGATCCGATCGGGCGCGGGGGTGTCGGTGCCGTCTGGCGCGCCTGGGACCACCGCCGCCGCCGTTATGTGGCCGCCAAGGTCCTGCTGCAGAGCGACGCCCACTCCCTGCTCCGTTTCGTGCGCGAGCAGGCGCTGCGGATCGATCACCCCCATGTCCTGGCGCCCACCAGCTGGGCCGCCGACGACGACAAGGTCCTGTTCACCATGGACCTGGTCGCCGGCGGTTCGCTGGTCCACCTGGTCGGCGACTACGGTCCGCTGCCGCCGGCCTTCGTCTGCACCCTGCTCGACCAGCTGCTGGCGGGGCTCTCCGCGGTGCACGCGGAGGACGTCGTGCACCGCGACATCAAGCCCGCCAACGTGCTCCTGGAGGCCACCGGCACGGGCAGGCCGCGGCTGCGGCTGTCGGACTTCGGCATCGCGATGCGGCTGGGTGAGCCCCGGCTGACCGAGACCAACCTGGTGGTGGGCACGCCGGGTTATCTCGCGCCGGAGCAGCTGATGGGCTCCGAACCGGACTTCCCCGCCGACCTCTTCGCCGTAGGCCTGGTGGCGCTGTACCTGCTGGAGGGCGCCAAACCGGACGCCAAGGCCCTCATCCAGCACTTCGCCGACCACGGGACACCCGGCGCGCCCCAGGGCATCCCCGAGCCGCTGTGGCAGGTGGTGGCCTCGTTGCTCCAGCCGGATCCGCAGGCGCGGTTCCGTACGGCCACGGGGGCGCGCAAGGCTCTCGCGGCTGCCGCGGAGCTTCTTCCGGAACCCGGCCCCGACGACGAACTGGTCGAGATCTTCGACCAGCTGGGTCCACTGCCGCCGGGGTTCGCCACCGACGGTCCGCTGAAGCGGGCTTCGGGCACGGGGCGTACGGCCCCGGAGGCCGAGCGGGTCTCTCCGCCGCCCGACGCCGGTGCCGGGCCCGTCCGGGACACGGGTGGTGCGGACGCCTCCGACGACACGACCGGCCCTGGATCCGTCCGGCCGGCCACGACAGCGGGCGCCGGTGCCGGAACCGGCCCGGGAGCGCTCGGTGCGGGCCCGGACAGGGGCGAGGGCGCGGCACCCACCGATCCGCGTCTAGGCACCGCGTCCGGCGACTCCCCCCGGTCGCCCGGCATGTCGGACACCGGAAGCTTCCCTCTGCCGCCGCCCCGGGCCACGATCACCTCCTCCCCCGTGCCCACCCCGCCGCCGCCCCCCGAACAGGCCCCCCGGGTGCCGGTACAGCAGGCACAGCAGGCACAGCACCAGCCCGCCGGCCCCGGCCCCTTCGCCTCCCCCCACGACCTCACTCAACGGCTGCGCTCCCCCCTGCCAGGGCCGACCGCGTATCCCGACGCCTCCACCGCGGAATACACCGCCCAGCCCTCTCAGGCCCCGCCTCCGAGCGGAGCGCTGCCACAGCGCGGATCCACCACCCCACGGACCCACCGTCGGCGCGGCCGCCGCCCCGGCCCTCCGGCAAAGGTGGTCGTCCCCCTGCTGCTCCTGGCCCTGGCCTGCTACGCCGTGGGGTTCTGGGCCCTCACGCGCATCTGACCGCCGCTGCCCGTGCCGCCCACCGAAATGCCCACGGTCTACGGCACGGCCCGCCGCCGAGCCGCCAGCGTCCACACACCGAGCCCCGCCAGCAGTGCCGTGCCGGTGCCGATGCCGCCCACCGCGAGCGCCCGGAAGGCGGCGTCGTCGCCCGTGTCCTCGCCCTCGGCCGCAGCCTCCCGGTCCTCCTCCGTGACCGTGAAGACGTCCGGCGGCACGGACTCCCCCGCGTATCCGGGCCCGTCCTGTGCCGCACCGCTCAGCCGCACCCGCAGCGTCAGCGGAACGGGTCCGTCGCCGAAGTCGTCCGCCACCGCGGCCGAGAGGTGCGCGACGAGGTAGTAGGAGCCGGCGAACCGCATCGCCCCGACCTGCCGTACGGCGGCGTACCGATTGACGTACGCGACCGGCGGGAGGGGCGCGAGGCTCTGCGCCTCCTGGCCGCCGTCGTAGCCGACGCCCACGTCCACGACGTGACCGCGTACGGGGTTGTAGAGGTCCAGGTCCAGCGCGGCGGCGGTGTAGCCGCTGCCGCCCGTGCCCGAACCACCCAGTTCGGCGGTGGCGTAGAGCTGCCGGCCCCAGTCGACGGGGACCTTGTAGAAGAGTGTCTGGCCGGGGCGGATGTCGTCCCTCCAGACTCCCTGGCCGACGGGGGCGGCCCGGGCGAAGCCCGCGCCTCCGGAGCGCCGTTCGGGCTTCCCCGGGAGGGGCTGGGGCGGGGCGGAGTTCCACTCCTTCGGCGCACTCGTCGCACCGGCCTTCTCCCCAGGGGGCTCCGACACCACGGTGAGCTCCGTCTCCCAGGGGCCGGGGGAGGAGCCCGCCCCGTCCGGGTCGACGCGTTCGACGCTCAGGTAGTACGTCCCGGCCTCCTGGCAGAGGGATCTCCTGGGGGAGATCTCCCGCATGGCCCACGCGGCGACCGGATGCCGGCTGCCAGCGGTACCGAAGCTCGCCGTGTCCACGTCGCAGGAGCGTCCCTCACCGTCCTGCACGGACACCTTGACCCCGTCGATGACGGAGGCGGTGCGGCCGGCCGGGGGTACGACGGTGGCGGAGGCGTAAGCGCTCGTGGTGCCGTCGAGTTCGAGGCGGTAGTAGACCGTGCCGCTCGCCGGGAGGGTGCTCCGGTAGGTCCGGCCGGGTTCCAGTGGCACGGATTCCGCGGTGCTCGCGGCGCCGTCGACCCTCCGCGCGTCCCCGGCGAAGGCGTAGGCCCCGGCGCCTTCGGCGGCCTCCTCCGCGACGGCCACCTGCCCCGGCAGCACACCGGCCGGTCCCAGCACCATCACGGACGCGAGCGTCACCACGCCCGCGCGTCCGCCGCGCCCGGCCCGGGCCGTACCCCGCCGTCCCCTCACGCGCCACCCCTCGTCGTCGCCCGGACGTCGCACCGCACCCATCCTGCCCCGCGGGCGAGGCCCGCCGACACGTCCCCGCCCCACACAAAACCCCGACCGCGTGGGCGGCCGGGGTCTGTTCAGCGTCGGATGTCGGTACTCACGAACCCGTGGGCACGGAGTCAGTCGCCTCCGTCCACAGATCCTGCTCGGCGCGATCCGCCTGGATCTGGCGGTACACGAGGAGCCCGCCGATGGCGGCCAGTGCGACCAGGAGAAGCTTCTTCACCGCGCGACCTCGTCTTTCCTTGACGTAGGGGACCTCTGCCGCCCGACTATACACACCGGTCGATACCGATCGGTGACCTGCGTCGGCCCCTTCAACTGCCGTCCGGCACGGCGCAGTAGAAGCGGAGTACGGCGATCCGGCCGGAGGGTGATCACATCCGTACGGACGGTCACTTTGACGGCTTTTCCGCCACCTTCGCATCTTTTCCTCGCTCATGCACCCATCCGAGTGGTGTTCATCTGAACATCCACGCGCCACGGGCGTCGGTCCACCACTTCGCGAACCTCATACACATCATGAGGAAAGTACGCAAATCGCCCAACCCGAAAGTGAGGGGCCATGGCCCGGAACAAGGTCATGAAGCTGTGGAACGCCGTCGTCACCGCCTTCCTCGCGCTGTGCACGGCGCTCGGACTCATCACCACCGCCGCCGCCACGACCGCTTCCGCGGCTGTACCGCAGAGCGACGAGACGCGCAACAGCAACAGCGACAGCAGCACCCCGAACGCGCCGGCGCCGACGACGCCCCTCTGGTCCTGGTCACTGCTCAGGGCCCTGCCCCCCACGATGAAACAACGCATCCACGCCGAGGCCCACGGCAAGTCTCCCAGCTGCCGGCACCGTCCGCTCTCGGACACGACGACGGAGTCCGACTCCTCGGGCTGCTCCGACGACACGACGTCCCCCCGCGAGGAACCCGCCACCGGCCACATCCCCCTCCAGCGCTGATCGCGGGGCCCCTCCCGCCCTTCCTCGTGCCGTCACCGCTTCCCCGAGTCCTGGCGAACTCGCGTACAGCACCACGGCCCGAGCCGACACCAGAAGACCCCGGTCGACATCCGACCGGGGTCTTCTTCGCCGTGTGCGGCACCGCACGGGGGCCAGCCACCGCAACACCGCCGCAGCGGCTGCTGTAGTTTTCCGCTGCGGGCCGGGCGGATCATCTGGGGGAGGGAAACATGGCGGCACTGGGATTCGTCTTCATCACCCTGCCGTGCCTCGCCATCATCAGCTTCACCTGCTTCGCGGCGTGCCGGGCCCAGAAGCACAAGATCTTCAAGGTGCTGGCCCACACGTTCCTGGCCGTCGGTCTCGCCTGTGCCCTTGTCCCCGTCGGGGTCGTCGTCTGGATCTCGTCCCTCTGAGCAAGGCACCGGGGCCACTCATCGGCTGATGCCAGCCATGAATGCCAAAGACCCCCAGTCGGTATCGACTGGGGGTCTTTTCGCTGGTGGGGCTAACAGGATTTGAACCTGTGGCCTCATCCTTATCAGGGATGCGCTCTAACCAACTGAGCTATAGCCCCGCCGCGCTTTGCGGGGTGTGTCCCGCGCGCTGACTCCTGAAGATTAGCGCACGACCGGGGCAGTCCCAAAATCGGTTGTCCGACGGCTGTCGGACGAGCCGGGAAAACCGCTGTGAGCAGCTCACTCGTCCTCGGCCAGCGTCAGCTCGACACCGCCCACGAAACCCGCGGAGAGGTTGTAGATGAACGCGCCGAGCGTCGCCAGCGCCGTCGCCAGGACGACGTCGATGACCGCGATGATCGTCGTGAACATCAGGACGTTGGGCAGCGACAGGAACGACTGGAGGTCGAAGCCGTTCGACTCGTTGGAGCCGGTCGCCTCGGAGATCGTGCTGCCGACCGTCGAGAACACGCCCATGGCGTCCATGACCATCCACAGCACCGCGGACGCGACGATCGTGCAGATGCCGAGCGCGATGGAGAGCAGGAAGCTGACCTTCATCACCGACCACGGGTCGGCCTTCGACACCCGCAGACGCGCCTTGCGCACGCGCGGGGTGGTGCGCGCCCCCGTGCGGGGACGTCGTACCGCGCCGGTCTGACCGGCCGCCGTACCGGCCTGCGCCGGGTAGGCCTGCGGCGGGTGGTACGGGCCCGCCTGCTGCTGCGGCTGCCGTTCCCCCGGCAGCGGTGAGGCCGTCTGAGCGGCGGCGCCCTGGTCGGGCGCGGCCTGCTGCGGGCCTCGGGTGTCCGTCACGGTTCCCCCCTGGGATCCCTGCCTGCTGGACGAGGAGGCGTCCTTGACGGGCGCCTTGATCGCTTTGAGATTGGTCGTGTGCGGATCGGCCGCCCGCGCGGCGGAGCCACGGCCGCCGCCGTCCGTTCCCCTGTTGGTACCGGCCGGTCCGGCGCCCGTGGCTCCGCTCACGCTGACTCACTCCTCGTGCTACTCGGACGAGGGCGCCTCACCCTCGTCCGTGCCGGCGGTCGCGTCCCCGTCTGCGGTCTCGTCCACGGCCACGTCGCCGTCGACTTCCTCCGCCTCGCGTCCAGCCTCGGCGTTACGGGCGATGCCGACCACGGCATCGCGCTTGCCCAGATTGATCAGTTGGACGCCCATGGTGTCACGGCCGGTTTCCCTGATCTCGTTGACTCGCGTACGAATCACACCACCCGACAGCGTGATGGCGAGGATCTCATCCGTCTCCTCGACCACCAGCGCGCCGACGAGGGTGCCGCGGTCCTCGACAATCTTGGCAGCCTTGATACCGAGGCCGCCGCGACCCTGGACGCGGTACTCGTCGACGGCGGTCCGCTTCGCGTACCCGCCGTCTGTGGCAGTGAACACGAACGTACCGGGTCGAACAACATTCATCGAGAGCAGCTCGTCCCCCTCACGGAAACTCATGCCCTTGACACCCGAGGTCGCGCGGCCCATGGGACGGAGTGTGTCGTCGGTCGCCGTGAACCTGATCGACTGCGCCTTCTTGCTGATCAGCAGCAGATCGTCGTCGGACGAGACGAGTTCGGCACCGATCAGCTCGTCGTCGGAACCGTCCTCCTGCTCCCGCAGGTTGATCGCGATCACACCGCCCGAACGCGGGGAGTCGTAGTCCTTCAGCGGCGTCTTCTTCACCAGGCCCGCCTTGGTGGCCAGGACCAGGTAGGGCACCGCCTCGTAGTCGCGGATCGCGCGGATCTGGGCGATCGTCTCGTCCGGCT
>NZ_JAGMUJ010000114.1 GCF_019049255.1 Streptomyces sp. AC558_RSS880 | reverse complement strand
CTCGTCGCCCGTCACCTCGTGTCCCGGTACGGGGTGCGCGAGCTGGTGTTGCTGAGTCGTCAGGGTGAGCGGGCGGCCGGTGCGGCTGACCTCGTCGAGGAGCTTGCGGCGCTGGGTGCGTCGGTCGTGGTGGAGGCGTGTGACGCGGCGGAGCGTGATGCGTTGGCCGGTGTTCTGGAGCGGATACCGGTGTTGACGGGTGTGGTGCACGCGGCCGGTCTGCTGGACGACGGTCTGGTCGAGGCGATGACGGAGGAGCGGCTGCACCGGGTGCTGCGTTCCAAGGTCGACAGCGCGGTCAACCTGCACGAGCTGACCCGTGACCTGGGCCTGTCCGCGTTCGTGCTCTTCTCCTCCGTCTCCGGCATCCTGGGCGGTCCCGGTCAGGCGAACTACGCGGCGGCCAACACGTATCTCGACGCGCTCGCCCATCTCCGCCGCGCGGAAGGACTCCC
>NZ_JAGMUJ010000113.1 GCF_019049255.1 Streptomyces sp. AC558_RSS880 | reverse complement strand
TGCTCCCCAGGATCTGGGTTGCCGTACTCGCTGCTGGAGCCATCGACCGGGCATACGGCCGAGCAGCAGAGCGTGCACCCCGATGACGGCCAGGACGAGGGCGAGGGTGACCAGCACAAAGCCCAGCACAAGGAACGTGAACAAATCTCCTCCCCCTGCTTCTGGCTGTCACGCCGCATCGCTATCCAACCCGACTGCCGCGGAGATCTCACTGCCGGG
>NZ_JAGMUJ010000112.1:50050-50978 GCF_019049255.1 Streptomyces sp. AC558_RSS880 | reverse complement strand
CCCAGCACAAGGAACGTGAACAAATCTCCTCCCCCTGCTTCTGGCTGTCACGCCGCATCGCTATCCAACCCGACTGCCGCGGAGATCTCACTGCCGGGGCGGGTGTGACGTTTGGCGTCGAGGCTTGGTGCCAACGTTGTGATGGGCCGGACGGGTGTATGCCTCGCCGGTCGCGAGAACTCTCCCCACTTCATGGCGGGTGGCCAGCTGACGATTTTTCGAGCCCGGAGGTCGTCCGGGCCCGGGACGAGATGGTTTCGGTGCGCCGGCTGGGGAGCCGGTCTTCGTACGCAGGTTCCTGAACCCCCGCCGGACGCGGGAGGGCGTGAGCTTGTTCGCCTTGGTCGGCTTCTCCCAGGGCCTGCGGAGGTCGGCGGCCAGCGGTCGGGCGAACCGGAGCTGGGCATAGGCGGCGATCACCAGCCAGGTCCACCGGTCGGCCGCTTCGAAGCTGCGGAGCCGGGGCTTGGTCCAGCCGAGGGTCTGCTTGAACAGGCGGAATGTGTGCTCGATGCCGAAGCGGCGGAGGAAGGACTGCCAGCAGCGGTCGACGTGGGCTTTGGTGGCGCCGGTGCGTGACCACCACAGCCAGACCGGCTTGTTGACTCCGCCGCTGGGCAGCTTCTCCACGGCCAGGCGGATGACGGTGCCCTCGATGATGGGCAGCGGCCCGTCGTGGTCGAGCCAGGCGGCCCGGCGGGTCAACCGTGGGTGCAGCCGGTCCCACGCCTGTGCGGTGGCCTTTCCGTAGAGCCGGGTGTCCGTGACCGTCACGGCCTGCTCGGTGCCCCAGGTTGTGGGGTCACCGAAGACGAACTCGCCGCCGTGCTTGGGCGGCCGGCCGCCCTTGGGGTTGGCCAGGTGGAACTCTTCGCGGGAGGGTCTCGGACGCCGCATCACCCGGTCTGAACGGAGCCGGCCGAGGATC
>NZ_JAGMUJ010000112.1:41558-50040 GCF_019049255.1 Streptomyces sp. AC558_RSS880 | reverse complement strand
ACTGCCAGCAGCGGTCGACGTGGGCTTTGGTGGCGCCGGTGCGTGACCACCACAGCCAGACCGGCTTGTTGACTCCGCCGCTGGGCAGCTTCTCCACGACCAGGCGGATGACGGTGCCCTCGATGACGGGCAGCGGCCCGTCGTGGTCGAGCCAGGCGGCCCGGCGGGTCAACCGCGGGTGCAGCCGGTCCCACGCCTGTGCGGTGGCCTTTCCGTAGAGCCGGGTGTCCGTGACCGTCACGGCCTGCTCGGTGCCCCAGGTTGTGGGGTCACCGAAGACGAACTCGCCGCCGTGCTTGGGCGGCCGGCCGCCCCTGGGGTTGGCCAGGTGGAACTCTTCGCGGGAGGGTCTCGGACGCCGCATCACCCGGTCTGAACGGAGCCGGCCGAGGATTTCGACGGTGCGCCTGCCGAAAAGCTCATCCGCCCAGTTCAGGCGGTATGTCGATACTCGTGGAGGATGCCGCCGAGTCGTTGGCGTCGTCGTATGTCGAGGTGGATGATCTGCTCCGGATCGCTGATCGGCCTCGGCAAGGGGCGTAGCGGGCGGGCGTTGGCGATGCCTTGATGGGGCCGGTGGGAGTTGTGGAAGTCTTCGAACTCGCGTAGCGCGTGGAGCAGGTGTCGCTGGTTCCGGATCAGGGTGCGGTCCAGCAGCTCGCGCCGACAGATCTGCACCCACCGTTCCATGATCGAGTTCATGCGCGGCATCCGTACTCCGCTGAGTACTACCTGGATCCCTGCATCGTTGAGGACGGTGTCGAACAGGGCGGGAAACTTCCCGTCCCGGTCCCGGATCAGGAACCTGACCCGGCAACCAGCGTCTTCGAGGTCCATGACGAGATTTTTCGCGGCTTGCGTCACCCAGGATGCGGTGGGGTGCGCAGTGGCGCCGAGGATTCGGATCCGGCGGCCGGCATGCTCGATCACCGCGAACACGTACAGGCGTGCCCCGGACAGTGTGACCGTCTCCAGGAAGTCGCACGCCAGCAGAGCGTCAGCCTGGGAGCGCAGGAAGTCCGCCCACGTGCTGGAAGCGCGGTCCGGTGCCGGGTCGATCCCAGCCTCCTGGAGGATCTCCCAGACAGTGGAGGCGGCCACCTTGATCCCAAGAACGAGGAGTTCGCCGTGGATGCGGCGATACCCCCAACCAGGATTTTCCCGCGCAAGCCGCAACACCAAGAGCCGGATGGAGCGCACGGTCCGCGGCCTTCCCGAGCGCTTCGGCCGGGAAGCGGCAGCGTGGCGGCGCGCAACCAGATCGCGGTGCCAGCGCAGCACCGTATCTGGACGCACCAGCAACCTCACCCTGCGCAGCACCTCCGACGGCAGCCGGTGCAGCAACGCCGCCAGGAACGCTCGATCGCCCGGGGTGAACCGCACTCTGCCTTTGCCGAGTTGACGCTGAAGCACCGTAATCTGATGGCGCAGGGCGAGGATCTCCGCGTCCTTGTCCCGGTCGCTCATCGGTAACAGGCGGACCATGGCGAACGCTTGGGTCATGGTCAGGTAAGCCAGTCGCAGCAGCACGACCGACCATCATGTCGGTACAACCACCAGGTACGCGAGAACACTCCCTCAAGCGCCCGTGCACCCCCACTCACCCCCTTTCACCAGGGCGGATAAGGTTTTCGGCAGGGGCACGGCTGACGGGGTGAGGCTGGTGCGGTCGAACGGGCCACCGTGCGCGGCGGCATACGTGATGGCGTCATTGACGGCATCGAGGCCGAACGACCGGACCCGTTCGGGGGCGAGATCCAGAGTGCCCGAGGCGAGCAGCCGGATGATGCCGACATTGGCTGTGCGCGGGTACATCCACTGCCCGCGCACGGTGATCGAGTTGCGCATGATCCATGGGTACGGGAGCGCGAGGTCGTCGCCACCGAGCATGCCGACGCCGCCCATGAGGACGACGCGGCCGTACTCGCGCACGGTCATGGCCGCCGCACGCGAGGCCGAGCTGGGTGCGCTCGGCGAGAGCAGGTCGATCACCATGTCGATCGGGCCGTCGGCCGCCGCGGACATCCCCGCGCGGTCGGTGGCCTCGTCCCCGGTCAGCGGGACCGGGCGCAGACGCGGACCGAACCGGTCGGCGAGGAGGTCGAGCGCGGCCTTGTTGCGGCCGGGGGCGACCACGCGGCCCGCGCCCATCGCGAGCGCGACCGCGACCGCGCTGCTGCCGAGGTTGCCGGTGGCCCCGCTGACGAGCAGCGTCTCGCCGGCCGCGAACCCGCCTGCCAGCAGCCCGCCGTAGGAGATGGTGTGCACGGTAAGCGCGGCCCAGCGGGCCGGATCCTCCCCGGCCGCGGCGGGCAGCGGGAAGACGTTCTCTGTCGGGACCCGCATGAGCTCGGCGAACGCGCCGTCGTGCAGGTACTCGGCGAGCCGCGCACCGCCCTCGCCACGCGAACTCCAGCCCTGGAGCGTGATGTCGGGCGTCAGGGCATCGTCCCGCGAGCGCACCGTCGAGTCGCACCACACCAGGTCGCCGGCCTGCAGCCGGGTGGCGTCCGGGCCGATGTGGAGGATCCGCCCCACCGCGCCGACACCGGGTACGACAGGGGGGACAAGGGGGTACTTCCGCTTGCCGCTGAATACTTCGGCTGCGTAGGGCGCCACGTTGGCGGCGAGGACCTCGACCACCACCTCACCGCCCCCGGCCTCGGGGTCCGGTACCTCCCGCACCGCGAGTGGGGCGCCGAACCGCGTCAGAACTGCTGCTCGCACGTGATGACCTCCGTGTTGTCCGTGCTCTTGAGATCGACACTAGGAGCGGGACGAGCATGCAGGAAGCGAGGATCTGGCATCTGTGGTATGCGTATCCCGCATGGACATCTCCAGCGCGGGGCTGCGGGTCCTGCGGCAGATCGCCGAGTCCGGCAGCTTCACGGCGGCGGCCGCCCGGCTCGGATACACGCAGTCGGCTGTCTCCCGCCAGGCCGCCGCCCTCGAACGCAGCGTCGGTACCACCCTGTTCGAACGCCGCCCGGACGGGGTACGGCTCACTCCCGCCGGCTTGACCCTGCTGCGGCACGCCCACACGGTCCTCGCCTCGCTCGCGGCGGCCGAGCGTGAGCTCGCCGGTACCGTCCCACGGACCGAACTTGTACGGCTCGGGGCAGTCCCGAGCGCGGGTTCGGCGATCCTGCCCGCCGCACTCGCACACCTCGCGGCAGCCGACCCGCAGATCACGGTCACCACCCGCGAGGGCACCACACGCACCCTGATCCGGGCGCTGCGCGCGGGCTCGCTCGACCTCGCCCTACTGACGTCCCGCCCACCCCACCGGCCCTTCGACGGTGACTCGCCCCGTCTGCACCTTGAGACCATCGCGGACACCGAACTGGTCGTGGCGGTATCTTCGACCGGAGAGTTCGCCGGGCGCACCACGGTGCACGTCGACGAACTGGTCGACGCCGCATGGATCGCCACCCCGTCATCAGGCGGCGAGCCGCTGCTCGGCGTCTGGCCCGGCCTGCCCGGACGGCCGCGCATCATCCACTCCGCGCGCGACTGGCTGACGAAGCTCCAACTGGTCGCCGGCGGCTTCGGCGTGACCACAGTGCCGTCCCGGCTCTCACCAGTGCTGCCGCCGGGGGTAAGCCTGCTGCGCGTCGACGGGGCACCCCCCGAGATCCGCCGTGTGCTCGTGGCAGGCCTCGGCGGCCACCCCGCCCCGGCGATCACGGCCGTCACCCGAGCGATCACTGCGACCGTCTGAGCCGCCGCCACCGCTGGCCTGTTCTTCGCGGTACTGACGCCCGGATCCGCCGCCGTCACAGCTTGGACGTCGTCTCATTTGGTGAGTCTGCGGTAGCAGATGAGGGTGCAGGCGATGGCGGTGAAGGTGAGGAAGTGTTCGGCCTTGCGTTCGTAGCGGCGGTGCAGGCGGCGGCAGCCGGCCAGCCAGGACATCGTCCGTTCGATGGTCCAGCGGTGCCGGCCGAGCCGGGTGGAGGACTCGATGCCCCTGCGGGCGATGCGGTGCCGGATGCCCCGCTTGCGCAGCCACCGGCGCAGGTGGTCGTAGTCGTAGCCCTTGTCGCCGTGGAGTTTGGCGGGCCGCCGCCTGCGCGGGCCGCGCCGGGAGCGGATCGGCGGTATGCCGCGGACGAGGGGCTTGAGGGCCTGGCTGTCGTGGAGGTTCGCGCCGGAGATCCCGACGGAAATCGGCAGACCGGTCCGCTCGGTGACCACATGGATCTTCGAGCCCTTCTTGCCCCGGTCGACAGGATTCGGACCCGTCAGGTCCCCCCTTTCAGGGCCCGCATGTTCACCGAGTCGATCGCGCACCGCGACCAGTCCAGCTCCCCGCGCGAGCCCAGCTCGTCCAGGACCAGACGGTGCAGCTTCGCCCAGACCCGGGCGGCACTCCACTCGGTGAAACGCCGGTGCGCGGTCGGCCCCGACGGACCGAAGACCGGCGGCAACTGCCGCCAGGTGCAGCCGGAGGTGGCCACGAAGATGATCGCCGCCAGCACCTCACGGTCGCCGTACCGGCGCCGCCCACCACCCTGCGGACGCGTCGGCGCCGGTGGCACCACCCGCTGGAACAACTCCCACAACCCGTCCGGAACCAGCCGCTCCACGATCGTCATGCCTCAAGATTACGAACCCAAATGAGACGACGTCTAAGCCTGCATATGCCCGCAAGGGGGCCAGGCCACTCGGCTACTGCGTCGAGGGCGTGGAAATGCCAGGCCCGATCTTTGCCCGGATGCGAGGGCAGGAGTCGTGTGGCAGCATTCTGTTGTCGGCACATGCCAACTGCCCGGGACCCCCGGCATGGGATCGGGACTTGACAGAAAACCCGCCATAGAGGGTGTCAGTCTCAGCGGAATAGCCCTCATCCCGGGTTCTCGCTAAAGGCTGTCCTGCAATTCAATGACCTCGCCCATCAGTCCAAGCTCACCCACTCAACGGGCTCCCGTTTGGTCCGGTTTCAGCCAGGAGCGAAAGTCGTTCATCGAGGCAGAGCAGGCGCAGGCAGGGTGAAATCTGAGTTGCGGGAAAACCTTTAGCCACCGAATTACCAATTGCCCCTGGCGTCGAAATACCTCATGTGAGGTGGATCAAGCAATGGCACGCAGTTTCAGAAAGTTCTACCTGAACCAGCAGGGGCGCGTCGCAAAGAACTTCAACATCGGCGGTTTCGACATCAAGAACAGCTCCGCGGTCTTGGTGACGGCGGCCGAATGGAACCCTGTAGGCGCGTTTGGCCCCACCATTGACACGAGACTGAAGGTCAACGGGCCCAACGTGTGGGTATCGAACATCGTCCCGCACGGTGGCCCCACCGAAGCCGGCGGGGTCGAGTTCATGCTGCATGTGGACTCGAACCAACCCATCGCCGTCGCTGTCACGATCACCGTGTTCGAGCCCTGCGAGGCAATCCAGGGCCCGTGAAGGTTCCAGCGGGAGTCCCAGCGAGTGATCAGCACGGCGCTGCGAAGTGCCAGGCTAAGAGGTCATCTCATTTGGCTCGGTAGGCTGTCGGCCGTGGCGGGGATCGTTGAGCGGCTGGTGCCGGACGAGTTGTGGGAGCTGTTCCAGCGGGTGGTACCGGGGGCTCCGTCGCGACCTCAAGGCGGTGGTCGGCGTCGCCACGGCGACCGGGAGGTCTTGGCCGCGATCGTGTTCGTGGCCACGTCCGGTTGCACGTGGCAGCAGTTGCCCGCGGCATCGTTCGGACCGTCCGGTGCGACGGCCCACCGCAGGTTTACCGAGTGGACCAAGGCCAGGGTCTGGGCCAAGCTCCACCGCCTGGTCCTCGACGAACTGGGATCCCGAGGCGACCCGGACTGGTCGCGGTGCGCGATCGACTCCGTGAACATGCGGGCCCTGAAAGGGGGGATCTGACGGGGCCGAATCCTGTCGGCCGAGGTAAGTATGGCTCGAAGATCCACCTGATCACCGAGTGGACCGGTCTGCCCCTGTCCGTCGGGATCTCCGGAGCCAATGTGCACGACAGCCAGGCCCTGATCCCGCTCGTGCAGGGCATACCACCCATCCGGTCCCGCCGGGGCCCTCGCCGACGCAAGCCCGACAAACTCCACGCCGACAAGGGCTACGATTACAGCCACCTGCGGCAATGGCTGTCCCAGCGCGGTATCCGGCACCGCATCGCCCGCAAGGGTGTCGAGACCTCACGGCGACTCGGGCGACACCGTTGGACCATCGAACGGACCGTGGCCTGGCTTGCCGGCTGCCGCCGACTCCACCGCCGCTATGAGCGCAAGGCCGAGCACTTCCTCGCCTTCACGAGCCTCGCTTGCACCCTCATCCGCTACCGCCGCATGAGCTCCTGAACACACATCGCAGACACTGCTGTGTGCAGGAGTATGGCCAGGTGATCAGATCCGAGCAGATTCAGAATGCAGCCCTTCTCTGGCAGGAACACCGCGATGCCGAGTTCCCCGCCAACCTGCGAGGCGTCGAGTTCGAAGACATCGACATGGTGCTGCTCGATGCGGACACCGCAGGATGCGCCTACACGTGGATCAACAACGGCGGCACCCTCGATCCACAGCACAGGCGCATCCTCCAGATCTGTGTCGAAGCCTTGGAACGAGTGATTCCGCAGATCAGCGACCCATCCGGCCATCGGTACTACCAGCGTTTGCATCAACTTGCCCTGCTCATTTCGGGTGCCCCCGACACCAAATGAGATGACCTCTAAGGGATGGGGAAGCGGTTCATGGAAAGGTTCGAGACGCAGAGTCTTGCGCTCATGCCTGGCCAGAAGGTGCAGGTCAGGGTCCTCAGCCATCACCCATGGGGTGTTCTCGTTGAGATCGTTGGTTACGAGAACGCCGGTCTATCGGCCTCTATCGACATGATCCAGCAGTTCTCCCAGACCACGAGCAGCTACGACGAACTACTCGCGCTCTTTCCACCCGTCGGTTCACAGATCGATGCAGTGATCGAGCAAATCCACCGCTGGCATCCGCCGGTATCAGTGCGGCTCACCATCCGACCTGCCGACCTGGAGTCGCTGGTCTGGAACTGCGACTTCTGTGGTGAACCGATCACGTTGGGCCCAGGTGGAGACGCCCTCGTCCTGGACTCGCGCAGCAGCGACGGTCCAGGAAGCCACACCATCATCTCCCACCGGCACTGCCTGGCCGAGCGCATCCGCCCGGAGAACAGTGGAGAGCGGGCGCGAGCATTGAAGATCGGGAAGATGTGCTGAAGTCGTGAGGTTCGTGCCTACCGGAATGGATGAGGTCGACAGCTCATTCGGCGGGAACCAAGCGATAGTTCAGAGAAGCCTGCATCCGCTGCCCGGTCCTCCAGATGGACCCCGCCAGAAGCCCCGCCTCATCGAGATCATCCAGAACCTCCGCGAACGCATCCGCGAGACCCGTGCCAACGGCTGGCTCGGCGAGGTCGAGGGACTTCAGGTCAGCTTCGACGCCGCGATGGCCAAGCTCAACAGCCTCAAGAACACCCCCGTCGACGGACGCCCTCAGCTGGTTGACCTCGGCATGCCCGTCATCACCGACCCCGCACCCATGCCAGGAACAGGAGACCCCGGACGGCACCCCGATCCCGCCGACCGCTGACGGCGTCGAGGACGTCCGCGAGCGGCTCCGCGACCCGGCCGCCGCCCGCGACGTCCTCGACCCGGAAGGCTTCCACCCTCATGCCCAGGAGGTCGTTACGAGTGCAAGGCCGAGCACTTCGTTGCTTTCACTGACATTGCCGCAGCCGTCATCTGCGATCGCTACCTTGCCGACGGGAGTGTCAACTTAACGGCTGATTTTGGTTGTTGTTCGGTCAGTGAGTGGCCGGGGTGAGCCGGCCTTCGAAGTGGATCTGGAAGGCGTTCAGCGGGGCCTTCCAGCGCATGGTCCAGCGCTTGCGGACCTTGCCCGTCGGGTCCAACGACATCAGCGCCATATAGACGCACTTCATGGCGGCCTGCTCGTTCGGGAAGTGCCCGCGAGCGCGGACGGCCTTGCGGATCCGTGCGTTCACGCTCTCGATCGCGTTGGTCGAGCAGATGACCTTGCGGATCTCGACATCGAAGGCGAGGAAGGGCACGAACTCCGCCCAGGCGTCCTCCCAGAGCCGGACGATCGCCGGATACTTGGCGCCCCATTCCTCCTGGAACTCGGTGAAGCGGGCTGTGGCCGCGGCCTCGTTCGGCGCGGTGCAGACCGGCTTCAGCTTCTTGGCGATCTCGTCCCAGTCCTGGCGGCCCGCGTAGCGGAAACTGTTCCGCAGCAAATGGATCCCACAGGTCTGCACAATCGTTCGAGGCCAGACCGTTTCGACAGCATCCGGCAGACCCTTCAGGCCGTCGCAGACCAGCATGAGCACGTCCTGAAGGCCGCGGTTCTTCAGCTCGGTGAACACGTGCAGCCAGTACTTCGCGCCCTCGCCGCCGTCACCGGCCCAGATCCCCAGGATGTCCCGATGGCCTTCAACCGTGACGGCCATGACCACGTAGACCGGCCGGTTCGCGACCTGGCCGTCC
>NZ_JAGMUJ010000112.1:0-41548 GCF_019049255.1 Streptomyces sp. AC558_RSS880 | reverse complement strand
CTGATCGGCCTCGGCAAGGGGCGTAGCGGGCGGGCGTTGGCGATGCCTTGATGGGGCCGGTGGGAGTTGTGGAAGTCTTCGAACTCGCGTAGCGCGTGAGCCGGCTGATGAGGATCAACCACATCGTCGGCCGTCATCTGCGGCGCAAGAAGCGCACGACGATCCAGGACAAGACGGCCCCGCCCGTGCCCGACCTGGTGATGCGCGACTTCACGGCGGACGTGCTGAACACCAAGTGGTGCGGCGACATAACGTACGTCGCCGTCGGCTCTTCCTGGCTGTATCTCGCCACGGTCATCGACATCTGCTCGCGGCGCGTGATCGGCTGGTCGATCGCGGACCACATGCGCACCTCGCTGGTCACCGACGCGATCGAGATGGCCGTGGCCTCCCGCGGCGGCCAGGTTCATGGCGTCGTCTTTCACACGGACAGGGGCGCGCAATATCGCTCGGCCGCCTTCGACGAGGTCTGCCGCCGGCACGGCATCCGCCGCAGTATGGGCCGCGTCGGCTCGAGTTATGACAATGCCCTCGCCGAGTCGTTCTTCCAGAGCCTCAAGCGCGAGTTGTTCCACGGGAGGCGCTGGATCTCCAAGGCGCAGACGCGGTTGGAGTTGTTCAAGTGGCTGTCGTACTACAACCGGCGCCGCCGCCACTCCGCTCTCGGCTACATCGCGCCAGCCGAGTTCGAACAGCAACTGACCACCTCACGTACGCTGTCACTCGTCGCATGAAACCCGGTGTCCACTCCCGGGGATCAACCTCAGTGCCAGATCGATCCCAACGTGAAGTACACCTACTTCGACAACGACGGCAAGATCGCCGGTACCGCACTGTTCGCCACCGCCCAGCAGATGGACCTGTCCACCACCAGCCTGCAGTGGAGCGAAACCGACCAGCTCGTGATGCTGAAGTCGACGGGCGACCTCCCGCCGCTGACCATCACCTGGACCACCAAGTGCGCACCCACCTGCAGTCCCGGCAGCACCACGTTATGGACCAAGCAGCCGATCAGCGTGGGACAGCGACTGGAGAAGACGTACACGATCTCCGACACACCCACGACGACGTACGACTACCTCGACGTGACCTACGAGCTCGACATCGACGCTCCCAACGCCGATCAGCTCACACCGCCGATCAGCTGGGGCTCCGAAGTACGCTGCGACGACAAGCTCTCCATCGCCAACACCTCCGGCTGTGTCGTGCCCTGGACCACCCCAACCCTGTTCGTCTCACGCGCCGAGTACGGGTCATCCGCCGACATGATCGACTGGGCGCAGCAGAATCTTTCAGGGCACTGAGGGCTCAAGGACACCGGCGCGCCGCTGCACCGACTTCAGAATGACTCGGACCAGAAGGCCAACCGCCGGGCGATCTGCGACAAGAGCAAGTTCACCAAGGACCCGGCGATCACGGACGACACCTGTGACGAGTTCCCCTTCGCCGGCACCTACGAGAGCGGTGCCCTCAACGGCGTCACTCACGGTAAGGACTGCGCCCAGGTGACCGCTGTCCGCGCCGGCAACACAGGTGACAACGCCACCGACTGGCCCACGATCACTCCTGTCGGCCCGTTCACCGGGGAGGAGAAGTGCGTGCGCGGCCACATCCCCGGCAATCTCAACTCCGACCTGGGCGGTACCTACGGAGTTTTCATCAAGAGCGCGCGTCTGGCTGACAATGACGGCTTCTGGCTGAAGGTGACCTTCTAACCGGCGGCCGCTGCTGGTTGGTCAGTCGACCCGTACGGGAATGACGACCGTCGGCAGCGGCCCCGCCACTTCCCGCGGGTCCACCACCAGGCCGAACTCGCTCTCCACCGCCTCCAGAGCGGCAGCCGGATCAGAGAAGTCGTCACCCGGCTCGTCCAAGAAGAAGCCGACCCGCTCCAGGGCCCGGTTGAGCCGGTCCGGATCCGTCCCGGACGCCGGGTCAAACTTCCACGAGTCGAACAGGGCGAGAATCTCCCCATCACGGGCGTGCGCCACCCGAGTGGTGCCGTCGAGGAACTTCCACACGGACACCGCTTCCGTGCCCCTGGACAGCTCCTTGAGCACCGGCTCCCTGAACGGGACACCCACCTGCGGGAGCGCATCGAACACATACGCCCAACCCGTCCCCTCCGGGCAGTAGACTCGCACCGCCCAGCTGCCCAGGCTGTAGTGCTCAGCCACACCGTCGATGGGATACCGGGGCAGCGGATCCGGGCCGACGGCACCCAGCCGGGCCAATACGTCCGCCTCCCCCAGACTCCGGACCGCGGTCACGCAGAACCACTCGTTCCCCAGCACATCGAACAGCGTGGAAGCCATCACGACCCGCGCCTTCCCGATCAACATCCGCCTGGCGGCCGAACGCTACGACACGTACCTGAACTCCCGGTGACGAACGCGGGCATCATGAAATCGGCAAGGACCTGGTGGCTGGTCTCCCGGTTACCCGGCCACAACAGACTGAACCGCTCCGGGAGCCTCCATCGAACCCGGAGCGGTTCACTCGCAGGCCGAGGCCGTGCTGCTGGTGGAGACGGTCCGCAAGACCGGCCTGCACAAGGCGCTATCGGTGGCGTTCGCGCCGTGGCGCAAGGCCCGGGCGGTGCAGGGTCCAGGCAAGGTGCTGCTGGATGTGGCGCTCGCGGTGGTGCTGGGCGGGGACTGCCTGGCCGATGTCGCGATGCTGCGGGCCGATCCGGCCGTGTTCGGGCCGGTCGCCTCCGACCCGACCGTCTCCCGGCTCGTCGACACCCTCGCCGTCGGCGGGATACGGGCCCTGACCGCCCTCCGCGCCGCAGTACGCGAATCGCTGGAGGCGAGCCTGCGACGTCTGAGAACCGATCGAGTGGACCTGTTGTGGGCCCACGCTTCCGACTACGCGACTCCTATCGAAGAAATCAAGCGGTGTCTTCTGCGGGTGTGCGCCTCTGGTCACCCGCGCTTCCGGTCGCCGCACACCGCCCGGTCCAGCAGGCGGACCGCGGCCTCCGCCTGCTCGAGGAAGCGCTTCTCGTCACCGAAGCGCGTGGTGAAGACAGCGGCCGCGGCCGACACCCGGCCGTCGGGCGTGACGGCGGTCTCGGAGGCGGTGCCGAAGGACGTGCCGCCGTGGTACCAGATCCCGCCCCCGCAGCTCTCGGCCGGGCGCCAGGCGAGGCCGAGCCCGTAGCGGGTCCTGCCGTCGGTGGCGTAGCCGGGCGCCGGGACGGTGGTGCGCATCTGCTCCAGCTGCTCCGGCGGCAGCAGCCGACCGCCCATCAGAGCGCGCAGGAAGGTGTTCATGTCGCGGGTGGTGCTGATGATGCCGCCGTCCGCGCCGCCGCCCACGGCCAGCGTGGTGTCGGTGAGGTCGTCCCGGCCGGGGAACTGCGTGTACCCGGCGGCCGTCGGCATCGGCACGTACGGCGAGGTGTCCGGTATCAGCGTGCGGCGCAGCCCCAGCGGCTCGATGATCCGGTCGTGCACCTCCTGCGCCCAGGGGTTGCCAGTGGCCTTCTCGATGACCATCTCGAGCAGCACGTAGTTGGTGTTGGAGTACGCCCACTGCGTCTCGGCGCCCGGATCGTCCGCGTCCGGCAGCCAGCCGGGGGCGCGCTCCATCGCCACGGCGACCTGCTCCTCGGGGGTCTGCGAGCGGAACCGCTGTGCGTGGAGGCGCTCGGGCGTCAGCTCTGCCGGGTCCTCGAAGGCGATGTCCGTGTAATTGGCCAGGCCGCTGGTGTGCTGGAGCAGGTTGCGCAGGGTGATGCGGCTGCCGTCGTTGCCGTTGCCGGCGACCACCCCGGGCAGCCACTGCTCGACGGTGTCGTCCAGGCTCAGCGTGCCCTCGCCGACGAGCTGGAGCGCGGCCACGGCCGTGAAGGTCTTGGTGTCGCTGCCGATGCGGTAGTAGGCGTCGAAGGGCACCCGGCCCCCGTCCTTCAGGCTCGCAGTGCCGGACCTGGCCTGCGTCTCGCGCCCGGCCGCGTCCCGGGCGAGCACCGTCAGCCCGGTGGCTCCCGTGTCCCGTACCGCGTCCGCGTCCCGCTGCAGCCGCGACCGCGCGTCCCCGCCGCCCATGGCCTCGGCCGTGGTACCCGGCCCGAGAAGCGATGCGGTCCCGATTGCGGCGGCCCCGGCCACGGCCAGCCCCGCACGCCACCGTCCGGACCGGCCCCACCGCGCACTCTTCGTGATCTCCATGGCCGGAACGCTACGGAAGGCCGGCGCCGCGGACCATCCAGCTGGCTGCCCGGACGGGGGTGGTGCTGGCCCCCTACCACCCGGCGGCCACCGCCCTCCTTGCCGCACCCCCTGCTGATTGTGCCGGTGAGAAGCAGCAACGTGCGATGGTGAAGTCCTGCCGTCCAGCTCCGAGGGGTACTGATCGCACACGGCCCTCGCGCACGCATCACCAGTTCCAGTGCTGTCGCCGGCACCTGCGGCGAGCCGGACCGGCCCGCTCAGGTTGGCCCTCGGCCAGCAGGCGGGGCTTGGTCGCAGCAGGCGTGAGATGAACCGTGTGCAACCCGAGGAGAGCCGTCGGTCGCGCCCGGAAGGCCGGTTCGGGGCCGTAGGTGGGTCCCGGTTGCTCCATGGGGAAGGCGACGGCGGCGGCGCGATGTCCTGCGGTGTGTTGGGAGTCTCTGGCTTGCATCTCTGTATGGCACCCCGCCCACACCCCCGCCCAACGCGTCCCCTGCACGCGCTGGAGGACATTTGGGCGAGTGCGCCGGGCCCTGCCTGGGATCGCCGCCGGGTTCAGTTCGTGTTCCGGGAGATCACCAGTAGTGCCGGCGCCCGGCGACGGCGTGCCCCATGGAGCCCATGATCCACAAGATCGCGCCGATGACCGCGAGGATGATTCCGATCGTCCACAGGATCGATATGCCGGTGACGAAGCCGACGACCAGCAGGATGATGCCGAGGAGGAGCATGACCGCCTCCGTTGCGCAGGAGTACTGCTCTCACTATGAACCGCAGCACTGCGTCAGGGAAGCCTCAGGGTGGCTGAGCTTGTTCTTTATCTACCAAGATCGGCCGGGTTTGCCGATGGCCTTGAGGGTCTCGGGGCGTTTGACGGTCTTGCCGACCTCGTAGCGGGGTGCTCGGCGCTGGTTCTTGGCGCCGGGTGGCCGTCCGGGGCCGGTGCCTCGGGGTTTGGGAACACGGGCCGGGCAGGCGAGAGGCTGTCGCACGGCTCCTGCCCGGTGAAGGTCAAGAGCGATTCTTGGGCGTGTGCTTGATGAGTTTGTTGAGGTTGTGCACTGTGCCGAGGAGCTTGATCTCGGCGTCCACCGCGTGGCGGCCGCGGTAGTTGAGGTGTCGTCCGAAGCGTTGGAAGATCTGGGCGAATCCCGGCTCGACCAGGGCACTGCATTGACGGTACTGGGCCCGTCCTGTCGGGGTGGCAAGGCGGGCCGCCATGTCCTGCTGGCCGGCAGGGGCCTGCTGGCGTTTCGCGGGAAAGCCTGCCTGGTCAGCATCGCTGGTGACCGAGACCAGTAGCGGGAGGTCGGCGAGGGTCTCGAAGGACGCGGCGGAAGCGTATCCGCTGTCAGCGAGCCAGAGTTGGATGTCGCCGGGGAGTCGTGCGGCCTGGTGATTGTGCTGCGTTTTCTTCACCATCGGAACGAGGGCCGTCCTGTCCGAGGGATTGTCGTGCGCTTCGATGGCCAGCAGGAACTGACGACGGGCGCAGACGATCTGGATGTTGTATCCCTGCAGGTAGCCGCCGCGTTTGCCGGGAATTAGCCTGGAGTCGGGATCGCTCAGGCAAGCACGGGACTCCGGGGATGGGACGGGTCGGGGTGTGCGCGCCCGCTCCAGCCAGGCCCGCATCTTTACCAGTCGCGTTCGCTGGCGCACGAGGAGGTCTTGCGCTCCATCGGGACCGGCGGACGTCCGTTCGCTCCACGACGTCCTGCCGCCCGGTCCTCTCGGACACGGAGCTCGTACCTCCTCAGTTTCTCCTGGTGAGCCTCGGTCTCCGCGGCCAGGCGCTTCTCCGCGCGGGCCACCATCCGCTCGGCGGCTTCGACCTTGATCCGGATCTCCGTGGGTGAGGGCATGGCCCGTTCATGCAGTCTGTCCTTGGCCAAGCGGGATCTGGTGAGTCGGTCACACAGCCGGGACAAGCGAGGCCAGTTGTCGCACGCGTCCTCACCATCGCCCTGTGCTGTCGAACCATCGGCCTCGACGCTCAGCGCGTGGTCGGCTGCATCTTCCATCAGCGCGTGGATCTCCTTCTCGCACTGGGAGGCGGTCTCCTCCAGGCGCTGGAGCCGCTGGTTGGCGTCGCGTGAGGCGTTCGCGTCCATCGGTGAGCCGTCGACGGCGACCGCAGAGAGATCGACCAGGCCACGTCGGCCGCACAGCGCCAGCACCTGCACGAACAGCGAGTTGAGGGCGGCACGGTGGCGTCGGACGAACCGCGCGACGGTGGCGTGGTCCACTCGGCGGTTCGCGGTGATGATCCGGCAGCCCACATCGTCCCAGCAAGCCTGCTCGATGCGACGGGAGGAACGTATTCCCTTGCTGTAGCAGTACAGGAGCAACGCGATCAGGCTCGCGGGAGGGTAGGCCGCACCTCCCCGCCCGTCATCACGGTAGCTGTTCTCGAACGCCGACAGGTCAAGCAGCTCGACGATGTCGAGCACCTTCCAGCACAGGTGCTCGGGCGGCAGCCACTCCCGCACATCCCGCGGCATCTCAAGATCATGTTCACGGTCGCACGACAAGAAGTTCCGCCCCACCAACCAAGATTCCGACGCTTCCTTGATCCTCGGAACCGAACAACAAATCGCTCTTGACCTTCACCGGGCAGGAGCCGTGCGACAGCCTCGCGAGGTGGGAGCGGATGTTCCTGAACCCCCGGCGGACCCGGGCCGGGGTGAGCCGGTCGAGGGCGGTGGGTTTCTCCCAGAGCCGGCGGAGGTCCGTGGCGAGTGTCCGGGCCAGCCGGAGCTGGGTGTGAGCAACGATCAGGATCCAGGTCCAGCGGTCCGCCGCCTCGGGAGTGCGGAGTTTCGGGGTGGTCCAGCCAAGGGTCTGCTTCGCGAAGCGGAAGGTGTGCTCCAGATCGAAGCGGCGGAGAAACGCCTGCCAGAAACGGTCCACGTCGTCCGGGGTGGCACCGATCTTCGAGGACCATAGCCACACCGGCGGGGCATCCCGGTCCTTCGATAGATGCTCGACCTTCAGCCGGATCAACGTGCCTTCCACCAAGGGAAGTTCGCCTTCATGGTCGAGCCATGAGGAGCGGTGGGTGAGCCGGGGGTGGACCCGGTCCCACGCCTGGGTCTCGGCCTTGCCGTAATTGGCGGTGCCGGTGACCGTGGTGATCGCAGGCTCAGGCCAGGTCTCCGGCTTGGTGAAGCGGAACTCCGGGTCGTGCTTGGGCGGCCGGCCGTTCGTCCCCGGCCGGCGGGGCGGCTTCGGCAGGCGCATCACGCAGTCAGAGCGGACCCGGCCGACCAGTTCGACGGGCAGGTCGCGCAGGACCCAGGCCAGGCGAGTGACGTCGTAGCCGGCGTCGCTGACGATCACGATATGTGGGTCCCCGTTCTGCCACTGCCCCGCGGTGATGAGTCGCTCGACGACTCCCCGCAACTGGGCGGCGGTGATCGCGGTCGCGTCGTCCGCCGGGCCGAGCCGGACCGCGT
This sequence comes from Streptomyces sp. AC558_RSS880, assembly GCF_019049255.1. Taxonomy (GTDB): domain Bacteria; phylum Actinomycetota; class Actinomycetes; order Streptomycetales; family Streptomycetaceae; genus Streptomyces. The sequence continues at coordinate 33,909 of NZ_JAGMUJ010000112.1, read as the reverse complement.
CCAGGATCGCGGTCCAGGACGTGGCGCCCGGCTCCAGCGCGGCCACGAAGGAGTAGGGCCAGCCCGGGATGAACTGCGACGCCGTCTTCGCCCGGCCGTAGACGTGGCAGAACAGCCGCTCCGCCGAGCACGGTGCGTCCGAACGCAGCCACGGCGACACATCGACCGCCAGGACCAGGCGCCCGCCGTCGAAACGCGGCAGCGACAACCCGGCCAGCACCGTCCGCAGTCCGCCGGTGTCGATCCGGCCGTGGTTCAGACCGCCGTACATCGCTCCGTGCCCACGCCGGTGCTCGGGCAACAGCGTCAGATCCACAGGGGGCTTCACCGCACCATCCGCACACAACACCGCGTCGGCGAGTTCGAACAACTCGTCGCGCCGGGCGGTCAGACACTCGTAGAAGTCACCCCGGAAGCGTGACGCTTCCGCGAACGATTCCCTCCGGACAGCATCAGGCAGCAGACTCACCCTCACGGCCTTCGTCTTGATCACGTGCACCTTGGTCGGAGCACAGGATCAGACGAAGGCCGCCCCCGCGTCCGGAGAATCCCCAGGTGAGCGACCCAGTTCGAGGCACCGTTCGAGGCCGGAAGAAAAAGAACAAGCTGAGGACTCCGAGCAGCGGCAGGTCGTGACCGAGCTTCAGGCACTGGTGGCCGAGCAGCAGGAATTCGCGGCCCGCCAAGGCGTGGTCGGCAACACCTTCAACGGCCCCGCCGCTCTGCAGGTCGGAAACCACAACCAGCAGGAGAGCCGCTTCCACATCGCGAGCTACCTGCCCGCTCCCGTAGGCCCCCGGGTCGTCCTCCAGGTCTCCAATTCCATTCCTGTGTACGACCTGCCCGACGGGAGCCAGGACCTGGGCGATCATTTCGTCAGCGTGGAGGCGGTCAACACCGGTGACCAGCCGATCGCCATCACCAGCTGGGGCACCGAGCTCCCCGGCGATCGGCGCACATTCGTCACGCGAAGCGAGAACTGGGCAACTCCACTCCCCCACGTGCTCGCTCCCGGCGCCCCTCCGCGGAGAACGGCATCGAGGCGCGCCGCAAGAGCGGGGGCGGCCCCGCCGTATCGGCCAGCTGACGGTGACGCCGGTCGCCTCGCTGGACTGGCGGGGCAGCGAGTCCGACCAGGTCGCCTGGGTGGTGGAGGGCGTCGGGGCCCGGATCATCCACTGCGGGGACACCATGTGGCACGGCGACTGGTGGGGCATCGCCCGGGAACGCGGCCCCTTCGGCCTGGCCTTCCTGCCCGTCAACGGGACCATCGCCACGTTCGAGGGTTACGAGGCGGACGTGCCCGTCACCCTGACGCCCGAGCAGACCGTCGAGGCCGGGGCGATCCTCGGCGCCACCGCCGTCTGCGCCAGCCACTACGAACTGTTCGACGACCCGCCCACCTACGTCGAGCAGCGCGACATCGCCGGGCGGTTCGTTCGCGCCGCCGCGAGGCGCGGCCTTACCGCCCACCTGCCGGGTGTCGGCGAGGTGGTCCCCCTGGTCACCCGTCGGGGCGGGAAGGCCGCCTGGCCCAAGCCGCCGTCGGCCTTCGGGCCGTCATACCGCGGTGGTGAGGGTCGCCGTCGCGCTCAGGCGCAGCGGACTCCGGTCAGTTCCTCGGAGCGGGCCCAGACGCGGTGGGCCTCGTCCGTGCTGCGCAGACGGCTGTAGAGCTTCTGCCGCACGGGCGGGCCCCCGAGGTGGCCGGGCCCACCGGGACCGTAGAACGCTCCGCCCTCGGCCTCGGGCGAGGTGGCGGCGTACAGGGCGGGGAGCTGCGCGGTGCGGACCGTGCCGAGGAGGATGCCGCGGGCGGAGAGGGCGCGGACGACGCGCACGCCCACGGTGTCCTTGGCGCGGCCCAGCTCGGGGCGGGCGGCGAGGAGGCTGGTGGGGGCGACGCCCGGGTGGGACAGGTTGCTGGTGATGCCCCAGCCGCCGGCCGCACTGCGACGGTCGAGTTCCAGGCCGAACAGTCCGGCCGCGATCTTCGACTGGCTGTAGGCGCGGCCGCCGCTGTACGAGCGTTCCCAGCCGAGGTCCGCCCAGTTGATCGCGTAATGGTTGGCCGCGATGCTGATCTGCGTCGTCACACGGGCGCGGCCGGCCCGGAGCAGCGGCAGCAGATGGGCGACGAGGGCGAAGTGGCCGAGGTGGTTGGTGCCGAACTGCAGCTCGAATCCGTCCGCGGTCGTCTGTCGCTCGGGCGGTGTCATGACGCCGGCGTTGTTGACGAGCAGATGGATCGGGCGGTCCTCGGCCAGCAGGGTCTTGCCCAGTGCCGTGACGGACGTGAGCGAGGAGAGGTCCAGCGTGCGCAGCGCCACGTCCGCGTCGGGGACTGCCGTGCGGATCGCGGCCAGTGCCGCCTCGCCCTTGCGAGGATTGCGGACCGGCAGAAGCACCTCGGCGCCGGCGGCCGCGAGGCGAGTGGCGAGGGCGAGTCCGATGCCGTCGCTCGCGCCGGTGACGACGGCGCGCCTGCCGGACAGATCGGGGACGGTGATGTCGATGTCGGTACGTGGCATGAGTGGGCTCCCTCGTGATGTGCGGTGAGACCACCGTGACCCGATCCGCCGGCTGGGTGCAGGGCCTGCCGAGCCACTGATCGCGGGGCCGTGGATACGGCGGACTTCCTCGGGCACAGCGGACTTTCCTCGTGTTTCGGCGCGCCAAGGATGACGCCAGGCCGCCGACCGGGCGCGTCGCGGCCGGAGCGCCGCCCCGAGAGGGGGATCGACGATCCGTGGCTGCGCCACCGTGACCACCTGTGGAAGGCGGTAGAAAGGAAAGCGTCACGGAGGAGGGGAAACATGGCGATCGACCGGGCCGGACTGGCCGCGTTCCTGCGGCATCGGCGGGAGTCGCTGCAGCCCGAAGACGTCGGCCTCCCCCGCGGGCAGCGCCGCAGGACGAGCGGTCTGCGGCGCGAGGAGGTCGCGGCGCTCTGCCACATGTCGACCGACTACTACGCACGGCTGGAGCGCGAGCGCGGCCCCCAGCCCTCCCCGCAGATGGCCGCCTCGATCGCACAGGGGCTGCATCTGTCCCTGGAGGAGCGCGACCATCTGTTCCGTCTCGTCGGGATCAGTCCGCCCGTGCGCGGCTCGGCCGGTGACCACGTCGGCCCCGGCTTGCTCCGCATCCTCGACCGCCTCGCCGACACCCCCGCCGAGGTCGTCGGCGAACTCGGCCAGACCCTGCGCCAGACCCCGCTCGGTGTGGCCCTGACCGGCGACACCACGCGATTCACCGGCCCCGAGCGCAGCATGGGCTACCGCTGGTTCACCCGGCCGGAGACCCGTGCCCTGTACGCGCCGGAGGACCACGACCACCTCTCCCGCATGTTCACGTCCGGGCTGCGGGAGATCGCCACACTGAGGGGTCCGGGTTCGCGGGCGGCGCACTACGCCGACCTCCTCCTGGAGCGCAGCGAGGAGTTCCGCACGCTGTGGGACACCCACGAGGTGGGTGTCGGCCCCCAGCCGGTCAAGCGGTTCCTCCATCCCGAGGTGGGGCTCCTGGAGCTGAACTGCCATTCCCTCCTGGACACCGACCAGTCGCACCGGCTGCTCGTCTACACCGCCGCCCCCGGCTCCGAGAGTTACGAGAAACTGCGTCTGCTGTCCGTCATCGGTACCCAGACGGTCGGCTGAGCCCGGGCACGGGCGGCGACTGCTCGGTAATAGTCCCTCAGCCGAGGTAGTCCGCAATAAGGTCGGCGAACTCGTCGGGGGTGGCCAGGCGGATACCGCGGCTCCCGGCCTTGGCCCGCTTCGAACCCGCGCCCGCGCTCGCGGTGGTGGTGTCGCCGGCCAGCAGCATCCGCTGCGCCCCGCTGTCGCGGGGCGTGAGAATCAAATCGGAGCCGGGCAGGTCCGCGGCGGTGGCGCGGACGGCGGCCGTCCCCTTGAGCGACTGTGACTGCGGGAACCCGGGCACCGGAGAGCAGGGCGGTGACCGTGACAGTAACCGTCACCTTCGCCCCCGGCCGGGGCCTGGGCCACCTTCGGCGTGACGGCCAGCTACGAGGTTCCCGACCGACCCGGGCAGGAACTGTAAATCGTTCGGCCCTGTCTCACATTCGGTTGTGACGGAGAGTCATGAGGGTCGTTGGCCTTCGTGTGAAGGACGTCAACGAGCTTGTGCAGATGGTGTTTTCGGGCGTTGTCACGTTGTTGGGTGCGTGACTGGTTTGATGGGGCTTCGGGGCGTGGTGGGCCCACGGCTCGGGCCTGTATTCAGGCCGTGGTGGGCTGGCCGGCGGCGCCAGTGACCTGCTCCCAGATGGCGAAGCGGACGGTCGTCTCGGCTCGGTGGTCGGGGGCGGTCATCAGGTGACGGCGAGGCCGGAAGTGCGGTGAGATACCGCTGAACGCGGACAGGAACCGCTGGGCCCCGCCGACGCTGCGAAAGCTTTTCATGGCGCGTTCGCGCTGCCGGGTGGGCTGGTGGGAGTTCTCGGCCCGGTTGTCCAGGCCCTTGTGCGGGCGGTGCTCCACCGACGGCATCGCCTCGCGGTGGGCGGCGCCGTAGGAACGGAGCGTGTCGGTGACGATCACTCGTGGCACCGACTGGGTGGCCTTCCTCAGCTTCCTGAAGAAGCGCTTGGCCGCGGCCTTGTCACGACGGTTGTGCACGAGTATGTCCAGCACGGTCCCGTCGGCTTCCACCGCCCGCCACAGGTACTTGTGCTCTCCGTTGATTTTGATGAAGACCTCGTCCAGGTGCCATCTGTCCCCCGGGCGGGAGCGTCGGCAGCGCAGTGCGTTGGCGTAGGACTGCCCGAACTTCAGGCACCACCGCCGGATGGTCTCGTGGGAGACGAGCACATCGCGCTTCAGCATCAACTCCTCGACCTCGCGGAAGCTGAGCGGGAAACGGTGGTACAGCCACACGCAGTGCGCGATGATCTCCACCGGATACCGGTGACCCCTGCACGACGGCGGCGCGGACGACACGAGCGATCCCCTCCCCGGCACGATCAACTCCAAGATCATCTCAGACCGGTCAGCCAACGTGACAATGCCCCGACGAGAGAATCCAGCCGGGTGCCGCTATCGATGCTGGCGAACGGTCGCATTCGACGGCTGCAGCTCCACCAAGGCGCCTGACCGGGCGTGTCAACGCTTCAGCCTCCCCTGGCACTGCAACGACTTCGCCGCCGCGGCCGGGCGAGCACTGGCCGTGATGGCGTCCAAGGTCGAGGATGCGGGCCTGTTGTGGGAGGCAGGCGCCGCCCTGGGCGGTGACATGCCGCTGATTCCACTCGTCGAGACGGCCCTCGGAGTGCGTCTCTGCCGGGTATCGAGCGTCGTAGGCCCTGCGTTCGGCAGCGTGGACCCGGCGGCGCAGCTCCACGTGGACCACCACTCCAGAGAAGTCCTGCGTCACGCGTGCTCGGAACTGGTGATCGCCGCCGCGGCTGCGGGGTGTGGCGCCCCGTGGGCGGGGCCACCACCACGCTCAACTGCGCGGACACCCTCGACACCGACCTGCGGCATGCGGTGACGCTCGGCTTCACCGGCAAACTCTGCGTCCATCCCCGCCAGGTCACCACCGTCAACGACGCGTTCACCCCGTCGCCCTACTCGGCCACCTGGGCCCGGTCCGTTCTCCGGGCCGGCCAGGACGGATCCGCGACGTCACATGCTGGGGAGATGATCGACCAGCCTGTACTCCTGCGGGCCGAGGCGATCCTTGCGGGTCACCGGACTCGGCTGACCGCGATGACGCCAGCACCCGGGTGGTGGACTCACTGGACGCCGGCTCGAACGTGCTCCGCAGTGTGTCGGTACGGCTCCACGGCGAGGACGGCCAGTTTGGCGTCGTCGGCACATGGCGGACCTGGGCCTCAGTGACCTCGGCGACGTCGTCGGCCGGCCCCAGCCTCCTGGCATCCAGAATCTGACGCCACGAGGTCCGCCCCGACTCCAGAGTAGTGACGAACAAGTAGGGCCAGCCGGGCCGGAGGCTTTGGACTATAAGGCCAGCCATGCCTGAAAAGATGCGACGGTACAGGACCAAACGCCCAGTCAGAGGTCGTTTTCGTCTGGATTATCTGTGTATTCGGCGATTTTCAGGCCGTCGGGTTGTGGTGCTCGTGCTGCTGAAGATGCGGGTTGAGTCTTGCTGGTCAGATGGGGTGACAGGTGAGGCGGGAAGCGACCTGTGCCTGTCTCATCCCAGGATGCCCGGCCGTCTCGGACGCGTGCTTCCGTTGATGTCGCTGTGCGCCTGGGCGCACTCGGTCCGCGGCGGTACGCCGGAAACATGCCGACGCGACGCCCGTATCCGAGTGATCTGTCCGATGCCCGCTGGGAGTTGATCGAGCCGGTGCTCTCCGCCTGGCGGCTCGAGCGCCGTGTCAGGGCCCTGGACTTCGGCCGGCCGCCGGAACACGACCTGCGCGACGTCATGGACGCGATCTTGTATGTGGACCGCACCGGGGTCCAGTGGCGCTACCTCCCCCACGACTTCCCGCACTGGAACACCGTCTACGGCTACTTCGCCAAGTGGCAGCAGGACGGTATATTCGCCCAGCTCAACGGCCTGCTCCGGCAGCAGCTACGAGAGAAGGAAGGACGGGACGCCGAGCCGTCGGCCTGTGTGATCGACGCGCAGAGCGTCAAGACCTCCACCAGCGTCCCCGCCGCCGGCCAGGGCATCGACGCCGGGAAGAAGATCGTAGGCAGAAAGCGGAACATCGTCACCGACACCCTCGGACTTTTGCTTGCCGTGCTGGTCACCGCGGCAAGCGTGCAGGACTCAGCCGCTGGCGCCCGGCTCCTGGACCAGGTCGCCGCCGACCATCCCGGCATCCGCAAGACCTGGGTCGACGGTGGCTACCGCCAGCACCTCGTCGAACATGCCGCCGTTCTCGGCATCGACATGGAAATCACTGCCCGCAAGCCCGGCACCAGGGGTTTCACTCCGATCCCGAAGCGGTGGGCGGTCGAACGGACCTATGGCTGGCTCATGCTCCACCGCCGCCTCGCTCGCGACTACGAAACCCTGCCCACCCGCTCCGAAGCCATGATCCACCTCGCCATGACCGACCTTATGGCCCGCCGCCTTACTGGCGAGAACACCATCTCCTGGCGCGACCCGACACCACAGACTAAACAGCAGATTCCGGGATAAAACATCGGGCGAAAACGACCTCTCAGAAAGCGGGTTGGGAGCCGTCTTTGCTGCGCCGAGCTACGAGTTCGTCCTCGATTCGCCGCAGCGTGGCGTTGACGATCTTGATCGTAGCGGGGTCATCGACGATGCCGCGAAGAGTTCGGTCCCAATTGTCGCGTAGGCACTGGAGATTCTGGTTGGCCTTCTCGGTGGGGTACAGGCGCACACCTCGAGCGTTGCGGTCGTCTATGACGCGGTTCACAAGGCCTCGCTTCTCCAAGCCACGCAGTACGCGACTGAAGTTGCTCGATGGAAGTAGCGCTGCTTCCGCCGCCGCCCGGGCAGAGGCGCCAGGGTTGCGATTGATGAACCGCATGACACTGATCTCAATCGGCGTGCACGGCTCGAAGGCAGGGTCAGTCGGGGGTCGCAGCTGCCGACTCACAGCGAAGATCAGGTCGGCCAGCTCATGCAAGCTCGATGCGTGGACATCATCTCTCATGACGCGAGGGTCTCCTATCAAGTAACAGCTATCACCTGATAGGATACAAGGGATGGCGGTCGCTCGGCTGCAGATCGCGACCGCGCTGCATGCAACCATTCCCTACTCGCACATGAGGATACTTCCCATGGACATCAACAGATCCGTAGTGCTCGTGACTGGAGCGTCATCGGGCATCGGAGCTGCTACTGCACGGGCCGCTTCTGAGGCCGGCGCGCGGGTAGCGCTCATCGCCCGCCGCGAGGAGCACATCCGGCGGCTCGCCCTGGAACTTGGCCAGTCCGTAGCCATAGCTGTTCCCTGCGACGTGACCGACCGGACGCAAGTCCAGAAAGCCGTGCAGGCAACGATCCAGAAGTTTGGACAAATCGACGCCCTCGTGAACAGCGCAGGTCAAGGGCTCCAGGCCGGCATCGACGCTATCGATCTCGACGACTTCCGAAGTATCCTCGAGCTCAACCTCGTCGCACCCTTGATGATGACGCAGGCGGTCCTTCCGCATATGCGTAAGCAGGCAGCCGGAGCCATCGTAAACGTGGGCTCTGGCATTGTCTGGTCCACGCTGCCCGGGTCCGGCGCGTACTCCGCTTCCAAGGCCGCCCTGCAAAAGCTCACGGCCATCGCCCGCGCGGAGCTCGCAGGCGAAGGCATCACCGTGTCAATGATGTTCCCCTCGATCACCGAGACCGAGTTCGTCGGAACGGTCCGCGGTGACGTCGAAGGGGCACGTCGGATGGAAACCGCCAGCGGGTTGGTGCCACACTCACCCAAGAACGTCGCCGATGCCATCATTGGTCTGCTCAAGAGTGGTGCCGCGCAGGCCGACTTGCTCCCGGAGAAGTTCGGTGGCACGCTCAAAAACTGACATGCGAGACATACCCGGCCAATGAACTCTTCTCGGTAACGCTTCGTGACGCGTTGTGATCTTCGTTCAGGTGGTGCGGCCGTGTTCGAGCTGGAGCAGGACGAGGACGGCGCGGGCGATCCGGATGATGGCCGCGGGGTCGAGGCTGACCCGGCGTAGGGCCTTGAAGGTGACCTTCAGCAGAGCGTTGGCGCGTTCGGCGACGGCGTGGACGCCTCGGATCACGGCGTTGAACGCCTTTCCATGCTCGGCGAGCTCACTGCCCCTGGGCTTCTTGACTGGGTGCCGGAAGCCGCCTCCGGTGTTCTGGTAGCCGAGGTCGGTCAGGGTGGGGATGCCCAGGGTGGCGGCGAGCCGGTTCAGGGCATCGACCAGGCCGTGGGCGCGGGCGCAGGTGGTGTCGTGCTCGCGGCCCAGGCGGACCGGAGAGATCCAGTTCGGCCAGCCGTCCGGGGCGGAGATGACCTGTACATTCCCGCCGTGGTGCTTGTGTTTGCCGGACCACCACAGGTCGGTGCCGTTGGGGCCGGGGGCGGCAACGCGGTCGGTGCGGATCACGGTGCCGTCGAGGTTGAGGTGGGTGTAGCCAGTCGCGACGGCTCGCTCCAGGGCGGTGGCCAGGTCGGGCGCGTGGTCAGCGAGCACGGTCAGCCCTTCGTGGAGGTAGCGGTAGGATGTCGGTGTGGAGACGCCGTTGTCGCGGGCGAGTTGAGTGACGCGGGTTCCGTCGACGAACCAGCGCAGGATGAGCACCGCCTGCTTGAAAGGGCCCAGGGCGCGGGTGTTGTTGCGGGTGCCGAGCCGCTCGCGGTGCTGTTGGAGGAGCCGGGCGAGGAACTCGGCGGTGGTCCTGCTGACGTCGAGGACGGCGGTGTAGGTGATACTGGAGGGCGCATGAAGCCTTTGGTCTTACGGAACTTGATCTTCACAGACCCGTTCCTACCAGGGGCTTCACGTGTATCTGACGCCAGATCACCACTCTCGGTCCCAGTGACCGCCCACGGTCACGCACCGCAACCATCATGTTCCCGAGAAGGACCCAACGGTTTCGCGGCGCTGTCGAATCGGCGCCGCCCGCCTGAACTTCATCGTGTGACCGCGTTGCTCACACGATGAAGGGCGCTCTGCCTCTGTAGGCGCGCTGTTCCGTGCTCAGGGCTGGGTCCGGGGGTTATTCCGGGCTGTCGATTTTCCGGTAGAAAGCGAGGAGGGCGTTCGCGAGCCGTTCGGGTGCTTCCATCGCCGCGTAGTGGCCGATGCCGTCGAGCGATGCGGAACTTACGTCCTTGGCGACTTGGCGTAGCGTCGCCGGCGTGAAGTCTCCCGACCCGCCGCCGATGGCAAGCACGGGCATGGTGAGCTGCCCGGAGGCCAGTTCTCGGATTTCCTCGCCTTCGCGGAGCATCGACCGGTAGAGCCCGGCCGCACCCTTGAACGCGTCGGGTCGCGTGTAGGAGCGGGTGAGCTCGTCGATGTCCTGGTCGGTGAACGCGTCAGGGGTAGCGCTGAGGGAGGGCAGGGCGTATTCGGAGAGGAATGCGCGCTCTCGTCCGGCGAGCAGCATCTCCGGGACGCCGGGGGCGGCGAGGACGCCGATGTGCCAGGCACCGCCGTGGGTGACGTCCGCGAGCATTTCCAGGCCGAACCCGGGCAGGCCGGTCTCGATCGCCGTATAGCTGCGCACCAGGTCGGGGTGTGCGGCCGCGACACGGAATGTGGTGGGACCGCTGATGTCCTGGCCCGTCAGGTGAACGGGGCCGAGGTCGAGCAGAGTGATCAGTTCGCTCAGGTCTCGGGCCGCGGTCGCGCTGTCGTGCTCTCCGGTGGCGGTGGCGGAGTCGCCGAAACCGCGCAGGTCGGGAGCGAACACCCGGTGGTGCGCGCTGAGCAGGGGTATCAGCTTGTGGAAGACCCACCAGGTCTCCGGGAAGCCGTGGACCAGCATGACGGGGGATCCGGCGGTTCCCGCCGAGACGTAGTGAAGCTCTGTGCCGTTGAGGCTGACGCGGTGGTGTTCGAGGGCCGGAAGGGTGGCGCCGGGGGGCGTGGGGGCCATTGGTTTCCTCCATTTGATCGACAACCTGGTTGCCAGCCTATAGATCGACAACCAGGTTGTCGACCCCGGCGGGATTCTCGTATGATGCGCCTTATGACACGGTCACCAGGCGCTGAGCTTGCGCTGCTGCTGCTCGGCGGCTTCCAGTCGATGGTGGACGACGTAGTCGGCGAACTGGCAAGCCGCGGACACGAAGGCGTGCGCGCATCCCACGAGTTCGCCCTGCGCGCCATCGGGGAGGGAGCGGACACGGCCACGGAACTCGGCCGCCGGTTGTCGGTATCCAAGCAGGCCGCCGCCAAGACGATCGCCGCCCTCGAGCGACTCGGATACGTCGAGCGGGAGACCGACCCAAGCGACGCACGCGTCAAGCGACTTCGCGTCACGGCCCGCGGCCACGACATGATGACTCTCGGTGCGACGCTCTTCACTGAGGTGCGTGACCGCTGGGCGGCGCAGATCGGAGCCGAGCAGCTCGACGTCCTCGAAGCGCACTTGGCCCAGCTCACCAAGAACCGGCCAGCGGGCGCGGAGGGCCTCGCACGACTCGGCGGGGATCTCGGTGAGGCGATCTGACAACGCGGGCTGAAGGTCACCTTCAAGGCCCTACCCCGAGTCGGCCTCGACCCTGCGGCCACCACCCGGATCGCCCGTGCCGCCCTCGTCGTGCTCCAGCTTGAACACGGCCGCACCACCAAGATCACAAAGCGTCACGAAGCGCTACCGAGAAAAGTTCACTATATGCGGTCACACCGCTATCGCGATGTGTACACCACGGCGTTCGAGACTGTGCGCGTGAAGGTCCGCAGTGAGCTCGTCGAGCGGTTCCCGGAGCCGCTGCGCCGTGAGGCGTTGCGGCAGACCGGGCTGCACCTGGCCGGTTCAGGTTCCCTCGATGCCTTCACCGCGCGTCTCGTCGAGCAGTCCGAGGTCACCCAGGATTTCGGGACAGGCGCTGTTTCGCACCAGCATCGAGAGCATGTTCAATAAGGTGCGTGCCATGGCGTCGAAATGGCACTTGGAGGTGCTGACGCCAGAGAGTGGGCAGTTCCTGGTCGGTGACAATCCGGCGGTGTCCGTGCACACGGACATCACGCCTTGGTCGTACAACATGGCCTTCGGTGACGCGCACTCCATCGTCTTGCCCATCACTTCCCGCCATCTGCTGGCCCTAGGAAGGGAGGACATAGTCGACACCATCCCCCGGACTCTCATGAACAAAATCAACACCGTGCAGATCCGTGCTGCCGACCGCTACGTCTACATGCATCCTCGGAGCAGGAGGCTGGAGACGTTCGCGAGGGAGACGGCGAGGCGGTGGCGAGCGGACCGCGTGAGCCCCTACCGCGCGTCGGCGTCGAGCTTGAGAAGCAGGAGGTCGTAGACCGGGCCACCGGGCACGTGCGGTACGGGCCCGCGTAGGTGTAGCCGAGACAGTCGTACAGACTGCGCGTCGGTGTTGTCCGAGCGGATCAGGAGCGAGACGTGGTCCGGGTTGATGTCCTTGAGGAGCGCAGGGTGAAGGCGGGAGCCGATGCCCTGGGCCTGAACAGGGATTACGGCAAGCTCGTACAAGCCCATGAGACGGCCCGCGCGAACGTGTTCGGGGATTTCGGGGAGCAGCTCGCCGTACTGGTACTCGGGCGCGCAGGGGAAGGCGTAACCGACCATTGTGCCTGCTCTGTACGGGTGACCAGGGGCCGCGACTGCAGTACCCGGGCACGCGGCCCCTCTCGCCTGCGTCTCGTGGCGCCTCCTCGTTGGACCGGGCGCAGCGACGTCAGGGCAGGCGATCGGCGGGCGTCAGGCCGGGATTTTCCCTTCGAGGAAGGCCGCAGTGTCGTTCTGGAAGGTCTCTATCCACTCGCCGCGCCCCTCGTGCAGAGGGTGACCAACCGTGGGGATTCCACGGCGGCACAGGTCTCGCAGATCGAGTGCGGTGACATCCTCTCCGTACTACAGCCATTGGTCCACCCGAGGCCGGTCACGACGCCGGACGGGCAGGGTGCGCCCGTCCGGCGTCGTGACCGGTGATTGTCAGACGTGCTGGGACGGCGAGCCGAACCACGTCCGCAGCGCTGCGGCGAGTTCGGCGGGTTCGGTGCCTGCCCACGCCACGTACCCGTCGGGGCGGACCAGGACCGTCTCGCGTGGCGGGGCCCCAGGTGCGGCGGTGACGGTCAGCAGGTCCACCCGGCCGGACCAGGGTGAGGCCGTGTCCGCCAGCGTGTCCGCCTCCGACGGGCACAGCAGCATCGGCCTGCCGTGGCGCGCCCGCTCCGCCAGCCGCACGGAGCCGCCGTCGGCGTTCACCCGGAGGTCGGCAACCCACCTGCCCGTCGACGGGTGCCCGCCTGGTGCGGCGGACGGGTAGACGACGTCGGAGCCCGACATCATCGCGGCGATCCGGCGGGCCGCCGTGGGGTCCGCCAGCAGGTCGCCGAGCACTTCGCGCAGTGCGGTGACGTCGGCCCCAGGGGCCAGCAGTGCCGACTGCGCCCTGCTGGAGCTCATCACCCTGCGTCCGGCCAGGTGGCGTTCGGCGTGGTAGGTGTCCAGCAGGCCGGGCGGCGCCCAGCCGCCCAGCTCGGCGGCCAGCTTCCAGCCGAGGTTGGCCGCGTCCTGCAGGCCGAGGTTGAGCCCCGGTGCGCCGACCGATGAATGCGCGTGTGCCGCGTCGCCCGCCAGGAAGACCCAGCCCCGTCGGTAGTGCTCCGCCAGGCGCGAACTGGTGCCCGTCCGGCGGCGCAGCAGGTGCGTGCCGCTATCGGTCGGCCGGCGCATCGGCACCTCGCGGCCGGTCACGCGGGTCACCGCCGAGCGGACCTGGTCGAAGGTGACGGGCTCGTGTTCCTCCTGCCTGCCCCACTCCATCGTCACGACCCGGTGCGTGCCGGGACCGGCCGGGACGCAGGCGAACACGCCGTGCTCGGTCCGCCGGTAGGTGAGGCCGACGGGGGTGGAGTGGTCACCGGTCAGCTCCGCCAGGTGCTCGTCGGAGAGCACGGCGTCCGCGGCGTAGGTGAGCGGATACGGACTGCTCGTTCCCGTGAAGACGATGCCCGCCTGCCTGCGGACCCTGCTGTGCGCGCCGTCGCACCCGATCAGGTACCGGGTGCGCACCGTGCCCGTGGTCAGCCGCACCGTCACCCCGTCCGTGTCCTGCTCGAAACCGACCAGCTCGCTGCCGCGGCGGATCTCGGCGCCCAGCTCCAGCGCCCGCTCCTCCAGCCGTGTCTCCAGGTCCCACTGGTGGACGGTGAAGCCGTACAACTGGTTCTCCGGCCAGTCGTGCAGGCGCAGTGTCATCCCGCCGTAGAGGTACGCCTCCAGCGGCCGGGGAGGCTCGGTGTCCCCGGTGATGCGCTGGTACAGGCCGCGGTGGTCGAGCAGCCTCACGACCTGTCCCACGATGCCGCCCGCCTTGGGCTCCCGGGCGCGCTCGTGCGCGCTGTCGACCACCAGGGGCCGCACGCCGGACAGGTGCAGTTCGGCGGCCAGCATCAGACCGACCGGACCTGCTCCCACGATCACCACGTCGGGATGTTCGGTGACGAACTCATTCACCAGTGCTGCTCCATGTCTGTTGGCACATGCGCCGGTTTTGGCCGTGCGCGTGAAAACGAAAGCGGTGCCATCGGCGGCGGTCAGCGGAAGTAGTGGCCGGCCTCCAGGTCGGCCAGGAGTCCGGGCTCGCGGGGGAACCAACCCAGCAGGTCCTGTGTGAAGGCGCTCGAGGCCGGCTGGTCGACGGCGAGGAGGCCGCCGAGGAAGCCGAGGGTCTCGGCGGGCAGCGACGCGCTGGGCAGACCGAGGTGCCTGCCGATGATCTGGGCGACGGCCAGGATGGGTACGCCTTCGTCGCCGACCGCGTGCAGGACCGATCCGGCGGGAGCGTCCTCCAGTCCGGCGCGGAACAGCCGGGCCGCGTCGAGCACGTGCACGGCAGGCCAGCGCTGCGATCCGTCGCCGACGTAACCGGAAACGCCGTCCCTGCGCGCGATGGCGACGAGCTGGGCGATGAAACCGGCGTCGCCCTCGCCGTGCACGGACCGGGGCAGCCGCACCACGCAGGACCGGACGCCGTGCCGGGCGAGGTCGAGCACGGCGCGGGCGTTCGCCACGCGCACCGCGGCGGGACCGTCCCCGGCGGAGTCACTGCGCTCGGTGGCGAGAACGCCGGGTTCCGCCGGGGTTCCCGACGCCACCACCAGGGGCTTTCCCGAACCGGCCAGCGCCGCCCCCAGTGCCCCGAGTATTTCCCCCTCCTCCTTCACCGACTGTTCGAACCGGGAGAAGTCGTGGTCGAAGGCCAGGTGGATGACGCCGTCGACACCGCGGGCCAGTGCGGCCACGGCGTCGAGGTCCGCCACGTCGCCGAGGACCGGCTCGCCCCCGGCCACCGCCACGGCACGCGCTGAGGAGTCCGACCGGACGAGGCCGACGACCTGGTGTCCGGCGGCGAGGAGTTCGCGCAGGACAGGAGAACCGATCCAGCCGGAGGCGCCGGTGACGAAAACGCGCATGAGTCGCTCTCTTCCACAGTGATGAGACTTGGTCCCGTCAACGTAGCACGGTGACGGGACCAAGTCCCATCGCTTATCCTGGGCGCATGAGCCGCTGGGAGCCGCAAGCGCGGGAACGACTTGTACGCGCCGCCGTGGAACTGTTCGACGAGCACGGTTACGACAACACCACCGTCGTGCAGATCGCCCAGCGGGCCGGCCTGACCAAGAGCACCTTCTTCAGGCACTTCCCGGACAAGAGGGAAGTGCTCTTCGCCGGCCAGGACGCGCTGTGCGAGCTGCTGGCCGACGGGATCGACGCCGCGCCCGACGAGGCGACGCCGCTGAGCGCCGTCGCGGCCGGCCTGGAGGCGGCGGCGGGCAACTTCACCCCCGAGCTGCGCGCGATCGGCCCCGCCCTGCGCGCCGTCGTCGAGAGCAACAGCGACCTGCGGGAGCGGGAGGCACTCAAGCACCACTCCTTCGCCGACGCCATGACGCTGGCGCTGCGCCGGCGCGGCATCGCCGACCCGGCGGCCGAGCTCGCCGCCTGGCTGGGCGTCCTCGCCTTCACCGACGCCTACGCGCGCTGGGTCGATCCCGCATGCGATCAGGAACTGGCCGCACTACTCCGCCTGAAACTCCGCGAACTGCGCGCGGCCATTTCCTCCCTCGACTGAACCCTGCGCTTGCCGATAACCTCATCCGCCCTGGTCGGAGCTGGTGTGCAGGGCGTGCGCGATGTCGAGTGCGGTCGGTCGAGTCTGTGCCGTCGCGCGGCTGTCGATCAACGCGGCATGATGACCAACCGTGCTGTTGCGACTGGCCTGCTGGGGCATGGCGAACGCGTTCGCCATGCTGCGCCTGCTACCGATGAGCGATCGGGACAAGGACATGGAGATCCTCGCCCTGCGCCACCGACTGCCGGCGCTGGAGCGCCAACTCGGTAAGGAGAGGGCGTGCTTCAGCCCGAGTGGCCGGGCTTTCCCGGCGGCGCTGCTGTACCGGCTGTCGCGGGACGTGCTGCGTAGGCTGCTGGTGCGGCCGGACACGGGGCTCCGTTGGCACCGCGACCCGGTCGCCCGCCGCCATGCCGCCGAGTCCAGGCCGAAGCGCCCGGGCCGGCCCCGCACCGTGTGCTCCATCCGCGCCTTGGTGCTGCGCCTGGCACGGGAGAATCCCACGCGGGGCTACCGGCGCCTCCACGGCGAGCTGCTGGTGCCGGGCGTGAAAGGCCGCCGCCTCCACGGTCTGGGAGATCCTGCGGGAAGCCGGGACCGACCCGGCGCCCCAGCGGACCTCCAGCACGTGAGCCGGCTTCCTGCGCTCCCAGGCCGACGCGCTGCCGGCCTGCGACTTCTTCGAGACGGTCCCCCTTGACCGGGACACGACCGTAGGTGTTCGCCGTGATCGAGCACGCCGGCCGACGGATCCGGATTGGGCGCGACCGCGCACCCGACGGCCTCGTGAGTGGCGCAGGCCACGAGGAATTCCGTCATGGGCCCGGAAGATGTCGACCGCCGGGCACGGTTCCCGATCCGGGACCGCGAAGGAAGTTGCACACCCGGACAATGCCCGGCCGCACCAGCCCGCTTACCGGCCCTAACAAAGCCTCTGGACGTGCCGGTGGGTGATCAGGCAGACGGCGAGTCCGAGAAAGGCCTCGTGGATGTCGTCGCGTCGTTCCCACCGGATGCGTAGGCGTCGGAAGCCGTGCAGCCAGGAGATCGTCCGCTCGACGACCCAGCGGAAGGTGCCCAGACCGGTGCCGTGCGGCTGGCCACGCTCGGCAATCACCGGCCGGATCCCGCGCTGCCGAAGGAGCCGGCGGTACTTGTCGTGGTCGTAGCCGCGGTCCGCGAAGAGCATGTCCGGCCGCCTGCGCGGCCGGCCGACCACTCCCGCGACCGCTGGAATCTTGTCCAACAGAGGCAGCAGTTGCGTGACGTCATTGCGGTTCCCGCCGGTCAGCGACACCGCAAGTGGGATGCCCTGGCCGTCGGTGAGGACGTGGTGCTTGCTGCCCGGACGTGCGCGGTCGACCGGGCAGGGTCCGCTTTTGGGCCCCTGCGTGCGGCCCGGACGTGGGTGGGGGTGCCCCCGGCGAAGCCAGGGGGAGAGTCAATCACCGCCCGCGACCAGTCCAGCTGGTTCTTCGACCGCAGCTTGTTCAGCAGCAGCTGGTGCGGCTTCTCCCAGACACCGGCCTCGTTCCAGGCCGCCAGGCGCCGCCAGCACGTCATGCCCGAACCGAAGCCCAGCTCCTGCGGCAGGTACTCCCACTGGATACCGGTGTGCAGCACGAACAGGATCCCGCACAGGGCCTGCCGGTCGGGCACCCGAGGCCGTCCCTCCACCTGCTTCGGCGGTGGCTCGGGCAGCAACGGCTCGATGAGCGACCACAGTTCGTCCGACACGATCCACGGCCGCGACTGACGCTTCCCCATGCCCCCATCAACGAACGATCAAGCGGACAGTCACATGATCAAACCGCTTTTGTTAGAGCCAGTTATGGCGGGCTCGGTCCGCCTACACTGTCCCGCCATCGCACCCCACCGCGAGCCGTCGCCGTCCTCGCCGCACAGGCCGGTGCCCGCCAGTTCACCGAGGTGACCTGGCGACAGGGCAGCAAGGGCGCGATGACCTCACGCTTCGCGGTGCTGGAGGTCCGACCCACAGGCAAACAGTCCCTGGCCGCGGCCCAGGAGGCGGGCGGCGGCCGCAACCGGTGGGACGGTGTCCTGCCCGCCCGGACGCTCCTGGTGGAGTGGCCGGACCTGCAGGACGCTCCGACCGGCTACTGGATATCGAACCTGCCCGTCACCACACCGGTCGCCGACCTGGTGCGGTGGGCGAAGATGCGCTGGCGCATCGAGCACGACTACCGCGAACTCAAGCACGGCCTGGGACTGGACCACTTCGAGGGCCGCACCTGGCGCGGCTGGCACCACCACGTCACCCTCGTCACCGCCGCCCAGGCCTTCCTCACCCTCCGGCGGCTCGACCCAAAAGCCCACACACAGGCCTGACCCTCTACCAGGTCCTCGACTGAGGCTGATCCCTTGGAGTGGACACCCTGACAATGGATCTTGATGGTCCAGGGAGGGATGTCCAGGTGGGACGCAAGTCTCCGTATCCGGAGGAGTTCCGGAAGGACGCGGTAGCGCTCTACCGTGCCGCGGCCGGGAAGCGGACGTACGCGGCGGTGGCCGCGGATCTCGGTATCACCGCGGAGTCGCTGCGGACGTGGGTCCGTAAGGCCGAGGCCGAGGCCGTGCCCGGATGCCGTGCCGCGGGCGGGAGCGAGGCGGAGGAGCTGGCCCGGCTGCGGGCGGAGAATGCCCGGCTGCTCAAGGCCGAGCAGGAGTGGCACCTGGAGCGCGAGATCCTGCGCCGAGCAGCCGCCTATTTCGCCCGGGAGGTGAAGTGACACCCCACCGCTGGGTCTTCATCTCCGACAACCGCGCCGACTTCGGCGTCAAGCGGATCTGCCGGGTGCTCGGGGCGTCCCGCGCCGGCTACTACCGCCACCTGGCCACCGAGCCCGCCCGCGCCGAGCGCCAGGCCGAGGAGAAGCAGACCGTGGACGAGATCCGCTCTATCCACCTCGAGCACCATGGCGCCTACGGCGCCCCGCGCGTCCATGCCGAGCTGCGGGCGAGGGGACGGAGGATCAACCGCAAGCGCGTCACCCGGCTGATGCGGATCAACCACATCGTCGGCCGGCACCTGCGGAAGAAGAAACGGACGACAGTCGCGGACAGGACCGCGCTGCCCGCGCCGGACCTGGTCATGCGCGACTTCACCGCCGACACCCTGAACACCAGGTGGTGCGGCGACATCACCTACATAGCCGTCGGCACGACGTGGCTCTACCTCGCCACGGTGATCGACATCTGCTCGAGGAGGGTGGTGGGCTGGTCGATCGCCGACCACACGCGCACCTCGCTGGTCACCGACGCGATCGAGACGGCCGTGGCAGCCCGCGGCAGCCGGGTGAACGGCGTCGTCTTCCACACCGGCAGGGGCGCCCAGTACGGTGCGGCCGCCTTCGCCGACGTCTGCCGCCGACACGGCATCCTCCGCAGCATGGGCCGGGTCGGCTCGAGCTACGACAACGCCCTGGCCGAATCGTTCTTCCAGGGCCTCAAGCGCGAGTTGCTCCACGGGAGGCACTGGACCTCGAAGGCACAGACCCGGCTCGAGCTGTTCCGCTGGCTTTCCTACTACAACCGGCGCCGTCGCCACCCCGCGCTCGGCTACCGGACACCAGCCGAGTTCGAACAACAACTGATCACCACACGTACGCTGTCACTCGTCGCATGAAACCCGGTGTCCACTCCTCGGGAGCAGCCTCAGTCGTCTACGTCGCCTTCTTCGTGGACACCTTCTCCCGCCGGATCGTCGGCTGGTCGGCCGCCACCGTGAAGGAAACGGTCTTCGTGCTGGACGCCCTGGAGATGGCGCTGTGGCAACGCGACCGCGACCAACACCCCGTTCAGCCGGGCGAGTTGATACACCACTCGGATGCCGGGTCGCAATACACGAGTTTCCGGCTCGCCGACCACCTGGAGACCGCCGGCATCGCCGCCTCCATCGGATCGGTCGGCGACGCCTACGACAACGCCCTGATGGAGAGCACGATCGGCCTGTTCAAGACCGAACTGATCAAGCCCAGGCGGCCATGGAAGACGCTGTCCGACGTCGAGCTCGCCACCGCCGAGTACGTCGACTGGTACGACCACCGGCGACTCCACGGTGAGATAGGCCACGTCCCACCGGTCGAATACGAGAACAACCACTACCTCGCAACCACGAAACCCCAGGTCACACCCAATGTCTGAGATCTCTACCGAACCCGGAACGGTTCACAGCGCCCGAGGCTCAGTTACGGGGAAGTAAGGGCGCGCCAGCCGTTGTCGAGGAGGTCGAAGGCGACGGTGATGGCCTGGCGGGCGTCGTCGCCGTGACTGCGCGCAGCGCGCGGCGCTTCGAGGGCGAAGTGGGCCAGGGCGGTGCAGGCGGGGTCGTTCTCGGGCAGGCCGCTCTCCTCGGCGATGGCCTGGGCCAGGGCGTCGGTATGACGCAGCCACATGGCCTGGACGTAGTCGCGCAAGGCTGGGGTGCTGCTGACCAGGTCGAAGAACGCGGTGAAGCGGGCGTCGCTGTCTGCGGCCGCCATCCGGTAGCGCAGCGCGTGCTCGCGCAGGGCCGCGGGGATGGACTGGCCTTCGGGGCGTTCGCGTACGGCAGCGAGCAGGCGGGACTCCTGGTCGGCGTCCTCGTCGAAGACGAGGGCTTCCTTGACCGGGAAGTGCTTGAACAGCGTCGTAGTGGACACGTCGGCGGCGTCCGCGATCTCGCGGATGCCCACATCGTCGTACCCCCGCTCCAGGAACAGGCGCAGCGCGGTGTCGGCGATGGCCTGGCGGGTGGCGGCCTTCTTGCGCTCACGGCGCCCCATCGGCGCAGGTGCGGCGCCGGTCTCGGTGTCGGTCATATCCCAGAGCCTACCCTTCGGTTGCCCAACTTCAAAAGTGCATCCGTTGCACTAATTGGGTTGGTGTGCTCTTCTGGAGAAGTGGTTGCAGGGCGCTGCGTCTGACTACATCCCCTTTTCACCTTCCCTGTCCGAAAGGAGTGATCAGTCATGTCTGCGTCTGTATCTCTCCCTCCCGCCGGCCCTGCGGCCGCGCCGAAGAACGTGCGCTGGGTGCTGCTCGGCGTCATGCTCGCGATGCTGCTCGCCCTGCTCGACAACATGGTCGTCAGCACCGCGATGCCCACGATCGTCGGCGAGCTCGGCGGCCTGGAGCACATCTCCTGGGTCGTCACCGCCTACACGCTGGTCACCGCCGTGACCACACCGATCTGGGGCAAGTTCGGCGACCTGGTCGGCCGCAAGCCCATGTATCTGGCTTCGATCGCGGTGTTCATAGCCGGCTCTGCCCTGTGCGGGGCCGCCCAGTCGATGACCGAGCTGATCGCCTTCCGCGTTGTGCAGGGCATCGGCGCCGGCGGTATCGGCGCGGGCGCCTTCGCCCTGATCGGCGCCCTCGTACCGCCGCGTGAACGCGGCAAGTACCAAGGCATGAGCGCCTCCGTCATGGCGATCGGCACCATCGGCGGCCCGCTGCTCGGCGGGTTCATCACCGGTCACTTCGACTGGCGCTGGGCCTTCTGCATCAACTTGCCGCTGGGCCTGGTCGCCCTGGTGTGGCTGTGGCGGACGCTGCACGTGCCCGCCAAGCGCATCAAGGCGAAGATCGATTGGGCGGGCATCGTCCTGCTCACCGTCTCGATCAGCGCGATCGTGCTGGCCGCCACCTGGGCGGGCGCTACCTACGCCTGGGGTTCCTGGCAGATCCTCGCGCTCGCCGCCGTTGCCGTGCTCGGGCTCGCCCTGTTCATCTGGGTGGAGAAGCGGGCCGACGAGCCGTTGCTGCCGCTGAGCGTGTTCACCGGCCACCGCAACTACCCGCTCGCGATGACCATGGTCCTGATCGCCAGCGTGGTCATGTTCGGCGCCGGGCTGTACCTACCGCTGTTCCAGCAGACCGTGCAGGGCGCCTCGACCACCAACTCCGGCCTGCTGATGCTGCCCATGATGGTCCCCGTCGTGATCGTCTCGACCATCGCGGGCAAGGCCATGTCCGCCACCGGCCGGTACAAGATCTTCCCCGTGCTCGGCACCGTGTTCCTCACGGCCGGCCTGAGCCTGCTGGCCACCATGGACACCGGCACCTCACGCCTGCTGACCGGCGTGTACATGGTGCTCGTCGGCATCGGGCTCGGCTTCACCATGCAGATGTCCGGCACCATCGCGCAGAACAGCGTCTCCATGCGTGACATGGGGGCCGCCATGAGCTCGGTCAACCTCTTTCGCACCCTGGGCGGATCCCTCGGCGTCGCCGTCTTCGGCTCGCTGTTCACTCGCGCTATCCAGTCCACGCTGCCCGCCGGCGCCGCATCCGGCCCCGGCGCCCTGCTGAACCTGCCCGCCGCGGCAAAGGACGCCTATCTCACCGCCGCCAGCACCGGCACCAGCCATATCTTCCTCACCGCCGCGATCCTGTCCGCCGTTGCCTTCCTCGCCGCGCTCTTCGTCATCGAGGTCCCGCTGAAGAAGGCCGGCCCGCCGCCCGCCCCCGCGAGCACGCTCACCTCCGCCACAACCGCCAGCTGACCTCTGCACCTGCCAGACAGCGCACCGGCATAGCAACCGCCGTGCCCCTCACGAACGGAGCACCACCGTGAACACCACACCCACCCCCCGCATCTCGATCATCGGGGCCGGCCCTGGCGGCCTGACATGCGCCCGCATCTTGCAAAAGCACGGCATCGACGTCACGGTCTACGACCGCGACCTGGACGCCGACGCCCGCAACCAGGGCGGCAGTCTCGACCTGCACGCCGACGACGGTCAGCTCGCACTGCGCGAGGCGGGCCTGATCCAGCAGTTCTGGAAGCTGGCGCGCCCGGAAGGACAGCAGATGCGCCGCTGGGACACCGCCGGCAACGTCCTGCTCGATCAGATCCCGGACGAGGACGACTTCTACAAGCCGGAGATCGACCGCGGCCAACTGCGCGACCTGCTCCTCAGCTCCCTCGCACTGGGCACGGTGCAATGGGGCCGCACCCTCGCCTCGGTCGCCGGCCCCGCCGAGGGGCCGCGCATTCTGCACTTCACCGACGGAACGAGTGTCGAGACCGATCTGGTCATCGGAGCGGACGGCGCGTTCTCCCGGGTCCGCCCGGCCGTCTCGGCAGCTGTCCCGTACTACTCCGGGGTCACCTTCACAGAAGCGTGGTTCGACGACGTCGAAAACCGCCACGCCGATCTTTCAGCGCTGGTCGGCAACGGCAGCGCGACCGCTACCGACGGCGACCGCGCGCTGTTCGCCCAGCGCAACAGCGGTGGGCACATCCGGGTCTACATCATCCGGCGCGCGCCGGCCGACTGGATCACTGCAGCCGGTCTGACCGCCGAGGACACCGCCGGCATCCGCGCACACCTGCTGGATGAGTTCACCGGATGGGCACCCAGCATGCAGCAAATGATCAGCAACAACGACGGCCCCTACGCCGACCGGCCGCTGTTCGTCCTCCCGGCACCGCACACCTGGGACCACGTGCCCACCGTGACCCTGCTCGGCGACGCCGCACACCTCATGCCGCCGATCGGCGTCGGCGTCAACCTGGCCATGCTCGACGCCCACGACCTTGCTCTCGCCCTGGCCACCCACCCCACCGTCGACGAGGCCGTCCGCGCCTACGAGAAGACCATGGTGCCGCGATCCACCGACCTGGCCGAGGCCCTCGTCGGCGGCGCCGACTTCCTCCTGGAGGTGAACGAGCAGCCCGACGGCGAGGACGAGGCCCGCGCCCTGCAGCAGAAGCTCAAGGAACAAAGGGAGGTTGATGGAACCTGGAACCTCACCTTCAAGACCGGCGGTGGCGAGGAGACCGCTGAACTGGTCCTGGCCACCGCCGGCACGACTCTGGTCGGCACGTACGGCGGCAGGCCGATCACCGACGGGCGCATCGAGGGAACCACCGTGCGCTTCACCGCGGTAGTCACCTCGCCGGTCAGGATGAAGATCAAGTGCACCGCCGAACTGGCCGGCGGCACCATGTCCGGCATGGCCAAGTCCATGATCCTGTCGCTCCCGTTCACGGCCGTACGGCCTCCCACGGATACGCGCTGACCTCGTACACGAAGCGAACCTCACCCGGCCGCCCTCGCCGACACTTGCCGGACGGCCCGGCTCAAAGTGCGCCGCCTTCGCCTTCCTCGTCCTCCGAGATCGGGGCGTTCGGGTCGTACAGCGGGCGCAGGCGCCCCGATCCTGGGTAGGGAACGCGTCGTGAGCGTCCTGCGCCGCTGAAAGACGCCACCAAGGGCGGGCACCCTGATGGTTCAGGCTGCCTGGCCAAGTCCGGCGGCGGTCAGACCCTGGTCGCGGAGCTGGGTGAAGTCGACGTCGAGTTTCGGGTCGTATGCCTCGGGCTGGATGCCGAGTTCGTGGGTGGAGTACTCGCCGAACCGTTTGATGTGTCCGGTCAGGTACGGCGAGAGGTGGGCCAGGTCCTCCGGGTCGATTTCCCATCCCTCCTCCAGGAGCTGACGGATGATCTCCGCGATGTCCAGGGCGTTGTGGAAGATGACGGCGTTCGTGAGCAGGGCGTTGAACTTCAACGCCTTCTCCTGCTCGATGGGGTCATCGTCGGCGAGGACTCCCTGGTTGCCGAAGCCGACCCACTGGGAGAACCGGTTGAACGACTCAACCTTGTTCGTCGCCGCGGTCACCCGTCGGCGCAGTGGCGCGTCCGAGAGGTAGCGCAGCAGCTGCACTGTGCGGATCACGCGTCCGACCTCGCGGAACGCGGTGTAGGTGGAGTTCTTGTGCGAGCCCGACCGCAGTCGCTTCAGCAGGGTTGAGGAGGAGATGGCGCCCTCGCGTACGGACACGGCGACCTTCATCAGGTGCCGGAACTGGGACTCGATGAGATCCCAGTCGATGACGTTCTTGCCTGGCTCGCCGAACAGAGAGTCGATGTGGACGTATTCGCTCTGCTTGGAGGGGCGGTAGAAGGTCAGGCCCTTCCAGTTCCTGATCCTGGGCATCAGGTCGAAGCCCAGCAGGTGTGCCAGGGCGAAGACGGGCACGCTCTCGCCCTGGGTGTCGGCGTGCACGGTGGTCGGCTTGACCTCGGAGGTGTTCTTGAGGAGGCCCTCGATGATGTAGACGGCCTCCCACACCCCGCACGGGATGAAGTGCGTGAACAGCGCGATGTAGGTGTCGGAGATGTGGTGGTAGGCGATCCCGCCCGCCTTGCCGTACCGCACGCTCGTCTCGGCGAGCAGGCTGTTGAGGTAGGTGTCCATGTGGGTGCCGTCGGCTGCCACGGCGGTGCCGTAGCCCCACGCCTGAGAGATGTCGAGGCGGGCGTGCGCGTTGACCAGGTCGGCGGACGGCCTCGTTCAGCAGGGTGATGGAGAAGTGCCGGTTGGCGACGTACGACAGCTCGTGCCCGGACACCCCAGGGATGTGCTTGGCCACCTCGTACGGGCCCATGTTGGTGCCCTTGACGAAGGTGGTCAGCACGTACCGGCCGAACGGGTCCTTGAGCTTCGGGTCGTTGCCCGAGGGCGGCCCGAAGCGGCGCCACCACTCCACCCAGTACGCGGTCCGGGCCACGATCCCCATCAGCGTGCGCTCCGGCATCCGGACCTTGACCTCCTGCTCCAGGCGCTTCGCCGAGGGACGCTGCCCCTCGGAACGGTGCGGCTTGAGTGAGGGGATGCCGGTCTCGGGGTGGCACTGGCACGTTGTTGGGCGGGCGGTCTCTGATGGTGTGTCACGGCCTGGTGGGGCCTGGTTCCGAGCTGCGCTCAGGCCGCGGTGGCGAGGCCGGCGACGCCGGTGATCTGCTCCCAGATTGCGAAGCGGACGGTCATCTCGGCTCGGTGGGCAGCAGCGGTCATCAGATGACGGCGGGGCCGGAAGCGGGTTGAGATGCCGCTGAACGCGGAGAGGAACCGCTGTGCTCCACCCACCGAGCAAAAGCCTTTCATCGCCCGCTCGCGTTGCCTGGTGGGCTGATGGCTGTTCTCCACCCGGTTGTTCAGGTACTTCGACTGCCGGTGTTCGACGCAGGGCATGACCTCTCGGTAGGCGGCGCCGTAGGAGCGGAGCTTGTCGGTGACGATCACCCGCGGCACCGCACCGGTCCTCTTCAGAAGTCTGCGGAAGAAGCGCCTGGCCGCTGCCTTGTCACGGCGGTTCTGCACCAGGATGTCCAGGACGCTGCCGTCCTGGACGACCGCCCGCCACAGATACTGCAACCGCCCGTTGATCTTGATGAAGACCTCGTCCAGGTGCCACGTGTCCCCGGGCCGAGGCCGCCGGCGGCGCGGCGCGTCTGCGTAGGCCGACCCGAACTTGGCACACCAGCGGCGCACCGTCTCGCAGGAGACGACGATCCCGCACTCGAGCATCAGCTCCCCGACCTCGCGCAACGACAGCGGGAAGCGGAAGTACAGCCACACACAGTGGGAGATCACCTCGACCGGGTACCGGCGCCCCTTGTACGACGGTGGCGCGCTGTCCACGGACGATCCCTCCCCGGCATGACCAACCAGAAGATCATCCCACCCGGCCAACCAACGTGACAGCGCCCGTCTGCCAGGACGAAGCTCACGGTGGCGGACCGCCTGGACGACGGGTGACGGCGTGGGCCTCGCGCGCCCGAACCCGCCCGAGCTGCTCCGCCACCGCTCCTGGGAATCCCCGCCGGCCGGCCCGGGCCCCCGTCACCGTCCCGCGTGCCCCCACCGGCCGCTGTTCTGCTGGGTGACCTCGGCGGCGACGCGCTGGATGGACTTGACCGCCATGTCCTTGCGGTCGACGTAGATGTAGTGGCCGCTGTCCTCGGCGACGCGGACCGTGCCGCGGTGGGACACGGTGGCCCACTTGTACTGTGCCTTCGTCCAGTCGGACTCGAGGGTGGGGCCGTACGTGGGGAACGCGGCCAGGTACTGCTGCCCGTGGCGGAGCACCTCGGTCGGGATCCATCCGGCGGAGCGGACCCGGCCGTCGGGGACGACGAGGTTCTCCGGGTTCCCACCCCGCATCGTGCTGACGGTCTGCGCCCGCAGGTCGCCCGCGTCGCCGGTGGCGGACTCGGGGATCGCGCGGGTGATGTCCGCGGTTATGGTCGGGGAGGTGGCGTCCATCAGGACCAGGCCCTTGACGCGGTCGCGGTGCTCGGGGGCGTAGCGGCCGGCGATCAGGCCGCCCAGCGAGTGGCCCGCCAGCACGACGGGGGAGTCGCCGGCGACCCGGTTGATCACCCCGGTGAGGATCCGGCCCGAGTCCTCCAGGCTCTGCGGCCCCCGGGGCTTGTCGCTCTTGCCCTCGCCCAGGCGGTCGTAGGAGCAGACCCGGTTCTTCTCGCTCAGCGTCTTCTGCAGGTCGGCCATCGCGTCGAGGCCGTCCCCGAGGCCGGCCATCAGCACCACCACGGGCTTGTGACCCGTCTGCCGACCCGAGCAGGAGACGTTCACGGAGTATCCCCGGACTCCGATCTTCTTCTCCCCGACGAAGGAGTCGGCGCGGCCCGCGTGATCCGGGTGGGTCACCCTGGCGGTGGTCCTGTCCGCCCCGCCCCCGTGTCCCTCGGCCTGCGCCACGCCCACGTAGCCCGTACCGGCGACGGTGCAGCACAGTGCGGCGACGGCGGTGGCTTTGAGCATGCGGTTCATGGGGTCCTCCGGGAGCACAGGAAGGCGGATCTGTGAACGACGGGCCCTTCGCCGGGCCCTCGGCCCGGACGTTGCGGCCATGACCGAACGCTATGCGAACGCGCCTGAGGAAGCGTCACCCCACCGTGGGCATTGCCCGTAGCTCTCCAGGGGGACACCGCCCCTCGCGACTCCACCCCCAGGTCCAGAAGCGCCTACGGCACCGGGGGCAGTTCCGCCGCCACGTCATTCGCGACGCGGGCTCGGACGACGGCCCGCGATGCCGCGAGGCACCGCTGCCTCACTTGTCACGCGGAACCCGGGCCCGGCGTGAGACCGAGGCCCGCCTGGGGCTGGCCGCCGTCCACCGGGATGTGGGCGCCGTTCACGGCAGCGGAGTGAGGCAGGAGGGCAACCGACCACCGGCCGGCTTCTGACGGGGATCGTTTCTCGCCGGTGCGGGCGCCGGCCAGAGCCGACGGACAGAACTGCCCGTGAGTACACGCGCGTTGGTCCCCGGGCCACCCGGCCCCTACCCCTTTGTCCGTCCACCTCGTGGATGACGGGGCCGAGTGGTCCCGCAGGCGAGGTCCAGCTTCGCCCACACCGTCTTCGACGGCGGTGGGCCGACGCGTACGCCCCACCTCGTCGCCAGCTCCTCCACCAGCAACAGCCCGTGCCCCGACTCGCCCGGTGGCTCGTCACCCCTGCGCCCCAGTTCCGGCATCCGTTCACCCCGCGTGTCCGTCAGCTCGATGCGCAGCGTCCACGGGGTGGCCAGCGTCAGCGTGAGGCGGAAGCTGCGGCCCGGCACCCTGCCGTGCAGCGCCGCGTTCGCCGCCAGCTCCGCCACGATCAGTCGCGCCGGCTCGGTCGGCACGTCCCACTCCGCGAACTGCTCCGCCGCCAGCAGCCTGGCCAGACGCGCGCCGCGCCGCGTCGCCGACAGCGGGACGGAGAAGCGGGGCCTGTCGGGGGCGCCGCACCGGAATTGCCGGTTCGGGTGATTTCTTCACTCATGTCACTCAGAGTGTTCATTCGCGTCTAGCGTGTGAAGAGTTGGTGTCGGTGCGGAGCATGACCGTCCGGGCCCTGGTTATGTGCGTGACTGGGGGCTCTGGTCCACTTCGTGGGCTCTGTCGCCGATTTGGGGGTGTCACCGGTTGATCAAGGTGACAGGAGGATGCGGCGTCGCAGGAGGTCGAAGTTGGCCCGCCCGTACATCTGTCTCTTCAGCAGCTTGATTCTGGTGACGTTGCCCTCGACCGCTCCCGAGGTGAAGTGGTGGTCAGGGCGGCGAGCACTGCTGTGCGGTCGCGCCGTATGCCAGCGGTCAGGGTGCGGAGTTCTCGCTGTCCGTCGAGACGGACATCTGCAAGCCAGACGTCGAGGGCCAGGTGCTCGCTGCGGCGTTCGCGCACCATCGCGGCCAGGCGCCGGACGTATTCGGTGGTCGTGGTCAGGGCGGGACTGCGTTCGCACAGCTCGTCGAGGCACGTGCGGTCGGTCTCGGTGAGGTGTTCGGGCCGGCGCATGATCCAGTCGGTGACCCGGCGGACGGTCAGATGGGGCGCTGTGGCGCGTTCGTTAGGTGTGTCGCTGGCCGAGGCGTATCCGCAGGTCGCGGCGATGTGGTTGCAGGAGCGCAATGGCGGGCTGACGCCGCAGAAGGCGACGCCGAGGGCGGCACCCATCTGGTCATCGTGTCGGGGCTGCACGATGACGAACCGCCCACGGACGACGACGGGTTCGTGACGTACGTCAGGAAGAGGCTGCCGCATCCGCTCCTGCATCGGTGGCTGGACGAGGCCGAGCCCCTCTCGTCGGCGTTCGGCTACCGGCGGACCGCGAACATCCGCCACCGCTACGACCTGCCCGGCCGCCGCCCGGCGGAATTCCTTGCCACCGGCGACACCCTGTGCACGTTCAACCCGATCTACGGGCAGGGCATGGCTGTCGCCGCGATGAGCGCGGTCGTCCTGCGTGAGACCCTGTCCGATCCGCGCCGGATCCCCACGACGCGGCGCGTGCAGAAAGCGCTCCTCGCGGCGTCCCGGCAGGCATGGGACATCTCCGCCGGGTCGGACCGCTCGATGCCGGGCGCGGTGGGCAGTGCCCTGGCCTCCGGGCCGGCGGACCGCGTCGCCGGCTGGTACCTGCTGCGCGTCCTGGAGCGCTACCCCGGTGACCCGGTGGTGGGGACCGCCTTCCGCTCCGTACTGGGCCTCTGCGCACCCGTCACCGGCCTGTTCGCCCCCTCCGTGGCCCGTGCCGTCCTCCTCCGGCCACCCATGCCGACGCCGGCCGAGCCGCCGACGTCACCGGAGGAACCCGGGGCCTGAGGAAGTGCGGCAGCTGATGGTCTGTCCGGCTGGGTGGGCGGTCGCAGCCTTCTGGACCTGGCGGGGGACGGTCTGGGCTTGTCGGGGTGCCCGTGCACCGTGAAACGGGGCACGCCGAATCTGTCGGGGATCTGCTGGACGGTCTTCTCCCGCTCGTCGTCGTAGAGCCGCTGGACGAGCACGGCCTGGTCCGCGGTGAGCTCGGCCTGCGCCCGTCGTCTGTTCCGGCGGCGGATCCAACGCGTTCGGCGCGGGATTCCATCTCTACGCTCACGTCACTCCGCCCCGGTGGGCAGAACCCACGCCGAACCCTACGGTTCGCACGGGGTCGCCCAGCTGATCAGAGAGGCTGGCGAGGTGCCGCGAGCACGTCCCTGAGTACCTTCTCGAGCGTGACGCGGGCCAGTTCGTGTCTCAGGGTCTCCTCGATGCCCTCGTAGATGCCCTGCATCGCCGGCTGGATGCCGTGACCCACCACGCATCCCTGGTCCGGGGTGGTGCGGTGCATCGCGAACAGCGGGCCGGGTTCCACTGCCTCGTACACGTCGAGCAGGGTCATCGACTCCAGCTCGCGTGCCAGCGACCAGCCCGCGCCCGCGCCCCGCCGGGACTCCACGAGCCCGGCCCTGCGCAGCTCGCCGAGCAGTCGTCTGATCACCACGGGGTTGGTGTTCGCGCTGGTCGCGATCTGCTCGGAGGTGGCGATCTCGTGGCCCTGGCGCTGGTAGAGACCGATCCAGGCCAGCGCGTGGGCGGCAATGGTCAGCCTGCTGTTGGCGCTC
Source organism: Streptomyces sp. AC558_RSS880 (assembly GCF_019049255.1). Taxonomy (GTDB): domain Bacteria; phylum Actinomycetota; class Actinomycetes; order Streptomycetales; family Streptomycetaceae; genus Streptomyces. The sequence continues at coordinate 3,482 of NZ_JAGMUJ010000112.1, read as the reverse complement.
ATGATCCCTCCTCCGGTCGCAACGCTCCATGTTACGACAGCGCAGTCGCAACAGTGAAGGTTGCGACAACCTGTCGTAACGATTATCGTTACGACAGCCGGGGAGGGTCCATCAAAGACAAGCGCGGACCGTGAGCGTGTTGCGAAATCAAAGGAGAACAGGAATGGAAAGTAACGAAAAGACCATTCGCGAGGCTTACCGGCTCGCGGAAGGGAACGTTCTCGACGGTGACGGTTTCCTGGCCTTGTTCACCGAGGACGGGTCGTTCAACGACATGTCGACCTCGCAGAGTTTCCACGGAGAGCAGATTCCTCAGGTGATCGCGGGCCTCGCCCGCTCGTTCCCCGATGTACACCGTGAGCTGCTCGAGGTACATGCGTTCGGTGATGTCGTCGCCGTCGAGTTGCGAATCCAGGGCACGCATCTCGGAGGGTTTCCGACTCCGGTCGGCGAGATCCCACCGACCGGGAACCGGATCGACGTGCCGGCGGCGGACCTCTGGTACCTCCGTGACGGAAAGATCGAAAGGTTCAATTGCTACAACTCGATGAGCGTGTGGCTTGATCAAATCGGGGTCCACCCTGACTTCAAGTCCGCAGTCGAAGCCACCGAGACAGCAGCCACGACGGCGTAACTCTGCCGGTCAGCGCCGAGTATGCGACAAGACACTCCCTTCTTCGGGCCGCATACCCGGCGCTGCTTCTTGAACAAAGTTGTTGTTCGCACCCAACCGCCGACACGACCCGGCAGGCCGACTCATCGAGTATCAGCAGCCCTGGCCGGCAGGTAGGGCAACGACCCACATCGAGTGACGTTCTCCGGGCCCGCCTCCACGAGACACACGGCTGCGGCGAGACCCCACCCCAAAGATCATCGAGGTACGCGGGGCCGGACTGCCCTTCCCCATGCCGCCAAGCCCTGCGCATCCGACGCTGACCGTGGACGAGTTCCACGCGTGCGCGGACCGTGGAGGGCTCGGCCTGCCATGAGTCCGTGACGATCACGAGAACCGGCGCGGAGGCCGGCGTAAGAGGCGGCACCACCCGCGCCCCTTGCTCCGCCCTTGGGCAGGACGACGACTCCCAGCTCGACGCCTTGCGGGCCACGGCATCCCGAGGGACAAGATCTTCAGCGAGAAGATCAGGGCCCTTGACCCCTGATCTTGGACACACGAGACACTGGATCCTGAGGATCTGAGAACGGACATCTCGTGGTCATGAAGCACTATCCGCCGCAGTTCAAGGCGGACGCGGTCGCGCTGTAACCAGTCGCGGCCCGAGGCGACGATCCGGCAGGTCGCTGCCGATCTGGGGATCAATCCCGAGACCCTGCGGAACTGGGTCCGGGCGGCCGGCGCGTCCCGTCCGCGGGGACGCCGTGCGGAGGTGCCGACCGAGCCGCCGACGCCGTTGGAGACGGAGAACGCCGCTCTGCGCAAGAAGGTCCGCGAGCTGGAGGAGGAACGCGAGATCCTGCGCAAGGCGGCGAAGTATTTCGCCGGAAAGACGCGCTGGTGAGCCGCTTCCAGTTCGTCGCCGACCACCAGCGCCGCTACGGCGTGAAGCGGCTGTGCACCATCCTGGGCATCGCCCGCTCCAGCTTCTACCACTGGCGGGCGACGGCAGCGGACCGGGCCGCCCGGCAGACGGCCGACGCCCGCCTCGCCACCCGGATACAGGCCGTGCACCGCGAATCGGACGGCACCTACGGTGTCCCGAGGACCACCGCCGAACTCCGCGAGGACGGCGAGCGCGTCAACCACAAACGGATCGCCCGTGTGATGCGGAGCATCGGCCTGGCGGGCGTTCGACTGCGCCGTAGGCACCGCACCACGGTCCCGGACCCGGCCGTGGCGAAGGCCCCGGATCTGATCAGCCCCGCAAGATCCTCGGCTGGAAGGCCCCCGCCGAAGTCTTCGATGAGCAGCTACGCTCACTTCAACAACCCGATGTTGCATCGACCGGTTGAACTCACCCAGTACACCAGCCGGGCCTTCGCCGACGCCTGCCGCAGAGCCGGTGTCCGCCAGTCCATGAGCGCGATCTGCTCCAGCGCGGACAACGCGCTCGCCGAATCCTTCAACGCAACGTTCAAACGCGAAACGCTCCAGGGCCGAAAGCACCGGTCCAGTGAGCGCGAGGCCCGCCTCGACGCGTTCCACTGGCTCCATCGCTACAACACCCGACGCCGTCACTCCCGTCTCGGACACCGCAGCCCGATCGCCTACGAGACGGCCTCCCGAACAACATCAACTACGCTGGCACCAGCCGCACAACCCGTGTCCAGGATTCGGGGTCAAGGCCCGCCGCACGCCTACGTACACGGCCCGATCCAGCCCGTCGAAGACCTCGCCGCCACCGACATGGCCGCTCGGGGTGACACCAGCGACGTCCTGACCGATCACGTCGCGTGCAGCCTGCGGATGCTCTCCGAGCCGTCACCGCCTACTGACACGCCTCATGTCGCCGGCCATTGATATCCAGTGGCTCGGATTGTCGACCGCGTGATTGGTTCGCCGTCCGGTGCCCGTCATTCTGCCTCCAGGTGTGATCTCGACGGTGGCCGTGAGGGCGTCCTGGAGTGTTCGCACGCCTGCGAGCATGGGCGAGGGCGCCTCCCACCCCGCGTGTCTCCCCGCTCTACCCGCCATGGCCCGTCGCCTTGCCCGCCACGGTGGCGGCCGCGCGGACGAAGGCGGCCAGGGCTGGGGAGGTGGCGTGCTCGGGCCAGGCGAGGACGAGCGTGGTGGGCTCGGCATCATCGACTGGGACAGCGACCAGGTCGTCGCGGAGCTGGTCGCGGATGGAGGAGGGGAGGACGGCGACCATGCGGCGCAAGGCGATGAGGTGGAGAAGCTGCCCAAGGTCGTGGACCTCAGGTCCGTGTGAGCCACCCTCAGATGCGCCCGGCCAGCGCGGCAGGGGCTCCCCTGCGAGGTCGTTCAGGCAGACCCGGGTACGGCCCGCGAGGCGATGCGAACTCGGCATCACGAGAAGTTGAGTCTCGGTCAGGAGGTCCTGGGTGTCCAGGCCGGTGAGGTCGTGGTGGGGGCGGTGAAGCAGGGCGGCGTCGGCACGCCCCTCCCGCAGGAGGATCTCACGCTCGCCGAAGCTGCACACCAGCTCGACCGGCAGCGCACCCGGCTCAGCCTGATAGGCGTCGAGGATCGCGGGCAGCAGGCCACCGTCGCCGCCCGGCTTGATGACCAGGACCAGACGCGGGTCGGCGCGGCCGGCCCGCCGGGTGCGGCGCGCCGCGGCCGACGCGGCGTCGAGCACCGTACGGGGCACTGTCACGTTGGCTGACCGGTGGGATGATCTTCGGGTTGATCAACCTGGGAAGGGTCGTCCGTGAGGAGCGCGTCGCTGTCGTACAAGGGTCACCGGTACCCGGTCGAGGTCATCTCCCACTGTGTGTGGCTGTACTTCCGTTTCCCGCTGTCGTTCCGCGAGGTCGAGGAGCTGATGCTCGAGCGCGGGATC
>NZ_JAGMUJ010000111.1 GCF_019049255.1 Streptomyces sp. AC558_RSS880 | reverse complement strand
TGGCCGCCGCGCTGGGCTATCACGCCGCCGACCCCGAACGCGGCCCGCGGCTGTGCTTCCACCTCAAGCCGGGCAGCTACGACACCACTTCCCTGATCCAGGTGCTGGAACAGATCAAGACCTTCTACGCCGGTGAGCCGGTGGTGCTGGTATGGGACGGACTGTCCGCCCACTGGAGCCGGGGCATGCGGGCCTGGGCGGCCGAGCAGGACTGGCTCACCCTCGAGCGGCTGCCGGCCTACGCACCCGAACTCAACCCGGTCGAATTGCTGTGGTCGGCCATCAAGACCCGCGAGCTGGCCAACCTCGCCGGCGACCACCTCGCCGACGTCGCCGACGCAGCCGAACGCGGCATCCACCGCGTCTGCTCCAGCGAGCAACTCCCGTGGTCCTTCCTCACCCACACCGGCCTGATCATTCACCCCTAAACACCACAGAACTAACGAAAAACTCAGTAGAAACGTATCCGTGAGCCGAAGCACGGCAGCTGTCACATAGGCAGGGTGTTGTCACCAGTAGCCCGGTACCCGACTGGTCGGAGAATCCCAGAGACAGTCTGCCGCGTGCTGCAAGGCTTGCTGGGCCTCAGCCCGGTGTGCCAGTGCCCCCGCATACGTGGCTATGCGGGTCCCCCCCGGGGGGGCCGAAGTCGCGAGCAGGCCGCGCCGCTTCCAGCATCTCCCCCAGAGCAAGGTGCAGCTCGGTTGCAGCTGCCTCCGCGTCTGGAGGCCCAGTGAGACGAATGCGGGTCAGCGCCAGCTCCAGCTCTGAACCCGCTTCGTCCGCGTGCTTTCACAATGCACTGGTGTTCTCGTCGCCAGGTGCAGTGGTCCGACATGATCCCATGGATCAGGAGGGCGACGCGGTCGCCGGTTCCCCATGTGCGGGTGTGCAGCTTCATGGTGGTGCCTCTGTGTCGCGTGGGCGTGACCCGCTCCGGGTACGTCGATCTTGGCCGATCCGGTGGCCGGACCCACAGCGAAGGCGGCCCCGCCGGATGGATTCCGGGAGGCCGCCTCGTACGCGGTTGCCACTCGGTAGCGGACGTCGACGTAATCCTCGGTCCCGTAGTCCGCGTAGTGGGTCGAGACCGTGTCCGTGTACCGCATCTGCCAGGTGCCGTCCTGCTTCGCGGTGAACTTCTTGCTGAACGTGCCGTCACTCAGCGTCTTGGTGCTGCCCAGCTCCTTCCACGCGGAACCGACCGTCTTGGCCTTGAACCAGACGCGAATCTTCTGCCCGGCGTACGGCCGCCAGGTGGAGCCCGACTTCTGCATCAGGCCGCCCTTGGCGGTGAGCGTCGAGCCCTTGCGCACGCCCTCGGGCGAGACGCCGTCGTTCCAGATCTTCGTGTGCTTGCGCCCCAGCTTGACGCTGGCACTGTCCACGCCCGCGTTGACGATGTGGAGCCGCCACTGGGCGCCCGAGTCCGCCTTCTTCGACGAGGACGCCTTGAAGGAGGCGCCGTACGCGGCGTCGAAGGTGCCAGTGCTCGTCCAGGACCCGCCCGTGGGACGGTAGTCGATGGAGATCTTCGCCTTGGTGCCTGCCGGGTACGAGCCCTCCGTGACGCCGAGCTTGCCGGTGAAGGTGACCCTGCGGTACTTGTCCACCTTGCCCTCGACGTTCGACAGCTTGCTCGTCCGGGAGGGCCTGGCCACCGTGAAGGAGTGCGGGGCCGACGCGGTGAACCAGTTCGACTCGGTCGGCTGGACACTCACCTGCCCGCCCTGCTTGACGGTGTACCCCGTGGAGCAGGACGCCGTCCTGGCCGCTCGCCGCGATGGTGTCGGTGCTGGAGCCGGTGCCGATCCTCACCTCCTTGGCGACGGGCTTCTCGGTGCCGTCGTCCGCGATACGGGTGAGCTTGCCCCGGATGGGGATCTCACTGCCATACGGGGCGGTGACCGTGCCCGTGGGGGTGTCCACCTTGAGCTTCAGTTCCTGCTTGCGGAAGGGCAGGCTCAGCGACTCGCACTACTCGTCGAACATGCAGTCGAACTTGGTGGTGGTGGGACTGTACTCGTTGTAGTACTCGGTGGTGGTGAAACGCCCCGCATCGTTCGTCCACACCCACCCCTCGCCGTGGGTGTCCCGGGCGCGGCAGTAGATGCCCACCCCGGTGAACGGCTTGACCTCATGGGTGTTCGGGTCCTCGGCCACCAGGAATCCGGACACCTTGATGGTGGGGTTGTCGTAGGAGACCCACGGGTGGCTGCTGCTGATGGTCAGCTTGGGGTTGGGACCGTAGTTGAGGTAGCCGGTCGAATGCCGGACGACCTCGTTCGACTGTCCTTCCCTGGCCACGACGTCGATCACATAGGAGCCCATGGCGGGCAGGGTGACCGGCTCGGACCGGAAGACGCTCTCGTAGCAGTCGTTCGTGGCGGGGCACTTGTCGGTGCCTTCGAGACGGACGCTGGCGAGGACCTCGGACTTGTTCTTCTCGTGGATCTTGAGCGTGACGTCCTCCGGGCGGAAACCGGAGGACATGTGCTCGTAGGAGGCGTAGATCTTGCCGCCCTCCTGCACCGTCTCCGTACGGCCGCGGGAGTCGCCGTCACCCGCGTGCGCCGCGGGCACCGCGATCAGCGTGGCAGAGGAGGCCACGAGGCTCGTCGCCAGCACTGCCGTATCCGCCCCATGAGCGACTCGAAGGCGGGTGCGTCACCCGCCTGGCCCGCAGTGAGGACGAAGGTGAGCGGTCGGCAGCGACTGCCGGCGGCGAGGTGGACCTTTGTTGTCAGGCCGCCGCGAGACCGTCCAAGGGCATGATCGTCCGGCTCGCCACCAGGAACCCCTTTTGACGGGCCCCGGCCTCGTGCTGATGAGCGCGGACGACGGTGGAGTCGACCGCGACAACCCAGTCCAAGTCGCCCGCGGTATCCGCCTAGGAGTTGTCGTCAAATGTCACGCCCACATCAGCAGCGATGCGAGGGTGACGGCTGCTTGGTAGGACTCGGCGGTCTTGTCGTAGCGGGTGGCG
>NZ_JAGMUJ010000110.1 GCF_019049255.1 Streptomyces sp. AC558_RSS880 | reverse complement strand
GCCTAGGAGTTGTCGTCAAATGTCACGCCCACATCAGCAGCGATGCGAGGGTGACGGCTGCTTGGTAGGACTCGGCGGTCTTGTCGTAGCGGGTGGCGATGCCACGCCACTGCTTGAGGCGGTTGAAGCACCGTTCGACGACGTTGCGCCGCTTGTAGAGCTGCTTGTCGAAGGCCGGCGGACGTCCGCCCTGACTGCCGCGCCGGAGCCGGTTGCGAACCTGGTCGGACCGTTCCGGAATGGTGTGCCGGATGTTCCGTCGCCGCAGCCAGCCGCGTATGGCCTTGGAGCTGTAGCCCTTGTCGCCGATGACGTGGTCGGGCCGGACCCGGGGCCGTCCCGGACCCGGCCGGGGCACCCGGATCGCCTTCATCACGGCGGTGAACTGCGTGCAGTCGTTGGTGTTCCCGCCGGTGACGGTGAAGGCGAGCGGTCGGCCGGCGCCGTCGCAGGCCAGGTGGATCTTGCTGGTCAGGCCGCCTCTGGACCGGCCGAGTCCCGGGGTGCGGAGCCCCCTTTTCGCGCTCCGGCCGCGTGCTGGTGGGCCCGGACGATCGTGGAGTCGACCGACACCAGCCACTCGATGTCCCCGGCCGCGTCGGCCCTGGCCTGGGCGGCCCGGAGCATCCGCTCGAAGGTGCCGTCCTTGGCCCACCGGCGGAAGCGGGTGTGCAGCGTCGCCCAGGAGCCGTACCGCTCGGGCACGTCCCGCCAGGCCGTGCCGGTCCGGAACTTCCACACGATCCCGTTGAGGACCGTCCGGTCGTCCAGCCGCCTGCGGCCCCGCTCGGACCGGGGCAGCAGCGGCTGCACGAAGGCCCACTCGGCATCGGACAGTTCATGGCGACGTATCACCCGACCATGATCCCCGATCGAAGATCATTTGACGACAGACCCTAGG
>NZ_JAGMUJ010000109.1 GCF_019049255.1 Streptomyces sp. AC558_RSS880 | reverse complement strand
GGCGTCCATCGTGGCGGTGTCGATGAAACCGCCGGTCACCGTGGAGTAGAACGGCACCCGGCCGCCCGACGGCTCCACCGGCGCGAGTGCCTCCAGCAGTTCGGCCTCGACGGCCTCCACGTGCGCGGTGTGCGACGCGTAGTCCACGTTGACGCGACGGGCCCGGACACCGTCACGCTCGCAGGCCGCCAGCACCTCGTCCAGCGCCTGCGGTTCACCGGCGACGACGACGGCCGCCGGACCGTTCACCGCCGCCACCGACACCCGGCCCCCATACCCGGCGATCAGCTCCCCGGCCCGCTCCACCGGCACCGCGACGGACATCATCCCGCCCAGACCGGCCAGACGCTCCCGCACCAGCACACTGCGCACCGC
>NZ_JAGMUJ010000108.1:84786-89710 GCF_019049255.1 Streptomyces sp. AC558_RSS880 | reverse complement strand
CCCGGCTGAGGGTGTCGCACGCGTTCCATTCGCCGCGGATGGAGCCGATGCTGGCGCAGTTCCGTACCGTCGCGGAGCGGCTGACGTATGCCGAACCCCGCATCCCGGTCGTGTCGAATGTGACGGGTGAAGTGGTGTCGGTGTTCGACGCCGGCTACTGGGTGCGGCATGTGCGCCAGGCGGTGCGGTTCGCCGATGGTGTGCGCACGCTGTGGGATCTGGGGGTGCGGCGGTTTGTGGAGCTGGGGCCGGACGCGGTGCTGACCGCGATGGCCCGGCAGTGCGTGGAGGACACCGAGGCGGCGTTCATACCCGCCCTGCGTGCCAAGCACGGCGAGCGGGAGACGTTCGCCACCTTCCTCGGCCGCGCCCACACCGCCGGCCTCGCAGTCGACTGGGAGGCCTACTACGCCGGCACCGGCGCCCAGCGGGTCGACCTGCCGACGTACGCCTTCCAACGCGAGCGCTTCTGGCTGACCCCGGGCACCGCTCCCGGTGACGTCGCGGCGGCTGGTCTGGAGCGGGTCGAGCATCCGGTGCTGGCGGCGGCCGTGCAGGTCGGTGATCGTGACGAGTGGGTGTTCACCGGGCGGTTGTCCGTCGAGTCGCAGCCGTGGGTGCGTGATCACGTGGTGTTGGGCGCGGTGATCGTGCCTGGTACGGCGTGGGTGGAGCTGGCGTCGGTTGCCGGTCGTCGGGTGGGTGTGCCGGTGGTGGACGAGTTGGTGATGGAGGCGCCTCTTCTGTTGGAGGAGGGGGCGGCCGTTCAGTTGCGGGTGACCGTCGGTGCCGCGGGTGAGGACGGTCGTCGTGAGGTGGCGGTGTTCGCCCGTTTCGAGGGTGGGGAGGGGGAGCAGGCCGAGATGGCCTGCCACGCGCGGGGCTGGCTGGCTGCCGGGGACACCATGCCGGTGTCGTGGGTTCCGGTGCAGTGGCCGCCGGCCGGCGGTGTGGAGATGTCCGGGGATGTGTTGTACGCGGGGATGGCGGAGCTCGGGTTCGATTACGGGCCGGTCTTCCAGGGTGTGCGTGCGGCGTGGCGTGTGGGTGACGAGGTGTTCGCCGACGTCGCCCTGCCCGGTGACACCGGTGGTGAGAGCTTCGGCCTCCACCCGGCACTCTTCGACGCGACGCTGCACAGCGCCTTCGCTGAGAAGGGGTCGGGCGGCGGTGCGACGATCCTGCCGTTCTCCTGGTCGAAGGTGAGCATCGGGCGTACGGGCCTGTCGCGGGTTCGGGTGCGGATCTCGCCCGCCGGTGACGCGGCGCTGCGCGTGGACGCGGTGTCCGAGCAGGGCGAGCCGGTACTGAGCCTGGGCCGCCTGGACATGCGTCCGGTCGACCCCGCGCAGCTGGAGCGCCTGCGGCGCGGTGGTGGACAGTCGGTCCACCGGCTCGACTGGATGCCGGTGACCGTGACCACGGGCGGGCCCGCACGGGTCGCGGTGCTCGGTGACGTGGCTGACGTGGAGCGGGCGGTGGCCGACGGCGGCCCCGTGCCGGAGCTGGTGCTGGCCTCGGTCGGTACCCCCGACGGCGACGTGGCCGACGCTGCCAGGCAGGCCGCCGCTGAGGCGTTGGGGCTGGTGCAGTGGTGGCTGGCCGGTGAGGGGCTGGGTGAGGCCCGGCTGGTGGTGGTGACCCGGGGTGCGGTGTCTGTCGACGGTGAAGCTCCGGACCTCGCCCAGGCGGCGGTGTGGGGTCTGCTGCGCAGTGCGCAGTCGGAGCACCCGGGGCGGTTCGTCCTGGTGGACCTGGACGGCGATGAGCCGGACTGGGGTGCGGTGCTGGGCTCGGAGGAGCCGCAGTTGGCGGTGCGGGGTGGCCGGTTGCTGGCACCGCGGCTGGCCCGTGCCTCCACGGCGGTGACCGACCGGCCGCAGGCCTTCGACCCGGAGGGCACCGTGCTGGTCACGGGTGGTACCGGTGGTCTGGGTGCGGTGTTCGCCCGTCACCTGGCCGCCGCGCACGGGGTACGTCATCTGCTGCTGTTGAGCCGGCGTGGCCCGGAGGCCGACGGCGCCGCCGAGCTGGTCACCGAGCTGGGGACACTCGGCGCCCAGGCCCGCGTGGTCGCCTGCGACGTGTCCGACCGGGAACAGCTGGCTGCCGCGCTCGACTCCGTGGAGCGTCCGCTGACGGCGGTGGTGCATGCGGCCGGTGTGCTCGACGACGGCGTGGTCGAGTCGCTGTCGCCCGAGCAGATCGAGCGGGTGATGCGGCCGAAGACGGACGCGGCGTGGCATCTGCACGAGTTGACCGCCGACGCGGGCCTGTCGGCGTTCGTCCTGTTCTCGTCGGTGTCCGCGCTCATCGGCAGCCCCGGCCAGGCCAACTACGCCGCCGCCAACGCGACGTTGGACGCCCTGGCGGGGCTCCGGCGGGCCGCGGGTCTGCCCGCGGTGTCCATGGCGTGGGGCCTGTGGACGGACACCGCGGGCATGGCCGCGCAACTGGACGAGGCCGAACTGGCCCGCCTGGAGCGGATGGGTATCAGTGCGCTCACCGCCGAGACGGGTCCCGCGTTGTTCGACCAGTCGCTGGACGTGGACGCGGCCGTGGTGGCTCCGGTGCTGCTGGAGACGACGGCGCTGCGAGCCCGGGCGCGGGCGGGGATGCTGCCGCCGCTGCTGAGGGGGCTGGTGCGCGCTCCGGCCCGGGTGGCCGACTCGGGTACGGCGGCGCTGGCTCAGCGGCTGGCCGGAGCACCGGAGGCCGACCGGGGACGGATCGTCCTCGAACTGGTCCAGGCACAGGTCGCGGGTGTGCTCGGGCACGCCTCGGCGGCGTCCGTCGACCCCGAACGCGCCTTCAAGGAGCTCGGCTTCGACTCACTGAGCGCCGTCGAACTGCGCAACCGGCTCACCCAGACCACCGGAGTGCGCCTGCCCGCCACCCTGGTGTTCGACCACCCCACGCCGATCGCGGTCGCCGACCTGCTGCTGTCGGAGATCGGCGCCGGGGAGCCGGCCGAGCCCCTCATCGACCAGGAGGTGAGGAAGCTCGAGGACATGCTCGCGGCGAGTTCCGCGGAGGAGCAGCAGCGGGTGGCCAAGCGCCTGCGTGCCCTGCTGTCCGGCATCGGTTCCGCCGCCGGCGACGCCCAGAGCGACAAGAAGCAGAACGCCAGGGAGCGGATCGAAGCGGCCACCACCGCGGAGGAGATCTTCCAGATGATCGATGTCGATCTGGGCGACGAGTAACGGGGGACAGGGAAATGACGGACAACATCGATCAGCAGGAAAAGCTCGTCCGCTACCTCAAGAAAGTCGCGCTCGAACTCAACGAGACCAGAGCACAGCTCGAGGAGACCGAGTACCGGGCGACCGAACCGCTCGCGATCGTCGGCATGAGCTGCCGCTACCCGGGCGGCGTGACGTCGCCGGAGGAACTGTGGGAACTGGTGGCCTCGGGGGGTGACGCCATCAGCGGGCTCCCCACCGACCGGGGCTGGGACCTGGAGCGGCTCTACGACCCCGACCCCGACCAGCCCGGGAAGGTCTACGCCCAGGGCGGCGGTTTCGTGGAGCGGATCGGGGAGTTCGACGCCGAGTTCTTCGGCATCAGCCCGCGTGAGGCGACCGCGATGGACCCGCAGCAGCGGCTGCTGCTGGAGGCGTCCTGGGAGGCCTTCGAGCACGCCCGCATCGACGCGACCTCACTGCGCGGCAGCGACACCGGCGTCTACTTCGGCCTCAGCGTCACCGACTATGGCGTGGGACCGGACAAAAGCCTTCCCCACGTGGAGGGCTTCCAGCTCACGGGAGGCTCGGGCAGCGTCTCCTCCGGCCGCGTCTCCTACCTGTTCGGCCTGGAGGGCCCCGCGGTGTCCGTCGACACCGCCTGCTCCTCCTCCGCGGTCGCCCTGCACATGGCTGCGCAAGCCCTGCGCGCGGGGGAGTGCTCGCTGGCGCTCGCCGGTGGTGTCACCCTGATGCCCAGCCCGTTCATGCTGCGGGAGTTCAGCCGTCAGCGCGGTCTGTCGACGGACGGGCGGTGCCGCGCCTACGCGGCGTCGGCGGACGGGACCGGTTTCTCCGACGGCCTGGGCATGCTGGTGCTCGAGCGGCTGTCCGACGCCCGGCGCAACGGGCGCAGGATCCTCGGACTGGTCCGCGGCACCGCCATCAACCAGGACGGCGCCAGCAACGGGCTCACCGCGCCGAACGGCCCCTCCCAGGAGCGGGTCATCCGGCAGGCGCTTCAGAGCGCGGGGTTGTCCCCGGCCGAGGTGGACGCGGTCGAGGGCCACGGCACCGGTACGAAGCTCGGTGACCCGATCGAGGCGCAGGCCCTGCTGGCGACCTACGGCCGGGAACGCGACGGGGATCCGTTGTGGCTGGGGTCGATCAAGTCGAACATCGGTCATACGTCGGCCGCCGCGTGCGTCGCCGGTGTGATCAAGATGGTGATGGCGATGCGGCACGGGGTGCTGCCGCCGACCCTGCACGTGGACGAGCCGTCGCCGCACGTGGACTGGGACTCGGGCGCGGTTGAGTTGCTGACCGAGGCGCGGGAGTGGTCAGTCGAGGGTCGTCCGCGTCGTGCGGGTGTGTCGTCGTTCGGCGTGAGCGGTACGAACGCGCACATCATCGTGGAGGAAGCACCGGCTGAGGAGCCGGTGACGGAGGAACGGACCGCGCCCGCGGTTCCGCTGCCGGTCGTGGTGTCGGCGCTGAACGACGAGGCGTTGCGGGCGCAGGCGGAACGGCTGCGGGCGCATCTGGTGGCGCGGCCTGAGTTGTCGGTCGCGGATGTGGCGTATTCGCTGGTGGCGTCGCGGGCGTTGCTGGATCGGCGGGCGGTGGTGGTGGCTTCGGGCCGGGAGGAGTTGCTGTCCCGGCTGGGGGAGGTGGCGGCGGGGGAGTGGGCTGTCGCGGGGAAGTCGGCGTTCCTGTTCACCGGCCAGGGCTCGCAGCGTCCT
>NZ_JAGMUJ010000108.1:84347-84766 GCF_019049255.1 Streptomyces sp. AC558_RSS880 | reverse complement strand
GGCTGCGGCGTTCCCGGTGTTCGAGCAGGCTTTGGCCGAGGTGTGTGCGGAGGTTGATCCGCGTCTGGGCCGGTCGTTGCGGGAGCTTCTTGCCGCCGAGGGTGGTGTGCTGGACTCGACGGAGTTCACGCAGGTGGCGTTGTTCGCGGTGGAAGTGGCGCTGTTCCGGCTGGTGGAGTCGCTGGGGGTGCGTGCCGATTGTCTGATCGGGCATTCGGTCGGTGAGATCGCTGCCGCGCATGTGGCGGGGGTGCTGTCGCTGGCGGACGCGGCCGAACTCGTCGTGGCGCGTGGCCGGTTGATGGGCGCGCTGCCGGCGGGCGGCGCGATGGTCGCGGTGCAGGCCGCCGAGGCGGAGGTGGCCGGGTCGCTGGCCGGGTTCGAGGGCCGGCTGGAGATCGCCGCGGTCAACGGTCCGC
>NZ_JAGMUJ010000108.1:80020-84337 GCF_019049255.1 Streptomyces sp. AC558_RSS880 | reverse complement strand
GAGATCGCTGCCGCGCATGTGGCGGGGGTGCTGTCGCTGGCGGACGCGGCCGAACTCGTCGTGGCGCGTGGCCGGTTGATGGGCGCGCTGCCGGCGGGTGGGGCGATGGTCGCGGTGCAGGCCGCCGAGGCGGAGGTGGCCGGGTCGCTGGCCGGGTTCGAGGGCCGGCTGGAGATCGCCGCGGTGAACGGTCCGTATGCGGTGGTGGTGTCGGGTGACGCGGACGCCGTGGAGGAGTGGCTGCCGCGGTGGGAGGGCCGTAAGACGACCCGGCTGAGGGTGTCGCACGCGTTCCATTCGCCGCGGATGGAGCCGATGCTGGCGCAGTTCCGTACCGTCGCGGAGCGGCTGACGTATGCCGAACCCCGCATCCCGGTCGTGTCGAATGTGACGGGTGAAGTGGTGTCGGTGTTCGACGCCGGCTACTGGGTGCGGCATGTGCGCCAGGCGGTGCGGTTCGCCGATGGTGTGCGCACGCTGTGGGATCTGGGGGTGCGGCGGTTTGTGGAGCTGGGGCCGGACGCGGTGCTGACCGCGATGGCCCGGCAGTGCGTGGAGGACACCGAGGCGGCGTTCATACCCGCCCTGCGTGCCAAGCACGGCGAGCGGGAGACGTTCGCCACCTTCCTCGGCCGCGCCCACACCGCCGGCCTCGCAGTCGACTGGGAGGCCTACTACGCCGGCACCGGCGCGCAACGGGTCGACCTGCCGACGTACGCCTTCCAGCGCGAGCGCTTCTGGCTGACCCCGGGCACCGCTCCGGGCGACGTCGCGGCCGCCGGGCTCATCGCCGTCGAACACCCCGTCCTGGCGGCGGCCGTGCAGGTCGGCGACCGCGACGAATGGGTGCTCACCGGCCGCATCTCCACCGAAACCCAGCCCTGGGTCGAGGAACACCTCCTGCTCGGCACCATGGTCGTGCCCGGCACGGGGTTGGTCGAGCTGGCCCTCACCGCCGGACGCCACACCGGCACCCCGGTCCTCGACGAGCTGGTGCTCGAATCGCCCCTGCTCGTCCAGCCCGGCGTCACCCGGCAACTCCAGATCACCGTCGGGGCGTCCGGCCCGGACGGCCGACGCGACGTGGCGATCTACTCGCGGCCGGAGCACAGCACCGATGAGACCGAGAACACCTGCCACGCCCGGGGCACCCTCGGCACCGACAACGCGCCCGCCGTCGCGGACTGGCCGCGGCAGTGGCCGCCGCAGGACGCCGAGCCGATGCCCGTCGAGGAGCTCTACGGCCGTCTCGCCGACCTCGGATACGACTACGGTCCCCTCTTCCACGGCGTCGAGGCCGTGTGGCGCGACGGTGACGAGACCTACGCCGAGGTGACCCTGCCCGAAGGCCACGAGGGCTTCGGCATTCACCCCGCCCTCTTCGACTGCGCGCTGCAGAGCGGTGTCGTCCTGCTCACCGGAAGCGGTGCCGCGGCGCACCTCATGCCGTTCAGCTGGAGCGGCGTGCGGCTCGATCGCCCCGGCGTCTCGCGACTGCGGGTTCGCTCCACCATGACCGGCGGCACCTCACTGCGGTTGGACGCCGTGGACGAGAACGGGGCTCCGGTGGTGTCCGTGCGCTCCCTCGTCGTGCGTCCCGTGGAGCAGGACCGCATCGACAGCTCGGGCGCAGACACGCGGCAGTCCCTGTACGCCGTGGACTGGACGCGGATCGAGACCGCGCCGACCACCGGGACGGTGGACATCGCCCGGATCGGCGCGGGGGAGACCCATCCGGATCTGGGCGCCCTGGAGCGGGAGCTCACCGAGGGGGCACCGGCACCGACCGCGGTGCTCGCCGCCGTCTCCACCACCGGTGAGGACGCCCCCGATTCGGTGCACGCCACCGTCGGCCAGGCGTTGGGGCTGGTGCAGCGGTGGCTGGCCGGTGAGGGGCTGGGTGAGGCCCGGTTGGTGGTGGTGACCCGGGGTGCGGTGTCTGTCGGCGGTGAGGCTCCGGACCTCGCCCAGGCGGCGGTGTGGGGTCTGTTGCGTAGTGCGCAGTCGGAGCACCCGGGGCGGTTCGTCCTGGTGGATCTGGACGGTGATGAGCCGGACTGGGGTGTGGTGCTGGGCTCGGAGGAGCCGCAGTTGGCGGTGCGGGGTGGCCGGTTGCTGGCACCGCGGCTCGCGCGTGCAGGTGCGGCAGGCGATGAGGCAGCTGCCCTGGACCCGGACGGAACCGTGCTGGTCACGGGTGGTACGGGTGGTCTGGGTGCGGTGTTCGCCCGTCACCTGGCTGCCGCGCACGGGGTACGTCATCTGCTGCTGTTGAGCCGGCGTGGCCCGGAGGCCGACGGCGCCGCCGAGCTGGTCACCGAGCTGGGGGCACTCGGCGCCCAGGCCCGCGTGGTCGCCTGCGACGTGTCCGACCGGGAGCAACTGGCTGCCGCGCTCGACTCCGTGGAGCGTCCGCTGACGGCGGTGGTGCATGCGGCCGGTGTGCTCGACGACGGTGTGGTCGAGTCGCTGTCGGCGGAGCAGATCGAGCGGGTGATGCGGCCGAAGGTGGACGCGGCGTGGCATCTGCACGAGTTGACCGCCGAGGCGGGGCTGTCGGCGTTCGTGCTGTTCTCGTCGGTGGCGGCGCTCATCGGCAGCCCGGGGCAGGGCAACTACGCGGCGGCGAACGCCGCTCTCGACGCGCTCGCGGCGTCGCGGCGCGCGGCCGGACTGCCCGCCACCTCGCTGGCCTGGGGCCTGTGGGACGACGCCGGCGGAATGGCGGGCGCCCTCAGTGAGGCCGATCTGGCCCGCCTGGAGCGCACCGGTGTGGGCGCACTGCCCCAGCAGCGCGGCCTCGAACTGTTCGACCTGGCGCTAGGTACCGGCGCGGCGCTCCTCGCGCCCGTCCAGCTCGACCCGGCCGCCCTGCGGGCCCAGGCCCGGGCCGGTCTGCTGCCCGCGCTGCTGCGCGGTCTGACGCCGGTCCCCGCCCGGCGCGCCAAGACCGGTGGCTCGCTCGCGCAGCGCCTCGCCGGCGTCACGGAGGACGAACGGGAGCGGATCGTCCTGGACGCGGTGCGGGAGCAGGTCGCGGCGGTACTCGGCCACTCCTCCACCGCGGCGATCGATACCGAACGCGCCTTCAAGGAGCTCGGCTTCGACTCGCTGAGCGCCGTCGAGCTGCGCAACCGGCTCACCCGGGCCACCGGCGTGCGCCTGCCCGCCACGCTGATCTTCGACCACCCCACTCCGGCCGCAGTCGGGCGGCTGCTGCTCTCCGAGGTCGGTGGCGTCGCGGAGGCTCCCAAGGCGGTCACCCGGACCAAGCGGGTCACGCTGGACGAGCCGCTCGCGATCGTCGGCATGAGCTGCCGCTACCCGGGCGGCGTGACCTCGCCGGAGGAGCTGTGGGAGCTGGTGGCCGCCGGTCGCGACGCGGTGGGCGGGCTGCCCACGGACCGCGGCTGGGACCAGAACATCTACGACCCCGACCCGGACCGGGCCGGAAAGATCAACACCCGGGGCGGTGCCTTCCTGGAGCGCATCGGGGAGTTCGACGCCGAGTTCTTCGGGATCAGCCCGCGTGAGGCGACCGCGATGGACCCGCAGCAGCGGCTGCTGCTGGAGACGTCGTGGGAGGCGTTGGAGCACGCCGGCATCGACCCGACGACGCTGCGCGGCAGCGACACCGGCGTGTTCGCCGGCGTGGTGACCACGGACTACGGCGGCATGGCCTCCGCCGAGCTGGAGGGCTACCGCCTGACCGGCACCACGACGAGCGTCGTGTCCGGCCGGATCGCCTACACGCTGGGCTTGGAGGGTCCCGCCATGTCCTTGGACACGGCCTGCTCCTCCTCCGCCGTCGCCCTTCACCTGGCCTCACAGGCACTGCGAGCAGGCGAATGCTCGCTGGCCCTGGTGGGCGGCGTCACCTTGTTGGCCGGCCCCTACCTCCTCACCGAATTCAGCCGCCAGCGGGCGGTGTCGCCGGACGGGCGGTGCAAGGCCTATTCGGCGTCGGCGGACGGGACCGGTTTCTCCGACGGTGTGGGCCTGGTGGTGCTGGAGCGGTTGTCGGACGCCCGGCGTAACGGGCGGCGGATTCTGGGTGTGATCCGGGGCAGTGCGGTGAACCAGGACGGTGCGAGCAACGGTCTGACGGCGCCGAACGGCCCCTCCCAGGAGCGGGTGATCCGGCAGGCGCTCGCCAGTGCGGGGTTGTCCCCGGCCGAGGTGGACGCGGTCGAGGGTCATGGCACCGGTACGAAGCTGGGTGATCCGATCGAGGCGCAGGCGCTGCTGGCGACCTACGGCCGGGAGCGGGACGGGGATCCGTTGTGGCTGGGGTCGATCAAGTCGAACATCGGACAC
>NZ_JAGMUJ010000108.1:73894-80010 GCF_019049255.1 Streptomyces sp. AC558_RSS880 | reverse complement strand
GTGATCAAGATGGTGATGGCGATGCGGCACGGGGTGCTGCCGCCGACCTTGCATGTGGACGAGCCGTCGCCGCACGTGGACTGGGAGTCCGGTCAGGTCCGGCTGCTGACCGAGGCGCGGGAGTGGCAGGTTGAGGGTCGTCCGCGTCGTGCGGGTGTGTCGTCGTTCGGCGTGAGTGGTACGAACGCGCACATCATCGTGGAGGAAGCACCGGCTGAGGAGCCGGTGACGGAGGAACGGACCGCGCCCGTGGCTCCGGTTCCAGTGGTGCTGTCCGCGCGGACGGATGTGGCGTTGCGGGCGCAGGCGGGGAGGCTGCGGGAACGCCTGACCGCGGACTCGGACGTGTCGGTCGCGGATGTCGCCTTCTCGTCGGTGACGTCGCGGGCGTTGCTGGATCGGCGGGCGGTGGTGGTGGCTTCGGGCCGGGAGGAGTTGCTGTCCCGGTTGGGTGAGGTGGCGGCGGGGGAGTGGGCTGTCGCGGGGAAGTCGGCGTTCCTGTTCACCGGCCAGGGCTCCCAGCGTGCCCGGATGGGTCTGGAGTTGGCTGCGGCGTTCCCGGTGTTCGAGCAGGCTTTGGCCGAGGTGTGTGCGGAGGTTGATCCGCGTCTGGGCCGGTCGTTGCGGGAGCTTCTTGCCGCCGGGGGTGATGTGCTGGACTCGACGGAGTTCACGCAGGTGGCGTTGTTCGCGGTGGAAGTGGCGCTGTTCCGGCTGGTGGAGTCGCTGGGGGTGCGTGCCGATTGTCTGATCGGGCATTCGGTCGGTGAGATCGCTGCCGCGCATGTGGCGGGGGTGCTGTCGCTGGCGGACGCGGCCGAACTCGTCGTGGCGCGTGGCCGGTTGATGGGCGCGCTGCCCACCGGCGGTGCGATGGTCGCGGTGCAGGCCGCCGAGGCGGAGGTGGCCGGGTCGCTGGCCGGGTTCGAGGGCCGGCTGGAGATCGCCGCGGTCAACGGTCCGTTGGCGGTGGTGGTGTCGGGTGACGCGGACGCCGTGGAGGAGTGGCTGCCGCGGTGGGAGGGCCGTAAGACGACCCGGCTGAGGGTGTCGCACGCGTTCCATTCGCCGCGGATGGAGCCGATGCTGGCGCAGTTCCGTACCGTCGCGGAGCGGCTGACGTATGCCGAGCCGCGTATCCCGGTCGTGTCGAATGTGACGGGTGAGCCCGTGTCGGTGTTCGACGCCGATTACTGGGTGCGGCATGTGCGCCAGGCGGTGCGGTTCGCCGATGGTGTGCGCACGCTGTGGGATCTGGGGGTGCGGCGGTTTGTGGAGCTGGGGCCGGACGCGGTGCTGACCGCGATGGCCCGGCAGTGCGTGGAGGACACCGAGGCGGCGTTCATACCCGCCCTGCGTGCCAAGCACGGCGAGCGGGAGACGTTCGCCACCTTCCTCGGCCGCGCCCACACCGCCGGCCTCGCAGTCGACTGGGAGGCCTACTACGCCGGCACCGGCGCCCAGCGGGTCGACCTGCCGACGTACGCCTTCCAGCGCGAGAACTACTGGCTCTCCCGCAAGGCCGGCGTCGGTGACGCCTCCGCTGCCGGGATGGACCGGATGCGGCATCCGATCCTGGCGGCGGCCGTGCAGGTCGGTGACCGCGACGAGTGGCTGTTCACCGGCAGCCTGTCCCAGGAGACGCAGCCGTGGACCCGCGACCACATGGTGTTCGGGATCGTGCTGGTGCCCGGCACCGCGATGTGTGAGATGGCGCTGACCATCGGCAGGCGGCTGGGCTGCGACGTCGTGGACGAAATGGTCATCGCCGCGCCTCTGGTCCTGGAGGACGACGTGACGCGGCAGATCCGGGTCACGGTCGGCGCGGCCGGTGAGGACGGTCGCCGCGAGATCGCCTTCTTCTCCCGGATCGACGCGGGCGAGGACGAGGTCACCGAGCTGACCTGCCATGCGCGCGGTTGGCTGTCCGCCAAGGCGGAGCCCTTGGAGCCGCTGCCGGTTCCGTGGCCGCCAGCGGATGCCGAGCCGCTCGCCGTGTCCGAGCTGTACACGCTGCTCAACCGGAACGCCCACCTCACCGACGTCGGCTTCGACTACGGCCCGGCCTTCCGCGCCGTACAGTCCGCCTGGCGCCGGGGCGACGAGGTCCTCGTCGAACTGGCGTTGCCCGAGGCGGCCGGCCCGGTTGACGGATTCGCCATCCACCCGGCGATGTTCGACTCCGCCCTGCACGGCGGACTCGGCATGCTCGACATGGGTGAGGAGAACCCCAGCGGGCTGCCGTTCTCCTGGTCCGGCGTGCAGTTGGAGCGCTTCGGCCTCACCCGGCTCCGGGTGCGGATCACGTTGCCGGACCCGATGTCCCTGCGGCTCGACATCGCGGGCGAGGACGGTCTGCCGGTGGCCTGCCTGCGACGGCTCGACGTCCGCCCGGTGGAGCAGGCCCATCTGGAAGCGGCGCGGGGCGACGGCGAGCGTCACCTGTACGAGATGGACTGGGAGCCCGTGCAGGCCGTCGCGTCACGGCCCGTCGATCTCGTCGCGATCGGTGCGGTCGGCGGATCCGCGGAGCGGTTCGCCGACCTGGTCACGCTGGAGAAGGCCCTGGCCGACGGTGCGACTTCGCCCGAGGTCGTGCTGACCTCGATCGGCTCCTCGGGCGACGCCCTCGATTCGGTGCACGCCACCGCCGCCGAGG
The DNA here is from genome assembly GCF_019049255.1 of Streptomyces sp. AC558_RSS880. Classification (GTDB taxonomy): domain Bacteria; phylum Actinomycetota; class Actinomycetes; order Streptomycetales; family Streptomycetaceae; genus Streptomyces. The sequence continues at coordinate 77,351 of NZ_JAGMUJ010000108.1, read as the reverse complement.
CGTTGGGGCTGGTGCAGCGGTGGCTGGCCGGTGAGGGGCTGGGTGAGGCCCGGCTGGTGGTGGTGACCCGGGGTGCGGTGTCTGTCGACGGTGAGGCTCCGGATGTTGCCCAGGCTGCGGTGTGGGGTCTGTTGCGCAGTGCGCAGTCGGAGCACCCGGGGCGGTTCGTCCTGGTGGACCTGGACGGTGATGAGCCGGACTGGGGTGCGGTGCTGGGCTCGGAGGAGCCGCAGTTGGCGGTGCGGGGTGGCCGGTTGCTGGCACCTCGGCTGGCCCGTGCCTCCACGGCGGTGACCGACCGGCCGCCGGCCTTCGACCCGGAGGGCACGGTGGTGGTCACGGGTGGTACGGGTGGTCTGGGTGCGGTGTTCGCCCGTCACCTGGCCGCCGCGCACGGGGTACGTCATCTGTTGCTGTTGAGTCGGCGTGGCCCGGAGGCCGACGGCGCCGCCGAGTTGGTGGCGGAGCTGGAAGGGCTGGGCTGCCACGCCCGCGTGGTCGCCTGCGACGTGTCCGACCGGGAGCAACTGGCTGCCGTACTCGGCTCGGTGGAGCGTCCGCTGACGGCGGTGGTGCATGCGGCCGGTGTGCTCGACGACGGTGTGGTCGAGTCGATGTCGCCCGAGCAGATCGAGCGGGTGATGCGGCCGAAGACGGACGCGGCGTGGCATCTGCACGAGCTGACCGCCGAGGCGGGGCTGTCGGCGTTCGTGCTGTTCTCGTCGGTGGCGTCGCTGATGGGCAGCCCCGGCCAGGCCAACTACGCCGCCGCCAACGCGGCCTTGGACGCGCTCGCCGCGTCCCGGCGGGCCGTCGGACTGCCCGCCACCTCGTTGGCCTGGGGTCTGTGGTCGGACACCGCGGGCATGGCGGCACAGCTGGGCCAGGCTGAGTTGGCCCGCCTGGAGCGCATGGGGGCGAGGCCGTTGACGGCCGAGCTGGGCCTCGGCCTGTTCGACCAGGCCCTCGCCTCGGACGCCGCGCTGCTGGCGCCGGTCCGGCTGGACACGGCCGTGCTGCGCGCCCAGGCCCGGGCCGGCACGATCCCGGCCGTACTGCGCGGACTGGCCCCCGTCCCGGTGCGGAGCGTGGAGAGCGCGACCGTGTCCCTGCGCGATCGGCTGACCGGAGTCGCCGCGGACGAGCGCGAGCACATCGTCCTGGACATGGTCCGTGCCCAGGTGGCGGCCGTGCTCGGGCACGCCTCGGCCACGGCCATCGAGCCCGAGCGCGCGTTCCAGGACATCGGCTTCGACTCGCTCGGTGCCGTCGAACTGCGGAACCGGCTGACCAAGGCCACCGGCATGCGGCTGCCCGCCACGCTGGTGTTCGACCACCCGACGCCTGCGGAGATCGTGCGTCTGCTGCTTGCCGAGTTCGGCGGCGTCGCCGCCGCCGAACCACCCATCGAAAAGGAACTGAACAGGCTGGAAGACATGCTTGCCGCGATCGCCGACGACGAACGGCGCCACGTGGCCGACCGTCTGCGCCGCCTGCTTTCCGTCGTCGCCGACGACGGGGAGGCGGAGAGCGCTGCCGAGCGCATCGAAGCGGCCACCTCCATGGACGAGGTCTTCCAGATGATCGACGCCGAGTTCGGCGAAGCGTGACAAGGGGCGGGGAAATGGCAGAGAACACCGATCAGCAGGAGAAGATCGCCCGCTATCTCAAGAAGATGGCGAGCGACCTCAACCAGGCCCGCGCGCGCCTTCGCGAGTACGAGTCCCGTGACGGGGAGCCCCTTGCGATCGTCGGCATGAGCTGCCGGTACCCGGGCGGGGTGACGTCGCCGGAGGAGCTGTGGGAACTGGTGGCCTCCGGGGGTGACGGCATCGGCCCGTTCCCCACCGACCGCGGCTGGGACCTGGAGCGACTCTACGACCCGGACCCGGACCGGCTCGGCACCGTGTATGCCAGGGAAGGCGGGTTCATCGACGGCGCCGCCGAGTTCGACGCCGACTTCTTCGGGATCAGCCCGCGTGAGGCGACCGCGATGGACCCGCAGCAGCGGCTGCTGCTGGAAGCGTCCTGGGAGGCGCTGGAGGACGCGGGCATCGTCCCGACGACACTGCGGGGCAGCGACACCGGCGTCTTCTGCGGCGTCGGCCCGTCCGACTACGCGGCCATGCCCGCCGGGTCCCTCCCCCAGATCGAGGGCTTCCGCCTGACCGGTTCCACCACCAGCGTGGTGTCCGGCCGCGTCGCCTACAGCCTCGGCCTCGAGGGCCCGGCCGTGTCCGTCGACACCGCCTGCTCCGCCTCCGCCGTCGCCCTGCACCTCGCGGTGACCGCGCTGCGGGCCGGCGAGTGTTCGCTGGCGCTCGCCGGTGGTGTCACCGTGCTGTCCGGGCCGTTCCTGCACATGGAGTTCAGCCGTCAGCGCGGCCTGGCTCCCGACGGCCGGTGCAAGGCCTATTCGGCGTCGGCGGACGGGACCGGCTTCTCCGACGGTCTCGGCCTGGTGGTGCTCGAGCGGCTGTCGGACGCCAAGCGCAACGGGCGGCGCATCCTGGGCCTGATCCGGGGCAGCGCGGTGAACCAGGACGGTGCGAGCAACGGCCTCACCGCGCCCAACGGCCCTTCCCAGGAACGGGTGATCCGGCAGGCGCTCGCCAACGCCGGGCTGTCCCCGGCCGAGGTGGACGCGGTCGAGGGCCACGGTACGGGCACCAAGCTGGGTGATCCGATCGAGGCCCACGCCCTGTTGGCGACGTACGGCCGGGAGCGGGACGGGGATCCGCTGTGGCTGGGGTCGATCAAGTCGAACATCGGACACACCTCGACCGCCGCCGGTGTGGCGGGTGTGATCAAGATGGTGATGGCGATGCGGCACGGGGTGCTGCCGCCGACCTTGCACGTGGACGAGCCGTCGCCGCACATCGACTGGGAGTCCGGTCAGGTCCGGCTGCTGACCGAGGCGCGGGAGTGGCAGGTTGAGGGTCGTCCGCGGCGCGCGGGTGTGTCGTCGTTCGGCGTGAGCGGTACGAACGCGCACATCATCGTGGAGGAAGCGCCGGCCGAGGAGCGGTCCGAGGGCGCACCCGGTGAGGTGATCCGGCCCGCCGGTGCGGTGCCGGTGGTCCTCTCCGCCCGCAACGACGCGGTGCTGCGGGCGCAGGCGGGGAGGCTGCGGGAACGCCTGACCGCGGACCCGGACGTGTCGGTCGCGGATGTCGCCTTCTCGTCGGTGGCGTCGCGGGCGTTGCTGGATCGGCGGGCGGTGGTGGTGGCTTCGGGCCGGGAGGAGTTGTTGTCCCGGTTGGGGGAGGTGGCGGCGGGGGAGTGGGCTGTCGCGGGGAAGTCGGCGTTCTTGTTCACCGGCCAGGGCTCCCAGCGCCCTCGGATGGGTCTGGAGTTGGCTGCGGCGTTCCCGGTCTTCGAGCAGGCGCTGAGTGAGGTGTGTGCGGAGGTTGATCCGCGTCTGGGCCGGTCGTTGCGGGAGCTTCTTGCCGCTGAT
>NZ_JAGMUJ010000108.1:69734-73727 GCF_019049255.1 Streptomyces sp. AC558_RSS880 | reverse complement strand
TCGCACGCGTTCCATTCGCCGCGGATGGAGCCGATGCTGGCGCAGTTCCGTACCGTCGCGGAGCGGCTGACGTATGCCGAACCCCGCATCCCGGTCGTCTCCAACGTGACGGGTGAAGTGGTGTCGGTGTTCGACGCCGGCTACTGGGTGCGGCATGTGCGGCAGGCGGTGCGGTTCGCCGATGGTGTGCGCACGCTGTGGGATCTGGGGGTGCGGCGGTTTGTGGAGCTGGGGCCGGACGCGGTGCTGACCGCGATGGCCCGGCAGTGCGTGGAGGACACCGAGGCGGCGTTCATACCCGCCCTGCGTGCCAAGCACCACGAGGGCGAGACGTTCGCCGCCTTCCTCGGCCGCGCCCACACCGCCGGCCTCGCAGTGGACTGGGAGGCCTACTACGCGGGCACCGGCGCCCAGCGGGTCGACCTGCCGACGTACGCGTTCCAGCGCGAGCGCTTCTGGCTGACCCCGGGCACCGCTCCCGGTGACGTCGCGGCCGCCGGGCTCATCGCCGTCGAGCACCCCGTCCTGGCCGGTCGGGCGCTCATAGGTGACCGTGACGAGTGGCTCTTCACCGGCCGTATCTCCACCACGAACCAGCCGTGGACGCGCGACCACGTCGTCATGGGCGCGATCGTCGTGCCCGGCGTGGCGCTGGTCGAGATGAGCCTGGCCGCCGGACGCGAGGTCGGCTGTCCCGTGCTCGACGAGCTTGTCATCGAGGCGCCGCTGGCCCTGGACGAGACGGCGGCGCGCCAGGTCCAGATCATCGTCGGCCACGTCGACGAGGACGGCCGCCGTGAGTTCGTCATCTTCTCGCGCCCCGAGGACGACGACGCGGAGGAACAACACGTCGCGACCTGTCACGGCCGCGGTTGGCTGGGGGCGGACCCCAAGGCCGTACCCGCCTGGGACGTCGCATGGCCGCCGCAGGACGCCGAGCCCCTCTCGGCGGAGGCGCTCTACACCCGCATGGCCGACATCGGATACGACTACGGCGCGCTGTTCCAGGGCGTGGTCGAGGCCTGGCAGGACGACGACGCCGTCTACGTCGAGCTCGCGCTGCCGGACGACGCCGACACGGGCGCCTTCGGTGTACACCCGGGACTCTTCGACTCCGCGGTGCAGAGTTCGCTTTTCGGGGAGAAGCCGGACGACACCCTCGTCATGCCGTTCTCGTGGAACGGTGTCCAGCTCAGCCGGACCGGCGTGTCCCGAGCCCGTGCCCGGCTCACCCCGGCGGGCGCGGCCGCCTTCCGTATCGACATCGTCGACGAGCACGACGAGCCGGTCCTCAGCATGGACAAGCTGGTGTTCCGTCCCGTCGACCAGGCCCAGCTGAAGCGGGCCTCCGACACGCAGGGTTCGCTCTATCGGCTGGACTGGACCCCGGTCACGGCCGGTGCCGGCCAGTCCGCGCGGGTCGCGGTGCTCGGTGGGCTGCCCGCCCAGGGCGAGCCGTTCGAGAACCTGACCGCGCTGGAACAGGCCGTGGAGGACGGCGCCCCGGCGCCCGAGCTGGTCCTCGCGGGCGTTGTGGCTCCGGAGGCCACGGCGGCCGCCGTCGAGGCACTGGCTCTGGTCCGGCAGTGGCTCGCCCATACGGCGCTGAGCGAGGCCAGGTTGGCCGTGGTGACCCGGCATGCGGTCGCCGTCGGCGGCGAGGCTCCGGATGCCGCTCAGGCGGCGGTGTGGGGTCTGCTGCGCAGTGCGCAGTCCGAGCACCCGGGCCGGTTCCTGCTGGTCGACCTCGACGACGACGCCGTGGTCGAAGGGCTGCACTGGGGCGGACTGACCGACCTGGACGAGCCGCAGTTGGCGGTGCGGGGTGGCCGGTTGCTGGCACCGAGGCTGGCCCGTGCCTCCACGGCGGTGACCGACCGGCCGCCGGCCTTCGACCCGGAGGGCACGGTGCTGGTCACGGGTGGTACCGGTGGTCTGGGTGCGGTGTTCGCCCGTCACCTGGCCGCCGCGCACGGGGTACGTCATCTGCTGCTGTTGAGCCGGCGTGGCCCGGAGGCCGACGGCGCCGCCGAGCTGGTCACCGAGCTGGGGGCACTCGGCGCCCAGGCCCGCGTGGTCGCCTGCGACGTGTCCGACCGGGAGCAACTGGCCGCCGCGCTCGACTCCGTGGAGCGTCCGCTGACGGCGGTGGTACACGCGGCCGGTGTGCTCGACGACGGCGTGATCGAGTCGCTGTCGGCGGAGCAGATCGAGCGCGTCATGCGGCCCAAGGCGGACGCGGCGTGGCATCTGCACGAGTTGACCGCCGACGCGGAGCTGTCGGCGTTCGTGCTGTTCTCGTCGGTGTCCGCGCTCATCGGCAGCCCCGGCCAGGCCAACTACGCCGCCGCCAACGCGGCCTTGGACGCGCTCGCCGCATCCCGGCGGGCCGTCGGACTGCCCGCCACCTCGCTGGCCTGGGGCCTGTGGTCGGACACCGCGGGCATGGCGGCACAGCTGGGCCAGAACGAGCTGGCCCGCCTGGAGCGCATGGGCGCCAAGCCGTTGACGGCCGAGCTGGGCCTCGGCCTGTTCGACCAGGCCCTCGCCTCGGACGCCGCGCTGCTGGCGCCGGTCCGGCTGGACACGGCCGTGCTGCGCGCCCAGGCCCGGGCCGGCACGATCCCGGCCGTACTGCGCGGACTGGCCCCCGCCCCCCGGCGCGCGGAGGCCGGGGGGTCCCTCGCCCGGCGCCTGGCGGGCGTACCGGAGGCGGACCGTGAGCAGGTCGCGCTCGACCTCGTACTGGCCCAGGTCGCGGGCGTGCTGGGCCACGCCACGGCCACCTCCGTCGATCCGGGCCGCGCGTTCAAGGAACTGGGCTTCGACTCCCTCGCCGCGGTCGAACTGCGTAACCGGCTCACCCAGAACACGGGCGTACGCCTGCCCGCCACGCTGGTGTTCGACCACCCGACCCCGGTGGCGGTGGCCCGGCTGCTGGTGTCGCAGGTCACGGTGGACGTCGCGGCCGACCGTCCGCGCACGACACGATCGCGGCGCGTGGACACCGGCGAGCACCTGGCGATCGTGGGCATGAGCTGCCGGTTCCCTGGCGGGGTGTCCTCGCCGGAGGAACTGTGGGAGCTGGTGGCGTCCGGCGGGGACGGCATGGGCCCGTTCCCGACCGACCGGGGCTGGGACCTGGATCGGCTCTACGACCCCGACCCCGACCAGGTCGGCACGGTGTACACGCGGTCCGGCGGTTTCGTCGACCGCATCGGCGAGTTCGACGCCGAGTTCTTCGGGATCAGCCCGCGTGAGGCGCTCGCGATGGACCCGCAGCAGCGGCTGCTGCTGGAGGCGTCGTGGGAGGCGTTCGAGGACGCGGGCATCGACCCGACGACACTACGGGGCAGCAACACTGGCGTCTTCTGCGGCACCGTCACCTCGGGCTACCACGCGACGATGGTTCCCGAACTGGAGGGCTACCACCTCACCGGCACCACGAACAGCGTGGTCTCCGGCCGGATCGCGTACACGCTCGGCCTCGAGGGCCCGGCGGTGTCGGTGGACACGGCCTGCTCGTCCTCCGCCGTCGCCCTGCACATGGCCTCCCAGGCCCTGCGAGCCGGCGAGTGCGAGACGGCCCTGGTCGGCGGCATCTCGCTGATGGCCACACCCGACCTGCTCATCGGCTTCAGCCGCCAGCGCGGCCTGGCCGGAGACGGGCGATGCAAGGCCTATGCAGCGTCGGCGGACGGCACGGGCTTCTCCGACGGCCTGGGTCTGCTGGTGGTGGAGCGGCTGTCGGACGCCAAGCGCAGGGGACGGCGGATCCTGGGTGTGATCCGGGGCAGTGCGGTGAACCAGGACGGTGCGAGCAACGGTCTGACGGCGCCGAACGGGCCTTCGCAGGAGCGGGTCATCCGGCAGGCGCTCGCCAGTGCGGGGTTGTCCCCGGCCGAGGTGGACGCGGTCGAGGGCCACGGCACCGGCACCAAGCTGGGTGACCCGATCGAGGCGCAGGCACTGCTGGCTACGTACGGCCGCGAC
>NZ_JAGMUJ010000108.1:62332-69724 GCF_019049255.1 Streptomyces sp. AC558_RSS880 | reverse complement strand
CGGTCAAGTCGAACATCGGTCATACGTCGGCTGCGGCCGGTGTGGCGGGTGTGATCAAGATGGTGATGGCGATGCGGCACGGGGTGCTGCCGCCGACCCTGCACGTGGACGAGCCGTCCCCGCACATCGACTGGGACTCGGGCGAGGTCCGGCTGCTGACCGAGGCGCGGGAGTGGTCGGTCGAGGGTCGTCCGCGGCGCGCCGCGGTGTCGTCGTTCGGCGTGAGCGGCACCAACGCCCACATCATCCTGGAGGAGGCGCCCGTCGGGGAGCCCGCCGAAAGGCCAGGGGCGCGTCCGATGCCGGCTGTTGCGGTGACGGTGTCCGGGCGGACGGTGGCCGCGATGCGTGCCCAGGCCGGCCGGCTGCGTGCGCATGTGCTGGCGCGGCCGGAGCTGTCTCTCGTCGACCTCGGTTTCTCCGCGGCCACCACGCGGGCCCATCTGGAGCACCGGGGTGTCGTGGCCGCCGCCGACCGGGAGCAGTTGCTGTCCGGGCTGGCCGCGCTGTCGGTGGGTGAGCCGTCGCCGGTGGTCGTCGAGGGCCGTGCCACGGCCGGCGTGAAGCCGGTGTTCGTGTTCCCGGGTCAGGGTGCGCAGTGGGAGGGCATGGCGGTCGGGCTGCTGGATTCCTCACCGGTGTTCGCGGCGGAGGTCGCCGCGTGTGGTGAGGCGTTGGCGGAGTTCGTGGACTGGCGGCTGGAGGATGTGCTGCGCGGCCTCCCCGACGCGCCGTCGCTGGAGCGGGTGGATGTGGTGCAGCCCGCTCTGTTCGCGGTGATGGTGGGTCTGGCGGCGTTGTGGCGGTCGTACGGTGTCGAGCCGTCCGCCGTCGTGGGTCATTCGCAGGGCGAGATCGCCGCGGCGTACGTTGCCGGTGGTCTGTCGTTGCGGGACGCGGCGCGGGTCGTGGCGGTGCGCAGTGTGCTGGTGCGGGAGCGTCTGGCCGGGTTGGGCGGGATGATGTCCGTCGCGGTGCCGGTGGAGCGGGCCGGGGAGCTGATCGCCGGGTATGGGGGCCGGGTGTCGGTGGCGGCGGTGAACGGTCCGGCGGCCGTCGTCGTCGCCGGTGAACCGCAGGCGCTGGACGAGATACTGGCGGCCTGCGAGCGTGACGGCGTACGGGCCCGTCGTGTCAACGTGGACTACGCGTCGCACACCGCGCACGTCGAGGCGCTGGAAGCGGAGCTCATGGAGGCTCTGGCGCCGGTACAGTCGGCGGCCGGAACCATCCCCATGTACTCCACGGCCGTCGGCGCGTTCGTCGACACCGCCACGATGGACGCCGCGTACTGGTACCGGAATCTGCGCCACCAGGTTGGCTTCGAACCCGCCGTCCGCGCCCTCATCGACAACGGCACCGGATGCTTCCTGGAGATGTCCCCCCACCCCGTGCTCACGATGGCGGTGGAGGACACCATCGAGGCACTGGACGCGAGCGGCCGGGTGTCGGTGGTCGGCTCCCTGCGCCGTGACGAGGGCGGACTGACCCGGTTCATGCTCTCGCTCGGCCAGGCCCACACCGCGGGCGTGCGGATCGACTGGGCCGCGGTGTACGAGGGGACGGGCGCCGGACGGGTGGACCTGCCGACGTACGCGTTCCAGCGGGAGTACTTCTGGCTGACGCCGTCGGCGCGGGCCGGTGATGTCGCGGCGGCTGGTCTGGAGCGGGTCGAGCATCCGGTGCTGGCGGCGGTCGTGCAGGTCGGTGATCGTGACGAGTGGGTGTTCACCGGGCGGTTGTCCGTCGAGTCGCAGCCGTGGGTGCGTGATCACGTGGTGTTGGGCGCGGTGATCGTGCCTGGTACGGCGTGGGTGGAGCTGGCGTCGGTTGCCGGTCGTCGGGTGGGTGTGCCGGTGGTGGACGAGTTGGTGATGGAGGCGCCTCTTCTGTTGGAGGAGGGGGCGGCCGTTCAGTTGCGGGTGACCGTCGGTGCCGCGGGTGAGGACGGTCGTCGTGAGGTGGCGGTGTTCGCCCGTTTCGAGGGTGGGGAGGGGGAGCAGGCCGAGATGGCCTGCCACGCGCGGGGCTGGCTGGCTGCCGGGGACACCATGCCGGTGTCGTGGGTTCCGGTGCAGTGGCCGCCGGCCGGCGGTGTGGAGATGTCCGGGGATGTGTTGTACGCGGGGATGGCGGAGCTCGGGTTCGATTACGGGCCGGTCTTCCAGGGTGTGCGTGCGGCGTGGCGTGTGGGTGACGAGGTGTTCGCCGACGTCGCCCTGCCCGGTGACACCGGTGGTGAGAGCTTCGGCCTCCACCCGGCACTCTTCGACGCCTCCCTGCACTCGGGCCTGCTCCAGGACGGACCGAACGACACGGCGTTCCTGCCGTTCTCCTGGTCCGGGGTGCGCCTCGCGCACGACGGCCTGTCCCGGGTGCGGATCCGCATGCGCCGGGTCGACGAGACCGCATTCGGCCTCGACGCCGTCAGCGAGCAGGGCGAGCCGGTGCTGAGCCTGGCCCGGCTGGACATGCGTCCGGTCGACCCCGCCCGGCTGGAGCGGCTGCGGCGCAACGGCCGGCAGTCGGTCTACCGGCTCGACTGGGCCCCGGTCACGGTCGGCGCGGGTCGGGCCGTCCAGGTGGCAGTGCTGGGTGGCGCGGCCGGCGCGGGTGAGCGGTTCCCGGACCTGGCCGCGCTGGAGAAGGCCGTCGGCGACGGCGGCCCGGCTCCGCAGATGGTCGTCGCCACCGTCGACACCCCGGACGGGAACGCGGCCGCGGCTGCCCGGGAAGCAGCCGCCGAGGCGCTCACCCTGGTACGGCAGTGGCTGGCCGGCGCATCGCCCGCCGACGCCCGGCTGGTCGTGGTGACCAGGCGTGCCGTCGCCGTCGACGGCGAGACGCCGGACATCGCCCAGGCGGCGGTGTGGGGTCTGCTGCGCAGCGCCCAGTCCGAGCACCCCGGCCGGTTCCTTCTGGTCGACCTGGACGGCGACGAGCCCGATTGGGGCGCGCTGTTCGACACCGACGAGCCGCAGCTCGCCGTGCGCGGGGAGCAGGTGTTCGCGCCGCGTCTGGCCGCGGCCGCCGCGCCCGCCGACGACGCGTGGACCCTGTCCGTCAAGCGCAAGGGCTCCCTGGACGACGTGGAGGTCACGCCCTCCGGCGCGCGTCGCCCGCTCGCCGCCGACGAGGTGCGCATCGGGGTCCGTGCCGCCGGGCTGAACTTCCGCGACGTACTGATCACTCTCGGCCTGTACCCCGACGACGTGCCCCTGGGCGCCGAGGCGGCCGGTGTGGTGCTGGAAGTCGGCCCGGGTGTCACCGAGTTCAGCCCCGGCGAACGGGTGTTCGGCTTCGTCGCGGAGTCCTTCGGCCCGGTGGCCGTCGCCCACCGGAGCCTGGTCGCCCGGATGCCGGACGCGTGGTCGTTCACGCAGGCGGCGTCCGTGCCGGTGGCCTACGCGACCGCCTACCACGGCCTGGTGGACCTGGCCGGGCTGCGCGCGGGCGAGCGGGTGCTGGTGCACGCCGCCGCCGGTGGCGTGGGCACGGCGGCCGTGCAGATCGCACGGCATCTCGGCGCGGAGGTGTACGCCACGGCCAGTCCGCCCAAGTGGGACGTCGTACGGGCGTCGGGTGTGACGGACGACCACATCGCCTCCTCGCGGGAGACGGGATTCCGGGACACCTTTCTGGACGGCACCGGCGGCGAAGGCGTGGACGTCGTGCTGAACTCCCTCGCGGGCGAGTTCGTCGACGCCTCCCTGGAGCTGCTGCCGCGTGGCGGCCGGTTCGTGGAGATGGGCAAGGCCGACATCCGCGACGCGGAGCGGATCGCGGCCCACCGGCCGGGCGTCGCGTACCGGGCGTTCGATCTGTGGGAGGCGGGGCCGCAGCGGCTGGGAGAGCTGCTGGCCGAGATCGTGGCCCTGTTCCGGCAGGGCGTGCTGCAGTTCGCGCCGATCCGCACCTGGGACGTGCGGCAGGGCCGCGAGGCGCTGCGCCATCTGCGCGAGGGACACAACGTCGGCAAGGTCGTGCTGACCGTTCCGGCGCCGCTGGGCCCGGAGGGCACCGTGGTGGTCACCGGCGGCACGGGAGGGCTCGGCGCGCTGTTCGCCCGCCATCTCGCGGCCGGCCACGGCGTGCGCGACCTGCTGCTGCTGAGCCGCCGCGGCCCCGCGGCCGACGGTGCCGCCGAGCTGGTCGCGGAGCTGGAGGCGCTGGGGTGCGAGGCCCGGGTCGTCGCGTGCGACGTGTCCGACCGGGAGCAACTGGCCGCCGCGCTCGACTCCGTGGAGCGTCCGTTGACGGCGGTGGTGCATGCGGCCGGTGTGCTCGACGACGGTGTGGTCGAGTCGATGTCGCCCGAGCAGATCGAGCGGGTGATGCGGCCCAAGGTGGACGCGGCGTGGCATCTGCACGAGCTGACCGCCGACGCGGACCTGTCGGCGTTCGTGCTGTTCTCGTCGGTGGCGTCGCTGATGGGCAGCCCCGGCCAGGCCAACTACGCCGCGGCGAACGCCGCTCTCGACGCGCTCGCCGAGTCCCGTCGGGCCGCCCGTCTGCCCGCCACCTCCCTCGCCTGGGGGCTGTGGTCGGAAGCCGCGGGCATGGCCGCGCAGCTGGACGAGGCCGAACTGGCCCGCCTGGAGCGGATGGGCATGAGCGCGCTCACCGCCGAGACCGGTCTTGCGTTGTTCGACCAGTCGCTGGACGTGGACGCGGCCGTGGTGGCTCCGGTGCTGCTGGAGACGACGGCGCTGCGAGCCCGGGCGCGGGCGGGGATGCTGCCGCCGCTGCTGCGGGGGCTGGTGCGCGCGTCGGCCCGGGTGGCCGACTCGGGTACGGCGGCGCTGGCTCAGCGGCTGGCCGGAGCACCGGAGGCGGAGCGCGAGCGGATCGTGCTGGAACTGGTCCAGGCGCAGGTCGCGGGTGTGCTCGGGCACGCCTCGGCGGCGTCCGTCGACCCCGAACGCGCCTTCAAGGAGCTCGGCTTCGACTCGCTGAGCGCCGTCGAACTGCGCAACCGGCTCAGCCAGGTCACCGGAGTGCGCCTGGCCGCCACCGTTGTGTTCGACCACCCCAGCCCGGCGGCCGTCGCCCGTCATCTGCTGCCGGAGCTCATGCCCGACTCCGCTGCCCGTCCGCGGTCCGAGCAGGACGAGATCCGCGCGCTGCTCACGTCGATCCCCATCGACCGGCTCCGCAAGGCCGGGCTGCTCGACACCCTGCGCGAACTGGCCGACAACGACCCGCCGGAGGCGGTCGCCGAGGACGGCGACGCCGCGTCGTTCGACGACATGGACGCGGAAGCCCTGATCCGGATGGCCCAGGAGGACCTCGCATGACCCCGGCCGAGAACCCGGCACAGAACGTCGTCGCCGCAATGAGCTCGTAGACGAAGGAAGAGACATGGCCACCGATCAGAACCAGCTCATCGAGGCGCTCCGGAAATCCCTCAAGGAGACCGACAGGCTCCGCCAGCTCAACAAGCGGCTGCTCGCGCAGGCCGGCGAACCCCTGGCGATCGTCGGCATGAGCTGCCGCTATCCCGGCGGCGTCACCTCCCCCGACGAACTGTGGGAGCTCGTCGCGTCCGGGCGCGACGCCGTCTCGGGACTGCCGACCGACCGCGGCTGGGACCTGGAACGGCTCTACGACCCGAGCATGAGCCGTCCCGGCGCCGTCTCCACCAGCGGCGGCGGCTTCCTGGAGCGGATCGGCGAGTTCGACGCCGAGTTCTTCGGGATCAGCCCGCGTGAGGCGCTCGCGATGGACCCGCAGCAGCGGCTGCTGCTGGAGGCGTCGTGGGAGGCGTTCGAGGACGCGGGCATCGATCCCACCTCGCTCCGCGGAAGCCACACCGGCGTCTTCTGCGGCGTCGGCACCAGCGACTACTGCACGGTGCCCGCGGGCAGCCTGCCGCAGATCGAGGGCTTCCAGCTGACCGGCGGCGCGGCCAGCGTCTCCTCCGGCCGCATCTCGTACCTGTTCGGCCTGGAGGGCCCCGCGGTGTCCGTCGACACCGCCTGCTCCTCCTCCGCGGTCGCCCTGCACATGGCTGCGCAAGCCCTGCGCGCGGGCGAGTGCTCCATGGCCCTCGTCGGCGGCGTGACCGTCATGTCCGGCCCGTTCCTGCTGGCCGAGTTCAGCCGCCAGCAGGCGGTGTCGCCGGACGGCCGCTGCCGCGCCTACGCGGCCTCCGCCAACGGCACGGGCTTCTCCGACGGCCTGGGCCTGGTGGTGCTCGAGCGGCTGTCGGACGCCAAGCGCAACGGACGCCGGATCCTCGGGCTCATCCGCGGCACCGCCGTCAACCAGGACGGTGCCAGCAACGGGCTCACCGCGCCCAACGGCCCCTCCCAGGAGCGGGTGATCCGGCAGGCGCTCGCCAACGCCGGACTGCGCCCGGCCGACGTGGACGCCGTCGAGGGGCACGGCACCGGCACCGTCCTCGGCGACCCGATCGAGGCCCACGCCCTGCTGGCGACGTACGGCCGGGAACGCGACGGGGATCCGTTGTGGCTGGGGTCGATCAAGTCGAACATCGGACACACCTCCCTGGCCGCCGGTGTGGCGGGTGTGATCAAGATGGTGATGGCGATGCGGCACGGGGTGCTGCCGCCGACCCTGCACGTGGATGAGCCGTCGCCGCACATCGACTGGGACTCGGGTGAGGTCCGGCTGTTGACCGAGGCGCGGGAGTGGTCGGTCGAGGGTCGTCCGCGGCGCGCCGCGGTGTCGTCGTTCGGCGTGAGCGGCACCAACGCCCACATCATCCTGGAGGAGGCGCCCGTCGGGGAGCCCGCCGAAAGGCCAGGGGCGCGTCCGATGCCGGCTGTTGCGGTGACGGTGTCCGGGCGGACGGTGGCCGCGATGCGTGCCCAGGCCGGCCGGCTGCGTGCGCATGTGCTGGCGCGGCCGGAGCTGTCTCTCGTCGACCTCGGTTTCTCCGCGGCCACCACGCGGGCCCATCTGGAGCACCGGGGTGTCGTGGCCGCCGCCGACCGGGAGCAGTTGCTGTCCGGGCTGGCCGCGCTGTCGGTGGGTGAGCCGTCGCCGGTGGTCGTCGAGGGCCGTGCCACGGCCGGCGCGAAGCCGGTGTTCGTGTTCCCGGGGCAGGGTGCGCAGTGGGTGGGCATGGCGGTGGGGCTGCTGGATTCCTCGCCGGTGTTCGCGGCGGAGGTCGCCGCGTGTGGTGAGGCGTTGGCGGAGTTCGTGGACTGGCGGCTGGAGGATGTGCTGCGCGGTCTCCCCGACGCGCCGTCGCTGGAGCGGGTGGATGTGGTGCAGCCCGCTCTGTTCGCGGTGATGGTGGGTCTGGCGGCGTTGTGGCGGTCGTACGGTGTCGAGCCGTCCGCCGTGGTGGGTCACTCGCAGGGCGAGATCGCCGCGGCGTACGTTGCCGGTGGTCTGTCGTTGCGGGATGCGGCGCGGGTCGTG
>NZ_JAGMUJ010000108.1:0-62252 GCF_019049255.1 Streptomyces sp. AC558_RSS880 | reverse complement strand
TGCTGGAGGCACTCGCGCCGGTGGAGCCGTCGGGCGGCCGGGTGCCGTTCTACTCCACGGTGACCGGCGGTTTCATCGACACCGCCACGATGGACGCCCGGTACTGGTACACCAACCTGCGCCACCCGGTCGGCTTCGAACCCGCCGTCCGCGCCCTCGTCGACAACGGCACCGGATGCTTCCTGGAGATGTCCCCCCACCCCGTGCTCGCCATGGCCGTGGAGGACACCGTCGCCGCCCACGCCACCGACAACCGCGTCGGAGTCGTCGGTTCCCTGCGCCGCGGCGAGGGCGGACCGGACCGCTTCATGCTCTCGCTGGGAGAGGCGCACGCCACCGGCGTGAAGGTCGACTGGGCCGCCTGCTTCGCCGACTCCGGAGCCGGGCAGGTCGCCCTGCCCACCTACGCCTTCCAGCACAAGAGCTACTGGCTGGACGCCACCGGCCTCGCCGACGCCTCCGCGGTCGGCCTCGGCCGCGTCGAGCACCCCGTCCTCGCGGCCGCCGTACAGGTCGGCGACCGCGACGAGTGGGTCCTGACCGGTCGCGTCTCCCCCCAGGGCCAGCCCTGGACCCGCGACCACGCCCTGTTCGGCACGGTCACCCTGCCCGGCGCCGCGCTGGTGGAGCTGGTCCTCTCCGCGGGCCGCCACGTGGGCTGCGACCTGATCGAGGAGCTGAACCTCGACGCCCCGCTGGTCCTGGACGACGACACCGTACGGGTCCAGGTCACCCTCGGCCGGGCCGACGCCGACGGCCGCCGTGAGGTGGCGGTCTACTCGCGGCCGGACACCGGCGAGGAGCAGTCGACCGAGGCCGTCCGCCACGCGCGCGGCCGGATCGCCCTCGGCGCCGAGCCGCCGTCCGCCCGGCTGCCCGAGTGGCCGCCGGCCGGGGCGGAGCCGGTGTCGGTGGACTCCCTGTACGCGGCCCTGGCCGAACTCGGCCTCGACTGCGGCGCGATGCTGCAGTGCGCGCAGCGGGCATGGACCCTCGGCGGCGAGGTGTACGCCGAACTCGCCCTGCCCGACGGCACCGAGCCCGGCGGTTACGCGATCCACCCGGCCCTGCTGGAGTCCGCGCTGCACACCGCCCCCCGGCCCGACGCCGGCGCGGCACCGTCGGCGGTGTCCTGGTCGGGCGTGAGCCTGACGGGCGACAAGGTCTCCCAGGCGCGGGCCCGCCTCGTCATGGCCGGCGACGGCGCGCTGCGGCTCGACGTCTTCGACGCCGAGGGCGCACCCGTGGCACACGCCGACCGGGTCGCAGTGCGGGCCGCCGACCCGGCCCGGTTCGGGCAGGCGCGCCGCGGCCAGAACTCCCTGTTCCGCCTGGAGTGGTCCCCGGTCACCGCCGGTGCGGCCAGGCCGGTGCGACTGGCCGCGCTCGGCGAGGCCGGGTACGGGGCGGACCGCCACCTCGATCCGGCCGCGCTGGAGCGAGCCGTCGCCGAGGGCGCGCCCGTCCCGCAGGCGGTCCTGGCCGTGATCGGCACACCCGCCGCGCGGACTCCCTCGACGGTGCGTGACGCGGCCGCGCGGGCCGTGTCGCTGGTACGGCAGTGGCTCGCCGCCGGATCGCTGGGCGAGGCCACGCTGGTCGTGGTCACGCGCGGCGCGGTGGCGGTCGGGGACGAGGTTCCCGACGCCGTGCAGGCCGCCGTGTGGGGCGTCGTACGCGCCGCGCAGTCCGAGCGCCCCGGCCGCCTGCTGCTCGTGGACGTGGACGCCGACGGGGAGCAGGAGTGGGGTGCGCTGCTCGCTCTGGACGAGCCCCAGCTCGCCGTGCGCGAGGGCAGGGTGCTGGTGCCGCGGCTGGCCCGGGTGCCGGGCGGGCCGGCGAACCGACCGGAGCCCTTGGACCCCGACGGCACCGTGCTGGTCACCGGTGGCTTCGGCGCGGTGTTCGCCGAGCACCTCGTCACGCGCCACGGCGCCCGCCACGTGGTGCTGGCCGCGGCGAGCGGCGAGGCCGACCGGCTCACCGCCGAGCTGGCGTTCCTCGGCGCGCGGGTGCTCGTCGCGCCCTGCGACGTCACCGACCGCGACGAACTGGCCGCGCTGCTCGACTCCCTGAAACACCCCCTGACCGCGGTCGTGCACGCCGCGGGCGAGCCCGACGCCGGCCTGATCGAGACCCTCTCCGACGAGCGGCTGGAGACGGTGCTGCGGTCCACGGTCGACACGGCCTGGCACCTGCACGAGCTGACCGCGGGCGCCGACCTCTCCGCCTTCGTGCTGTTCTCCTCCTTCGCGGGGCTGGTCGGCATCCCCGGCCAGGCGGCCCTCTCCGCGGCGGACGCGGCCCTGGCGGCGCTGGCGAGCGGCCGCCGCTCGGCCGGCCTCCCCGGCACCGCGCTCGCCTGGGGCTTCTGGGCCGACGACCGGGGCACCGCCGCGACCGGCCCGGCCGACGCCGCGCTCGTCGCGCAGGCCGGGAGCCTCCCGCTGCCCACCGAGCTGGGCCTCGAGCTGTTCGACCGCGGAGTCGCCGCCGGGGAGCCGCTGCTGGCCCCGGTCGAACTGGATCCGGCCGTACTGCGGGAGCAGGCCAGGGCCGGACTGCTGCCCGCCGTGCTGCGCGGCCTCGTCCGGGTGCCCGCCCGGCGCGCGGCGGCCGGCGGCTCCCTGGCACGGCGCCTGGCCGAGGTGCCGGAGGCCGAGCGGGAGCGCGTGGTGCTCGAACTGGTCACGGCACAGGCCGCGTCCGTGCTCGGCCACGCCTCCGCCGACGAGGTCGACGCCGAACGCGCCTTCAAGGAACTCGGCTTCGACTCCGTCAGCGCGGTCGAGCTGCGCAACCGGCTCTCGCGGAGCACCGGCGTGCCGCTGCCCGCGACCGTCGTGTTCGACCACCCCACACCGGTGGCCGTCGCACGGCTGCTGCTCTCGCAGGTCGACGGCACGACGGAAACCGCCCTCCCGGCCGCGCGGACGCCGAAGGGAGCGGTGGACGAGCCGCTGGCGATCGTCGGCATGGGGTGCCGCTACCCCGGCGGCGTCACCTCCGCGGAAGACCTGTGGCAGCTCGTCGCCGACGGCCGCGACGTGATCGGTCCCCTGCCCGCCGACCGGGGCTGGGACCTGGAGCGGCTCCACAGCGAGGACCGTGAGCAGCTCGGCACGACCTACGCCCGCGGCGGCGGTTTCATCGCGGGCGTGGGCGACTTCGACGCCGAGTTCTTCGGCATCAGCCCGCGCGAGGCCATGGCCATGGACCCCCAGCAGCGCCTGCTGCTGGAGACCTCCTGGGAGACCCTGGAGCACGCCGGGATCGACCCGACGTCCCTGCGCGGCAGCGACACCGGCGTCTTCGTCGGCATCACCGGCTCCGACTACAGCCTGCTCGTGCCCGACGAGTACGAGGGCTACCGCGTCACCGGCACCATGTCCAGCGTCGCCTCCGGCCGCATCGCCTACACCCTGGGCCTGGAAGGCCCGGCCGTGTCGGTGGAGACGGCCTGCTCCTCCTCCGGGGTCGCGCTGCACCTGGCGGCGCAGGCGCTCCGGGGCGGCGAGTGCTCGCTCGCGCTGGCGGGCGGCGTGACGTTCATGACGACGCCCATCACGATGACCGAGTTCAGCCGGCAGGGAGCGAACTCCCCGGACGGGCGCTGCCGCGCCTACGCGGCGTCCGCCGACGGCACCGGCTTCTCCGACGGCCTGGGCATGGTGGTGCTGGAGCGGCTGTCCGACGCCCGGCGCAACGGGCGGCGCGTCCTCGGCCTGATCCGGGGCACCGCGATCAACCAGGACGGTGCGAGCAACGGTCTGACCGCGCCGAGCGGTCCCGCCCAGGAGCGGGTGATCCGGCAGGCGCTCGCCAACTCCGGGCTGCGTCCGTCGGACGTGGACGCCGTCGAGGGCCACGGCACCGGCACCGCCCTCGGTGACCCCATCGAGGCGCAGGCCGTGCTCGCCACCTACGGCCGGGAGCGGGACGGGGATCCGCTGTGGCTGGGGTCGATCAAGTCGAACATCGGCCACACCTCGGGGGCGGCCGGTGTCGCCGGCGTGATCAAGATGGTGATGGCGATGCGGCACGGTGTGCTGCCGAAGACGCTGCACGTGGACGCGCCGTCCCCGCACATCGACTGGGACTCGGGCGAGGTCGAGCTGCTGACCGAGGCCAGGGAGTGGACCGGCCACGGCCGGCCTCGCCGGGCGGGCGTGTCGTCGTTCGGGGTGAGCGGCACCAACGCGCACATCATCGTCGAGGAGGCCCCCGCCGACACCCCGGCCGTGCCCTCCGCGACCGCGACTGCGACGCCCGCCCCGGCTTCCGGGACCGCGACGCCCGCCCCGGCTTCCGGGACCGCGACGCCCGCCCCGGCTTCCGCGACGCCCGTGCTGCTCTCCGCGCGCACCGAGGCGGCCGTGCGGGCGCAGGCCGAGCGCCTGCGGCGGCACCTGCTGGACAACCCCGGGCTCTCGGTACCGGACATCGGCCACTCCCAGCTGACCACGCGGGCCCGGCTGGACCACCAGGCGGTGCTCGTCGCCGCCGACCGGGACGAACTGGCCGCCGAGCTCGCCGCCTTCGCCGTCGGCGACGTCACCGAGCAGACGGCCGCGGGCCGTCCCCCCGCCGGCGCCAGGACCGTGTTCGTGTTCCCGGGACAGGGCGCGCAGTGGGAGGGCATGGCGGTCGGACTGCTCGACTCCGCACCGGTGTTCGCGGCGGAGGTCGCCGCGTGCGGTGAGGCGCTGGCGGAGTTCGTGGACTGGCGTCTGGAGGACGTGCTGCGCGGCCTCCCCGACGCGCCGTCGCTGAAGCGGGTCGACGTGGTGCAGCCCGCGCTGTTCGCCGTGATGGCGGGCCTGGCCGCGCTGTGGCGGTCGTACGGTGTCGAGCCGTCCGCCGTCGTGGGTCACTCGCAGGGCGAGGTGGCCGCCGCGTACGTCGCCGGCGGGCTGTCGCTGCGGGACGCCGCCCGGATCATCGCGATGCGCAGCCGGATCGCCCGCGACCGGCTCATGGGCACCAGTTGCCTGGCCTCGCTCGCCCTGCCGCCGGAGCAGGTCGAGGAGCTGATCGCGCCGTACGGGGACCGTGTGTCCGTCGCGGCCGTGAACGGTCCCGCGGCGGTGATCGTCGCGGGCGACCTGGACTCGATCGACGCGCTCGTGGAGCACTGCGACCGCGAGGAGATCCGGGCCAAGCGGATCCCGGCCACCTTCGCCTCGCACTCGCCGCACGTGGAGGTGGCCCGCGCCGAGATGCTGGAGGCGTTCGCCCCGGTCGAGCCGCGCAGTGGGAACGTCCCCCTGTACTCCACGGCACTCGGCGCGTATGTCGACATCGCGACCATGGACGCCGAGTACTGGTACGCCAACCTGCGCAACCCGGTCGGCTTCGAGCCCGCGATCCGCGCGCTGGTCGACGACGGCGCGGGCTGCTTCCTGGAGATGTCGCCGCACCCGGTGCTGGGCGTGGCGATGGAGGAGACCGTCGCCGCCACCGGCGCGGGCCGGGTCGCGGTGGTCGGCTCGCTGCGCCGCCACCAGGGCGGCACGAAGCGGTTCCTGCTCTCCCTCGCCGAGGCGCACATCGCCGGGGTGAAGGTCGACTGGGCCGCCTGCTTCGCCGGCTCCGGCGCCCGGCGGGTCCCGTTGCCCACGTACGCCTTCCAGCGCAAGCGGTACTGGCCGAGCGTCCGCCCGGCGGCCGGCGACCCGGCCGCCTCCGGACTCGGCCGCGTCGAGCACCCGGTCCTGACGGCGGGCATGCGACTCGCCGACCGGGACGAGTGGGTGCTCACCGGCCGCCTGTCCCACGAGACCCAGCCCTGGCTCCGTGACCACGCCGCCTTCGGCCTCCCCGTCGCGCCCAGCGCGACGCTGGTCGAACTCGCGCTGGCCGCCGGCCGTGGCGTCGGGACGCCGCTGCTCGACGAGATGATGTTCGAGTCGCCGCTGCTGCTGCCCGACGGCGCGGCACTGCAGATCCAGGCCATCGTCGGCGCTCCCGACGCGGACGGCCACCGCCCGGTGACGGTCCATTCGCGCCCGGACGGCGACCAGCGCGCCGAGTCGACCCGCCACTGCACGGGCCGGCTCGCACCGGACACCGAGCCCGCCGTCGGCTGGGCCGGCCAGTGGCCGCCCACCGGCGCCGAACCGGTGCCGGTGGACGGGCTGTACGCCGCGCTGGCCGACCTCGGCCTCGACTGCGGACCGGCGCTGCACGGGATACGGGCGGCGTGGCGCTCCGGCGGCGAGGTGTACGCCGAGCTGGCGCTGCCCGAGGACACCGGCGCGGCCGACTACGGCATCCACCCGGCCCTGTTCGAGTCCGCGCTGCACAGCGGTCAGTTGGGCTTCACCGACCGGAGCACGCCGAAGCTGCCGGTCTCCTGGTCCGGGGTGCGGCTGGCCGCGGCCGGCGCCACCGCGGGCCGCGTCCGCGTCGTCCCCGACGGCGACGCCCTGCGGCTGGACGTCTTCGCCGAGGACGGCGCGCTCGTGCTCGGCGTGGACCGCGTCGCCTTCCACGAGGCCGACCCGGACCACCTGGAGGAACTGCGCCGCGGCCAGAGCTCGCTCTACCGCGTCGACTGGGTTCCGGTTCCGGCCGGTGCGGCGACGCCGGTGCGGCTGGCCGCGCTGGGCGGGGCCGCCGGGGCGGTCGCGGACCGGTACGCCGATCTGGCCGCCCTCGAACGGGCCGTGGAGGGCGGCGCGGCTGCCCCGCAGGCCGTGCTCGCCGTGATCACCACGCCGCCCGCCGGCGACGATCCCTCGGCGGTGCGGGCCGCGGCCGACGAGGCCTCGGCCCTGGTGCGGCGCTGGGCGGACCACGAGCGGTCGGGTGACGCCGTGCTGGTCGTGGTGACCCGCCGGGCGGTGGCGGTCCGGGACGGTGAGGTCCCCGACCCGGCGCAGGCGGCGGTCTGGGGCGTGCTGCGGGCCGCACAGTCCGAGCACCCCGGCCGGTTCCTCGTCGTGGACGTGGACGCGGACGCGGCCCCCGAACCGGAGTGGGGCGCGGTGCTCGGCCTCGACGAGCCGCAGCTCGCCGTACGCCCCGGGCAGGTCCTGGCGCCGCGGCTGGCCCTGGTTCCGGTCGGCTCCACCGACCGGCCGGCGCTTTCGGACACCGGCGGCACGGTGCTGATCACCGGCGCCGCGACCCCTGTCGGTGCGTCGCTGGCCAAGCACCTGGCCGCCCACCACGGCGTCCGGAACCTGCTGCTGCTGGACGAACCCCACGCCGTCGCGGACGGGTTGGCCGAGCAGCTGGCGGAACTGGGTGCGCGAGCCCGCGCCGAGGCCTACGACCCCGACCGGCTGGCCGCCCTCGTCGGGTCCCTGGACCGGCCGCTCACCGCGGTCGTCCACACCGCGGGCGGGGCCCGGGGACTGGACCTGGCCTGGCGGCTGCACACGCTGACCGAGCGGACCGGCCTCTCCGCCTTCGTGGTGTGCTCCTCGTTCGCCTCCCTCGGCGGCGGCCGGGCGGAGGACCCGGCGGGCGACGCGGCCGGGGCGGCGCTCGTACGGGCGCGCCGCGCGGCCGGACTCGCGGGCACCGCGCTGGCGTGGGGCCCGTGGGCGGGAGACACCGTGTCCCCGGGAACCGTCGGACTGCCGGCCGAGCGCGCCCTGGAACTGTTCGACCAGGCCCTCGCCGTGGACGCCGCGCTGCTCGCCCCGGTCCAGCTGGACCTCGCGGCCCTGCGGACGCCGGCCCGTGAACGGACCCTGCCGGCGCTGCTGCGCGGCCTGGTCCGCCTGCCCGCCCAGCGGGAGGTGAGCGGCGGGTCGCTGGCGCAGCGGCTGACCGGAGTCCTTGACGCGGACCGCGAGCGGGTCGTGCTGGACCTGGTCAAGGCGCACGTCGCGGCCGTCCTCGGCCACACGGCGGACGACCGGATCGACGCCGAGCGCCGGCTCAGGGAACTCGGCATGGACTCGATGAGCGCGGTCGGGCTGCGCAACCGGCTCTCGCAGGCCACCGGCCTGAGCCTGCCCGTCTCGTTCGTCTTCGAGCACCCCACCCCGGCGGAGATCGCCCGACAGCTCCTCAAGCGGGTCGGCTCGGGCGCGCCGGACGCCGCCGCGCCCGGCCCCGCCGCGGAGACGATCGGGCTGCGGCTCCGGCAGGCCGCCGAGTCCGGAACCCTGCCGGAGGCGCTGCGGCGGCTGGTGGACGCCGCGGCCACCAGGCCGGCCTTCTCGTCGGCCGCCGAACTGCCCGACACCGGCGGGCGGCTCGCACAGCTGGCCTCCGGACCGGGCCGGGTGAAGATCGTCTGCGTGCCGTCCTACGTCTACGTGGTCGGCTCCGGCCAGGAACAGTTCATGCGGCTGGCCGACCGTTTCGAGGGAGTGCGGGACGTACATGTCTGCTCCCTGCCGGGATTCGGGACCGAGCTGTCCCCGCAGTCCCGGGAGGCCGCCCTGGAACTCCTGGACGACGCGATCCGCGGGGCCGTCGGCGACGCGCCGTTCGTGCTGGTCGGCTACTCCATGGGCGGCGCCGTGGCGCGCTCGCTGGCCGAACGCCTGGAGTCCTCCGGTGCCGCGCTCGCCGGGGTGGCCATGATCGACACCCTGGCGTTCGACAGCGACGAGGACGAGGCCGGCCGCGAGTTCGCCGCCCTGCTGGCCGAGATCCTCACGCAGGAGCGGCGCGAGATCTCCGTCGACGACGCGAGCTGGCTGTCCATGGGCGCCTACCTGCGCCTGTTCACCGGCCTGCGGCCGGAGCCCGTCTCCGCCAGGACCCTCATGATCCGGGCGACCGAACCGCTCGGCGCCGCGACGCCCGACGGCCCGCGGTGGCAGGACACCGACGACCACGTCGAGGTCGTCGCCGACCACTTCGCCCTGATCGAGGCCGCCGCAGCGGACACCGCGGAGGCGATCGAGAGGTGGATCGGGCGATGAGCGGCGCAGGGGACACCACGCCGGAGCACCTGACCCAGCGGCAACGAGACAAGGAAGCAAGGAAAGAAATGGACCACTCCAGCAACGCTCACGACGCGACGGGTACGGCCGCGGGCAAGTGCCCGGTCGACCACTCCTCGCCGGCCCCGCGGGAGGTCGTTCCGTCCACCGCGCTGCCCGTGGTGGACATGCCCCGGCTGAAGCAGGTGCTGAGCATCTGGGCCCGCCCGGAGCCCTACCTGAAGAAGTGCCGCGCCACGTACGGCAGCCGGTTCCGCGTGACGATCATTCCCGGCGTGCCCCTCTACGTGATATCGGCACCGGACGACGTCAAGCAGATGTTCACGGCGCCCCGGGACGTCCTGCACACCGGTTCCAGCAACACCCCCATCGAGAAGTGGACCGGCCAGAACGGCCTCGCCTGGCTGGACGAGGAGGAGCACACCGCGCGGCGGCGCGGCGTCATGCCGAGCTTCCGCGGCGACGCGCTGAAGCGCGTCGAGCAGGAGGTCGTCCGGCTGGCCGAGCAGGAGGTCGCGTCCTGGCCGCGCGACCGCGCCGTGTCGGTCCACCCCTTCGCGCACCGCTACACCACCAAGGTGATCCTCGAAGTCCTCTTCGGCGAGCACCGTCCCTCCTGCGAGGACGAGATGTTCCGGGAGGTGATGAAGATGCTGGAGTTCAACTCGCGCCCGGCGACGATGCGCCCGTTCCACCTGCTGCCCGCCTGGAAGATGAAGCTGACGCGCATGCTCCGGCCCAACGGCGTCAACGAGTTCCTGACCCGCCGCGACCGGGTCCACCGGATGGTGGAGGCGGCCATCGAGGAGCGCGAGCGGTCCGGCGAGTCCGGTGACGACCTGCTGGGCGTGATGCTCGGCATCACCGACGCGGACGGCTCCACACCGAGCCGGACCGAGATGCGCGACGAGATCATGACCCAGTTCCTGGCCGGCACGGAGACCACCGCCTCCGCCATCTGCTGGGCACTGGAGTTCCTCACCCGGCACCCCCGCGTGGTCGAGCGGCTGCGCGAGGAGATCGAGGACGGCACGGGCGACGCGTACCTGACGGCGGTGGTGCACGAGGTGCTGCGGCTGGGCCCGCCCATCCAGCAGATCGTCCCCCGCGAGGTGGTCAAGCCGATCGAGATCGGCGGCGTGCGCTACCAGCCCGGCGATCGCCTGTGGGCCAGCGCCTACCTGCTCAACCGGGACGAGCACAACTACCCGCAGCCCGACGAGTTCCGGCCGGAGCGCTTCCTCGGCGTCAAGCCCGCCTCGCACACGTGGATCCCGTTCGGCGGCGGCCACACCCGCTGCCTCGGCGACCGCATCGCGCTCGTGGAGCTGAAGGCCACACTGACCGAGATCCTGACGACGTGCGACGTCGAACGCGCCGACGCCGAGCCGGAGTCCGCGCACAGCCGCACGGTCGTCAACATTCCGAGGAACGGTGCCCGCATGGTGTTCCGCCCGCGCAGGAAGGTGAAAGCCGGGGCGGCCACGGCCTGAGGCGGGCTGTCGCGCGGCAGGACACCGGCTGCGGGGAGCCGACGGGCGATTCCCCGCAGCCGGCGGACACCCCCTGGATAGGTTGGTGCCGTCGCACGCACCCGCGGGCAGTGCCACGCGCTTGTGCGGGACCGTTCCACGAGACATGGAGAACGAATGAGGCTGCCGAACACGGCGTTCACCGAACGGCCGTGGAGGATCCACGAGTTCATCAAGGACTTCGAGGTCGAGGACGTATGGGACCTGGACACCCCGGGAGGACCCGACGACCTGGCCCTCCTGGTCAAGCAGTTCAGCGGCGACGGCTCCGAGTTCAATCCGTCGCGGATGTACAAGGTGCTGTTCGCGATCCGCTGGAGACTCGGCGCCCTCCTCAAGTGGGACGGAGCGGAACACGGCGTCGGCCCGCGCAATCCCTCCCTGCGCGACCGGCTGCCGGACGACCTGCGTGAGGGCCTGCGCGGCCCGGACCTGAGGACGGTGCCGATGAAGTCGGTCTACCAGACCTCCGACGAGTGGGCGACGGAGGTCGTCAACAAGACGGTGCACGCGGTGATGCACATCGGCTGGGTGGACGACGGGAACGGCGGGCACCACGCGCAGATGGCCGTACTGGTCAAGAAGAAGGGCCTGCTGGGGAAGGTCTACATGCCCCTGATCCTCCCCTTCCGACGCGTCTTCGTGACGCCGAACCTGGTCAAGACGATCGGCCGCCACTGGAACGCGCGAACGGCCGGATGACGTCCGGCGTGGCCCCGCCGGACCCCGGCGCGGCCACGCGTTCCCCCGAGAACCGGCCCGGCCGGGCGCCTTTCCCCCGGGCGCCCGGCCGGGCCTTTCGGCGTGTCCGGGTCCGCTCCCGGGCACGCCGTCGTCCCGGTGGCCGTTCCGCCGCCGGCCTCGCCGTGGCGGCCCGCCCACGGCGCCGGAACGCCCGACGAGGCTCCCGCACGGAACATTCGCCGGAATCGGGGCCGCGGAAGTGTATCCGCGGGGGCCGTCGGCGGATCTTGCAGTGCAGCCGAAGCGGTAGAGAGGGCTGGAGCTCTATGGGCGTGAACGAGTTCGGGGAAGGGCTCACCGGGGTGGATCAGAATGCTGTCGCCGTCATCGGAATGTCGTGCAGGGTCCCGGGCGCCGAGGACGTCCGCTCCTTCTGGACGCTGCTGAGCGAGGGCGAGCACGCGATAGCGGACGGCCCCGCCGACCGGTGGCCCACGGACATCGCGGAACTGGCGCGCCACCCGCGGGGCGGCTTCGTGGACCGCGTCGCCGACTTCGACGCGGGCTTCTTCGGCATCTCCCCGAGAGAGGCCGCGGTGATGGACCCGCGCCAGCGCATGGTCCTCGAACTGAGCTGGCAGGCCCTGGAAGACGCCTGCCTCCCGCCGGAGAGCCTGCGCGGCAGCGACACCTCCGTGTTCCTGGGTGCCACCGGAGACGACTACGCCTCCCTGGTGCACCGGCACGGCGGCGACGCGCTCTCCCATCACTCCGTCACCGGGCTGAGCCGGGGCCTGATCGCCAACCGGGTCTCGCACCAACTGGGGCTGCACGGGCCGAGCCTGACGGTGGACACCGCGCAGTCGTCCTCCCTCGTCGCGGTGCACATGGCCTGCGAGAGCCTGCGCTCGGGAACCGCGCGCCTGGCGCTGGCCGGCGGGGTCCACCTGAACCTCGTACCGGAGAGCACGATCGCCTTCGCCCGCTCCGGGGCGCTGTCACCGGACTGCCGCAGCCACACCTTCGACGCCCGCGCCAACGGTTTCGTCCGCGGCGAGGGCGCGGGCGTGGTCGTGCTGAAGCGGCTGGCCGACGCCGTCGCCGACGGCGATCCCGTGTACTGCGTGCTGCTCGGCGGCGCCGTCAACCACGACGGCCCCGGCGCGTTGACCGTCCCCAACGCCGAGGCGCAGACCGCCCTGTTGAGCGAGGCCTGCCGCGACGCCGGCGTGGCCCCCGCACGGGTGCGCTACGTCGAACTGCACGGCACCGGCACCCGGGCGGGCGACCCCGTCGAGGCGAGCGCGCTGGCCGAGGTCTTCGGCGAGGGCCGCGACGCCGCGCGGCCCCTGCTGGTCGGATCGGTGAAGACCAACATCGGCCACCTCGACGCGGCCGCGGGTGTCCTGGGCCTGATCAAGGTCGCCCTGTCCATGTGGCACGGCCTGCTGCCCGCCAGCCTCAACTACGAGACGCCGCACCCGGACATCCCCCTGGAGGAGTGGAAACTGCGGGTCAACGCCGCCGCGGCGCCGTGGCCCGACGGCCCCCGGCTGGCCGGCGTCAGCTCCTTCGGCATCGGCGGCACCAACTGCCACCTCGTCGTGGCCGCTCCCGAGCCCGGGGCCGAGCCCCGGCCGGACGCCGCGCCCGCGCCGTCCGGCACCGGCGCACCCGTCCCGGTGACGCTGTCCGCGCGTACCCCCCAGGGCCTGCGGGCCCAGGCCCGCCGACTGCACGACTGGGTCCGCGACGACACCGGCCTGCACCCCGTGGACGTCGGCTACTCCGCGGCGACCACCCGGTCGTCGTTGAAGGGCCGGGGCGTCGTGCTCGCCGCCGACCGCGACGAACTGCTGGACGGCCTCGCCGCGCTGGCGGAGGGCAGGCCGTCGGCGAGGGTCGTCACCGGCACCGCCGCCGAGGGCGGCGGCGTGGTGTGGGTGTTCTCCGGCCAGGGCGCGCACTGGGTCGGCATGGCCCAGGGCCTGTGGGACACGGACGAGGTGTTCGCCGAGCGCATGGACGAGTGCGAGCGCCTGCTGGAGCGGTTCGCCGGCTGGTCGCTGCGGGAGGTGCTCGGCGACGAGACCGCCCTCAAACGGATGGACGTCGTACAGCCCGCGCTGTTCGCGGTCATGGTCTCCCTGGCCGAGGTGTGGCGCTCGGCGGGCCTGGAGCCCGACGCGGTCGTCGGCCACTCCCAGGGCGAGATCGCCGCCGCGACCGCGGCGGGCATCCTCTCCCTCGCCGACGGCGTACGGCTGATCGTCGCCCGCGCGCGGGTCATCACCGAGAAGCTGTCCGGGCGGGGCCTGATGGCCGTCCTGGACCTGCCCGCCGACCAGGTCGACCAGTCCCGCGTGTCGATCGCGGCGGTGAACTCGCCCGGCACCGTGGTGATCTCCGGCGACCCCGACGCCGTCCGCGCGGCCGTCGCCCGGTGCGAGGCCCGGGACGTCCGCGCCCGGATCGTCCCCGTCGACTACGCCTCCCACAGCCACCACGTGGAATCCATCCGGGACGAGGTGCTCGCCGGCGTCGCGGGCGCCGCGACCACCGACACCGGCGTGGCCTTCTACTCCACGGTCGTCGGGGGACGGGTCGACCCGGCCGCCCTGGACGCCGAGTACTGGTACCGGAACCTGCGCGAGCCGGTGCGCTTCGCCGACACGGTCGAGGTGCTGGCCGCCGCCGGACACGGCGTCTTCGTGGAGGTCAGCCCGCACCCGGTGCTGGCGATGCACATCGCCGGCACGGTCGGCTCCGCCGTCGTACAGCCCACGCTGCGCCGCCACGAGGACGAGACGCACCGCCTGCTGCTGTCCATGGCCGAGCTGTACAGCCGGGGCGTCGACCTCGACTGGCGGGGCCGGTTCGCCGGAGCCCGGCGCGTGCCGCTGCCGACCTACGCCTTCCAGCGTGAGACCCACTGGGTCGACGGGGCCGCCGTCGAGGCACCCGCCGCGCGGCCGGCCCCCGCCGCCGCGCGGGGGGCCACGGCGCCCGAGACCGCGCCCGCCGCCGCGGGGGCGTCCGAGCAGGAGCTGTGGACGCTGGTGACCGGTGAGGCGGCGGTACTGCTCGGACATGCCGACGCCGCGCGGATCGGGGCGGACCACACCTTCAAGGAACTCGGCTTCGACTCGGTGACGGCGGTGCAGCTGCGCGACCGGCTCAACGCCGCGACCGGCCTGCAGACGCCCGCCTCGCTCGTCTACGACCACCCGACCCCCGCCGCTCTGGTGCGGCACCTGCGCGAGCGGATCTCCGGGCCCGGGGAGAACCGGGCCGGCGCGGCGGTCGTCCCCGTCACCGCCGCCGACGAGCCGATCGCGATCGTCGGCATGAGCTGCAGGCTGCCCGGTGGGGTCGCCACCCCCGAGGACCTGTGGCGACTGGTCGCCGACGGCGTCGACGCGATCACCGGCTTCCCCGAGGACCGGGGCTGGCGGGTCGACGTGGACGCGGACTTCGTCCCCGCCGGCGGCTTCCTGGACGGCGCGGCGGACTTCGACGCCGGCTTCTTCCGGATCAGCCCGCGCGAGGCCCTCGCCATGGACCCGCAGCAGCGGCTCGCTCTGGAAGCCGTGTGGGAGGCGCTGGAGCACGCCGGCCAGGACCCGGCCGGGCTGCGCCGCACCAGCACCGCGGTGTTCATGGGAGCCATGGCGCAGGATTACCTGCCGCGCCTGCAGGACGTCTCCGGCAACCTCGCGGGCCACGCGCTGACCGGCGGCTCCGGCAGCGTCGTGTCCGGACGGATCGCCTACTCCCTCGGCCTGGAGGGACCGGCCGTCACCGTCGACACCGCCTGCTCCTCCTCCCTGGTCGCCGTGCACCTGGCCGCCCAGTCGCTGCGGTCCGGTGACTGCTCCCTCGCCGTCGCGGGCGGTGTCACCGTGATGTCCACGCCGGGCATGTTCGTCGAGTTCGCCCGGCAGGGCGGGCTGGCCGCCGACGGCCGCTGCAAGGCGTTCTCCGACGCCGCCGACGGCACCGGCTGGTCCGAGGGCGTCGGCGTGCTGGTGCTGGAGCGGCTGTCCGACGCGCGGCGACGCGGCCGCCGCGTGCTGGCCGTGCTGCGCGGCAGCGCGATCAACCAGGACGGCGAGAGCAACGGCCTCACCGCGCCCAACGGCCCCTCCCAGGAACGGGTGATACGCCAGGCCCTCGCCTCGGCCGGCCTGTCCCCGGCAGAGGTCGACGCGGTGGAGGCGCACGGCACCGGCACCAGCCTCGGCGATCCCATCGAGGCGCAGGCGCTGCTGTCCGTCTACGGACCGGATCGCGAGGACCCCCTGTGGCTGGGGTCGCTGAAGTCCAACATCGGACACACCCAGGCCGCCGCGGGCGTCGCCGGAATCATCAAGATGATCATGGCGATGCGCGAGGGAGTGCTGCCCAGGACCCTCCACGCCGAGCAGCCCTCCAGCCGGGTCGACTGGTCCTCCGGCACCGTGCGGCTGCTGGCCGAACAGCGCGACTGGCCGCGGGCCGGCCGCGCCCGGCGCGCCGGCGTCTCCTCGTTCGGGATCAGCGGCACCAACGCGCACGTGATCGTCGAACAGGGCGACCCCGTCGAGCCCGCCGTGCCCCCGGCCGCACAGCCGCGGGGCGAGACGGTGTGGCCGGTGTCGGCGCACAGCGCCAAGGCGCTGGCCGGGCAGGCCCGCAAGCTGGCCGCGGCGCTCGCCGCCGACACCGCCGCGCACCCGGCCGACGTGGCCCTGTCCCTGGCCACCCGGCGCTCGTCCTTCGATCATCGCGCCGTGATCACCGGGGCGGACCGGGAGGAACTCCTCGCCGGACTGGACGCCCTCGCCCAGGGCCGGCGGGAGCCCGGTGTGGTCACCGGCCACGCGTCGGCGCCGCCCGGCGTCGGCGTCCTCTTCTCCGGGCAGGGCAGCCAGCGCCCGGGCATGGGCCGGGAACTGATCGCGGCCTTCCCCGCGTTCGCCGAGGCCTGGCGCGAGGTCTGCGCGGAACTCGATCCCCTGCTGGAACACCCCGTCGACGCGGTTGTCTCGGCCGAACCCGGGTCCGAGGCGGCCGGGTCGCTCGACGAGACGGCGATGACGCAACCCGCGCTGTTCGCCTTCGAGGTGGCCGCCTACCGCCTCCTGACGTCCCTCGGGGTCGAGCCCGCGGTGCTCGTCGGGCACTCCATCGGCGAACTGGCCGCCGCCCATGTGGCGGGGGTGTTCTCGCTGTCCGACGCGGCCCGTCTGGTCGCCGCGCGCGGGCGCCTGATGGGCGCACTGCCGAAGGGCGGGGCCATGGTGGCCGTACAGGCGAGCGAGGAGGAGGTCCGGGCCGCCCTGGCCGGACACGAGGAGGCCGCCTCCGTCGCCGCCGTGAACGGCCCCGCCGCCGTCGTCGTCTCCGGCGTGGAGGAGGTCGTCACCGAGGTCGCCGCGACCCTGGCCGCCGACGGGCGCAAGACGACCCGGCTGCGCGTCTCGCACGCCTTCCACTCGCCGCTGATGGACCCCATGCTCGACGAGTTCCGGCGCGTCGCCGAGTCGGTCACCTATGCGCCCGCACGCGTCCCGGTCGTGTCCAACGTGTCCGGCGCCCTCGCCGAACCGGGCGAGCTGGAGCAGCCCGGGTACTGGGTGCGCCACGTGCGTGACGCCGTGCGCTTCGCCGACGGGGTCGCCGCCGCCGTCGAGGCGGGCGCCGGGGCGCTGGTCGAGGTCGGCCCCGACGGCGTCCTGTCCGCCATGACCGCCGACACCCTCACCGACACGGACCTGACGGCGACACCCCTCGCCCGCAAGGGCCGCTCCGAGACCCGCTCGGCGGCGGAGGCCCTGGCACGCCTGCACGTCGCCGGCGTTCCCGTCGACTGGCGGGCCTACCTGGACGCCGTCGGCATCGCCGGCCGTCCCGTCGACCTGCCCACCTACGCCTTCGACCACCAGCGCTACTGGGCGCGGCCGGCCGCGCCGCACGGCGATGTCGCGGGCGCCGGGCTGGAGCCGGTCGGGCATCCCTTCCTGTCCGCCGCCACCGAGGTGGCCGTCGGCGACCAGACGGTGTTCAGCGGACGGATCGACCTCGACGCCGAACCCTGGCTGGCCGACCACGCCCTCTTCGGCAACGCCGTGTTCCCCGGCGCGGCCCTGGTGGACATGGCGCTGCGCGCGATCGAGGACACCGGCTGCCGCGCCGTCGAGGAACTGACCCTCCACGCGCCGCTGACCTTCGCCGACGGCGCCGTGCGGGTGCAGGTCGTCGTCGGCGGGGCGGAACAGTCCGGCCGGCGCCCGGTCGGGGTGTACTCGCGTCCGGCGTCCGGTGCCGCGGGGTCCTGGACCCGGCACGCCACCGGGCACGTGGTCCCGCGGACCCCCGCGCGTGCCGCCACCGCGGACGTGTGGCCCCCGCAGGACGCCGTCCCGGTGGACGTCTCCGCCTTCTACGCGGAGCTGGTCGACCGCGGCTACGGATACGGCCCGGCCTTCCGGGGCCTGCGCTCGCTGTGGCGGCTCGGGGACGAGGTGTACGGCGAGGTCGAGCTGCCCGAGCGGGTACCGCACGCCACAGGCGGATTCGCCGTTCACCCCGCCCTCTTCGACGCCGCTCTGCACCCGGTGCTGGCACTGACGGAGCCGGACGACCCGGCCCAGGTGGTGCTGCCCTACTCCTGGTCGGGAGTCGCCGGCCAGGTGCGCGCCGGAGGCCGTCTGCGGGTCCGCGCCACCCGGATCAGCGAGACCGAGGTGTCGCTGTCGATCACGGGTTCCGACGGTACGCCCGTACTGACCGTGGAGTCCCTCGCCCTGATGCCGGCCTCGGCCGGCCGGCTCTCCGGGGGCTCCCTGGCCGACTCGCTGTTCGCCGTGCGCTGGTCGCCGGTGGAGCCGGGCCCGGAGCGGCCGGCCGCTCCGGCCGACATCGTGCACGTCGAGGCGGACGGGCACGGCGACGCCCCCACGGCGGCGCGGGCCGGTACCCGCGAGGCGCTGGGGCTGGTGCAGCGGCGGCTGAACGACCACCACGACCGCCCGCTGGCCATCGTGACCAGGAACGCCGTGGCGGCCCTTCCCGGGGAGACGCCCGATCTGGCCCTCGCCCCGGTGTGGGGTCTGGTGCGCTCCGCGCAGATCGAGCACGGCGACCAGTTCGTGCTCGTGGACACCGACGGCAGCGAGGAGTCGCTGCGCGCACTGGAGGCCCTGGACCCGCGCATGCCCGAGCTGGCGATCCGTCAGGGCAGGGTCTACGCACCGCGACTGGTCCCGTCGCCCGCCCCGTCCGTGGCGCGGCAGGCCTGGGACCCGGACGGAACGGTCCTGCTCACCGGAGCGACCGGTGGTCTGGGCGCCCTGCTCGCCCGGCACCTGGTCGTCGAGCACGGAGTGCGCAACCTGCTGCTGCTCAGCCGCTCCGGCGCGGCCGGGGTGGCCGCCGAACTGACCGAGCTGGGCGCCCACGTCACCCAGGCGGCCTGTGACGTCTCCGACGCCGGGGCACTGGCGGAGCAGCTTGCGCGGATCGCGCCGGAGGCGCCGCTCACCGCGGTCGTGCACATGGCCGGAGTGCTCGACGACACCACGGTGGAGCTGATGACACCGGAGCGGATGGACCGCGTGTTCGCGCCCAAGGTCGACGCCGCCTGGCATCTGCACGAACTCACCAAGGACAGGGAGCTGTCCGCTTTCGTCCTGTACTCCTCCGTGGTGGGCGTCGTCGGCAACGCGGGCCAGGCGAACTACGCGGCGGCCAACGCCTTCCTCAACGCCCTGGCCGAGCACCGCGCCGAGGCGGGACTGCCCGCGATCTCGCTGGCCTGGGGCCCGTGGGAGACCGGCATGGCGAGCACGCTCGGCGAGAACGACCTGGCGCGCTTCCGGCGCCACGGCATGGAACCCCTGACGGCGGACAGGGGCATGGCCCTGTTCGACGCCGCCCTCGCCGCGGACCGGACGCTGCAGCTTCCCGTGCGGGTCGACCGGGACGCCCTGGGGCAGGACACCGTGCCCGCACTGCTGCACACCCTGGTCCGGCCCGCGCCCGCGCCCGCGCCGTCCGAGAGGGCCCTCCCCGCCGAGGAGAGCGGGGAGTCCGCCATGGCGCGCAAGCTGGCCGGCCTCTCGCCGGAGGAGCAGCGTGAGGAACTGGTGGCCCTGCTGCTGGAGACCGCCGCCGTGGTGCTGGGCTACTCGTCCGCCGACGACATCGACGCCGACATGTCCTTCCAGGAGATCGGTTTCGACTCCCTCAGCGGCGTCGAGTTCCGCAACCAGGTCAAGAAGGACACGGGGGTCCACGTCCCGGCAACGGTGATCTACAACTATCCGACGCCCGCCGCACTGGCGGAGCGCGTGCGGGAACTGCTGTTCCCCGCCCCGGAGACGGGGGACGGGACCGACGGTCCGCCGGACGACGGGACCGACGCACTCGACGGGACCGACGACCTCGACGAGATCGACGACCTCGACATCGAGGCCCTCGTGCAGCGGGTGAATTCCGAATGACACCGTCCGTGCCCCCGAGCGCCGGACCTGGACATGGTGGAGAGATGAAGCAGGAAGACCTCAAGGCCGTTCGCACGTTCGTCAAGGAGTGCCTCGAGGGCCGTCACGCGGAGCTGGACGCGCTCGACGACAAGCCCTCGGACGTCTACGACAGGTTCCGGGAGACCGGACTGGCCAACTGGTGGCTGCCGGAGGAGCTGGGCGGGCGCGGACTCACCCTCGAGGACGGCGTCGAGATCGTCAACGAGATCTCCTACGGTGACGCCGGGGTGGCCTTCACGCTCTTCATCTCGGTGCTCGGCACCAGCATCGTGCAGCTGTACGGCTCCGAGGAGCTCAAGGCGCGTCATCTCGCGCCCATGGCCGCCCGGGGCTCGTTCTGCGCGACGCTGGGCAGCGAGCGGGCCGCGGGCAGCGAACTCGCCAAGATCGAGACCGTGGTGGCGACGGAAGGGGACGAACTCGTCGTCATCGGCGAGAAGTTCTTCTCGACCAACACCGACTTCGCCGACTTCCTCGTCGTCATCGCCCGCTCGGCCGAGGACCCCGAGGCGTACCACGCCGTGCTGATCCCGCGCGACACCCCCGGCGTCGAGGTCGTGAAACGCTGGGACGTCATCGGCCTGCGTGCCTCGCACACCTACCAGGTGAGCCTGAACGGCTGCCGCGTCCCCGCCGCGAACCGCCTGGACGGCTCCGGCCTGCGACTGCTGGAGATCGGCCTCAACGCCAGCCGCATCCTGATCGCGGCCACCGCGATCGGGGTGGCCCGCCGCATCCGCGACCACTGCATGACCTACGCCAAGAACAAGCCCTTCCGCGACGGCGTCCTCATGGAGAGCCCCGTGTTCGCACAGCGGCTCGGGCAGATGGAAATGCAGATCGACGTCATGAAGAGCCACTGTCTGCGCGCCGCCCGCGACTACGACGCGATCATGACGAACCCCGGCGCCGCCGCCCTCTTCCACCGCCAGGGCACCCTGAAGTCCGCCCTGACCGCCAAGATGTTCTGCGGCCAGGCCGGCTGGGAAGTGGCCGGCGCGGGCTCCGAGCTGTTCGGCGGACTCGGCTACACGCACGAACTGCCCATCGGCAAGCTGATGCGCGACATCCGCTACGTCTCCCTCGTGGAAGGCGGCGAAGACGTTCTGCGCGAGCTGCTCTTCAGCCGCTATGTGATCCCCGTGCCCCGCCGGTCCTAGTGACCTGAGTCGGAGATTCGTCGCTGGTCGGGTGTGAGTCGTCCGGGTCCGAGGATTCCGCCGTTGCCGGTGACCGATGCCCAGCGGGCCGTGCTGGAGGGCTGGGTGCGTCGCCGCACGACGGCCCGGGCGCTGGCCCAGCGCTCAAGCATCGTGCTGGAGTGTGCCGAGGGGCACTCGGTCATGGAGGTGTCACGCCGGCTGGGTGTCTCCGCGGACACGGTCCGCACCTGGCGGCGGCGTTTTGTCGAACGCGGCCCGGACGGCCTGTCGGACGAGCCGCGGCCCGGTGTCCCGCGGAAGATCACCGACGCGGACGTCGAGCGGGTCGTCGTCAAGACGCTGGGGGAGAAGCCGAAGAACGCCACCCACTGGTCGACGAGGTCGACGGCGGCGGCCACCGGCATGTCGCAGTCCGCGATCTCGCGGATCCGGCAGGCGTTCGCCCCGGCCCCGCACCGGACGCGGACCTTCAAGCTCTCCACGGACCCGTTGTTCACCGACAAGGTCCGTGACGTCGTCGGCCTCTACCTCGACCCGCCGGAGAAGGCCCTGGTGCTGTGTGTGGACGAGAAGTCGCAGATCCAGGCCCCGGAACGGTCCCGGCCGGGTACTCCAGGTGCGCCGCCGCCGCGCTCTCCGTCGCCGGGACTTGGCGATCCGCCCGCGGGTCACCCGGCCGGCACGACTGACACACGGTCTCTCGCCCTGATCACCGGCGCTTCCGCCGGAATCGGATACGAACCGGCCCGGCAGTTCGCCGAGCACGGCTACGGCCTCGTGGTCGACGCCGAGGACGAACGGCTGGAGTCCGCCGCGCGCAGTCTGCGGGAGACGGGCGCGCGGGTGCGTCCCGTGCGTCCCGTGCGCGCCGATCCGCGGATTCGCGACGGCGCGCAACGGCTGTTCGCCGCGGTCGAGGGGCTCACGCCCGACGCCCACGACATGGTGCTGATCACCGCCGACGAGGGGCACGCGGGCATCGGGCGGCTCGCGCGGCGGGGCATCGTGGACGACTTCGCCGCCGGCCTCCGCGTGTCCGCGACGACCACCTCGTCCCAGCCGCGCGAGCTGTCCCGGCTCGCCGTGAACACGTTGTTCGTCCAACTGGACGGTGGCACGGACATCCCCGGCCCGCAGCTGCCGGCTCCCCGGCTGACGCGGCAGGCGACGACCTGACCGGCCCCGCCCGCCCCACGGGCTCACGCCTCGTCGACGGAGCCTTCGGCGAGCAGGCCGTCGACACCGTCGCACCACCCCGGTTCGCAGGAGGCACCCGGCGGCCGGGTGACCGGCTCCTGACCGCCGAAGGCGTGCGGGGCGCGCGCATGGTCGGGTGACCGGACGCCATCGGGTGCGGCCGTACCGCGACGTCCGACTCCTGGGGACCGCTCGCAATGTTTCGCAACTAACCGCACTGACCCGAGTGTTGACCCTGTCGATCAGCCGTTGCCAGACTCGGACGGCCGGTTGATGAATCGATTCAATCCCGCAGGGCCTCTCGTCCTGCGAGCAAAGGAGCACCCGTATGGGCAGGGAATCCACCGTTCCCGGCACTCGACACGCCAGACGCACCGCAGTCACCGCGACCGGCCGGTCCCGCTTCCGGCCGATCGCCGTCTGCCTCGCCGTCCTGTCCCTCGCCGCCACCGCGTTCACCGGTCCCGCCTCCGCCTCCGGCGACCACCGGCCCGACCGTCCGCTGCGCCAGATGGAGAACCTCGACCGGGCGCCGGTCGCCGTGCGGACCGAGGACGGCGTCTTCGTCGGCTGGCGGATGCTCGGCCTGGACCCGGAGGGCGTCGCCTTCCACGTCTACCGGGACGGCCGCCGCATCACCCGCACCCCGGTCCGCGGCGCGACCAGCCTCACCGACCCGCGCGGCACCGCCGACTCGGTCTACCGGGTCGAGGTCCTGCGCGGCAGCCGGGTCACCGAGCGCACCGACAGGTTCGGCGTCTGGTCCCGGCAGTACCAGGAGATCCCGGTCAACCGGCCCGCCGGCGGCGTCACACCGGCCGGAGAGTCGTACACCTACCACCTCAACGACGCGAGCGTCGGCGACCTCGACGGGGACGGCCGGTACGAGATCGTCCAGAAGTGGGACCCGAGCAACTCGCGCGACAACTCCCGCAGCGGCTACACCGGCAACGTCTACCTCGACGCCTACACCCTGGACGGCGAGCAGTTGTGGCGCATCGACCTCGGCCGCAACATCCGCGCCGGGGCGCACTACACCCAGCTGATGGTCTACGACCTCGACGGCGACGGCCGCTCCGAGGTGACGGTGAAGACGGCCGACGGCACGGTGGACGGCACCGGCACCGTGATCGGCGACCCGGCGGCCGACCACCGCAACAGCAGCGGTCACGTACTGTCCGGCCCCGAGTACCTGACGGTCTTCGACGGGAAGACCGGCGCGGCCGTCGACACCGTGGACTACGTCCCGGGGCGGGGTGACACCTGTGCCTGGGGCGACTGCTACGGCAACCGCGCCGACCGCTTCCTGGCCGGTGTCGCCTACCTGGACGGCGAACGCCCCTCGGTCGTCTTCGCCCGCGGCTACTACACCCGCTCCACCCTGACCGCCTTCGACTTCGACGGCGAGAAACTGAAGCAGCGCTGGGCGTTCGACTCCGACGACCTGGGCGCCGAGTACAAGGGCCAGGGCAACCACAACCTGGCGGTCGCGGACGTGGACGGCGACGCGAAGGACGAGATCGTCTACGGCTCGCTCACCCTGGACGACGACGGATCGCCGCTGTACAACACCAAGCTGGGCCACGGCGACTCCCTGCACGTCTCCGACTTCGACCCGAGCCGCCCCGGCCAGGAAGTCTTCGCCGCCCACGAGTCGATGGCGGCCTCCGGCAACCGCGGAGCGACGTTCCGGGACGCGGCCACCGGCGAGATCCTCTACGACATGCCCGCGACCAGGGACATCGGACGCGCGGCAGCCGGCGACATCGACCCCGCCCACCCGGGCGCGGAGGCCTGGGCGGTCACCGCGACCGGCGCCTGGAACTCGCGCGAGGGCGAACTGAGGGCGGCCGACGGCACGCTGCTCGGCACGTCCATCCCGTCGGCCAACCACATGATCTGGTGGGACGGCGACCCCCTGCGGGAGATCCTCGACCACGACTTCAGCGAGTCGACCGACCCGGCGGGCCGGCCGTACGTCGCCGAGTGGGACGGGAAGACCGGCACCCAGAACACCGTCTTCCAGCCCGAGGGCGTCTACACCAACAACTGGACCAAGGGAAACCCCGTACTCCAGGCCGACCTGTACGGCGACTGGCGCGAGGAAGTCATCTACCGCACCCAGGACGAGTCGGCGCTCCGGGTCTACACCACGACCGCCGGGACGGACCTGCGGCTGCGCACCCTGATGCACGATCCGCAGTACCGCCTCGGGGTGGCCTGGCAGAACGTGGCCTACAACCAGCCGCCGTGGACCGGCTACTTCATCGGAGAGGACATGGAGCGGCCGGCCCGACCGGCCATCCGCTACACCCGATGACCTGCATGCGTCACGCGTCGTGACGCATGGCTGAACGCCCGTCCGGCGGCCGGGCTCCCGGCCGCCGGACGGTCAGGTGCTCGCTCTCCGGCCGCAGTGGGCCGTGTGTCGCGGCGGACGGGAAGGGCGGGTACGACGGAATGACCGATGCCGCTTGCACTCCCTGCCGGCGATGATCCGGGGGAGACGCCGCCGCCCGCCACGGCCGATCTCCTCCGCCTCGTCCCCGGAGGTCCAGCGGCCCCGCTCCCGGCATCCCGGCCGCCGGACCCTGAGTCGCTCCCGTCCGTGGGAGCGCCCGGCCAGCCGCCTCCGCTGGCCAGCCGAACGGCGAGGAGACCATCGAGGTCCGAGGCCCCCTTCGCGCTGCGCCACGACTCCGCCGCCACCACGGTGAGGACGGTCAGGAACAGCCCACAGACCGAGTCCGAGCGCAGGGCAGCGGTGATCCGCCCGATGTCCTGGAGGGCGCACCGGCTCCCGGGGCGAGCGGCACCGTGCGGCATGCCACACACCGTCACCGAGCAGCGTATGGCCGGCTCCGTGAAGGCAAGGCCGTCACGGAGCAGTCCTGACGCGTTCTGTACGGGAAGGTTCACGTGCGGCGACCCGAGCGGTGTCCCGGCCGGGCGGTGGCGACGGTCGGGGCTCCGGTGCGCCACAGAGGACGAAGACCTCGCGCGGTTCCGGATGTCAGCCGGTGTGTCGTGACCTGGTGACCTGGGCCATCGACCATCAGGGCGGCCTGCTCACCGGTTCCGACCGGATGCCGTAAGAACTCCGTCAAAGTCGCGGCATCGCCGTAAGGGAGACGTCAACGACCGGCCTGATCCGGTCAAAGAGGCGCTTTCCTCTAATCGTCCGTTCCAACCGACCTCACTCCAGGAGTTCGCGATGGCCGATCTGGCCTTCGTCTTCACCGTGCTCGCGGGTTTCGCGCTGGTGGCCCTTGCCGCCAAGGGGGTGACGAAGCTGTGACCGCCGAGAACGTCGTCGGCCTGATCGTGGCCGTCTCCCTGCTGGGCCATCTCGTCCTCGCCCTGATCTTCGCGGAGAGGTTCTGACGGTGACATCAGCTGCTACCGCGGCGGGAGGCGTGGGTCCCGTCCTCGCCGGCGTGCTCCAGTTGCTCGCGCTCATGGCCGCGCTGGCCCTCGCCCACAAGCCCCTCGGCACCTACATGGCCGAGGTCTACTCCTCCGACAGGCACTGGCGCGTCGAGAAGTGGATCCACAAGGGCATCGGCGCCGACCCCGACACCGAGATGCGCTGGCCCGCGTACCTGCGCGGCGTCCTCGCCTTCTCCCTGGCCGGCGTCCTCCTCCTCTACGCCCTCCAGCGGCTCCAGGGTGTCCTGCCCGGCTCGCTGGGATTCGCCTCGATCGACCCGGACCAGGCGTTCAACACCGCCGTGTCGTTCGTGACCAACACCAACTGGCAGTCGTACTACGGCGAGCAGGCCATGGGCCACGTCGTGCAGACCGCCGGCCTGGCGGTGCAGAACTTCGTCTCCGCGGCCGTGGGCATGGCCGTCGCCGTGGCGCTCGTGCGCGGGTTCGCGCGCTCCCGCACCGGTGAGCTGGGCAACTTCTGGGCCGACCTGGTACGCGGTGTCGTGCGCGTCCTGGTGCCGCTGGCGGCCGTCGGCGCGGTCGTCCTGGTGGCGTGCGGGGTGATCCAGAACTTCTCCGGCATCCACGAGGTCGGCCAGTTCACGGGCGGCACGCGGGAGTGGAACGGGGGCGCGGTGGCCTCGCAGGAGGCCATCAAGGAGCTGGGCACCAACGGTGGCGGCTACTTCAACGCCAACTCCGCCCACCCGTTCGAGAACCCCACCCCGTTCTCCAACCTCTTCGAGATCTTCCTGATCCTGCTGATCCCGTTCTCGATCACCCGGACCTTCGGCCTGATGGTCGGCTCGGTCAAGCAGGGCTACGCGATCCTCGCCACCATGGCCACCATCTGGCTCGGCTTCGTCGCGCTCATGATGTGGACCGAGTTCTCCCACCACGGCCCGGCCTTCCAGGCCGCAGGCGGTGCGATGGAAGGCAAGGAGGTCCGCTTCGGCATCGGCGGCTCGTCGATCTTCGCCGTGTCGACCACCCTCACCTCGACCGGTGCGGTGGACTCCTTCCACTCCTCCTTCACCGGCCTGGGCGGCGGCATCACCATGCTCGGCATGATGCTGGGCGAGATCGCGCCCGGCGGCGTCGGCTCCGGCCTCTACGGCATGCTGATCATGGCGGTCATCGCGGTGTTCATCGCCGGCCTGATGGTCGGCCGTACACCCGAGTACCTGGGCAAGAAGATCGGCATCCGCGAGATCAAACTGGCGGCCTGTCACATCCTCGTCACCCCGGCTCTCGTGCTCACCCTCACCGCGTTCGCGATGGCCCTGCCGACCCCCGGCGACTCGATGACCAACAGCGGTGCGCACGGATTCTCCGAGATCCTGTACGCCTACACGTCGGCCTCGAACAACAACGGCTCGGCCTTCGCCGGCCTGAACGCGGACACGCAGTGGTTCAACACCACGCTCGGCATCGCGATGCTGCTCGGCCGCTTCCTGCCGATGGTGTTCGTCCTGGCGCTGGCCGGCTCGCTCGCCGAGCAGAAGCCGGTGCCGGCCACGGCGGGCACCCTGCGCACCGAGAAACCGCTGTTCACCGGCCTGCTGGTGGGCGCCATCCTGATCATCACCGGTCTCACCTACTTCCCCGCCCTCTCGCTGGGCCCGCTCGCCGAGGGGCTGGCGTGATGACCACCCGTACAGAGAAGTCAGAGGACTCCATGTCCACAGCCACTCCCACCCGGGCGCCGCACAGCGACGTCCCCACCGGGCACAGGCCCGCCGAAGGCCGTGTCGGCGCCGGCCTCTTCGATCCGAAGCAGCTGGTCAAGTCGCTCCCGGACGCCTTCCGCAAGCTCGACCCGCGGGTCCAGATCAAGTCGCCCGTGATGTTCGTGGTGTGGATCGGGTCCGTGCTGACCACGGTGTTCTCCTTCACGGACCCCGGCGACCGGTTCGGCTGGACGATCAGCGCCTGGCTGTGGCTGACCGTCGTCTTCGCCAACCTGGCGGAGGCGGTCGCCGAAGGCCGCGGCAGGGCGCAGGCCGAC
Source organism: Streptomyces sp. AC558_RSS880 (assembly GCF_019049255.1). Lineage (GTDB taxonomy): Bacteria > Actinomycetota > Actinomycetes > Streptomycetales > Streptomycetaceae > Streptomyces. The sequence continues at coordinate 34,796 of NZ_JAGMUJ010000108.1, read as the reverse complement.
ACCCTGCGCAAGACCAGGACCGACACGGTGGCGCGCCGGCTCGTGGGCGACCGTGAGGAGCGGGTGCCAGGCACCGATCTGAGGATCGGCGACCTGGTCGTGTGCGAGTCCGGCGACATCATCCCCGGCGACGGTGACGTCGCCGAGGGTGTCGCGTCCGTCGACGAGTCGGCGATCACGGGCGAGTCGGCCCCGGTGATCCGCGAGTCGGGCGGTGACCGCTCGGCGGTCACCGGCGGTACGAAGGTCCTCTCCGACCGCATCGTCGTCAGGATCACGACGAAGCCGGGCGAGACCTTCATCGACCGGATGATCAACCTGGTCGAGGGCGCGGCGCGGCAGAAGACGCCGAACGAGATCGCGCTGAACATCCTGCTGGCCTCGCTGACGATCGTCTTCCTCCTCGCGGTGGCCACGCTGCCGCCGTTCGCGGACCACGCGGGCACGGAGCTGACCATGGTCGTGCTGATCGCCCTGCTGGTCTGCCTGATCCCGACCACGATCGGCGCCCTGCTCTCCGCGATCGGCATCGCGGGCATGGACCGCCTGGTCCAGCGCAACGTACTCGCCCTGTCCGGCCGTGCGGTCGAGGCAGCCGGTGACGTCTCCACGCTGCTGCTCGACAAGACCGGCACCATCACCCTCGGCAACCGGCGGGCCGCCGAGTTCCTGCCGGTCCGGGGCACCACCGAGGCCGAGGTCGCGGACGCCGCGCAACTGTCGTCGCTGGCCGACGAGACGCCCGAGGGCCGCTCGGTCGTCGTCCTCGCCAAGGAGGGGTACGGCCTGCGCGAGCGCCACCAGGGCGAACTGGTGGGCGCCGAGTGGATCGCCTTCACCGCCCGGACCCGTATGTCGGGCGTCGACGTCGACGGCCGCAGGATCCGCAAGGGCGCGGCCGGTTCGGTCATCGCCTGGGTCGAGGAGCGGGGCGGGACGGTCGCCGAGGACGCCGACGGGATCGCCGAGCGGATCTCCGGGGCGGGCGGTACGCCGCTGCTGGTCGCCGTCGAGGACGACCGGGGCGCCCGGATCCTGGGCGTCATCCACCTCAAGGACGTGGTCAAGGACGGCATGCGGGAGCGGTTCGAGGAACTGCGCCGCATGGGCATCAAGACCGTCATGATCACGGGTGACAACCCGCTGACAGCCAGGGCGATCGCCGAGGAGGCGGGCGTCGACGACTTCCTCGCGGAGGCCACCCCCGAGGACAAGATGGCCCTGATCAAGCGGGAGCAGGCCGACGGCAAGCTGGTCGCGATGACCGGCGACGGAACCAACGACGCGCCCGCGCTCGCGCAGGCGGACGTCGGCGTGGCGATGAACACCGGTACGTCGGCCGCCAAGGAGGCCGGCAACATGGTCGACCTCGACTCCGACCCGACCAAGCTGATCGAGATCGTCGAGATCGGCAAGCAGTTGCTGATCACACGCGGGGCGCTGACCACGTTCTCCATCGCCAACGACGTCGCGAAGTACTTCGCGATCATCCCGGCGCTGTTCGCGGCCGTCCATCCGGGCCTGGACAGGCTCGACATCATGGGCCTGTCCTCGCCGGACTCCGCGATCCTGTCCGCGGTGATCTTCAACGCGCTCATCATCGTCGCGCTGGTGCCGCTGTCCCTGAAGGGCGTGCGGTACCGGCCGGTCAGCGCGGATCTCATGCTGCGGCGGAACCTCACGATCTACGGACTCGGCGGTCTGATCGCCCCGTTCATCGGCATCAAGCTCATCGACCTGCTCATCTCCGCGATCCCCGGGATCGGGTGAAGGACCATGAAGAACTCCGTTGTGAACACCGGGCGGTTGCTGGGCGCGGGCCTGCGGGCGCTGCTCGTGCTGACCTTGCTCACGGGCGTCGTCTATCCGCTGGCCGTCACAGGTGTGGCGCAGGCTCTCTTCAACGACAAGGCGAACGGCTCGGAGATCGAGGCGGACGGCAAGGTGGCCGGCTCTTCGCTGATCGGCCAACAGGGCTACAGCGCGGACCACTTCCAGCCTCGGCCTGCCAACGGTCTGGGCGAGAACTCGGTCAACACCCAGTACGAGCTGATCCTGTCCGGCGCCACCAACCGTTCCGGCGACAACCCCGAGCTGATCACGTGGGTGAAGGAGGCGAAGGCCGAGGTCGTCGAGGAGAACTCCACCGCGGACCACACGGTCGAGCCCTCGGAGGTGCCCGCTGACGCGGTGACCTCCTCCGGCTCCGGCCTGGACCCGGACATCTCGCCCGAGTACGCGGAGATCCAGGTCCACCGGGTCGCCGACAGGAACGGACTGCCGGTCGCCGAGGTCCAAAAGCTCGTCGACGAGCACACCGAGGGACGCACGCTCGGCTTCATGGGTGAGCCCCGGGTGAACGTCCTCGAACTCAACATCGCCCTCGAGGAACTCCTGGCCCGGAGCTGAGGACGTCATGCGATCCCACGGGGGTCGGCGGCTCCGGAGACATGCCGGACCCGCCGACTCCCACAGTCATGAAGTCGGCTTGCCGACCGGCGCGCACGACCCGACGTACGACTGGAGAGGCGATCCACCCATGACCCGGGTGCTCGTGGTGGAGGACGACCCGCAGCTCGTGCGGGCCCTCGTGATCAACTTGCAGGCACGTCACTACGGCGTGGACGCCGCCCCCGACGGAGCCACGGCCCTGCGGCTCGCCGCCGCGCGTCAGCCCGACGTGGTGCTGCTCGACCTCGGCCTGCCCGACATGGACGGCGTCGACGTCATCAAGGGCCTGCGGGGCTGGACCCGGGCGCCGATCCTGGTCCTGTCCGCCCGGCAGTCGTCCGGCGAGAAGGTGTCCGCGCTCGACGCCGGCGCCGACGACTACATCACCAAGCCGTTCAGCATGGACGAGCTGCTGGCCCGGCTGCGGGCCGCCGTCCGGCGCACCGAGGACATCCCGCTCGCCCCCGAGACCTCGCTGATCGAGACGGACGACTTCACCATCGACCTGCTCACCAAGAAGGCCGTCCGGGGCGGGCGGGACGTGCGGCTCACCCCGACCGAGTGGCACCTGCTGGAGATCCTGGTCACCCATCCGGGCCAACTCGTCACCCAGAAGCACCTCCTCCAGGAGGTCTGGGGCATCTCACAGCGCAACAAGAGCACCTACCTGCGCGTCTACATGGCCCAGCTGCGCCGCAAACTGGAGAAGGACCCCTCCCACCCCCGCTACCTGATCACCGAGCCCGGCATGGGCTACCGCTTCGAAGGCTGACCGAGGGACGACATGGCACGCGGCAAACTGCGGATCTACCTCGGCGCGGCACCCGGCGTCGGCAAGACGTACGCGATGCTCTCGGAGGCGCACCGCCGTATCGAGCGTGGTACCGACTGCGTGGTCGCCTTCGTGGAGCACCACGACCGGCCGCGCACCGAGGTGATGCTGCACGGCCTGGAACAGGTGCGGCGCAGGGAGATCGAGTACCGGGGCGGCACCTTCACCGAGATGGACGTGGACGCCGTCCTGCGCCGCGCCCCCGCGGTCGCCCTGGTCGACGAGCTGGCCCACACCAACGTGCCCGGCTCCCGCAACACCAAGCGGTGGCAGGACGTCGAGGAACTGCTCGCCGCCGGCACCGACGTGATATCGACCGTCAACATCCAGCACCTGGAGTCGCTGGGCGACGTGGTCGAGGCGATCACCGGGGTGCGGCAGCGCGAGACCGTCCCCGACGAGGTCGTACGGCGTGCGGACCAGATCGAGCTGGTCGACATGTCCCCGGAGGCGCTGCGTCGCCGTATGGCGCACGGGAACGTCTACAAGCCCGACAAGGTCGACGCCGCCCTGTCCAACTACTTCCGCCCCGGCAACCTCACCGCGCTGCGCGAACTCGCCCTGCTGTGGGTGGCCGACCGGGTCGACGCGTACCTGACCGAGTACCGCAGCGCACACCAGGTCTCGGCCATCTGGGGCTCCCGGGAGCGGATCGTGGTCGGTCTGACCGGGGGCCCGGAGGGACACACCCTGATCCGGCGGGCCGCGCGACTGGCCGAGAAGGGCGCCGGTGGCGAAGTCATGGCCGTCTACATCTCCCGCAGCGACGGCCTCACCGCCGCGTCCCCGAAGGAGCTGGCCGTCCAGCGCACCCTGGTCGAGGACCTCGGCGGCACCTTCCACCACGTCGTCGGCGACGACATCCCGGCCGCCCTCCTCGACTTCGCCCGGGGAGTGAACGCCACCCAGATCGTCCTCGGCGTCTCCCGGCGCAGGAGCTGGCAGTACGCCTTCGGGCCGGGCGTCGGCGCCACGGTCGCCCGCGAGTCCGGCCCCGACCTCGACGTCCACCTCGTCACCCACGACGCGGTCGGCAGGGGCCGCGGACTGCCGGTGGCGCGCGGAGCACGCCTGGGACGCCCCCGGGTGATCAGCGGCTGGCTGGTCGGCGTGCTCGGTCCCGTCCTGCTCACCTGGCTCCTCACCGGCGCCGCCGCGGACGTCGGCCTCGCCAACGACATGCTGCTCTTCCTGACCCTGACGGTGGCGGCGGCCCTGCTGGGCGGGCTCCTCCCGGCGCTGGCCTCCGCAGGGGTGGGCTCGCTGCTGCTCAACTGGTTCTTCACCCCGCCCGTGGACACCCTGACGATCACCGACCCGAAGAACATCGTCGCCCTCGTGGTCTTCGTCGGCGTGGCCGTGGCAGTGGCCTCGGTGGTGGACCTCGCGGCCCGGCACACCCACCAGGCCGCCCGGCTGCGCGCGGAGTCCGAGATCCTCTCCTTCCTGGCGGGCAACGTCCTGCGCGGCGAAACCACGCTGGAGGCGCTCCTGGAGCGGGTCCGCGAGACCTTCGGCATGGAGTCGGTGGCGCTGCTGGAGCGGACCGGCGAGACGGATCCCTGGACCTGCGCCGGCAGCGTGGGACCCCGGCCCGCCGGGATCCCCGAGGACGCGGACGTCGACGTCCCCGTCAGTGATCACATGGCGCTGTCCCTGCGCGGCAGGGTGCTGCCGGCCGCCGACCGCCGTGTGCTGGCCGCGTTCGCCGCCCAGGCCGCAGTCGTCCTGGACCGCCAACGCCTGCGGCGCGAGGCCGGCCGGGCCGAGGAACTGGCCGAGGGCAACCGCATACGGACCGCGCTGCTCGCCGCCGTCAGCCACGACCTGCGCACTCCGCTCGCCGGTATCAAGGCCGCCGTGTCCTCGCTCCGCTCCGACGACGTGGAGTGGTCCGAGGAGGATCGGGCGGAGCTGCTGGAGGCCATCGAGGAGGGCGCCGACCGGCTCGACCAGCTGGTCGGCAACCTGCTGGACATGTCCCGCCTCCAGACCGGCACCGTCACCCCCATCCTCCGCGAGACCGACCTCGACGAAGTCGTGCCCATGGGACTGGGCGGGGTCCCCGAGGACAGCGTCGACCTGGACATCCCCGAGACGCTGCCCATGGTCCACGTCGACCGGGGGCTGCTGGAGCGAGCCGTCGCCAACGTCGTCGAGAACGCCGTCAAGTACAGCCCGCCGGGTGAGAAGGTGCTGGTGGCCGCGAGCGCCATCGCCGACCGGGTCGAGATACGGGTCGTCGACCGCGGGCCCGGCGTCCCGGACGAGGCCAAGGGCCGGATCTTCGAGCCGTTCCAGCGGTACGGCGACTCACCCCGAGGTGCCGGCGTCGGCCTCGGCCTCGCGGTCGCACGAGGCTTCGCCGAGGCCATCGGCGGCACGCTCGACGTCGAGGACACACCCGGCGGCGGCCTGACCATGGTGCTCGCCGTACGGACGGCACCGCGGCGGCGGGCGGAGCAGCCGGACCTGTCGGCGGCTGCCGCGCCCTGAGACCCCGAGCCGGACCGGAAGCCGGCTCAGCGCGTGCGGCGCGTGTACACGATCACGCCCGCCGTCCCGGCGGGGCGGCCCGCGTCATCGCCGGTCCGGCTCCTGGTCCCCGCTCCACGGTGTGCAGCGGCTTCCGAGCCGGACCGGCGTCCGTTTTCCCGGGCCCGTCCCCTTCGTCACTCGCGACCTCAACGCCGGCCTTGCCGGTGTCAGGAGCCGTCAGCGCCGTCAGCGCCGTCAGAGACGTCAGCGCCGCAGGGTCAGCAGACCCGGACGATAGGGCAGGAGGCCGTAGTCGCCGCCGGAGTTGGGGCTGCGTCCCTGGTAGAGCAACTGCAGATTGCAGGGATCGACGGTCATGGTCTGATCGGGGCTGGTACGGATCAGTTCGCCGTGACTGATGTCGTTGGTCCAGGTGGCGCCACTGTTGGCCTTGCCGGCGAAGGGATTGCTCTCGGTCGCGGCCTGGGGTGTCCAGGAGCCGTTCAGACTGGTGGCCGTGAACGAGCGGAAGTAGCGGCCCTGCGAGCCGATGGCCTCGACGATCATGAGGTAGCGGTTCTGGCCCTGCAGCTTGTAGACCTGCGGGGCTTCGAACAGGTTGTTCGTCGTATCGCTCATGATCACTGTCGAGGTCGAGCCGAAGCTGCCCGGGAAGTTCCCGATCGGCATGCTGGCCCGGTAGATCTTGCCGTTGTCGCCGGCGAAGAACAGGTACATGTTCGTGCCGTCACCGATGAGTGTCTGGTCGATGGGTCCCGTTCCGGAGCCGGAGATGCTTCCGGAGAAGAGCACCTGCTCGGACGACCAGCCATTCGGGTTGGTGGGGTCGCTCGACGTCCGGTAGGAGAAGGCGGTTCCGCCCCACTGGTAGGCGAGCACCCAGATGTTCTTCGGCGCGAAGTAGAAGAGCGTGGGTGCGACGGTCGAGTTGGACATCGCGTTCTGGCTGGCCGAGCCCATCTCCGACCAGTTGGTGAACAGGCCGAAGTTCATCGAACCCCACCTCGTCCCCGTGTCGTGCGTGGTGGCGTAGACGAGTTGTCTGCCGTTGTAGGGGGCGACGGTGAAGTCCTTGAGCGAGACCCACCCCTGCTTGGGCTGCGCCAGCGCGCCCGTCGACGTCCAGCGGTAGCTCGACGGGAGATCACACGAGCCGGGGGTGTCGGAGCCGACCTTGACGAGCTGCCACTGCTGGTTGGTGCCGCCCCAGTCGTCGTACTGGACGATGTTCGCGTTGTCGGCGGTGGAGGCGCCCTGCACTTCGAGGGCCTTGTTGCTGTGGCGCGAGATGAGCCTTACGTAGCCGTCCGAGCTGTCGGCCAGCCGCCACTGCTGGTTGGTGGCGTTCAGGTCGGTCCATTGGACGATCGAACCGCCGTTCGCGGTGGACCAGTTGTAGACGTCCAGCACCTTGCCCGAGTGGCGGGACTTGAGGCGGTAGTAGCCGTCCCCGGAAGCGACGAACTGCCACTGCTGCTGGTTCTGGTCGTTCCTGGTCCACTGGGTGATGCGGGCGCCGTCGCCGGTCGCCATGTTGTAGACGTCCAGGGCTTTGCCGCTGTTGCGGTTGACCAGTACGTACGAGGCGTTGGTGTCCACGGTCGCGGCCTCGGCGGGCTGGGCGCCGAGGAAGGCGGCCACCAGCAGCAAGGGCGCGAGGACGCCGAGTAAGCGTCTTGGACGGACCGGGGACGGGTGGCGAAACCACATCAGAGGGCCTCCTTGGGGGCGGGGTGAGGTGCCGCCGATGAACCGCGGAGCGGCAGCCGCGCCGGGGCAGGGGATACGAAAGTTTCGAAGTGATCTCGGCTCTGTGACGCCACAAGCTAGGAAGGCGGGGCCTTCCGGTCAAGGCCTGTCGCCGATATGTCCGCAAGCATTTTCTCCCTCCGGGTGTGACAAGCCCTTGTGTCGACCAGAAATCCCCAGGTGGTTCGCGGTATGGCTCGCCGGCTCAGGGATTCGCACGCCTTGACCAGGTGTCGAAAGTTTCGAAACACAAGTGGAAACTTTTCCTTCACGAGGGTTGACGAGTCACCGTCAACCCCTCAATCATCCTGTCTGGTAAACCGACCGCAGTACGAGATTTCGAACCGTGCTGGTTCCGGGCAGACTGTGCCGCACTGCAGAGCCGCGCACAGCTGCACGACGGATCCGCACGCCAAAGCACCTGCGCCACCCCGTTTTTCGTCCCGGTGAGGCTCGCACCGACGCGTCCCGACCCTCCGTGCGGTAGGAGAGGTGTGCGACGCCACGTGACGGCCTCCCGGCTGAGCCGCGATGGAGTACCCCGTGTCTGCGTCGAAAGACCGCTGCCGCCCGGCGTACGTCACTCGGCGGCCGACCGGGCCCGTCCATGCCGGTTGAGATCCTCCCGGGCCCCATGACCGCGGTGTCCGGTGATCCCGTCATTACCTACCTCGGAGGCACAGCAATGGGCTCTCATGCCCTTCCCGGACCCGGTGTCCGGCGGAAGATCCGCGTTCTGCTGCTGGCGCTGGTCGCCGGCGTCCTCGGTACGGTCGCCGCACTGGTCGCGCCGCCGCCCGCTCAAGCCGCCGAGAGCACGCTCGGCGCCGCGGCGGCGCAGAGCGGCCGCTACTTCGGCGTCGCCATCGCCGGGAGCAGGCTGAGCGACTCGACGTACGCGTCGATCGCGAACCGTGAGTTCAACTCGGTGACGGCCGAGAACGAGATGAAGATCGACGCCACCGAACCGCAGCGGGGTCAGTTCAACTTCAGCGCCGCCGACCGCGTCTACAACTGGGCGGTGCAGAACGGCAAGGAGGTGCGCGGCCACACCCTGGCCTGGCACTCCCAGCAGCCCGGCTGGATGCAGAGCCTCAGCGGCAGCCAGCTGCGCCAGGCGATGATCGACCACATCAACGGCGTGATGAGCCACTACAAGGGCAAGATCGCGCAGTGGGACGTCGTGAACGAGGCCTTCGCCGACGGCAGTTCGGGGGCCCGGCGCGACTCCAACCTGCAGCGCACCGGCAACGACTGGATCGAGGTCGCCTTCCGCGCCGCGCGCGCCGCCGACCCGTCCGCCAAGCTCTGCTACAACGACTACAACGTCGAGAACTGGACCTGGGCCAAGACCCAGGCCATGTACAACATGGTGCGGGACTTCAAGCAGCGCGGTGTGCCGATCGACTGCGTCGGCTTCCAGTCGCACTTCAACAGCGGCAGCCCTTACAACAGCAACTTCCGCACCACCCTGCAGAACTTCGCCGCCCTCGGCGTCGACGTGGCCGTCACCGAACTCGACATCCAGGGCGCCTCGTCCACGACCTACGCCAACGTGGTCAACGACTGCCTGGCCGTCTCCCGCTGCCTCGGCGTCACCGTCTGGGGTGTGCGCGACAGCGACTCCTGGCGATCGGGGGACACGCCGCTGCTGTTCAACAACGACGGCAGCAAGAAGCCCGCGTACACCGCCGTCCTCAACGCTCTCAACGGCGGCGACACTTCGGAGCCCCCCGCGGACGGCAACACGATCAAGGGCGTCGGTTCGGGCCGCTGCCTGGACGTGCCCAACGCCAGCACCACCGACGGCACCCAGCTCCAGCTGTGGGACTGCCACAACGACACCAACCAGCAGTGGACGTACACCGACGCCGGTGAGCTCAGGGTCTACGGCAACAAGTGCCTGGACGCCGCCGGCACCGGCAACGGCGCCAAGGTCCAGATCTACAGCTGCTGGGGCGGCGACAACCAGAAGTGGCGCCTCAACACCGACGGATCCATCGTCGGCGTCCAGTCCGGCCTCTGCCTCGACGCCGTCGGAGGCGGCACCGCCAACGGCACCCTGATCCAGCTCTACTCCTGCTCGAACGGCAACAACCAACGCTGGACCCGCGCCTGACAAGGCCTGCACGAAGACATCGCTGATGATCGCGAGGGTCGCCGCCACGGTGGCGACGACCCTCGCGATCGGCACGGCCCGGTGGGGGCGTCACGACGGTCCGGTCCCGCGACAGGGGGCGTCGGCGGCTGTCCTGCACGTGGAGGGGACAGGCGATCAGATGTGCCCCGTGCGGTCTTCGCGGCGGCTCTGGCCGGATACCGCCTCGGTGGTTCGCCGTCCCCTCAGCCAGACTTGCTGCCTGACGCCACATGCGCACCGTTGCTGCGGTGCTCCGTGCACGGGAGGCCCCTGATGCTGTCAGACGCGAGTCCGGACGAAGACGGGGCAGCATCGTCCGGACGGCAACGGCCTCCCGGCGACCGTGTCGCGCTCCGCGGCGACCTGCGGTCCGCCCTGCCCGACGCCGCCGCGGCGGTGGTGGTCACGGCGCTCGTGTTCGCGCTTCTGTGGGCGCGCATGGAGTCGGGTGCGTCGGACACGGTCGCGGTCATGCCGTTCATGGACGATCCCGGCACCTACTGGATGTACTTGCTCAGCCAGGCGTTCGGGTGGTCGGGGCTGCTGTGGGCCTGGGGCACGGTCATGCTCGGCCTGCTGCTGTCGGGGCCGCGCCCCGCCCGGCTGCCGGTCTCCCGGCAGGTGCTGGAACGCTGGCACCGCACCACGAGCCTGACGACGACGGCGCTGATGTCCGCGCACGCGCTGATGTTCGCCGCGGAACTCGTGCGCTACGAGACGAAGGTGGACTGGGCGGAACGGCTGTGGGTGGGCTTCGCCGACAGTTTCGTGCCGGGCTGGTACGACTCCGGAACCGGAAGGATCGCCATCCCGCTCGGACAGGGTGCCCTCTACCTGGCGGTTCCGCTGGGGCTGCTCTTCTACGTCCGGCACCGCATCGGAGCGAACACCTGGCGACGGCTGCACCGCTTCGTGATCGTCGTCTACGTGCTGAGCGTGTGGCACACACTGCTGTACGGAACCAACGTCTGGTACGGAGAGTGGCCGCGCACCGTGCTGTGGCTGCTGCAACTGCCGGTCGCCGCACTGCTGTTGCTGCGTCTGCTGAGACCTGCCCGGCGGGCCGAACGGCTGGGCCCGCCGAAGGGAGGCGTGGGCGCGGCCCGTCCGGCCTGGTGGGCGCGCGCGGTCGGACGGGTCGTCGCCGGAGCCGTCCTTGTCGGGCTGGTCATCGTGGTGGTGTCCGGCCGTGACGGCGGACGGGACCGTCCGACCCATCCGCCCGCGACGGCCCCGCACGCCCAGGAGACGGACTGACGGCCGGAACGGGGCGGGCGGGACGGTGTCCCGGGAGGGGATGACGGCCGGCGACAGGGTGACGGCGGACGAGGAAGCCGGTGTGGATCCGGCGCGGTCCCGCCCCTGTGATCGGCGAGCGATTCCCGACAGGCCACTGCCCGGCAGCGGGTGGGAAGGCCGGGACGAGCATCGACCCGGGAGCCAGGAGACTCACGCGGTCGCCTCCCCGACGGGCCACCGGGGCGGATCTCCCCGGAGAGAGGGACGGCACCGCAGGCCCACAACGCCGACCGGACGAACGACTGACGGCGCCCGGACCGGAACGGCGACCGGCCCCGTGCCGTGCCGCATCGTCGTGTGCCGCGACTGCTGTTGCGGCAGCCCCGGAGCGACCGGCGTCGACCACGCGGCCCAGACCGAACGCCTGTGCCGCGGCACACGCTAAGCTGCAAGCGCCTCGCGGGGGAAGTCCGGTCGAAGTCCGGCGCTGACCCGCAACGGTAGGCGGAGTCCCGTACGGGGTTCCGTGAGCCCGATTACCCGCGGTGGTGAAGCTCCTGTCAATCGCCGTGGACTGCGAGAGGGCGCTGCGTACGGCGCCCGGCGCCCGGAGCCGCTCCTTCGATCACGTAGGTGCACGGCCCGAGGCGAAAGCGATCCGCCTGTGGCCACGCTCCGCGACCGCATACCCGCCGTACCGCACCGCACCACGAGCGGCGGGCCCCCACCACCCCGGCGCGTCCCGTTGCCCCTGCTCGTGACCGGCCTGTGCGTCGCGCTCCCCGTCTCCCTGGCCTGCGGGGCGGGCATCGGGGCGTCGGGACTCTCGTGGAGCGAGGCACTGCACTACCTCTGGGCGGGGCTGACCGGTGGGGCCATCGCCCCGGACGAGGTCTCCTCCTACACCATCGTGTGGGAACTGCGCTTCCCGCGCGCCGTGCTCGCGGCGGTCGTCGGCGCCGGTCTGGCAGCCGTCGGTGTCGGCGTCCAGGCCATGGTCCGCAACGCGCTCGCGGACCCGTTCGTCCTCGGCATCTCCTCCGGCGCGGGCGTGGGAGCCAACGCCGTGCTCATCTTCGGCGCCTTCGGCGCACTCGGCGTCTGGGCACTGTCCACGGCGGCGTTCCTCTCCGCGCTCGCCGCCATGGCACTGGTGTACGCGATCGCCCGGACCCCGCGGGGACTGACACCGCTCCGCCTCCTGCTGACCGGGACCGCGATGCACTACGGCTTCTCCGCCGTGACCACGTTCATGGTCTTCGCCGCCGAACACGGTGAAGCGGCCCGCTCCGCGATGATGTGGCTGCTCGGCAGTCTGGGCGGCGCGAGCTGGGCCTCCGTACCGATCGCCGCGGGCGCGGTGCTCGGCGGCCTCGTCCACCTCGGATGGTCGGCCCGGCGCCTGAACGCCCTGGCGATGGGCGACGAGACCGCTGCCGCACTGGGAGTGGACCCCGGGCGGCTGCGCAAGGAACTCTTCCTCACGACCGCCGCCGTCACCGGGGCGGTGGTCGCGGTCAGCGGAGCGATCGGCTTCGTGGGCCTGATGGTTCCGCACGCCGCCCGGATGCTGGTCGGGGCGGACCACCGCCGGCTGCTGGCCGTCGCGCCCCTGGCCGGCGCCGTGCTGCTGGTCTGGGTCGACATCCTGTCGCGCGTGGTGCTCGCCCCCGCCGAACTGCCACTGGGCGTACTGACGGCCGCGATCGGCGTGCCCTGCTTCGTGCTGCTCATGCGCCGCCGCGCCTACACCTTCGGAGGCGTGTGATGCGGGTCGACATCGACACGGTCACCGTGGAGATCTCCGGCGCGCGGGTGGTGGAGGACGTCTCACTGCGGGCGGGCAGTGGCCAGGTGGTGGGACTCGTCGGACCCAACGGCAGTGGTAAGTCGACCCTGTTGCGATGCGTCTACCGGGCCCTGCGTCCCACGGCCGGTGCGGTACGTCTGGACGGCGACGACCTGCTGGCCATGAACACGCGCGAGAGCGCACGCCGGCTCGCCGCCCTTCCCCAGGAAGCGGTCGCGGAGTTCGACTTCACGGTGGCCGAGGTCGTGGCCATGGGCAGGCTGCCGCACCAGGGGGCGGTGGCCCGGGACACCGACGAGGACCGGCGCACGTGTGCCGCCGCACTGGACGGAGTCGGCGTCGGCCACCTGGCCGACCGGGGCTTCCTCACGCTCTCCGGCGGCGAGAAGCAACGGGTCCTGATCGCCCGTGCACTCGCCCAGCAGCCGCAGGTCCTGGTGCTGGACGAGCCCACCAACCACCTGGACATCGCCCAGCAGCTGGAGGTCCTTTCCCTGGTCCGGGCCAGCGGGCTGACCGTGCTCACCGCGCTGCACGACCTCAACCTCGCCGCGCTCCACTGCGACGTCCTCCACGTCATCGACGGCGGGCGGATCGCCGCTTCCGGCGCCCCCCACGACGTCCTCACGCCCGCCCTGTTGGCCGACGTCTTCGGCGTCCGGGCGCACCGCGTCCCCCACCCCGAAACAGGCGCGGTCCAACTGCTCTTCGACCGTCTCCCCTCCCCGTAGCCCCCTCCCCGGTCCCCTCGAAGGAGTCACCGTCCCATGCCGAACCGCGCACGCCCCGCCGCCCTCGCCCTCGTCCTGGCCCTCACCGTCACCGGCTGCGGGGCGGACGTCTCGTCGGAGGAGGGGAGGGGGGACGGCGCCCGGGCGTCCGGCAGCCACTATCCGGTCACGATCGAGAACTGCGGTGAGAAGAAGACGTTCGAGAGGGCTCCGCAGCGCGTGGTCACCAACGACGTGGGCATCACCGAGATCATGTTCGCCCTCGGTCTCGAGGACCACATGGCCGGATACGTCATGCCCGACGACAAGGGAGACCTCGCGAAGGTGCCGTGGAAGGACGGCTACCGGAAGACCGAGTGGCTCTCGAAGGAACGGATCAACAAGGAGCTGGTCCTGGACGCCCGTGCCGACCTGGTCTTCGCGGGCTGGAACTACGGCTTCAACGAGGGCGAGGGCTTCACGCCCGCCGCGCTGCGACGCCTGGGCGTCGACTCGTACCTGCTCAGTGAGTCGTGCCGCAACGGACAGGGCAAGGCCCGCGGCGTGATGCCACCGCTCGACGCGCTGTACACGGACCTGCGGAACCTGGGCGAGGTGTTCGACGTCGAGGACAGGGCCGAAACCCTCATCGGTTCGTTCCGGGAGCAGGTGGCCGCAGCACAGGCGAAGGCTCCGAAGGAGGCCGACCGGCCGAGGGTGTTCCTCTACGACAGCGGGGAGGACAAGCCGCTCACGTCCGGCGCCTTCGCCGGACCCCACGACATCATCACCAAGGCCGGCGGCGACCACATCATGAAGGACATCGAGGACAGCTGGACCACCGTGGGCTGGGAGACGGTCGTCGCCCGCGACCCCGAGGTCATCGTGATCAACGACTACGGCGACACCACCGCGGAACAGAAGCGAAAGTTCCTCACGTCCTACAAGCCGCTCGCGAACGTCTCCGCCGTCAAGAACGACCGGATCGTCACCCTCGACTACGTCGACCTCGTCGAGAGCCCGCGCAACCCCGCGGCCGTCAGCTCACTCGCGGCGGACCTGAGGCGCCTCGGCTCCTGAACCCGGGGCCATTTCGACCGACTGCCCGACGTTCGGAGAGCCGCCCTCCCTGCCGTCAGGCGGCAGGGAGGCGAAGCCCGGCATTCCTGCGGCCTCTTCGCCCCTCCGGGAACCGACCACCTCTTCCGTCCGACTGCTGGGAGGAAGCGAGGAGGCGGCATGGAAGGGCCGGATGTCCGGCGGCGGACACGCGTCATTCGGCCTCCACGGCGCACGCCGGCCGTGCCGTGCACTCCATGACCCATGGCGGATCCGTCATGGAGCCGACAGACGCGATGGACCCGGTGACGGGAACCGGCCACATCCCACCCGACGTCCTGGCAGCCGAGCGCAGGAAACACGCCCGCACCCACAGCGAGAGAGACATCCGCTGGGGCGGCCGATCCGCTCTCGCCGCATGATCAGGCGACATGGCGAACGTTCCAGGTCACCGCACCACCTCCGCCGCGGATCCGTCCGGACTGCTCGACCAGCCGGAAGGCGGGGTGCCCGACCCAGGTCCGCAGGAACTCCGCCGTACCCAACGCCGTCCAGTCGTCCTCCGCGATCCCCAACACCCCCGGAAGGCCGGCGACGACCGACACCTGTCCGTCCAGCAACTCGGCTTTGTGAGAGGAGGGCCCCACAGGTGTGCGCGGCCACCGGCGTCGGTTCCTCCTGCACCCCACCGGCACTGAGCGCCGCGTTCACAGACGTCCCCGCCGCTGTCGCTCGGAGCGGCAGCATGCTGGAGTCGGCCGAGGGCAGTCGGGCGCCGCCCGACCTTTCCCGACCCCAACTCCTGCGGATATAGAGCGGCCCGCGCGGCACCTTCTGTCCCCGATCTTCCCGGTGGTTGGTGTCGCGCCTGCGCACGCCCTCATTTCCCCCACACTCGCGCACCCCGGCTCGGGGCGGCACCACTGAACTCGTCGTCCTCGACCGCAAGGGCGAGCGCGTCGCCTCCCCGGATGTGATGTGCGAGGAACCGCGAGGGGACGCCGTCACCGCCCCACGGGATCACCGTCCATGGCCGGCAGCGGGGAGCGGCGGACGACGGCGTCGGCGCCGAGGAGGATCAGCTCGTCGCCGTCGGGATGGACACGGGTGAAGGCGGTGTGGCGCCGGGCGAGGGCCGGCCGGAAGACGAGTCCGGGACCGAGGTCCGTGAGCAGCGTGCGGCCCGTTCCCGGATCGTGGCGCCATGCCCGGTTGGTCCACTCCGGCCGTCGCAGCGGGTCCGGGCCGCCGCGCAGCGTGGTCCACCACGCCTGCCGCCGGGTGTCGAGCCGGAGGTACCCGCCCCGGGCGGGCGATCCCCACGGAATGACCGCCTCGGCGGCGAGTGCGTCGCCCTTCCTCCGGGCCCGGTGCACTCCCTCGCCCGTGGCCGCGAACACGTGCCCCGAGCCGGGTGCCCGGGCGTCCCCGTGTCCGCCGTCCGGCAGCGGCAGGACCGCGCGAGGTGTGACCGGAGGACAGCCGGGCGGAGCCGCGAGGAGGTCCGCGAACCGGTGGGCGGCCGGCGCGTCGGGCTCCCGGTGCCGCAGCACGACCAGCGGGTCGCCGCCGCCCAGCACCGTCACCCCCGGTTCGCCGACGCGCGTGCGTACCCGCGCGGCCTCTCCGGTGGCCAGGCCGACGACCGTCGGCAGGTCCGACCACGGTTCGCTGTTCTTGCCGAGGTCGGTGGTGACGACCAGTCGGCGACGGGACGGATCGCAGGCGAGGTGCTCGGCGGGCACGGCGACCGGGATCGCGCGTTCCACGAGTTTCCCGGCGAAGGGATCGAGCACCAGTAGCTCCCCGCGACGGTCGTCGACGCAGGCCACCCGCCCTCCCGGCAGCGCCAGGAACCCAGCGTGCTCGGAGAGGTGACGGCCGGTGAGGCGTCCGGTGACGGCGCCGTCCGGCACGGTCGGCAGGTGTACGGATCCGGCCACGTGGTCGGAGACGAGCAGGACGGGTGTGGCATCGGGCATGAATCCTCCGGAGACCGGTCTAGTGAAAACGATTATCATGTATCTTCGATGCGTTCCCGGTACCTGAAAAGAAGCGAGGGCATCGATGCTGCGCTCACCGTCGAGATTCGTCCGCAGTTGGATCACCGCAGCGGCGGTGGGTTCCGTCCTGGTCGGCTGCGGCTCGTCCTCCGAAGAACCCGCGAGTGACGAGGCCGGGCCCGCGGCGAGGACGGAGGTGACCGTCGAACCCATCAAGGCGTCGACGGAACTGACCGACACGAACGGCGTCGAGGTCTCCTTGAAGAAGGAACCCGAGCGGATCGTCTGCCTGTTCGCCCTGTGCGACGACATCCTGACGGAACTGGGCATCGTGCCGACGGCCACCAACAGCGCGTTGCTCGCCCACCCCGACTTCCTGGGGGAGGAGAAGTCCGAGGAGGTCGACGTCATCCCCGGTGGATTCATCGCCCCGGAGGTGGAGGCGATCCTCTCCCACAAGCCCGATCTCGTGATCGGCCTGGGGGACACCCACGGCAAGCTCGCCCCGGCGCTCAAGGGTGCCACCACGTTCTGGGCCATGCAGCCCGAGACGTGGCAGGACAGCGTGGGGTACCTGCGCGACGTCGCCGCGCTCACCGGCCGCACCGCCGAGGGGGAGAAGGCGGAGCGGACCTTCCGGACGAAGCTCGCCGAGGCCGAGAAGGCCCCGAGCGAGAAGACCGCGCTCGTCATCTACGGCAGTGACGAGAATTTCGGCGTCGCGACGCCGGAAGGTGACGTGGCCGCCAGCCTGTTCCCCAAGATCGCCGACTACCCGTGGAAGTCCCGCGGTGTGGAGGGCGGTTACAGCCTCGAGGAGATCCTCGCCCAGGACGTCGACGTGCTGTTCGTCGAGACGATGAGCTTCGGCGACGCGGACGGCAAGCTGTCGGAGAAGCTGGCCGAGAACCCTCTCTGGGGCAAGATCCCGGCAGTGAAGAACGGTGACGTCCACGAGGTGAACTCAGAGGTGTGGGCCAAGGGGCGCGGCACCCGTTCGCTGGGCATCGTCCTCGACGAGGCCACGGCCGCGCTGCGGTGAGGAAGTCCTTCTCGGTGCCCACCGCGGCCGATCGTGCCGCGGCGGGCGGACAGCGGCCGTCGCGCGGTGCGCGGAGGTGGCAACCGCTTCTGGTGGTCGTACTGCTGGCCGTCTCCTCGGTCTGCGCGCTCAGCCTCGGCACCCCCTACGTCCCCCCGCACCGGCTGGTCGCCGCGGTGCTGGACGGGGACACCACCCTCGCCGGGATCGTCGTGACCGAACTCCGCGTGCCCCGCCTGCTGCTGGCGCTCGTCGCCGGAGCCTGTCTGGGGGCGGCCGGACTGGTGCTCCAGGAGGCGCTGCGCAACCCCCTGGCGGTGCCGGAGATGCTGGGCGTGTCGTCCGGGGCCGCGCTCGGGGTGGCCGCGCCGCTGGTGCTGACCCTCTCACTGCCCGCCGCCGTCCAGCCGCTGTCGGCCATCGGCGGCGCCGCACTCGGCGGCGGGCTGACGCTGTTCGTCGCGGGGCTGGGCCGCAGCCCGTCCGCCGTGCTGCTGACCGGTGCCGCGGTGGCGGCCGCACTGCAGGCCGCGCTGCTCGTCCTGATGGTCATGGCCGACCAGCTCGACCTCCAGCTGATCTACCGCTACCTGCTCGGTTCCCTCTCCGCCCGGACGTGGGAAGACGTGACGGGCCTGTGGCCGTGGCTGCTCGTCGCGGTGCCCGCTCTCGTGCTGTGCGCGCCGGTGCTGTCGGTGATGCGGCTGGGTGACGAGGACGCGGAGGCGCTGGGTGTGCGCGCCCATCGCGCCCGGCTGGCCGCGCTGGCCATCGTCGTGGTGCTGATCGCCCCGGTGACGGCGGTGTGCGGGCCCGTCGCGTGGGTGGGGTTCCTCGCTCCGCACCTGAGCCGTTGGTTCGATCCCACGGCGGGGGCGGTGCGCTGGCTCCCGTGGTCCGCGGCCTGGGGCGCTGTCGTCGTGACGGTCGCCGATGTCCCGGCCAGGCTGGCGCTGGCGCCCGTGGAGACGCCGGCCGGTGCCTGGACGGCCCTGCTGGGGGTGCCGGCCGGTGTCGCGCTGATGCGGTCGGGCGGCCGCCGCCGGGCCGCCCGGCGTGGACCGGCCGCTCCGGCCGCGGCGCGCGAGCCGCTGCCCGGACCGCGGAGGACGGCTTCCGGCGCGGCGGACGAGGTTCCTCGCGCCGGGACGTCGAACCAGGCTCGCGAGGGCGGCCCCGGGCGCGGCGGGCCCGGCGGTACCCCCTCGCGCGCTCTCAGGACGACCGGAGTGGAGGACGCACGATGACCCGGCGTTTCACGGCGCTCGCGGCACTGGCCGCCGTGTGCGCCGGCGTGGAACTGGTGGCCGGACGCGGCATGTCCCCGGGCGCGGTCTGGGACGTCCTCAACGGGGGCGGTGACGCGACGGAACGCCACATCCTGTTCCAGCTGCGCCTGCCCAGGCTGCTGGTGGCCCTCTGTGCGGGCGCCTGCCTGGCCGTGGCGGGGCTGGTCCTGCAGTCCGCCCTGCGCAATCCCCTGGCCGGGCCGGAGGTGACGGGCGTGACGCCGGGGGCGGTGCTCGGCGCCGTCACCGCGACCGCCCTGGGACTCGCCGGGTGGGACTCGCCCCTGGCGGTGGTCCTCGCCGCGTGCGCGGGCGGGTGTGCCGGAGCGGCGCTGCTGTGGCTGCTCGCCGGCCGCGGGCGCGGTGATCCCGCGCAGACCGCCGTGCACGGGGTGCTGGTGTCGGCGGTGCTCGGCGGGCTCACCGCCATGGTGCTGCTCGTGGAGCCGGGCGAACTCGGCAGTGTGGTGCAGTGGCTGGTGGGCACCACGGAGGGCCGGGTGTGGGAGCACTGGCACCTGCTGTGGCCGTGGGCGCTGGTCTGGGGGGTCGCTGCCTGGCTGCTGGCGGGGCCGTTGACCCTGCTGCGCTGCGGGGACGACATCGCCCTCGCCGTCGGCCTCTCCGCCCGCCCGGCCCGGACCCTGGCCCTGCTGTGTGCGGTGGCGCTGACGGCGGGCGCGGTGGCCGCCGTCGGGGCGCTGGGTTTCGTCGGGTTGCTCGTCCCGCATCTGGCCGTGGCCGTCTTCGGCGCGGACCTGCGCAGGAGCCTTCCCGGTGCCGCCCTGACGGGCGCGGTGGTGGTGTGCGGGGCGGACGCGGCGGCGCAGCTGTCCTCGCGGCTGCTGGCGGCGGTGCTCGACTCGGGACGGCTCACGCTGCCGGTCGGGGCGCTCACCGCCTGTCTCGGCGCCGCGTTGCTGCTGGTCGTCGTGCGCCGCACGCCGAACCGTACGTTCTGAAGTCGACTTAAGGACAGAGCATGACCGAGTCCGTGGGGATCCACGTCGAGGGGGTCCACTTCGGCTACCCCGGACGGCCTGTGCTGCGGGGCGTCGACCTGACCGTCCGTCCGGGCGAACTGACCGCCCTCATCGGCCTGAACGGCTGCGGCAAGTCGACCCTGCTGCGGCTGGCCGCCGGGCTGCTGCAGCCCGGCGAAGGGCGCGTGCTGCTCGGCGGGGACGACCTCGCCCGGCTCTCCAGACGCGCCACGGCACGGAGGGTGGCGCTGCTGCACCAGTCCGCTCCGGCCGTGCCGGGTATGACGGTGCGCCACCTCGTCCGTCAGGGGCGGTACGCGGCCCGCGGCCCGCTGGGCATGCTGCGCGAGGGCGACGACCCCGTCGTGCACCGGGCGCTGCGCGACGTCGGGGTGGAGGAGTGGGCCGACCGTGACGTCGACGCGCTGTCCGGCGGTGAGCGGCAACGTGTCCGGCTCGCGATGGCGCTCGCCCAGGACACCCGCGTTCTCCTGCTCGACGAGCCGACCACCTACCTGGACCTGCACCACCAGCTCGACGTGCTGCAGACCGTGGTTCGCCTGCGCGAGGAACGCGGGCTCACGGTGGTGATGGTGCTGCACGACCTGGCCCACGCCGCCCGGTTCGCCGAACGCGTCGTCGCCCTGCGCGACGGCCGGGTGGTGGCCGACGGAACACCGAAGGAGGTCGTGACACCGCGGTTGCTGGCGGACGTGCTGAAGGTGGCCGGCCGGGTCGGCCGGGACCCCGAGGGCGGCTGGCCGGTGTGTTACCCGGATCACCCCCTCCCCGCTCTAGAATATGAAAATCAGATTCATTAGATTGTGATCACGGCGCTCGTCGAGAACCCCTTCGAGGACACCGAGGAGTGAGCGAGGGCCTCACCGCCCACGCCCGTCCCAGCCACCGTCGACAGGAGGAACGCCGTGCCCCGCAGCCGACTGGTCCCCGGTGCCGAGGGCGTCGCCGTGCCCGGGCGAGGGCTCGCCGTCCGTACCCCGGAAGGGGAGTTCTTCAGCGTCAGGACAGGAGACGCGGACGAGGACGCCCTGCTCTCCCTGCTCACCGAGGGGGCCACAGCCCCAGTGGACGAGGAACTGGAGTGGGTGGTGCGGGCGTTCGAGGAAGTCGGCTGTCTGACGGAAGGGCCGTGGCCCTCGCTGTGGCCCGCCGCTCGCCGGGACATCCGGATCCTCGGCGACCCGGTGCTGACCGAACCGCTCGCCGCACAGCTGGCCGCCCTGGGCGCGCGACCGCGCACGACTTCGGCCGTGACCGCCTCCGACGGATCACCGGTGGGCATCGAGGACCTGCTCGACGGAAACCCCTCCGCGGTCGTGTGGTGCCTGGACGGACCTGTGCCGGACGGGTGGTGGGACGCCGCCGATCGGTTGCCCGAGCACGGCGTCGCGTGGCTGCGCTGCCACCGCGAGGGCTGGCAGGCGTACGTCGAGCCGGTGGCCGCCGCTCCCGGAGACGTCACCTCGGCGCACGTCCGGTCCCGTCGGCTCGCCGCCACGCCCGCTCACCGCGAACCGGCCGGTTCCGCGCTCGACGTCCACATCGTCGAGATGCGCTCGGAGTTCGCCCCCTGCACGGCCGCACTCGTCCACGACCCGCGTCTCGGTCTGTGCGCCGCCGGGTTCGCCTGCGAGTACGACCCGGCCGAGGCCGCCCGCAAGGCTGTCCTCGAAGCCGTCCACACCTGGGTCCTCACCCAGGGCCTGACCGACCCCGACGGCTGGGTGTTCCAGGCCGTCGAGGCCGGGCTGCCGGCACGTGGGCTGTATCTGGAGCACCGGGCCGACGGCCGCTATCTCGATGTGTGCGGCGAGCAGTTCGAGCACGTGCGGGACCCGGGGGCGCACGTGCAGGTGGGGCTGGACGAACGGATGGCGGCCGAGGCCCGGCGCTTCACCGCGCCCGCCCTCGGGACCGTGTCCGTCGACGCGGTCGAGACCGGCAGCCGGGAGCGGCTGGAGGGCACGCTGCGCGCGGGCGGTCACCGTGTCATGACCTTCGACCTCACCACCGAGGACGTGGCCGAGACCTCGCCGCGCGTCGCCCGGGTCCTCGTCTCCGGACTCCTGCCCAACGCCCCCGCCGCCTTCGGCTACTTCGACTGCCCGCGCCTCGCCGAGGCCGCCGTCGCCCGCGGATGGCGCACGACCGCGCCGAGCGCGCCGGAGGACTTCACGCTGGCGCCTCCGCCGCACATGTGAGGGCCACCGTGGAAGACCTCCGTGAGGACCGCCCGGTGGACCTCGTCGCCGCCCTCTGCGCCGCGCCGGACCGGGACTGGGTCGTGCACGCCCTGGCCCTCGGCACCCGTCACGCCGACGAGGAGAACCCCACATGATCGTCCACCCCGAACTGCGCCGCGCCGCAGGGCGCGCACGGCGCCCCCTGCTGGCGGCCACTCTCCTGCAGGGCGCCGTCACCCTCACCCACCTGGCACAGGCCGCACTGCTGGCCCTCGGGCTCGCAGGCCTGGCCCGCGGTGACACCGGACGGCTCCCGTGGCTGCTGGCCGCGGTGCTCGCCGTCGTCGCCGCGCGCGCCGGGCTCGCCGTGTGGCAGCGGCGCACCGCCACCCGTGCCGGGGCCCGGGTCAGGGTGGCCCTGCGGGACGAACTCCTGGCCCACCTGGGCCGGCTGGGTCCCGCTCACCTGACCACCGCGCGGGCCGGAGCCGTCCGCACCACTCTCGTCGACGGGGTGGAGGGCGTCGACGCCTACGTCTCCCGCTACCTGCCCCAGCTCCTGATCACCCTCACCGTGCCGCCCCTCGTCCTGAGCGCCCTGGCCGTGGTCGAACCGCGGGCCCTCCTCGGCCTCGTCCCCGCGCTGCTCCTCGCCCTGGCCGGGCCGCGCGCCTGGGACCGGCTCCTCGCCGCCCGCGGCAAGGAGCACTGGGACACCTACGAAGGGCTGGGCGCCGACTACCTGGAGGCCCTGCAGGGCATGCCCGCCCTGCGTGCCGCCGGCGCGGTCGGGCGCACCCGCGCACGCCTGGAGGAGCGGTCCGCGGCGCTGCACCGGGCGACCGTCGCCAAACTGCGGGTGTCCCTGGTCGACACCGGCATCACCGACCTCGCCATCCAGGGCGGCACCGCCGCCGCAGCGCTCCTGGCGTGCTGGTCGGCCGTCACCGGATCCACCACGGCGACCGGCACCTACCTGATGCTGCTGCTGGCCTCCGAGTGCTTCCGGCCGGTCCGCGACCTGGCCCGCGAGTGGCACGCCGGATACCTGGGGGCGTCGGCCGCGGACGGTCTCGCGGCCCTGCGCACCGCCGAGCCGGCCGTCCCCGACACCGGAACGGCACCCGCGCACTGGCAGGAACCGCCCGAACTGCGCTTCCACGACGTCCTCTTCACCTACGACGGAGCGCCGGCGCCCGCGCTGGACGGCGTCTCCTTCACCGCCGAGGCGGGACGGACGACCGCGATCGTCGGCCCGTCCGGCGCGGGCAAGTCCACGCTGCTGGCCCTGCTCCTGCGCCACCACGACCCGCAGGCGGGCCGGATCACCCTCGACGGGCGCCCCACGACCGCGTACGCGCTCGACTCGCTGCGGCAGGGCATCGCCGTCGTCTCCCAGGAGACGTACCTCTTCCACGCCACCATCGCCGACAACCTGCGCCTGGCCCGGCCGGACGCCACGGACGACGACCTGACCCGTGCGACACGCGTCGCCGGCGTCCACGACGAGATCACCGCCCTCCCCGACGGCTACGCCACCGTCCTCGGCGAACGCGGCGCCACCCTCTCGGGCGGGCAGCGCCAGCGGCTCGCCCTCGCGCGGGCCCTGCTGGCCGACGCCCCGGTACTCGTCCTGGACGAGGCCACGAGCGCCGTCGACGAACGCCGCGAGGCGGACATCGTCCGAGAACTGCTGAACGCCGCCGACGGCCGGACCGTCCTGGTGGTCGCACACCGGCTGGACGCCGTCCGGCACGCCGACCGCATCGTCGTCCTCGACGAGGGACGGGTGGACGCCGTCGGCGAGCACGCCGACCTGGCCGGGGCCGGCGGCGTCTACACGAGGCTCGTCGAGGCCGGACACGCCCACCGAGGAGAACGCGCCGCATGAGCACCGCCGTCACCACCGACACCGCCGCCGCGGACGTACCCGCGCGAGGCGCACTGCGCGCCCTCCTCCCCGCCCTCGCCGAGCACCGCGTCATGACGGCCCGCACCTGCGCCGCCGCGCTCCTCGAACAGGGCTCCCTCGTCGCGCTGCTGACCCTCGCCGCCCACACCGTGGGCACCGCCGTCATCGAAGGGCACACCCCCTCGGCCGCCACCGTCACCGCGCTCGTCGCCCTCGTCCTCGTACGTGCCCTGACGACCTGGCGGGAGATGGACCTCTCGCACGACCTGGCCTACCGGGTACTGGCCGCCCTGCGGGTACGCGTCTTCGACGGACTCGCCCGCAGCGCGCCCGCCAGGGTCGCGGGCCGACGCAGCGGCGACCTCGCCGCCACCGCCATGGCCGACGTGGAGGCACTGGAGTTCTTCTACGCCCACACGACAGCCCAACTGCTGGCGGCAGGGACGGTCTTCACCGGCGGTTCCGCGGTCCTTGCCACGGTCGAGCCGTGGCTGCTGACTGCCGTGTTGCCGGTCGCGGCCCTGCTCGCCGCGGCCCCCTTCGCCGACGCACGCGCCCGCGCGGCGCGCGGCACCCGTACCCGCACTGCCATGGCGAAGCTGTCGGCCGACACGGTGGAGGCCGTCGACGGGCTGCGCGAACTGCTCGCCTTCGGCGCCCTGGCGGAGCACCGCCGCAAGCTCGCCGAGCGAGGGCGGCAGGTGGGCGACGCCCAACGCGCCGAGACCACCTGGGAGGCCGTCGCGGCCGCGGTCCGCGACCTCCTCATCGTGGCCGCAATCCTCGGCGTGGTCGCGGCGGCGGCACAGTCGGCGACCTCCGGACGGCTGCACGGCGCGTGGGCCCCGGCGGCGATGACCCTGGCCCTGTCCGTCCTCGGCCCCGTCGCGGAGTCGGCCCGAGCCCTCAGCCAGGCCGTGGCGCTGCGCGCCGCCGCCGCCCGCGTCGACGCGGCCGTCAAGGCCCCGGCTCTCGCCCCGCCGCCCGCCGCACCCCGCGCCCTGCCGCCCGGACCGCTGGGCGTCCGGCTGCACGGGCTGAGGTTCGACTACGGAGGACGGCCCGTGCTGGACGGCGTCGAGCTGACGGTCTCTGCGGGGCAGACGCTCGCCCTGGTCGGCGCCTCGGGTGCCGGCAAGTCGACCTGCGCCCACCTGCTGGCCCGGTTCTGGGACCCTTCCGCGGGCGCCGTCCGGCTGGTGCCCGCCCATGCCGACCCCGTGGACGTGCGGGAGGTGAGCGACGCGGAACTGCGGCGTGCGGTGGTACTGGTGGGACAGGACACGCCCCTCTTCCACGGCACCCTCGCCGAGAACCTGCGGCTCGCCGCACCCGAGGCCGACGACCAGGCGCTGGCCGAGGCGGCACGGCTGTGCGGCGTCGATCGGATCGCCCCGATGGACACCCTCGTCGGCGAGCGGGGCGCCACGCTCTCGGGGGGCCAGCGGGCCCGCATCGCCCTGGCCCGCGCACTGCTGGTCCGGCCGCGGGTCCTCATCCTGGACGAGTCCACCGCCCACCTGGACAACACCGGCGACGCCGAACTCGCCACCGCGCTCCAGGAGGAGGGCCGCACGACGATCGTCATCGCGCACCGCCCGGCCACCATTCGCCGTGCCGACCGCATCGCCGTTCTCGAGGAGGGCCGCATCAGGGAAGAGGGAACCTGGGAGGAACTCACGAGCCGCCCCGGCAGCGCGCTCAACCGCATCCTCACCGCCCCCGGGGGGCCTTGACCCAAGGCCCGTCAAGGCCCCTCGGGGAACGACTCGCCCCGTGCCCCTCAAGTTCCTGACGTGCCGTCACAACAGCCTGGTTCGCACAGGAACGCAGGCAGGGAGCCGTCTTCCAGCAGTCCGAAGTGCTGCGTACTCTGTTCAGGTCCAAGATCTGGCATCTGGGTATTTGCACAGGTCAGAGACGTGATCGGGTCGCTCGAGTCAGCAAACGGTCAGCATCGGGCGAGGGAGCGTCCTGGCTTGCGGACCTGGTGACCGCCATGACGGGGAACCTGGGCACATGTGCCTGGCTCCCGCTCGGAGGGTTCGCTGCGTGACTCGACAGCTCGTCCGCGGCATGAATCCTGAGCGAGTGGGCTGTGTGCCGGGCCCGAGCAGCGTGTCTTGCGGATGTCGCCTGCGGCCGCTGCCGCACATGCGCCGTGCCGCCGCCTCCCGGCAGCGATACTGGACGTATGGACACGACGACCACCGCTCCCCGTGCCGAGGTGCTGCGGCGCTTGGTCAGTCCCTGCATCCGCGAGGTCTGGGAGGACGCCTTCCCCGAGTTGCTCCGTACCGCTCCGGCCGACACGACCGCCGTGTGAAGCTCACTCCGCTCCACGAGCGTCTCCTCGCCGACATCCTCGACCTCGGCTCCCCTGTCCTCTGGTCCTCACCGGCGGACACGCCGTGCAGGCGCACGGCCTGGTCGAACGCGTCAGCCGCGACCTCGACGTCGCCACCGAGACCCCCGCTCCGATGCAGGAGATCGTCGCCTCACCCACAGCAGGGCTCAGCGCGCGCGGACGGCGGACCACGCACGTCCAGACCGGTCCGCTCAGCGGCCGGTTCCTCGTCACCGATCCGGACACCGGCGAGGAGTGCGAGGTCGACGTCCTCAAGGAGGCGTTCAAGGAAGGTGTGGGCGAGCACGGCGAGTGTGATGTGCCGGTACCAGCCCACGTAGCGGCGGACCTCGTACTGGTCCAGGCCGCACTCGTTCTTCGCGCTCTGGAAGCACTCCTCGGTCTTCCAGCGGCATCCGGCGACGTGGACCAGGTCGGTGACGGTGGCGTCCAGCGGGGCGCAGGCGAGGTGGTAGGCGATCCCGTCGGGCACTCGCGCTTCACTTCCGTACTGCGGCTCCGGTGCCGGGTCGGGATCGCGCAATGGTTGCGGCATCCCGTCGGCGAGGGCCCGGGCGCGGAAGCCGGAGCGGCTCAGGAGGTCGGGGTCCGCGTGCCGCAGGGGCGCCGGGCGGGGCGTGTTCTCGTCGCGCTCCGATCCCGGACGACTGTCCCACACGCGTGAAACACTTGTGGCCTGTCGGTGCGGTTTGCGTGCGGTTGTCCGGGAACGGGTAGACCCCGCAGTAACAGGACGCCCGGTAGGTGCCGGGCGGGAGGGAAGCCGTCATGCCGATCGTCCGCCCTGCGCTGCCGGGACGTCTGTCCGGGTGTGGGACATCGCCGGGACGCATGCGTACGGACCATGCCGACGGAGGCGAAGAGAACCCGCGCCGGAGGTGCAAGCCCTCGCTCCCCCTGGACCCGCCCGTTCGGGACGGTTGCTCCCTGCCGGGTGTCGGCCGTGGTTGACAGAGGTGCGGCGGCGTTGGCGTTGGTACGGCTGATGCAGTCCAGCCACATCGCCACGTTCGAGCAGTTGCCGGACCTCATCGCCGAGTACGCCGCCGGTACCGGGGCGTACGACACGGCCGTCTTCGTCGTCGACATCCGCGAGACGGTGCTGCGCAGGCTCACGGGCAAGGGCCCGGACGCCGGGACCGACGGGCAGGAATTCACCGTCCAGGGGAGCTTGCCCGGTCAGGCGTACCAGCGCGTGGACCTGCTCGCCGAGCCGGCGACGGACAACGTGCCGCACGGCCGGCGACGGTGGTGGGTGGCCGTCACCGACGGCGTGGAGCGCCTGGGCGTGCTGCGGACCGACACCGACACCGATGACGAGTCGACCCGCCAAGCCGTACGTGATCTGGCGTCGATGACGGCCCTGCTCCTGCTCAGCAAGCGGTCCTTCAGTGACTCCTTCGCGCGCCTGGTGCGCACCGAGCCGATGAACGTGGCGGCGGAGATGCAGTGGAACCTCACCCCTCCGCCCGCGTACGCCGGGCACGACGTGACGGTGGGCGCGATCATGGAACCCGCCTACCAGGTCGGCGGAGACGTCTTCGACTACGCCGTGACCGGCAACGTGCTCCACCTGGGTGTCTTCGACGCCATGGGCCACGACACCACTGCCGGGATCACCGCGAACGTCGCTGTGGCGGCCTGCCGCAATGCCCGCCGCCACGGCGCGTCACTGGCCGAGACCAGCGAGTGGGTTGAACAGACGCTGCTGGATCAGTTCGACGCGAGCCGCTACGTCACCGGCATCCTGGCCGACCTCGACATGGACACCGGGCGGTTGACCTGGGTCAACCGCGGTCACCATCTTCCGATTCTGATCCGTGGGAACCGGTGGACGATCGAGCTGGCCTGCCCGCCGGCCGGCCCCATGGGAGCGGGTCTGGGCCTGCCGGTGGCCGAGTGCACCGAGCAGCTGGAGCCCGGCGACCGCCTGTTGCTGTACACCGACGGTGTGGTCGAGGCCCGCGACATCCGGGGCAGGCAGTTCGGCCGGGACCGGTTCGTCGACTTCGTCCGGCGCCATCACTCCGGTCGGCACACCCTGCACGAAACCTTGCGACGGCTGATGGCGGCCGTCATGGATCACCACGACGGGAAACTCGACGACGACGCCACCGTCCTGCTCACCGAATGGCGCGGCGGACACCAGGACGAGCTGATCCCCTGATCCCCTGAACCGCGGCCCTGCGGGACAGGAGCGTTCCCCGAGCACCGGTCAACCCCACGCCGCCCACGGTCGGCAGATTTCCCTGAACGCGCTGTACTGCACGGTTGACCGGGTGCGATCAGCGCGAGGCGGTGGCCGACGCTCCGGACGGTGCGGCAGGCGGCGATCGGACAGGTGAGCCCGGAGGAGTCCAGGACAGTGGCGCCGGACAGGTCCACGAGCACCGGGTGAGGCAAGCGGCCCTGTCGGAGATCGGCTTCAGACGCACGGAGTGTGACCGACAGATCCGACCTGGGCCCTTGCCCATGCGGTGCCGCTGACGGACGGGGCTTCTCGCCCATTCGCTCACGGTCGGGGGTTCGTGCGGTGCCACCGAGGACGGGCGTCACCGCCGCGGCGTCCTGCGACGGAGGCACAGCGGGGGCACACGCGCTGGACGCGGTCCGCCGCGCCTCCGGATTCGGGGAAGGTGTCCTGCCAGACCACATGCGGAAAGCGGACCAGTTGCGAGCGACTCAGGGACAACCCGCAAACGGTCTGGTTCAGGCCCGGCTCCCAGGCGTGCACCTCGCCTGTGGGCAGCCGACGGCGGCCCACCTCCTGGTCGGTCCACTGTCCGGTGGCGGCTACGGCGTACCTCTTCACGCGCGTCATGATGTTCCCTCCTGGCCGTCCGTAGTACCCGAACCGCCGCGCACCACGCTGAACGCACGCTGTCTGCGGGCGTCGGCCGGGGCGGTGCGTTACGCGAATGGTCGCGGCACAGGGAGGTGCGTCCGCATCTGAGGGCGCGTGCACGTCGCCTGTTCACGTCTCGAGGTCGCTGGTGTCGGAGGCGAGCAGTTCGTCGTCCGCCTGCGGCACGATCCTTTCCCGTGATCAGCGTGCCTCGTCAAGCGGTTTCCATCGCCGGCCAGGGGAACTCGCCGCCCGCGCCCGTTGGACCGGTCGAGCGTGGCGCCGACCGACCGTGACCTGCGTGACCTTGCGCAGGTCCTCACCGACATGGTCGGTCAACCGGGTGCCTGAAGGGTTTCCTGACGACTGCCGGGGACCGAGGTGTCGTTTTCGGGCAAGCGAGCGGGTGACGGGAAACGCTTCGAAAGCGAGGCGGCTGTATGGGCCCGGCGGGGGAGGGGCGGCAGTCACCGGGCGATGCCCTGTTCGACGGACGCGCTATGGCGTGCCGTGTGAGAAGGCCCGAGCGGTCCTGGACGCTGCGTCGGCCCGGACGAGGCCCACCCGGTCGTCTTCGCCGGACACGTAGCCATGAGGGCGGGCGGCGACGTCACCACGTCGACGGCAGCAGCGGAGCGGAATCCCCAGCGGCTGCGTGGTGCACGAGTGCGGCCGCGATCTCGCGGAGTTTGACGTTGGTGCGCTGGGAGATCCTGACCAGGACCTGGAAGGCGTCATCCGGAGCGCAGCGGCGCTCGGCCTGAACGATACCGATGGCCTGGTCGATCACCGCGCGCGACGTGAGCGCCTGGCGCAGCTGGCCGACCTGGTTCTCCAGGCGTTCCAGCCGGTCGCGTTCCTCGTCGGCGTGGGCGAGGTAGCGGACGAACCGGCTCTGCGCTTCGGCGTCGTGGGCGGTGGGCGTCTCGGTGCGTTCGTAGGCCTGGCGGATCCGCCGCAGCTCCATGTGGACGTCGGTCACGTCCTCCACGTGGTGCACGATCCCCACCAGGGCGCCCTCGGGGTCGAGGATCGGGCTGTTGACCGGGCTCCAGAACTTCTCCGTGAAACCGGTGGGAGAGGTTTTCCACGGTATGTCGTACTTCTGGACGTGCATGGTGTCGGGCGCGCGGTCGTGCATGACGCGCCGCAGCGACGCACCGAGTTTTGCCACACCGTCCGCATGGGGGTCGTGCGGGTTGTCCGGGAACGCCTCGAACATGTGCCGGCCTGTCAACTCGTCCCGTTCCCGCCGTGTGACGTGAGCGTAGGCGTGGTTCACGTTCTGGATCCGCAGGTCGGTGTGCAGGATCACCATGGGGGCGGGTGAGCCGAAGAACGCGGCCTCGAAGGCGGCGGTGGGGGATGCGGGCGTCGGCATGGCACCGCTTGTACCCGATGTCGAGATATCGACACTTGGTGGAGCCGGGCGCGCCGTCACAGCGGCCCGCGGCGCATCGCTCACCGTGCAGGGCGCGTGTCCTCCTGCGTGAAGTGGCCGGTGAGGGCCTGATCGGCCCCGCCGGGGCCGGCGCCCTCCGGAGGAGACCGTCAGCCGGATGCCGGACAGTTCGACCGCTCTCCCGCCCGCTGCCGCATCGGGGCGCTGCCCTCTACGGGCGGGATGTCGGCGGATACGGAAGGCGGAGCATGAGCGAGCGACTGCCGCAGGTGAGGACGGTACGTGTGTTTCCCCTGTGCTTCGCGGACCGCGTACTCGGAACCATGGACCTGCTCGCGTCCGGCCGGACGCGGTGGGGGAGCGCACATGGCGGGAGGGGCCCGCTGTGGCCGATGCCGTCCGCCGTGCCGACGGGCCGAGGTCAGTTCCCGCCCCGGCGAGCCGCCGTGCGGATCGCCAGCTCGGCCTCTGCCAGACCGTCGATCAAGGCCGGGTTCTCGAGTCCCGGTACACACACCACCTCGCCGGTGCCCAGTGCGGACAGTGACGCGTCGACGACTCGGTCCACGGGCATGCCGCCGTCCTCGTGCACGGACTGGTCCCGTCCAGGGACGGGCTCGTCACCACGCGACCGGTGGAACTCGGTGGCGGTCAGGCCGGGGCACAGCACCTGGATCCGCAGCGGTGTGCCGGCCAGTTCGGCGGCGAGGGTGCGGGTGAAGGTGACCACGTAGCCCTTGGTGCCGCCGTACACCGCGCGTTCGGGCAGCGGATGCGGCGGCAGCGCGCCCGCGAAGGCCAGCTGGGAGGCCACGTTGACCAGGGTGCCGTGCCCGCGTTCCAGCATGGCCGGGACCGCGGCCCGCGTGAGCGCGGTGACGGCGAGGACGTTGATGCCGAGGATCTTCGCCATGAGTTCCGGTTCGAGTCCGGCGAACGGGCCGTAGCCGTTGATCCCCGCGTTGTTGAGGAGGAACCCGATGTCGTCGTCCGCCGCACGCCGAGTCACCCGTGCCAGATCGTCGGGCTCGGACAGATCGGCCACGAGGGGCTCCACCGTGGTGCCCGTCGCCTCGCGCAGTCGCCGCGCGAGGTCGTCGAGTCGCTGCGCCCTTCTGGCCACGAGAACGGTGTCCCACCCCTGGGAGGCCAGTCGCCCGGCGTACGCCGCTCCGATGCCGGAGGAGGCTCCCGTCACCAGGGCCGTGCCGCGTCGTGTGCTCACTTGTACGTCGCCTTTCGCGCCGGCGGTCTGCGAATGCCGTGACCGGTGACAGGTACCCCGGATGAACGCCCTGTACATGCGTGAAGCCACCTGAAAGCGGCTATCCGGACACGGGTCACCGCATGCCACCGCCTCCGTGAGGAGACGGTGACGCGTGCGGGCGGCCCGCGAGCGCGTTGACGTCCAGAGGGCCGAGTGAGTCGACCTGCACAGCAGCAGTCGCCTCCCGGCCCCACGAGCCGGACGCGGCCCCGGCCGGACCACGCCGAGGAGAGCTACCGGGATCGGGCCGCCTGGCCGACGAGGCGGCCGTGGTCACCACGACCGCCGACCACAGCGCGCTGTTCGCCCGCCTCCGCGCCGACCACCAGGGCGCGAAGCCGGGACGCGCCTACGATCCGGAGCTGCTGTTCCCGGTCTGGGTCCTGCACGACATCGGCCTGACCCGGGCGGGCGACCGCCACCAGCGGTTCGAGGTGGACGGCGCCGACACGGCCGCGGAGTTCCTCACCGCGCAGGGCCTGCCCGCCGCCACCGCGTTCCGGCCCGCCGTGCTCGGCCTGGACACCGGCAGCCCCGACGGCACGTCATCGACTTCGCCTTCCGAGCATCACAGCGCCGCACCACGGACTCGCACGTCGTGCCGGCCTGGAACGCGCCGTCCTCCTCCGTCCGCACCGTAGGACCCGAACCGCGCGAGACCTCTGAGAAGTTCGCCCGCGAGAGGGCCGACGCACTGCGTCCCCGGCGGCAGAAGTACCCGGACGTGCGCGCCGTGTCCGAGCCATGAGTGAGGCCGACGAGGCCGTCCAGCACCTCGACGGCCTCACTGGCACCGTGCCGGGGGAAGCGGCCGAGCCGACCTGGACCGGTATCGGCCGGTGGATCGCTTGCGACGGCGGCTGACGATCCCTGTTCGTGGCGGCGCCCCTACGCGAAGACGGTCCGCGTAGGATCACCGCCCGAGGGGTGGTGGCATGATCATGAAAAACTACCGGTGGTGCGTGGCGGCCGCGGCGACGCTGCTGCTGGCAGGCTGTGGCGGCGGCGCGGAGAGCGACAGCGGGAACGGCGAGGCGGTGGCGCTCACGAAGGAACAGGCACGGCAGACGCTGCCGGACGGCGAGGCCATGACGGGCTGGAAGGAGTCCGCTCGGCCCAAGGCCGTCGAGATGGACAAGCTCTACAGGTCGCAGGCCTGCCCCATCAAGGACAACGCGGGCTGCGAGAACTCCCGCTTCTACGGCGCCTCGACCTTCCGGCACGACGACACTGCCGCCACCGCCACCTTTCTGATCGTCGCCTACGACAGCGAACAGGCCGCCCGGGAAGCGTACGACGTGCTCTGGGACGGCTACTACGGCCAGAGGGCGGGACAGAGGGCCAAGACGTTCGGGCTCGGCCCGATCGGTGACGAGCGCGACGCCCGGTTCGGTTCCTCCGGCTTCCGCGGCGAGCCCGGCGCCGTGACCCAGGTCCGGGTCGGCACGACGCTGCTGTGGACCCTGGCGGCTTCCGCGGACAAGGGAGGCATCGACGAGGACGGTGTCCGGGACCTGGCCACGGTGTTCGCGGAGCGGGCCCGACAGACCCAGAACGGGGACGCACCTTCCGCCGCGCTCGGCGGCTGACCGGGCGGCCGCGCCGGGACCCGCCCCGCTGCTGGGGAGCAGAGGAGTGACGCCCACCGGCGCGGGCCCTGGCTCTCGCCCGTTCAGGGCGTGGGGGGGGTGCGGCAGCGCTGCCAGGGGGCGCCGGGCAGGACCGCGCCGATCGCGTCCACCAGGCCGGCGTGGGCGTCGGAGACGACGAGCTGGACGCCGGGCAGGCCGTGGGCGATCAGTGAGCGCAGGAAGGCCGGCCGGCCGGTGTCGTCCTCGGCGGTGGCGACGTCGAGGCCGAGGATCTTGCGGTGTCCGTCGGCGTCGACGCCGACCGCGATCAAGGCGTTCTGCCATGCATGGGTGCGTTCGACGTGCCGGCGCTGACTGGCCTGGATGGGCGCCTTCTCGCCTTTGTTCGCGATGCGGCCGTGCAGGCCGCGTTCGTCGAGCATCGTGCGGGTCTTGTTCGAGTCGTAGCCGGCGTCCAGGTGGACGGTGACCTCGTCGGGCAACGGACCCAGGTCGTCCAGACGGTCCAGGGTCGGGGCGAGCAGCGGGGAGTCGTGGCAGTTGGCGCCGGCCAGAACACGACCCAGTGGAATGCCGTATCCGTCCGTCATGCCCGAGCGTTTCAGGCCCTGTTCGCCGCGGTCGACCGGGGAACGCCCGGCCACCTCGCCGCCTCCTGGAGCTTTGGTGATGGAGCCGTCTACGGCGATCTGGTCGAGGGCGAGACCGACGATCCGGTCGTAGGCGTCGAGCGCGATTTGCTTGAGTCGGGCGAAGACGCCCAGTCGTATCCATTCGTCGCGGCGGCTGCGGATCGTGGTGGCCGGGCAGGTGGTGTCGGCGATCGCCTCGTAAGAACAGCCGAAGCGCAGCAGGTGCAGCGTCTTGTCGAAGATGATCCGGTCGCTGATGCGTCGGCGGTGGCAGCCAAGTGGATGGTCCGGGTGGTATTCCGGCCGCTCGGGCAGCAGGACTGCGAATCGCTCCCGGAGCGGCTCGGTCAGCCATGACGGAAGCGCAGGCACAGGCTTCCTCGGTGAGCACAGAGCGTTGGCAACTCCATGATCAACGGGACCTGTGCCCGCTCGGCTGCCTACCTTCCCAACCGCGCCTGTCCGCGCGGCCGAACAGCGTCGTCGAGCGTACGACTCCTTGCGCCATCCACTCTCCTGCCTGCCGTTTCCGGCGCTTCAGCCGGTCGTGTTCCCGACAGGCCCGGCGAACCAGGGTGGTCGACCTGACCACTCGACAGCGCGCGTGCCGGCAAGGGCTGAGGAACTCTTCCCACGGAGTCTCTGCGCACGGATGGCTGGAGCTTGGGCACTCAGAGGTCGTTTTCTCCCGTTGTTTCATCCCGGAATCTGTGGTTGATGGTGCTTTGCGGGGTCGCGCCAGGAGATGGTGCTCTCGCCGGTGAGGCG
>NZ_JAGMUJ010000011.1 GCF_019049255.1 Streptomyces sp. AC558_RSS880 | reverse complement strand
GGGCGGACGAGGCGCGATGGCGGCGGGGGAGGGGTGGCCTCCGTCAGGGGCTGGGGCGGGTGGGACGGCGCCGCCGGGGAGCGCGGCAGCGGACGGGCGGCCTCCGTCGGAGGAAGGGGCGGGGGCGGGTTCTTCCGCGGCGGGGCGGGAGGAAGCGGTGCCGGCGGGGCGGCGGGAGTCGCGGCGGATGGGGGGACGGGTGCCGGGGCGATGCTGTGCCCTGGTCATGACCTTGTACATGGGACCCCGTTCGACGGGCCCGGGCCGGCCGGGGAGCCGGGTGATACCGGGCGGTAACTTCGTGGTTGGGGATCTTGTACGGGGCGGTGCGGCGCGGTGACAAGGAGGCGGCGGGCGGGCCGAGGCGGCGGGGGAATTCACCTATCAGGGTGACTGCGGGGTCCTCGACGCCGTAACCGGGCGGGCGTACCGGGTGAATTCCTGGACGGAGGTGGACGCGGCCGAGGGTGCGGGCGGGGACTCGATGGGGGACGCCCGCGCGTATCCTGAAGGCCCCTTCGCAGCCTCGATCACACGAAAGCGGCCGACATGCGCGTCTACGTCCCCCTGACCCTCCCCGGGCTCGCCGAGGCGTACCGGACGGGTGCGCTGGGCGACGGGCCGTTCCTCGCGTACGCCGTGACGCCCGCGCTGCGCGAGTGGTACCTCTCCGACGACCTCGAGGAGCTGGAGTACGCCGCGCTCGGCCGCGCCGCGCTGGCCTCCCTGCGGCTGTTGGCGGCGGACGCCGGTGCGCCGCGGCGCCGGGTCGTGGTCGCCGTGGACGTGTCCGACGGCGCCGTCTCGACCGACCCCGACCGGGGCCTCGACCCGGCCGCCCTCGGCGAGGTGCGGGTCGCCGGCGGCGTACGGCTGGCCGAGGCGGCCGCGGTGCACGTGGACGCGGCGGACGCGGAGGCGGACGTGGCGGCCGCGGCGGACGCGCTGCCCGCGGCGGACGGCGGGGACGACGACGCGCGGTTCACGGTGGACGGGGCGGAGGACCACGAACTGCTCTGGTACGCCACCCAGGAGATCCCCAACTTGGTGGGTTGACCCGCGGTTTCCCTGAATGTCAGTCCGGGCGGGTACGTTCTCGGGCATGGGGACGCACAAGGACGCGCACATCGTCTGGGACTGGAACGGCACGCTGTTCCACGATGTCGACGCGGTCATCGGGGCGACGAACGCGGCCTTCGCCGAGCTGGGCCTGGAGCCGCTCACGCTGGAGCGGTACCGGGAGCTGTACTGCGTGCCGGTGCCCAAGTTCTACGAGCGGCTGATGGGGCGGCTGCCCAGCGCGGCCGAGTGGGAGCTGATGGACGCCACCTTCCACCGCCACTACACGGAGCACCACGTGCGGTGCGGGCTCGCCGAGGGCGTGGTGGAGCTGCTGGCGGGCTGGGCGTCGGCAGGCCGCAGCCAGTCCATCCTCAGCCTGTACGGGCACGAGGACCTGGTCCCGCTGGTGAGGGGCTTCGGGATCGAGGCGCACTTCATACGGGTCGACGGACGGACCGGACCCTCCGGGGGCGGCAAGGCGGAACACATGGTGCGCCACCTCCGCGCGCTGACCGGGGTGGACCCGGCGCGCACGGTGGTGATCGGTGACGCGGCCGACGACGCGCTGGCCGCCCGGCACGTGGGAGCACGCGCCGTCCTGTACACCGGCGGCTCCCACGGCCGCGCCAGCCTGGAGGCGGTGGGCGTCCCGGTGGTGGACACCCTGCGGGAGGCCGTGGTGGAGGCGGAGCGCCTGGCGGCTTCCTGAAGCGCGCGCACTGTGCAGAACGTCAAAGTTCACGGCCTGGTTTTGTACACATACGGCTCATGACGGGGGGCCTGTGAGGAGCGATAGCCTTGGTGGCGTGATCAGCGCGATAGCTCGCGGGGGCCTCGGTGTCCCTGCTGTGCGCCCGGGCGGTACGGACGACATCCGCGCCCGGGTGGCGGTCGCTGGTCTTCGCGGGCGGCACGGGGCCAAGAGGGCACCCGGGGCGCGGCGCACCTCCCGGGAACAGACGTCGCGGAGCGCGGCGTCCCACCCGTCGGGCGCGTCGGATCCGGCCGAGAAGCCCCCGCTCCTCCCCCCTCACGGCATAGCGTCGGTACGGACCGGACACCCCGTGTCGTACCACCGCACCACGAGGGCGGAGACCGTACTTCCTTCTACGTCACGCAACGGCGCGCGACAGGAGCCAGAGGACCATGCAGACCAAGCTGGACGAAGCCAAGGCCGAGCTGCTCGAGAGGGCGGCACGGGTAGCTGAGAACAGCCCGGCCGGGGGGAAACTGCCGACCGGGACGACGGACAAGGGCATGCCCGACCGGGACACCGTGCTCGAGTTCCTCCAGCGCTACTACCTGCACACCGCCCCGGAGGACCTGACCGACCGCGACCCGGTCGACCTCTTCGGAGCCGCCTACTCGCACTACCGGCTCGCCGAGGGCCGCCCCCAGGGCACGGCCAACGTCCGGGTCCACACCCCGACCGTCGAGGAGAACGGCTGGACCTGCAGCCACTCCGTCGTCGAGGTGGTCACGGACGACATGCCCTTCCTGGTCGACTCCGTCACCAACGAGCTGACCCGCCAGGGCCGCGGCATCCACGTGGTCATCCACCCGCAGATCGTGGTCCGCCGGGACGTGACCGGCAAGCTGATCGAGGTGCTCACCACCCCGGTCGGCGGCGACCTCCCCCAGGACACGCGCGGCCTTCCGCACGACGCGCACGTCGAGTCCTGGATCCACGTGGAGATCGACCGCGAGACCGACCGCGGCGACCTCAAGCAGATCACCGCCGACCTGCTGCGGGTCCTCTCCGACGTCCGCGAGGCCGTCGAGGACTGGGGCAAGATGCGCCAGACCGCCACCGCGCTGGCCGAAGGGCTGCCCGACGAGCCCGTCCCCGCCGACCTGCCCGCGCCGCAGGTCGAGGAGGCTCGCGAGCTGCTGCGCTGGCTCGCCGACGACCACTTCACCTTCCTCGGCTACCGCGAGTACGAGCTGCGCCGGGACGACTCGCTGGCCGCCGTCCCCGGCACCGGCCTCGGCATACTGCGCTCCGACCCGCACCACGCCTCCGACGAGGGCCACCCGGTCAGCCCGTCCTTCGAGCGGCTGCCCGCCGACGCCCGCGCCAAGGCACGCGAGCACAAGCTGCTGGTGCTGACCAAGGCCAACAGCCGGGCCACCGTGCACCGGCCGTCGTACCTGGACTACATCGGCGTCAAGAAGTTCGACGCGGACGGCAACGTCGTCGGCGAGCGGCGCTTCCTCGGACTGTTCTCGTCCGCCGCCTACACCGAGTCCGTGCGCCGGGTGCCGGTGATCCGCCGCAAGGTCGAGGAGGTCCTGGAGCGCGCCGGCTTCTCGCCGCACAGCCACGACGGGCGCGACCTGCTCCAGATCCTGGAGACCTACCCGCGCGACGAGCTGTTCCAGACCCCGGCCGCCGAGCTCCAGTCCATCGTGACCTCGGTGCTCTACCTCCAGGAGCGCCGCCGGCTCCGGCTCTACCTGCGCCAGGACGAGTACGGGCGCTACTACTCCGCCCTCGTCTACCTGCCGCGCGACCGCTACACCACCGGTGTGCGCCTGCGGATCATCGACATCCTCAAGGAGGAGCTCGGCGGCATCAGCGTCGACTTCACCGCCTGGAACACCGAATCGGTCCTCTCCCGGCTGCA
Organism: Streptomyces sp. AC558_RSS880; assembly: GCF_019049255.1. Classification (GTDB taxonomy): domain Bacteria; phylum Actinomycetota; class Actinomycetes; order Streptomycetales; family Streptomycetaceae; genus Streptomyces. Next base: position 4,653 of record NZ_JAGMUJ010000011.1, on the reverse strand, counting down.
CTTCGTGGTCCGCGTCCCGCAGGGCACCGAACTGCCCGAGCTGTCCGACGCCGACAAGGAGCGCATCGAGGCCCGGCTCGTCGCGGCCGCCCGCTCCTGGGCCGACGGCTTCGCCGAGGCGCTGAACGCCGAGTTCGGCGAGGAGCGCGCCGCCGAGCTGCTGCGCCGCTACTCCGGCGCCTTCGCCGAGGGCTACAAGGCCGACCACCCCCCGCGGAGCGCCGTCGCCGACCTGGCGCGCCTGGAGGAGCTCGGCGAGGAGCGGGACTTCGCGCTCAGCCTGTACGAGCCGGTGGGCGCGGCCGCCGAGGAGCGCCGCTTCAAGATCTACCGCAGGGGGGAGGCCGTCTCCCTGTCCGCGGTGCTGCCGGTGCTCCAGCGGCTCGGCGTCGAGGTCGTCGACGAGCGGCCGTACGAGCTGCGCTGCGCGGACCGCAGCGTGGCCTGGATCTACGACTTCGGCCTGCGGATGCCCAAGGGCGCGTCCGCCGACCAGCTCGGGGACGACGCCCGTGAGCGGTTCCAGGACGCCTTCGAGGCGACCTGGACCGGCAAGGCGGAGAACGACGGCTTCAACGCCCTCGTGCTCAGCGCCGGGCTGACCTGGCGGCAGGCCGTGGTGCTGCGGGCGTACGCCAAGTACCTGCGCCAGGCGGGCTCCACCTTCAGCCAGGACTACATGGAGGACACCCTCCGCCACAACGTCCACACCACCCGGCTGCTCGTCTCCCTCTTCGAGGCGCGGATGTCGCCGGACCGGCAGCGCGCCGGGTACGAGCTGGTGGACGCGCTCCTCGAGGAGGTCGACGCCGCCCTCGACCAGGTCGCCTCGCTCGACGAGGACCGCATCCTGCGCTCCTTCCTCACGGTCATCAAGGCGACGCTGCGCACCAACTTCTTCCAGGAGACGAGCGGCGGCGTGCCGCACGACTACGTCTCCATGAAGTTCGACCCGACGGCCATCCCGGACCTCCCGGCGCCGCGCCCGGCGTTCGAGATCTGGGTGTACTCGCCGCGTGTCGAGGGCGTGCACCTGCGCTTCGGCAAGGTCGCGCGCGGTGGTCTGCGCTGGTCGGACCGCCGGGAGGACTTCCGTACGGAGATCCTCGGCCTGGTCAAGGCACAGATGGTGAAGAACACCGTCATCGTGCCGGTGGGCGCCAAGGGCGGCTTCGTCGCCAAGCAGCTGCCCGACCCGGGCGTGGACCGCGACGCCTGGCTGGCCGAGGGCATCGCCAGCTACCGGACGTTCATCTCGGCACTGCTCGACATCACCGACAACATGGTGGCCGGCGAGGTCGTGCCCCCGGCGGACGTCGTCCGGCACGACGAGGACGACACGTACCTCGTCGTCGCGGCCGACAAGGGCACCGCGACGTTCTCGGACATCGCCAACGAGGTCGCCGAGTCGTACAACTTCTGGCTCGGTGACGCCTTCGCCTCCGGCGGCTCCGCCGGATACGACCACAAGGGCATGGGCATCACCGCCCGCGGCGCCTGGGAGTCCGTGAAGCGGCACTTCCGGGAGCTGGGCGTGGACACCCAGAGCCAGGACTTCACGGTCGTCGGCATCGGCGACATGTCCGGTGACGTGTTCGGCAACGGCATGCTGCTCAGCGAGCACATCCGCCTGGTCGCCGCCTTCGACCACCGGCACATCTTCATCGACCCGAACCCGGACGCGGCCGTCTCCTACGCCGAGCGCCGCCGTCTGTTCGAGCTGCCGCGCAGCTCCTGGGCCGACTACGACACCGGGCTGCTGTCGGCCGGTGGCGGGATCTTCCCGCGCAGCGCCAAGTCCATCCCGGTCAACTCGCAGATCCGCGAGGCCCTCGGCATCGAGCCGGGCGTCACCAAGGTGACCCCGGCCGACCTGATGAAGGCCATCCTCAGGGCGCCGGTGGACCTGCTGTGGAACGGCGGCATCGGCACGTACGTCAAGGCGTCCACCGAGTCCAACGCCGACGTCGGCGACAAGGGCAACGACGCCATCCGCGTCGACGGCCGGGACCTGCGGGTCTCCGTCGTCGGTGAGGGCGGCAACCTGGGCATGACGCAGCTCGGCCGGATCGAGTTCGCGTCGCACGGCGGCCGGATCAACACCGACGCGATCGACAACAGCGCCGGCGTGGACACCTCCGACCACGAGGTGAACATCAAGATCCTGCTCAACGGTCTCGTCAAGGACGGCGACATGACCGTGAAGCAGCGCAACAAGCTGCTCGCCGAGATGACCGACGAGGTCGGCCGGCTGGTGCTGCGCAACAACTACGCGCAGAACACCGCCATCGCCAACGCGCTGGCCCAGTCCAAGGACATGGTCCACGCCCAGCAGCGGTTCCTGAAGCACCTGGTGCGCGAGGGCCAGCTGGACCGGGCCCTGGAGTTCCTGCCCACCGACCGCCAGATCCGCGAGCGGCTCTCCTCCGGGCAGGGCCTGACCGGACCGGAGACGGCCGTGCTGCTGGCGTACACGAAGATCACGGTCGCCGACGAGCTGCTGGGAACCTCGCTGCCCGACGACCCGTATCTGAAGGTGCTGCTGCACGCGTACTTCCCGACGGCGCTGCGCGAGCAGTTCCCCGACCGGATCGACACCCACCCGCTGCGCCGCGAGATCACCACGACGGTGCTGGTCAACGACACGGTCAACACGGGCGGGACGACGTATCTGCACCGGCTGCGCGAGGAGACCGGCGCGTCGCTGGAGGAGATCGTCCGGGCGCAGACCGCGGCCCGCGCGATCTTCCGCTCCTCGGTGGTGTGGGACGGGGTCGAGGCGCTCGACAACACGGTCGACGCGGAGGTCCAGACCCGCGTCCGGCTGCACTCGCGCCGACTGGTGGAGCGCGGTACGCGGTGGCTGCTCAACAACCGGCCGCAGCCGCTGGAGCTCGAGGAGACGGTGTCGTTCTTCGCCGAGCGGGTCGAGCAGGTCTGGTCGCAGCTGCCGAAGCTGCTGCGCGGCGCGGACCTGGACTGGTACCAGAAGATCTACGACGAGCTGAGCGGCGCCGGTGTCCCGGACGAGCTGGCCACCCGGGTCGCCGGATTCTCCTCCGCCTTCCCGACGCTCGACATCGTGTCGGTCGCCGACCGGACGGGCAAGGAGCCGCTGGACGTCGCCGAGGTGTACTACGACCTCGGCGACCGGCTGCGCATCACCCAGCTGATGGACCGCATCATCGAGCTGCCGCGCGCCGACCGCTGGCAGTCCATGGCCCGCGCGGCGATCCGCGAGGACCTGTACGCGGCGCACGCGGCGGTGACCGCGGACGTGCTGGCGGAGGGCAACGGCTCGTCGACGCCGCAGCAGCGCTTCAAGCTGTGGGAGCAGAAGAACGCGGCGCTGCTGGGCCGGGCCCGTACCACGCTGGAGGAGATCCACGGCTCCGACACGTTCGACCTCGCCAACCTGTCGGTGGCGATGCGGACGATGCGGACGCTGCTGCGGTCGCACTCGTAGGCAGGTGACCGCGAGGGCGCTCCGGACCGTCGGGTCCGGGGCGCCCTCGCGGCGTTGTGGTGCCTTGGGTGGGCATCGGCGCGGATCCGGTGCGGGACCGCCGTCGCGGGCAATGGCTCCTGTGTGAGCGTCCGATCCTCCTCGTCCGCCGCGCCCGGCAGGACCGGCGCGCGCCGCGCCGCGGACCGCCCGGCGGCCCTCGGCCGCACCGTGGCCGCGGCCGGCGCCGGACTCGTCCTCGCCCTGCTGGTCCTGGTGGTCGTGCGGCTCCCCTGGGCCGGTGACCTGGGCATGCACGCGGCGACCGTGCAGCGGCTGCGGCACGGTCCGCTCGACCCCGGCAACCCGCTGGTCGACGCGGACACGCCGAGCCCGTACTACTCGCCGTGGATGCTGCTGCTGGGTGCCGTCGCCCGGTTGTCGGGTCTTTCGGTGTTCGTGGTCCTGCGGCTGGCCGCCGCCGCCGGACTGGCGCTGCTGGTGACGGGCGTGTGGCGGTACGTGCGGACGCTGAGCGCGCACCGGGCCGCGCCCGCGCTCGCCCTGCTGAGCCTGCTGCTGCTGTGGGGCACGACCCCGTTCCTGTGGAGCGGCTTCCCGGGGCTCCACTCGCTCGCGCTGACGGTGTCGTATCCGAGCACGTTCACCCTCGGTCTCGCCTTCCACCTCTGGGCGTGGCTGACGGGGGCGCTGCGCCGGGGGGCCGGGTGGCCGGAGTGGCTCGGGCTGGGAGTGCTGTGGGGGGTGATCCTGCTCTGCCATCAGTTCTCCGGGGTCGTGGCCACGGCGGGTGCCGTCGCCACGGTGCTCGCGGCGCGGCGGCCCGGACGCGCGGTGTGGCCGCGGCTCGGCGCCGGGGTGCTGGTGGGGGCGGTGGTGCTGTGGGTGTGGCCGTACTACGACTTCTTCGCGCTGTTCGGCGCGGGGGGCGGGCTGGAGCGGGTGCACCGGGTGCTGTACGGGCATCCGGCCGCGCGGTTCGGGCTGGTGCTGCTCGGGGTGGCCGCGCTGGTGCCGCGGGGGTGGCGGGACCGGCGGGATCCGCTGGTCCTCTTTTTTGCGCTGGGGGTGGTGGTCGTGGGGGCGGGGTGGCTGAGCGGCCACTACTCGTGGGGGCGTGCGCTGCCGGCTGTGGTGATTCCGGCGCAGCTCGCGGTGGTGCTGGAGGCGGTCGGGGCGGTCGGGGC
>NZ_JAGMUJ010000107.1 GCF_019049255.1 Streptomyces sp. AC558_RSS880 | reverse complement strand
GAGAGCGACGTGCGGCGAAAGTCGCATGCGTCGTTCGGGCTGGGGGCCGTTGGAAAAGGACCTGCTCAGCAGGTACCTCGCTGACGGCCCACCAGTACTTTGTGGCACAACCTCGGGGAGGCTGCTGAGCGGGCTGTCGCCCGCCACCGCCAGTGCCTTCGCGTCCTGGTCCCCGATCGCGAGGGGAAGGCCGAACCACCGGCGCCGCCCGACGAGAAAACGGACTCTCCATGGCGGAGCGAGCGATTTGCCAACCGCATCCGAGCCAGGCACGCCACAGTCCACGCGCTGCTGGAAGCCGGCCACAGCCGCCGTTCCATCGGGCGCCAGCTGAACATGACCCACCGCACGGTCAAGAGCCTCGCCGACGCTGCGAAGCCGGAAGACCTCTTCCGCGGCCAGTGGCAGCACAACCGGACCTCCGTCCTCGACGAGTACAAGCCCTACCTGGACGAACGCTGGGATGAAGGCTGCACCAACGCCTGGAAGCTCTGGGAAGAGATCGTTCCCTTGGGTTACCGAGGAAGCTACGGCCGGGTCAGCGCCTACCTGCGAGAGAAGCGCACCTCACTGCGGCCGGTGACCGCGCAGCCGCCAGCACCCCGCGTGGTGACGAGATGGATCCTCAGCCGACCCGAGACGCTGACCGAAGTCGAACAGCTCCGGCTCAAGGCCGTCCTGGCCAACTGCCCTGAGCTCGATGCCCTCACCGGCCACGTCCGGTCCTTCGCCCAGATGCTCACCGAGCGCCAGGGCGAACGGCTCCCGCAGTGGCTCGACGCCGTCCGCCAGGACGACCTGCCCAACCTCCACACTCTCGCGGCAGGAATCGACCGAGACCGCGACGCGGTCATCGCCGGACTCACACTGCCCTGGAACTCCGGCGTCGTCGAAGGACACGTCAACCGGATCAAGATGCTCAAGCGCCAGATGTTCGGCCGGGCCGGCTTCGCACTGCTCCGCAAGCGAGTCTTGTTGGCTCACTGATCGATGTCAGATGCGCGCGATAGCTTCCCAGCATGGGTGTGTATCTGGTGAGCGTCGGCGCGGAGGAATGGTTCGGTGACGAGGAAGACGGATGGGGCGAAGTTGCTTCAGCGCTCAACGCTGAGCTCAGGCGGCGGGGCCTGCCGCCCTACGAGGACGTCCCCCCTGAGACGGACTTCGCACCTGGCTCAGGGCAAGCTTTTGAGGAGAAGCTGACCCCCTCTATGACCGGGTTTTTCGCCTTGAGCGAGACGCACCTGTCACGAGAGGAATCGGAGATCCTCTGCGGCTGGACGGTGCTCGTGCCCTTCTCGCTCGATGAGGAGATCTGGTTGCCCAACGATTTCGCCGACCACGAGTCCATGGTCGCTGGCGCGCCTCAGGTACTACGGCTCGCCGAGAAGCTCGCGACAGCCATCGAACTGCCAGCCGAAACCCCGGCGACATGCGACAACCTCGACCTGAGCATGTGGTTCAGGCACCAAGCAAAGGAACTGGCCACTACTCGAACAGGACCGTGGACCAAAGACCTGGACACAGCCTTCTACATCGCACTGTTCCTGCGCGCTGCCCAGCACTCGATCCGACGCGGCTGCCCCATCGTCTGCGCCTGAGACCCACCTTCGGTCCCCCGGTCTCCCAGCGGAGATCACTCACCGTGCACGCATCACGGAAATCGAGCCAGAACCCTGCGACGTGAACAGAGCCAAGGGCAGCGACTGCAAGGATGAGGGATGGGTGCCAGCAGCGCGTGGTCGGAACCGGTGGTCGCGCAGAGGCGTTCTTTGTTACCAGTGGAGTTCATCCGATGCTGCTGAAAGCGGGTGCTCGGCGGCGCTGTTTTGGAGGGGGCGGGTGAGTGTGTCGCGAAGCAGGAAGATCACGATCATGGTGGTCGCGGGCGTGTTGACCGTCTCGACGCCGTTCTTCTGGCTGCTGGACAACCCGGACACCGGCCAGCTGGTGGCCGCCTCGGTCCAGGGCGCCACCGGTATCGCAGGTCTGGTGTGGGCACTGATGCAGTCCCCGGCCACCCCACAGCCCGGCGTTGCGGTGATCGACACCGGGAACGCCAAGGCCACCGGTGGAGGCCGGGCGTCCACCGGCGCGCGGGGCCCGCAGCAGGCCGGGAGCGGGCCGGTCCGGGCGGAACGGACCGGGGACGCCGATGCGGACGGGCCCGGCAGCAGCGCAAGTACGGGTATCGACTTCAGCTGACCGGGCCGGGACGGCCACAGTTCCGGGGAAGGTTTCTGTCCGATGGTGAGATGGAGATGGCCCAAGCGCCACCCCGGCCCGGACGGCGACTCCAACGTCGCGCCCGAGGCCACGGACGCAAAACACGAGCCGTCGGTAACCGCCGCGGACACCGGTGATGCCACCGCCCGCGGCGGCGCCACGGCGGTATCCGGCTACACCGGACCGGACCGAGGGCCCGCCGGCCCGGCATACGTGAGCCGTACGGGCGCCGCCAGCGCCAGTGAGGGTGGTCTGGCCGTCTCCGGGTACCTGGCGATCGACCGCCTCACCCTCGTACAGCAGGCCGCGCCGCGCACACCCGCCGCCTGGCCGCACCAAGTCGGCGTGCTCCCACCGCGAGCCCTGTCCTTCCAGCACCGGGCCGAGGTCGACCAGTTGCGGGCGGCAGTCGACGGCGGGGGCACCGCGGTGCTCACCCAGGTACTGACCGGGGCCGGCGGGGTGGGCAAGACCCAGCTGGCCGCCGACTACGCCCGCACCGCCTTAGACAGCGGCGAGGTCGACGTACTGGTGTGGATCAGCGCGAGCAGCCGCTCCGCAATTACGGCTGGCTACGCGCAGGCCGGCGTAGAGGTCCTTGCCGCCGACCCCCGTGACCCGGAGCAGGCCGCGCGGGCATTCCTGGCCTTTCTGGAGCCCAAAGCCGGTCAGAAGCCGTGCCGGTGGCTGGTCGTACTGGATGACGTCGCAGATCCTGCCGACATCCGCGGCTGGTGGCCGCCCGCCAGCCGTCACGGCCGTGCCCTGGTCACCACGCGCCGCCGCGAGGCCGCTCTGACCGGAGCGGGCCGGCGCCGGGTGACCGTGGGCCTGTTCACTCCCCAGGAAGCAGTTGCTTACTTTACCGCCGTACTCGCCGCGCACGACCGCCACGAGCCAACCGACCACATCGACAGCCTTGCCGCCGACCTGGGGTACCTTCCCCTCGCCTTGGCCCAGGCAGCCGCCTACATCATCGACGCCGACCTGATCTGTGTCTCCTACCGAGAGCTGCTGGCCGACCGGATCAGGAAGCTGGCCGACTTGCTGCCGGAACCCGGCGCACTGCCCGACGACCAGACCGCTACCGTGGCTGCCACCTGGGCCCTGTCCACCGAACACGCCAACAAGATCCGCCCGGTGGGCTTGGCACGCCCCATGCTTCACCTGGCGGCCCTCCTCGACCCCAACGGCATCCCCGCCACGGTCTTCACCATGCAGCCTGCCCTTGCATACCTCACCGAGCACCGCACCCCGACCAGCACGGGCGGCACCCACCCATCGGCCCCGGTCGTCTCGGCCGAAGACGCCGTGCTCGCGCTGCGGGCCCTGCACCGACTCAGCCTCATCGACTACAGTCCGACCATCCCCCACCAGGCCGTGCGCGTCCACCAGCTCATCCAGCGCGCCACCCGTGACACCCTCACTGCCGACCAGCACGACCAGCTCGCCTGCGCCGCCGCCGACGCCCTCACCGCGGCCTGGCCCACCATCGAACGAGACACCGCTCTCGCCCGCGCCCTGCGCGCCAACGCCACCGCCCTCACCCGCGCCGCCGAAGACGCCCTGTACCGGCCCGCCGCTCATCGGGTGCTCTTCCGCACCGGCCATAGCCTCGGTCAAGCCGGCCACGTCACCGCCGCCACCGCCCACTTCCATCGACTGACCGAGGTGACCGCCCGCCACTTCGGTCCCAACCACCCCTACAGCTTGGCCGCCCGGAACAACCTCGCCCGGTCTCGGGGTGAGGCGGGAGACGCGGCAGGTGCTGCCGCCGCATGCGAAGAGCTCCTGACCGATGTGGTGCGGGTGCTGGGTTCCGATCACCCGGACACCCTCAACACCCGCCACAACAGGGCCTACTGGCGGGGTGAGGCGGGAGATGCGGCGGGCGCGGCGGCTGCGTTCGAAGACCTGCTGGCCGACCGGATACGCGTACTAGGCCCTGACCACCCCGACACCCTCAACGCCCGCCACAACAGGGCCTACTGGCGGGGTGAGGCGGGAGATGCGGCTGGCGCCGCTGAAGCCTTCGCCGGACTCCTGGCCGACCGGATGCGCGTCCAGGGCCCCGACCACCCAGCTACCCTGGCGGCCCGCAGCAGCCTCGCCCGGTCGCGGGGGCAGGCGGGGGATGCGGCGGGCGCGGCGGCTGCGTTCGAAGACCTGCTGGCCGACCGGATACGCGTACTGGGCCCTGACCACCCCGACACCCTCAACGCCCGCCACAACCTGGCTGGCTGTCGGGGTGAGGCGGGAGATGCGGCGGGCGCGGCGGCTGCGTTCGAAGACCTGCTGGCCGACCGGATACGCGTACTAGGCCCTGACCACCCCGACACCCTCAACGCCCGCCATGACCTCGCCCGGTGGCGAAGGGCTGCGGGAGGCGCTCCTGGTGCCGTGGCCGCGTTCGAGGAACTGCTGGCCGACCGGATACGCGTCCAGGGCCTCGAGCACCCCCACACTCTGAAGACACGCCACGACGTCGCGTACTCGCGAGGTGTAGCGGGGGACGCGGCGGGTGCTGCGGCCGCGCTCGAGGAGCTGCTGCCAGACGAGGTGCGGGTGCTGGGTCCCGATCACCCGGACACCCTCAGCACCCGCCACAATATTGCCTACTGGCGGGGTGAGGCGGGGGATGCGGCTGGCGCCGCTGAAGCCTTCGCCGGACTCCTGGCCGACCGGATGCGCGTCCAGGGCCCCGACCACCCAGCTACCCTGACGGCACGTCACGAGCTTGCCCGGTGGCGGAGTAGAGCGAACGTTGATGAATCGACCGATTGATGAGCAAGATTAATTAATACTCCAGCTGTAGATCGTTATGGCCAGCTGAGGGCTGCTTCTTGGCGGTGGTAGTGGCTGGTGCGGGCCCGGTATTGGTGGCGGCGCCAGGTGGACCAGGCGTGAGGGCAGGCCGTGACGCGGCTGGGTTCGATGACGAGCAAAGTAAGCAGGCGGCGGATCTCGTTGCAGGTCAGCGCGATCAACCCGGCCGAGGCGGGGCGGGCGGAGTGCTCGTTCGCGGCGATAACCGCGAGCAGGGCGTGGGCGAGCATCGCGAACACTGTCCAGCGCCGCCAGGAGGTCCAGCGGCGGACCTGGTGTTCGTCGAGCCCGGCCAGGCCCTTGCCTGCCTGGAAGGATTCCTCCACCGTCCAGCGGCGGCCGGCGACGCGGACCAGTTCGCGCAGCGGCACCGGTTCTGGGCTGTAGCAGCGGTGGAACGCCAGCTCACCGGTTCGTCGGTGACGGCGCACCAGCAGCCACCGGCATCGGGTATCGGCGTCCTTGCGGTCATCGCCTGCGGGATCCAGCACGGAATCCGCAGCCGGGACCAGGGCGACCAGAGCCCAGTCGTAGTAGCGCTCGCCCTTCGCCCCGGCCCCGGCCGAGAGCCGCTGCCACGCTCGTTTCGGCAGGCTGGCGGTGAGCGTGTCCGCGCGGATGAGCCCGAACGCGGTCGGGACGCGACGATCGCAGCCGATGGCCAGCACATACCCGACCCGGCGGATCTCCAGCTCGTCCCGCAGGGCGGGATCCGCGCCATATACCTCGTCCCAGGCGACCCATCGCGCTGGCACCCCAGCGTTCAGGGCGCGGCAGATCATGCCCGTGGCCAGCGCGGGCTTGGTCAGGAACCTGATGTCAGCGGGCACCCCGGCTTCGGCGCACCGGTCGGGGTCGCCTGTCCAGGACTTCGGCAAGTAGAGCTCGCGGTCGATCATCGCGTGGCCACGGGCGCCTGCGTAGGTCAGGTAGACCGCGACCTGAGCGTTCTCGATCCGCCCAGCGGTGCCGGTGTACTGGCGCTGGACCCCGACCGTGCAGGTGCCCTTCTTCAGGTCACCGGTCTCGTCGGCCACCAGCACCGCATCGGTGTCGCCGAGGTTGGTGGTGACGTAGTCGTGCAGGTCATCGCGGACGCCGTCGGTGTCCCAGCTGGCTCGCCCGAGCAGGTACTGCATGCCGTGCGGATCCACATCACCGGCGTGCTCGGCGATGCTCCAACAGTTCTTCCGGGGCAGGTCGGCCAGCAGCCCGACCAGGAACCGGGCGGCGCGGCGGCGAATCTCGATCCGACCGAACCTGGCGGCGATCAAGGCGAGCAGCCTGTCGGTCTCGGCTCGCCAACGGTCAGGTTCTACTCTGTGACCCACGGCCACCGCTTGATCATCTGATGTCGACACGACGGAGGAGGATCACGCGGTGGCCGTGCCATGTCCAGGACCGCCACGCCGGCAAGATCACGGCCTACGGCTGGAGTATTAGGAACGGACCCGGTCCGCGGGCGCGGTCCAGCCGGTGGAGCGGATCCACTCGGCCAGGTCCCAGGTGGTCGGCTCGATCGCCCGCACCGCTGCGAGGTCCGACGGGTAGTCTGACGCCTTGGCGAACTGGCGGAACATCGCCTTGTCGAGGTCGTTGCCGAGGACGCTCAGTGGCAGGGTCTCGTAACGTGACGGTAGCCCGGCGCGCGCGCCGAACGCGGCGGCGATCTGGGGGCCCGTCGGCTCGTCGCCGATGACCTCGATGGCTCCGCCGGGCACGTCCGCGGTGTCGAGCAGGATCGCGGCGGCGACCTGGCCGATGTCCCTGATCGAGATCATCTTCAGGCCGATGTCGTCCGGCAGCGGCAGCCTCAGCACGATCGTTCCGTCCTCCAGGCTCGGCGCCATCACGGTCGCGAAGTTCTCCATGAAGGCGGCCGGGCGAACCATCGTGGCCCTCAGGCCGGAAAGCTTCAGGTATTCCTCGATCCGGTGCTTCGAGTCGTGGTGCGGCACGCCCGTTTCGCGATCCGCTCCGAAGACCGAGTTGAACACGACGTGTGGCACGCGCGCTGCGGCCGCCGCATCGACGAGGGCGGTGCCCACTCGGACCTCCTCCTCGACCTCCTCGAGGCTGTTCGCCTCCGGGGTCATGAAGTAGAACGCGTCGACCGCCTCCAGCACGGCGACCGTTGACGCCGGGTCGTCGATCCGGACGGTCGCCAGCTCGACGCCTCGGGCGGCCAGCGCCTGCGCTCGATCGGACTTGGGGGTGCGGACGAGGGCCCGCACCCGCGCTCCTCGGGCCAGGAGCGCGTCGACGACCGCCCCGCCCTGCTGTCCCGTCGCACCGAAGACCGCGATGGCACCGTTTTCCCGCGTGACCATGTCGTCACCTCTCGTTAGGTCATGCCATGAACCTCGACTAGTTCACGTCGTGAACCAGATTAGTTCACGCCGTGAACTTACGCCAGGCATGGGGGTGCCGAGGAGGACTGCGCGGTAGGTCAGGACGAGGTGGACGCCGAGACGCCTGACGCGTCCACGATGGCGGTGGCGAGGCGTTCGAGGTCGCGCTGGTCGTCGGCGTCGAGGTTCTCCGCGACGTCGGGCAGGCGCTTGATGGTCTCGGCGAACACCGCCTCGGCGAGCACCTTCCCCGTGGGCGTCACGCTGAGCATGATGACCCGCCGGTCCTGCTCTGAACTCGCCCGGCTGACCAGGTGGCGCCGCTCGGTGCGGTCGACGAGCTGGCTCAGCGCGTTCTTGGTCATGCCGAGCGAGGCGGCGAGGTACGCCATCTGCCGCGGCTTGTCCTTGACCGCGCACAGCAGCGTGGCCTGTGAGGAAGTCAGGTCGTACTCGGCGCAGATCTGCGCGTACCTCCGCTGGATCAGGACCGAGAGCCAGAAGAGCTTGTCGCCGTAGTCCACGCCCGCCGCCCCTCGTCTGGTGCCTAACACCCAGTCTACCGACGCCGACCGGCTTGCCCGACCGTCCAGCTGCCAGTGAAATCCGCCTTGCCTGGCCTGGAGCGCCGCGACCCCTCCGCGAAGTCCTCGGCGCCTGGCAAATCCGGCCGGACTCGACGAGCACCAGGTCGGCCGCTGGACCTCCTGGCGGCGTTGGCCAGTGTTCGCGATGCTCGCCCACGCTCTGCTCGCCGTGATCGCCGCCCACGACAATGCCACACGACCGGCACCGGCCGGTTGATCGCGTTGACCTGAAACGAAGTTCAACGGCTGCCCGCCAGCCCGAGTCCTGACACCCGCCCGCATCTTGCCTGCCCCGAGGCCTGGTCCACCTGGCGCCGATGCCACCAACACCGAGCCCGCACCAGCCACTACCGACGCCAAGAAGCAACACTTCACTCGCTATAACAATCTACGGCTGGAGTATTAACTGCATCGGATGTCTGATCGTCGACCGCAACGGCACCCCGCTGGCCGCCACGCTCACCGGCGGCAACCGGCACGACGTCACCCAGCTTCTGCCGCTGCTGGACGCGGTCCCACCGATCGGGGGCCTGCGAGGGCGGCCCCGCTGTCGGCCCCGGCGACTGTACGCCGACCGGGGCTACGACTTCGACAAGTACCGCCGCCAGTTGTGGAAGCGCGGCATCAAGCCGATGATCGCCCGACGCGGCATCGCTCACGGCTCCGGACTGGGCAAAGTGCGCTGGGTCGTGGAGCGCGCGTTTGCCTGGCTTCACCAGTTCAGTGGTGCGAATGGAGCGCTCGGAGCATCTCGGATGCGATAATCATGCGCATCTAACGTGGATGAATTGTGAAAGCGTGTGATTCGAGGGCCCCTCTCCTCGTCAGTGCCAGAGGCGTGCAGCCGCGTGTAACTGGCGGGCGGCCGGCGGCATTGGCCCGGACTGGCCATCGCCCAGGAAGACGGGCCGCTCTCGTCGCGGGCGGAACGGCTCGCGTGGGAGATCGCCGCCCGCATCCCCTTGAGGAACTGACTTCGCCAGCGGCGGACTCGGGGGTATCGATTTTCTCTCTGTCTCCCATGCCCCGCCTCAGGAGGCCGCGGCAACGCCGATACCGATGGCGATGAACAGCCAGCCGGTCGTCAGCTCCCAGCGGTGGCGAATCTTCGGCCGGGCGAGGAAGACCCGCAGCCGCGCGGCGACGACAACGAGGGCGAACCAGTAGACGACGCCGATCAGAACATCGAGGATGCCGAGGAAGAAGATCTGTCGCGCGGTTGAGTCACCGCCGTGCACGAAGTGCGGCAGGACGCTGAGGAAGAACAGCGCCGCCTTGGGGTTGAGCACGTTGGTGAGGAAGCCCTCTATGAAGCCGGACCGCCACCGGCCGCAGGCCGGCCCGTCCGGGGCCAGGGTCCGCGGGGCGGCAAGCCTCTCCGGGCCGTCTGCCGCCGTCGTCCCGGCGCGGCGCTCGCGGGCGGTCCGCCGGGCGGCCAGGACCACCCGGATCCCGAGGTAGACCAGGTAGGCCGCGCCGAGCAGCTTGATGGCGTCGTAGACCACGAGAGAACGGGCGGCGATCAGCGACAGCCCCGCGGCAGCGGCGAGCATGTGCACGCACAGCCCGGTCTGGGTGCCCAGCGCCGCGGCCCGCCCCTTGGCGGGGTGCTCGGCGGCCGAACGCACCACCACCAGGAAGTCCGGGCCGGGGACCACGTAGGCCACCAGAACGACACCGAGGAAACCCGCCAGGTCGACCGACATCCGCTCTCCTCTTCACTTGCCCCGTGGACCGTTCCCCGCTGAGGGGTTTCGTCATGGGCCGGGCGTTGACCTGCCCCGTCCGGTCCTGCCCCGCCCAGGCCGCGAGCGTTCGCCTGCCGATCACCGAGGCAACGGCTTCGTCGAGTACCCCAAGGCCCTGTTCCAGATGCTCGTCCGCCACGGTCAGCGGCGGCAGGACCTTGACCACTTCGTCGTGGGGCCCGGCCGTCACCAGCAACAGGCCGCCCCGGTACGCGGCGTCACCTACCTCGCGGGCCGCACCGGGGCGGTCGAAGGGCAGGCCCCAGGCCAGACCGCGTCCGCGTGGGGCGGTCAGCCCGTGCTGACGGGCGATCTCGGCGAGGGCGCTGCGCACCCGTTCGCCCAGGTCGGTGGTCCGGTTCTCCAGAGAACGGTCGGACCAGAACAGCTCCAGCGCGCGGGCCCGGTAACAAACGCGGGGCTGTGCCTGCGGAACGTGCCGTTGCGCTCGCCGGGCTTCCACACGTCGTACTCGGGGCGCATGAGCGTTAGGGCCATGGGCGTCCCGTACCCGCTGATGGACTTGGACAGGCAGACGAGGGCGGGAACGATGCCGGCCGTTTCGAAGGAGAAGAACGGTCCGGTACGTCCGCAGCCCATCTGGATGTCGTCCACCACCACGAAGGCCCCCTGCTCCCGTGCCCAGGCGGCCAGGGCACGCAGCCAGACCGGACGGGCAGGGTTGACGCCGCCCTCACCCTGAACGGTCTCCACCACCGCGAGCGGCCCGCCCGCGGCGGCACCGTCCAGTGACCTGACGAGCCGCGCCACCGACGTCCCCTCGTCGTCCGTGGGGTCGTCGAAGGGCACGGGGACGGTGTGCGGCAGCGGTACCCCGGCTCCGGCGCGCTTCGCCGGGTTGGCGGTGACGGCCAGGGCCCCGTGCGTCAGCCCCTTCGCAGACAGCGACAGGACCATCTCGTCCACCCCGCCCAGACGCCGCTGCCGCTTCTTGACCAGTTGCGGCTCGAACGACCCGGCCCGGTCCCGCGGCACAGCGATCCCGACCGGCCCCGACTCGGTGATCACTCTCTTGGACCGGTGTCCGTTTCGGTAGTTGTCCCTGCCGCCCCCGGCCCGCTCACCGGGCCCGTGTCCCAGGTGATCGGTGAGCCCGCCCTCCAGCGCGGACTCCAGCACCCGCTTGGTCAACCGCTGCAGCAGGCCGCCCTCCCCGGTGAGCTTCACCCCACCGGCCCGGGCCCGGGCCACCAGCTCGGCAACCAGCCCGTCATCCACGGCACTCGTCTCACTCGCCGCGGCCTTCCCGGCCTCGGTGCCACTCGTCACGTCAGTCATCAACTGTCGCTTCCCGCTCGGGAGTTACACCGCTCACCGGCTCTGTCCCGTAATCGGTGGTAACGAAGGGTGACGGTCAGTGCAGGAGGACGCGGTGGCGGAGCAGGTGGGTCTGTCAAATGAGCGGTGTAACTACGGTGTTGGGGCTACTGACGGGCTGCTGAGAGGCGGCCGTCGAAGGTGATGTCGAAGGCGTTCAGGGCGGTCTTCCAGCGCATGGTCCAGCGGACCTGGCCCTTGCCGGTGGGGTCCAGCGACATGATGGCCATGTAGACGCATTTCAAGGCAGCGGTCTCGTTCGGGAAGTGGCCGCGGGCCTTGACTGCCCGCCGGATCCTGGCGTTCACCGACTCGATGGCGTTCGTGGTGCAGACGATCCGGCGGTTCTCGGTGTCGAACCGGAGGAACGGCGTGAACTCCTCCCACGCGTTCTCCCAGAGCCTGACGATCGCCGGATACTTCTTGCCCCACGCGTCGACGAACTCCGCGAACCGCTCGAGTGCGGCTTCCTCGGTGGCAGCGGGGTAGACGGGCTTGAGGACACGAGCGATCTTGTCCCAGTCCTGGCGGGCGGCATAGCGGAAGGAGTTCCGCAGCAGGTGGACCACGCAGGTCTGGACGGTGGTGCGGGGCCAGACGGTCTCCACCGCGTCGGGCAGGCCCCTCAGGCCGTCGCAGACGAGCATGAGAACGTCGTTCACGCCGCGGTTCTTGATCTCGGTGAGGATGTGCATCCAGTGCTTGGCACCCTCACCGCCGTCGCCTGCCCACAGGCCCAGGATGTCCCGCCGGCCCTCGACGGTGACGGCCAGGGCCACGTAGATCGGCCGGTTCGCCACGGCGCCGTCGCGGATCTTCACGTGGATCGCGTCGATGAAGACCACCGGATAGACGGCGTCGAGGGGCCGGTTCTGCCATTCGGCCATGCCGTCCATCACCTTGTCGGTGATGGTGGAGATGGTCTGCTTGGACACCTCAGCCCCGTAGACCTCGGCGAGATGGGCCGGGATCTCGCCGTGCGTGAGCCCCTTCGCGGACAGCGACAGCACCATCTCGTCGACGCCGGTCAGGCGGCGCTGCCGCTTCTTGACGATCTGCGGTTCGAAGCTGCCGGCGGTGTCCCGGGGCACCTTGACCTCAACTGGGCCGACGTCGGTCAGCACGGTCTTCGCCCGGGTGCCGTTGCGGCTGTTGCCGTTGTTCCTCCCGGCCGGATCGTGCTTTTCGTAGCCGAGGTGATCGGTGATCTCGCCCTCCAGCGCGGACTCCAGCACCCGCTTGGTCAGCATCTGCAGCAGCCCGCCCTCGCCGGTCAGTTGCAACCCGTCCGTACGGGCGCGGTCCACCAGCATCGCGATCAACTGCTCGTCTGTCGCCGTACCCGACGGCGCCTGGACCGGCTGCTCAGCGGGCTCAGGCTCAACGACGGTGTCGGTCATCTCTGACGTCTCCTTGATCATCGGATCCGCCGTTGATGAGACACTCCCAAGATCCCCGACTGTGAGGATGGGGCAGCACCGCTCGAGGGTCTGACCCGATCCCCGATTGACGCTTCGGCTGTCCTCACTCTGAATCGTCGACCT
>NZ_JAGMUJ010000106.1 GCF_019049255.1 Streptomyces sp. AC558_RSS880 | reverse complement strand
AAGAGCTCGGCTATCCGGGAGGCGAGTTGGCCGTCCAGCGCCACCTGCGGCGCTACCGGACCGGACGCGGACACGCACCCGTCCCAGGACCCAAGCCTCCGTCGGTCCGCAAGGTCACCTCCTGGATCATGACCCACCCCGAGCACCTGCGGGCCGAGGACGCCGACAAGCTGCACCGGCTGCGTGAGCGCGATCTGGAACTCGACCGGCTCACCCTTCACGTCAGGAAGTTCGCCGCGATGATGACCGGCCGCCACGGCGACCGCCTCGAAGACTGGATCACCGACGTCGAACGAGACAGCCTGGCTCCGCTTGCGGGCTTCGCCCGCAACCTCCGCCGCGACTTCGACGCCGTCCGCAACGGACTGTCCCTGCCCCACAGCTCCGGTGCCGTCGAGGGCAACATCAACCGACTGAAAATGCTGAAACGCCAGATGTTCGGCCGCGCCAGCCTCGATCTCCTTCGCAAACGCGTCCTGCTCACACGATGAGTCCCAACCCACCGGATCACAAGATCGTCGACAGAACCAAGATCAGAGATGGGAAGGTCGCGAACCGTCCCATCTACGTGGTGATGGCGGTGACGGTGGACGGCACCCGCGACATCCTCGGCATCTGGGCCGGCG
>NZ_JAGMUJ010000105.1 GCF_019049255.1 Streptomyces sp. AC558_RSS880 | reverse complement strand
GGTGGGGGGTTCGGTGAGGATGATGTGGGCGTTGGTGCCGCTGATGCCGAATGAGGAGATGCCGGCGCGTCGGGTGTGGTTTTGGGTGGGGGGCCAGGGGTGTGGCTGGGTGAGGAGTTCGATGGTGCCGGTGGTCCAGTCGATGAGCTGGGTGGGTTTGTCGGCGTTGAGGGTGGCGGGTAGTTGGTTGTGGTGGAGGGCCATGACCATTTTGATGACGCCGCCGACGCCTGCGGCTGCTTGTGTGTGTCCGAGGTTGGATTTGAGTGATCCGAGTCGGAGTGGGTGGTTGTCGCGTTGGGTGCCGTAGGTGGCGAGGAGGGCTTGGGCTTCGATGGGGTCGCCGAGGACGGTGCCGGTGCCGTGGGCTTCGACGGCGTCGACGGCGGAGTAGGTGAGGTTGGCGTCTTGGAGGGCGGCGCGGATGACGCGTTCCTGGGCGGGGCCGCTGGGTGCGGTGAGTCCGTTGGAGGCGCCGTCCTGGTTGACGGCGGAGCCGGCGAGGACGGCGAGTATGCGGTGTCCCAGGCGTTGGGCGTCGGAGAGGCGTTCGACGACGAGTACGCC
>NZ_JAGMUJ010000104.1 GCF_019049255.1 Streptomyces sp. AC558_RSS880 | reverse complement strand
ATGGGGGCACCTCCCATGCCCTTGAGGCAATGGGGGAGGGTGGGCACAGCCAACAACGCGGGCCACCGCTCGACAAGGGGCCACTGCACACGCGTAGCTAAGCCGTGCTACGAGGCCGCGGGGTCAACCCCGCGGCCTCGTAGCACGCGTCGATCAACCGCATCGTCGTCACCGCGTCGTCCGCGTCCAGGGGAAGCGCCGTACCGGCGCGTACCCGGGCGGCGAACGCCTCCAGT
>NZ_JAGMUJ010000103.1 GCF_019049255.1 Streptomyces sp. AC558_RSS880 | reverse complement strand
ACGGGCCGCACGCGCGCGTGCGGCCCGTTTTGCCGTGCGTGCGCATACTGAGGCTGTACGGGGCAGGTTTACGGACGGTCTCACGGACGGTGTCGTAAAGGGAGAGCGGAGCAGGTGAGGGACGCGGAGGACCGCAAGCCGCAGTCGGACGAGGCGAGGAGCGCGTTCACGCCTCCCTCCGGTGTCACGGCGCCGGCCGAGGCCGAGTCGTCGACGACCTCCGAGTTCGCCGTCCCCGAGGGGCTGGCCGTCCCGGCGACCGGTACGGAGTCCGAGACGACCTCCGAGTTCGCCGTTCCGGACGGCTTGGAGGTGTCCCCGCCGCCCCCGGACGGGACGGAGGGGTCGGCGTTCAGCACGCCGAGCACCTACAGCGCGAAGCAGCCGGCCGCGTTCACCCCGGCGAGCGGGATCCCGCTGGTCAGCCTGGCCAAGGACGTGCCGTGGCAGGACCGGATGCGCACCATGCTGCGCATGCCGGTGACCGAGCGGCCGGCGCCGGAGCCGGTGCAGCGGCACGACGAGGCCGGGCCGGCCGTGCCGCGCGTGCTCGACCTGACCCTGCGCATCGGCGAGCTGCTGCTGGCGGGCGGCGAGGGCGCCGAGGACGTGGAGGCGGCGATGTTCGCCGTGTGCCGCTCCTACGGTCTGGACCGCTGCGAGCCCAACGTCACGTTCACCCTGCTGTCGATCTCCCACCAGCCGTCCCTGGTCGACGACCCGGTGACCGCGTCGCGCACGGTGCGGCGCCGCAGCCCCGACTACACCCGGCTGGCGGCCGTCTACCAACTGGTGGACGACCTCAGCGACGACGAGGCGCACGTCTCCCTGGAGGAGGCCTACCGCCGGCTGGCGGAGATCCGCCGCAACCGGCATCCGTACCCCGGCTGGGCGCTGACCTCGGCGAGCGGGCTGCTCGCGGGGGCGGCGTCGGTGCTCGTCGGCGGTGGCTTCCTGGTGTTCGTGTCGGCCGCGATCGGCGCGATGCTCGGCGACCGGCTGGCCTGGCTGTGCGCGGGGCGCGGACTGCCGGAGTTCTACCAGTTCACGGTGGCCGCGATGCCGCCGGCCGCGATCGGGGTGGCGCTGACGCTGGCGCACGCGGACGTGAAGGCGTCCGCGGTGATCACCGGTGGGCTGTTCGCCCTGCTGCCCGGACGGGCGCTGGTGGCCGGCGTGCAGGACGGCCTGACCGGCTTCTACATCACGGCGTCCGCGCGTCTGCTGGAGGTCCTGTACTTCTTCGTGGGCATCGTGGCCGGGGTGCTGACGGTGCTGTACTTCGGCGTGCAGCTGGGCGCCAGGCTGAACCCGGACGCGGCACTCGGCGTCTCCGACGACCCGCTGTGGCAGATCGCCGCGTCGATGCTGCTGTCCCTGGCCTTCGCGGTGCTGCTCCAGCAGGAACGGTCCACCGTGCTGATGGCGACCCTGAACGGCGGGGTCGCCTGGGTGGTGTACGGCGCGATGCACTACACGGGCGACATCTCGCCGGTGGTCTCCACGACCGCGGCGGCGGGCCTCGTGGGCCTGTTCGGGCAGTTGCTGGCCCGGTACCGGTTCGCGTCCGCGCTGCCGTACACCACGGCGGCGATCGGGCCGCTGCTGCCCGGTTCCGCCACGTACTTCGGCCTGCTGGGCATCGCCCAGAACGAGGTCGACTCGGGGCTGACGTCCCTCACGAAGGCCGTGGCGCTGGCCATGGCCATCGCGATCGGGGTGAACCTCGGGTCGGAGATCTCGCGGATCTTCCTGCGGATCGGGTCCGCGGAGAAGCGGCGGGCGGCGAAGCGGACGCGGGGGTTCTAGCGCGGAGGTTTCGGCGCGGGCGCCCTTTAAGTCTCGGCGCCCTCCGGCTCGGGACCTCGTGTACATCGGCGACCGCGGGCCGGTGGGGGCTTGTCGCGCCCGCGCGGCGGAGCCGCACGTCGGTGCGGCCCCGCGCCCCTCAGGTCGGTTCAGTGACCGCGGTTGTAAGGCTGCTGCTGGTTGTAGTACTCGTCGCCGTACGGCTGCTGGGGCTGCTGCTGCGGGTAGCCCTGGTTGCCGTACGGCTGCTGGGGCTGCTGCTGGTAGCCCTGCTGGGGGTAGCCCTGGTTGCCGTAGTGCTGCTGCTGGGGCTGCTGCGGAGCGGCCGGGGTGATGCGGCGCAGCTGGGTCGTGGCGTCGTCCATGACCGGGTGCTGGGGCTGCTGCGGGGCGGGGGCGGCGGCCGGGGCCTCGGCGGCGGCGCGCTTCTTCTTCCCGCGCTCGCGCAGGTACTCGACGATGATCGGCACCACGGAGACGAGGACGATCAGGACGAGGATCGGCTCGACGTTGGTCTTGATGAACTCGATCTGCCCGAGCCAGTAGCCCGCGAGGGTGACACCGCAGCCCCAGGCGACACCGCCGATGAGGTTGTACGTGAAGAACGTGCGGTACTTCATGCGGCCGGCGCCGGCCACGATGGGCGCGAACGTGCGCACGATCGGCACGAAGCGGGCCAGGACGATCGCCTTGGGGCCGTACTTCTCCATGAACTCGTGCGCCTTCTCCAGGTTCTCCTGTTTGAAGAGCTTGGAGTTCGGCCGGTTGAACAGCTTGGGCCCGAAGAACTTGCCGATCATGTAACCGACTTGGTCGCCGATGACGGCGGCCAGCACGATCAGCGTGCACACCAGCCACAGCGGCTGGCTGATGTAATTGCCCTCGGCCACGAAGAGACCCGCCGTGAACAGCAGGGAGTCACCGGGCAGGAACGCGAAGAGTCCGGACTCCGCGAAGACGATCAGCAGGATGCCGGGGAGGCTGAAGGTCTCGATCAGGTAGTCCGGGCTCAGCCACTCAGGGCCGAGCGCAAGCGTGGTCACGGGGATGTGGCTCCTGCAGCTGGGGGTCAAGGGCTGGGCTGACTGCCCAAATTATGAACGCAGTCGTCGGGGCCCAGGTTCCGCGGGGGTACCCAGGATGCCCTGTCCTCCGCCCCGGAGAAAGCTGTGAGCCGGTGCCGTACGGAATACGCGCTGGTCGTGGCCCGGGAGTGAGCCGGGCCACGACGCTCAGGCGGTGTGCCGGACGGCGTTCGCGAGGATCGCGTCGCGCATGTAGGCGGCGAGGCCCGGCTTGGCGGCGTCGATGTTCCGCGTGAAACGTTCGTCCGAGACGTACATCTCGCCCAGGCAGGTGTGCATCTCGTACCCGCAGTCGTAGTGGTTGCGGGCGATCCCCCGCCGGTGGTCCTCGGCGGCGTCCATGGCCGCCTCGGAGCCGGCGGGCTCACCTGCCTCCATGAGGGCGACGAAGCGCCGGGTGAGCTCGTCGGCCTCGTTCTGGATGCGCTGCCAGTCCTCCTTGGTGTACGAGGCGGCCCGCTGCTGCGACTGGCGGTAGGCGTCGGTGTCGCCCCAGCGCTCCTGGACCTCCTCCTGGTACTGGTCGGGGTCGAAGTCACCGAAGACCTCGAACTTCTCCTCAGGCGTGAGGTTGATGCCCATACTGCGTGCCTCCATGGCGTGCTCCACGGCCGCCGCCATCTTCTGCAGCCTCTCGATCCGGGCGGTCAGCAGGTCGTGCTGGCGGCGCAGGTGCGCACGCGGGTCCGCGTCCGGGTCGTCGAGCAGGACGGCGACCTCGTCGAGCGGGAAGCCGAGCTCGCGGTAGAACAGGATCTGCTGGAGCCGGTCGAGGTCGGCGTCGCTGTAGCGCCGGTGCCCCGCGTGGCTGCGCTCGCTGGGCACGAGCAGGCCGATGTCGTCGTAGTGGTGCAGCGTGCGCACCGTGACGCCGGCGAATCCGGCCACCTGTCCCACGGAGTAGCTCACTTCCGCTCCCTTCTCGGTACGCGCCCCAGCCTGGGTCCTCACGCCACGTGAGGTGCAAGCCGGTTACCGATTCGTCCGCGAAGGAGCGGCGGGGCCGTGCAGGCGGTCAGAAGGGGAAGCCGCCGCTCCTGACCGCCGTGACGAACGCCGACCAGGCGGACGCGGGAACGATCACGGCGGGCCCGTGGGGGTTCTTCGAGTCGCGTACGGGAACGCCCCGGCGGTGGCCGTCGAGGACCTCGAGACAGCTTCCCCCCTCGCTGTTGCTGTAGGACGACGCACGCCAGTCCGTGCGTGTGGAAGCGTCCGGTATGCCCTGGTCAGTCATGATGCCCGTAGTCCTTCGCTAGTGCCCTCAGCATGGCCAGAGACTCCTTCAGCGGCAGAGCGTCGCTCAGCGCAAGATCGTAACGACCTCGCAGCTCCCGGACCACTGATGGGGAGTCGTGCACCACTCCCATGCGCATGCCTTCGCTGTAAGCCACTGGGGGCTGATCCTCGAATTCCATCAGCGTGAGCATGCCGTCCATCAGGGAGTGGAAGCCCAGCGCGAACGGCAGCACATGGATACGGACGCGTCCCGACTCCGCCAGGAAAACCATGTGCATGATCTGCTCCGCCATGACCTCCCGGCCGCCCACGACCCGCCGTAGCACCGCCTCGTCCAGCAGCGCCCAGACCACGGGCGTCACCGGATCGTCCAGGATCTTCGCCCGCTCAAGGCGTGTGACGACGAGCCTGTCACGTTCCTCTTCACTCACAGGAGGGAACGACGTGCTCAGAACCGCACGCGCGTACCGTTCCGTCTGGAGGATGCCCGGGACGAACGACAGGGCGAACTCCCTGATCATCACCGCTTGTTGTTCGAGCAGCCGGGCCGCCTCGAAGTAGTCCGCGACCGCCACGTCCTCCTGCGGCAGGAAGCGGCTCAGCACGTTCCCCGTGTTCAGCACGTTGTCCAGCCGCCGCGCGTCCTCCTTCGACGGCACCCGGCGCCCCGCCTCGATGTGCGCGATGTGCGTTCGCGTCATGACCGCCGCTTCGGCCAGCTGCTGCTGCGTCAGCCCCGCCGCCTCGCGCTGCTCCTTGAGCCAGTCGCCGTAGTTGGTGCCCACGAGATCAACTCCTCTGTGACAAATGGTCTGTCACCCCGAACCCTCTGGCGAGCCTAATACGGGCCGTTTCACTCTGTTCGCGGATCGCTACACACCGCGACATCGATCACGGAGTCACCTCATGCTCGACCTCATCGCCCGCCTCCTCGGACCGCTGCTCGGCCTCGTCGCCCCCGCCACCGGACGACGCCGGCTCGACGCACGGGACGGATACGACCCCCCGCCCACCGAGGGTCCGGCCCCGCGCCGGTTCGGCGCACGCCCTCTGCGCGGCGAGGACCACAGCCTCGTGCGCCCCTACGTCATCGCGCACGAACGCCGAGAACAGGAGCGACGCCGACGAGCCCGGCGCCGCTCCCTGCTGATCGCCCCGCAGGGCGTCCACCTGCTCCCGTACCCGACGCACCGCCTGGGACTGACCGCATGACCCATCACGCCCTCACCCCCGCCCGTCTCCTGCCCTGGGCGGGCCCCGAAGGCAAACCCTGCTACCTCCTGAGTGACGGCGGCGGACGCCTCTCCCGGGCCGCCGACATCGCCGAGGGCGTCCAGCTCGACATGGCCGCCGATCTGCTCGCCCACCTCGCCGACATGCTCCGCGACGACGAGCACGTAAGCGCCGTCCAGCTCCGCTACCTCCTGGCCCGCATGGGCGAGGCCCTGACCGACGTGTGCCGCATCGCGGAGAGCAGGGGCGCCCGTCTGCGCGTGTACACGGACGTCAAGGAAGGTACGGATCGGGACGGTTGAGGGGTCACCTCACTGCGCATCGGGCGAGCTCGGTCAGCGGTCGTCCCCGGGATGCCGTTCCCCCGACGCGTACGGGTTCTCCTCGCCCTCGGCCAGTACGGCGACGAACGGCTCACCCTCGCCCGCGAAGGTGTAGGCGCCGCCCCTGATGCGCTCGATGAGCCCCCGGGTCCACTCGGCGCCGGTGTCGGCGGAGTGGACCCAGAAGTCCATGATCTCCCCGATGTGGCCCAGCTGACCGGGGCCGCCCTCGGGCGTGTAGTACTCGGTGACGGCCTTGCGCCACTCCTCGATCGCACGCATCCGCTGCTCGAGGAGCGCGAGGGCCTCCGCGCGTTCGAGGTCGACCATGAGTCCGAGCCCCGCCGACAGCACGTCCGGCTTCTGGTCGTAGGAGGTCAGGGCCTCCCGCAGCAGCCGGAAGAACTCCTCGGTGCCCTGCTCGGTGATCTCGTACTCCGTGCGCGGCGGGCCGCCGGCCGTGGACGGAGCGATCTCGTGCGCGTGCAGCAGCCCCTGCTTCGCCATCTGCTTCAGCGCGTGGTAGATCGAGCCGGGCTTGGCGTTGGACCACTCGTGCGCGCCCCAGTACTCCAGGTCGTTGCGCACCTGGTACCCGTGGGCCCGCCCGTGCTGGCGCACCGCGCCGAGCACCAGGAGACGGATCACTGACATGTGCCCAGCCTAGGACCCCCGGGGACCGGCCCCGAGGGCTGCCCCGCCCGCTCAGAACGGGAAGCCGCTCCGGCCGTGCTGCACCGAGATCCACTTCACCGTGGTGAAGGCGTCCAGCATGGTGTCGCCGTTCAGGCGGCCGACGCCCGAGTGCTTCTCGCCGCCGAAGGGGACGATCGGCTCGTCGTGCACGGTGCCGTCGTTCACGTGGAACATGCCGGTGTCGATCCGCTTGGCGAAGTTCACACCGCGCTCGATGTCACCGGTGTGCACGGCGCCGCTCAGGCCGTACGGGGTGTCGTTGACGATGCGTACGGCCTCCTCCTCACCGTCGAACGGGACGAGGAAGGCGACGGGCCCGAACACCTCCTGCCGCAGCAGGGCCGAGTCCGCGGGCAGGCCGGTGAGGACGGACGGCTCGACCAGGTTGTCCCTGCGCGCGCCCCGGACCAGGGCGGTGGCGCCCTCGGCGAGCGCCTGCTCGACCACGCCGGACAGGGCGTCCGCCTGACGGGAGTCGATCACCGGGCCGATGACCGTCTCCGGGTCGCGCGGGTCGCCGGCCTTGAGGGTCCTGACCTTGGCGACGAACTTCTCGGTGAACTCGTCGGCGACCGACCGGTCGACCAGGATGCGGTTGGCGGCCATGCAGACCTGACCCTGGTGGACGTACCGGCTGAAGACGGCCGCGTCCACGGCGTAGTCGAGGTCGGCGTCGTCGAGGACCACCAGCGCGCTGTTGCCGCCGAGTTCGAGGATCGAGCGTTTGAAGAGGGAGGCGCAGACGGTGGCCACGTGGCGGCCGACCGCGTCCGAGCCGGTGAAGGAGATGACCTTCGGTACCGGGTGCTCCAGGAAGGCGTCGCCGATCTCCGCGATGTCGGTGATGACGACGTTGAGCAGACCGCCGGGCAGGCCCGCGTCCTCGAAGATCTTCGCGACCAGGGAGCCGCCGACGACCGGCGTGTTCTGGTGCGGCTTGAGCACCACGCCGTTGCCGAGCGCGAGCGCGGGGGCGACCGACTTGAGGGAGAGCAGGAAGGGGAAGTTGAACGGGCTGATCACGCCCACGACGCCGACGGGCACGCGGTAGACGCGGTTCTCCTTGCCGTCCACCGGCGAGGGGACGATCCGGCCCTCGGGGCGCAGCGCCAGGTGGACCGCCTCGCGCAGGAACTCCTTGGCGAGGTGCAGCTCGAAGGCGGCCTTCAGGCGCGTGCCGCCGAGCTCGGCGACGATCGCCCCGGCTATCTCCTCCTCGCGCTCCTCGACCAGTCTGAGCGCCTTCTCGAACACCGCGCGGCGCGCGTACGGATTG
>NZ_JAGMUJ010000010.1:63318-67424 GCF_019049255.1 Streptomyces sp. AC558_RSS880 | reverse complement strand
GCGTCTGCTCCAGCGAGCAACTCCCGTGGTCCTTCCTCACCCACACCGGCCTGATCATTCACCCCTCACCACCACAGAACTAACGAAAAACTCAGTAGCTTGATTTTTTAACCTGTGTGCCGGGGCCGTGTGGTCGTCGACTTCTTCGTCCGTCGTCGCGCCGGCTGTGTTGTGCGGGGTGTCCGCACGTCGTGGCGGGGTGTGGGTTGGGTGTTCTTGCGGCCTGGTGGTCGTCGTCCGGGGCCGAGCCGGGAGGGTTTCGGTGCCTGGGCCGGGCAGGCGGTCGCTGGGCGGATGTGCCGGAAGTCCCGGCGGACGCGGGCGGGGGTGAGCCTGTCCGGCGGGCTGGGTTTCTCCCACGGCCGACGCCGGTCGGCTGCCGGCGGCCGGGCAAGCCGCAACTGGGTGCAGGTGGCGACGATCAACCAGGTCCATCGGCCAGCCGCCTGGGGAGTGCGGATCTTCGGTGCGGTCCAGCCCAGGGTCTGCTTGAACAGGCGGAAGGTGTGCTCGATGTCGAAGCGCCGCAGATAAGCCTGCCAGAGACGGTCGGCTGTGCCTGCAGGGCATCTTGTACGTCCTGTACCAGGACACTGCCCGGCGCCTCCTGCCCCACGGATCATGATCGCGTCACCGGATCCCAGAAGACCGGCGCGCGACCAGCTGCACCTGCCCTCGCACGTGAGCCGTGCATAACGAATGCCGCAATTGCCCCGCACAAGGCCGTGGCACCGAGTAGCTTTCCCTGCCTTGGGGATGCCGGGAGCCTGTCTGCGCCCGGCCGAGCGGGGAGGTGCGGGAGCGGTGGGTAAATCGGCAACTGTGCTCGGCCGGGAGATCGGCAGAACCGGGCGGGAGATGAACGAGCTGCTGCACAGGTATGGCTACCTGACAGGCGAGCCGGGCGCGTACTCCCTGACCGACAAGGGGGAGAAGTACGGCACCCAAGAAGATCATCACAGGGGCAACGTCAGGTCCCTGCACTACTACCGCCAGTGGACCACAACGACGTGGAGCGACGAGACTCTCGCGGCTCTGCTGAACGACATGGCCGATGCGCCAACTCCGCCCGAGCCCGCCGAGTCGTTCCCCGACGACGACGTGACCGTCGCCGAAGCCGAGCCGGCCGATGCCACCGACCGGTGTGCACCCGGTGGCACCGGTACGCCTGTCGATCTGCGCATGGTTGCGATCGCTGCCGCGCTGCTGGTCGGGGCGAAGGCTGCGCAGATCGCGGCTCCACACGCGAAACGCTGGTTGTCTGAGACTGCCGTGCCCGCGACATCGCGCGTGTGGAAGCGACTGAAGCGGCAGGACCCGTCGGACAAGGACGCCGAGACGTAAGCCTGAGTCTGCTGTCGCGGTAGAACGCATCAATGGTCCGTGACGTGTCAGGCGCTGCCACGACCAGGGGAGCTGGGTTCCGACGTCGGTTCCCAAACGGCTCCCGAAATGGGCCCAGGAACCACTCAGGGGCCTGATCCGTCGAGCGGATCAGGCCCCTGACCTGGTACTTCACTGTCGGGGTGGCGGGATTTGAACCCACGACCTCTTCGTCCCGAACGAAGCGCGCTGCCAAGCTGCGCTACACCCCGATTGTCGCTGCTGTCGCGGCGACGACGTTTACTTTAGCCCAATGGGAGCCGGAGACGAAATCCGGTTTTCGAGGGGTGGCGGACCGGGTTGGGGCGGGCGTGGTCCAGGGCCACGAGGAGGACGGCCAGGGCGTAGCAGGCGAGGCCCAGGAGGAGGGCGTGGGCGAGGACGCTCCGGTAGCCGTGCCGGGCGACGTCGAGGAAGGGGTGGAGGTAGCGGGCGGGGGAGCCGGGGAGGAGTGCGCCCCGGGCCAGGGTGAAGGCCAGGTAGGCCAGGGGGTACAGCAGCCAGGCGGCGGCCTGGCGGAGGCGGGTGCGGGCCGACGGGGAGAGGAGGAGCCAGTCCAGTACCGCGGCGATGGGGAGCACCGTGTGCAGGGTGTGGGCGGCGAACGGCTCAAGCCAGCCCATTCCGGCGGTCGTGTTCGTCATCGAGAAGCGCGGGGCCGCGTCCGCCAGGAGGATGTGGTGGGCCAGGGACGCCGTGATCACGTACAGCAGGGCCGCCCCCGTGAGAGCGCCCGGCAGGGGGTAGCGGGCGTTCCGGGCGCGGCGGGCCGAGGCGAACATGACCAGTGCCAGCAGGACCGCGCTCTGGACCGCGAAGTGGCTCAGGACCTGGGCCGGGCTGCCGAGGAGGGCCGCCACCAGCACCGCGCCCGCTGCCAGCAGCGCCACGAGCAGGCGGTACGCCGCCGTCAGCGGGCGGCGTACCAGCGGGACGACGGCTCTGGCGGGGGCGAAGAGGGCGGCCGACGCCGGATGCGTACGCGGCAGGGCGGGGAGGTCAGGGAGGTCCCTGGGTATCGGGGCGGTCATGCACCCCAGCGTGGGCGGATGTCCGGTGCGGGGCGATGCGGGTGGGCCGGACGGGTTACCCGACGGCTCCCTGCTCGCGGCCCACCAGGGTCAGCAGCGTCGCCTCCGGGGGGCAGGCGAAGCGGACCGGGGTGTAGCGGCTGGTGCCGCAGCCCGCGGAGACGTGGAGGTAGGACGTGTGGCCCTCGGACGTGTGCGTGGACAGGCCCTTCACACGGTCCGTGTCCAGGTCGCAGTTGGTGACCAGGGCGCCGTAGAAGGGGATGCAGAGCTGGCCGCCGTGGGTGTGGCCGGCCAGGATCAGCGGGTAGCCGTCGGCCGCGAAGGAGTCCAGGACGCGCAGGTACGGGGCGTGGACGACGCCCATCGAGAAGTCCGCCCCGTCCGACGGGCCGCCCGAGACCTCCGCGTAGCGGTCGCGCTTGATGTGCGGGTCGTCCAGGCCGGTCAGCTCGATCGACGTGCCCTCGATCTTCAGCGTGCCCCTGGTGTTCGTCAGGTTCAGCCAGCCCGCCGCGTCGAAGCCGTCCCGCAGGTCCTCCCAGGGGTTGTGGACCGCGCCGACGACCGGGGGGTTGCCGTTCAGGCCGTGGCGGCCCTGGACCTTCTCGATCAGGTAGCGGCCGGGGTTGCGCAGGGTGGGGCCGTAGTAGTCGTTGGAGCCGAAGACGTACGCGCCCGGCAACTCCATCAGGGGGCCGAGTGCGTCGAGGACCTCCGGCACGCCCTCGGGGTCGGACAGGTTGTCGCCCGTGTTGAGCACGAAGTCGGGGCGCAGGCCCGCCAGGGAGCGCAGCCAGCGCTGCTTCTTGCGCTGGCCGCCGACCATGTGGATGTCGGAGACCTGGAGCACGCGCAGGGGGCGCATCCCGGACGGGAGGACGGGGACGGTCACCCGTCGGAGGCGGAAGGAGCGGGCCTCGAAGCCCGCCGCGTACAGCAGTCCGGCGGCGCCGGCCGCCGTGATTCCCAGGGGGATCTTGTATCGCGCGCGCATGTGTCCATCGTGTCAGACCCGGGCGGGCGCTCCGCACGCCCGTGGATGCGAGGGCCCCTTAAATCAGCAGGCGTCACGCCTCGCACACCTGCGACAATCTAGCCATGACCACGCTCAAGTCGAAGCTGCAGGAAGACCTCAACGCCGCGATCAAGGAGCGCGACGAGCTCCGCTCCTCGACGCTCCGGCTGACGCTCGCCGCGATCACCAAGGAGGAGGTCGCGGGGAAGGAGAAGCGCGAGCTCTCCGACGACGAGGTGCAGAAGGTGATCACCCGCGAGGCGAAGAAGCGCCGCGAGGCGGCGGAGGCCTTCGCGCAGGGCGGCCGCCCCGAGCAGTCCGAGCGGGAGAAGGCGGAGGGCGAGGTGCTGGCGCAGTACCTGCCCCAGCAGCTGTCCGACGAGGAGCTGGACGCGATCGTCGCCCAGGCCGTCGAGGAGGCGAAGGCGGCGGGCGCCGAAGGGCCGCGGGCCATGGGCGCCGTGATGAAGATCGTGAACCCGAAGGTGGCCGGGCAGGCGGAGGGCGGCCGGGTCGCCGCCGCGGTGAAGAAGCTGCTGGCCGGCTGACCGACGGGGCCTGCGCCGGGTGCGACGTGCGGTGCGCGGCCGGTCGCGTCCGCGTCCGCTCCCGTCGCATCGCGGGTACGTCGTACGACGT
The DNA here is from genome assembly GCF_019049255.1 of Streptomyces sp. AC558_RSS880. GTDB lineage: Bacteria > Actinomycetota > Actinomycetes > Streptomycetales > Streptomycetaceae > Streptomyces. Next base: position 63,353 of record NZ_JAGMUJ010000010.1, on the reverse strand, counting down.
CGGACGGCCCCTTCCCCCGACAGCGGGGAAGGGGC
>NZ_JAGMUJ010000010.1:0-63308 GCF_019049255.1 Streptomyces sp. AC558_RSS880 | reverse complement strand
TGCTGGCCGGCTGACCGACGGGGCCTGCGCCGGGTGCGACGTGCGGTGCGCGGCCGGTCGCGTCCGCGTCCGCTCCCGTCGCATCGCGGGTACGTCGTCCGACGTGTCAGGCCGGGACCGTCAGTCGCGTCCCCCGGGGCCGTCGCCCGGCCCCCGGATGAAGCCCTCCGGGATGGAGAACGTCGGGTCCGGCTCGGTGCCGCCCGTGCCTCCCGTGGCGTTGCCGCCCCCGTTGGCGTTGCCGCCGTTGATCAGGCCGCCGATGAGACCGCCGTCGCCGTTGTTGCCGTCGTCGTCACGGTTGCCGTCGCCGTTGTCGCCATCACCGTCACCGTCGCCGTCGCCGTCGCCGCGGTCACGGTCCTGGGCGTCCGGGATGTGGATGATGTTGAAGGGCGGGGACTCCTTGCCCGCCAGGGCGCCGGTCATGGCGTCCTTCCAGATGGGGCCCGGGACCGCGCCACCGAAGACGAGCGGGTGGTACTGGCCGCCGATCGTGATGTTCTTCATCTCGACCTCCTGGCTCGCGCTGCCCACCCACACGGCGCCCGACATGTTCGGCGTGTAGCCGACGAACCAGGCGTTCTTGCGCTCGTCCGTCGTACCCGTCTTACCGGCGTTGTCGCGGTCGCTGAGGCCGGCCTCCTGACCCGTACCGGAGTCGATCACGCCCTGCAGCAGGCTGTTCACCGTGTCCGCGGTCTTCTCGCTCATCGCGCGCGAGCACGTCGACTTCGGCACCTCGAGCGACTTCTGCTCGTTGCCGATCTTCTGCGTGATCGACTCGATGGCGACCGGCGTGCAGTACATGCCCCGGGAGGCGAAGGCGGCGTACGCGCTCGCCATCGTGAGGGGCGAGAGGCCGGTGGAACCGAGGGTCATCGAGGAGGGGACCTCGGGGATCTTCTTCCCGTTGCCCTGGACCACGCCGAGCTTGTCGGTCATGGTCACCACGGGGCACATGCCGATGTCCTCGATCATCTGCACGAAGTAGGTGTTGACCGACTTGGCCATCGCGTCCTTGAGCGCGTACGGCCCCACCTCGGACTCGTTCTCGTTCTCGAGCTTGTAACCGTTGTCGTTCACCCAGGGCTTGTCGCAGCCGCGCACGGTCGACGGGTACGGCATCTCGAACGGGGCGGAGTAGGACTGCGTCGCCGGCCTGCCCTCCTCCAGCGCGGCCGCCGCCACGAACGGCTTGAAGGTGGAACCCGTCGGGAAGCCGAAGTTGGAGCCGCCCATGGCGTGGTCGACCGAGAAGTTGATCTCCGTCTCGTTCTTGCCGTAGCCGTACGGCTTCGACTGGCCCATCGCGACGATCTTGCCGGTGCCGGGCTCGACCAGCGTGGACGCCGCGGCGACCGAGTCCGACTGGTAGACGTGGTCCTTCAGCGACTGCTGCACCGACGCCTGCGCCTGCGGGTCGAGCGTCGTGCGGATGGTCAGGCCGCCCTGGTTCCAGATCTTCGCCCGGTCGGCCTTGGTCTTTCCGAAGACCGGGTCGCTCAGGAACACCTCGCGCACGTAGTCGCAGAAGAAGGACGCGTCGTCCACCGCCGTGATGCAGCCGTTCTTCGGCTTGCTGACCTTCAGGCCCAGCGGGCTCTTCGCCGCCGCGTCGGCCTGTTCGCGGGAGACGGCGCCCACCTGGGCCATCCGCGCGAGCACGGTGTTGCGCCGCTTCTTCGCCTCGGCCTCGTCGTTGACCGGGTCGTAGCGGCTCGGTGACTGGACGAGGCCGGCGAGGAGGGCCGACTCCTGGAGGTTGAGGTCCTTGGCGGGCTTGGAGAAGTAGCGCTGGGCCGCGGCCTCGACGCCGTAGGCCTGCTGGCCGAAGAAGGTGATGTTCAGGTAGTTCTCGAGGATCTTCTTCTTGCCCAGCTCCTCCTCGACCTGGATCGCGTACTTCAGTTCGGCGATCTTGCGGCCGATGGTCTGCTGGGTGGCCTGCGCGACCTTCGTCGGGTCGTCGCCCGCCTCCTCGACGAAGACGTTCTTCACGTACTGCTGCGTGAGGGTGGAGGCGCCCTCGGAGACCTCGCCGCTGCGCGCGTTCTTGTTGAGCGCGCGCAGGACGCCCTTGAGGTCGATCGCGCCGTGCTCGTAGAAGCGGGAGTCCTCGATCGCGACGATCGCCTTCTGCAGGTACGGCGAGATGTCCTTGAGGTCGACCACCGTGCGGTCACGCGAGTAGACGGTGGCGATCTGGCCGCCGTCGGCGTCGAGGATGGTGGTGCGCTGGCTCAGCGGCGGCGTCTTGAGGTTGGCCGGGAGCTCGTCGAAGCTCTCGACCGATCCCTTGGCCGCCAGGCCGAGCGCGCCCACGGCGGGCAGCGCGATGCCGGCCATGACGGCCCCCGCGAGGACACTGACACCGAGGAACTTGGCGGCCTGCTGTGCGGGAGACAGACCACCGCCCGAGCGCTTCTTTGGCATGGGAGCAGCCTACGTTCTCATTTGCCGGACAAGCGTATATGCCTTGGCCTAAGCTGCTCTCAACTGTCACAGCAGTGAGGCCACGTATCAATACGTCCGGCGACCCCGAAGCGTTCCGGATCTCCTCGATTTTTTTCGTACGAGTTCGCGCCGAGGAGTTTGAGACCGTGTCCGGATCCGCCTCGTGTGTCATGCGGTGTCCGTTGTGACGCAAGGGAACTGACCTGAAATGCCGGGTTCGTCACGCATGTCGCCCCCTCACTCCCCCGGGTGATCTGCCGCTTACCCATAGTCCGTTCGGACCATTCAAGATTGGGCCCGCTGGGGGTGTTGCGCTGTGCCCACCTTCCGTAACGTCCTCAACTGGCGGCGGTGAATATGCCGCTGCCGCCGTGGGGGAGCCTCGATTCGGGAGAGGACGGCGCCGGTATGGGCTGGGTTACCGACTGGAGTGCGCAGGCTGCCTGCCGCACTACCGATCCGGATGAACTGTTCGTTCAGGGAGCAGCGCAGAACAGGGCCAAGGCGGTGTGCACCGGATGTCCGGTACGCACCGAATGCCTGGCCGACGCGCTCGACAACCGCGTCGAGTTCGGCGTATGGGGAGGCATGACGGAGCGTGAGCGCCGCGCACTGCTGCGCCGGCGGCCGACCGTGACCTCCTGGCGCAGGCTGCTGGAGACCGCGCGCTCGGAGTACGAGCGGGGCTCGGGTGTCGTACCGCTCAACGACGACGAGGTGTACGAGAACTACGCGGCGGTGAGCTGAGGACCCTCGGGGGTTCTCGGTCGCGCGCCGTTCGGATCTAGGGCGTTTCGGGCAGCTCCGGCCGGTGGGCCGCGAGCCGGTCGCCGATGTCCCGCAGTCCCGCGAGGTCGTGCACGTCGCCGGGCAGTGCGGCCACCTCGGTCACCGCCACCTCGGGATGGAGCGCGGTGAAGCGGTCGCGTGTGCGCTGCTCGCGCGAGAGCAGCCGCATCCGATCGGCGTGCAGCCTCAGCAGGCCCGCGGTGAGCCGGTCGACGGACCGGTCCGTGCCGGTGTCCGCATCCGTGCCCTTCGTGCCTGTGCCTTCGGTGTCGTCCGCGGTGGCGGGGGAGCCTGTACCAGGGGCGACCGAAGCCGGTGTCCCGGAAGCGAGGGATGGACCGGAGGGGTCTGAACTGCCATACGTTTCGGGAGAGTTACGAAGTCCAGCTTTCCCGTCCTCCTGATCCACAATGCGGGAGTCCTCAAGATTTTCCGCGGCGGCCAGCGCCCGCTCGGCCGACAGCCGGTCCGCGCCGCTGCCGTGCACCCGGTTGAGGACCAGCCCGGCCAGCGGCATCTCCTCCGCGGCCAGCCGCTCCACGAAGTACGCGGCCTCGCGCAGCGCGTCCCGCTCCGGGGCCGCCACCACCAGGAACGCCGTCCCGGGCGCCTGGAGCAGCTTGTACGTGGCGTCCGCGCGCGTACGGAACCCGCCGAACATCGAGTCCATCGCGGCCACGAACGTCTGCATGTCCTTCAGCAGCTGGCCGCCGAGCACCTTGCCCAGGGCGCCGGTCATCATCGACATCCCGACGTTCAGGAACTTCATGCCCGCCCGGCCGCCGACCTTCGCGGGGGTCAGCAGGACACGGATGAGCTTGCCGTCGAGGAAGGACCCGAGCCGCTTGGGGGCGTCCAGGAAGTCCAGCGCGGAACGGGACGGCGGGGTGTCGACCACGATGAGGTCCCACTCGTCCCGGGACCGCAGTTGGCCCAGCTTCTCCATCGCCATGTACTCCTGCGTGCCCGCGAAGCCCGCAGAGAGCGACTGGTAGAAGGGGTTGCCCAGGATCGCGGCGGCCCGGTCGGGGTCCGCGTGCCCCTCGACGATCTCGTCGAAGGTGCGTTTCATGTCGAGCATCATCGCGTGCAGTTCGCCGCCCGCGGAGTCGTCGATGCCCTTCACCCGGCGCGGGGTGTTGTCGAGCGAGTCGATGCCCATGGACTGGGCGAGCCGGCGGGCCGGGTCGATGGTGAGGACCACCACCTTGCGTCCCCGCTCGGCTGCGCGCAGGCCGAGCGCCGCGGCGGTGGTCGTCTTGCCGACCCCGCCCGAGCCGCAGCACACCACGATCCGGGTGGCGGGGTCATCGATCAGCGGATCGATGTCGAGCGTGCGGGCGGGGGAGAGGCGGTGACGGGCCGGGTCCTGGGCCTGCGCCGGTTCCGGACGACGACTCATGACATCCCCTGCTTCCGGTGCTTCCGACTCGTGACGGGGCGGGTACGGCGGTGGCTGTGGTGGTGGTGCGTGGCGGGGCGGGTACGGCGGTGGCTGTGGTGGTGGTGCGTGGCGGGGCGGGTACGGCGGTGGCTGTGGTGGTGGTGCGTGGCGGGGCCGGTACGGCGGTGGCGGCGGTTGCCGCCGGGCCGCACCGTGTGGGCGCGGCCGGTCATGACACGCCCTGCTCGCGCAGCTCCCTGGCCAGTTGGTACAGGCCGGCCAGGTCCATGCCCTCCGCGAGCATCGGAAGCTCGTGCAACGGCACGTCGAGGGCCGCCAGCACGGCGCGCTGCTCGGTCTCCAGCGCGTACCGCTCGGCGTACTCCTCCGCCTGCGCGAGCAACGGGTCCACCAGCCGCTCGGCGTGTCCCCCACGCCGCGCGCCGCCCAGGCCGGCGGACGACAGTGCCCGCGCGATGGAGGAACGAGGGACCGCCGCCGCGAGTTCCAGACCGTCCCCGTCCAGCACCTCCGGACGGACCATGTTCACCACGACCCGTCCCACCGGCAGCCGCGCGGCGCGCAGTTCCGCGATGCCGTCGGAGGTCTCCTGTACCGGCATCTCCTCCAGCAGCGTCACCAGGTGCACGGCCGTCTCCGGCGATTTCAGCACCCGCATGACGGCCTGCGCCTGATTGTGTATCGGGCCGATCCTGGCGAGTCCGGCGACCTCGTCGTTGACGTTGAGGAAGCGGGTGATGCGGCCGGTCGGCGGGGCGTCCATCACGACGTAGTCGTAGACGAACCGCCCGTGCTTGTCCTTGCGGCGTACCGCCTCGCACGCCTTGCCGGTGAGCAGGACGTCCCGCACGCCGGGGGCGATCGTGGTGGCGAAGTCGATCGCGCCGATCTTCCTGAGGGCCCGGCCGGCGCTGCCGAGCTTGTAGAACATCTGGAGATACTCCAGAAGGGCCAGTTCGGCGTCGATCGCGAGGGCGTACACCTCGCCGCCCCCCGGAGCGACGGCGATCTTCCGTTCCTCGTAGGGCAGCGCCTCCGTCTCGAAGAGTTGTGCGATGCCCTGGCGGCCCTCGACCTCGACGAGGAGCGTCCGCTTCCCCTCCGTGGCCAGGGCCAGCGCGAGGGCCGCGGCCACCGTGGTCTTGCCGGTTCCGCCCTTGCCACTGACGACCTGGAGCCTGCTCACGTCTTCGAGCCTAAAGGCTCGCCCCGCGCCCCGGCGGCTCCGGGTGGCGGTTCCCGGCCGTCGCGCCCCGCGCGAGGGAGCGGGACGGGGGCCGCGTCCCGCGCGGGCGGGGGCTAGAGTCGGCCGCATGACCAAGTGGGAATACGCGACTGTGCCGCTGCTCGTCCACGCAACGAAGCAGATTCTGGACACCTGGGGCGAGGACGGCTGGGAGCTCGTCCAGGTCGTGCCCGGGCCGAACAACCCCGAGCAGCTGGTGGCCTACCTGAAGCGGGAGAAGCAGGGATGAGCGCCGTCGAGGCGAAACTGGCCGAGCTGGGCCTGAGCCTGCCGGAGGTCGTCCCGCCGCTGGCCGCGTACCAGCCGGCCGTGCGGTCGGGGCGCTACGTCTTCACCGCCGGCCAGCTGCCCATGGTGGAGGGCAAGCTTCCGCTGACCGGGAAGGTCGGCGCGGAGGTCACCCCGGAGGAGGCGAAGGAGCTGGCGCGCACCTGCGCGCTGAACGCCCTCGCCGCGGTCAAGTCCGTCGCCGGGGACCTGGACCGGGTGGCGCGCGTGGTGAAGGTCGTCGGCTTCGTGGCCTCCGCCGCGGACTTCACCGGCCAGCCGGCCGTCCTCAACGGCGCGAGCGAGCTGCTCGGCGAGGTCCTCGGCGACAAGGGCGTCCACGCCCGCAGCGCGGTGGGCGTCGCGGTACTTCCCCTGGACGCCCCGGTGGAGGTCGAGATCCAGGTGGAACTCACGGAGGCGTAGCCCGCGCCGGTGGCTCCCGCGACGGGCGGGGCGCGGGACCCGGCGATTTCTGCACCGTACGGGAGGCCCCGGCGTCCGGCGTGACGGCGTGGCCCGGTGACCGGGGCGCTCTGTCGCGCGGGCGCACCGGCGCACCGCCCGGCGGCATGCGCCGGTGAGCGTGGCGTCCGGTGCGCGGTTGCCGCCGTGTCCCGTCCGGCGCCCGCCGTGTCGTCCGCCGGCTTCGCCGTGTAGTCCGTCGGCTTCGCCGTCCCCCTGGGCACTCGAACATCCGCCCGTCACGGGATAGCCTCCGGCCATGGTGAATGCGCAGGCCGGTGGGCAGTGGTACCCGCCGGAGTGGCCGGAGCGGATCCGTGCGCTGGCGGGCGGCGATCTCACGCCGGTCGTGCCGAAGCGCGCGGCCACCGTCATGCTGCTCAAGGACACCGGCGACGGGCCCGCCGTGCACATGCTGCGCCGGCGTACGTCCATGGCGTTCGCGGGCGGCGCGTACGCCTATCCCGGCGGCGGCGTCGACCCGCGGGACGACGACCGGCACGTCCGCTGGGCGGGCCCCGCGCGCGCGGGGTGGGCGGACCGGCTCGGCGTCGACGAGGCGGGGGCCCAGGCGATCGTCTGCGCGGCCGTGCGGGAGACGTACGAGGAGGCCGGCGTCCTGCTCGCCGGGCCCACCCCCGACTCCATGGTCGGCGACACGACCGGCGACGACTGGGAGGCGGACCGTGCCGCGCTCGTCGCGCGGGAGACGTCCTTCGCGGAGTTCCTGGACCGCCGCGGACTGGTCCTGCGCTCGGACCTGCTCGGCGCGTGGACGCGCTGGATCACCCCCGAGTTCGAGCCCCGCCGCTACGACACCTGGTTCTTCGTCGCCAAGCTCCCCGAGGGGCAGCGCACCCGCAACGCCTCCACGGAGGCCGACCGCACGGTGTGGATCACCCCGCGCGCGGCGGCCACCGCGTACGACCGGGGCGAGCTGCTGATGATGCCCCCGACCATCGCCACCCTGCGCCAGCTCACGGCGTACGCCACGGCCGCGGAGGCGCTCGACGCGGCGCCCGCGCGTGACCTCACGCCGGTGCTGGCCTCCGCGCGCCTGGTGGAGGGCGAGATCGTGCTCTCCTGGCCGGGGCACGACGAGTTCACCAAGCACATCCCGACCGGTGGAGCCCCCGTATGACGGACGCGAGCACCCTTCCCGGCCAGCCGCGGGGCGGCGCCCTCTCCGGCCCCGCCACCGCGCGTGCCGTCAACGTGCTGGCCCCCAACCCCTCGGCGATGACCCTGGACGGCACCAACACCTGGATCCTGTCGGAACCGGACTCCGACCTCGCCGTCGTGGTCGACCCCGGCCCGCTGGACGACGGACACCTGCGGCACGTCGTCGGCACCGCCGAGCAGGCCGGGAAGCGCGTCGCCCTCACCCTCCTGACACACGGTCACCCCGACCACGCCGAAGGCGCCGCCCGTTTCGCCGAGCTGACCGGCACGAAGGTGCGGGCACTGGACCCGGCGCTGCGGCTCGGCGACGAAGGGCTGGCCGCCGGGGACGTCGTCACCGTCGGGGGCCTGGAGCTGAGGGTCGTACCGGCCCCCGGCCACACGGCCGACTCCCTGTGCTTCCACCTCCCGGCCGACCGGGCGGTCCTCACGGGCGACACGGTCCTCGGCCGCGGTACGACCGTCGTGGCCCACCCCGACGGCCGCCTCGGCGACTACCTGGACACGCTGCGCCGGCTCAGGTCGCTCACGGTCGACGACGGCGTCCACACGGTGCTGCCCGGCCACGGGCCCGTCCTGGAGGACGCCCAGGGCGCCGTCGAGTTCTACCTCGCCCACCGGGCCCACCGCCTCGCCCAGGTCGAGACGGCCGTCGAGGACGGCCACCGCACCCCGGCCGAGGTCGTCGCCCACGTCTACGCCGACGTCGACCGCTCCCTGTGGCCGGCCGCGGAACTCTCGGTCCGCGCCCAACTGGAGTACCTGCGGGAGCACGGGCTCATCTAGCCCCCGGAGCCCGCATCTAGCCCTCGGAGCCCGCACGGCGCACGCGCGCGCGTACGCCTGCCGTGCGCGGGCGCGACGGAGCCCCGCCTCCCACGGGAAGCGGGGCTCCGGTGCCAGGTGTCAGCGGGAGCGCTTCGCGAGGCGTTCGACGTCCAGGAGGATCACCGCGCGGGCCTCCAGGCGGAGCCAGCCGCGCTGGGCGAAGTCGGCCAGGGCCTTGTTGACCGTCTCGCGGGACGCGCCGACCAGCTGGGCCAGCTCCTCCTGCGTGAGGTCGTGCACGACGTGGATGCCCTCCTCGGACTGCACGCCGAAGCGGCGGGAGAGGTCCAGCAGGGCGCGGGCGACACGGCCCGGGACGTCCGAGAAGACCAGGTCCGACATCGCGTCGTTGGTCTTGCGCAGCCGGCGCGCGACGGCCCGCAGCAGCGCCGTGGCCACCTCGGGGCGGGCGCTCAGCCAGGGCGTCAGGTCGCCGTGGCCCAGGCCGAGCAGCTTGACCTCGGTGAGCGCCGTGGCGGTCGCGGTGCGCGGGCCCGGGTCGAAGAGCGACAGCTCACCGATCAGCTCGCCCGGACCGACCACGGCGAGCATGTTCTCGCGGCCGTCGGGGGACGTGCGGTGCAGCTTGACCTTGCCCTCGGTGACCACGTACAGGCGGTCGCCGGGGTCGCCCTCGTGGAACAGGGAGTCGCCCCGTGCGAGGGTCACCTCACTCATGGAGGCGCGAAGCTCGGCGGCCTGCTCGTCGTCGAGCGCCGCGAAGAGCGGATTCCGCCGCAGAACGTCGTCCACGAGTTCTCTCCTTGTCGACCTGCTCAGGGGATCTTGTTCCCCTACGTACCAGGGGACCGTGGTTCCCATTTTGCCGGACGGTCCAAACAGTGTGATCTGTCACAAGGATGCCGTACGGGCCGGTCGGGGTAAGCGTCAGGGGTCCAATTGGACGCCGGTCTTCGGGGCCCGGGGCGGATGTCGGTGCCGGGTCGTAGGCTGGCCGGGTGTCCAAATCGCCGGTGAGAGCACAGGCCGAGGGAGCTGCGCGAGTGGGTGTACGTCGCGATTCCGCTGTGGGCGAACAGGGCTCCGATGGCGGTAGAGAAACGGCGAAAACGGCAAAGGGGTCGCCGTTGGGGAAGGAACCGACGGCCCGCGCGAGCGGGGCGGCCGGGGAGACGGACACGCCGGTGAAGAAGGCGGCGGTGAGGAAGACGGCGGCGAAGAAAGTGACCGGGGCGAAGAAGACAGTCGGGGCGAAGAAGGCGACCGCCGCGCAGAAGACCGAGACCAAGGGGGCCGTGGCCAAGAAGGCCGCCCCCGTCAAGAAGGCCCCGGTCGCCAAGAAGCCGCTCGTCGCTCCCCGGAAGGCGACCGCCTCCGTGAAGGCCGCCCCGGTGAAGACCGTCGTCGAGCCGGTCGGGGACGAGTCGCGCACCGCGCTGGTCCGGCGTGCGCGCCGGATCAACCGTGAGCTCGCCGAGGTGTTCCCGTACGCCCACCCGGAGCTGGACTTCGAGAACCCCTTCCAACTCGTCGTCGCCACCGTGCTGTCGGCCCAGACCACCGACCTGCGCGTCAACCAGACGACCCCCGCCCTCTTCGCGAAGTACCCCACCCCCGAGGACCTGGCCGCCGCCAACCCGGAGGAGGTGGAGGAGATCCTGCGCCCCACCGGCTTCTTCCGGGCCAAGACCAGGTCGGTCATAGGGCTGTCGAAGGTGCTGGCGGAGGACTTCGGCGGCGAGGTGCCCGGCCGGCTCGAGGACCTCGTCAAGCTGCCCGGCGTCGGCCGCAAGACGGCGTTCGTCGTGCTCGGCAACGCCTTCGGCCGCCCCGGAATCACCGTGGACACCCATTTCCAGCGCCTCGTGCGCCGCTGGCGCTGGACCGGGGAGACCGACCCCGACAAGATCGAGGCGGCCGTCGGCGCGCTCTTCCCCAAGAGCGACTGGACCGACCTGTCCCACCACGTCATCTGGCACGGCCGCCGCATCTGCCACGCCCGCAAACCCGCTTGCGGCGCCTGCCCCATCGCGCCGCTCTGCCCGGCGTACGGCGAGGGCGAGACGGACCCGGAGAAGGCGAAGAAGCTGCTGAAGTACGAGAAGGGCGGCCTCCCGGGCCAGCGTCTGAAGCCCCCGCAGGCCTATCTGGACGCCGGCGGCAGGCCCGCCCCGCCGCTGGGGGCCGGATGACGGGGCGGCATGCGCGGCGGTCCTCGGAACGATCTCGGGGCCGCCGGGCGTTGAACCGCTGGGACAGGGCCGGACGACGGGGGTGGCGATGACGCGGACGAGCGGTACCCGGGGCGGCCCGGTGACGCTCAGCAGGGAGGGGCTGCCCTCCTGGCTGGACCCGGTGGCCCACGCGGCGGAGACGGTCGCGCCGAGACAGCTGAGCCGCTTCCTGCCCCCGGAGAACGGCACGGGGCGCCAGTCCGCCGTCCTCATCCTCTTCGGCGAGGGCGAGCACGGCCCGGAGCTGCTGCTCATGGAGCGGGCGAGTTCGCTGCGCTCGCACGCCGGGCAGCCGTCCTTCCCCGGTGGTGCCCTCGACCCCGAGGACGGCGACCCGCAGGGCGACGGACCGCTGCGGGCCGCGCTGCGGGAGGCCGAGGAGGAGACGGGGCTCGATCCGTCCGGCGTCCAGTTGTTCGGCGTGCTGCCGAAGCTCTACATCCCGGTCAGCGGCTTCGTCGTCACGCCCGTGCTGGGCTGGTGGCGCGTACCCAGCCCGGTGGGGGTCGTCGACCCGAACGAGACCGCGCGGGTGTTCACCGTCCCCGTGACGGACCTCACCCACCCCGACAACCGCGTGACCACGGTTCACCCCAGCGGTCACCAAGGCCCGGCATTCCTGGTCGAATCGGCCCTCGTATGGGGCTTCACCGCCGGGGTCATCGACCGGTTGCTGCACTTCGCGGGCTGGGAGCGGCCCTGGGACCGGGACAGGCGGGTCCCGCTGGACTGGCGCTCATGACAGGGTGGGCGCCGTGCTGGGTCGGACGAGGCGAGGCTTGAAGCGGTGAACGTGCTGGACATCCTGTTGCTCGTCGCCGCCGTGTGGTTCGCGGTCGTCGGCTACCGCCAGGGCTTCGTCGTCGGCATCCTGTCGGTGATCGGTTTCCTGGGCGGCGGTCTCGCCGCCGTCTACGCGCTGCCCGTCCTCTGGGACGCCCTGACGGACGACTCCGAGGTCGGTACGACGGCCGCCGTCGTCGCGGTCGTCGTCGTCATAGTCTGCGCCTCCGTCGGCCAGGCCCTGACCACCCACCTCGGCAACAAGCTGCGCCGCTACATCACCTGGTCCCCGGCCCGCGCGCTGGACGCCACGGGCGGCGCACTTGTCAACGTCGTCGCGATGCTCCTGGTCGCCTGGCTGATCGGCTCGGCCCTCGCCGGTACGACGCTGCCGACGCTCGGCAAGGAGGTCCGCGGCTCCAAGGTGCTGCTCGGGGTATCCCGGGCGCTGCCCGACCAGGCCGACACCTGGTTCGCCGACTTCTCCTCCATCCTCGCGCAGAACGGCTTCCCGCAGGTCTTCAGCCCCTTCGCCAGCGAGCCGATCACCGACGTCCGGCCCCCGGACCCGGCCCTGGCGGGCAGCCCCGTCGCCCTCCGCGCGCAGCGCTCCATCGTCAAGGTGATGGGTACCGCCCCGAGTTGCGGCAAGGTCCTGGAGGGCACCGGCTTCGTCTTCGCCGAGCGCCGCATCATGACCAACGCGCATGTCGTGGGCGGCGTCGACGAGCCGACCGTGCAGATAGGCGGCGAGGGCAGGAAGTACGACGCCACGGTCGTCCTCTACGACTGGAAGCGCGACATCGCCGTCCTCGACGTACCCGAACTCAAGGCACCCGCGCTGCGCTTCACCACCGAGGACGCGAGTATCAACGACGGCGCGATCGTCGCCGGCTTCCCGGAGAACGGGGCGTACGACGTCCGTTCCGCGCGTGTGCGGGGGCGCATCACGGCCAACGGCGCGGACATCTACCGCCGGGGCACGGTTCGCCGCGACGTGTACTCCCTGTACACGACCGTCCGCCAGGGCAACTCCGGCGGTCCGCTGCTGACCCCCGAGGGAGAGGTCTACGGCGTGATCTTCGCGAAGTCCAGGGACGACGCGGAGACCGGCTACGCGCTCACCGCGGACGAGGTCCAGGAGGACATCGCCAAGGGCCGCAGCGCGAACCAGCAGGTGGACAGCGACAGCTGCGCGCTCTAGAGCGGCCTCGGTCCCCGTCCCGGCCCCGGGGGGGGCGGTCGTACGGGCCGTCAGCCGCGCGGGTGGCGCAGGCGGACGGAGACCCAGCGGGCCCTGCGGCGGAGGATGCGCGGGATTCCCACCCTGAGGTCCGTACCTGCCATCTGCGGTGCACCGCCTCGCTGGTGGGAACCCATACCGCCCGCCGAACGGCGGTCGCGGCTTGCGTCACTGTAGTCGTGCGTCCAGCCCATACCCGGACGTCTGCCCCCGCCCCAAGGTCGATAACCGCCTCACGCGCCCCCAATTGGCTTATGCGCCGGGCAATTGGCCGATCGTCAGACAAGTGCTCGGTTCGATCACCGATCGGGTTCGGGATCCTTCAGCCAATTGATCAGTTCCGTCGAGAAAGTGACCGGATCCTCCTCGTGCGGGAAGTGCCCCAGCCCGTCGAACAGCCGCCAGCGGTACGGCGCTTCGACGTACTCCCCGGACCCCGCGGCACTGCGCGTGCGCACGACCGGGTCCAGCGAGCCGTGCAGGTGCAGGGTCGGCACCCGCACGGGCCGCTTCATCCTGCGGTTGAACTGGATGCCGTCGGGGCGGGCCAGGGAGCGCACCATCCAGCGGTACGGCTCGATCGAGCAGTGCGCCGTGGACGGGATGCACATGGCCCGCCGGTAGTTCTCCAGCGCCTTCTCGTCCGGCAGGTGCGGCCCGGACCAGTCCCGGATGAGCTCGGCCACCAGCGCCCCGTCGTCCGCGGTGAGCCGGCGCTCCGGGATCCAGGGCCGCTGGAATCCCCAGATGTGGGACAGCGCGGCCGACTGCCTGGCGTCGGAGAGCAGCGCCGAGCGCCAGCGCCGCGGATGCGGCATGGACGCGACCGCGAGCCGCCGTACGAGCTTGGGGCGCATCGCCGCCGCCGTCCACGCCAGGTATCCGCCCAGGTCGTGCCCGACCAGCGCGGCGTCCGGCTCGCCGAGGGAACGGATCACCCCGGTGATGTCCAGCGCGAGGTTGGCCGGGTCGTAACCGCGCGGTGTGCGGTCGCTGCCGCCGACGCCCCGCAGGTCCATGGCGACGGCCCGGAAACCGGCGTCGGCGAGCGCCGTCAGCTGGTGCCGCCAGGTCCACCAGAACTGCGGGAAGCCGTGCAGCAGCAGCACCAGGGGGCCGTCGCCCAGCTCCGCGATGTGGAAGCGGGCGCCGTTGGCGGCGACGTCCCGGTGCGTCAGTCCGGCGCCGCCGGGGATGTCGAGGCGTACGGCCGAAGCGGGCTGCGCCGAAGGTGTGGCGGGTTCCGTCATGAGGACGAGCGTGCCACAGCCTCGATGGCCTGGGGGCCCCGGTCCTCGGGCAGCTCGGGGCGCGGGTGCGGCTTGGCCTTCTGCAGCACGCCCGCCGTCTCCTTCACCGAGGCGGCGACCTTCTGCGGACCCCGGCCCTTCTTCGCCTTCTTCGCGAAGACGATGCCGATCAGCGCGAGGAGCAGCGCGATCAGCACGTTCGCCGCGAAGGAGAGCAGGAAGCAGACCGCGAGGTTCCAGTCACTCCAGGTGCGGATGCCGTAGGCGAGCGCGAAGTTCAGCATCGGCAGGGAGAACAGGAGCAGCACCCCGGCCGCCATGAACGCGCCGCCGCTGGTCGCGCCGCGCTTGACGTCCTGCTTGAGCTGCGCCTTCGCCAGCGCGATCTCGTCGTGCACCAGCGCCGACATGTCGGCCGTCGCCGAGGCGAACAGCTGGCCGATGCTGCGTTCGGCGCCGACCGGGCTGCCGTCGGGTGCGCTCATCGCGGTCTCCCTCTCCTGCGTACGTGCTGCGTACGTTCCTCATGCCTGCGCGTACGCTTCAGTCTTTTGTACCGTCTCGTCAGATCATGCCGGACCGTCGTGCTCCTCGCCTGCCCCGCCCGTCACTTCGGCAAGCGCGTCCCGCTCGGCGGCCTTCTCCCGGGCGAGCCGCCGGTGCTCCGCGGCCTTCCGTTCGTGGATCTCCGCCATGCGCAGGTGGTACGCCGGGTCGTCCTGCTCGTAGACGTCCGGGACGCCGCTGAGGTCCTCGTCGCGCTCCTCTTCCTCGGTCAGCCTGCGGTACTTGGCGTTCCGTACCTTCAGCAGCACCGTCGCGACGGCGGTGGCGATCAGAGAGCCGGCCAGGACGGCCGCCTTGACGCTGTCGGTCATCGACGCGTCGCCCTCGAAGGCGAGTTCCCCGATGAGCAGCGAGACGGTGAAACCGATCCCGGCGAGGGTCGCCACCGCGAACACGTCCGCCCAGGCGAGGTCGTCACTGAGCGACGCTCTTGTGAAGCGTGCCGTCAGCCACGTACCGCCGAAGATGCCGAGCGTCTTGCCGACGACCAGCCCGAGCACCACGCCGAGCGTCTCGGGCTGGGTGAACACGTCGGTGAGGGCGTCGCCGGAGACCACCACGCCCGCGCTGAAGAGAGCGAACAGCGGCACCGCGAGGCCCGCCGAGAGCGGCCGGACGAGGTGCTCGATGTGCTCGCCGGGGGAGTGCGCCTCGTCCTCGTGGCGGTGACAGCGCAGCATCAGGCCCATGGCGACGCCGGCGATGGTGGCGTGGATGCCGCTGTTGTACATCAGTGCCCACACGACCAGCGCGAGCGGCACGTACACGTACCAGCCGCGTACGCCCTTGCGCAGCAGCAGCCAGAAGACGGCCAGGCCGGCGACGGCGCCGCCGAGCGCCGCGAAGTTCAGGTCGTCGGTGAAGAAGACCGCGATGATCAGGATCGCGAACAGGTCGTCGACGACGGCGAGGGTGAGCAGGAAGGCCCGCAGCGCGCTCGGCAGGGAGGTGCCGATGACGGCGAGCACGGCGAGTGCGAAGGCGATGTCGGTGGCGGTGGGCACGGCCCAGCCGGCCAGGGAACCGCCGCCCGCACCGCTGGTGAGCGTGTAGACCAGCGCCGGTACGGCCATGCCGCACAGCGCGGCGACGACGGGGAGTGCGGCGGCCTTGGGGTCGCGCAGATCGCCGGCGACGAGCTCGCGCTTGAGCTCGATCCCCGCGACGAAGAAGAAGACCGCGAGCAGTCCGTCGGCGGCCCAGTGCGCCACGGACAGGTCGAGCCCGAGGGCCTCGGGGCCGAGGTGGAAGTGGCTGACGCTCTCGTAGCTGTCGTGCAGACCAGGCACGTTCGCCCAGATCAGCGCGGCGACGGCGGCGAGGAGGAGCAGGATGCCGCCGACGGTCTCGGTGCGCAGCGCGTCCGCGACGTATGACCGCTCGGGCAGGGAGAGGCGTCCGAATGCCTTGTGGGGGCTGGGGGTGCGGGGCGCGGTCACGGGAGTTCCTCTGGTCGGCGGGCAGCACGAATCGCGTGCCGACCAGACTTCCCGGCGCCCCATGAGACAGCTTTTTGTTTAGTTTAGCTAACGTGCTCCTGGGGCGCACCCTCGAGTACGCGGCGGCACTTGGCGGCACGCGGCGGCACCCCGGCGCGGGAGCGCGCCGGGGTGCCGTCGTCCGGCTGTGTCCGGCCGGTGTCCGCTCAGTCCTCGCCGGGCGCCTGAGGCAGCTTGGCCTGGATGAGATCCATGACCGTGCTGTCCGTCAGCGTCGTGACGTCTCCGAGCTGGCGGTTCTCCGCGACGTCCCGCAGCAGGCGGCGCATGATCTTGCCGGAGCGGGTCTTCGGCAGCTCGGCCACCGGCAGGATCCGCTTGGGCTTGGCGATCGGGCCGAGCGTGGCGCCCACGTGGTTGCGGAGCTCGCCGACGAGGTCCTCGCTCTCCGCCGCCGTGCCGCGCAGGATCACGAACGCGACGATCGCCTGACCGGTCGTCTCGTCCGCCGCGCCGACCACGGCCGCCTCGGCGACCGACGGGTGCGAGACGAGCGCGGACTCGACCTCCGTGGTGGAGATGTTGTGGCCGGACACCAGCATCACGTCGTCGACCCGGCCGAGCAGCCAGATGTCGCCGTCGTCGTCCTTCTTGGCGCCGTCACCGGCGAAGTACTTGCCCTCGAAGCGCGACCAGTAGGTGTCGATGAACCGCTGGTCGTCGCCCCAGATGGTGCGCAGCATCGACGGCCACGGCTCGGTGAGGACCAGGTAGCCACCGCCGCCGTTCGGTACCTCGTTGGCCTCGTCGTCGACGACGGTCGCGGCGATGCCGGGCAGCGGGGTCTGGGCGGAGCCGGGCTTGGCGTCGGTCACGCCCGGCAGCGGCGAGATCATGATGCCGCCGGTCTCGGTCTGCCACCAGGTGTCCACCACCGGGGTGCGGTCCGCGCCGATGTTCTTGCGGTACCAGATCCACGCCTCGGGGTTGATCGGCTCGCCCACCGAGCCCAGCACCCGCAGGCTGCTGAGGTCGAACTTGGCGGGGATGTCGTCGCCCCACTTCATGAACGTGCGGATCGC
Organism: Streptomyces sp. AC558_RSS880; assembly: GCF_019049255.1. Taxonomy (GTDB): domain Bacteria; phylum Actinomycetota; class Actinomycetes; order Streptomycetales; family Streptomycetaceae; genus Streptomyces. The sequence goes on along the minus strand of NZ_JAGMUJ010000010.1, from coordinate 46,110 downwards.
GGTGGGCGCGGTGTAGAGGATCGTGACGCCGTACTTCTGCACGATCTCCCAGAAGCGGCCCTGGTGCGGGGTGTCCGGCGTGCCCTCGTACATGACCTGCGTGGCGCCGTTGGCGAGCGGGCCGTAGACGATGTACGAGTGCCCGGTGACCCAGCCGACGTCGGCCGTGCACCAGTACACGTCGGTCTCCGGCTTGAGGTCGAACACGGACCAGTGCGTGTACGCGGTCTGGGTCAGGTAGCCGCCGGAGGTGTGCAGGATGCCCTTCGGCTTACCCGTCGTCCCCGAGGTGTAGAGGATGAACAGCGGGTGTTCGGCCCCGAACGCCTGAGGGGTGTGCTCGGCGCTCTGCCGCTCCACCAGGTCGTGCCACCACACGTCCCGGCCCTCGGTCCAGGCCACGTCCTGGCCGGTGCGGCGGACGACGAGGACGTGCTCGACGGTGCCGGCCTTGGCGATCGCCTCGTCCACGGCGGGCTTGAGCGCGGAGGGCTTGCCGCGCCGGTGGCCGCCGTCGGCCGTGATGACGACACGCGCGTCGGCGTCCTGGATACGGGTGGCGAGCGCGTCCGCCGAGAAGCCGCCGAAGACGACGGAGTGCGCGGCGCCGATGCGGGCGCAGGCCAGCATCGCGACCGCGGTCTCCGGGATCATCGGCATGTAGACGGCGACCCGGTCGCCCTTCTGGACCCCGAGCTCCAGCAGGGCGTTGGCTGCCTTGGAGACCTCGTCCTTGAGCTGGGCGTAGGTGATGGCGCGGCTGTCGCCCGGCTCGCCCTCGAAGTGGATGGCCACCCGGTCACCGTGCCCGGCCTCCACGTGTCGGTCCACGCAGTTGTAGGCGACGTTGAGCTCGCCGTCCTGGAACCACTTGGCGAACGGCGGGTTCGACCAGTCCAGGGTCTCGGTGGGCTCCTTGGCCCAGGTCAGCCGGCGGGCCTGCTCGGCCCAGAAGCCGAGCCTGTCAGCCTTGGCCTGTTCATACGCCTCCGCCGTGACGTTGGCGTTCGCGGCCAGGTCGGCGGGGGGCGAGAAGCGACGCTCCTCCTTCAGAAGGTTGGCCAGGCTTTCATTGCTCACGGCATCTGCCTTTCCCAGGGTGTCCGTTGTGTCCCAGGCCACAGCTCATCAGACCCAGGGGTGCGCTGACAAGGGCCGACGGAAAATTGGTTTAGACCTGTCGGGTGGGGTGGCGCGAGGCGCGCCACCCCTTCCCACGGGGCCCGGAGCAAGCCGGTTCAAGGTGTGTAACGCCTCTCACACCCGGACGGGTCCCCTCACATCGTCAGGTCCGCGGACCGTACCCGGCCGAACACCTTCTCCTCGTCCCGCTCGGTGAGGAGATACGCCTGGGCCTCACCCACGTGGAAGTACATGCCGTGCAGCTCCAGGGCCCCGTCCTTCAAGGCCCGTGCCACCGGTTCATGGGCGCGCAGATGATCCAGCTGCTGCACCACGTTCGTCAGGCAGAGCTGCTCGACCGCGTCGGCGGGTGCCCGCCCGGCCAGCCGCGACGGGGGCCCGCTGTCGTCACCCATGCGCTGCAGGCTCGGCCGGCCGTGTCGCAGCCAGCGTCTCAGCGGGGTGCGGGCGCCGTCCGGCTCGGTGTCGAGCAGCGCCTGCATCGCACTGCACCCCGAGTGTCCGCACACCGTGATCGACCGGACCGCCAGCACCTCCACGGCGTACTCGATGGCGGCCGCCACCGAGTCGTCGCCGCTCTCCGCACCGGGCGGTGGCACGAGGTTGCCGATATTGCGCACCACGAACAGGTCTCCCGGACCACTGGCCGTGATCATCGAGGTGACCACCCGGGAGTCGGCACAGGTCAGGAACAGATGTGCGGGCCGCTGTCCCTCACGCGCCAGCCGGGCCAGCTCACCGCGCACCAGGGGGGCGGTGTTGCGCTGGAACGCGCTGATGCCGCGTACCAGTGCGTGGCCGCCGGTTTCGGCCGGCTCAGGTTCCCCTCCAGCGGCTCCGTCCGTCACGTCCGGTCCATCCGCTCCCTTCGTTCCGTCGGTCTCGCCCGGCCGTGGGGCGCCGCCCGGCAGGGGGCGCGGACGTTCGCACTGGTGGTTGCGCCAGGCCGTCCAGGGCCGACAGCGGCAGCCGGTGTCGGACGCACCGGCCTCCTCGCTCCCGTCGGGCGGGTGCCCGGAGGTGAGGGCCGCGGGTTCGGCGATCCGGACCCCGGCGCGGCGGCCGGTGATCTCGACGGTGCCGCCCCGCGCGGTGTGCGTGCTCTGCCAGTCCTGCAGTGTCTCGTACGCCGCGTGGTCCATGAAGGAGCCGTCCAACGCCACGACCACGTCGGCTCCTTGGGGTACGAGATGCAGGGCCCGGCTGAGCCGTGGCACCGCAAGGAACGTCAACTGTCCTCGTACGTGTACGTGATGGACTCCTTCCTGCTCCTCGTGCGTGATCCGGGTGCGGGTGAGCCGGTGCAGGGCCACGCCGACGGCGACGGCGATGCCCAGTGCCACGCCCTCCAGGACACCGAGGGAGACGACGCCGAGGGTGGTCGCGGCGTAGACCAGGACTTCGCGGTGACGGGTCACCGTGCGGATGTGGTGCAGGGACACCATCTGGATGCCGACGGCCATCACCAGGGCGGCGAGCGAGGCGAGCGGGATGAGCTCCAGGAGCGGGACCATCAGCAGCGCGGCGATCACTACGAGAACGCCGTGCAGCATCGTGGAGTTCCGGCTCACGGCACCCGCTTTGACGTTCGCGGAACTGCGGACCGCCACACCGGCCACCGGGAGTCCGCCGAGTGAGCCGGAGACGATGTTGGCCGCGCCCTGACCGAGCAGTTCACGGTCCAGGTCGGAGCGCCCGACATGGCCGGGTCCGGGGCGGCCGGACACCAGCTTGTCCACGGCCACGGCGCCGAGCAGCGACTGCACGCTGCACACCAGCGTCGTGGTGAGCACGGCGGCGGCGAGGCCGAGCACGGGCCCTTCGGGCAGCCCGGCCAGGGCGTGGTTGTGCCAGGAGGGCAGATCCACCTTGGGCAGGACGAGTCCGGCCGCGGCGGCGACCGCGGTGGCTCCGGCGACGGCGACGAGCGCTGCCGGAACCGCGCGGAGAACGCGTCCGGCGCGGCCCGGGAGCCGGGGCCAGAGCAGCAGCAGGGCCAGGGTCAGCAGGCTCACCGACAGGGCCGCGGGATGCAGATTCGCCAACTGCGCGGGAAGGGCGAGCAGGTTGTCGGGGACGGAGCTCTGCGGAGTGCCGCCGAGGACGATGTGCAGTTGGGCGACGGCGATGGTGACACCGATGCCGGCGAGCATGCCGTGCACGATCGCGGGGCTCACGGCGAGCGCGCCGCGCGCCACGCGCAGGCAGCCGAGGCCGAGCTGGGCGAGTCCGGCGAGGACGGTGATGGCGCAGGTCGTCCGCCAGCCGTAGTGCTGGATGAGGTCGGCGGTGACGACGGTGAGTCCGGCGGCGGGACCGCTCACCTGGAGCGGGGAGCCGCCGAGCCGCCCGACGACGATTCCGCCCACGGCGGCGGCGACCAGGCCGGCCTGGAGCGGCGCGCCGGTGGCGAGGGCGATGCCGAGGGACAGCGGAAGGGCGATCAGGAAGACCGCGACCGAGGCCGACAGGTCGGCTCCCGCGATACGCGGGCGTGGAGGGCCGCTCGGTGGCGGGCTGTGGGGCGGGTGGGCTCGCTCGGTCCGATCCGAGTCGGCGGCGCGGGCGGGAACGCAGGCTGACACGGTCTCTCCTCTCCCGGACATCAACAATCCGTAAACGGATCGTAATTGAGAGTAAAGGACTGGCATAGACTTTCCGGGCAAATGGATGAATCAATCACTCAAGCGAGTGATGTAGCCATTTCATCGGCTTGTCGTATTAATTCCTTCTCCGTTCCGTGTGACTTTGACGGCGCTGCCGGCGTGGGTCGGCACGGCACCAGGCAAAGCCCTCATCGAGCTCGGCCCGAGAGAAGGAAGAAGGTGGGCGGATGGCCGCCACCCACAGAATCGCCACGGGCACCGTGATCGTCACGGTCTGCGTCGCCTCGCTCGCCGGCTGCGGGACCGGCACCGACGGCAGCGGCGAGCAGGCCCATGACCGGGAGAAGGCCAAGCCGGCTCCGGCACCGAAGAACGTCGTCCGGCTGATCGGCGACGGCTCCACCGCGTACACCGGCGCACAGCCGCACCTGCCCCGGCCCGAGCGGCTGAAGCGCGGCGAGAAGCCCCCGCAGTTCGTGGTCTTCTCCTGGGACGGTGCGGGTGAGGACGGTCAGAAGCTCTTCTCGCGTTTCCGCAAGGTCGCCAAGGAGAACGACGCGACCATGACGTACTTCCTGAGCGGCGTGTATCTGCTGCCGGAGGAGAAACGCGATCTGTACCACCCGCCGCAGCACCCCCCGGGCCGCTCCGACATCGGCTTCAACGACCAGGAGGGCATCGCCGACACGGTGAAGCAGCTGCGCCTCGCCTGGCTGGAGGGCAACGAGATCGGCACCCACTTCAACGGGCACTTCTGCGGCAGCGGCGGTGGAGTCGGCGAATGGTCGGTGGCGGACTGGAAGGACGAGATCGCCCAGGCCAAGCGCTTCGTGAAGACCTGGAAGACCAACACCGGCATGAAGAGCTCGGCCCCGCTGCCCTTCGACTACGACAAGGAGCTGATCGGCGCCCGCACCCCCTGCCTGGAGGGGCAGAAGAACTTCATGAAGGCCGCCCGCGACCTGGGCTTCCGCTACGACACCAGTGGGGTCAACAACCAGGTGTGGCCGAAGAAGAAGCAGGGCCTGTGGGACCTGTCGATGCAGCTCGTGCCCTTCCCCGGACACTCCTTCGAGCAGCTCACCATGGACTACAACTTCATGGTCAACCAGTCCGGCACCCCCCAGGGCGACCCCGCCAAGCGCGAGATGTGGGGCGACCAGATGCGGGACGGCCTCCTCCAGGGCTTCGAGCGGGCCTACAAGGGCAACAGGGCGCCCCTGATCATCGGCAACCACTTCGAGTCCTGGAACGGCGGCACCTACATGCGGGCCGTCGAGGAGGTCATCGAGGAGGTGTGCACCAAGTCCGACGTGCGGTGTGTCTCCTTCCGGCAACTGGTGGACTGGCTGGACGCCCAGGACCCGGAGACCCTGGCGAAACTGCGCACGCTGGACGTCGGTGAGGCCCCGGAGAAGGGCTGGGAGTCCTTCCTGTCCGGCGGTTCCGCACCGGCCCCCAAGGGGGTGCCCGGAGCCCCGGCCCAGAAGCGGTGAGCGTCAGGCGGACGCCGTGACGTCCTCGCCGAGCACGAAACCGGGATCGATCTGGGCCGCCAGGTCGGTCCCGGTGCGCTCGTCACCCCACGACCGGGCGTTCTTCAGATGGAAGTGCGCCATCTGGCGGGTGTAACGCTCGCGGTCACGCGACCCGTACGTCGCGTCGGCGGCCGAGTGCAGCAGACGCAGCGCGTGCCGGTTGGGCTCCTCCAGGAGGTCGAACCGGGGTGGCCGGCCCTTCTCCATGGCCCGGACCCAGTCCGAGTGCCCCACCGTCACCAGCAGGTCCTCCCCGGTCTCCGCGCGGAGGAAGTCGAGGTCGTCCGGACCCTGCACCTTGTTGCCGACGACCTTCAGGGTGACGCCGAAGTCGCGGGCGTACTCCTTGTACTGGCGGTAGACGGAGACCCCCTTCCGGGTCGGCTCGGCCACGAGGAACGTGATGTCGAAGCGGGTGAACATGCCGGAGGCGAAGGAGTCCGAGCCGGCCGTCATGTCGACCACGACGTACTCGTCGGGGCCGTCCACCAGGTGGTTCAGGCACAGCTCCACCGCTCCGGTCTTGGAGTGGTAGCAGGCGACCCCCAGGTCGGCGTCGGTGAAGGGGCCGGTGACCATCAAACGGACGGCTCCGCCGTCGAGTTCCACCGGCCGCGCACAGGCGTCGTAGACCGGATTGTCCTCGCGCACCCGCAGCAGCCGGGAGCCCTCGCCGGGCGGAGTGGTCTTGATCATCGTCTCGGCGGACGCGATGCGCGGATTGGTGCCACGCAGGTAGTCCTTGATCAGCGGCAGGTGCTCGCCCATCGCGGGCAGCGCGGCCGCCTCCGCCTCGTCCAGGCCCAGCGCGGTCCCGAGGTGCTGGTTGATGTCGGCGTCCACCGCGACGACCGGGGCGCCGACGGCCGCGAGATGACGGACGAACAGGGAGGACAGGGTCGTCTTTCCGCTGCCGCCCTTTCCCACGAAAGCAATTTTCATGTTCACCAAGAGTAATGGAAAGGTAGCTGTGCGTCACGGCCGGACGTGAAGAAGACCACTCCTTCGTGGGGTGGGCGCCGGGGGTGCGTAGTGTCGTACTCATGAGTACGACAGGTGCGACCGCCGACCCGCTCGCCGCCCTGGGCTCCCTGCCCGGAGTGGCCGACTCCGTGGAGTCCGTGCGCAAGGCCGTGGACCGGGTCTACGGGCACCGGGTCATGCGGCGGCGCAGCAACGAGATCACCTCCGAGGCGGCGCTGCGCGGCGCCCGTGGCTCGGCGGCGCTGTCGGGCGCCGACTGGGCCCTGGAGGAGGTGCGCCGGCGCAGCGACTTCAGTGGTGACGCCGACGCCCGCACGATGGGTGCGGCGCTGCGGCTGACCGCCGAGGCGGGGCAGTTGCTGTCCATCTGGCGGCAGTCGCCTCTGCGGGTCCTGGCCCGGCTGCACCTGGTCGCGGCGGCCGACAAGGCCGAGCGGGTCGGGCGGCCCCGCCAGGAGGGCGAACCGGTCGACGAGCCGCTGATCGGGCTCGCTCTGCCGAGCGCCGCGGAGGCGCACGGCCGGCTGGACGGGCTGTCCGGGCTGATCATCGCGGGCGGTTCCGCCCCGGCGTTGGTGACGGCCGCCGTCGTCCACGGCGAACTTCTCGCGCTGCGCCCCTTCACCTCCCACAACGGCCTGGTCGCGCGTGCGGCCGAACGCATCGTCCTGGTCGGCAGCGGACTCGACCCCAAGTCGGTCTGCCCGGCCGAGGTCGGGCACGCCGAGCTGGGCCGGGAGGCCTACATCGGGGCGCTGGAGGGTTATGTCTCCGGCACCCCCGAGGGTGTGGCGGCCTGGATCGCCCATTGTGGGCGCGCGATCGAGCTGGGGGCGCGCGAGTCGACGGCCGTGTGCGAGGCGCTCCAGCGCGGGGCCGCGTAAGAGGGGCCGGGCGGAAACCGGACAGAGATGCGGCGGTACGAGTACTCGTACCGCCGCTGGCATGTCCACCGCGTTACCAAGCGTCCTCGATATGTGCCCATCAGGTCGGGAACTTCGCCCGTCACCTGGTGCGGCTGGCCCGTAATCGACGGGTCGACGTCGCGTGGGTTCCCGGTGTTCATGCGCGGTCCGTGGGGCCATGAATGCGTTGGTGAAGGTGATCCTCGCGGATGTCCTCGGTCTCGCGGGCCGTCAAGTCCTTTGTACTCCGGGTGCGAAGCAAGCGGAAGTCTTCATCCTGCTTCTTTACTTTTAGTGCCAAATCCGTCTCGAACGGGCATCGGCGGGGCGTTCGCGGTCGGCGATCGGCGGGGCGGTTCGCGGTCAGGCCACCGTCGTGCGGCGCCGGCTCGCGTACCAGACGAGGCCCGCGGTGGCCGCCGCGGCGCCTATGGCCGCCGCCGCGACCAGGGCGGGGCGCGGCGGTACGGAGAACGCGGGGAAGCGCTGTTTGAGCCGTACCGGCCGGTGGAAGTCGAGGATCGGCCACTCCCGCGCGAGAGCCTCCCGGCGCAGCGCGCGGTCCGGGTTCACGGCGTGCGGGTGACCCACGGACTCCAGCATCGGCACATCGGTCACCGAGTCGCTGTAGGCGTAGCAGCGGGCCAGGTCGTAGCCCTCCGACTCGGCCAGCTCCCTGACCGCCTCGGCCTTGGTCGGGCCGTACGCGTAGTACTCCACCTCGCCGGTGAAGCACCCGTCGTCGCCGACGACCATGCGGGTGGCCACCACGCGGTCCGCGCCGAGCAGTTCGCCGATCGGCTCGACCACCTCGGCGCCCGACGTGGACACGATCACGACGTCGCGTCCCGCGGTGTGGTGCTGCTCGATGAGGGTGGCGGCCTCGTCGTAGATGATCGGGTCGATCAGGTCGTGCAGCGTCTCGGCGACGATCTCCTTGACCTGCTGGACGTTCCAGCCGCGGCACAGCGCGGACAGGTACTTGCGCATCCGCTCCATCTGGTCGTGATCGGCGCCGCCGGCCAGGAACACGAACTGGGAGTACGCGGTGCGCAGGACAGCCCTGCGGTTGATCAGGCCGCCTTGATAGAACGACTTGCTGAACGTGAGCGTGCTCGACTTCGCAATGACCGTCTTGTCCAGGTCAAAGAAGGCGGCTGTGCGGGGCATCGAGTGGTTTTCCACGTCCTTGAGCATAGGCGCAGCCCATTCGGCGTAAGGTGGGGCGTGTGGGTTTGCCTGAGAGGGCTCTCGGGTACACCATGGAAGTCACGGATCGTTCGCGACCGTGCTAACCCGGTCCGACTCCTCCCCCCCCCGAGTCGGCCGTGGGGACGACCCCCGCTCTCCCCCCCGGCGGGGGTCGTCGCATGTCCGGGTGGGTTTTCTCCCTTCTTCTCGTGGTTGGTGCACCTCGTCGGTACCGGGCGCGCTTCCTTCTGTCATGAGCATGAGTAGTTACCCGCGGTAGTCGTCGGACTGCTCTACGGGAGTCGCACAGGGGGTGTGCGGGACTCACCGGTATGGGTGACCGCGATATTCACAGGCGTCGACTCGTCCACAGTTATCGACCAAGATCCACATGCTTTTCCGGATCGCCGCATCGTGATTCCGACGCGCCCGTTCGCCGCGAGTTCACACCCGGTTCCGTTTGTCGGGGCGCGTACGGCCGGTTTCCGCCGGCCGTTCAAAGGAGAACCGCTTGCCGGCTCTTCGCACATCTGGGAATCGCGGGGCCGCAGGGGCTGCGCGAGAGATGCAGCAAAGGGGGACGAACATGTCCGGAACCATCACCCACGATCCGCCGCCGGCCACCGGAGGAGGCAGGCCGGGCGCACCGCTGATCGTCACCGAGGACGCCGGGCTCCTCGACGACCTGCTGCGCCTGTGCGCGGCGGCCGGCGCCACACCGGAGGTCCATCACACGGTGCCGGAACCGAGGGGCAGCTGGGAGGCCGCACCACTCGTCCTGGTCGGGGACGACGCCGCGCGACGGGTGCGCGGGGCGGCACGCCGGCCGGGAGTGGTGCTGGTCGGCCGCGACCAGGACGATCCCGGGGTCTGGCGGCGGGCCGTCGAGATCGGCGCCGACCACGTCCTGATGCTGCCCGACGGCGAGCAGTGGCTGGTCGACCGCATCGCCGACGTGGCCGAAGGCGTCGGACGGCCCGCCCTGACCGTCGGCGTCATCGGCGGCCGGGGCGGCGCCGGAGCGTCCACGCTCGCGTGCGCGCTCGCCGTCACCTCCGCGCGGGAGGGACTGCGCACCCTTCTCGTGGACGCCGATCCGCTGGGCGGCGGACTCGACGTGGCCCTCGGGGGCGAGACGGCCAAAGGGCTGCGCTGGCCGGCGTTCGCCGCGTCACACGGCCGGGTCGGCGGCGGCGCCCTGGAGGAGTCGCTGCCGGAACTGCACTCGCTGCGGGTGCTCAGCTGGGACCGCGGCGACTGTCTCGCCGTACCGCCCAGGGCCGTGCGAGCGGTGCTCGCCGCGGCGCGGCGCGGGGGCGGCACCGTCGTGGTCGACCTGCCGCGCCGCGTCGACGACGGTGTCGCCGAGGTCCTCGCCCAGCTCGACCTCGGGCTCCTCGTGGTCCCCGCGGAACTGCGCGCCGTCGCGGCGGCGGGCCGCGTCGCCTCCGCCGTGGGCATGGTCCTGCGTGATCTGCGGGTGGCGGTGCGCGGGCCGTACGCGCCGGGACTGAACGACCGCGAGGTGGCCCGGCTGCTCGGGCTGCCCCTCGCCGGAGACGTGCCCGTCGAGCCCGCCCTGCGACGCCCGTACGAGTCGGGCCGGCCGCCCGGGGCCTCGGGCCGGGGCCCGCTGGCCCGTTTCTGCAAGGAGTTCTGGGAGCGGGCGCTGGTGGAGGCGAGGGCGGCATGAGGAGGCCGGTGATGAGCGCGGCGGTCATGCCTCCCGGCCTGCTCGACGGGGTGCGGCGGTGGCTGGCGGAGAGCGGGGCCGAGCCGACGCCCGCGCGGGTGGCGCAGGCGCTGCGTGACCAGGGGCGGGTGCTCGGTGACGCAGAAGTGCTCGGGGCGGCCGAGCAGTTGCGGTCCGAGCTGGTCGGCAGCGGGCCGCTGGAGCGGCTCCTGTCCGAGCCCTCGGTGACCGACGTGCTGGTGTCGGCGCCGGACCGGGTCTGGGTGGACCGGGGCGGAGGGCTGGAACTGACAGAGGTGGCCTTCCCCGACGAGACGGCCGTCCGGCGCCTCGCCCAGCGGCTCGCCGCCGTGGCCGGCCGGCGCCTGGACGACGCCCGGCCCTGGGTCGACGCGCGGCTGCCCGACGGGACCAGACTGCACGCGGTACTGCCCCCGGTGGCCGTCGGCTGCACCTGCCTGTCGCTACGGGTCGTACGACCGCGTGCCTTCACCCTCGACGAGCTCGTGGCGGCAGGGACGGTCCCGCCGGGTGGGGACCGCGTGCTGCGGGCACTGCTGGACGCGCGGCTGTCGTTCCTCGTCAGCGGGGGCACCGGCAGCGGCAAGACGACCTTGCTGAGCGCGCTGCTGGGGCTGGTCGGGCCGGACGAGCGCATCGTCCTGGCCGAGGACTCGGCGGAACTGCGGCCCGATCACCCGCACGTCGTGCGCCTGGAGACCAGACCCGCCAACCAGGAGGGCGCGGGCCTCGTCACTCTCGAGGACCTGGTGCGGCAGGCGCTGCGGATGCGGCCGGACCGGCTGGTCGTCGGTGAGGTGCGCGGCCCGGAGGTGATCCATCTGCTGGCCGCCCTCAACACGGGCCACGACGGCTCGGGAACGGTCCATGCCAACGCCGCCACCGACGTGCCGGCCCGGCTGGAGGCGCTCGGCACGGCCGCCGGACTCGACCGGTTCGCCCTGCACAGTCAGGTGGCGGCAGCCCTCTCGGTGGTGCTGCACCTCGTACGCGACCGGAGCGGGCGGCGGCGGATCGCGGAGGTGCACGTGCTGGAACGGGACCAGTCGGGGTTGGTGCGGACGGTGCCGGCGCTGCGGTGGGGCCCGCAGGCCTTCACCCGGGAGCGGGGATGGCAGCGCCTGCGGGAGCTGCTCCGGAACGGGGACGCCGGCGGACCGGGCGAGAGGACCGGGTACGACGGCGGACCGGGCGAGAGGACCGTGGGATGAACGGGACGACCGAGGTGTCGACGGGGGCGGCCGTGGCGTGCCTGGGGACCGCGGCCTGGCTGCTGGGCGGCGGGCGTGCCGGGGCCGGGCGGGCGCGACTGCTGCTGGCCGGCGGAGGCGAGGTGGGCGGCGGACCGCCGGGGTGGCCCCGGATGATCCGGACGTGGGGACGGGTGCGCGGGCGGCTGCGGGCCGAGTGGTGGTCGTTGGCCGCCGGCCTGGTGTCGGCGGTGCTGGGCACGTCGCCGCTGCCGGTCGTCGCGGGGGCGGCCGGGGTGCTTCTGCTGAGGCGGGTGCGGCGGGCCGCCGGGGAACGCCGGGCGCGGGAGGACCGTGGCGACGCGGTGATCGCGTTGTGCGGGGCGCTCGCCGGGGAGGTGCGCGCCGGGCGGCAACCGGGTGAGGCGCTGCTGTCGGCCGCGCGGGACTCCGGTGGGCTCGGTGACATGCAGGCGACGGTGCTGGCGGCGGCGCGCTTCGGCGGGGACGTCCCGAAGGCGCTCGCGGAGGCGGCACGGCGGCCGGGTGCCGAAGGGCTGCGGGGACTCGCCGCGTGCTGGCGGGTGGCGGTGGACCAGGGAGCCGGGCTCGCGGCCGGGCTCGACCGGCTGGAAGCGGCGCTGCGTGCCGAACGGGACCAGCGGGCCGATCTGCGTGCCCAGTTGGCCGGCGCCCGCGCGACGGCGGTGCTGCTCGCCGGGCTCCCGGTCGTGGGCCTGGCGCTCGGTGCGGCTCTCGGCGCCGACCCGCTGCGCGTCCTGCTGCACACACCGTCGGGACTGGCCTGTCTGGCGGCCGGCGGGGTGCTGGAGGGCCTGGGGCTGTGGTGGGCACTGTGGATCATGCGGGGCGCCGAGGAGGCGGCGGCATGAGCGGGGACCTCGTCCACAGGCTGGGGGCAGTGGGGGGAGCGGTGTGCGCGCTCGCCTGGCTGGCGGAGTGGTGGGGCCGCACGCGGCGCGAGCGGAGAGGACGGCGGAGACTGGCCGGGGTGCTGTCCCTGGAGCAGGCGGCGACTGCCTCGCACCTCACGCTGCTGCGTGCCGCGCGGAGTTGGCTGCCGTACGCGGGTGTGGCGGGTGCCGGGTGGGTGCTGGTGGGCGGTCCCGTCGGAGCGGTGGTGGGGCCGGCTGTCGCGGCCGGACTGTGGCGGTGGCGTCTGTGGCGGACGGCGGCCGCTCCGCACACGCGGGAGCCCGGCACCGCCGGGGCGGAACAGCAACTGCCGCTCGCCGCCGATCTGCTGTCCGCCTGCATCGCGGCGGGCGCCGGCCCGGTACTCGCCGCGCAGGCCGTCGGAGAGACCTTGGGCGGGCCGGTCGGGGAGGCGCTGGCGCGGGGCGCGGCGGAGGTGCGGCTCGGTGGTGAACCGGCCGCGGCGTGGCACCGGCTGGCGTCGTTACCGGGCGCCCGGCCCCTGGCCCGGCTGCTGGAGCGGGCCGATGCGTCCGGACTTCCCCTGGCCGCTCCCGTGGCCCGGCTCGCCGCCGAGGCCCGCGCGGAGTGGACCCGCGCGGCGACGGCACGGGCCCGGCGGGCGGCCGTCATGGTCAGCGCGCCGGTGGGGCTGTGTTTCCTGCCCGCGTTCATCGCGGTCGGCGTGCTGCCCGTGGTGATCGGGCTCGCGGGCGGAGTGCTGGGAGGAGGTGGCGCCTGACGGAAGACGACCGGTGGAAGCAACGGGAACTACGAGATCAATGCGACTTCTCCTCATGGGGGTTGAGATGTATCAGGCGATGCGGGCACGACTGCGTGCCCTGGTGTGCAAGGTGCGTACGGCACGGAAGGACGCCGGAATGGTGACTTCGGAGTACGCGATGGGCATCGTGGCGGCGGTGGCGTTCTCCGTCGTGCTCTACAAGGTGGTCACCAGCGGACCGGTCAGCACGGCGCTGCGGAACATCGTGCAGCAGGCACTCGATGGCCGGATGTGAACGGCGTGCGGACCGCGGGTTCGTGACGGCGGAGTCGGCCATGGTGCTGCCCGTGCTGGTGATGTTCGCGACGGCGCTGGTCTGGGGCCTGCTGGTGGTGGCGGCGCAGATCCAGTGTGTGGACGCGGCGCGCGCCGGGGCCCGCGCTGCGGCCCGGCAGGATGCCCCTGACGCCGTCGTCGAGGTGACCCGCGCGGCGGCACCGCCCGGCGCGAGAGTCACGGTGAGCCGGGAGGCCGATCAGGTCCGGGTGGTCGTCGAGGCCAGGCCCCCGGTCCTGCACGGACTGCCCTTCGGCCTGCGGGAGGAGGCCGTCGCCGCGGTGGAGGAGACGGTGAGGGCGGCGACGTGAGGGCCCGGTTCCGGGAGTGGTGGCCGGGATGCGGCCGACGGCGCGCGCGGTGTTCCGACCGAGGGTCGGCGACCGTCTGGAGCGTCGGTGTGATCGCCGTGCTGTGTGTGGTGTTCGGTGTCGTCCTCGCCCTGGGACACGCCGTCGTGGTCCGGCACCGGGCGGCCGGCGGCGCGGATCTGGCGGCGCTCGCGGCGGCGGACCACTGGACGGAGGGCGCTGAGGCGGCCTGCGCCCGGGCGGACCGGGTGGCCCGGGCACAGGGCACGCGGCTCGTACGGTGCGTGATCACCGGCGAGGTGTCGGACGTGTCGGTGGCGTCAGGCCGGGGGCCGTTCGCGGCGGAGATCAGGGCCCGGGCGGGTCCTGCCGGCCCGGCGGAACCACCGCTTCCGGCGCCGGGTCCCGACTACGTCCCAGCAGCCCCGGACGCCCCGGACGCACCCTCCTCCCCCTTCACCTCCTCCGGTGCGCCCTCGAGCAGCACCGTGAGGAGTCGTACCGCGCCCCGCTTGTGCAGCGGATCGTTGCCGTTGCCGCACTTGGGGGACTGGATGCAGGAGGGGCAGCCGGCGTCGCACTCGCAGGAGGCGATGGCCTGGCGGGTGGCGGTGAGCCAGGCACGGGCGGTGTGGAAGGCGCGTTCCGCGAAGCCCGCGCCGCCCGGGTGGCCGTCGTAGACGAAGACCGTGGGCAGCAGCGTGTCGGGGTGCAGCGGGACCGAGACACCGCCGATGTCCCAGCGGTCGCAGGTCGCGAAGAGCGGCAGCATGCCGATGGAGGCGTGCTCGGCGGCGTGCAGCGCACCGCCGAGGATCTCCGGGTTGATCCGGGCCCGGTCCAGCTGGTCCTCGGTGACCGTCCACCACACCGCGCGGGTGCGCAGCGTACGAGGAGGGAGGTCGAGCTTCGTCTCGCCCAGCACTTCGCCGGTGATGACCCGTCGGCGCAGGAAGGAGACCACTTGGTTGGTGACCTCGACGGAGCCGTAGCACAGGCGGCCGTCGCCCCACGGGATCTCGGTGTCCGTCTCCAGCACGGAGATCGACGTCGTGTCCCGGGCCACCGTCGTGTACGTCGGGGTCGCCCGTTCGACCAACGCGACGGAGTCCTCCAGGTCGAGCGAGCGGACGAGGTACGTCAGCCCTTGGTGCAGGTGGACCGCGCCCTCGTGGACGCTCGTGTGCGCCGCGCCCGCGTCGACCGTGCCGAGCAGCCTGCCCGTACCGGCCTCGACGACCTGGACCGGCCGTCCGCCCTGCCCCCGGATGTCGGTCAGGTCGGCGGCCCGCTCCCGGCGGGTCCAGTGCCAGGCCTTCGTCCGCCGGCGCAGCAGCTTCGCGGCCTCCAGTTGCGGGAGCAGCTCCGCGGTGGCCGGGCCGAACAGGTCCAGGTCCTCCTCGGTCAGCGGCAGTTCCTCGGCCGCCGCGCACAGGTGCGGGGCGAGCACGTAGGGGTTGTCGGGGTCGAGGACGGTGGACTCCACGGGCCGGTCGAAGAGGGCCTCGGGGTGGTGGACGAGGAAGGTGTCCAGGGGGTCGTCGCGGGCGACCAGGACGGCGAGGGCGCCCTGCCCGGACCGTCCCGCGCGTCCGGCCTGCTGCCACAGAGAGGCGCGGGTGCCCGGATAGCCGGCGATCACCACGGCGTCCAGACCGGAGACGTCCACGCCGAGTTCGAGGGCGTTCGTCGCGGCGAGGCCGAGCAGTTCGCCGGAGTGCAGGGCGCGTTCCAGGGCGCGGCGCTCCTCGGGGAGGTAGCCGCCCCGGTACGCCGCCACCCGCCGGGACAGCGAGCGGTCGACCTCGGCGAGGCGTTCCTGGGTGATCACGGAGATCAGCTCGGCGCCGCGCCGGGAGCGTACGAAGGCGACCGAGCGGATGCCCTGCACGGTGAGGTCGGTCAGCAGGTCGGCGGCCTCGGCGGTGGCCGTGCGGCGGACCGGTGCGCCCCTCTCACCGTGCAGCTCGGTCAGCGGCGGCTCCCAGAGGGCGAACACCAGTTCACCGCGTGGTGAGGCGTCGTCGGCCACCTCCACGACCGGCAGGCCGGTGAGGCGGCGGGCGGCGACCGCGGGCTCGGCGGCGGTCGCGGAGGCCAGCAGGAAGACGGGCGAGGCGCCGTAGCGGGCGCACAGGCGGCGCAGCCGGCGCAGGACCTGGGCGACGTGCGAGCCGAAGACGCCCCGGTAGGTGTGGCACTCGTCGACGACGACGTACTTCAGCGCCTTGAGGAAGGAGGACCAGCGGGGATGGGAGGGCAGGATGCCCCGGTGCAGCATGTCCGGGTTGGTCAGCACGTAGTTGGCGTACTGGCGGATCCACTCACGTTCCTCGAACGGAGTGTCGCCGTCGTGGACGGCCGCGCGCACCGAATGGCCCAGTGGGTGTGAAAGTTCCTTCACGGACCGGCACTGGTCCGCCGCGAGGGCCTTCGTGGGCGCGAGGTACAGGGCGGTCGCGCCGCGGCCGTTCGGGGCCTCGGCGCCGTCCAGGAGCGTGGACAGGACGGGCACGAGGTACGCCAGGGACTTGCCGGACGCGGTGCCGGTGGCGACCACGACGGACTCGCCGTCCAGGGCGTGCTCGGCGGCGTGTGCCTGGTGGGCCCAGGGGTGTTCGACACCCGCGGCCCGCACGGCGGCGAGGACCTCCGGACGGATCCGGTCCGGCCAGACGGCATGGCGGCCCTCGCGCGGGGGCAAGTGCTCCGTATGAGTGATGCGCGAAGCCCGGTTCGGTCCGGACGCGAGCCGGTCCAGGACCGCGCCCGGGGCGGGCCCGGACGGGAGGTCCGTCGGGGGTCGATCGGATCGGTGATTCTTGGCCATCGGCACCGAGTGTGTCACTGGCGTGACGGACAATGGGGCCAAGGCGTCGTGCACGCCTGCCGGTAAGTGATTGAATGCCATCGCGGCTGGCGAACCGTCCCGGGGGCTGAGCCGAGATGCCCCAAGGGCGACCGCTCGATAGCTAGGTGCTGGAGGATCCGTGGACCTGTCCCTGTCGACCGAGACCATGGGCGATCGCACGATCGTCAGGGTCGGTGGCGAAATCGACGTATATACCGCGCCCAAGCTGCGCGAGCAGCTGGTCGAGCTGGTGAACGACGGCAGTTTCCACCTTGTCGTCGACATGGAAGGTGTGGACTTCCTCGACTCCACCGGACTCGGCGTGCTGGTCGGCGGCCTGAAGCGCGTCCGTGCCCATGAGGGCTCACTGCGCCTGGTCTGCAACCAGGAGCGTATTCTCAAGATCTTCCGCATTACCGGCCTCACCAAGGTGTTCCCGATCCACACCTCGGTCGAGGAAGCGGTGGCGGCCACCGACTGACCACCCCGCTCCCGGGCCATGTGCCCGGGCGGCGGAAGAGAACACAAGAGGAGGGCCGGGCTTTCGGCGGCCCGGCCTCTCCACAGCACGCCCGTAGTCGCGAGGGGGATGCATGGCCACCGTCGAACTCCGCTTCAGCGCGCTGCCCGAGCACGTCAGGACCGCCCGGCTCGTGGCGGCGGCGGTAGCGCGCAGGGCCGGAGTGGACGAGGCCGTCCTCGACGAGGTCAGGCTCGCCGTCGGCGAGGCGTGCAGCCGGGCCGTGGGACTGCACCGGGTCGGTGGCATCTCGGCACCCGTGAAGGTGCTGCTGATCGAGGAGGAGAAGCAGTTCTCCATCGAGGTCGGCGACGAGGCGCCCCATGCGGTCCCCGGCGAGCGGGCGCCCGGTGAGATGCCGGGCGACGCCGACGCGGAGACCGAGGAGGACGAGATGGGCCTCGCGGTCATCAGCGGACTCGTCGACGACGTCGAGGTCAGCGCGGGGGAGCACGGCGGATCGATCCGCATGAGGTGGCCCACCGTGCCGCCGGCCGGCCTCCTCGCCTGACCGCTTCACCCGGACGGCGACTTTTTTCCGAAGGGCCCCCTCGTGGGGCCCTTCGTCATGTGCGGGTGTCAGTGCTCGCGCTTACAGTGGTCTCGTGCGGTTGATCGCGTGAATTCTTTCACGACCGGCCGTGCCATGGAAATGCGATCACGTGAATGCGTCAAAGGCATTACCGATTTCCGGTCGCCGGGCGCCCGGCGATCATTATGGAAGAGTGCGTGCGGGACATTTACATTTCCCGTGCTCTGTTTTGACCGGCTTCCGGTACCTACAATCCCGTCCACATCTTGAGCTCAGCCCAAGCGTCAAGGAGGACGAATGGCGGGGCTTTCCATCACACAAGAGTCGGGACCGTCCACATCCCTCGCGGCCGCCGTGCTGACCGATGACAACCGCCTGCTCGTGGTGGTCATCGGCGTCGTCGCGCTGGCGGCGCTGGTGGTCGCGGGAGTCCTGGTGCGCCAGGTTCTCGCGGCCGGCGAGGGCACCGACAGCATGAAGAAGATCGCGGCAGCGGTCCAGGAGGGCGCGAACGCCTATCTGGCCCGCCAGTTGCGCACCCTCGGCGTATTCGCCGTGGTCGTGTTCTTCCTGCTCATGCTGCTGCCCGCGGACGACTGGAATCAGCGCGCCGGACGGTCGGTGTTCTTCTTGATCGGAGCGGCGTTCTCGGCGGCCACCGGCTATATCGGTATGTGGCTCGCCGTGCGCAGCAATGTGCGGGTCGCGGCGGCGGCGCGCGAAGCGACTCCGGCCGAGGGCGAGCCGGAAAAGGATCTCACCGCCGTCTCGCACAAAGCGATGAAGATCGCTTTCCGTACGGGCGGTGTCGTCGGCATGTTCACCGTCGGCCTCGGCCTGCTGGGTGCCTCCTGTGTGGTGCTGGTGTACGCGGCCGACGCCCCGAAGGTGCTCGAGGGGTTCGGTCTCGGGGCCGCGCTGATCGCGATGTTCATGCGGGTCGGCGGCGGCATCTTCACCAAGGCCGCCGATGTCGGCGCCGACCTGGTCGGCAAGGTCGAGCAGGGCATTCCGGAGGACGATCCGCGCAATGCCGCGACCATCGCCGACAACGTGGGCGACAACGTCGGCGACTGCGCGGGCATGGCGGCCGACCTGTTCGAGTCGTACGCCGTGACCCTGGTGGCCGCGCTGATCCTGGGCTCGGCGGCGTTCGGCGACGCCGGGCTCGCCTTCCCGCTGCTGGTGCCCGCCATCGGTGTGCTCACCGCGATGGCCGGCATCTTCGCGGTGGCCCCGAGGCGCGCCGACCGCAGCGGCATGAGCGCGATCAACCGGGGGTTCTTCATCTCCGCGCTGATCTCGCTCGTCCTGGTCGCGATCGCCGTGTTCGTCTACCTGCCGTCGTCGTACGCCGATCTCGACGGCGTCACCGACGAGGCGATCCTGGGCAAGGACGGCGACCCGCGGCTCCTCGCGTTCGTCGCGGTGGCCATCGGCATCGTGCTCGCGGCCCTCATCCAGCAGCTCACCGGCTACTTCACCGAGACCACCCGGCGTCCCGTGCGGGACATCGGCAAGACCTCGCTCACCGGCCCGGCCACGGTCGTTCTGTCCGGTATCTCGATCGGCCTCGAATCGGCCGTCTACACCGCCTTGTTGATCGGCCTCGGTGTCTACGGGGCGTTCCTGCTCGGCGGTGCGTCGATCATGCTGGCGCTGTTCGCGGTGGCGCTGGCCGGCACCGGACTGCTCACCACGGTCGGCGTGATCGTCGCGATGGACACCTTCGGCCCGGTCTCCGACAACGCGCAGGGCATCGCCGAGATGTCCGGCGACGTCAAGGGCGCGGGCGCCCAGGTGCTCACCGATCTGGACGCGGTCGGCAACACCACCAAGGCCATCACCAAGGGCATCGCGATCGCCACGGCCGTACTGGCGGCGGCGGCGCTGTTCGGCTCGTACCGGGACGCCATCACCACCGGCGCGCGGGACGTGGGCGAGAGGCTCAGCGGTGAGGGCGCGCCGATGAGCCTGATGATGGACATCTCCCAGCCCAACAACCTCGTCGGTCTGATCGCGGGCGCGGCGGTCGTCTTCCTCTTCTCGGGGCTGGCGATCAACGCGGTGTCGCGGTCGGCGGGTTCGGTGGTCTACGAGGTGCGGCGGCAGTTCCGCGAGAAGCCCGGGATCATGGACTACAGCGAGGAGCCGGAGTACGGCAAGGTCGTCGACATCTGCACCAAGGACGCCCTGCGCGAGCTCGCCACACCCGGACTGCTCGCCGTGATGGCGCCCATCTTCATCGGGTTCACGCTCGGCGTCGGCGCCCTGGGCGCCTTCCTCGCGGGCGCGATCGGCGCGGGCACCCTGATGGCGGTGTTCCTCGCCAACTCCGGTGGTGCCTGGGACAACGCGAAGAAACTCGTCGAGGACGGCCACCACGGCGGCAAGGGCAGCGAGGCCCATGCGGCCACCGTCATCGGCGACACCGTCGGCGACCCCTTCAAGGACACCGCCGGACCGGCGATCAACCCCCTGCTGAAGGTGATGAACCTGGTGGCGCTGCTCATCGCGCCCGCGGTCATCAAGTTCTCCTACGGCGCGGACAAGAGCGTCGGGATGCGGGTGCTCATCGCGGTCCTGGCGCTGCTCGTGATAGTCGGCGCGGTGTACGTGTCCAAGCGGCGCGGCATCGCGGTGGAGGACGAGGACGACCCCGAGCCGGAGCCCAAATCGGTGGATCCGGCGGTGGTTTCCTAGAGCCGGACGGCGGACACCGGACCAAGGTGCGGGCGGGCGACGCGCATTGACGTGCCGTCCGCCCTTTCCCTGTGCGCGGAACCAGTGCCGTGAGCCTTCTCTCGCGTGGTGCAAATGGCTTCAAAAGTTCCATATCGGATGTTCGACGGGTGGGTGTAGGCCATCTGGCGTGTATGTTCCGGGGCCGAAGGCCATGGAAGGGACCAATCCGGTGAACAAGAAGCTCGCGGCCGCACTGTCCGGCGGTGCGGTACTGGTACTGGCGCTGACGGGATGCGGCGGCGACGACAACAACGAGAAGCTGGACGCCTGGGCGAAGCAGGTCTGCGACGCGGTGCAGCCGCAGGCCGCGAAGATCAAATCGGCCAACGCCGCGATCCAGAAGGAGACCTCGGACAACAGCACGCCGGAAGAGGTCCAGAAGGCCGACTCGAAGGCCTTCCAGGACATGTCCGACGCCTACAAGGCGATCGGCGCCGCCGTGAGCAAGGCCGGGGCGCCGGACGTCGAGAACGGGGAGAAGAAGCAGACGGACGCGGTCAAGGAGCTCAACGGGATCTCCGCGTCGTACGCCTCGCTGAAGAAGCAGGTCGACGGTCTCGACACGGACGACCAGGCGGAGTTCGCCGACGGCCTGAAGGACATCGCCGCCGAGCTGGACAAGCTCGGCAAGAGCGGCAGCGACGCCCTCAGCACGCTGGAGGAGGGCGAGGTCGGCGAGGCGATGTCCCGGCAGCCCAGCTGCCGGACGGCCACCGCGACGGCGGGAGCCACCAAGAGCTGACGCCGCGACAGCGGCCGCGGGGACGCGCCGGGTGAGGGCGGCGGCCACAATGGAGGGCGTGAGTGACGCCAGCCTGCCGCCCCTGCCCTCGTCCGACCGTCCCGAAGCCGCCGCCCGGCTGCGGGACGCGCTGCTCGGAGCCTCCTTCACCGCCGACGGACTGCTCGAACTGCTCGGCGCGCCCGCGTACGCGGCGCTGGCCCGCAGCGAGACCGTGCCCGCCCTGAGGGTCACCCGCGGGGACACGCCGCTGGAGGTGCTCGTACGGCTGTTCCTGTTGCAGCAGCCCGTGCCGCACGCGCGCGTGGCGGACGTCCTGCCCGTGGACGTCTGCCTGGAGAGCGGATGGCTCACGCGTGCCGGCGCGGACGATCTCACCGCGACCGTGGACGTACGGCC
The DNA here is from genome assembly GCF_019049255.1 of Streptomyces sp. AC558_RSS880. Lineage (GTDB taxonomy): Bacteria > Actinomycetota > Actinomycetes > Streptomycetales > Streptomycetaceae > Streptomyces. The sequence goes on along the minus strand of NZ_JAGMUJ010000010.1, from coordinate 24,743 downwards.
GTACGGCGGGCCGGGCGGCGAGGACTGGTTCATCGTGTCCGACCTCGGATGCGCGGTCGGCGGCGCCGGGGGCATCGGCAGCCATGACGAGGGCGTCGTGCTCGGCGTCGGCGGGGCGTCCACGACCCTGGCCGGCATCACCGTCCGTACGCCCGTGGCCTCCGCGCTCGACCTCGGCACCGGCTCCGGCATCCAGGCACTGCACGCCGCCCGGCACGCCACGCGCGTGACGGCCACCGACGTCAACCCGCGCGCCCTGCACATCACCGCGCTCACCCTGGCCCTCTCCGGGGTCCCGGCCGCCGACCTGCGCGAGGGCTCGCTGTTCACGCCGGTCCGGGACGGCGAGACGTACGACCTGATCGTGTCCAATCCGCCGTTCGTGATCTCGCCGGGCGCCCGGCTCACCTACCGCGACGGCGGGATGGGCGGGGACGATCTGTGCCGCACGATCGTTCAGGAGGCGGGGGAACGGCTGAACGAGGGCGGGTTCGCGCAGTTCCTCGCCAACTGGCAGCACGTGGAGGGGGAGGACTGGCAGGACAGACTCAGGTCATGGGTGCCCCGCGGGTGCGACGCCTGGATCGTGCAGCGCGAGGTGCAGGACGTCACCCAGTACGCCGAGCTGTGGCTGCGGGACGCGGGCGACCACCGGGGTGACCGGGCCGAGTACCGGGCGCGGTACGACGCGTGGCTGGACGAGTTCGAGGCGCGCAAGGTGAAGGCGGTCGGCTTCGGCTGGATCACCCTGCGCAAGTCGGGCTCCGCCGCGGAGTCGATCACGGTGGAGGAGTGGCCGCACCCGGTCGAGCAGCCGCTCGGTGAGACGGTCCGGGCGCACTTCGACCGGCTCGACTACCTGCGGACGCACGACGACGCGGCGCTCCTCGAAGCGCGCTTCGCGCTGGCCGCCGAGGTGGTGCAGGAGCAGGTCGGGCTGCCCGGTGCCGAGGACCCGGAGCACGTCGTGCTGCGGCAGAACCGGGGGATGCGCCGGGCCACCAAGGTGGACACGATCGGCGCGGGCTTCGCGGGCGTGTGCGACGGCACCATGGGCGCGGGCCGGATCCTGGACGCCATCGCCCAGCTCCTGGGCGAGGACCCCGTGCTGCTGCGCGACCGGACGCCGGCCCAGATCCGGCTGCTCGTGGAGCAGGGATTCCTGGAGCCCGTCGGCTGAGACGGGCGGCGGCGGTCGCACGGGCACCCCGGCAGGCCGGCCCTCATGAGTCACGTCACTGCCTTGTGTCACCTCTTTCACGCCGACCACAGCCGCCGCCCCGGCCCTTTCCCATCGATCCGGAATTTCCGTGAAAGGGTTCCTGGGCCGGTTTCAGGACACTTGACCGGGCCCGTGGCCCTCGCGTTCACCTCCGATTCGCCTGCCCGCCGCCCGGGCGTGGCAGCCTCCTTGCGAGGCCGGTGGCGGCGGACGGGAAAGAGGGCATCGGGCGACCATGGAGAGCGGACCGGCGATCTTCGCGGGGATGGTGTTCTGCCTGTTCGGAGGCGGATTGCTGGCCTGGACCGTGACCCGCGCGCGGCAGCACCGCCCCGTCGCCCAGGGTGTGAGTCCCGTCGCATCGGTCACCGTCGCGGGACTGGTCGCGATGATCTCCCTGGCCCTCGGCGCATGGTGCCTGACCCGCTTGTGAGAGGCGCGGAACCCTAGCAGCTCCCGGTAACCGGTAGAGCGCGCTCCGCATAAGCACGGGCGGAGTCTGGACACTCCGGGCGGCAGGAACGGTGGTAGTCGGGTTACCGTTCGAGTGGCCGTTGCGGGCTTTTCCCGTTTGACACGAGGGCGGGATGTACCGTCACACTCCGCAGCGTCACCATGACCCGACCCCGGGGGAGACCGCCTGGGGAGCCCCAAGCGTCGACCGGAGAGAAGAGCGAAGTTGTCCCCGACCAGCGAGACCGCGAAGGGCGGCCGCCGACTCGTCATCGTCGAGTCGCCTGCCAAGGCGAAGACGATCAAGGGCTACCTCGGCCCCGGCTACATCGTCGAGGCGAGCGTCGGGCACATTCGCGATCTTCCCAACGGCGCCGCCGAGGTGCCGGAGAAGTACACCGGCGAGGTCCGCCGCCTCGGTGTGGACGTCGACCACGACTTCCAGCCGATCTATGTGGTCAACGCGGACAAGCGGGCCCAGGTCAAGAAGCTCAAGGACCTCCTGAAGGAGTCCGACGAACTCTTCCTCGCCACCGATGAGGACCGCGAGGGCGAGGCCATCGCCTGGCATCTGCAGGAAGTGCTCAAGCCGAAGATCCCGGTCAAGCGGATGGTCTTCCACGAGATCACCAAGGACGCGATCCGCGCGGCCGTGGCCAACCCGCGCCAGCTCAACCAGAAGCTGGTCGACGCCCAGGAGACCCGCCGCATCCTCGACCGCCTCTACGGCTACGAGGTCTCGCCGGTCCTGTGGAAGAAGGTCATGCCCCGGCTGTCCGCCGGCCGCGTGCAGTCCGTCGCCACCAGGCTCGTGGTGGAGCGGGAACGCGAGCGCATGGCTTTTCGTTCCGCTGAGTACTGGGACCTGACGGGCACCTTCGCGACCGGCCGGGCCGGGGACGCGAGCGACCCGTCGTCCCTTGTCGCCCGCCTGCAGACCGTCGACGGGCGGCGGGTCGCGCAGGGCCGCGACTTCGACTCCCTGGGACAGCTGAAGAGCGCGAACACCCTCCACCTCGACGAGGCGAACGCCCGCGCGCTCGCCGCCGCCCTGGAGAACACGCGGTTCGCCGTGCGCTCCGTCGAGTCCAAGCCGTACCGCCGCTCGCCGTACGCCCCGTTCCGTACGACGACGCTGCAGCAGGAGGCGAGCCGCAAGCTCGGCTTCGGCGCGAAGGCCACCATGCAGGTCGCGCAGAAGCTGTACGAGAACGGCTACATCACTTACATGCGTACGGACTCGACGACCCTGAGCGAGACGGCGGTCGCCGCCGCCCGCGCCCAGGTGACGCAGCTGTACGGCGCCGACTACCTGCCCCCGCAGCCGCGCACCTACGCGGGCAAGGTCAAGAACGCGCAGGAGGCGCACGAGGCGATCCGCCCCTCGGGCGACCGTTTCCGCACGCCCGCCGAGACCGGGCTGACCGGCGACCAGTTCAAGCTCTACGAGCTGATCTGGAAGCGGACCGTCGCCTCGCAGATGAAGGACGCCACCGGCAACTCCGTCACCGTGAGGATCGGCGGCACGGCGGCCGACGGCCGGGACGTCGAGTTCAGCGCGTCCGGCAAGACGATCACCTTCCACGGCTTCCTGAAGGCGTACGTGGAAGGCGCCGACGACCCGAACGCCGAGCTCGACGACCGCGAGCGCCGGCTGCCGCAGGTCTCCGAGGGTGACGCCCTCACCGCCGAGGAGATCACGGTCGACGGGCACGCCACCAAGCCCCCGGCCCGCTACACCGAGGCGTCGCTGGTCAAGGAGCTGGAGGAGCGGGAGATCGGCCGCCCGTCGACGTACGCGTCGATCATCGGCACGATCCTCGACCGCGGCTACGTGTTCAAGAAGGGCACGGCCCTGGTGCCGTCCTTCCTCTCCTTCGCCGTGGTCAACCTGCTGGAGAAGCACTTCGGACGGCTCGTCGACTACGACTTCACCGCCCGGATGGAGGACGACCTCGACCGCATCGCGCGGGGCGAGGCGCGGGCGGTGCCGTGGCTGAAGCGGTTCTACTTCGGCGAGGGCGCGAGCAACGGTGACGCGGCCGACGCCGGCAACGGCGACGGGGACCACCTCGGCGGTCTCAAGGAACTGGTGACCGACCTGGGCGCGATCGACGCGCGCGAGGTGTCGTCGTTCCCGGTGGGCAACGACATCGTGCTGCGGGTCGGGCGCTACGGCCCGTACATCGAGCGCGGCGAGAAGGACACCGAGCAGCACCAGCGCGCCGACATCCCGGACGACCTGGCGCCGGACGAGCTGACCCTCGACCTGGCCGAGCAGCTGCTCGCCGAGCCGAGCGGCGACCGAGTCCTGGGCACCGACCCGGACACCGGTCACGACATCGTCGCCAAGAAGGGCCGCTACGGCCCGTACGTCACGGAGGTCCTCCCCGAGGGCACCCCGAAGACCGGCAAGAACGCGGTCAAGCCGCGTACGGCCTCCCTCTTCAAGTCGATGTCCCTGGACACGGTCACGCTCGACGACGCGCTGAAGCTGATGTCGCTCCCGCGTGTGGTCGGCGCCGACGCCGAGGGCCAGGAGATCACCGCGCAGAACGGCCGCTACGGGCCGTATCTGAAGAAGGGCACCGACTCGCGGTCCCTGCAGTCCGAGGACCAGCTCTTCACGATCACGCTGGAGGAGGCGCTGGCGATCTACGCCCAGCCCAAGCAGCGCGGTCGGGCCGCGGCCAAGCCGCCGCTGAAGGAGCTGGGCACCGACCCGGTCAGCGAGAAGCCGGTCGTGGTGAAGGACGGCCGCTTCGGGCCGTACGTCACCGACGGGGAGACCAACGCGACGCTGCGCTCCGGCGACAGCGTCGAGGGGATCACGCCGGAGCGCGGGTTCGAGCTGCTCGCCGAGAAGCGGGCGAAGGGCCCCGCCAAGAAGACGGCGAAGAAGACCGCGGCCAAGAAGGCGCCGGCGAAGAAGGCGCCGGCGAAGGCCACGGCCGCCAAGAAGACCGCGGCGAAGAAGACCACGACGGCGAAGAAGACCGCGGCCAAGAAGGCGACCGCCTCGAACGCGGCGGAGGACTGAGCCCTCCGGACCACGTCCGGACCTCCTGTCGATCCTTCTGTTCGGTCTTCGCCCGGGGTTCGGAATGCGAACGCCCCGACAACACTTCGATGTCGGGGCGTGAGCATGTCAGGCGCGTCGCGCCGGACTGTCGGTTCGGGCCGATAGTCTGAACGCATGACGCGAGCCGAGCAGCCAACGGCCCCTCCGCCGGCCCCCGACGACGCCCTGGTCGCGGACTCCCGCGAGCGTGCCGTCCGCGCCCTGCTGCGCCGACCGCAGCTGAAACGACTGTGGAGTGCGCAGCTCGTGGGCGGGGTCGGCGATGTCCTCGCCCTCCTGGTACTGGTCCTCCTGACCCTGCAGGCGGCGGTCGCCGAGGGAGCCTTCGGCGGGGGCTACCGGGGCGTGGCGTTCGCAGTGGCGACCGTTTTCGGGGTACGCATCCTGGCGACGCTGCTGTTCGGCGCCGTACTCCTCGGCCCGCTCGCCTCGCTCACCTCGCAGGACGGACCGCTGGACCGCCGCTGGACCATGGTCGGCGCGGACGGTCTGCGGGCCGCGCTGCTCATCGTGGCGCCGCTGTGGATCGACTGGACGCCCGAGGACGCGCTGGCCGTCCTCCTCGTCACGGCCTTCGTGACCGGTGTCGCCGAGCGGTTCTGGACGGTGTGCCGGGAGAGCGCGGCGCCCGCCCTGCTGCCCGCCCCGCCCCCGGAGGGCGCGACCGTGCGCCCGCTGCCCGACCACATGGACGCGCTGCGCCGGCTGTCGCTGCGCACGGGCTTCGTGGCGATACCGCTCGCGGCCGTCACGCTCGTCGTCGCGGCCCTCATCAACAACCTGCTCGGCACCGGGATCGACTGGTTCGGCGAACACCGGGCGGCCCTCGCCTCGTACGTCGCGGCCGGGCTGTTCGCCGCGTCGCTGTCCGTCCTGACCTTCCTGGAACTGCCCGGCACGCGCACCCCGCGTGCCCGGTCGCCGCTGGAGGGACTGCGCCGCCCGAAGAGCGCCGCAGGTTCCGACCGGGGCCGCACCGGCGCGATGCCGCTCCTGGTGTTCGCGTCCGCGTCCGTCACCGCCGCGGTGGCGGCCGCCGCCGCCGTGTCGGTGCTGCACGCCAAGGACCTGGGCGGCGGTCCCGTGCTGTACGGCCTGCTGGTGGGCGCGCTGACCGGCGGTGTCGTCATCGGCATCCGTACGGCGCCCGCCCTGCTGCCGGCCCTGTCCCGGCGCCGGCTGCTCGCGCTCGCCCTCGCCTTCACGGGCGTCGCGCTGCTGGCGGCAGGACTCGTGCCGGACGTCACCAGCGTGCTGTTGATCATGGCGCTGGCCGGTGTCGGCGCGGGCATGGCGGCCAACACCGGGCACACGCTGCTCGACCAGGAGACCGAGGACCAGCGCCGGGCCCGTACGACCGAGCACCTGCACGCCGTGGTCCGGGTCTTCGTGGCGCTCGCCGCGGTGATCGCCCCGATGGTCGCCGCGGCCATCGGACCGCACCGGCTGGAGAACGGCCGGTTCGTCTTCGCGCACGGCGGTGCCGCCTTCACACTGATGCTGGTCGGCGCGCTGCTGCTGCCGGTGGCCGCGCTGGTGCTGGCCAAGGTCGACGACCGCTCCGGCGTGCCGCTGCGGCAGGACCTGCGCGACGCGCTGCTCGGCGGCGACGACCCGGACCAGACGCCCGCCGCCTCCGGCTTCTTCATCGCCCTGGAGGGCGGCGACGGCGCGGGGAAGTCCACCCAGGCCGAGGCCCTCGCCGATTGGATCAGGGCCAAGGGCCACGAGGTCGTGCTCACCCGCGAGCCCGGGGCGACCCCGGTCGGCAAGCGGCTGCGGTCCATCCTGCTGGACGTCTCCAGCGCCGGCCTCTCGCACCGCGCGGAGGCACTGCTGTACGCCGCGGACCGCGCGGAGCACATCGACACCGTCGTACGGCCCGCCCTGGAGCGCGGCGCCGTCGTCATCACCGACCGGTACATCGACTCCTCCGTCGCCTACCAGGGCGCCGGGCGCGATCTGTCGCCGACCGAGATCGCCCGCATCAACCGCTGGGCGACCGGCGGGCTGGTCCCGAACCTGACGGTGCTGCTGGACGTGTCCCCGGAGACCGCGCGGGAGCGCTTCACCGAGGCGCCGGACCGGCTGGAGTCGGAGCCCGCCGAGTTCCACGCGCGCGTGCGGGCCGGTTTCCTCACGCTGGCCGCGGCCGACCCCGGCCGCTACCTGGTGGTCGACGCCGGCCAGGAACCGGAGGCGGTCACCACGGTGATCCGGCACCGGCTCGACCGGGTGCTGCCGCTGTCCGAGGCCGAGATCCGGGCCCGCGAGGAGGCACGCCGCAAGGCGGAGGAGGAGGCCCGCCGCAAGGCGGAGGAAGAGGCGGCCCGCAAGGCCGAGGAGGAGCGCCTGGAGCGCGAGCGCCAGGAGCAGCTCGCCCGGCTGCGCGCCGAGGAGGAGGAGCGCAAGCGGCGCGAGCTGGAGGAAGCTCAGCAGCGCGAGGCGGAACGACAGGCGGAAGAGGCCCGGCAGCGGGCCGAGGAAGCGCGCCGGCGCGCGGAGGAGGAGCGGCAGCGGCTGCTCGCCGAGGAGAAGGCGCGCGCCGAGGAGGAGGCCCGCCGCAAGGCCGAGGAGGAGCGCCGCCGGAAGCAGGCCGAGGAGGAGGCGCGGCTGCGCGCCGAGGCCGAGGCACTGCGCCTGGAGAAGCAGCGCAAGGCCGAGGAGGCGCTGCTGCGCGCGGAGCAGGCCCGGCGGCTGGCCGAACAGGCGGTGGCCGCGGCGGAGGCGGGACCGAGGACGACGGGCGCCCCCGATGCCGCCCCTCGGCGAGCGGCTGACGAAGCGGCGACCGTGCCGACGCCGGTGGTGACGCCGACGAACGCGTCGGGCGGGCCGGTCGACGAGACCGCCGTGCTGCCCCGGGTGCCGGACGAGGACGCCGGGCAGCGGTCCGGCCGGTCCGGAATGTCCGACGCCGAGGCGACGGCCGAACTGCCGAAGCCGTCGGTTCCGCCGGGCGCGGCGGACGAGACGGCGGTGCTGCCTCCGGTACGGGAGGACGGGAGGGGATCCGCGGACCGGCTGCCGCCGGGCTACTTCCGGGACGAGCGCCCGGCGAGCGGCCCCGAGGCCACCGACGGTCCCCACGACCGCACGCGCGAACTGCCCCGGATCGACGCCGAGGGCGCGCCCCACCGCCGGCAGCGTTCGGACTGGGCCGAGGAGACCCCGCTGGACGACCTGCCGACGCTGGCCGACGAGCTGCTGGGCCCGCACGACGGCGACGACGAGCAGGATGACGAGGACGAGGGCCGAGGCCGCCGGGGGCGTCGGCGCTGACTGTCCGGTCCGCGGGTGCGGGCGTTGTCGGTGCCCACCCGCACAATGGATCCGGTAAGCAGACGTGACGGAAGGACCGGCTGACCCATGACCGTGTGGGACGACCTCGTCGGGCAGGAGCGGGTGAGCGAGCGGCTCGCCGGAGCCGCCCGGGACGCCGACGCCTTCGTGACCGCCGCTGCGGCCGACGGCCCGCTTCCCGAGACGTCGAGCATGACGCACGCCTGGCTGTTCACCGGCCCGCCCGGCGCGGGAGTGACACAGACGGCGCGGGCCTTCGCCGCAGCGCTGCAGTGCGTGAGCCCCGACCGTGCCCTGGGCGGAGCCCCCGGCTGCGGCTTCTGCGACGGCTGTCACACCGCGCTGATCGGCACCCACGCGGACGTCAACACGGTGGTCGCCATGGGCGCGGAGATCCTCTACAAACACATGAAGGAGACCGTCCGCAAGTCGTTCACCTCACCCGCGAACGGTCGCTGGCAGATCATCCTCGTCGAGGAGGCCGAGCGGCTGAACGAGAAGTCCGGCAACGCCGTCCTCAAGGCCGTCGAGGAGCCCGCCCCCCGCACTGTCTGGCTGCTGTGCGCCCCCTCGATCGAGGACGTCCTGCCGACGATCCGCTCCCGCTGCCGCCACCTCAACCTGAGCACGCCGTCGGTGGCCGCCGTCGCCGACATGCTCGTCCGGCGCGAGGGCATCGAACCGGACGTCGCCGCCGCCGTCGCCCGCGCCACCCAGGGCGACGTCGACCGTGCCCGTCGCCTGGCCACCGACCCCGCCGCCCGCGCACGCCGGGCCGCCGTGCTCAAGCTGCCGCTGCGGGTCGAGGACATCGGCAGCGCGCTCAAGGCGGCCCAGGAGCTGGTCGACGTGGCGGCCGAGGACGCCAAGCAGCTCGCCGAGGAGATGGACGCCAAGGAGACCGAGGAGCTGAGGGAGGCCCTGGGCGCGGCCCAGGGCGGCCGGTTGCCACGTGGCACGGCAGGCGTCTTCAAGGATCTGGAAGCCGATCAGAAGCGTCGCAAAACGCGCACACAACGCAACACTCTCGACATCGCGCTGAGCGACCTGACCAGCTTCTACCGCGACGTCCTCGCCCTTCAGCTCGGCTCCCGCGTCGCCATCGCCAACGGCGACGCCGAGGACGTACTGGAGCGTATGGCTCGCGGCAGCTCCCCGGAGTCCACGCTCCGCCGCATCGAGGCGATCGCGGCGTGCGGCAGGGCCCTGGACCGCAATGTGGCCCCGCTGCTCGCGGTGGAGGCGATGACGATGGCCCTCAGAGCGGGCTGACCGAGGGCATCCGCCCAGTGGCTTGACGCGGTAACTCGTACGAGGCACGGCGTGCGCACAGAGCACCTGTCCCGTTGCGCACAGTTACGCTCACGGTATGCACACAAGGCGCACCCACCGCAGGACCCGCACCGGAACCGGATTCGCTCTGCTCGCCGCCGCCGCACTGCTGATCTCGGGCTGCTCCTCGGGGAACAGCCCGAGTATGGCCAGCGCGGCGGCGGGGGAAGCGGCGGCGGCCCTCGCCCCCCTGCCCCGCTCCACACCCACGGCCCTCACGCCGTACTACGAGCAGAAACCGGCCTGGCGCGACTGCGGAGTCCCCGGCTTCCAGTGCGCCACGCTGAAGGTCCCGCTCGACTACGCCGAACCGACGGCCGGTGACGTGCGCCTCGCCCTCACCCGCAAGAAGGCCACGGGCCCGGGAAAGCGGCTGGGCTCACTGCTGGTGAACCCCGGCGGCCCGGGCGGCTCGGCGGTCGGCTACGTCCAGGCGTACGCCGGGATCGGCTACCCGTCCGACGTGCGCGCCCGCTACGACATGGTGGCCGTCGACCCGCGGGGCGTCGCCCGCAGCGAACCCGTCGAGTGCCTGGACGGGCCCGGGATGGACGCGTACACGCGGACGGACATCACACCGGACGACACGAAGGAGACCGGCGCGCTGGTCGCGTCGTACAAGAAGTTCGCCGAGGGCTGCGGGGCGGACGCGCCGAAGCTGCTGCGCCATGTGTCCACCGTCGAAGCGGCCCGGGACATGGACATCGTCCGGGCCGCGCTGGGCGACGAGAAGCTGAACTACGTCGGCGCCTCGTACGGCACCTTCCTCGGCGCGACCTACGCCGGCCTGTTCCCGGACCGGGCGGGCCGTCTCGTCCTGGACGGCGCGATGGACCCCTCGCTGCCCGCGCGCCGGCTCAACCTGGAACAGACGGAGGGCTTCGACACGGCGTTCACCGCCTTCGCCGAGGACTGCGTGCGGCAGAGCGACTGCCCGCTCGGTGGCCGGGGCACCGCCCCCGAGCAGGTCGGCAAGAACCTCAAGACGTTCTTCGAGAAGCTCGACGCCCGTCCGGTCCCCACCGGTGACGCCGACGGCCGCAGGCTCACCGAGTCGCTCGCGACGATCGGCGTGATCGCCGCGATGTACGACGAGGGCGCCTGGCAACAGCTGCGCGAGGCGCTGACGGCCGCGATGAAGGAGAACGACGGCGCCGGACTCCTCCTCCTCTCCGACAGCTACTACGAACGTGACGCGAACGGTGACTACAGCAACCTGATGTTCGCCAACGCGGCGGTGAACTGCCTCGACCTCCCGCCCGCCTTCGACTCCCCGGACGAGGTGCGGCGGGCGCTCCCCGCCTTCGAGAAGGCGTCCCCGGTGTTCGGCGAGGGCCTCGCCTGGGCCTCGCTGAACTGCGCGTACTGGCCGGTGCGGGCCACGGGCGAGGCCCGGCGCATCGAGGCGAAGGGCGCGGCCCCGATCGTCGTCGTCGGCACCACCCGGGACCCGGCCACCCCGTACCGCTGGGCCGAGGCCCTGGCCGGCCAGCTCTCCTCGGCCCGCCTCCTCACCTACGAGGGCGACGGCCACACCGCCTACGGCCGGGGCAGCGCCTGCATCGACTCCGCGATCAACACCTACCTGCTCGCCGGCACCCCGCCGAAGGACGGAAAGCGCTGCTCATAGCCGGTGCGACCACCCCCGGAGGCGTCCGCTCCGGCCCGCCTCCGGGGCCGGTACGAAGCACCCTCGGAAACTGTGTAGACTTACCGACGTCGCTGATCGCACCATGGTGCCGGCAGCACGCCGCCTTAGCTCAGATGGCCAGAGCAACGCACTCGTAATGCGTAGGTCTCGGGTTCGAATCCCGAAGGCGGCTCATCGCGAACCCAGGTCACACTCCGTGTGGCCTGGGTTTTTCGTGTTCCGGGGCTGCTTGTCGCGCCTTCTGCCGGGATCGGCGTCGATCCCCTGGCTTGCCTTCCGGGAAAGTCGAGAGTTAGCTTTCCTGGTGGGAAAGTCGAAGTGGGGAGGCGATGGTCGTGAGTGTGCCGATGGACGCCGAGCGGGCCTGGAAGGACCTGCAGCGGATCCGGGTGCCGCAGGAGCGGGTGTACGACGAGGTCGAGCGGAGTGCGTTCGGTGACCCCGGCGCGACCTACGCCACGGCCGCGATCATGTGGGTCTTCCTGGCCGCTCTGGGCCTGGACCTGCCCCGGTGGGGTGTCTGGCTGGCCCTCGCCGGGTACGTCGTGCTGCTGGCCGGGGTGGCCGTGATCCACAACCGCAGGAGCCGGGTGCGGCTGCATCGCACCCGCTACGACTGGCGGACGTCCGCCGCGTTCCTCGGGGGGATGGTCGTGACCGGCGGGACGGTTCTGCTGTCCGGCCGACTGGTCGAGGCGCTGCCGTGGGGGCCGATGGCCGCCAGTGTGATCCAGGCCACGGTCTCGGCGAGCGTGTTCGTGCTCTTCGCGGTGCCGGCCAATCGCTGGGCGGTCGGCTCGTTGCGCGGTCGCGGTGAAGCGGCGGTCCGTGCGGGGGAGGGCCGATGAGCACGCCCGCCGGCTTCGACGAGCTGATCCATCCGGCCACCCGGCTGTCGGTGGTCGCGCTGCTCGCCACCACCGAGTGGGCGGACTTCGGGTTCGTCCGCGACAGCCTCTCGCTCAGTGACTCCGCTCTCTCCAAACAGCTGCACACCCTGGAAGAGGCCGGGTACCTGGAGATCCAGAAGGAGGGCGGCGGTCGCAAGCGGCGTACGAAAGTGCGGCTGACGGACCGTGGCCGCACCGCCTTCGACGGTCATGTGGCGGCGCTCCGCGCGATCGTCGAGGGAGCCGAGCGCACGGCACCGGGCGAGGCCGGGGCGGAACAAGGCCGGTCCCGGGTGGAGGCGGCGCGGTGACGGCACCCACCGCGACCGACCGACCCGTCGTCCGGGCCCGCGATCTGACCATGGCGTACGGCGATGTCACCGTCCTCCACGGCGTCGATCTGGAGATCCACCGCGGCGAGGTGTTCGCGCTGCTCGGGCCCAACGGGGCCGGTAAGACCACCACCGTGGAGATCCTGGAGGGCTTCCGACGGCGGTCCGCCGGGGAGGTCCGCGTCCTCGGCGCGGACCCGGAGCGGGGCGACGACGCCTGGCGGGGCCGTATCGGACTGGTCCTGCAGTCCTGGCGCGACCACCGCCGCTGGCGGGTCGCCGAGCTGCTGACGCACTTCGCGACGTACTACCCCCACCCGCGCGACCCGGCCGAACTGCTGGCCCTGGTCGGCCTCACCGACCAGGCCGGCCGGCAGGTGGACCGGCTGTCCGGCGGACAGCGTCGGCGGCTGGACGTCGCGCTCGGCATCGTCGGCCGCCCCGAGCTGCTGTTCCTGGACGAGCCGACCACCGGCTTCGACCCGGAGGCGCGGCACGAGTTCCACGTCCTGGTCGAACGGCTGGCCCGCGACGAAGGCGTCACCGTCCTGCTCACCACTCACGACCTGGCGGAGGCCGAGCGGCTCGCCGACCGGATCGCCATGCTGGTCGGCGGCCGGATCCGGGCCTGCGGCACTCCGGCGGAACTGGCCCGGCGGGCCGCCGCACAGGCCGAGGTCCGCTGGACGGCCGACGACGGGACGTACCGCCGCGAACGCACCGCGGACCCCTCACGGCTGGTCTGGGAACTCCACCGGGACGCGGACGGCCCGATCGCCGGCCTGGAGGTCCGCCGTCCGACGCTGGAGGACACCTATCTGCACATGGTCCATCAGAAGGACGGCACCACGGACGGGGAGGCGGCGGCCACATGAAGGACACACAGGAGGACGCACCGGGCGGGACGGGCAGCCCGCGCCGCCCCGCCCGCCCCTACTGGCGTGCCGGGTTCCTCCGCGGCGGCATCGAGCTGCGGCACCTCCTGCGCAACTCCAAGGAGATGTCCGGCCACCTGGTCAATGTGGCCGTCGCGCTGCTGGTCGTCGCCTACGTCGATGACGACGTCCCCGGCACCCGGACCCCGATGGCCCACCTGGCGCTCGCGGGATTCGCCGCCTATCTGCTGTTCCAGATCGGGCTGCTCAACCTTCCGCAGATACTCGTGACCGAGCGGGAGGAGGGCGCCCTGCTGCGGTTGCGCGCCACGCCCGGCGGGATACCGGCCTACCTCGTCGCCAAGTGCCTGCTGGTGGTCGTCACGGCGGTCGGCACCCTGGCCCTGCTCCTGGTGGCCGCGGCCCTGCTGGTGGACGGGCCGCTGCCGCAGGGGCCGGGCGGCTGGCTGACGCTGCTGTGGGTCACCACGCTGGGGCTGCTCGCCGTCGTACCGCTGGGCGCGGCCCTGGGCGCCGTCCTGCCCAATCCGCGCGAGGCGCTGGCGTTGATCATGCTGCCCGTGATGGGGCTGCTGATCACCTCCGGAACGGCGTTCCCGATCACCTCGCTGCCGGTGCCGGTCCAGCAGGTGGCCTCCGTCTTCCCGCTCAAGTGGATGGCACAGGGCCTGCGTTCGGCGCTGCTGCCGGACGCCGCGCGGGCCGCCGAGCCGGCCGGCTCCTGGGAACTGCCCATGGTCGCCCTCGTACTGACCGCCTGGGCGGTCCTCGGCTTCCTCCTCGCGGTCCCCCTCCTGCGCCGCGCCGCCCGCCGCGAGTCCGGCTCCCGCCTGTCCGCCCGCCACCGCAAGGCGGAACGGAGCGGGGCGATGCCCGCGTAGGCTCCGGCCGCCCGGACGTCGGCCCCGGCCCCGTGGAGGCCGGGGCCGCGTTGCCGGCCGGGATCCGCTCCAGGGGAACTCCCGTGGACCGGCCGGTCGACTCCGTGTGTTCCCACCGCGGTCGGGGCGGCGGACCGTGCTGGGGGGCCGGACGGAGCCGAGTGCGTGAGCGGAGTGCGCCTGCCGGGCCCGGCAGCGAGTCCCCCGACGTGGTTGACGGGCGAACGTGATCCTGTGTCGTCCTACGTTCATCTGTTTGGGGTTTGGGTGCAACCGGGTGTAATCCAGAGTTAGTTGAGTGACTCGTGAGTCGCTGGAGCAGCCGTTCGGCCCGGCGCCGTCCACCGGTGACCGGCCGGCTCGCCGTGCCGGACCGTTCTGTGGCGTAGGCGCCCCCTGACGACACCGCACCGTCCACCCCCACCATCGACAAGGAGCAGTGTTCATGCCACGTCAGCACGAACCCCCGGCCGGAGAGACGACGCCTTCCGTGGCCGTCCGCCGTGCGGTTTCCGTGCCCGCGCCGGGCAAGGACCCCGGCGCGGACCTGAGACCGCGTACGCCAGAGCCTGCCCCCGCTCCTGCTCCTGCCACTGCCACTGCCCCCGAACCCGACTCCGCTGCCGGTCCGGACGCCTCGGTACCGGCAGCGTCGTCCCCCGAGCCCGTCTCCGAGCCCGCCCCCGAGTCCGCCTCTGAGCCCGCCCCCGGACGGCGCACCGGATGGCGCTTCCGGTCCGCCGCCGCGGAACCGGCGGCCGTCGAGGAGGGGCGGCGGCAGGAAGAACGACAGCGGCGGCAGGAAGAACGACAGCGGCGGCAGACGGCGGAGTCCGACGGAGCGGAATCCGAAGCGGCGGCGGCCGGTGCGCTCCTGGCCGGGAAGGGCGACGGCGCGGGCGACGCGAACGCGAGCACGGCCGCTGACGAGTCGGCGCCGGGGCGCCTGCGCGGCCCCATGGTCGCCGCGGCCGCCCTCGTGGGCGCGGTACTGATCTGCGTACCCCTCCTGGTGCTTGCCCTGAGCGGCGACGACGAGCGCACGGTCGAGACGGCACCCGTCGGTGGGACGACCCTCGACCCCGGTACGTCCGACGACCTCCCGGCCGTCGACTACCAGGCCGAATCCCCGTCACCCTCGGCGTCGTCGAGCAGCCCCGAGGTGAAGTCCGACGCCCGGGCCACGTCCGGGCCGCTGCCCTCCGTCTCGGTCACCGCGGACGTCGAGGAGAAGGCGGCTCCCCGGTCCGACACCAAGAAGACGGCCGAGGGCAAGGCCACGCCGAAGGCGGAGAAGCCCCCCGCGATCACCGCCCGGCAACTGGCCAACGCCCTCTCCACCCGGGTCAACGCGCAGCTGAAGAACGTCGCGACCGGCAAGTGCGCCGACCTGCCCTACTTCGACAAGGGTTCGGTCGACGGCCCGGTGAGCCAGTTCAACTGCCGGCCCACCACCCAGGACAACCAGCTCTGGGACCTGGAGGTGGCCGACGCGGACGGCGGGCCCCAGGGATCGAGCCTGTTCGTCATCAAGAACCGTAAGGACGGGATGTGCATGGACCTGCCCAACTACGGCAGTGTCGCAGCCGGGACCAAGGTCACCGAGTACCACTGCAGGCCGAGCGCGGACAACCAGCTCTGGTGGCTGGACCCGCAGTCGGGGGGCTACCGGATCCGCAACGCCGCGAGCGACCTGTGCATGAGTGTGGTCGGCGGCGGTTCCGCCGGGAACGACGCCAGGCTTCAGGTGGTGCGTTGCGGCTCGGGGTCGAGTGCGCTGCGCTGGTCCGTCGTCTCCGTCGTCAAGCCCTCCTGAACGGGACCTCCGCTCCCCTCCTGCTTCCCCGCCCCCGGCCCGCCCGGTGAACACCGTTCCGCCCCGCTCCGTAGGAGAACGTGCGCCACGCGACGCGGCACGGAGGCGTCCGCGCGGCCTACCGCGGGAGGCCATGGCGTGAACGGCTAGCATCGCGGACGCAGTCGTCGGCCGGGATGGTGAGGTGAGGACGTGGAGACGCCGAGGATCGCCGTCGCCGTGGTGACCATGGGGAACCGGCCGGTCGAGGTGGACGCGTTGCTGGAGTCCGTGGCCAAGCAGGACCTCCCGCCCGCGCGGATCGTGATCGTGGGCAACGGCTGCCCGCTGCCCGAGTTCGCCCGGCGGCTGTCGCTCCCCGGTGAGGTCACCGCCGTGGAGCTGGAGGAGAACCTCGGCTGCCCCGGCGGGCGGAACGCGGCGATCGCGCGGCTGCGGGAGTTCGGGGACGTGGACGTCGTCGTCGAGCTGGACGACGACGGGCTGCTCGTCGACGCCGATGTGCTGCGCCGCGTAGGGGAGTTGTACGCCGCCGACGAGCGGCTCGGGGTCGTCGGGTTCCGGATCGCCGACGAACTGGGGGAGACCCAGCAGCGGCATGTGCCCCGGGTCGGGAAGTCGGATCCGATGCGCGGCGGGTACGTCACCGGGTTCCTCGGGGGCGGGCACGCGCTGCGGATGGCGATGCTGGACGAGATCGGCGACTGGCCCGCCGCGTTCTTCTTCGCGCACGAGGAGACCGACCTCGCCTGGCGGGCCGTCGACGCCGGGTGGCGGATCCTCTACGCGCCCGAACTGCTGCTCCAGCACCCGAAGACCTCGCCGGCCAGGCACGCCATCTACTACCGGGTGAACGCCCGGAACCGGGTGTGGCTGGCCCGGCGGCGGCTGCCGCTCCTGCTCGTCCCCGTCCATCTCGGGGTGTGGATGCTGCTCACCGTGGTGCGGAACCGGTCGGCCAGCGGGTTGCGGGCCTGGTTCGGCGGATTCACGGAAGGGCTGCGGGAGCCGGCCGGGGAGCGGCGGGCCATGAGCTGGCGGACGGTGTGGCGGCTCACCCGGCTCGGACGGCCACCGGTCATCTGACCCGACGGGCCACCGGTCGTCCGACCCGACCGGCCACCGGTCGTCCGACCCGACGTGCAGAACGACGAGGGGGCCGGCCGGCGACCTGATCATTTGGCGTCCGCGTAGCACTCCACCACCGCCGTCGTGAACGGGAACCGCACCGGTGTCTCCCCGAAGGTCAGCCGTCCGGCCAGATCCGAGGCCCGCCGGATCGCCGCCACCACGGTCTCCGCCTCCTCCTCGGGACAGTGCACGATCACCTCGTCGTGCTGGAAGAAGACCAGCTCGGCCGCCATGTCGCTCAGGGTCTGCCGCAGCGCGGCGAGCAGCAGCAGGGCCCAGTCAGCGGCGCTGCCCTGGACGACGAAGTTGCGGGCGAAGCGGCCACGGGCGCGGGCGTCGGTCGAGGCGTAGCCCGGAACCCACGGGCGGGCAGCGGACTCCTGGTCCTCCTCGGCGACCGGGATGCCCGCCTCCTCCGTCGCGTCGTCCGTCGTACGGGCGGCCGGCGGGCAGGTGCGGCCCAGCCAGGTCCGTACGAGCCGGCCCTCCTCGCCCGCGCGGGCGGCCTCGTCGACGTAGGCCACCGCCCTGGGGAAGCGGCGGCGGAGCGCGGCGAGGTTCTTCAGGCCGTCGCCGGAGGTCTGGCCGTAGACCGCGCCGAGGACGGCGAGCTTGGCCTGGGCGCGGTCGCCGGAGAAGGCGCGGTCGGACACCGACTGGTACAGGTCGGTCTCCCGGCCGGCCACCTCCATCAGCCCGGGGTCACGGGAGATCGCCGCCAGTACGCGCGGCTCCATCTGGTCGGCGTCGGCGACGACGAGCCGCCAGCCGGGGTCGGCGACGGCCGCGCGGCGGATCACCTTGGGGATCTGCAGCGCGCCCCCGCCGTTGGTCACCCAGCGGCCGGTCACCGTCCCGCCCGCGAGGAACTCCGGCCGGAACCGGCCGTCGCGCACCCAGTCCTGGAGCCAGGACCAGCCGTGGGCGACCCAGATCCGGTACAGCTTCTTGTACTCGACCAGCGGTCCGACGGCCGGGTGGTCGACGGACTCGATCTCCCAGCGGCGGGTCGAGGTGATCCTGACGCCGGCCTGCGTGAAGGCCTTCACCACATCGGCGGGCAGGTCGGGCCGGACCCGGCGGCCGAAGGCGGCGGACACCTCGTCGGCGAGCTCGGCGAGCCGGCGTGGCTCGCCGCCGCCCGCGTACCGCTCGCCGAGCAGGTCGTGCAGCACCGCGCGGTGCACGTCGGCCCGCCAGGGCAGTCCCGCGCGGTTCATCTCGGCGGCCACCAGCGTCCCCGCCGACTCGGCGGCCGTCAGCAGCCGCATCCGGTCCGGGTGCGCGGTCGCGTCGGTCCGCCGCTGCTGTTCGGCGTAGACCGCGAGGAGGTCCGTCAGCGGCAGCCGGACGCCCTGGGGTTCGAAGAGGGAGGACTGGGCGCCCGGTTCGGCCTGGCGCTGCGGTGGATCGGGCGGTACGGGGCCGCCGCGCAGCCGGGCCAGCGCCGCCGCGGCCGAACGGGGTTCCCCGTACCGCCCCTCGTGGCCGAGGAGGAGCGTCTCGGCGACCTCGATGTCGTAGGCCCGCTCCACTCGCACCCCCGTGGCGAGCAGGCGCGGGTAGACCTCGGCGGTGGACCGCCACACCCACCGCGTGACACCGGGACGGCTCCGGACGGCCTCGGCGAGGTCCGCCTCCCGCAGCACCGGACCGGCGGGCAGCCCGTCCGGACCGAGGGGAGCGACGTCCACGCCACCTTCCTCGGCCGGAGCGAGTGCCCACCGGTCGGCCATGCTGCGAGTGTGGCAGGGGGGTCTGACAACGGCCTTCCGATCGGTCGACCTTCCGATCGGTCGACCTTCCGATCGGCCGGCCCCTGATCGGCCTCCTGGGGCTCAGCCCTCCCGCGCGGCCTCGCTCCCGCTCTCGCCCTCCGTCCGGGTCTCGACGTACTGCGCCAGCATGTCGGCGACGTACCGCTCGGTGGCGGTCTTGTCGACGCCGAGGCCGCTGAGGAGGCCCTTGCCGTTCTCGTGCTCCAGCAGGGCGAGCAGGATGTGCTCGGTGCCGATGTAGTTGTGGCCGAGACGGAGGGCCTCGCGGAAGGTGAGTTCCAGGACCTTCTTGGCCGCCGGGCCGTACGGCACCAGCTCGGGGGCGTCCTCGACGGCCGGCGGGAGCGCCGCGCGGGCGGCCTCGCGGACCGCGTCCACGGTGACGCCCTGCTCGGTGATCGCCTTCACGGCGAGCCCCTGGGGTTCGACCAGCAGACCCAGGACCAGGTGCTCGGGCAGGCCCTCGGCGTTGCGCGCGGCCTGCGCCTCGTTGTGCGCGGCCATGACCGTGTTGCGGGCGCGGGGCGTGTAGCGGTTGAAGCCCTGGCTCGGGTCGAGGTCGTTGCCCTCCTTGGGCACGAACCGCTTCTGGGCCGCCTGCCGGGTGACGCCCATGCTCTTGCCGATGTCCGTCCAGGAGGCGCCCGAACGCCGGGCCTGGTCCACGAAGTGGCCGATCAGGTGGTCGGCCACGTCGCCGAGGTGCTCACCGGCGAGCACCGCGTCCTGGAGCTGTTCCAGGGGTTCCTCGTGGACCTTCTTGATGGCCGCGATGAGGTCGTCGAGACGTACGGATGACTTGATGGCGGGGTTCGTCGTCATGTGTCAACCGTAGGTTGACAGTCAGAGGGTGTCAACCCGAAGTTGACACTTCCGGGTGAATCTCCGGAACATGGCACGATCGGTCCGTGAGTACGTCCAGCACCGTCGACCGCGCCTTCCGTGCCGCCCTCTACGACACCGGCGACACCGCCCTGGACACCGGCGCGTCCCTGCTCGCCGCCGACCCGGCGGCCGACGCCGAACTCGCCCGGCGGGGGCAGGAGTTCGTGGCGACCGCCTGGCGGCGCGGCTGGCAGCCCGCCGATGTCGTACGGATCGTCCGGCGCGAGCTGGACGACGTCCACGTACGGCTCGTCTCCGCGCTGATCCGCGCGCAGGCACCGCGCGACGACCGGCCGCGCGGACCCCGGTGGAAGGCCCAGCTGGACGAGCTCGGGGCGGACGACGTCCCGCGCGGTGACCGTTTCCCGTACGCCACGGCCGTCCTGGAGCTGTACCGCCTGCTGCTGCGCCTGCCCGCCCTCGAGCCCCTCGACGAGACGGCCGCCCCGGACCCACGGGACCGGCGGCCGGAGTCCCGCGTGCTCGGCCGCATCCGCGCGCTGCTGGCCAAGGCGGAGGCGACCGGGTTCCCGGACGAGGCGGAGGCGCTCAGCGCCAAGGCGCAGGAGCTGATGGCGCGGCACAGCGTCGACGAGGCGCTGCTCGCCGCGCGGGAGCCCTCGGCCCAGGCGCCGGGCGCCTGCCGGATCGGGGTGGAGCCGCCGTACGAGCAGGCCAAGGCGGTGCTGCTGGACGCGGTCGCCGGCGCGAACCACTGCCGGGCCGTGTGGAACGAACCGCTCGGCTTCTCCACCGTGGTCGGCTTCGCCTCCGACCTGGAGGCGGTGGAACTCCTCTACACCTCACTGCTGGTGCAGGCCACCACGGCGATGACCAGGGCGGAGGCCGCACAGCGGGCGGGCGGGCGCAAGCGGACCAAAACCTTCCGACAGTCCTTCCTCGCCGCCTACGCGCACCGCGTGGGCACGCGTCTCGCGGCCGTCGCCGAGACCCAGGTGAGCGACGATCTGCTCCCGGTGCTCGCCTCCCGCGCGGTGGCGGTCACCGAGCGGACGGACCGGCTGTTCCCGGAGACGACGACCACCCGGCTGCGCGGCGTGAGCGACGCGGCGGGCTGGGAGGAGGGTGCCCGCGCGGCGGACGACGCACAGGTCAGGGCGCGTCCGCACCTTCCCCGGGAGTTCTAGTCGCCCGCCTGCTGGTAGGCGCCGACGGAGATCTTGTGGCTGCCCTGGCCGGCGGACGCGACCGGGCCGTACGTCCAGGGGAAGGCCCGGATGACGGAGCTGCTCGTGTCGCCGGGCAGCTCGACCCGCAGTTTCTCGGCGTTGAAGGCGCCGTCGCGGGGCGTGCCGCGTTCGTAGGTGAGGGTGAAGGACGCGGACTCGCCCTTGGCCAGGGTCAGTTTCTGCGCCTTGGCGCCCTCGGCCGGCGGCGCATTGAGGGTGGCGGAATCGCTGATCCCTACCAGGGCCGCCTTCGGGAAGCCGTCCAGGGTGCAGGCGGCGCTCTGATTGGTGAGGACGACGGGAACCTCACCGGTGTCCCCGGCGGCCGGCGCGGCGCTCGCGGGCCCGACCTCCACGCTCACCGTGTCGACCGAGCAGGCGGTGCTCTCCCGCTTCCCGTCGCCGTCCTCGTCGCCGCCCGCGCCGGCGCAGGCGGTCAGCAGGAGGAGCGCGGCAAGGGCGGCGGGGACGGCGATCGGCGTGGTGCGCATGAGTGATCCTCTGGGGTTTCGTGGAGGTGCCCACCGGTCATCATCACGCATCCGTCACCGGTCCGCCCCGCGGACAGGCGCTAGGAGCCCAGCCCTTCCGTGGGCAGCCCCGTCGGGAAGGAGCTGCCTTCGGCCTTGGTGTACGTCTCGGTGCCGAGGGCGCCCTCCCAGGTGACCTCCAGGGAGTCCTCGCCGACGGAGCCGACCGTGCCGTTCGCCCGCTCCTCGGCGCCGTCGCCGCACTTCAGGCGGATCGAGTGGGTCCCGGCCCGCTCCCGCGCGGTGCCGCTGCACACGGTGCCGCCCGTGGCGAAGAGTGCGGCGTCCCCGCCGTTGACCATCAGGACCACGGCCTTGCCGTCGGCCGTGGTGAGCCAGCTTCCCTCCAGCTCGCTCGCCGGGGCCGCGCTCGCGCCGGAGCCCCCGGTGCCGCCGCCGGAGTCCGCGGTCGCCGTGGTGGACGGGGTGGGGCCGGCCGTGGAGTCGTCCGAGCCGTCGGAGCCGCCCCCACCGCACGCGGTCAGCACGAGCGTGCCGGTCAGCCCCACGGCCACGGCCACGGCCGCGACCCGAGCGCGCCGGGAGTGCGACCCGCGCGATGACGGCGATGCGGGCTGGTACGTCACCGAAGCCTCCGAAGTCACTGCGAGCCCCCTGGCTGTGGCCGGCCCCGTCGGCCGGACGACAGCCGCCAGCTAACAGGACCCACCGGCACCTCACCAGCCTCCGTGACACACCTCGCACCGCATGTTCACGGCGGATCGGTGGGCCGGCGCGCACGGGAACGACGCCCACGGAACGCGGAGGACACACAAGGGAACACGGTGGAACACAAAGGCCCCCGCGTGCGTCTCTTAGGAAGCGGGGTTCGGTAAAACGTCCGTCAAAGCGGGCACCACTCGGCCGTCAAGGCTGTAACCGCGGGAACACCCCGCGTGCACGTGCATTTGCTCAAGCATCTGCACGTGAACAAAGCTATGATCCCGGTCAGTTGACCACTGCATCAATGGCCACACCAGCCAGTGCACCAGCGGGGAGCGACCTGTGGACCACGACGTGTACGACGGTGACGTGTACGACGGTGCCGACGCGTCCGGCGCGTACAACGGCATGGCGGCCACCGGGCTGGACGGTGTGGTCTGGCAGAAGAGCCGGCACAGCAACTCGCAGGGGTCCTGCGTGGAGTTCGCCCGGCTGCCCGGCGGAGAGGTGGCCGTGCGCAACTCCCGCTTCCCCGACGGTCCCGCGCTCGTCTACACCCGCGCGGAGATCGAGGCCATGCTGCTGGGCGTGAAGGACGGCGAGTTCGACCACCTGGTGGCCGGCTGACCGATGGCGCCGGGCGCTCCGGAAGGGACCGGAGTGGCTCAGGAGCCGCCAACGCGCGTAGAACCGCGGCGCCCGGAAGCGCCGCGGTTCGTCATGAGCCGGGACAGGGGTGGCCGGCGGGGCGCGGGAGCCGGAACAGGGCCCAGACCACCTTGCCGCTCGGCGCGCCGGTCATCGGGTGCCAGCCCCAGCTGTCGCTGAAGGACTCGACCAGGAACAGCCCCCGGCCCGACTCGGCGGAGAAGTCGTCCGACTCGCGGGTGACGGGGCTGTCGTCGCTGGGGTCGCGCACCGCGCACACCAGTCGCTCGGTCCACCGCATCAGGTGCAGCCGTACCGGCAGGTCCGGTGCCGTCGGCCGCGGGGCGCCGGCCGGCAGACCGTGCCGCAGGGCGTTGGTGACCAGCTCGGAGACGACCAGGCACACGTCGTCGAAACGGTCGCCCAGGTTCCACTGGTCGAGGGTCTTGCGGGTGAACTGCCGGGCCTCGCGGACCGCTTCGTAGCGGGCGGGGAGGGCACAGGAAGCGGCGTCGGACGCGGCCGCGAGGTTCAGCGGCGGAAGGCCCTGCCGTAACGGCTCGAGCATGGTCGATCCATTCGTCCCCATGCGAGGCACTCCCGGGAATTCGCGGTCGTAGCGAGGCTGCGGTGGTGCGGAGACCATGGTTTCGGATGCGTACAGCAGATGCAAGGGCAGATGCACGTGCAGCTGACCGAAATCGTCCCTGCCGTACTGGTTTGTTGGCCAATTTTTCCGTCATCTTCCCGTCCGCTTCCGGCTGTTCCCATGCCTCCTCGTTGCTCCTTCCTTCTCCCCCCGTGCCCGTTCCGTGCTCCTTCCCGGCCGGCACCCTCGGCCGGATTCCGTTTCCGTAACCGGGCGAGTACTGCTCGAAGTGTTTTAGTGGCAGACTGCGGGCCCTGAAGACGTTGGGGAGGCTGGCGAACGTGAGCGCGGGAGAGCCGGGATCGGTGGTGCGGCGCATGCTGCTCGGATCACAACTGCGGCGACTGCGTGAGGCGCGGGGGATCACGCGTGAGGCGGCGGGCTATTCGATCCGCGCCTCCGAATCGAAGATCAGCCGGATGGAGTTGGGCCGGGTGAGCTTCAAGACCAGGGATGTCGAGGATCTGCTGACGCTGTACGGCATCACGGACGAGCAGGAGCGCCTGTCGCTGGTCTCCCTCGCCAAGGAGGCCAACGTGGCGGGCTGGTGGCACAGTTACTCGGACGTGCTGCCGAGCTGGTTCCCCACGTACGTGGGTCTGGAGGGCGCCGCCTCGCTGATCCGGGCGTACGAGGTGCAGTTCGTGCACGGCCTGCTGCAGACCGAGGAGTACGCCCGCGCGGTGGTGCGGCGCGGCATGAAGGGGGCGAGCGAGGAGGACGTCGAACGGCGGGTGACGCTGCGCCTGGAGCGGCAGAAGTACCTGGTCTCGGAGAACGCCCCCGAGTTCCACGTCGTCCTCGACGAGGCCGCCCTGCGCCGGCCGTACGGCGACCGCGCGGTGATGCGCGGCCAGCTCCAGCACCTCATCGACGTCTCCGAGCGGCCCAACGTCCGGCTGCAGGTCGTGCCGTTCAGCCTCGGCGGGCACTCCGGCGAGTCGGGCGCGTTCACCATCCTCAGCTTCCCCGAGTCCGACCTGTCGGACGTCGTGTACCTGGAGCAGCTGACCAGCGCGCTGTATCTCGACAAGGCCGAGGACGTGGCCCAGTACGAGAAGGCGCTCAAGGAGCTCCAGCACGACAGCCCGGGCCCCGCGGAGAGCCGGGACCTCCTGCGGGGGCTGCTGCACATGTCCTGAGCACACCGCAACTCACATGAAACACAAGTACGATGACGTGCGATCAGACCATGCAGTCGATCAGTGCTCCGCTGATGCAGCAAGGGATCGAGGGATCACATGTCGTCGTACTTCACCGACCTGGCTCAGCAGTACATCGACGGTGAATGGCGCCCGGGCACCGGCTCCTGGGACATCATCGACTTCAACCCGTACGACGACGAGAAGCTCGCGTCGATCACGATAGCCACGGTCGACGAGGTCGATCAGGCGTACCGGGCGGCCGCCCG
>NZ_JAGMUJ010000102.1 GCF_019049255.1 Streptomyces sp. AC558_RSS880 | reverse complement strand
GCGGTGGGGGAGAGGTTTCGTCGTCGTGACGTCACCGTAGGTCAAAGAGGTTGACGGGGTCCGCCACTCCACAAGATCTCGATTGTCAGTGGCGTCCGTCATAGTCCGCCTCATGTTCAACGGACTTCACGACATCGACTGGTCCTCGATGGACCATGCCTACGGCTCGGCCGAAGAGGTACCCGCGCTGCTGCCGGCCTTCCGTTCCCCGGACGCCGGGGAACGGAGCGAGGCGCTCAGCCGGTTCTACAGCGCTGTTCACCACCAGGGCGATGTCTATCCGTGCACGGCGGCCAGTCTGCCGTTCCTCTTCGAACTGGCGGGTGACGCCGAGACGCCCGACCGCGCGGCCGTCGTCAAGCTGCTCGTCAGCATCGGGAGCATCGCCGTCGAACGCTGCGAGGAGGTGTACGGCCACCCGTCGGGCTACGCCGACGCCGCCGCGATCGTGCGTGCTCGTGCGGAGGAGATCGTCGGGTTCGCTTCGGATGCCGATCCCCGTGTACGGCGGGCCGCGATACCCGGACTGGGGCTGTTCGTCGACGACGCGGACCGGGCCGCCGATGTGCTGCGCGGGCGGTTGCCGGCCGAATCCTGGGTCGCCCAGCGGCTGCTGGTCGTGGAGGCGATGGCGACACTGGCCCTGCGTCGCCCGGAGGTCGCGGGTGACGCGATGGAGTGGCTCGACGAGCTGGCGGCGGACCCGGTCCTCGATCCCGGCACCAGGCTCGCTGCCGTGGTCCACCGTGCCCGTTGCGCGCCGGAGCGGATCGGTGAGGACGTCGTACCGGCCGCGCTGGGCCTGTTGCGGGAGGCGGCACGTGTCACGGTGCCCGCCGAGACGTGGGCGGACCCGCCCCGTCGTACGGCTCCGGCGGTACCGGCGGACGGTGTGCCACCGCAGGTCGTCGCCGCCTTCGAGGACCTCGACCGGCACGGGCGCGTCCACGCGCCCACCACGGAGCTGCTGCGCACCCTCCACGAGGTGCTGGAGGGACGGACACCTCAGCGCACGCACCTGCTGGCGGAGCAGTTGCGCACTCCCGATCCGGGCTCTCGCCTGGACGCCCTACGGATGAGCGCGGACCTCATGAAGTCGTGGCGCGGTGACCACACGGCACTCATCCGGCTCGTCGCCGAGCAGCTCGGGGCGACCGACCCACAAGTGGCCGCGGAGGCTGCGGCCGTTCTCGAGGCCTGCCATCCGATCGCCGAGCCGGCCCGGGAGGAACTGGCCGCCCACGTGGCCGCGCAGCGCGCGGCGCACGGAGCGGACGTGTGGGCCGCACCGCAGCCGCAGCTGCGCAGGGCCCATCAGAAGGCGGTCCGCGCACTGGCCCGCCTCGGTGACACGCGAGCTCTGCCGAGTCTGCTGACGGCGCTGGACGGCGGGGTCGACGGCTGGCGTGCGGTGGAGGTCGCCGGGGCCCTGCCGCAGGCCGCCGGCCAACTGGTGCCGCGACTGTGCGACCGTCTGCGCCGCGTCGACGTCACCCAGGAGTGGTCCGAGATGAGCGCGCGGGCGCTGCTGTCCGCCCTGGCCGCGCTCGGTGACGCGACGACCGCTGTACCGGCGGTCACCGAAACCCTGGAGCAGGCGGTGCGTCATGAGCGGTGGCACCTCACCTGCTCGGCCCTGGCGGCACTGAAGAAGTTCGGTTCCGCGGCGGCTCCCGCACGGGAGACCGTACGGGCGCTGACCAGTGCCTCGGACGCGCACGTCAAGCCTGCCGCGGTCGCCGCGCTGTGGGCCGTCGGTGGCGATCGGGAGGAGGTCATGCCGCTGTTGCACGACCTGCTCGACGACAGCATCACCTTCCGGATCGGGGACGCGGCCGACATGCTCGGTGAGATCGGACCTCCTGCCGCTGCCGCACTGCCCCGCCTGCGGGAACTGCTGGCTCACGGTTACGACTGGGTCCGGGTGCACTGTGCGGCCGCGCTCTGGGACATCGGTGGCGAGGCCGAGGCGGGGACCGTCCTGGACGTCCTGCTCCAGGCGTGGACGCGGAACCCGTCCACGGCCAATCATGTGATGGCGTGCCTGGACCGCATGGGTCACGCCGCGCAGCCGGCGCTGCCGCTGCTGCGCGCACAACTGGCCCTGCCCAGGCGTGGCGGCCGGTTCGCGAGCATCGACCACGACGAGGAACTGCAACGGACCGGCCGCGCCGTCATCGGGCGACTTGCCGGAGCCACCGCGTGAACCACCCGTGATTCCGTGACCCGCCGCAGAAGCGTCCGGGCCGGGGTTCGTAGCCTTCTGATCATGGCCGACATCTACGAACTCCAGCTCACGCTCGACCTGCCGGGCTCGCTCCCGCCGCAGGACCTCGCCCTGCTCCGCTGGCACCTGGGGGAGGAGGGCGGCCGGCAGGACGACGGCTACGCGTACCCCCTCTGGGGGGACCGGGGGCCGGCGCTGCGGATCGGGGGTGCGCTGGTCGGGGAACTGTGCTCCGACGGTCCCGAGTGGGCGCTGACCGTGCGGCAGGAGGCGCATCCCGACGAGTTCGACGACCTGCGCAGGATGGTGCTGTGGCTCGGCGCGCGCACGACGACCGTGGGCACCATCGGCTACCTCCGCTTCTACGAGTCGGATGTTCCCGATGTGCTGTTCGCGGACTCGGGAGCCGTCCGCAGCGCGGTCCTGCGGGTGGAGAAGGTCCTGGAGTCGGCGACCGAGGTGATCCCCGACCCTTACGCGTGAACCGCGGCCGCCCCGGAGCCTCCCTCCGCGCCTCCACCGCACGGCACCGGCCGGTCGAGGTCCGGGTCGCCGAACTCCGTGCGCAGGGCCTCGAAGGCGGTCACCTTGTCCTCGCCGAAGCGGCGGACGTGGGCGGCGTACGCGTCGGGGGAGAGGAACGCCAACGGCCGGGACTTGCTGTGGAACTTGTCCGCGTACATCACCAGCCGCTCCTCCCGCGTCACCGCGAGGTAGTCGGCGGGAGGGATCGGAAGGCCCTGGCGCAGGACGTCGTCCTTCGTGACCCCCACCCCGGTGTGGTGGGAGCAGAACCGGCACAGGGGCTCCGGGAGGCCCTCACCGGCGAGGAGTTCGTGGCCGAGCAGTCCGTGGCGGACGTAGTTCGCGTGGTCCAGACGGCCGTCGTCCCCGTAGAGGCGGTAGACGCCGATGTCGTGGAGGAGACAGCCGGCGCGGACCAGTTCGGCGTCGACGTCGAGACGCGCGGCCGAGATGAGCTGCTCGGCGACGCTCCAGACGATCTCGCAGTGCGTGTGGACGAGCGCGAACGCCTCGGCGTTCGGTGCGTGCTTCTCGTGCAGCGCGCGGATCTCTTCGGGTCCGGGAATCCTCACTCGGGGAGCGTAACAACCGCCGGTCCGCTCACTCGATGGCGCACTCCTTCACACTGAGCGGCTCGGTGCTGCCGGCCGGTCTGCTGCACAGGACCTCCGTCTGCGAGACGCCCTCCGGGGTTCTCCGGACCCGGTTGAGGACGATGCTGTGGCCGTGGCGCTCCTCGTACAGGGGTGCGTCGGTGAAGTCGATGGTTCCGGTGGCCATTCCGTCGAGCCTGACGTTCCTGAGGTTGACCCAGGTCGCCGCGCGGCTCTGGCGCACGTCCCCGAGGCTGGCCGCCCAGTACAGGGCGCGCGTGGCGTCGTGGGAGAGGGCGGTCTGCCCGCTCGCGAAGCCGGCGGCGTCGTACGTGGCCTTTCCGTCCTCCAGCCAGGGGAGGTAGTTGGCGGCGTCCTCGTAGAAGGCGGTCCTGGACGCGGCCTCCTTCAGCTCGGCCAGGGCCGCGTGGTACAGCGTGATCCGCGGGGCCACGCCGTCGCGGCCGCCCGTGCCGGAGAACCGGGCCTTGCTCAGGTCGTCGCCCGTGAGGATCGAGATCTGTCTGTTCGCGCAGCCCGGTTCGGTGCTCAGCTGTGTCATCAGCGGTCCGACGTCCTCGACCCGTCCGGCGAAGTAGATCACCGAGGGAACGTCCTCACCCCGGCAGATGCTCTCCGCGTGCAACCGTAGTTCGGGCTTGCCGTTGGCCACCCGGTAGCGCTGCGTGGGCAGCAGCCGGAAGCCCTCCCGCTCCAGCATCTCCCCGCCGTACAGCGCCTGTTCGCTGGTGTAACGGTCCTGCGACTCCTTGGTGTCGCGGGCCAGCACCAGGGCGTGCGGGGCGCTGTCGCGGGAGCGCAGCTGCCGGGCGATGAGGCCGAGTGCCTCGGCCTGGTGCTCGTCGGGGGCCGCGAGGCTGAACCAGTTGGAGAACTCCTTCGGCAGGTAGGTCGCCGAGTTGGTGCCGGAGACGACGGGCAGCCCCACGGCGTGGAGCCGGCGCGTGACGGCGGGGCTGCTCTGCAGGTCGCGGCCGAAGCCGACGACGCCGACGACGGTCGGGTCGCGGTCGGCGTACTCGGCGATCGCGTCGGCCGTGACGCGCTGGTGGCCCATGTCCGCGCCGCCGTTGGCGAGCAGCACCCGCAGTTTCACCGTGTAGTTCTCGTTGACGACGCGCTGCGCGAGGTACACGCCGGTCAGCTCCTCGGCGCCCTTGACCAGGGACGGGTCCACCGAGGAGGAGCTCAGCGGGCCCGCGTACACCACCGTGACGTAGTCGTCCGGGTGGTCGCGCAGGACCTCGGCGTTCTCGGCGCGCACCAGCCTCTCCAGCTCCTGCAGCCGCTTGCCCTCCCCGGTGGTTCCGCCGCTCAGGTGCGCGCCGAACCGGACGTCTCCGGTGGCTATGCCGACGCACTCCGTGCCGCCGCCGGGCGCGGGACGCCGCTCGGTGTCGCGGTCGGCGGTCAGCAGGCCCGCCGAGCAGTACGTCCGGTGCAGTTCGCGGGCGTGGACGACGCCCGCGGTGACGACCAGGGCGAGGACGAGGAGCAGGCTGTGCACCGACCACACCACGCGGGCCACGGGCGGCCGGTGTCTCGCCCTGACGCACCGCCAGTCCGACTGCCGCAGCTGCACCAGCTCGCCGGGGGGCAGCGGGATCCTGAGCACCCAGGGCAGGGCGTTCGTCCTGCTCGGTGACTGATCGGCCCGGAGGTTCCCGGCCCATTCGTCGTACCAGTGCCGCAACCGCTGCGGGAGACGCGAGGGCGAGGACGGGGGCTGCTGCGGCCGGTTGAGCGGAGGATCCGCGTCCGCGCCCCGGTCGAGCAGTGCCGCGTCGCCCGCCGCCACGCCCGCCACGATCAGCAGCGGGTCGAGCTCACTGCGCCGGCTGCGGACGTCGCTGACCGCCCTGATCAGCTCTATGCCGCCGTTCTCCCGGCCTATGCGGCGCAGGAACAGCACCGGCGGGCGCGTCCGTTTGAATCCCCGGAGGTCCCAGCTGCCGCGCCGGTGGTTGTCGCGCAGGTCCTCGAAGAGCGCCAGCACGTACAGCTGGAGGGGGAACGGGCCGCCCTCGCGCATGGCCTCGGCGACGTCGTAGGCGCGTGCCGCTATGGCACGCCAGGAGCGGACGGGCCGCAGCAGCCGCACGCTGGTCGACTGGCGGCGGGCGGCGGACTGGAGGAACGTCGTGGTCAGGAACCACCGGCTCTCCCTGCGCAGCCACAGGAAGAGGGGAGCGCGCCCGGGGACGTGGTTGAGGACGGCGAGGAGGACCATCAGTCCGATGCCCGCCAGGACGGCGATGTACCACTCGGGGCGGGTGAGCAGCGCGGTGAAGGCACCCAGGACGCCCATGGGGAGGAACTGCTGCACGTCGTTGAGCAGCATGAGCCGGTTTCCGCGCGCAGGTCTGCGGGGACGCCAGCGCTGCCGGGCCAGGATGCGCAGCAGGTGTGTCTGGGCCCGCTCCCGCTGGACGTTCCCGTCCGGGGTGCCGCCGGGGGCGGTCGGCCAGTGCTCGCGCATCTCCGGGTCGTCGGTGGCCTCCTGGAGGGCGCGCACCAGGTTGAGGCGGGGGAAGGAGTAGGGGCGGTAGGAGGCGGACCGGTCGCCCCACTTCCTGGAGTCGCCGAGGTCGATCAGGAGCCGCGCGGCCCGGGCGGTGGGATCGAGGTCCGCCGGTTGCGGCTCGGTCGGCGCGACGGCCAGGCGGGTGCCGTGACGCTGCTGCCCCTCGCTCAGTTCGTCGACGAGTTCGGTGACGCGGTCGTCGTCGGCGGGGTCCTCGGCGTGCAGCACGATCACCGGCATCGGGGGATCACTGGTCCGGAAGTCCTGGATCAAGGACTCCAGCTGTCGCTGGACGTCGATCCCCGCCTCGGTCGACATGCCCGGGTGACCACCCGGACAGTTCTGAAGGAAGCTCTGGTCACGGTCGTGCATGGACACCCCCCGTGGTCGCAAGACACATGTGTCACAAGCGCCTTGTGAGGATAACTCCCGCCCCTGACAACCGCCCCGGTGCAACGGCGGTCCGTCGGGGCGGCGATGCCGTGGCCGGTGGTGGCGTCGTCGGCGGACGGTGTCACACGATCGGGTGGTGCTGTGCGACGCGGGCACGTGCGGGGCGGGCGGTCCGTTCGATCCGGTGACGGGAACATCTCCCGTCCTCACACACCACGGACGACCGGAGTACCTCATGAGCCTGCACTTCCACCGCAACCCCGACGGCACGACGACCGGGCGGAACGAGGCCACCGGCTTCACCGTGACACACGCCGAAGAGGAGGAGGTGAAGCGGCAGTTGTACGAGGACGCGGGATGGGCGTACACGCCGCCACCGCCTCCGGTGCCGCCCGGGTTCCACCGGTTCGCGCTGGTGCACGACGAGTTCGAGCACACCGGGTTCGCGGACGAGCGGTACGCGGGGCTGAGGGCACGTCCGCCGGAGGGGTGCGTGCCGGTCGACTGGGGCAGTTTCGCCCTGAAGTGCGAGCGGCCGGGGAAGACGCTCCTGGACGCGGTCGCCGGCACCGTCGCGGAGGTCCGCTGTGAGCACGGGCTGGTGATGAACAGTCTGGGGGTCGAGAAACCCCAGGAGTGGTTCGACGCCGACCACCAGAACGGATACGCGGCGGAGATCGTGGCGCACCTGGTGCTGATGGCGACCGATCGGGCCCGTCGGCTCGGGTACGGGCGCAAGGACCTGGTCCGGCTGCTCGGCGCGGCCGGTCTCGAGTAGGCGAGGTGAGGGGAGGCGCCCGGTCGGCCATTTTTGAAAATGAATATCATGTATGTAGATTCCAGGCGTGCCGGCCGGCCCCCACCCCCTTGATCACCTCGAAAAGGTTCTTGCATATGCTTTGCAAGTGCGTGACTACAGCATCAGGGCCGCGGGCCCGGCAGACCTCGACCGTGCGCGAGCCGTGATGCTCGACACCGTGTACCGCGATTTCGGCACCGGGTACGTACCGCGCTGGCACGGTGACGTCATCGACCCGGGTGCCGCCTATCTCGCCCCGCCCCGGCACACCCTGCTCGTCGCGCTCGATCCGGACGGCGGCGAGGTCGTCGCCACCGGGGCCCTCGACTCCCGGGGGCCCGCCCATCCGCCGAACCCGCGTGAGCTCGCCGAGCGCTACCCCTCCGGGGAGACCGCGCAGTTGCGGCGGGTGTATGTGCGGCCGGACCACCGTCGGCGCGGTCTGGCCCGGCGGATGGTCGGCGAACTGCTCGACTTCGCGGCCGCCGACGGCGGTTACCGGTCCGTGTATCTGCACACGGACCCGTCCGTCCCGGGGGCGGAGGCCTTCTGGCGGTCGCTCGGCAAGATCGTGCACGACGAACGTGAGGACGCGGACGGCGGCAACGGCGTCGTCCACTTCGAGATACCGATGGGACGGTGACCTGTGCACCCGCTGCGTTCGCGGCTCCTCGCCGCCCTGGTGCTCACCCCGCTGCTGGCCGGCTGCTTCGCCTCCGGGGGAGGTGAGCCCGGGGACGACGGCGACGGCAGGAGCGGCTCCCGGCTGCGGGTCGCGCTCGCCTTCCCGCCCGCCGAGCGGCTCTCGCCGTACGGCGCCGACGCCACGCTCCTCAGCCGGCTCGGCGTCTCCGAAGGGCTGACCGCCATGGACGCCAACGGCGCCGCCGCGCCCGCCCTCGCCCGGTCCTGGCGGCAGAAGGACGACAGGACCTGGGTGTTCACCCTGCGCGAGGCCCGCTTCCAGGACGGTACGGACGTCACCGCGTCCGCCGTCGCCGACGCGCTCACGCACGCCACCGAGGCCGAGCCCGAACCCGCCGCCCTCTCCGGCGTCGACCTGACCGCCGAGGCCGACGGCAGCCGCGCGGTCACCGTCCGCACCGCCGAGCCCGATCCCGTTCTCCCGCTGCGACTGTCCAGCCCGAACCTCGCCGTGTTCTCCGCCAAGGCGTACGACGCGAAGGGTCGCGTCGACCCCGTGGGCACCGCCACCGGACCCTTCGAACTCACCGAGGCCGACGGGGCCTCGTCCGCCGCACTCGACCGCTTCGACGACTACTGGGGCGGCCGCGCCCAGGCCTCCGGCATCGACGCCCGCTTCATCGCCGACGGCACCGCCCGCGCCAACGCGCTGCGCACCGGTGACGTCGACATCGCCGAGGCGGTACCCGTCGCACAGGCGGCCACCCTCGACCGGAAGACCCGGCGCGACACCGCCACCACCCGCACCACCAGCCTGCTGCTCAACTCCGCCTCCGGGCCCCTCAAGAACCCGGAGCAGCGCGCCGCCGCCCGCGCGGCCGTCGACACCTCCGCGCTCGCCGAGGGGGTGTACGAGGGGTACGCCGACCCGGGCGCCGGCGTCTACGGGCCCGCCGTGACCTGGGCCGAGGGCAAGCGGGTCGAGCCCGTCGGACGGGCCGGGGCCGGCAGCGCGAAGGGAACCGCGATCACCCTCGCGACGTACGACAACCGGCCCGAACTCCCCGAGGTCGCACAGGTGGTGAAGCAGCAGCTGGAGAAGGCGGGCTTCGAGGTGAAGCTCGAGATACGGGAGTACTCGCGGCTCGAGGGCGACGCGCTGGACGGGAAGTTCGACGCGTTCGTCCTCGCCCGCAACACCCTCCTCGACACCGGCGACCCGGTCGCCGTCCTCGCCAGTGACTACACCTGCGACGGCGACTACAACATCGCCCAGCTGTGCGACAAGGACGTCGACCGTGCGGTCGCCGAGGCCGAGCGGACCGCCGATCCCGGCAAGCGGCAGGACGCGGCCATGGCCGCCGAGGCGGCCGTCCTCGGCAGCGACGCCGTGGTGCCGCTGGTGCACCAGCGGATCATCACCGGTGTGGGCACCTCGGTGCGGGGCGTGCTGCTCGATCCCTACGAGCGCACCCTCGTCGGTACGGGAACGCGGCGCTGACCCGTGCGACAGCCCCTGACCGCACTCCTGTGGCGCACCGCCCTCGCGGCCGCCCTCGTGTGCGGCATCGGTCTGCTGCCCTGGCTCTCGCGCACCGACCCGGCACTGACCGTCCTCAAGGCACGGTCGGCCGAGCGTGATCCCACACCCGAGGTGCTCGCGGACGTCCGTGCACAACTGGGCCTGGACTCCGGTCCGCTGTCCCTGCTCGGACAGTGGCTGGGCGGGTTGTGGCGCGGGGACGCCGGACGGTCGTGGATCTCCGGCGGCGAGGTCCTGCCCGAGGTGCTCCGGGCACTGGGCGCCTCCCTGCTGCTGATGTCGGTGGCCCTGCTCGTCGCCTTCGTCACCGCCGCGCTCGTCTGCGCCCGCACACTCCACCTCGGAGCACGGCGACGGCTCGACGGGGGCAGCGGGGGCGGCGGGTCGGCGGTGCTCGCCGCGCTGCCCGAGTTCCTGGTCGCCTCCGTGCTCGCCACCGTCGTCGGAGTGCACCTCGGCTGGCTGCCCGCACTCGGCTGGTACGGGCCGCAGTGGACCGTGCTGCCCGCGCTCGCCCTCGGCCTGCCCACCGGGGCCGTCCTGGGACGGCTGCTCGGCGATCTGCTGCCCGGCGCCTTCGCCGAGCCGTGGGCGCTGGCCACCGCCGCCCAGGGACTGCCCGCCCGGTGCGTCGCCCGTCGGGCGGTACGCCGCTGCGTGCCCGCGCTGCTGCCCAACCTCGGGCTGTTCGTCGTCGGGCTGACCGGCGGGGCCGTCGCGGTGGAGCAGGTCTTCGACATCCCCGGACTCGGCCGCACCACCCTCCAGGCCGCCCTCGCCCAGGACCTGCCCGTGCTCCAGGCGGGCACCCTCGCCCTGGTCCTGCTCGCGGCCGTGGCCACGGGGGCGTGCCGGCTCGCCGCCCGGCTGCTCGCCGGGCCGGCGCTGCGGGCCGGCGCCCTGACGACACTGCACCGGCCGTCTCCGCCCACCCGCCGCGTCCAGCCCTTCGCCTACGGTGCCCTCCTGGTCGCCGTCGTCGCGCTCGGGCTGCCCCGCGACCCGCTCGCGCTGGACACCGGGGAGCGGCTCCGGGCCCCCTCCCTCGCGCACCCGTTCGGTACGGACGCCCTCGGCCGGGACCTGCTCGCCCGGGTCGGGCACGGCGCCCTCGACACCCTGCTGCTCGCCCTCGGGATCAGCGCCGTGGCCCTGTGCGCCGGCGTGCTCCTCGGGCTGCTGCCCCGGCTGTCCGGGCCGCTCGCCGACACGGTGAACGCCGTGCCGCCGGTGCTCGGCGCGCTGCTCGTCACCGCCGCCGTCGGGGGCGGGACCGCCACACCCGCGATCGCCGTGGCCGCCGTCGCCTGGACCCCGCTCGCCGCGCACACCTCGGCGCTGCTGACCCAGGAGCGCGCCACCGAACATTTCGCGGCCGCCCGGCAGTTCGGGGCGGGCCCCTGGTACCTGCTGCGGCGTGAGCTGCTGCCCGCGGTGCTGCCGCCCGTCACCCGCCACGCGCTGGTGCGGCTGCCCGGCATCGCCCTCGCCCTCGCCTCCCTCGGTTTCCTCGGCCTCGGCGCCCAGCCGCCGTCGCCGGAATGGGGGCTGCTCCTCGCCGAGAACCAGCCCTACGCCGAGCGCGCGCCCTGGGCCGTGCTCGCCCCGGCCGCCGTCCTCGCCCTGCTCGGGGCGTTCGCGGTGACCGCGGCCGGTGGAGTGCGGTGGCCGGGGCGGCGGCGCGGGCGGACCGGGAACCACACGTCCGGGGAGGCGCCCGCGCGCCCTTCACCGGTCACCAAGGAACTGGTGGAGGCACGATGACCATTCTGCCCACGCGTCCGCGCGAGGCGGCGGGCCGGACCCGGCTCTCCCCGCTGCTGCGGCTGCTGATCGTCACCCAACTCGCCTTCAACCTCGGGTTCTACGCCGTACTGCCCTTCCTCTCCGCCCATCTGGGACAGGCCATGGGAATGGCGGGCTGGCTGGTCGGGCTGGTGCTGGGGCTGCGGACGTTCAGCCAGCAGGGGCTGTTCGTGGTCGGCGGGGCGCTGGCCGACCGGTACGGCATCCGGCCGGTGGTGCTCGCGGGGTGCGCGCTGCGGATCGCCGGTTTCGTGTGGCTGGGGTACGCCGAACGGACCTGGGCGGTGATCTGCGCGGTGGTGCTGATCGGGTTCGCCGCCGCACTGTTCTCCCCGGCCGTCGAGTCGGAGGTGGCCCGGCAGGCGGTCGTGTGGGAGGAGGCGGGCGGGGGATCCCGTACCCGCGTGCTGGCGCTGTTCACCGTGGCGGGACAGGCCGGCGCGTTCGTCGGGCCGTTGCTGGGCGCGCTGTTGCTGGCGGTGGACTTCCGCACCGCGTGCCTGGCGGGTGCCGGGGTCTTCGTGCTCGTGCTCGCCGGCCACGCCCGGCTGCTGCCGCAGCGCATACCCGGGCGGGACCGGACGCCGGTCAAGGGCGGACTGCGGATGGTGCTGCGCAACCGGCCCTTCCTCGGCCTGTGCTGCGCCTTCGGCGCCTACCTGCTCGCCTACAACCAGCTGTATCTCGCCCTCCCGGCGGAGGTGGAGCGCGTCACCGGCTCCCAGACGGCGCTGGCCTGGCTGTTCGCCCTGTCCTCGCTGCTGGTGGTGACCGCGCAGTTGCCGGTCACCCGCTGGGTGGGGGAGCGGCTGGCGATGCGCCGGTCGATGGCGGTCGGCCTGCTGCTCGTCGCGGCCGGTTTCGCCGTGGTGGCGGCGGCACGTCCCGCCGGGTGGTCGGGGACCGCCGGTCTGGTGCCCGCGGCCGGGTTCGTCGTCCTGCTCACCCTCGGCCAGATGCTCGTCGTGCCCGTGGCCCGGGCCTGGGTGCCCGACCTCGCCGAGGAGGGCCGGCTCGGCCTCTACACCGGGGCGCTGTCCTCGGTCTCCGGCCTGATCGTCCTGCTCGGCAGCTCGGCGACCGGCACGCTGCTGGACGCGGGGCTGCCGCCGGTGGTGCCGTGGCTGGTACTGGCCGGTGTGACGGGGGCGGCGGTGCTGCTGCTGCCCCGAAGAGCGTGACGGGAGCGGCGCGCCCGCCCGCTCCCGCCGGGAGCGCCACGACCGGGCCGAGCCCGTCCGGTGCGCCCCGACCGACCGTCAGCCGACGACCAGTTCGCGCACCTCGTGCGCCGCGGGAACCGTCGTCACCCGGGACGTCCGCCACAGCCACAGCACGTCCCGGCCGAACGACCACACCAGCAGCCCCAGCGCCAGCACCACCACACCGACGTTGACCGCGTGGGGCAGCAGTGCCGCGCCCGCCGTCAGCAGCAGCACACCCTGGAGCGCGGCCACCGTCTTGCGGGCCGTGCTCGGCGGGAGCGGGGCGGTCAGCCACGGCCAGACGCGTGCGGCGGCCACGAAGACGTACCGCATCCCGCCGATCAGCAGCACCCACAAACCCATCGTCATCGACACGTACACGCTCAGCACGAGGATGAGGAACGCGTCCACCTCCATGTCGAAGCGGGCGCCCAGCGCGGTCGACGTCCCCGTCCTGCGTGCCACCTTGCCGTCCACGCCGTCCAGGATCAGCGCCACGGCGGTCAGGCCCACGAAGAGGGAGACGGGCGGTGAGTCCTGGAACGAGTCGGCGACCAGCGCGGTGACCCCGCCGACGAGGACGGCGCGGCCGAGCGTGACCCGGTTGGCCGGGCCGAAGGAGCGCGGCCGGGACCGGTGCAGGGCCCGGGAGAGCACCGCCCAGGTGGCGATCGCGAACGCGAGGCCGGTCAGCCAGCCCACGGGGCCCATGCCGATCGCCGTACCCATCAGAGCCAGCAACAGGACCTGTACGCCCGCCCCCACGGCGGTCTCCTGCTGTACGGGCCTCGCGTCGTAACTGTTGTTCAGGGCCACCGAGCATCCTCCGGCCGTGTGACAGAGTCGATCAACGCCGCTACCTTGTGCGCGGCCTGTGCACCACTCGGTACGCGCGCGGCTTCCCGATCGTTCAGGAGGACTTCGATGAACCGCACCGCACGTGCGTTCTGGCTCGACGCACCCGGCCGAGGGTCGATCCGTGAGGTCGGCCTGCCCGCCCCCGGCCCGGACGAGGTGCTGGTGCGCTCGCTCTGCTCCGGGATCAGCCGGGGCACGGAGACGCTCGTCTTCCGCGGCGGGGTGCCGGAGAGCCAGCACGCCGCCATGCGGGCGCCGTTCCAGGAGGGCGGCTTCCCGGCCCCCGTGAAGTACGGCTACCTCAACGTGGGCGTGGTGGAGGAGGGACCGGAGGCGCTCGTCGGACGCACCGTGTTCTGCCTGTACCCGCACCAGACGCGGTACGTCGTTCCGGCGGGCGCCGTCACACCCGTGCCCGACGGGGTGCCCGCCGGGCGGGCCGTGCTGGCCGGCACCGTGGAGACCGCCGTCAACGCGTTGTGGGACGCCGCGCCGCTGGTCGGCGACCGGATCGCCGTCGTCGGCGGCGGGATGGTCGGCTGCTCGGTGGCCGCGCTGCTGGCCCGGTTCCCCGGCGTGCGGGTGCAGCTCGTCGACGCCGACCCGGCGCGCGCGAAGACCGCGGCGGCGCTCGGCGTCGGTTTCGCGCTGCCCGGGGACGCGCTCGGCGAGTGCGACCTGGTCGTGCACGCCAGCGCCACCGAGCAGGGACTGAGCCGGGCGCTCGAACTGCTCCGCACCGAGGGCACCGTCGTCGAACTGAGCTGGTACGGCGACCGGAAGGTGAGCCTCCCGCTGGGCGAGGCCTTCCACTCCCGGCGACTGACCGTCCGCGGCAGCCAGGTCGGCACCGTCTCCCCGGCCCGCGCGCACCGCGGCTACGCCGACCGGCTCGCCCTCGCCCTCGACCTGCTCGCCGACCCCGCTCTCGACGCCCTCGTCACCGGCGAGTCCGCCTTCGAGGAACTGCCCGACGTCATGCCCCGCCTCGCCTCCGGGGAGATCCCGGCCCTGTGCCACCGCGTGCGCTACGACACCCCGTAGCGGCACCGGCGCGCCTGACCTGAGAAAAGACGTGGCGGACGCTGAACAGGGGAAGGCGGTCAGCCGTACTACACGGCATCCCCGTCGGAGATCGGCCGGGGAACAGACGCGCCGCACCTGGAGGGTCGTCCGTTGTTCAGCATCACCGTCCGCGATCACATCATGATCGCCCACAGCTTCCACGGCGAGGTCTTCGGACCGGCCCAGCGCCTGCACGGGGCCACGTTCCTCGTGGACGCCACCTTCCGGCGCGAACAGCTGGACGAGGACAACATCGTCGTCGACATCGGCCTGGCCACGCAGGAACTCGGGGCCGTCGTCGGCGAGCTGAACTACCGCAACCTCGACAACGAGCCCGACTTCGCGGGGGTCAACACCTCCACGGAGTACCTGGCCAAGGTCATCGCCGACCGGCTCGCCGAACGCATACACAAAGGGGCGCTGGGCGAGGGCGCCAAGGGCATCGCGGGCATCGCCGTCACCCTGCACGAGTCGCACATCGCCTGGGCGAGTTACGAGCGTGCGCTGTGACCGACACGACGATCGACATGCCCGACACGGCCGTCGACGTGCCCGGCACGACCGCAGGCCGGGCCGGGACCGCCCGCCTGGACTACGTCCCGGTGCAGGCGGCCTTTCCGAGGAACGGCGGGATCATCCCCATGTCCCTGCGCTCCGTGCACTTCGTGATGCCGGGCGGTGTCGACGACCCGGCCGCGCCCAGCGGCGGCAACGCCTACGACCGGCGCGTGTGCCTGGACCTGCCCGGCTTCGGCTGGCAGGTGCACCGGCACGCCGTGGCCGGTGACTGGCCACGGCCGGACGCCGCCGCCCGTGCCGAACTCGCCCGCACCCTGCGCGAACTGCCGGA
Organism: Streptomyces sp. AC558_RSS880; assembly: GCF_019049255.1. Classification (GTDB taxonomy): domain Bacteria; phylum Actinomycetota; class Actinomycetes; order Streptomycetales; family Streptomycetaceae; genus Streptomyces. The sequence continues at coordinate 82,688 of NZ_JAGMUJ010000102.1, read as the reverse complement.
CGGCGCCGTCGTCCTGCTCGACGGGCTGGTCGCCTGCGGGGTGCCCGAGATCCTCGTCCCTCAGGCGGAGGAGGGGCGGCTGCGCATGGCCGTCCTCGTGCATCTGCCGCTCGGTGACGAGACCGGGCTCGACGCGGCCGTCGCCGCCGAACTGGACGCCCGTGAGCGCGCGGTGCTGCGGGCGGTGCCCGCGGTGATCGCCACCAGCGACTGGGCCGTACGGCGTCTCGTCTCCCACCACGGCCTGGCCCCCGACCGCGTCCACGTCGCCGCCCCCGGCGCCGACATCGCGCCCCTCGCGCCCGGCACCGACGGCGTCTCACGACTGCTGTGCGTGGCCGCCGTGACCCCGCGCAAGGGACAGCACCGGCTCGTGGAGGCCCTGGCGTCGGTGGCCGACCTGCCGTGGAGCTGCGCGCTCGTCGGCGGGCTCGGACAGGACCCCGAGTACGTCGCCCATCTGCGGAACCTCATCCGTGAACACGGCCTCGAGAACCGGCTGGAGCTGACCGGCCCGCAGGCCGGCGCCGCACTCGACGCCAGCTACGCCGCCGCCGACCTCATGGTGCTCACCTCGTACGCCGAGACGTACGGCATGGCGGTCACCGAGGCGCTGGCGCGCGGCATCCCGGTGCTGGCGACCGACGTCGGCGGGCTGCCCGAGGCGGTCGGCCGCGCACCCGACGGAGGAGTGCCCGGCATCCTCGTCCCGCCGGAGAACCCCGCCGCCATCGCCGCCGAACTGCGCGGCTGGTTCGGCGAGGCGGACGTGCGGCGCCGGCTCAAGGCCGCCGCCCGCAGCCGGCGGGCCGCACTCGGCGGCTGGGCGGGCACCGCACAGAGCCTGGCGGCGGTACTGCGCCGGCTTCCCACCGAATCCCGGAGGGCCGCATGACGAAACCGGCGACCACCACCCAGCACGGCGGGACGGTTCCGGCCCGGCCCGGCCCCAGGGACGTCGTACCTCGAGGGGGCACCGTGGAACCCGGCACCGCCTCCGCCGGACCGTCCGTCATCCCCGGTGCCGGACCCGCGCCCCGCCCCGGCGAACGGGCCACCCTGCGGCTGCGGGACACCGGCGACGACGAACCGGCCCGCTACGCCCCCGAGTGGCTCCAGCTGCGCGAACCGGCCGACGCCGCCGCCCGCTCGTACGACCTGCTCGACCCGCTGCGCGTCCGGCTCGCCGATCCGCCGCGCCGGGCCGACGGACTCGTCATCCACGACATCGGCTGCGGCACCGGCTCGATGGGCCGCTGGCTCGCCCCCCACCTCGACGGCGCCCAGCACTGGGTCCTGCACGACCGGGACCCCTACCTCCTGCACTTCGCGGCCGTCGCCTCCCCGCGCTCCGCCGCCGACGGCAGCCACGTCACCGTCGAGACCCGGCGCGGTGACGTCGCCCGGCTCACCCCGGACACGCTGACCGGTGCCTCCCTGGTGACGGCCTCCGCGCTGCTCGACGTCCTCACCCGCGAGGAGGTCGGCGCCCTCGCCGCCGCCTGCGCGGGAGCCGGCTGTCCGGCCCTGCTGACGCTGTCGGTGGCCGGACGGGTGGAGTTGACCGAGCCGCATCCGCTGGACCAGGAGATCACGGAGGCCTTCAACGCCCACCAGCGCCGGGGCGGGCTGCTCGGCCCGGACGCGGTCACGGTCGCCGCCGAGGTCTTCGCCGAGCACGGTGCGACCGTACGGCTCGCCCCGAGCCCCTGGCGGCTCGGCCCCGGACAGGCCGCGCTGACCGAGCAGTGGCTGCGGGGCTGGGTCGGCGCGGCGGTGGAGGAACGGCCGGAACTGGCGTCGCGTGCCGACGGTTATCTGGCCGAGCGGCTGGAGGCCTGTGCGGCGGGGGAGTTGCGGGTCGTCGTCCACCACAGTGATCTGCTCGCGCTGTGCCGGCCGGTGGACGGGGCGGCATGAGTGCGCGGCTGCGCGGCACACCCGCCGGGCTGCGCGGCACTCTCGCCCGGCTCAACGCCCCTGCCGTGCGCACCCGTCTCGGCACGCTCGGCGGCGCCGCGATCCTCGCGGTCCTGCTGTGGCGCCTCGACACCGGGGTCCTGCTGGAGGGGCTGCGCCGCATCGACGGGCCGACGCTGCTCGCGGGGCTCGGGATCGGGCTGGTGACCACCGTGTTCAGCGCGTGGCGCTGGGCGCTGGTCGCCCGGGGGATCGGGATCCGGCTGCCGCTGGGGGCGGCCGTCGCCGACTACTACCGTGCCCTGTTCCTCAACGCGGCCCTGCCCGGGGGTGTGATGGGTGATGTCCACCGGGCCGTGCGGCACGGGCAGAGCGCCGGGGACCTGGGGCGGGGAGTGCGGGCGGTGGTGCTGGAGCGGACCGCCGGCCAGCTCGCGCTGTTCGCCGTGGGGGCGGTGGTGCTGGTGAGCATGCCGTCGCCGGTGCTCGACGAAGTGCGGCAGGCCGCGCCGGTGGTCGGGCTCGGTGCGCTGGGGGCCTGTGCGGTGGTGCTGGCGGTGCGGATGAACCGGGCGCCGGGGCGGCGGAGGGTTGCCTCCGGGGTGCTCGCGGAGGCCCGTGAGGGGTTGTTCTCGCAGCGCAACGCGCCCGGTGTGCTTGTCTCCTCCGTCGTCGTACTGGCCGGGTACGTCGCCATGTTCGTCCTTGCCGCTCATGTCGCCGGGGCGGACGCGTCCGTGGCGGAGCTGTTGCCGCTGGCCGTGCTGGCGTTGCTGGCGATGGGGCTGCCGTTGAACGTGGGTGGGTGGGGGCCCCGGGAAGGGGTCACCGCGTGGGCGTTCGGGGCGGCGGGACTTGGGGCGGGGCGGGGGCTGACCGTCGCGGTCGTCTACGGGGTGCTCAGTCTCGTGGCCAGCCTGCCGGGTGTGGTGGTGCTGGTCGGTCGGTGGTACGCGGGGGTGCGGGGTGGTGAACGTGGTGGTGTCGCCCCCGCCGCCCCTTCCCTTCCCGTCCCCGGGGGCGCCGCCCCCGGACCCCCTGCCGGCCTTCGGCCTCGTCCTCACACTCCCCCGGACGGGCCGGGAGGTGACGTCAGCAGCGAGAAATACGCCGCGAACGAATCCACCAGGCTTGCCAGGATTTCCCTGCCCTTTTCCGCCGTGCCCAGAGAAGGGCGGCCGATGACACCGGAATCGGTGTAGGCGGACATGCCGGTGGTGAGGAGATGACGGCGGTCGTCCGCGACGTGATCGGAGGTCTCATAACCGGGGCGGAGCAATTCGGGATGTGTGTGGAGAAGAATGGAGGTCTCGATTTCGCCCGCGTGCATGTCGGTGAGAAGGGACGTGGCGACGCCGGCCCGTGCGCGCGCCGTCTCCCAGTCCTCCGGGGCCGGGAACAGCGCCATCCGCTCGCCACGGGCGGAGGACTCCTGAACGACGTTGCCCAGGACGTAGTTTCCGCCGTGCCCGTTGACCAGCACCAGGGTGTCCGTGCCCGACCTGCGGAGCGAGTCGGCGATGTCCCGTATCACCGCGTGGAGCGTGACGGAGGAGAGGGAGACGGTCCCCGGCCAGGCCGCGTGCTCGTGGGAGCAGGAGATCGTCACCGGAGGAAGGAGGTGCACCGGGTGGGCGTCGGCGATCTCCCGCGCGATCGCACAGGCGACCAGCGTGTCGGTCGCCAACGGCAGGAACGGTCCGTGCTGTTCGAAACTCCCGACCGGAAGTACCGCGATCTGCCGTGAGACACCGGCTCCCCGCGTCCGTACATCCTCTGTAGTATCCGCCGGCAACAGACCGTGCACCGGGCCGTATGCCGCCGACCGCTTTTGTGAACCACCCATATCGTCACGGCCTTTCGTCTCTGCTTAGGAACTCGAGAATCATGACAGAAAAAGTAGGCGTACTCGGCAAGAAGTCCCCTCGGCGGACCGGTGTGGAACGCGTCGTGAATGCGCCGCTGCCCACCGTGTACGGCACGTTCCAGGCGGTCGGCTACCTGGACCACGACCGCGGTGACGAGCAGGTCGCCCTGGTGTACGGCGACATCGGCACGGACGGTGTCCTCACCCGGCTGCACTCGGAGTGCCTGACCGGGGACGCCTTCGGGTCCCAGCACTGTGAGTGCGGCGACCAGCTGGCGTCGGCGCTGCGCGCGGTCGTCGCCGAAGGGGCGGGCGTGGTCGTCTACTTGAGGGGCCATGAGGGCCGCGGCATCGGACTCCTCGGCAAGCTGCGGGCGATGGCCCTGCAGGCGGAGGGCCTGGACACCGTCGAGGCGAACCTGGCGCTCGGGTTCCCGGTGGACGCCCGCGACTACGGTGTCGCCGCCGGGATCCTCCAGGACCTGGGCGTGCGCTCGGTGCGGCTGATGTCCAACAACCCGCGCAAGCGCGAGGCGTTGGTGCGGCACGGCATCCAGGTCGCCGAGCAGGTGCCGCTGCTGATACCGCCGTGCGAGAACAACATCACCTATCTGCGCACCAAGCGGGAACGCCTCGACCACCACCTGCCCCATCTGGACGCGGTGGCCCACCTGTCCTGACGTCCGTCAGCGCGTCACCGCCTCGTGCACCAGCCGTTTGAGGTCCCGGAAGACGGTGTGGGACGACCTGGGCCGCACCTGTGTGTAGAACTGCACGGTCAGGTCGCGGCCCGGGTCGACCCAGAACGTGGTCGTGGCCACCCCGCTCCAGCCGTAGCTGCCGAGGGCGGACGGGGCCTGCGTACGGGACGGGTCGACGACGACGGAGACGCCGAGGCCGAAGCCGACGCCCTCGTTGCCGGGCACGTCGTGTGCGGGGCGGCTGCCGAAGGCGCGCAGGTCGGCGCCGCCGGGGAGGTGGTTGCGGGTCATCAGGTCCACGGTCGCCGGGGAGAGCAGGCGCACGCCGTCGAGTTCGCCGCGGCGGCGCAGCAGCTCCATGAAGCGGTGGAAGTCGTGGGCGGACGCCACCATGCCGCCGCTGCCGGACAGGAACCGGGGCCGGCCCCGCAGCGGCAGTCCCTCGATCGGCTCGATGCCGCCGTCGTCGGACTCCCCGTACATCTCCGCGAGCCGCTCCGCCTGCTCGTCGGTGACCTGGAACCCGGCGTCCGTCATGCCGAGCGGCCGGAAGATCCGTTCGGCGAGGAACACGTCGAGCGGCCGGTCCGACACCACCTCGACGATCCGCCCCAGCACGTTCGAGGCGACCGAGTAGTTCCACTGCGTGCCCGGATCGAACTGCAGCGGCAGACGCGCGTACACCTCGGTCGTCCCCGCGAGATCCGCACCCGGCGCCACCGACGACTCCAGCCCGGCCTCGCGGTACAGCGCGTCGACGGGATGGGAGTGGTAGAAGGCGAACGTCAGACCGGCGGTGTGCGTCATCAGGTGCCGTACGAGGAGGGGGCCGGCGGGAGGGCGGGTCCGCACCTCGTCACCCGATCCGCTCTCGTACACGCGCGGCCGCGCGAACGCCGGCAGGTGGCGGCCGACCGGGTCGTCCAGTGACAGGCGGCCCTCCTCCACCAGCATCAGCGCGGCGACGGCCGTCACCGGCTTGGTCATGGAGTAGATCCGCCACAGGGTGTCGCTCTCCACGGGCAGCCCCGCCGCCACGTCCCGGGCCCCGTACGCCGTGAGGTGCGCGACGCGCCCGCCCCGGGCGACGGCCACCAGGAACCCGGGCAGCCTCCCCTCGTCGACCAGGCGGGCGAAATGCCGCTCCAGGCGCTCCAGCGCCTCCGCGTCCAGTCCGGCCTCGGCGGGATCGGCCTCTTGCCGCAGCACTGTCATCGCTCTCCTCGAGGGAACGCCGGCCCGGTGCGGGCCGTTGAACGAGTCATGACCCAGGACGCCGAACAGAACGCACTGCTCGCCCTGCTCTCCGAACGGCACGGCGGAGTGCTCGTCACCCTGAAACGTGACGGGCGGCCCCAGCTGTCGAACGTCATGCACGCTTACTACCCCGACGAGCGGGTCGTCCGCGTCTCGCTCACGGACGACCGGGCCAAGACCCGCAACCTGCGGCGCGACCCCCGCGCCTCCTACCACGTCACCACCGACGACCGGTGGGCCTACACGGTCGCCGAGGGCACCGCCGACCTGTCGCCCGTCGCCGGAAACCTGTACGACGGGACGGTGGAGGAACTGATCCGGCTGTACCGCGACATCAACGGCGAGCACGAGGACTGGGACGACTACCGCGCCGCGATGGTCCGCGACCGGCGCCTGGTGCTGCGACTGCGGGTGGAACGGGCGTACGGCATCCCGCGCGGCGCCGGGGCATAGGCCGACCCCGGCGCCGCGCGGCGAGCGGCTCAGCCGCCGACGTACTGGGCGAGGTGCTCACCCGTGAGGCCGGCGCGGGCGGCGACCAGGTCGGCGGGGGTGCCCTCGAAGACGATCCGGCCGCCGTCGTGACCGGCCCCGGGGCCGAGGTCGACGATCCAGTCGGCGTGCGCCATCACCGCCTGGTGGTGCTCGATGACGATGACCGACTTGCCGGAGTCCACGAGCCGGTCGAGCAGGCCGAGCAGCTGCTCCACGTCGGCCAGGTGCAGACCGGTGGTCGGCTCGTCGAGGACGTACACACCGCCCTTGTCGGCCATGTGGACGGCCAGCTTCAGCCGCTGCCGCTCACCGCCGGAGAGCGTGGTGAGCGGCTGGCCGAGGGTGAGGTAGCCGAGCCCGACGTCCGCCATCCGCTCCACGATCCGGTGCGCGGCCGGGAGCCGTGCCTCGCCCTCGCGGAAGAACTCCTCGGCCTCGGTCACCGACATCGCGAGCACCTCGCTGATGTCGCGGCCGCCGAAGCGGTACTCGAGGACCGACGCGTCGAACCGCTTGCCCCCGCAGTCCTCGCAGGGCGTGGCGACACTCTGCATGATCGCCAGGTCGGTGTAGATGACGCCGGCGCCGTTGCAGGTGGGGCAGGCGCCCTCGGAGTTGGCGCTGAACAGCGCCGGCTTGACGCCGTTGGCCTTGGCGAACGCCTTGCGGATCGGGTCGAGCAGTCCCGTGTACGTCGCCGGGTTGCTGCGGCGCGAACCGCGGATCGGCGTCTGGTCCACCGTGACCACGCCCTCGTGGGCGGGGACGGAACCGTGGATGAGGGAGCTCTTGCCGGAGCCGGCGACGCCGGTGACGACGCAGAGCACGCCGAGCGGGATGTCGACGTCGACGTCCTGGAGGTTGTTGGCGTTCGCGCCGCGGATCTCCAGCGCGCCGGTGGCCTCGCGGACCGTCTCCTTCAGCTTGGCCCGGTCGTCGAGGTGGCGGCCGGTGACGGTGTCGCTGGCCCGCAGACCGTCGAGGCTGCCCTCGAAGCAGACGGTGCCGCCCGCCGTGCCGGCCCCGGGACCGAGGTCCACGACGTGGTCGGCGATGGCGATCGTCTCCGGCTTGTGCTCCACCACGAGCACCGTGTTGCCCTTGTCCCGCAGCCGCAGCAGCAGGTTGTTCATCCGCTGGATGTCGTGCGGGTGCAGGCCGATCGAGGGCTCGTCGAAGACGTAGGTGACGTCGGTGAGCGAGGAGCCGAGGTGGCGGATCATCTTGGTGCGCTGCGCCTCACCGCCGGAGAGCGTGCCCGAGGCCCGGTCGAGCGAGAGGTAGCCGAGGCCGATCTCCACGAACGAGTCGAGGGTGTGCTGGAGCTTGGCCAGCAGCGGCGTCACCGACGGCTCCTCCAGCCCGCGGACCCATTCGGCCAGGTCACGGATCTCCATGGCGCAGGCGTCGGCGATGTTGACCTCGCCGATCTTCGAGGAGCGGGCCAGTGCGCTGAGCCGGGTGCCGTCGCACTCGGGGCACTCGGTGAACGTGACCGCCCGGTCCACGAAGGCCCGGATGTGCGGCTGCATCGACTCGCGGTCCTTGGACAGGAACGACTTCTGGATCTTCGGGATCAGTCCCTCGTAGGTGAGGTTGACCCCGTTGATCTTCACCTTGGTCGGCTCGCGGTACAGGAAGTCGTGCCGCTCCTTCTTGCTGTACTCGCGGATCGGCTTCTCCTTGTCGAAGAAGCCCGACTCGGTGATGACCCGCACCACCCAGCCGTCGCCGGTGTAGTTGGGGATGGTGAAGGGGTCCTCGGAGAGCGACTTGGAGTCGTCGAAGAGCTGCGTGAGGTCGATGTCGGAGACGGTGCCCCGGCCCTCGCAGTGCGTGCACATGCCGCCGGTGCGGCTGAAGCTGACCTTCTCGGTCTTGGTCCTGTCGGTCCCGCGGTCGACGGTGAAGCCACCGGTCGCCGAGACCGAGGCGACGTTGAAGGAGTACGCGGCGGGCGGGCCGATGTGCGGCGTGCCGAGCCGGCTGAAGAGGATGCGCAGCATCGCGTTGGCGTCGGTGGCGGTGCCGACGGTGGAGCGGGGGTCGGAGCCCATCCGCTGCTGGTCGACGGTGATGGCGGTGGTCAGGCCGTCGAGCACGTCGACCTCGGGGCGGGCCAGGTTCGGCATGAAGCCCTGCAGGAAGGCACTGTAGGTCTCGTTGATCAGCCGCTGAGACTCGGCGGCGATCGTGTCGAACACCAGGGAGCTCTTGCCCGAGCCGGAGACACCGGTGAACACCGTCAGCCGACGCTTGGGTATCTCGATGCTGACGTCCTTGAGGTTGTTCTCACGCGCCCCGTGCACGCGGATCAGATCGTGGCTGTCGGCGGCGTGCGGCTCGGCCGGCTGCTGCTCTGTCCTCGTGGCCATGCTCATCGTTCTCCATCCGTCGGGCGGGGACCGCGTGCGCGGTCCCCGCCGGCGTCCCCATCGCGGCCAGGCTAGGCTAGGCGGCCCGTCACCACCTGCGCTTCTCGATTCCTGACCGGTCGGGGACGCCCTCGGCGTGGATCAGGCCGTCACCTTCTCCGGCCGCTCCGCGCCCTCCTCGACGGCACGTTCGCCGAGCCGTTCGGTGGGGACGCGATGGGTCTCGCGGGCCGTGACCGCCGCGATGACCGGGGGCACGCACAGGGCGGCCGTGAACAGGGCCACCGCCGTCCAGTCGTCGCCGTCGGGCCCGGCGATCCGCGCGGCGAACGTGACCGCGAACCCGGCCACCGCGAAGCCGATCTGCGTGCCGATCGCCACGCCCGAGAGCCGGACCCGGGTCGGGAACATCTCGCCGTAGAAGGACGGCCACACACCGTTCGCGGCGCTGTAGACCACGCCGAACGCGACGATCCCGAGGAACAGGGTGAGCGGGTAGCTGCCCGTGGAGATCGCCCACAGGTAGAGGAACATCGTCACCGCGCTGCCGACGGCGCCGATCAGATAGACGGGGCGGCGGCCCACCCGGTCGGAGAGCGCGGCCCACAGCGGGATCGCGGCCAGCGCGACGACATTGGCCAGCGCGCCCACCCACAGCATCGACGAGCGGGACATGCCGACCGTGTCACCGGTGGCGTACGCCAGTGCCCACACCGTGAAGATCGTGCTGACCGAGGCGATCAGCGCGCCCGCGACCACCCGCAGGACGTCCGCCCAGTGCTCGCGCAGCAGCACCACCAGCGGCAGCTTCACGACCCCCTCGCCGGCGGTCTGCTGCTCGAACGCCGGCGTCTCGTCCAGCCTGCGGCGGATGACCCACCCGACGACGGCGACCGCGACGCTCAGCCAGAACGGCACCCGCCAGCCCCAGGACAGCAGCTGCTCCTCGGGCAGCGCGGCGATCGGGATGAAGACCAGCGTGGCCAGCAGCTGGCCGCCCTGCGTGCCGCTGAGGGTGAAGCTGGTGAAGAAGCCCCGCCGGTCCGGCGGCGCGTGTTCCAGGGTCATCGAGTTCGCGCTGGCCTGTTCACCGGCCGCCGAGATGCCCTGCAGCACCCGGCACAGCACCAGCAGGACCGGGGCGAGGGTGCCGACCTGGGAGCGGGTGGGCAGACAGCCGATGAGGAAGGTCGACAGGCCCATCAGCATCAGCGTGAAGACCATGATCTTCTTGCGGCCGAGCCGGTCCCCGATGTGCCCGAGGAAGAGCGCGCCGATCGGCCGGGCCGCGTACGCGACACCGAACGTGGCCAGCGACAGCAGGGTCGCGGTGGCCGGGTCGGAGTCGTCGAAGAAGACCTCGGGGAAGATCAGCGCGGCCGCGCTGCCGTAGATGAAGAAGTCGTAGTACTCCAGGGCGCTGCCGATCCAGGCGGCGGCGGCCGCCTTCTTCGGCTGCCCGGGCGGGGAGGCGTCGCGGGGCGGTGCGGGGACGGTCACGGCGTGCTCCTTCGGGGGACTCCACGACGGTACGCGGAGGACGAGCGGAGGGGAGTTGCCGAGGTGCTAATTAACCCACTGGGTAGTTAGTCGCGGCTGGGTAGGGATGCTGCGCCCGGTCGCCCGCACTGTCAAGGGGTCGCGTCGCACGGACCGGCGGACCAGGACCGTGGTCCGGACCTGGACCCGGACCCGGACCCGGACCGGGCCGGACCCGGATCAGGCCGGACCGCCGGTCCGGGCTCAGTCCGCCGGTCCGGGCTCAGTCCGCCGCGCGTTCCGCCGTCAGGTAGGCGATCACCATGTCGCCCAGCATCGCCCGGTAGTGCTCGCGCCGGTCCGGATCCACCAGGTCGCGGCCGAACAGCGCGCCGAAGGTGTGCCGGTTGGACACCCGGAAGAAGCAGAAGGAACTGATCATGGCGTGCAGATCCACGGCGTCGACGTCGGCCGTGAACAGCCCGGACTCCTGCCCGGCCGCCAGGATCCGGCGGATCACGTCCAGCGCGGGCGAGCCCATCCGGCCCAGTTCCTCGGAGGCCGCGATGTGCTCCGCGCCGTGGATGTTCTCGATGCCGACCAGGCGGATGAAGTCCGGGTGCCGCTCATGGTGGTCGAAGGTCAGCTCCGCCAGGCGCCGGATGGCCGCCACCGGGTCCAGGTGGTCCACGTCCAGCTGCTGCTCGGCCTCGCGGATCACGCCGTACGCCCGCTCCAGCACGGCCGTGAACAGCTGCTCCTTGCCGCCGAAGTAGTAGTAGATCATCCGCTTGGTGGTGCGGGTGCGGGCGGCGATCTCGTCGACGCGGGCCCCGTCGTAGCCGGCCCGGGCGAACTCCCGCGTCGCCACGTCGAGGATCTCGGCCCTGGTGCGGGCGGCGTCACGGATGCGCTCGCCGGGCCGTGCCGGTTCTTCGACGCTGGTCATCGCGTTCCTTCGGGCCGAGGGTGCAGTGCCGGTGATTCTAGAAGCAGCCCCTCGCCCGCCCGACGGGTCTTCCCGCGGGTCCGGGACGGCTGATATAGCTAACGTACTGGTTCGTACATTAGTGAGCCGCCTCTGGAGGTCCCCGGTGCTCAAGGACTCGTATCTCGTCGGGCTGATCGGCTCCGGCATCGGCCCCTCGCTCAGCCCCGCGCTGCACGAGCGGGAAGCCGGCCGGCAGGGCCTGCGCTGTCTGTACCGGCTGCTCGACCTCGACACGATCGGTGTCCCGCCCGAGGCGGTGGGCGAGCTGCTGCGCGCCGCCCGGCTGCTCGGTTTCGACGGGCTCAACATCACCCACCCGTGCAAGCGGCTCGTCGTCGAGCACCTGGACGCCCTCGATCCGCGGGCCGAGGCGCTCGGCGCGGTCAACACCGTCGTGTTCGAGGGCGGACGCGCCGTCGGCCACAACACGGACGTCACCGGCTTCGCCGCCGCCTTCGCCCGCGGTCTGCCCGACGCCCCGCTGGAACGGGTCGTGCAGCTCGGCGCGGGCGGCGCCGGCGCGGCCGTCGCGCACGCCACGCTCACCCTCGGCGCCGAACGGGTCACCGTCGTGGACGCGCTGCCCGAGCGGGCCGTCGACCTGGCCGCCGCGCTGGACCGGAGCTTCGGACCGGGCCGCGCCGCCGCCGCGCCCCTCGACCGGCTGCCGGAGCTGCTCGGCGCCGCCGACGGTCACGGCGGCCTCGTGCACGCCACCCCCACCGGCATGGCCGCCCACCCCGGCCTGCCCCTGCCGGCCGGACTGCTGCACCCCGGACTGTGGGTCGCCGAGGTCGTCTACCGCCCGCTGGAGACCGAGCTGCTGCGCACCGCCCGCGCGGCGGGCTGCGCCACCCTCGACGGCGGCGGCATGGCCGCCTTCCAGGCCGCCGACGCGTTCCGCCTGTTCACCGGCCGGGAACCCGACAGCGCGCGGATGCTCGCGGACCTCACCGAACTGACCGACGGCGCCGTCGGGGCGCCGAAGTAGACCGAGAGACCGAGAAGCCCCACGGAAGCAAGAGGTACCGACGTGCGTACGTCCATCGCCACCGTCTCCCTCAGCGGCTCCCTCACCGAGAAGCTCACGGCCGCCGCCCGGGCCGGCTTCGACGGCGTGGAGATCTTCGAGAACGACCTGCTCGCCGCGCCCCTCACCCCCGAGGAGATCCGCGCCCGCTGCGCCGACCTCGGCCTGACCGTCGACCTCTACCAGCCGCTGCGGGACGTCGAGGCCGTGCCCGCGGACCTCTTCGCCCGCAATCTGCGCCGCGCCCGGCACAAGTTCGAGCTGATGCGCAGGCTGGGCGCCGACACGGTCCTCGTCTGCTCCAGCGTCGACCCGTCCGCCGTCGACGACGACGCCCTCGCCGCGCGGCAGCTGAGCGAACTGGCCGACCTGGCCGACGACTTCGGCATCCGGGTGGCGTATGAGGCGCTGGCCTGGGGGCGGCACGTCAGCACGTACGACCACGCCTGGCGCATCGTCGAGGCGGCCGGCCATCCCGCGCTGGGGACCTGTCTGGACAGCTTCCACATCCTCTCGCGCGGCAGTGATCCCGAGGGCATCGAGGACATCCCCGGCGAGAAGATCTTCTTCCTCCAGCTCGCCGACGCCCCGCTGCCCGCGATGGACGTGCTGCAGTGGAGCCGCCACCACCGCTGCTTCCCCGGCCAGGGCGGCTTCGACGTCGCCGGACTGGTCCGGCACGTGCTGCGCACCGGCTACGACGGGCCGCTCTCCCTGGAGGTCTTCAACGACGTCGTCCGGCAGGCCGAGGCCGGCCCGGCCGCCGTGGACGCCCGCCGCTCCCTGCTGATGCTCCAGGAGGAGGTGGGCGTGGCCGAACCGCCCGCCCCCGTCGTGCCCACCGGGTTCGCCTTCGCCGAACTCGTCACGCCCGACGCGGATCCCCTCGCGGGTCTGCTCGACGCGCTGGGCTTCGCCCGCACCGCCCGGCACCGCAGCAAGCCCGTCGACCTGTGGCAGCAGGGCGAGGCCCGGATCCTCGTCAACACCGGGGCGGCGGTACGCCGTGACGGCACCCGGCTCGCGGCCGTCGGCCTCGAGTCACCCGACCCCGCCGGTGCCGCCCGCCGCGCCGAGGCCCTGCTGGCGCCCGTACTGCCGCGCCGCCGGGCCCCCGAGGACGCCCCGCTCGACGCGGTGGCCGCGCCCGACGGCACGGAACTGTTCTTCTGCGGCACCCGGCCCGGGTCCGGCGGCTGGCGGTCCGACTTCGCGGACGTGGAGCACGCCCCCGCCGCCACGGCCGTACGGCACATCGACCATCTCGCCCTCACCCAGCCCTGGCACCACTTCGACGAGGCGGCCCTCTTCCACCGCGGTGTGCTCGGGCTGCTCGCCGACGAGAGCGTGGACCTCGCCGACCCCTACGGTCTGCAGCGCAGCCGCGCGGTCGGCACCGCCGACGGCAGTGTCCGCATCGCCCTCGGTGTCGGTGCCGCGCCCACGGACGACACCGTGCACGCCCAGCACATCGCGCTCGCCACCGACGACGTGGTCGCCGCGGCCCGCCGCTTCCGCGACGCCGGCGGCCGACTGCTGCCGATCCCGGCGAACTACCACGACGACCTCGCCGCCCGCCACGAGTTCGCCGACGGCGAGCTGGAGACCTACCGCGACCTGGGCATCCTCTACGACGCCGACGAGCACGGCACCCTGCGCCACTGCTACACCCTCACCGTCGGCCGCGTCTTCTTCGAGCTCGTCCAGCGCGACGGCGCCCACCGCGGCTACGGCGCCCGCAACGCCCCGGTCCGCCTGGCCGCCCAGCACGCGGCTCAGACGCGCGCGGGCGGCTGAGCGCCCGCCCGTCGCCGAGCCGTGGACGGGGCCCGGCGGGAGCAGGCCGCAGCACCGGGGCTGCCGGCCGGCCTGCTCCTGACGCGCGTCAACGCACACGGGTGACGGGCCGCCACCCTCCTCGGCGCGACGGGCCGGATCGAATCGGGCGGGCCCGGCCCGCCGGCCTCGTGCCGCCAGGCCGCACACGGGCCGTGGTGCGCGCCGCCCGCGACGCGGGCCCGGCCCGCACCCGCCGGTGGCCCGGTGACGGCCGGCCGGCCGCCGCACGTCACGGCCGTGTGTTCCACTCCGCGATCACCGGGCGGCCGTGTTCCGTCGACAGACGGCTCAGGGTGCCCGTCTCCAGGCGGAACAGCCGCCCGGCGGACGGCGGCAGGCCCAGGCGGCGGGCCGTCAGGACGCGGAGCAGGTGGCCGTGCGCCACCAGCATCACGTCCCCCTCCTCCAGCGCCCCGGCCACCCGGGACAGCACCCGGTCCGCGCGCTCGCCGACCTGCTCCGGGGACTCGCCGGGGAACTCCCGGCCGGACGGCACCCCGTCGGTCCACAGATCCCAGCCGGGCCGGGAGCGGTGGATGTCCGCGGTGGTGATCCCCTCGTAGGCGCCGTAGTCCCACTCCCGCAGGTCCGGTTCCGGTATCGCGCCGGTCAGGCCGGCCAGTTCCGCGGTGCGCCGGGCGCGGACCAGCGGGCTGGTGAGGACCAGCCCGAAGGTCCGCCCCGCCAGGAGCGGGGCGAGGGACTTGGACTGGGCCTCACCGGCCGGGGTCAGCGGCAGATCGGTCCGGCCGGTGTGCCGGCCCGCTCTGCTCCACTCCGTCTCGCCGTGCCGCGCCAGCAGCAGATCCCCCACCGGCGTCACGCCTTCTCCGCCGACTCGACGGCGTGGCCGCCGAACTGCTTGCGCAGCGCCGCGATCATCTTCATCTGCGGCGAGTCCTCCTGGCGGGAGGTGAACCGCGCGAACAGGGACGCGGTGATCGCGGGCAGCGGCACGGCGTTGTCGATGGCCGCCTCCACGGTCCAGCGGCCCTCGCCCGAGTCCTCGGCGTACCCGCGCAGCCGCTCCAGGTGCTGGTCCTCGTCGAGGGCGTTCACCGCGAGGTCGAGCAGCCAGGAGCGGATGACGGTGCCCTCCTGCCAGGAGCGGAACACCTCGCGGACGTTGTCCACCGAGTCGACCTTCTCCAGGAGCTCCCAGCCCTCGGCGTAGGCCTGCATCATGGCGTACTCGATGCCGTTGTGGACCATCTTCGCGAAGTGTCCGGCGCCGACCTTGCCCGCGTGGACATAGCCGTACGGTCCCTCCGGCTTGAGCGCGTCGAAGATCGGCTTCAGCCGCTCCACGTGCTCCTCGTCGCCGCCGACCATCAGGGCGTAGCCGTTCTTCAGGCCCCACACCCCGCCGGAGACGCCCGCGTCGACGAAGCCGATGCCCCGGGCGCCCAGCTCCTTGGCGTGCTTCTCGTCGTCCGTCCAGCGGGAGTTGCCGCCGTCGACGACCGTGTCGCCCGGCTTGAGCAGGCTGCCCAGCTGGTCGACGACGCGCTGGGTGGCGGCGCCGGCCGGCACCATCACCCACACCGCGCGCGGCCTGTCGAGCCGGTCGACCAGGTCCGACAAATGGTCGACGTCGGAGAGTTCGGGGTTGGTGTCGTACCCGATGACGGTGTGGCCGGCGTTGCGGAGGCGCTCGCGCATGTTGCCGCCCATCTTGCCGAGACCAACAAGACCGATCTGCATGTCAGTTCACTTCCTGTGTTCGCGGTAGGCGGCCACCAGCGCGGCCGTGGAGGGGTCGAGGCCGGGGACGTCCGCGCCTTCGGTGAGGGCGGGCTCGACGCGCTTGGCGAGGACCTTGCCGAGTTCGACGCCCCACTGGTCGAAGGAGTCGATGTTCCAGATCGCGCCCTGCACGAACACCTTGTGCTCGTAGAGCGCGATCAGCTGGCCGAGCACCGAGGGGGTCAGCTCCGCGGCCAGGATGGTGGTGGTGGGGTGGTTGCCCCGGAAGGTGCGGTGCGGCACCTGCTCCTCGGGCACGCCCTCCGCCCGCACCTCCTCGGCGGTCTTGCCGAACGCGAGGGCCTGGCCCTGCGCGAACAGGTTGGCCATCAACAGGTCGTGCTGCGCCTTGAGTTCGTCGCTCAGCTCGGCGACCGGACGGGCGAAGCCGATCAGGTCGGCCGGGATGAGCTTCGTCCCCTGGTGGATCAACTGGTAGTAGGCGTGCTGCCCGTTGGTGCCGGGCGTGCCCCACACCACCGGTCCCGTCTGCCAGGCGACGGGACGCCCCTGGCGGTCCACCGACTTGCCGTTGGACTCCATGTCGAGCTGCTGGAGGTAGGCGGTGAACTTCGACAGGTAGTGCGAGTACGGCAGCACCGCGTGCGACTGGGCGTCGAGGAAGTTGTTGTACCAGACGCCCAGCAGGCCCATCAGGAGCGGGGCGTTGGCCTCGGCCGGCGCGTTGGCGAAGTGCTCGTCGACGGTTCGGAACCCGTCGAGCATCTCCCGGAAGCGGTCCGGGCCGATGGCGATCATCAGCGACAGGCCGATCGCGGAGTCGTAGGAGTAGCGGCCGCCGACCCAGTCCCAGAACTCGAACATGTTGGCCGTGTCGATGCCGAAGTCCGTGACCTTCTGGGCGTTGGTCGACAGGGCGACGAAGTGCTTGGCGACCGCCTTCTCGTCGCCCCCCAGACCCTTGAGCAGCCAGGTGCGCGCGGACGTGGCGTTGGTGACCGTCTCGATGGTGGTGAACGTCTTGGACGCGACGATGAACAGCGTCTCCGCCGGGTCCAGGTCCAGGATCGCCTCGTGCAGGTCGGCGCCGTCCACGTTGGAGACGAACCGGAAGGTCAGCGAGCGGTCGGTGTAGGCGCGCAGCGCCTCGTACGCCATCGCCGGGCCGAGGTCGGAGCCGCCGATGCCGATGTTGACGACGTTGCGGATGCGCTTGCCGGTGTGGCCCGTCCACTCGCCGGAGCGGACGCGGTCCGCGAAGTCGGCCATCTTGTCGAGCACGGCGTGCACGGCCGGGACGACGTTCTCCCCGTCGACCTCGATCACCGCGTCCCGCGGGGCGCGCAGGGCGGTGTGCAGCACGGCCCGGTCCTCGGTGACGTTGATCTTCTCACCGCGGAACATGGCGTCGCGCAGCCCGAACACATCGGTGGCCTCGGCCAGTTCGAGCAGCAGGGCGAGCGTCTCGTCGTTGACCAGGTGCTTGGAGTAGTCGATGCGCAGGTCGCCCACGCGCACGACGTACCGCTGCGCGCGGGAGGGGTCGTCGGCGAACAGCGTGCGCAGGTCCGGCTGCGGCAGCGCGTCCGCGCGGTGGTTCTCCAGGGCGGCCCACTGGGGGCGCCGGGTCGGCTCGGGGACGTCAGACATGAGCGGGGGTCTCCTCGGTGGCCTCGCCGCGCAGGGCGACGGCGTACATCTCGTCCGCGTCGAGGCGCCTGAGCTCCTCGGCGATGAGTTCGGAGGTGGGACGGACCTTCAGCGCCAGCCGGCGCGCGGGCTGCCCCGGCAGGGTCAGCGTGGCCAGCGGACCCTCGGGACGGTCGATGACGACCTCGCCGTCCGCGGTGCCCAGCCGGACCGCCGTGACCACGGGCCCCGCGGTCACCACCCGGTCGACGGTCACCCGCAGCCGCGCCTCCAGCCAGCGCGCCAGCAGCTCGGCGGCCGGGTTGTCGGCCTCGGCCTCCACGGTCGCCGAGGTCACCGTCGCCCGCGCCTGGTCCAGCGCCGCCGCCAGCATGGAGCGCCACAGCGTCAGCCTGGTCCAGGCGAGGTCGGTGTCGCCGGGGGCGTAGGTGCGCCTGCGGGCCTCGAGCACCTCCATGGGGTTCTCGACCGCGTACAGGTCGGTGATCCTGCGCTGGCCCAGCGCGCCCAGCGGGTCCTGCGCCGGGTTCTCGGGCCCGTCCGCCGGCCACCACACCACCACCGGCGCGTCCGGCAGCAGCAGCGGCAGCACCACCGAGTCGGCGTGCTCGGACACCTCGCCGTACGTCCGCAGCACCACCGTCTCCCCGGTGCCCGCCTCCGAGCCGACCCGGACCTCGGCGTCCAGCCGGGAGTGGGTGCGCTCGCGCGGGGTACGGGTGTGCCGCTTGATCACGACCAGGGTGCGCGAGGGGTGCTCGTGCGAGGCCTCCTCGGCCGCCTTGATCGCGTCGTAGGCGTTCTCCTCGTCCGTGACGATCACCATCGTCAGGACCATGCCCACGGCCGGTGTGCCGATGGCGCGGCGGCCCTGCACCAGCGCCTTGTTGACCTTGCTTGCCGTGGTGTCGGTCAGGTCGATCTTCATGGCCTGCGCCAGCTCCGTCCGTCTCGTGCGAGCATCTCGTCGGCTTCCGCGGGTCCCCAGCTGCCCGAGGTGTACCGCGCCGGCCGGCCGTGCGACGCCCAGTACTCCTCGATCGGGTCGAGGATCTTCCAGGACTCTTCCACTTCCTGGTGACGGGGGAACAGGTTGGCGTCCCCCAGCAGGACGTCCAGGATGAGCCGCTCGTACGCCTCCGGGCTGGACTCGGTGAACGACTCGCCGTACGCGAAGTCCATGGTCACGTCCCGCAGCTCCATCGAGGTCCCCGGCACCTTGGAGCCGAACCGGACCGTCATGCCCTCGTCCGGCTGGACCCGGATGACGACCGCGTTCTGTCCCAGTTCCTCGGTGGCGGTGGTGTCGAAGGGGGAGTGCGGCGCCCGCTGGAACACCACCGCGATCTCGGTGACCCGGCGGCCGAGCCGCTTGCCGGTGCGCAGGTAGAAGGGGACGCCCGCCCAGCGGCGGTTGTCGATGCCCAGCTTGATCGCGGCGTAGGTGTCGGTCTTCGAGGAGGGGTCGATGCCCTCCTCCTCCAGATAGCCGCGCACCTTCGCGCCGCCCTGCCAGGCCCCCTCGTACTGCCCGCGCACCGTGTGCCGGCCCAGGTCGTCCGGGACCTTCACGGCCCGGAACACCTTCAGTTTCTCGGTCAGCAGCGAGGCCGCGTCGAAGGAGGCCGGTTCCTCCATCGCGGTGAGCGCCATCAGCTGCAGGAGGTGGTTCTGGATGACGTCACGGGCGGCGCCGATGCCGTCGTAGTACCCCGCGCGGCCGCCGATGCCGATGTCCTCGGCCATGGTGATCTGCACGTGGTCCACGAAGGACCGGTTCCAGATCGGTTCGAACATCTGGTTGGCGAAGCGCAGCGCCAGGATGTTCTGGACGGTCTCCTTGCCGAGGTAGTGGTCGATCCGGAAGACCTGCTCCGGTTCGAACACCTCGTGCACGATCGCGTTCAGGTCCTGCGCCGACCTCAGGTCGTGTCCGAACGGCTTCTCGATCACCGCGCGCCGCCAGGACCCCTCGGGGGCGTCGGCCAGCCCGTGCTTCTTCAGCTGCTGGACGACCTTCGGGAAGAACCTCGGCGGTACGGAGAGGTAGAAGGCGTAGTTGCCGCTGGTGCCCCGGGAGGCGTCCAGCTCGTCGACGGCCTTGCGCAGCTGGTCGAACGCGTGGTCGTCGTCGAAGTCGCCCGGGACGAACCGCATGCCCTCGGCGAGCTGCTGCCAGACCTCCTCGCGGAACGGGGTGCGCGCGTGCTCCTTGACGGCGTCGTGCACGACCTGCGCGAAGTCCTGGTCCTCCCAGTCCCGGCGGGCGAACCCGAGCAGCGAGAAGCCCGGCGGCAGCAGACCCCGGTTGGCGAGGTCGTACACGGCCGGCATCAGCTTCTTGCGGGACAGGTCGCCGGTCACCCCGAAGATGACCAGGCCGGAGGGGCCCGCCACCCGGGGCAGACGGCGGTCCCGGGGGTCGCGCAGCGGGTTGGCCCAGTCGGCCGGGGGCGCGGGGAGCGTTCTGAGGACCTCCTCCTGCTCCTCGGGCGGCTCCTGTGGAGCGTCCGTCGTCGGTTCGGTCGTCTCGTCGGTCATTCCGCGTCAACTCCCTTGCTGTCGAGCGACTTCGTCACCGCGTCGAGCAGCTCCTGCCGGGCGTCCCCGGGCGTCGTGACGCCCTTGTTCCCTCGCCGTCGCGCCACCTCGTCGTACGGCGACGCCGTGGGGACGGAGCCGGGTGCGGCCAGTGCCTTCACGTCCAGGGTGTCCTTGTCCGCCGGGTCCTTCACCCCGGCGGATGTCCGGCGCTCACCGGAGAAGACCCTCGCGGTTGCTTCACTCACAGTCCTCATCTTCTTTCTCGCGGTCACGGCAACCGCGCGGGGCGGTCGGTGATTCCCCGGCGGCCACGTTGCCGGGGTGACGCCGTACGGGGCGGGTGGCACGCCGCATCACTTCAAGAAGTTCTCGGTTCAAGCAACAACGATGCCGTCATGCGTTCAAGTTTAAAAGTATGATCTTTCTGGTGGTCGGTCCGCTCCGGGTCGACGGGGCGTCCTCGGTGTCGGCGGCCCGCCGCTCCTCGCGCGGTGCCGGGTACCGTGGAACCGCCCTGACCATGCAGTCTGTGGCCGGACGTGCGAAAGAGGGCCCACGCGCACGCGTGGGCCCTCTTCCCCGGCCGGGGAAGGCCGGTGTGGGGGGTGGGACGGTGGGATCAGTGGCCGAAGGTGAACCAGTTGACGTTCACGAAGTCCGACGGCTGGCCGCTGGTGAAGGTCAGGTAGACGTCGTGGGTGCCCGTCACGTCGCTGATGTTCGCCGGGACGGTCCGCCAGGACTGCCAGCCGCCCGTGTTGCCCACGGCGAAGCTGCCGATGGGCGCGTTGCTCCGGCTGTCCAGGCGCACCTCGACCAGCCCGCTGACGCCGGACGCCGCACCGCTCGCCACCCGCGCGGAGAACTGCCGGGCCGGGTTCGAGCCGAAGTTGACGCCCTTGAACTGCAGCCAGTCACCGCCTGCCAGCGCGCCCACGTTCTGGCCGCCGCCGGAGTCGGAGGTGTTCTCCGTCATCGCGCCGCCCTGGCCGTCGTAGGACTCGGCCTGGATGGTGCCGTAGGCGTCGCGGTTGCCGGGGGTGCCGGGGTCGCCGGAGCCGCCGCCACCGGAGGTCAGCACCTGCACGTAGTCGACGAGCATCGAGTGCCCGGGCTGGGTGCCCGCGTCCGGGCCGCCGCCGAAGGCGTCGGGGAAGCCGCCGCCCATCGCCACGTTCAGGATGATGAAGTAGCCGTGGTTCGTCGCGTTGGTCCAGGTCGTCGCGTCGACCTGGTTCTCCCGCACGGTGTGGAAGGTGTTGCCGTCGAGGGAGAAGCGGATCTCCTCCACGCTCGTCGAGCGGTCCCACTCCATCCGGTACGTGTGGAAGCCGGCCTGACAGGTCGTGCCCTGGCAGGTGGTCGAACCGCCGATGCCGCTGGTCTCGTTGCACGGACCGCCCGGTGAGGTGCCGCAGTGCATCGTGGCGAACACGGTGTTGTTGCCCTGCGTGTTCTCCATGATGTCCAGCTCGCCGACGGCGGGCCAGTTCCAGTAGTTGCCCCGGTAGGGGGAGCCCAGCATCCAGAACGCCGGCCAGTAGCCCTTGGCGGCGGCGCCGGTGACGTTCGGCACCTGGATGCGGCCCTCGACGCGGAGCTTGCCGCCGGCCGGGGGCTGGAAGTCGGTGCGGTTGGTCTCGATGCGGCCGGAGGTCCAGTTGCCGGAGGCGTCGCGGCGCGGGGTGATGCGCAGGTTGCCGTTGCCGTCGAGGGAGACGTTGTCCCGGTTGGACGTCATCGTCTCGATCTCACCGGTGCCCCAGTTGGCGGGGCCGCCCGGGTAGCCCTTGCCGGTCGCGTACTGCCAGTGGGAGGTGTTGACACCGCTGCCCGCGGGACCGTCGAAGTCGTCGGCGAAGACCTGGGTCCAGCCCGACGGCGGAGGCGGCACGGAGGCGCTCGCGGACGGGCTCGCCGCCGTGGCCGCGCCCGCGGCGAGGGCGAGCGTGCTGACGACGGCGAGGAGCGCCCGCCGCAGCGGGCGGGGTCTGCGGAGCGTGCGGGGGATGCCGGAGGTGTCACTCATGCGGGGATGCCCTCTCGGGTTCGGACGCCTGTGGTGTGGGGTGTGTTCGAGAGCCCGGAACCTCGCTTGAGAGCGCTCTCAAAGTGACGCCAATGTGCTCTGCGGCGCTTGCGCCGTCAAGAGGTGTAACCGAGAAAGTCCCTGCGGGCGCGGAGAGTTCACGTCTCGAATTGACGCGAATGGGTGCAAGGGGAGTCGTGAACGTCGGGCGGGCGCGACGCCGGGGAGTTCCCGGGCGTCGTGCCCGTCGCTCCGTTCGACCACGCGTGGACGGGGGTGGGTGCCGGGGCGGTCGCGTGGCGGCCGCGGGTCCGTCGTGGCTGATCGCGCGGTTCCCCGCGCCCCTGAAGGGGCGCGGGGCTGTGTCGACATGCGGCTCCGCCGCGTGGGCGCGAAGGCGGACCGGAGGGACATGAGCGGCTCCTCGGGGCGGGGGCCGTACCAGTATCACGAGGAGCCGGGAGCCCGGTCCTCACCGGTGAGAGGGATTTCGCGGCGACTTCGGGCAGGTGGGAGACGCCCCGCCGCGCCGACCGGAAAGAGAGGGCCGGTGATCCGCGGGCGGTGTGCGGAGAGCCGGGCGTCGGGCGGGGAGGGAGCCGGCCCTTCAGGTGTCCCCGCCGTGCGACGGGGCGGCCGGCTGCCAGCCCAGGGCCCGGGAGATGCCGCGGGCCGCGAGGCGCAGGGCCGGGGTCAGGGCGGGGATCCGCGCGTCGGAGCGGGGGACGACGACCGACACCGCGGCGGTCACCGTGCCGTCGGGGCCGCGCACGGGCGCCGCCACCGACAGCGCGTCCGGGGTGACCTGGCGGTCGCTCACCGCGACACCCGAACGCCGCACCTCGGCCAGCACCCGCCGCAGCGGCTCCGGTTCGGTGATCGTGTACGGGGTGAAGGAGGCGAGCGGGCCCGCGCAGTACTCCTCCTGGAAGCCGGAGCCGCTGTGCGCGAGCAGGACGAGACCGACCCCGGTGGCGTGCAGCGGCCAGCGGGCGCCGACCCGGATGTGCACACCTACCGCCGAGCGCCCCGACAGCCACTCGGTGTAGACGACCTCGCTCCCGTCGCGCACCGCCAACTGCACGTTCTCGTGCGTCGCCTCGTACAGGTCCTCCAGGTACGGCAGCGCGACCTGCCGCAGCGCCGGCCCGCGCGGGGCGAGCGCGGCCAGCTCCCACAGCCGCAGCCCGACGTGGTACGCCCCCGACGCGTCCCGCTCCAGCGCCCCCCACCGGGCGAGCTCGCCCACGAGCCGGTGCGCGGTGGTCAGCGTGAGCCCGGCCCGGCGGCTGATGTCCGTCAACGTCAGCGCCGGATGCGCGTGGTCGAAGGCCGCGAGCACGGACAGCAGACGGTCGGGCGCGGAGCGGCTGGTCATGGCCGGCTGTCCTCCAGCGGGTCGGGTCGGCGGAGCGTGCCCGGCGCGGTCGCGCCACGAGTAGGGTCGTCCCGGTTCGTCGTGGCGGGAAGGTGCGGGTGTGAAACTGACGATTCTGGGCGGTGGGGGATTCCGTGTGCCGCTGGTGTACGGGGCGTTGCTCGGGGACCACGCCGAGGGCCGGGTGACCCGTGTCGTCCTGCACGACGTGGACGCCGGGCGGCTGCGCGCGATCGCCCGGGTGCTGGCCGAGCAGGCCGCCGGTGTGCCCGACGCGCCCGGGGTGACCGTCACCACCGACCTCGACGAGGCGCTGCGCGACGCCGCGTTCGTCTTCTCCGCGATCCGCGTGGGCGGCCTCGAAGGCAGGGCGAACGACGAACGGGTCGCCCTGGCCGAGGGCGTGCTCGGCCAGGAGACGGTCGGCGCGGGCGGCATCGCCTACGGTCTGCGCACCGTGCCCGTCGCCGTCGACATCGCCCGGCGGGTGGCCCGCCTCGCCCCCGACGCCTGGGTCATCAACTTCACCAACCCCGCCGGCCTGGTCACCGAGGCCATGTCCCGTCACCTGGGCGACCGCGTCATCGGCATCTGCGACTCACCGGTCGGCCTCGGCCGCCGTATCGCCCGGGTGCTCGGCGCGCGGCCGCGGGAGGCGTGGATCGACTACGTCGGCCTCAACCACCTCGGCTGGGTGCGCGGTCTGCGGGTCGCCGGCCGCGACGAACTCCCGCGCCTGCTCGCCGACCCCGTCCTGCTCGGCTCCTTCGAGGAGGGCAGGCTCTTCGGCGCCGACTGGCTGCGGTCCCTGGGCGCGATCCCCAACGAGTACCTGCACTACTACTACTTCAACCGTGAGGCCGTACGCGCCTACCGGGAGGCGGAGCGGACCCGGGGCGCGTTCCTGCACGACCAGCAGGCACGGTTCTACGCCGGGGTGGCCGACCCCGGCGTCCCCGCCCTGGACCTGTGGAACCGCACCCGTGCCGAACGCGAGGCCACCTACATGGCCGAGAACCGGGAGGCGGCGGGCGCGGGCGAACGCGAGGCCGAGGACCTGTCCGGCGGCTACGAGAACGTGGCGCTCGCCCTGATGCGGGCGATCGCCCGCGACGAACGCGCCACCCTGATCCTCAACGTCCGCAACCGCGGCACCCTGTCCCCCCTGGACGCGGACGCCGTCATCGAGGTCCCCTGCCTGGTGGACGCCAGTGGCGCGCACCCCGTCTCCGTCGACCCGCTGCCCGGCCACGCCACCGGTCTGGTCTGCGCCGTCAAGGCCGTCGAGCGCGAGGTGCTCGCCGCCGCCCGGTCGGGTTCCCGCGCGACGGCCGTCAAGGCGTTCGCGCTGCATCCGCTCGTGGACTCCGTGAACGTGGCCCGCCGTCTCGTCGACGGCTACACCGCCGTCCACCCAGGCCTCGCCTACCTCGGATAGCCGGCGGACACGGCTTCGGGTCGGCCGGTCGCCCCCCGTGACAGCGGCCGACCGACCCGAGCCCCCCGTTCCCCCGTGCTTCCCCCCGGCGGCTTCCCCAAGTCGCCGTCACCATCAAGAGCACGCGACCCGGCTCCTGATACACCCCCGGCGGAAATTTCCCGGAGATTTCCTACGTGCGCGCTCCGGTCGCCGTCCGGGGCTCCACGGACGGGGCCGGAGCCGGTACGGCCCCCAGCGCGGTCGCGGCCGTGGGTACGTCGGCGTGCTGCTGCGGCAGCGTCACCGGCAGCAGCGGACGCGGACCCGACACCACCGTGTAGTCCTGGCCCAGGAACGGCGGCGTCATCTCGCCCGGGTCCTCGCCGAGCGCCAGCCGCACGGCGGCCCACGGGACGTTCAGCCCGCACAGCGACAGCTGGTGCAGCCCACCCGCCGGCCGGGTGTTGACGTCCATGAGCACGGGCCGCTCGCCCAGCATCCGGAACTGGATGTTGGACAGGTGGTGCAGTCCGAAGCCCTCCGCGATCCGCCGGGCCGGCTCCAGCCACTGCTCGTGCAGCGTGAAGCCCCTGCGCCGGCCGTTCTTGGTGCGTCCCACCGCCAGCCGGATCCGGTTGTCGGTCCCGGTGAGGCAGTCCACCGACACCTCGGGCTGCTCCAGCCGGGGCATCACCAGCCAGTCCACCGGGTCGTCGGCCTCCCGCAGGGCGTCCAGCACCAGGCCGAGCGGCACGTACGGGCTCGGGAAGCCGCTCAGCTGGGTGAGCGAGAAGGGCGCGCGGGTGATCACGCGGAAGCCCACCCCGCCCGCGCCGGAGGCGGGCTTGAAGCAGGCCCGATACCCGCGCGCCTCCAACTCGTCGACCACCGCGACGAGTTCGTCCGCACTGCGGACCCGCCACCACGGCGGCACGGGCACCCCGATCGCCTGGACCGCCTCATAGGCGATCACCTTGTCGTGGAACACGGCCACCGCCTCGGGCGGCGGCGCAAGCAGCGCCGTACCGACCGCCTCGAACTCGGCGCGGTGCGCGACGATCGCCGCCTGGTGCAGCCGGGGCACGAACACGTCGATGCCGCGCCGCTCGCACTGGGCGAGCGCGTACTCGACGTACGCCGCCGGGGACAGCCCCTCGGGCTCCAGCTCGGCGGTGTCGGCGGCGGCCAGCACGGGGGAGTCGGGGTCGCCGTGGGTGGCGTGGATCTCGACGGCCCGGTCGCCGGGATTTCTCCGCAGCTGATCCATGAAGAACACGTTCTCCGCGTACGTGCGGTTGAGCCAGACGCGTACGCGAGAGATCATGCAGGCCGCCTTTCGGGGTGTGCGGGCAGGGCTCAGCGGCCCGTCGCCCGGGCAGGAGTGTGGAGGGTCACCAAACCGCCCTGTGCGCAGGGCGTTTCACGGCGGTGGTGTCGGGGCAGACTATACGGCTTCGGCGGCTGCTCCCGTACCACACCCGGAGACGGGGTGCGCTTGTTCCGGCGGCACGGATGTGATCTCGTGGTGGCGTTCGTGACGGCTGAAGGAGCGACGGGTGATGTCGGGGACAGACGAGGGCGGACAGTTGTGGGCCATCAGCGACCTGCACATCGGTTACGCCGAGAACCGCGAGCTGGTCGAACGGATGCGGCCCGAGTCGGACGAGGACTGGCTGCTCGTGGCCGGTGACGTCGCGGAGACCGTGGAGGACGTCCGCTGGGCCCTCAAGACCCTGGCCGGCCGGTTCGCCAAGGTCGTCTGGGTGCCCGGCAACCACGAGCTGTGGACCCATCCGAGCGACCCGGTCACACTGCGCGGCGTCGCCCGCTACGACCACCTGGTCGAACAGTGCCGCGACCTCGGGGTGATCACACCCGAGGACCCGTACCCCGTCTGGGACGGCCCCGGCGGCCCGGTCGCCGTCGCACCGCTGTTCCTGCTGTACGACTACTCGTTCCTGCCGCCCGGGTGCGCCACCAAGGACGAGGGGCTGGAGTACGCGCACGGCACCGGGGTCGTCTGCACCGACGAGCAGCTGCTGCACCCCGACCCGTACCCGAGCCGGGAGGCCTGGTGCCGGGCCCGGGTCGCCGGGACCGAACGCAGGCTGGCCGAGGTGCCGGACGGACTGCCGCTCGTCCTGGTCAACCACTGGCCGCTGCACCGCCATCCGACGGACGTCCTGTGGTACCCCGAGTTCGCCATGTGGTGCGGCACCGTGCTCACCGACGACTGGCACCGGCGGTTCCCCGTCCACACCATGGTCTACGGTCATCTGCACATCCCCCGGAGCACCCGGCAGGACGGGGTCCGCTTCGAGGAGGTGTCGGTGGGCTACCCGCGCGAATGGCGCAAGCGCGAACAGCCTCCGGGACGGCTGCGCCGGATCGTGCCGCGGACGGAGGAGGGGCGATGATCGAGGAACTGCTGCCGCAGACGGTGGTCGCCGTCGAGGCCTACGGCGACGAGGGTGTCGACGCACCGCTGTATCCCGAGGAGGAGGCGCTGCTGGAGCGCGCCGTCCTCAAACGCCGCCGGGAGTTCACCGCCGTACGCTCCTGCGCCCGCCGCGCCATGGAGAAGCTGGGCGTGCCCGCGCGGCCGGTGCTGCCCGGTGAGCGGGGCGCCCCCGTCTGGCCCGACGGGCTGGCCGGCAGCATGACCCACTGCCAGGGCTACTGCGCCGCAGCCCTGGTGCGCGCCACCGACCTGGCGTCCCTCGGCATCGACGCGGAGCCCCACGCTCCGCTGCCCGAGGGTGTCCTGTCCTCCGTGGCGCTGCCGCAGGAGGCGGCGCGGATCGGCGGACTGGCCGAGGAGCTGCCCGCCGTGCACTGGGACCGGCTGCTGTTCAGCGCCAAGGAGTCCGTCTACAAGGCGTGGTTCCCGCTCACCGGGAAGTGGCTGGACTTCCTGGAGGCCGACCTCGACTTCTTCGCCGACCCCGGCGAGCACACCCGCGGCGGCTTCCGGGCCACCCTCCTCGTCCCCGGCCCGCGCGTGGGCACCCGCGTGGTCGACCACTTCACCGGCCGCTGGATCACCGGAGGAGACCTGGTCGCGACGGCGGTCACCGTCCCGCACGTCTGAGCGGGACGGCGGCCGCCGCCCCGGGACACGGCCGGCTACGGCTCGGGGTGCCAGTCGCGCAGCATCCGGAAGAACACCTCCTCGTTGCCGGTCAGGCCTGCCCGGGCCAGGGCGGTCTCCGCCTCGGCGAGCACGGAGGGCGGCACCACCGGGGGCCCGGGAGGCCCCGGTGGGCCCGGCCGGGTGTCGAGGGCGGCGCGCACCGTGTGCAGCAGCCGTAGATAGGCCTGGACGGCGGTGCGCTCGCGGTCGGTCGGTACGGCGGTGGGCATCGCTCGGTTCTCCCCGTGTCGCGGTCGGTGACGATTCGCCTCCAGCTTGCCGCCCACCACTGACAATCGGGTCGCCCCGCGGTCCGGTTCCCCCACCCGGAGGGGCTCGCGCGCCGGGGCGTGCCCGCTCAGCCCTGCGGCCCCAGGTACCCCAGCGACGCCTCGATCCGCCCCGCCAGCCGGTCCCGCCGTACCGGCCCGCGCAGCGACGAACCGGCCAGCCGGGTCCGGCACTTGCTGGCCAGCAGCAGGCCGAAGGCCTCGGCCTCCTTCTCCTCGGCCAGGTCGAACCGGGTGCGCGCGGCGACCTTCAGGACGGCCGCCCGCAGGGTGTCCTCGTCGAGGGCATGACCCAGCAGACGCGTCGCCACCTCGGCGCCCCGGACGTGACGGCGGCCGCGGTGCCCGGCCTGCATGTGCCACAGTTCGTGACCCAGGATCACCAGCTGGTGGTCGGGCGCCGTGCGTTCCTCGATCACGACGAGGTCCTGGTCCGCCATGTCGAGCCACAGCCCGCTCGCCGTCCCGGGCGGGAAGACCGCCGTGCGGAACAGCACGGGCCGGCCGCGGCGCCTGCTCATCGCCTCGCACAGGGCCGCGTACAGGTCGGCGGGCCGCGCCGGGACCGGAAGCGTCAGCTCCGCCAGCAACTCGCCGCACAGGCGGCGCATTTCCCTGCCGATGCCCACTGTCCTCCCCGGGTCAGGCCTTGGGCCGCTGGACACTCTCCAGGAGCATGTCCAGCCACTCCGCGACCTTGTCGCGGTGCTGGTCGGTGGGCAGCTGGGCGGCCCGCCAGGCGATCTGGCGCACCCCGTGGTCCTGCAGCAGCCGCTCCAGCGGGTCGTCGGCCGGCGCCGCCGCCGCCCGCTCCCGGTCCGCGAGTTTCTGCAGCAGCTCCTGCTCGGTGTGCTGGAGCGCGCCCGCGAGCGCCTCGGGGTCCTCGGCGGTGAGGAAACCGGCGTGCACCCGGAAGAACCGCTGGATGGCGTCGCAGTGCTCCATGGTCGGACGCCGGTCGCCGTTGATCAGCGCGCCGGCCTGCTGCCGGGACATGCCCGCGCCGTCGGCGATCTCCTGCTGCGTGTACTTGCGGCCGTTCGGCTTCAGCCGGGTGCGGCGCAGCAGGTCCAGCCGCTGCACGAACCGCGCCTGCACATCGGGCTCGCCCGTGGACCGGCCGCTCAGCAGCGCCTTGACCACGGACTCCGGGACACCGGAAGCGGCGGACAGCCGGCCGACGTCGAAGACCTCGGCGTGCGCCACGCCGAGCCGGTCGGCGAGTGCGGTGACGCGGGCGACGACGGCCGGCAGCGCGGCCGTCGGCGTGGCGCCCGGACCCTCGAAGCCACCCGTCACCGAAAGATCTCCTAGGTCTCTCACAGGCTTCTCACAAGCGATTGCCGTGAACTTCACGGAGACTAGCCGTTGTCTCGAACTCACATCCAGGTCTCGCCACAACTGTGGCCAATTTCAGCCGTCAACCGGCATGGAATGCCACGATAGTTGACACGCATCGCGTGCGGGCAGCAGGATCGGGGCGCCGCGTCAGGGCCGCACAGGCAAGAGGGGTGACCTCCCGATGGCACATCAGGCAGGAGGGCAGCGGCCGGCACCGCGGCCCGTCCCCGGGACTCCCGAGGCCCATGCCTATTTCCAGGACTACGCCGTACTCCTGGAGGCGACCGCCTTCCCCTCCCTGGTGGTCGACCACCGCTGGGACGTGCTGCTCACCAACGCCGCTTTCCGGACACTTTTCCAGGACGTCGAGCCGCATCCGACGGCCCTGCCCTCCGACAACTTCCTCCGGTTCGTCCTCTTCCACCCGGACGCGGCCACGGTGCTCGGCGACCACGAGTCGAGCTGGTGCCTGCCGATGCTGGCCCACTTCGCCGGGACCGTCGAGCGGTACGGCCACGACCACGGGCTGCAGACCATCCGCCGCGACATCGCCCAGGACCCCATCATGGAGGCCGCCTACCGGCACGGACTGCCGCACTGGCTGCGGGCCGTCGGCGAGCAGGCCGCCGAACACGACGGCGCCGTACGGCCGCTGCTCCACCCCGACCCCCGCTGGGGCGCCACGGACTGCCGGATCGTCGCGGAGACGACCCCGGCCCTCCAGGACATGGACTGCACCCGGCTGACGCTGGTCCTGCGCGAGGCGCGCCGCACCCCGTCCGGGGACCGGGGGTCCCGCCGCGCCGCCTCCCACCTGAGAGTGGTCCGCTCCGCCGGCTGAGGCAGCCCCTCGCCGACGGTGTCCGCACTCTTCCCCGGCACAGTGCTGTGTGACATAGTACTGGCGTGAGCGAGTCGCTGACCTGCGATGTCGTGGTAGTGGGCGCCGGGATGACGGGCGCCGCCTGCGCCCTGTACGCGGCCCGGGCGGGCCTCGCCGTGACCGTGGTGGACCGGGGTCCCGTGGCCGGCGGCACGACCGGCGCCGGCGAGGGGAACCTCCTCGTCTCCGACAAGGCGCCCGGACCCGAACTCGGACTCGCCCTGCTGTCCCACCGGTTGTGGGCACAGGTGGCGCAGGAGCCGGTCGGGCCGGTCGAGTACGAGGCCAAGGGCGGACTCGTCGTCGCCGAGACCCCCGAAGCGCTCGACGGGCTGCGGACGTTCGCGGACACCCAGCGGGCCGCCGGGGTGACGGCCGACCCCGTCCCCGCCGACCGGCTCCACGACCTCGAACCGCGTCTGGCGCCCGGCCTCGCGGGCGGCGTGCACTATCCGCAGGACGCCCAGGTGATGCCCGCCCTCGCCGCCGCCCACCTGCTGCGCGCCTCCGGGGCCCGGCTGCTCACCGGCCGCGAGGTGACCCGGGTCCTGCGCGCCACCGACGGCGCGGTGCGCGGGGTCCGCACGGACCGCGGCGACCTCCACGCCCCCGCCGTCGTCAACGCGGCCGGCCCCTGGGGCGGCGAACTGGCCGCCCGCGCCGGGGTGTCCCTGCCCGTCCTGCCCCGACGGGGCTTCGTCCTGGTCACCGAGCCGCTGCCGCCCCGCATCCGGCACAAGGTGTACGCCGCCGACTACGTCGCCGACGTCGCCAGCGACTCCGCGGCACTGCAGACCTCCCCGGTGGTGGAGGGAACGGCCGCCGGACCGGTGCTCATCGGCGCCAGCCGGGAACGGGTCGGCTTCGACCGGTCCCTGTCCCTCCCGGCGGTGCGGGCCCTGGCGGCCGGGGCGACCCGCCTGTTCCCCTTCCTGTCCGGCGTCCGGGCCCTGCGCGCGTACGCCGGCTTCCGGCCGTACCTGCCCGACCACCTGCCCGCGATCGGCCCCGACCCCCGGGCGCCCGGACTGTTCCACGCGTGCGGCCACGAGGGCGCGGGCATCGGACTGGCCACCGGCACCGGCCTGCTGATCGCCCAGGCCCTGACCGGAGGGACACCGGAACTGGACCTCACCCCGTTCCGGCCCGACCGCTTCCCCTCTACGGCGAAGGAGGCCGTGCGGTGAATCCGCTGGAGCTCGCCGGGGCGCGCCCCGGACCCGCCTTCGAGGTCACCTTCGACGGACGGCGGATCGAGGCGCTGCCCGGCCGGACGATCGCCGCCGTGCTGTGGGCCGCCGGCGTCACCTCGTGGCGCACCACCCGGGGCGACGGGCGCCCCCGCGGGGTGTTCTGCGGGATCGGGGTGTGCTTCGACTGCCTGGTCACCGTGAACGACCGGCCCGACCAGCGGGCCTGTCTGGTCCCGGCCCGGCCGGGCGACGTGATCCGCAGCCAGGAGGGGACGGGCCGTGCGCACTGACCTCGCGGTGATCGGCGCGGGCCCGGCGGGACTCGCCGCGGCCCTCGCGGCGGACCGGCGCGGTCTGCGGGTCGCCCTGATCGACGCGGCTCCCGAACCGGGCGGGCAGTTCTACCGGCAGCCCGCCGCCGGACTGCGCGCGCAACGCCCCCGGGTCCTGCACCACCGGTGGCGCACCTGGGCCAGGCTGCGGGACCGGCTCGCCACGAGCTCCGTGCGCGTGCTGGGCGAGCACCATGTGTGGTGCGTGGAGCGGACACCCGACGGACCGGCCGTGCACGCGCTGCTCGGACCGGAGCAGGAGAAGTCGGTCGAGGTGCGCGCCACCGCCGTACTGCTGGCCACCGGCGGATACGAGACCGTGCTGCCCTTCCCCGGCTGGACCCTCCCCGGAGTCGTCACCGCGGGCGGCGCCCAGGCCATGCTCAAGGGCGGGCTCGTCGTACCGGGCCGGACCGCCGTCGTGGCCGGGACCGGGCCGCTGCTGCTGCCGGTGGCGGCCGGGCTCGCGGCGGCGAGCGTACGGGTCGCCGCGCTGGTGGAGTCCGCGGACCCGGGCCGCCTGCCGCGGCACGCCGGAGCGCTGGCCGGCAAGCTGCCCGAGGGCGCCGGGTACGCGGCCCGGCTGCTGCGCCACCGCGTGCCGTTCCTCGCCCGGCACACCGTCGTCCGCGCCCACGGCGACCATCGGCTCACCGGCGTCACCGTCGCCGCCCTCGACGCGCACGGCCGCGTCCGGCCCGGCACCGAACGCCGGCTGCCCTGCGACACCCTCGCGGTGAGCCACGGCATGCTCCCGCACACCGACCTCGCCGAGAGCCTCGGCTGCCGCCTCGACGGACTCACCGTGGCCGTCGACGCGGAACAGCGCACCGACGTCCCCGGTGTGTGGGCGGCGGGGGAGGCCACCGGCATCGGCGGTGCCGCGCTCGCGCTCGCCGAGGGGCACATCGCGGGCCGCTCGATCGCCGCCCGGCTGCGGGGCACCGTACCCGACCCCGGTGCGTGGGCCCCGGCCGCCAGGGCCCGCGCCCGGCTGCGCGGATCCGCGGCCGCCCTCGACGCCGTGTACGCCCCGCCCGCCCACTGGACCGACCGGGTCACCGACGACACCGTGGTCTGCCGCTGCGAGGAGGTCACGGCGGGCGAGGTCCGCGCGGGCCTCGCGCTCGGGGCCGGGGACGTCCGCACGGTCAAGCTGCTCACCCGGGCCGGCATGGGCTGGTGCCAGGGCCGGATGTGCGAACCGGCGGTGACGGGCCTCGCCGGCTGCGAACCCGCCCCGTCCCGGCGGCCGTTCGCCCGACCGGTGCCGCTGGGCGTACTCGCCGAACAGCACGAACAGCAGACCGAGAGAGGACCCTCATGACCGACCACCGTCCCTGGCGCGGCGTCCTCGTCGCCACCGCGCTGCCGCTGACCGACGACCTCTCCGTCGACCACGACCGCTACGCCGAGCACTGCGCCTGGCTCGTGGAGAACGGCTGCGACGGCGTCGTACCGAACGGCTCCCTCGGCGAGTACCAGGTGCTCACTCCCGAGGAGCGCGCCCGGGTCGTCGAGACGGCCGTCGCCGCGATCGGCGGGGAGCGCGTCATGCCCGGCGTCGCCGCCTACGGATCCGCCGAGGCCCGCCGCTGGACCGAGCAGGCCGCCGAGGCCGGCTGCCGGGCCGTGATGCTGCTGCCGCCCAACGCCTACCGCGCCGACGAACGCGCCGTCCTCGCCCACTACGCCGAGGTCGCCGCCGCCGGACTCCCCGTCGTCGCCTACAACAACCCCGTCGACACCAAGGTCGACCTGGTACCGGAACTGCTCGCCCGGCTGCACGGCGAAGGGTACGTCCAGGCCGTCAAGGAGTTCTCCGGGGACGTCCGCCGCGCCTACCGGATCGCCGAACTCGCCCCCGAACTGGACCTGTTGGTCGGCGCGGACGACGTCCTGCTGGAACTCGCCGTGGCCGGCGCCAAGGGCTGGGTGGCCGGATACCCGAACGCGCTGCCCCGGTCCTGCGTCGAGCTCTACCGCGCCGCCACCGGCGGCGACCTCGGCACCGCGCTGCCGCTGTACCGGCGACTGCACCCCCTCCTGCGCTGGGACTCACGGGTGGAGTTCGTGCAGGCCATCAAGCTGTCCATGGACCTCGTCGGACGGCACGGCGGCCCCTGCCGCCCGCCCCGCGTCCCCCTGGAACCCGGTCAGGAGGCGGCCGTCCGCGCGGCCACCGAGAAGGCCGTCGCGGCCGGACTGGCGTAGGGGAGGGGCCCGGTCATGCGCAGCAAGCTCGTCCTGCACGCCGTCGACTCGCACACCGAGGGCATGCCCACCCGTGTGATCACCGGCGGCATCGGCACCATCCCCGGCGCGACCATGAACGAGCGGCGCCTGTACTTCCGCGAACACCGCGATCACATCAAGCGGTTCCTGATGAACGAGCCGCGCGGGCACTCGGCGATGAGCGGTGCGATCCTCCAGCCGCCCACCCGGCCCGACTGCGACTGGGGCGTCGTCTACATCGAGGTCTCCGGCTACCTCCCGATGTGCGGGCACGGCACGATCGGTGTCGCGACGGTGCTCGTCGAGACCGGCATGGTCGAGGTCGTCGAACCGGTCACCACCATCCGCCTGGACACCCCCGCCGGGGTCGTCGTCGCCGAGGTGGCGGTCGAGGACGGCGCCGCCACGGCCGTGACCCTGCGCAACGTCCCGTCCTTCGTCGTCGGCCTCGACCGGAAGGCGACCCTGCCCGACGGGCGGACGGTGACCTACGACCTCGCCTTCGGCGGCAACTTCTACGCCGTCCTGCCGCTGGACCGGCTCGGGCTGCCCTTCGACCGGTCCCGCAAGGACGAGATCCTCGCGGCCGGACTGTCCCTGATGGAGGCGATCAACGCCGACGGCGAACCGGTCCACCCCGAGGACCCGTCCGTCCACGGCTGTCACCATGTCCAGGTGACCGCTCCCGACGCCACCGCCCGCCACTCCCGGCACGCCATGGTGATCCACCCCGGCTGGTTCGACCGCTCGCCCTGCGGCACCGGCACCAGCGCCCGCATGGCCCAGCTCCACGCGCGCGGCGAACTCCCGCTGCACACCGAGTTCGTGAACGAGTCCTTCATCGGCACCCGGTTCACCGGCCGGCTGCTCGGCACCACCGAGGTGGCCGGCCGCCCGGCGGTGCTGCCCAGCTTCACCGGCCGGGCCTGGATCACCGGCACCGCGCAGTACCTGCTGGACCCGCGGGACCCGTTCCCGGCGGGATTCGTGCTGTGAACACCGCCCTCTCCGACCTGGGCGGCCGCAGGCCCAGCTACCGCGAGCGGGTCGCGGACGCGCTGCGGGCCGCGCTGATCGCCGGGGAACTGCGCCCCGGCGAGGTGTACTCGGCCCCCGGGCTCGCCGCACGCTTCGGTGTCTCCGCCACCCCCGTGCGCGAGGCCATGCTCGACCTCGCCAAGGAGGGGCTGGTCGACACCGTGCCCAACAAGGGCTTCCGGGTCACCGCCGTCTCCGACCGGCAGCTCGACGAGTACACCCACATCCGCGCGCTCATCGAGATCCCGACGACGGCCCACCTGGCCGCCACCGCGGACCGGGTGGCCCTGGAGGCGCTGCGCCCGGTCGCCGAGGAGATCGTCACCGCCGCCGCGGCCGGTGACCTCATCGCGTACATCGAGGCCGACCAGCGCTTCCACCTGGGCCTGCTGGCGCTCGCCGGCAACGGTCACCTGGTCGAGGTGGTCCGGGACCTGCGCCGGCGCGCACGTCTGTACGGGCTGACCGCGCTGGTGGAGCAGGGGCGGCTGGAGGCGTCGGCCGAGGAGCACCTGGAGCTGCTCGACGCGCTGCTCGCCCGGGACACGGAGGCCGTACGGACCGTGATGACCCGCCACCTCGGGCACGTCCGAGGGCTCTGGGCGGCGCCTTGACGACGAATTTGCGCGTGAACGCAAGCGGCTTGCGTTTCTTGCGTTACTCTTGCGCGCATGACACGACGACTTGCTGTGGTGGCGAAGAAGGTCGGGGTCAGCGAGGCCACGGTCAGCCGGGTGCTCAACGGCAAGCCGGGGGTCTCCGAGGCCACCCGGCAGGCGGTGCTCTCCGCCCTGGACGTGCTCGGCTACGAGCGGCCCACCCAACTGCGCGGTGAACGCGCCCGGCTGGTCGGCCTGGTCCTGCCCGAGCTGCAGAACCCGATCTTCCCGGCCTTCGCGGAGGTCATCGGCGGCGCGCTGGCCCAGCTCGGCCTCACGCCGGTGCTGTGCACCCAGACCCGGGGCGGCGTCTCCGAGGCGGACTACGTGGACCTGCTGCTCCAGCAGCAGGTGTCCGGTGTGGTGTTCGCCGGCGGCCTTTACGCCCAGGCCGACGCGCCCCACGACCACTACCGGCGGCTCGCCGAGCGCAACATCCCGGTCGTCCTCGTCAACGCGGCGATCGAGCACCTCGGCTTCCCCGCCGTCTCGTGCGACGACGCCGTGGCCGTGGAGCAGGCCTGGCGGCACCTGGCCTCGCTCGGGCACGAGCGCATCGGGCTGGTGCTCGGTCCCGGCGACCACATGCCCTCGGCCCGCAAGCTGGCCGCCGCCCGCGCGGTCGCGGGGGAGGTGCCCGAAGAGCACGTCGCCCGCGCCATGTTCTCCATCGAGGGCGGTCACGCCGCCGCCTCCCGGCTCATCGAGCGGGGCGTCACCGGCTTCATCTGCGCCAGCGACCCCCTCGCCCTCGGTGTCGTACGGGCCGCCCGCCGCAAGGGGCTCGACGTGCCCGGGCGGATATCCGTCGTCGGCTACGACGACTCGGCGCTGATGAACTGCACCGAGCCCCCGCTGACCACCGTCCGGCAGCCCATCGAGGCCATGGGCAAGGCGGTGGTGGAACTGCTGAACGCGCAGATCAGCGGCAGTGCGGTGGCCCCCGAGGAGCTGCTGTTCGAACCCGAGCTGGTGGTACGGGGGTCGACCGCCCAGGCACCCCGTTCCTGAACCCCGCTCCACTGTCGAATAATTTCAGATTCTGCGCGACATCTTGCGGACCGATGTCGTCGGTGCTTGAGTGTGCCCCGCCCACCGCTCCTGTTCCGAGGGGTTCACTCGCTCCTGTCCCGTAAGGGGTCCACCGATGAGAAGCACCGGGATCCGTCGTACCCTCGTCGCGCTAGGCGTCGGCGCGCTCACGCTCACCGCGTGCGGGTCGAACGACGACGAAGCCGCCGGCGGCAAGACCCGCATCACGGTCAACTGCATGCCGCCCAAGAGCGCCAAGGTCGACCGCCAGTTCTTCGAGGAGGACGTCGCCGCCTTCGAGAAGAAGAACCCGGACATCGACGTCGTCCCGCACGACGCGTTCCCCTGCCAGGACCCGAAGACGTTCGACGCCAAGCTCGCCGGCGGGCAGATGGAGGACGTCTTCTACACCTACTTCACCGACGCGCGGCACGTCGTCGACATCGGCCAGGCGGCCGATCTCACCCCGTACGTCAAGGAGCTGAAGAGCTACGACACCATCCAGCAGCAGCTGCGGGACATCTACACCGTCGACGGCAAGGTCTACGGCATCCCGCGCACCGGCTACTCGATGGGCCTGATCTACAACCGGGAACTCTTCGAGAAGGCCGGACTCGACCCGGACCGGCCGCCCACCACCTGGGACGGGGTCCGCGACGCCGCCAAGAGGATCGCCGCACTCGGCGACGGCACCGTCGGCTACGCCGACTACAGCGCCCAGAACCAGGGCGGCTGGCACTTCACCGCCGAGCTCTACTCCCAGGGCGGCGACGTGGTGAGCGCCGACGGCAAGAAGGCCACCGTCGACACCCCCGAGGGCCGCGCCGTGCTCCAGACCCTCCACGACATGCGGTGGAAGGACGAGTCGATGGGCAGCAAGCAACTGCTCGTCATCAACGACGTCCAGCAGATGATGGGCGCCGGCAAGCTCGGCATGTACCTCGCCGCCCCCGACAACATCCCGATCCTCGTCAAGGAGAAGGGCGCCGAGTACGAGAACATCGCCCTCGCCCCCATGCCCGGCGGCGAGGGCACCCTCATCGGCGGCGACGGCTACATGTTCGACAAGAACGCCTCACCCGAGCAGATCCGGGCCGGCCTCAAGTGGCTGGACCACATGTTCCTCACCCCCGGCGACGGCTTCCTCGGCGACTACGCCCGCGCCAAGAAGAACGACGCCCCGGTCGGCCTGCCCGAGCCCCGCCTGTTCACCGGCGCCGCAGACGCCAAGGACCAGCAGGTCAAGAAGGCCAACGCCAACGTCCCGGTGGAGAACTACCAGTCCTTCCTCGACGGCAGCCGGCAACTGGAGATGAAGATCGAGCCGCCGCACGCCCAGCAGCTCTACTCCGTCCTCGACGGTGTCGTCTCCGCCGTCCTCACCAAGGAGGACGCGGACATCGACCGGCTCCTGAAGGACGCCTCCGGCAAGATCGACGGCATCCTGGCCCGGAGCTGACCGGTGACGAAGACGGTTGAACGGCCGGCCGCGGCCGTGCGGGTCCGACCGGTGAAGGCGCCGTCCCCGGCAGGGGACCGGAGACGGCGCCGCCTCACCGACCATCTGCGCGCCTACGGCTTCCTCCTCGGCGGGCTCGTCTGCTTCGCCCTGTTCTCCTGGTACCCGGCGATCCGCGCCGTCGTGATCGCCTTCCAGAAGTACACGCCGGGCTCCGACCCCGAATGGGTCGGCACCGCCAACTTCACCCGGGTCCTGAACGACCCCGAGTTCGGCGCCGCCTGGCGCAACACGCTCACCTTCACCCTGCTCGCCCTGCTGATCGGCTTCGCGATCCCCTTCGTGCTCGCCCTCGTCCTGAACGAACTGAGGCACGCCAAGGCGTTCTTCCGGGTCGTCGTCTACCTGCCGGTGATGATCCCGCCGGTGGTCAGCGCCCTGCTGTGGAAGTGGTTCTACGATCCGGGCGCCGGCCTCGCCAACGAGGCGCTGCGCTTCCTCCACCTGCCCACCTCGAACTGGTCCAACGGCGCCGACACCGCCCTGGTCTCCCTGGTGATCGTCGCCACCTGGGCCAACATGGGCGGCACCGTCCTCATCTACCTCGCCGCGCTCCAGTCCATCCCCGGCGAGCTGTACGAGGCCGCCGAACTGGACGGAGCGGGCCTGCTCCAGCGCATCCGCCACGTGACGGTCCCGCAGACCAGGTTCGTCATCCTCATGCTGATGCTGCTCCAGATCATCGCCACCATGCAGGTGTTCACCGAGCCCTTCGTGATCACCGGCGGCGGCCCCGAGAACGCCACCGTGACCGTCCTCTACCTCATCTACAAGTACGCCTTCCTCTACAACGACTTCGGCGGCGCCTGTGCGCTGAGCGTGATGCTCCTCGCCCTGCTCGGCGCGTTCTCCGCCGTCTACCTCCGCCTCACCCGCTCCGGAGAGGAGGCCGCGTGAGCAGCACCCGTACCCTCGTCTCCCCGGCCGTGCTGGCCCGCCCGCGCGGCAGGGCCGTCTACTGGACCGTGTTCACCGGCGTCGTCGTGCTCTTCGCGCTCGCCTTCCTCTTCCCCGTCTACTGGATGGCGAGCGGTGCGATGAAGTCACCGGACGAGGTGGCGCGCACCCCGCCCACCCTCGTCCCGGAGAGCTGGAGCACCAGCGGCTACACCGACGCCTGGGAGCTGATGCAGCTGCCCACCCACCTGTGGAACACGGTGGTGCAGGCGGCCGGCGCCTGGCTGTTCCAGCTGGTGTTCTGCACGGCCGCCGCCTACGCCCTGTCCAAGCTCCGGCCCGCCTTCGGCACACTGATCCTCGGCGGCATCCTCGCCACGCTGATGGTCCCGGCCCAGGCCCTGGTCGTACCGAAGTACCTGACCGT
Organism: Streptomyces sp. AC558_RSS880; assembly: GCF_019049255.1. Lineage (GTDB taxonomy): Bacteria > Actinomycetota > Actinomycetes > Streptomycetales > Streptomycetaceae > Streptomyces. The sequence goes on along the minus strand of NZ_JAGMUJ010000102.1, from coordinate 43,027 downwards.
GGCGGATCTCGGCCTCCTCAACGACCCGCTCGCCATCTGGCTGCCGGCCGTCGCCAACGCCTTCAACCTCTACCTGCTCAAGCGGTTCTTCGACCAGCTGCCCAGGGACGTGCTCGAGGCCGCCGAGATGGACGGCGCGGGCAGGCTGCGCACCCTGTGGTCGATCGTGCTGCCCATGTCGCGTCCGGTGCTCGGCGTGGTGTCGATCTTCGCGCTGGTCGCCGTGTGGCAGGACTTCCTCTGGCCGCTGATGGTCTTCTCCGACACGGGGAAACAGCCGATCAGCGTGGCCCTCGTGCAACTGTCGCAGAACATCCAGCTGACCGTGCTCATCGCCGCGATGGTGATCGCCAGCATCCCCATGGTCGCGCTGTTCCTCGTCTTCCAGCGGCACATCATCGCCGGAATCAGCGCGGGCAGCACCAAGGGCTGACACCGCACCTCGTCCACAGAAGAGAAAGGCACGCACCGTGGGACAGCCCACCCCTGCCCAGAGCGACGACTGGTGGCGCTCCGCCGTCATCTACCAGGTGTACGTCCGCAGCTTCGCCGACGGCGACGGCGACGGCACCGGCGACCTCGCGGGCGTCCGCGCCAAGTTGCCGTACCTCGCCGAACTCGGCGTGAACGCCCTGTGGTTCAACCCCTGGTACCTGTCCCCGATGAAGGACGGCGGCTACGACGTCGCCGACTACCGGGCGATCGACCCGGCCTTCGGCACTCTCGCCGAGGCGGAGAAACTCATCGCCGAGGCACGGGGACTGGGCATCCGCACGATCGTCGACATCGTGCCGAACCACGTCTCCGACCAGCACCCCTGGTTCCGGGCGGCGCTCGCCGGCGGTCCCGAGCGGGAACTGTTCCACTTCCGTCCCGGCCGCGGCGAGAGCGGTGAACTCCCCCCGAACGACTGGCGGTCGGAGTTCGGCGGCCCCGCCTGGACCAGGCTGCCCGGCGGCGACTGGTACCTCCACCTGTTCGCGCCCGAACAGCCCGACCTCAACTGGGCGCACCCCGCCGTCCGCCAGGAACACGAGGACATCCTGCGCTTCTGGTTCGAGCGGGGCGTGGCCGGCGTCCGCATCGACTCCGCCGCGCTGCTGGTGAAGGACCCCCGGCTGCCGGACTTCGTGGCGGGCCGCGACCCGCACCCCTACGTCGACCGCGACGAACTCCACGACGTCTACCGTGCCTGGCGGGCCGTCGCCGACGAGTACGGTGGCGTCTTCGTCGGCGAGGTCTGGCTCCCCGACACCGAACGCTTCGCCCGCTACCTGCGCCCCGACGAACTGCACACCGCGTTCAACTTCTCCTTCATGACCTGCCCCTGGGACGCGGCACGACTGCGCGCCTCCATCGAGGACACCCTCGCCGAACACGCGCCGATCGGCGCCCCCGCCACCTGGGTGCTGTGCAACCACGACGTCACCCGCACGGTCACCCGCTACGGCCGCGCCGACACCGGCTTCGACTTCGCCACCAAGGCCTTCGGCACCCCGACCGACCTCGCCCTCGGCACCCGCCGGGCCCGCGCCGCGGCCCTGCTCTCCCTGGCCCTGCCCGGAGCGGTCTACGTCTACCAGGGCGAGGAACTCGGCCTGCCCGAGGCCGACATCCCGCTCGACCGCATCGAGGACCCCATGCACGCGCGCTCCGGCGGCACCGACCCCGGCCGCGACGGGTGCAGGGTGCCGCTGCCGTGGACGGCGGACGCGCCGCACGCCGGGTTCGGCGGCGAACCGTGGCTGCCGCAGCCCGTCGGCTGGGCGTCGTACGCGGCCGACCGGCAGGCGCGGGACCCCGGCTCGATGCTCGCCCTCTACCGCGAGGCGATCCGCCTGCGCCCGGCCCTCGGCGACGGCCCCCTCACCTGGCTGCCCACCCCCGACGGCGTGCTCGGCTTCACCCGCGCGGACGGCGCCGCGATCTGCCTGGTGAACCTCGCGGACACGCCCGCCGACCTCCCCGCCCACACCGCGCTGCTCCTCGGCAGCGGTCCGCTCACCGACGACGGACGACTCCCCAAGGACACCGCGGTCTGGCTGCGCGCCTGAGACCGCACCCGCTCGTTCCCGCACCCCCACCCCGAAGGGACCAGCACATGAGCACCTCCAGCACCGTCAGACGTGCCCGGCCGGCGGGTCGCGCGTGCGCGGCCGGGCAGCCCGACGACCTTCTTCACACTGGTCGCGCGAGTTCCAGTTTGCGCTTCAACCAGTCTGGGGTGTTCTCCTCGTCGCGCGGGAAGTGCCGCATGTCGTCCAGATAGCTGCCGGCGTTGATCTGCGGCACGAAGTTCGGCTCAGAGTCGTAGTCGAAGTTCGTTCGATACGCCAGAAAGCTGTCTGCGGTGATCACCGCAGTGAACCAAGTCCCCTTCCCCGGTTCATGCATGGCACGGCGCAGGTCGTCCATGGCGTCGAAAACCGATACCGGAGCCGTCCCGCCCTGCTTGCTGCCGTCGCTCATGGTGAATTCGAGGTCTGAATCGCTGAACCCGACCGTGGACCGATAGGTGTACTTCAGCCCGGACCATCCCTCCGGCGCCCCGCTGATGAGTCCTCGAACGGCCTCTTGAACGTACTGGGACTGTTCATCCGGGCCCATCTCTGAACTTGTCATTACCGCATCCATTTCAGAGTCAGGGTCCGGTAGTGGCCGGCACGGCATGCGGAGCTGATTCCTCCGGCAGATGTCACCGAGGTCCGGAGAATGTACCTCGAAGAGGACCGCAGCGCCTTCGTCAGGACCTCTTGTCCGTGGCCGTCCCGCGCTTCGCCGCCTGGATCTGCTCGTACACATGGGTCCGCAGCTCGGCGAAGCGCGGGGTCACACGCGTGCTCAACTGGTCCCGCTCCGCCGGCAGGTCCACCTTCAGCTGCTCCCGTACGACGGTGGGGGAGGCCGACAGCACGATCACCCGCTCGCCGAGGTACACCGCCTCGTCGATGTCATGGGTGACGAACAGGACCGTGATCCCGCGCTCCCGCCACAGCCGCCGTACCAGGTCCTCCAGATCGGCGCGGGTCTGCGCGTCCACCGCCGCGAACGGCTCGTCCATCAGCAGCACCTCGGGCTCGTACGCCAGCGCCCGCGCGATCGCCACCCGCTGCTGCATGCCGCCCGAGAGCTGCCACGGGTACGCCCCGGCCGCGTCCGCGAGTCCCACCGAGGCGAGGGCGTCCGCCACCAGCTCCCTGCGCCGGGCCTTGCCCAGGTCCTTCTGCTTCAGCGGGAGTTCGACGTTCTGGCCGACCCGCATCCACGGGAACAGGCTGCGCCCGTACTCCTGGAACACGAACGCCATCCCCGGCGGCGGACCGTCCACCTTCCGCCCGGCCAGGTACACCTCACCGGCCGTCGGTTCGAGCAGCCCGCCCACGCACTTCAGCAGCGTCGTCTTGCCGCAGCCGGACGGGCCGACCAGACAGACCAGTTCACCGGCCTCCACGGTGAACGTCAGATCACGTACCGCCTCGGTGCGCCGCCCCGATCCCTCGTACACCTTCCGCAGGCCACGTACGTCGAGCATCGATCGCCCTTTCACGAGTTTCACCGGGACCGCCGGGCGGCGGCGCGCAGACCGTGGTACCAGCCGAGCGCCCGCCGCTCGACCAGCTGGAAGAGGACCGAGAGCACGAAGCCGAGCAGGCCGAGCAGCAGGATGCCGGTCCACATGTCGGGGATCGCGAAGGAGCGCTGGAACTGCACGACGGTGAAGCCGAGACCGTTGCTGGCGGCGAACATCTCGCTGATCACCATGAGGATGATGCCGATCGACAGGGCCTGGCGCAGACCCGCGAAGATCTGCGGGCTCGCCGAGGGCAGCACCACGTCCTTGAGGCGTGCGGCGCCCGTGATGCCGTAGGAGCGGGCCGTCTCGGTCATCACGGCGTCGACCGCGCGCACCCCCTCGACCGTGTTGAGCAGGACCGGCCAGACACAGCCGCTCGCGATGACGACGATCTTCATGGTGTCGCCGATGCCCGCGAAGAGCATGATCACCGGCACCAGCACCGGCGGCGGCACGGCCCGCAGGAACTCCAGCACCGGCTCGCACACCGCCCGCACCCGCCGGTACGAGCCGATCAGCGTGCCGAGCGCGACACCGACGACCGCCGCGAGCGCGTAGCCCGCCGCGAGCCGCAGCACGCTGGGCAGCACGTCACCGCGCCACCGCTCGCCGGTCCAGACGTCCGGGAAGGTCTCCAGGATCGTGCGCAGCGGCGGCCAGTACACGTCCTCGCTGTCGGCCGAGGACACCCACCAGACGGCCACCAGCACCGCGGGCAGCGCGAGCACGAACACCAGACGCAGCAGCACCCGCCTCACACCGCCACCTCCCCGCGCACCGACTGGTGCCAGGCCAGCGCCCGCCGCTCCACCGACCGGGCCCCGACGTTGATCAGCAGCCCGAGCAGTCCGGCGACGACGATCAGCGCGTACATCTCGGGCACCGCCTGCGAGGTCTGCGCCACGGCGATCCGCGCGCCCAGGCCCGGTGCCCCGATGACGAGTTCGGCGGTGACGGCGAGGATCAGCGCGACCGCCGCCGCCAGCCGCACCCCGGTCATCACGTACGGCAGCGCGGTCGGCCACAGCACGTACCGGATCCGCGCCCAGGTGCCGAGCCCGTACGACCGTGCCGTCTCCTCGGCGACCGGGTCGACGTCCTGGACGCCGTACAGGACCTGGATCAGCACCTGCCAGAAGGAGGCGTACACGACGAGGAGCAGCACCGACCTCAGACCGGTGCCGTACAGCAGCACCGCCAGCGGGATCAGCGCGACCGACGGGATGGGGCGCAGGAACTCGATCGTGGACGCCGTCGCCTCGCGCAGATACGGCACCACGGACAGGACCACCCCGGCGACGATCCCCGCGCCGGCCGCGATCGCCAGGCCCAGCGCCCAGCCGGTGAGGGTGTCGCCGAGCGCGGTCCAGAAGGCGCCGTCCGCGAACTCCGTGCCGAGCGCGTCGGCGACACGGCTGGCCGGCGGGAAGTGCTCCTCCTCGACCAGACCGAGCCGCGGCACCGCCTCGGCCAGGACGAGGAAGGCCGCGAGCCCGGCCGCACCGAGAGCGGCGTTCGCGCCCCTCACGGCAGCAGCTCGTCCAGGTCCGGGGTCTGCTTGAACAGGCCGTCCCGTTCGCCCAGTTCCGCCAGTTCCTCGATGGCGGCGCGGTTGGGCTCGGCCGGCCACTTCGGCAGGGTCACCTTCGCCAGCACGTCCGCCGGGATCTTCGTGTACGTGGTGACGATCTCGCGCACCTCGTCGGGGTGGGAGTCGGCGTAGGCCAGGGACTCGGCGGTGGCCTCCTGGAACTTCTTCACCACCTCCGGGTTCTCCTGCGCGTACTTGACGGAGGTGAAGTACATGGCGACGGTGAGCTCCGGAGCGATGTCGATCATGGGGGAGGCGATCTCGCGGCCGCCCTGGCTCTTGATCGTGGCCAGTGCCGGTTCCACCACCATCGCCGCGTCGATCCGCCCGCCGTCGAGCGCGGCCGGCATCTGGTCGAAGGCCAGCTCGACCAGCTCCACCTTGTCGGGATCGCCGCCCGCCTTGCGCACCGAGGCGCGCACCGCGGTCTCGTTGATGTTCTTCAGGGTGTTGATGGCGACCTTCTTGCCCTCCAGGTCCTTCGCCGACTTGATCGGGCTGTCGCCCTTGACGGTGAGCGCCTCGAAGTCCTTGCCCACCTCACCGGTCGAGGCGATGCCGTTCGCCACCGCCTTCACCGGCACGTCGTTGGACCGGGCGATCATCAGCGAGGTCATGTTGGAGAACCCGAACTCGAACTGGCCGCTGACCACGCCGGGCACGATGGCGGCGCCGCCCTGCGCACTGGAGAAGTCCAGCTTCAGCCCGCGCTCGCTGAAGAAGCCCTTCTGCTGTCCCAGGTACAGGGGCGCCACGTCGACGATGGGGATGAGACCCACCGTCACGGTGGTGGTGCCGCCGGACGAGCCGGCCTCGTCCGACCCGCCGGAGTCGGACGAGCCGCAGGCCGTCGCGGCGGTCAGGACGGATGCGGCCGTGAGGCCGATGAGCAGACGACGACGCATGACTGTGACTCCCGCGGTGGGACCGGACCGGATGCTCCGACAGACGGTGCGCAGAGAGAACGAACGTGCTGAGCGGGAACGTAGAGCCCGTGCCGAGACAGGGTCAATCCCCGTACCACGTCCAGTTGTTGACGATCGCATCGTGGACAACCGCCCACGGGCGGCCACATCGTTGACAGTCGCGTGACGCACTCATAGCGTGCGCCACGCGTACGTCCGTACGTCTTCCGGAGGCCACGATGACCGTTGACGTCCGCGGACCGCACTTCGTCCGGTCCTTCGAGCGGGGCCTCGCCGTCATCCGCGCCTTCGACGCCGACCACCCGGCGCTGACCCTGAGCGAGGTCGCCCGCGCCTGCGAACTGACCCGTGCGGCCGCCCGCCGCTTCCTGCTCACCCTGGCCGACCTCGGTTACGTCCACACCGACGGCCGGCTCTTCCGGCTCACCCCGCGGGTGCTGGAGCTCGGCTACTCCTACCTCGCCGGGTTCACGCTGCCGCAGATCGCCGAGCCGTACCTCGAGCGACTCGTCGCGCAGGTGAGGGAGTCGTCCTCGCTGTGCGTGCTGGACGGCGACGACGTCGTGTATGTCGCCCGCGTCCCGACCAGCCGCATCATGACCGCGTCGATCACCGTCGGCACCCGCTTCCCGGCCCACCTCACCTCCGTCGGCCGGGTGATCCTCGCCGGGCTGCCGGACGCCGAGATCGACACCCGGCTCGCCCGTGCCGACCTGCGCCCGCTCACCGCCCGCACCCTGGTCACGGCGGACGCCCTGCGCGCCGAGCTGCGCCGGGTGCGCCGCCAGGGCTACGCGCTCGTCGACCAGGAGCTGGAGGACGGGCTCAGGTCCGTCGCCGCGCCGGTGCGGGACCGGGACGGCGAGGTGGTGGCCGGCGTGAACATCGCGGTGCACGCCGGCCGCAACTCCGTGGAGTCCGTACGCCGGGACCTGCTGCCCCACCTGCTGGCGACGGTCGCCCGGATCGACGCCGACCTGAGGATCACAGGTCCAGTACGAGCCGTCGGCCGCGGCACCGGGACACACAGATGAGCATGGTCTCCCCGGCCGCCCGCTCCTCCTCGGTGAGCACCGAGTCACGGTGGTCCGGCTCGCCCTCCAGCACATCGGTCTCACAGGTGCCGCAGGTGCCCTCCGTGCAGGAGTAGAGCACCTCGACGCCCGCTCCGCGCACCGCGTCCAGGACGGAGACGTCCGGCGGGACGGTGAGCGTCCGGCCACTGCGGGCCAGTACGACCTCGAACGCGCCGTCCACGCCTGCGTGTTGGTTCTCGAGCCGGAACCGTTCCACGCGCAGCACCCCGGCCGGGCACCGCTCCCCGACCGCGTCGAGCAGCGGACCGGGTCCGCAGCAGTAGACGAGGGTGTCCTCCGGGAGACCGGCCAGCACCGGGGAGAGGTCCAGCAGCCCGGTCTCGTCCTCGGGGGCGAGCGTGACCCGCTCCCCGTACCGGGCCAGCTCCCCGGTGAACGCCATGGAGGCACGGGTGCGCCCGCCGTACAGCAGGGTCCAGTCGGCGCCCGCCGCCTCGGCCGCGGCCAGCATCGGCAGGACGGGGGTGATGCCGATGCCGCCCGCGACGAAGCGGTAGCGTCCGGCCGGCTCCAGCCGGAAGCGGTTGCGCGGCCCGCGCGCCCGTACCTTGTCGCCCGGCCGTACCCGCTCGTGCACATGCGCCGAGCCACCGCGTCCGTTCCGCTCCCGCAGGACGGCGATCCGCCAGCTGCCCCGGTCGGCCGGGTCCCCGCACAGCGAGTACTGCCGCTCGAGACCCGGCCCGAGCAGCAGGTCGATGTGCGCGCCCGGCTCCCAGACGGGCAGCTGAGCGCCCGACGGGTGCCGCAGGGTGAGGACGAGAACGCCCTCGGCCGCCGGCTCCCGCCGCTCCACGACGAGTTCGATGTCGTCGTACGAGTCGTACGAGGTCATGCACCGGCTCCTCGCGGCTCGTGCCCCCGCGGGTGCGCGAGCATCCACTCCCACATCTCGACCGGGTCCTGCGCGGTGTGCTCGCGCCCGCAGTGACAGGTGCCGTGCAGCAGATCGGTGCCCGGCAGCCAGTCGACGCGGTAGACCTCGCCGGTGCGCTCGCTCATCGGACGCCCTCCGCGGGCTTGTCGCCCTCCTCCACCAGCCGGGCGAGGATACGGCGGGCGGCCAGACCGCCGGTGTCGATGTTGATGCTCAGCTCCTGGTAGCCGGTGCGTTCGGTGCCGAGGGAACGCTGGAGCAGGTTGAGCGCGTCGACGTCCTGCATGACGACCGTGTGGTTGTTGCTCCGCAGGAACTCGCTCACCTCGGTGTCGTCGGTGGCCCAGTCCCGCGAGACGGCCCAGAAGTCGTACACCTTGCCGTCGGCGGACGGCGTGATGGCGTAGGTGATCTCGGTGTGGAAGCCGTTCGGGTCGCTGCCGTCCGGCTCGGGCAGCACACCGACCGGGGCGATCCTGCTGTGCAGCAGGTACAGGCACGGCGCGTGGTACTCGATGTCCTGCCAGCGGGTGATCCGCCCCTCGATGCCGGTCGACCGGGCGTAGAACGGCGGGCACGCGGCGTCGTCCATGTGCCGGCTCACCCGTACGACGCCGGCGCCCTCGTCGACCTCGGTGGTGATCGGCGTCTCGGCGACCTCGGGGGTGCCGATGTACCCGCCGTGCAGATAGGTCTCGTGGGACAGGTCGAGGAGGTTGTCGACGAGCAGCCCGTGGTCGCAGTCGATGGGCTCCATGCCCCGCACGGTCACCCAGCCGGGGGAGTCCAGGTGCCGGGCCCGCGGAATGCTCCCCGCGTCGGCGAGCGCCGGGTCGCCGATCCACACCCAGACCAGCGAGTCCTGCTCGACGACGGGGTAGGAGGCGACGCGCGCGGTGCGCGGCACCCGCTTCTGCCCCGGCACGTACACGCACGTGCCGGTGGTGTCGTAGGTGAACCCGTGGTAGCCGCACACGATCCGGTCGCCGTCGAGCCGCGTCGGTGCCGCGGAGAGCGGGTAACGGCGGTGCACGCACCGGTCGTTGAGCACGACCGGACTTCCGTCGCCCTCGGTCCGGTAGAGCACGAGCGGCTCCCCGAGCACCGTCCGGCCGAGCAGCTCCCGGCCCACCTCGTGGCTGTAGGCGGCGACGTACCACTGGTTCCTGGCGAAGGCGGTGATGTGCGGCATGGCGGCCCCGTCCCTGTCGGCGGGGCGTCGTCGCCCCGCGTTCCGTGGTCGGGTTCAGGGTCCTGTCGGCTGCGACCGCCGGGCAAGGAGGCTTCTGCCAGGCGGAAGCGCTTCGGTGAAAGGGCCGGCCGGAGGGCCGGCCGGCCCGGTGCGGTGGTCGTCACTCGGTGCCGAGACCGGCGTCGTCGACCTCGTCCTTGCCCTCGGCCTCGAGGACCTTGTTGAGCGGCCCGAGGTCGTAGATGCCCTTCAGGTCGGGCTTCTCCAGCAGGCCGGCCTTGACCGCGTGGTCCGCCTCGGTGCTGAGGGTCGAGGCCAGCGGGTCGTCGAGGAAGGTGATCGACTTCCAGGCCGGGTCGATGACGTCGGCGGGCAGTTCCTTGCCCGACAGCTCCTTCAGCGCCGCGTTGGCGGACGCCTTGGCCTTGTCCGGATTGGCGTTGATCCACTCGTTGGTGTTCACCGAACCGCGCAGCACGGCCTCGACGACGTCCGGGTGCTCCTTCAGGAACTTCTGCGACACGATGATGTTCGTGATCACGAACTTCTTGTCCGGCCACAGGTCGGCCTCGTCGAGGAGCACCTCGGCACCCTCGGAGACCAGCTTGGACGCGGTCGGCTCGGGTACCCAGGCGCCGTCGATGGAGCCGGACTTGTAGGCGTCCGGTGTGATCTTGTTGTCCGTGCGGACGACGGAGACGTCGCCGCTGCCGCTCGCCGCGTCGACCTTCCAGCCCTTCTCCGCGATCCAGTTGAGGAACGCCACGTCCTGGGTGTTGCCGAGCTGAGGCGTGGCGATCTTCTTGCCCTTGAGGTCGTCCAGGGTCTTGATCTTGTCCGGGTTGACCACGAGCTTCACGCCGCCGGAGGCGGAACCGCCGATGATGCGCAGGTTCTTGCCGTTCGACTTGGTGTAGCCGTTGATGGCGGGGGAGGGGCCGATCCAGCCGATGTCGATGGACCCGGCGTTGAGCGCCTCGATCTCGGAGGGGCCGGCGTTGAAGGTCGAGGCCTTGATCTCGGTGCCGCCGAGTTCCTTCTGGAGCAGACCCTCCTGGACGCCCACCAGGGCGGTGGCGTGCGTGAGGTTGGGGAAGTAGCCGATCCGCACCTCGTCGGCGGAGAGCTTCTCGGCGCCCGCCGCGACCTCGGCCCGCTTGTCGTCGTCAGCGGCGTCAGATCCGTAGCCGCAGGCGGTGAGCAGGAGGGGAAGCGCTGCTGTGGCGGCGAAGGCGCGCAGGGCGGTGAGCGGTCTTGCGGCAGACACGGAGGTGTCCTCTCAGGGAAGAAGCCGATCAGGGAGGTGAGGAAAGCGCGAGGCGAAAGCGCACGGACGTGCGCGGGCACTCCGCTCGAAGGCCCTCGGCGGCGGGAACGCCGTCGCGGGTTCGGGAGCGGAGGTGTGCGCGGGTGAGCGGCGCTGGCGGCCGAAGGGCGCTCTGCGGACGGTCTCAGACGGTCCGACAGATGGCGCTGGACGTGCGGCCGAGGTCGATGTGGCGGCGCGAGGTCAGCAGGAGGAGTGACAGGTCTGCGCGGCTGAGCGTTCGCATGGCCACCCCCCACAGATCCCTAGTTTTCCTATCTGGTTGATAGGGATCGTGGCAGAAGGCGGCGCCCGTCCCAAGGGGGTGTTCATATGGCGGACGCGCTCATCTCGCCTGTCGGGATCCCCGGTTGACGTCCCGGTGCGTCAGGGATTCACCCAGGCCTTCGGGGCGTCGGTCAGTGCGGCCACGTCGTCGGGCAGCCGGGCCGATGCGACCTCGGCGAGCGACACGCCCTCGAGGATCTCGCGCACATTGGACCGCAGCGCGATCCACAGGGGGAGCAGCGACTCGGCGGGGCCGGTGTAGGACAGGTCCGGCGGGCGGACCCCCCGCACCGAGACCAGCGGTCCGTCCACGGCACGGATGACGTCGGCGATGCTGATGGACTCGGCGGGCCTGGCCAGCCGGTAGCCGCCGTTGCCGCCCCGCTGGCTCAGCACGAGACCGCCCCGGCGCATGTCGTTCAGGATGCTCTCGAGGAACTTGTGCGGGATGTCCTGGGCGTCGGCGATGGCCTCGGCCTTCAGAGGCCCGTCGTCCCGTGACGCGGCGAGCTGCAGCGCGGCACGTACCGCGTAGTCCGCCCTGGCTGAGATCCGCATGCGTCCCATTATCCCGTACGGCTTCGGTCGGCATCCACGGGTGACCGCCGTCCGTGCCGGTCCCGGCGGTCAGCGCAGTGACTGCGCGGCGTAGAGGGCGCCGAGGGCGGTGGCCAGGGTCCCGAGCAGGAGGCGCAGAGCGGTCTCGGGCAGGTGGGGCTGCAGACGCGCCCCGAGATAGCCGCCGATGAATCCGCCGAGACCGCAGGCCAGGCCGAGGTGCCAGTCAGGGGCGATGTCACCGGAGCCGGTCAGGGACAGCAGTGCGAAGGTCGCCGCGCCGGCCACGGAGGTGGCGAAAGTGGAGGCGAGGGCGGCCGGCGCCACCCGGGCGACGGGCATGCCCCGGCCGACCAGGACCGGGCCGAGGACGGATCCGCCGCCGATCCCGTAGATCCCGCCGATGACCCCGACGACCAGGGCCAGTCCGGTGACGGCCCGGGGGGAGGGTTCCGCGGCCGGGGCCGGCCGGGTGGGCCGGAGGGTGCGCCCGATGAGCCACAGGCCCAGCGGCATCAGCAGAGCGGCGACCATGAGGCGGAAGGCGGTGGCCCCCGGGACGGCGAAGACCCGTACCACGGCGCCGATGACCACCCCGGGCAGAGCGCCGGTCACCAGGCGGCGCGTCAGCGGGCCGCGCAGCAGACCCCTGCGGTGGTGGCGCAGCAGGGCGCCGGGCCCGGCCACCACGTTGAAGAGCAGATTGGTGGGGGTGACCGCCGGACCGGGCACCCCGAGCACGCTCAGCTGCACCGGCAGCAGGAACACCGCACCCGAAACCCCCACCGGCGCGGTCGCCACCGCTGTCAGCAGGCCTGCGGCCAGCCCGGTCAGCCCCGTTGACCATGTCACGGCAACTCCCTGAAGTGAACGTCCGGCCGGTGCCGCCGCCGTGGTCCCGCCGCCCGGCGCGGGGTTCGCCGAGCGTTCCGGCGGCGAGGGATCTCGGCGGTGGGCCGGCCGGCCCGGGCGTGCGGGCTGCGGATTCGGCCCCCGAACGTACCGCCTCGGGGTCAGGAGGGCAGGACGAACGGAGGGTGGGCGCCGTTGAGGAAGTAGTCCCCGACCTCGCGGAGCCGTTGGGCGACGGGCTCGTACAGGGTGTGGGTCCGGGCATTGCGCCAGAAGCGGTCCAGGCCCAGCCGCGCGGAGGCGGAGCGGGGGCCGATGATGTCGAGGGCGCGGCTGGTGGACTCCCGCGCGGCCCTGGAGGCGGCGGCTTCGGCCATGGCCACGAGGGCGGAGACGCCCGCGTACTCGTCGTAGGTGAGGTCCTCGCCGAGTGCCAGCGCGCCCTGCACGGCGTCCACCGCCTGATCGGCGAGTGCGGACGCGGAGCGGGTGAGGACGGTGAGTTCTCCGTAGACGGTCAGCACCTCCGGGTCGTGGGGAGTGCCGGCCGACCAGGGGAGGTGCCAGGGCGCCCGGCCCGTCCTGCCGTACTCGCGGGTTTCGGCGAGCACTCCCTCGGCCATGCCGAGAAGGAGCTGGGCGGAGACGAGATGCCCGGCCGGCGATGCCAGGGCGGCCCGGGGAGACGGGAAGTCCTCGTCCGCGGGGAGGGAACCGAGTACGTCGTCGGCGGTGACCGGTACGTCGTCGAACTCCACACTGCCGCCGGCCGCGAGCCGTTGCCCGAAGGTGTCGACGTCGGCGTCGACCCGAACGCCGTGACGGGTGGGATCCACCACGACGGCGAGTGGTTCACCCGTGTCCTCCCGTACGGCGCGCACGGCGAGGCGGTCGGCGACCAGGACCCCGGTGGTGTAGCTCTGCCGGCCGCCGAGCACCAGGCCGTGGGAGGTCCTGGCCAGCATCAGGGGAGGCTCCTGACGGGCGAAGCCACCACCCCAGTACCACCCCTCGGCCGCGGACCGCTCCTCCGTCCGCGCCGCCAGAGCGGGCACGGCGAAGAACCGGGCGCTCCACGACAGGAAGTAGTGGCAGCCGAGCAGTTGCCCGATCGCGCCGTCGGCCGCGGCGACCTCCCGGACGACCGCGTAGGCCGTGGGCCAGTCCGCACCGCCTCCCCCGGACCCGGCCGGCGTCAGAAGCGTCAGCAGCCCCGCCTCGCGCAGCCGGGACACCTCGTCGAACGGGACCTTGCCCGCCTGTTCCCTGGTCACCGTGTCCGTGGCCAGGTCGTCGGCCGCCTCGCGGGCCACATGCAGCCAGTGCGCGTGGCCGGGCCCGGTCCGGTCGGACGGCGAGGTGGGACGGGGCGGCGCTGAGGCGGGGCCCATGGAAGTGGTCTCCTCAAGGTCGGCCGCGGAGCGCGGCGTCGGGACTCTCCTGCCGGCGGGGCACGTACTTGTAGCCCACGCGCCGCACGGTGACGATCCGGTGCCGGTGGGGCTCGCCCAGCTTGCGGCGCAGGCGGGCGATGTGGACATCCACGGTGCGGCCGTCGCCGATGTGGGCGTAGCCCCAGACGGCGGCCACCAGCCGATCGCGCGCGTGCACGTGGTGGGGATGGAGGACGAGATGTGCCAGCAGTGCGAACTCCAGGTAGGTGAGGTCGAGTTCGCGTCCGTCGACCTCGGCGGAACGGCGTGCGGTGTCGATGCGGACGACGTCGTCTCCCGCCTGCCGGACGGGGTTCGGGTCCGTGGCGGCGACCGGTCGGATCTCAGGGCGTGGCCTGTCCTTGACGAAGAGTTCGGCGGGATCGGTGCCCTCGGGGACGAGCAGGAGATATCCGACGAGCGGCGCGGGCGTGTGTTCCTCGGTGCCGTTCCGTGCGGCGTCGCCCACGAGGCGAAGACGGCGCGCGTCGGGAAGTGGCCGGTCGTCCGGAGTGGGCCGGGCCGGAAGTGCCGTGGTCATGGCGGTTGTCCCTCGGATGTGTGTCGGGCCGTCAGGCACAGCGAGCGGCTTGCCTGATCACCTGCGGAACGGGGAGCGGAGCGGCACGGGCGAGTGCGTGAGCCGTGCCTTACGCGCGACAGCAGGCGGCGCTGACGACGTGACCGAAGTCGACATGCCGACGACGAACGAGTCGTTGCTGCTTACGGGACATGCTCATCATGCTGTGCGTTCCCGCTGGACACCGTCAATACTTCCCTAGTAATTCGATAGGAAAAGTAGGGAAGGTCTCACACTTTGAGAGGATGCCCGTCCCCCGGACGCATCACTGCCCCGGCCCCGGTGGCGCCGAGGGCGATGCGGCGGGGGTGGGGGCCGCCGAAGGCAGGGGCGATGAGGTGGCCGTCGGCGGGGAACGTGCCCGTGGATTCATCGGCACCGGTGGCGAGAGCCACGAGCAGCGCGCCCGCGGCGGCCTCCTCGACAAGGACGACCGGTACCGCCGTCGGAGCCGGTCGCCGGCAGTGAAGGAGGGCCGCGATCACAGCGCCCGCGCCGCATAGGCCCTGACGTCCGCGTCCGGGTCCGCCGTCGCGGCGGCCAGGGCCGCTCGGGCGTCCGCGGTGGCGCGGTGGCGGGTCAGGGCCAGTACGGCGGCCTTGCGGACGTCGGCGTTGGGATCGGCGACGGCCTTGGCGAGTGCGGGGACGGCGAGGTCGGGATCCGTGGCGGACAGGGCGGTGGCGGCGCCGGCGCGCACCTGCCAGGCCGGGTCGGACAGGGCCGCCTCGGCGCGGGCGGCCAAGGCGGCCGGGCAGCCCACCGCGCCCAGCGTCTCGTAGGCGGCCCCCCGGACCAGGACGTCGGGGTCGTCGAGGAGCCCGGCGAGGACCGAGTGGGCCACGGCCCGGTCCGGTCCCACGGTCGCCAGGGCCCTGGCGACCGTGACGCGGACCTCACGGGACGGGTCGGTGGCCGCCGCGCGGGCCAGCTCCCCGGCGGCGCCGACCGACACGAGTGCTCGCACGGCCGTGACGCGGACGGTGATGTCCGAGTCCGACAGCGAGTCCGCGAACAGTTCGACGCCACCCAGGCGGAGGGCGCGCAGGACATCCAGTGCGGTGGCGCGGACAACGGGGTCCGCCTCGGACAGGGCGGCGGCGAGGCCGTCGCGCAGTGCCGGTTCGGGGGGCAGCGTCTCGACCAGTTCCCGCAGTGAGGCGGCCGCGGCGGCGCGGACGCCGGCGTCCCTGTCGGCGAGCGCCGCGGCCAGCGCCGGTCCGGTCCCCGGTGGCACGGTCTCCGTCAGTACCGTGACGGCCGTACGGCGCACGGTGGGCTCCGGGTCGGTCAAGTAGGGGGTGAGGGCGGAGATTTCGAGCTCCTCCTCGGTGAGGGAGAGGAGGTCGAGCAGGCGAGGCGTGGCCGGAGCGTCCCCGTCGGTACCGGCGTGGACGGTCGTGCCGGTCACGGTGGGCTCCTGCCGCAACGCCACCGGGGCCACTTCCGGGGTGCCTGCCGTCGCCACTTGTTCCGGGTGGACCTCGCCGAGATGACGGGAGGCTCCCCCGACCGGCCTGAACTCGTCGACCGGGACCAGATAGGGAGCCACGGGACGTGCCGTGAACTCCATCGCCCCCGTGGGGGACTTGCGCAGATCGAGGTGGTGGAACCAGGACGCGTCGTCACGACGCGGATGGTCGAGACGGTCGTGGTAGAGGCCCCAGCGGGACTCCGTGCGGGCCAGGGAGGCCCGCGCGGCCATCTCCGCGCAGTCGCGGATGAAGCTCACCTCCGCGCAGCGCATCAGCTCGTGCGGGGTGCGGGCGCCCATCGAGGCGATGTCGGCGCGCATCCGCTCGAACGCCTCCAGGGCCAGGGAGAGCCGGGCGCCGGACTTCGGCGGGGCCACGTAGTCGTTCACGAAGCGGCGGAGTTTGTACTCGACCTGGGGCTGCGGTGGGCCGTCGGGGTGGCGCAGGGGGCGGTAGATCAGCTCGTGCGCCTCCTGGAGCTGGTCGAGGGGCAGCTCCCCTTCGTACGGCGTGTACCGGGACGCGTCCGCGCCCGCCAGGTCCCCGAAGACGAACGCGCCGATCATGTAGTTGTGCGGGACACAGGCCAGGTCGCCGGCGGCGTACAGGCGGGGGACGGTCGTACGGGCGTGGTCGTCGACCCGTACGCCCGAGGCCGAGTGGCCGCCGCACAGTCCGATCTCGGAGATGTGCATCTCGACGTCGTGGGTGCGGTAGTCGTGGCCGCGGCCCGCGTGGAAGGTGCCGCGGGTCGGGCGCTCGGTGGAGTGCAGGATCGACTCCAGGGCCGAGACCGACTCCTCCGGCAGATGGCTCAGCTTCAGGTAGACCGGACCCCGGTCGCTCGCCACCTCGGCCGCGAACTCGGCCATCATCCGGCCCGACCAGTAGTCGGAGTCGACGAAGCGTTCGCCGTGCCGGTTGACCTGGTAGCCGCCGAAGGGGTTGGCGACGTACGCGCAGGCGGGACCGTTGTAGTCCTTGATCAGCGGGTTGATCTGGAAGCACTCGATGCCGGTCAGCTCGGCGCCCGCGTGGTACGCCATCGCGTAGCCGTCACCCGCGTTCGTCGGGTTCTCGTACGTGCCGTACAGGTAGCCGGACGCCGGCAGGCCGAGGCGGCCGCAGGCGCCGGTCGCCAGGATCACGGCGCCCGCGCGGACGGTGACGAAGGCGCCCGTGCGGGTGTCGAAGCCGACCGCGCCCACGGCCCGTCCCTCCGCCGTGAGGACGCGTACCGGCATCACCCGGTTCTCGATCCGGATCCGCTCGCGCATCTCGCGTCGGCGCAGCTGCCGGTACAGGACCTTCTTGACGTCCTTGCCCTCCGGCATCGGCAGCACGTACGAGCCGGAGCGGTGGACCCGGCGGACCGCGTACTCGCCGTGCTCGTCCTTCTCGAACTTCACCCCGTACGACTCCAGCCGCCGCACCATGGCGAAGCCGCGGGTGGCGGTCTGGCGGACGGTGGACTGGTCGACGATGCCGTCGTTGGCGCGGGTGATCTCGGCGACGTAGTCGTCGGGCTCGGCACGGCCGGGGACGACCGCGTTGTTGACGCCGTCCATGCCCATGGCGAGCGCGCCGGAGTGGCGGACGTGCGCCTTCTCCAGCAGCAGGACGTCCGCGCCGTGCTCGGCGGCGGTCAGGGCCGCCATGGTGCCGGCGGTGCCGCCGCCGATCACGAGCACGTCGCAGCTGATCTCGTGCGCGTCGGTGAGGGCCGGGATCTGCAGAGGGGTGTCCACCGGAGTGCCTTTCAGGAACCGAGTGAGGTGAGGACGTCGCGCCGCAGGGCGATACGCGCGGGATCGTCGTGGGCGGCGCGCTCGCGCGGGCGCGGCACGTCCCGTACGGCGATGAGGCGGCCCGCCCCGAGCAGGGCCACGCGGTCGCCGAGGAACAGGGCCTCGTCCACGTCGTGGGTGACGAAGACGACGGTGGCGCCCGTGCCGTGCAGCACCTCCACCAGCAGGTCCTGCATCCCGGCGCGGGTCTGGGCGTCGAGGGCGCCGAACGGTTCGTCCATCAGGACGGCACGGGGCGCCCCCGCGAGGGCCCGGGCCAGTTGGGCGCGCTGGCGTTGCCCGCCGGAGACGCGGTGCGGCAGGTGCCGGGACTGTTCGGTCAGCCCGACGCGGGTGAGCCAGGACTCGGCCTGCGTACGGCGTTCGGAGCGGGACGACCCCTTGATGGCGAGCGGCAGTTCGACGTTCGCGCGCAGGGTGCGCCAGGGCAGGAGGGCGTCCTCCTGGAAGACCAGCGCACGGTCGGCGGAGGGCCCCGTCAGTGGGCCCGCGTCCTGGGTGACCTCTCCGGCCAGGGGCGACAACAGCCCGGCCAGCGTGCGCAGCAGCGTCGACTTGCCGCAGCCGGAGGGGCCGACGACGGTGAGGACCTCACCGGGGGCCACACGGAGGTCCACCCCGTCGAGCACGGGCGCGCCGGGCCGTCCGAGGGTGGCACCGCGCAGGGCCAGCCCCGCACCGGTGCGGGCGGGGGAACGCACGTCAGACGAGCTGGTCATGGGGCACGTTCTCCTTGGTCCCGGGTCCGGCCGGTGTGAGGGCCCTGGCGCCGCGCACCCGGCGTGGGGCCCGCCCGCCGGGGACGTACGACGTACGCGGCAGCCAGTGGGTCAGCCGGCGGCCCAGCAGCTCGACGGCCGTGGAGGTGAACCAGCCGAGCACGCCGATCGTGACCATGCCGACGAACACCCCGGGGTAGTCGACGACCGTGTAGTCCTGCCAGGTGCGGTAGCCGACCCCGTACTGGCCGGAGATCATCTCGGCCGAGATCACACAGATCCACGCCACACCGATACCGACCGACAGGCCGCCGAAGACGCCGGGCAGCGCGCCCGGCAGGACGACCGAGCCGAGGATCCGCCACCGGCCGCCGCCCATGGTGCGCACCGCCTCCTCCCACACGGGGGTCAGCGCGCGCACCGCGTGCCGGGTGGAGACCAGGACCGGGAAGTAGGCGGCGGTGAAGGTGATGAAGACGATGCCCTGTTCGTTGGAGGGGAACAGGAGGATCGCCACGGGGACCAGGGCGATGGCCGGGACGGGGCGGACGACTTCCAGCAGCGGGCCGAGCAGGTCCTCGGCGAGCCGCGAGCGGGCCACGAGCACGCCCGTGGCCACACCCAGCACCGTGGCCAGCAGGAAACCGGTGAGGATACGGGTGAGGCTGTCGGTCAGATCCGTCCAGTAGTCGGGGCCGGACAGCCGGTCGGCGAAGGCCCGGGCCACGTCGGTGACCGTGGGGAACTGCGAGAAGCGCAGCCAGACGTCGACGTCCAGGCCGGTCAGCAGCTGCCAGAGGCCGAGACCGGCGGCCAGGGACAGCCCGCGCAGCGCGTACCGGGTCACGACGCCCGCTCCAGCGCCTCGGCGTAGGTGACGACGCTCGCGCCGCCGTGACCGTCGACGTAGTCCTGCGCGGTCGCCGGCGCGACGAAGGGCAGCAGCTTCTTCCCGTCGGCCACCCACACCGCCTTGTCCGCGAACCACGGGGTGCCGGTGGTGGCGTCGGGGACGTAGGCGGCGCGGACGGTGGCGCGGTGGGCGGACACGTGACCCAGCAGTTCGGCGGGCGACTCGAAGGTCCGCGTCCGCGCGGAACCCTTCGGCCACACCTCGCTCGCGGCGGCCGGGGGCGTGGCGGCGAGCCGCTCGGCGTACGTCGTCCCCAGGGCCCTCCTCACGTACCGGTCGTCGACGAAGGAGTCCACGTCCACGTCACCGGTCAGCTTCGCGGACTTCAGGACCGACACGTCCTGCTTCAGGGCGGAGACGAGCCGGGGTCTGATCGCCGGGTCGAAGGTGGCGATGCCGTGGGCGCCGTTGTAGAGGTAGACGACCTCGGCGGGCAGGCCGGTGATCCCCGCGACCTTCTCGGCGGCGGTGACGGGATGGTCGTTCAGGTAGTCGGTGGCCCGTGCCTGGGCCTTGAGGAACGCCTCCAGTACGGCCGGCCGCTCCTTCGCGAAGTCCTCGCGGGCGGTGACGCCGTGGAAGGTGGGCAGGTTCAGTCGCGCGCCGTCGTACAGGGCCTTCGCCTTGCCCTGGTGGGCGAGCAGGCCGGGCCAGGCGACGAACTGCGACAGCGCGTCCGCACTGCCCGCGGCGAGGGCCGAAGCGCCCACCGCCGGCTGCTGGTTGAGCTTCTCGACGTCCTCCTCGGGGTCGATGCCGGCGCGTTGCAGGGCCCGTACGAGCGTGCCGTCGGCGGCGGAGCCGACGCTCGTGGAGACCTTCTTCCCCTTCAGGTCCCTCAGGGAGGTGAGCCTGGAGCCGGGCGCCGTGACGATGGTGTTCAGGCCGCCGCGCAGGTTGTAGCCGGTGACCGAGACCAGACGGGTGGGGCGGCCGAGCTGTTCGCCGCGGGCCGCGTTGATGAGCAGCGGGAAGTCGCCCATCGAGCCGATGTCGATCTTCCCGGCGGTCATCTGGGCGGTGATGGGGGCACCGGTGGCGTAGTCCTGCCACACGACCTTGTAGGTGACGCCGTCGCCGAGCGAGTCCAGCTGCTTCTCGAAGTAGCCGAGGGAGCGGAGCAGGGTGCCGGCCGTGACCGTGTTGATGGTCTTGGACTGGTAGCCGACGGTGACGGTGACCGTGGAGCCGCCACCGGCCTCGGCGTCACCGCCGCAGGCGGTGAGCGGGAGCAGAAGGACGGCCGCGGACACCGCGGCTGCCGTGCGTTTCATGGTGGTGGGACCTTTCACCGGAGCAGGTAGGGCATGTTGACCGTGACGGCTCCGGTGGGACAGCGGGCCGCGCACGGGCCGCAGTACCAGCACTCGTCGACGTGCATGTACGCCTTGCCGTTCCTCTCGTCGATGGCGAGGGAGTCCAGCGGGCACATGTCCACGCAGAGCGTGCAGCCGTCGATGCACTTCGACTCGTCGATGGTCACGGGCACATCGGCCCGCTGGGGCGCCAAGGGCATGGCTGTCTCCAGGAAGGTCGTGCTGCGGGGAACAGGTGGTGTCTACAGGGAGCAGGTGGTGTCTACAGGGAGCGGTGCAGCAGGCCGCTCATGGTGATGCGGTCGCCGCGGAAGCGGATGAACTCCAGGTCGACCGGGCGGCCGTCCGCGAGATGGGTGAGGCGTTCCAGCATCAGGACGGCCGCGCCGCGCGGGGCCTCGAGGACGGTGGCGGAGTGGGCGTCCGCGCTGACCGCCTCCAGGGTGATCTCGGCGTGGCCGAGCCGTTGGCCGGTGACGGCTTCCAGGAGGCGGAAGACGTCGGTGTTCTCCAGGTCGGCGCCGAGCAGGGCGGTGCCGATGTCGAGGGGGAGGTACGTGAGGTCGAGGGAGAGGGGGAGACCGTTCAGGCGGCGCAGGCGTTCGATGCAGAGGATGTCGGTGCCGGGCGGGACGTGGAGGCGTTCGGCGACGGGAGCGGGTGCGGGGGCGGGGGCCATGGTGCGGACCTCGTTGGTGACGTGACCGTGTTCGCGCAGGGTTTCCGCGAGGCCCATCAAACGGTCGAGGCCGTGGGGGTACTTCTGGGCGACGACCACCGTGCCGACGCCGGGGAGGCGGTCCACGAGGCCCTCGGCGCGGAGGAGGTCGAGGGCCTGACGGACGGTGTTGCGGGAGGTCCGGTAGTCGGTGGCGAGGGTCGACTCGTGCGGGAGGGTGCCGGCCGGGAAGCCCCTGGTGAGGAGCTGGTGGCGCAGGAGGTCGGCGAGCTGGCGCGCCCGGTCCGCGCGCAGCCGGCGCCGCGTGCGCTGGGCGGCGACGGTGGGCGCGCCCTGGCCGGCGTGGTCTCGGATGCGGTCGGTGGGCGGCATGGCCGGAACCCTACCTATCCGGTAGGGATAGTGGTGTTGCTGAAGTGTTGCGCCACTTGACGCTTCGCCGGACACATCGCTGACCTGGGCTTTCGATAGCCGGGAGGGAAGATCTGCCAGGGCCCGCCGGCGCGGGGAGCGGAATGCCGGGCAGGGCCGCGGGATCTCGTTCCCGACGGTGGCGAGGAGAGGGGCAGGCCGCGGCCGGGGGCTTGCCCGCCGTTCCTCCGGTACGGCTCGGCGCGCACTCTTTTCCCGCACCGCCGCACGGCGTTCCCTGACCGGGCGGACACCGGCACCGGCGGTCCCTCCGGCGAACACGTCCGCTTCCCCGCGGACCTGGCGGAGACGCGCCGCGGGCCGGAGGCCGTGACCGGCGGCGTCTCCGGCCCGGCCTGTGCCCACGAGCCGGTCCGCGCCCCGGCTCCGGCAAGGGGACTTCCACTGTACGGAATCCCCGTCGCCGGGCACCGAACACCGGCCGCTCCCGAGGGAGATGGGATCCGTCCCGCCCGGCCTCCCGCGAAGTTACCCGTGCGTTCCGCACGCCGGAGTGATGACAGTGGTGACTGTGCGGGACGGTACGCCGCGTGACAGCGTCATGCCCGTCAGCGATCGGCGGGAAGGAGCCGGCGTGAACAAGGGCTATGCCGTGTACTGCGACGCGGACCCGTACTTCTACGACGCTCCGCACCGCACCGTCTCCCCGGCCGGCACCGGGCGCTCCCGGTACGCCGCGGCCTCGTGGCCCGTCCCGCCGGGATGGCAGAGCAACGAGAGCGGGGACTGGCTCGCCCTGCGTCCGGTCGACGCCGAACTGCCCGACCAGGGGTGGAAGATCCACGTCTCCGCCTGTCTCGACAACGCCGAGTCCGTGCTCGAGCGCGTGTGGCGGCACTGCGTCGCCGGCGGCACGGCCTTCAAGTTCGTCCCCAGCCGCTACCTGCTGCACCAGCGCAACGCCAAGTACGCGGACCGGGCGGGCAGCGGCAAGTTCATCACCGTGTACCCGGCGGACGAGGCGCTGTTCGAACGGCTCGCGGGCGAGCTGTCGGAGCTGCTGGCGGGCGAACCCGGACCGTACATCCTGAGCGATCTGCGGCTCGGCGAAGGACCCGTGCACGTCCGGTACGGCGGTTTCACCCGGCGCGACTGCTACGACGCGCAAGGGGAGTTACGGCCGGCCGTGACCGGTCCCGACGGCGTGCTGGTGCCCGACCTGCGCGGCCCCGTCTTCCGCACGCCGGACTGGGTGGATCCGCCGGCCTTCCTGCGCCCGCACCTGAAGGCCCGGGACGCGCTGACCGTGGGCAACCTGCCCTACACCGTCGAGTCGGCGCTGCACTTCTCCAACGGCGGCGGTGTCTACCTCGCCCGCGACTCCCGCACCGGGGAGCGGGTCGTCCTCAAGGAGGCCCGTCCGCACGCCGGTCTGGCGGCCGACGGCGCGGACGCCGTGACCCGGCTGCACCGCGAACGCCGGGCGCTGGAGCGGCTGTCCGGCCTCGACTGCACACCCGAGGTGCTCGACCACCTGACGGTCGGGGAGCACCACTTCCTGGTCCTTGAGTACATCGACGGCAAGCCGCTCAACACGTTCTTCGCCCGCCGCCACCCGCTCATCGAGGCCGACCCCGGTGAGGAGCGGCTGGCCGAGTACACGGCCTGGGCCCTCGACGTCCACGCGCGGGTGGAACGCGCCGTCGAGGACGTACACGCCCGGGGCGTGGTCTTCAACGACCTGCACCTGTTCAACATCATGCTCCGCGAGGACGGCGGCGTCGTCCTGCTGGACTTCGAGGCGGCGCACCAGGTCGGCGAAGCCGGCCGGCAGACCGTCGCCAACCCGGGGTTCGTGGCGCCGTCCGACCGGCGGGGTGTCGCGGTGGACCGGTACGCGCTGGCCTGTCTGCGGCTCGCGCTGTTCCTCCCGCTCACCAGCCTGCTGGCGCTGGACCGGCGCAAGGCGGTTCACCTCGCCGATGTGGTGGCCGGTCAGTTCCCGGTGGACCGGGCCTTCCTGGACGCGGCGGTCGACGAGATCACGGGCGACGCCACCGCCCCCACCGGCGCCCGGGCGGCGCGCCGGACGGACGGGCCGGTGGTGCCGGTCCGGCCGGACGACTGGCCCCGCAGCCGGGACTCGATGGCCGCCGCCATCCGCGCGTCGGCGACACCGTCCCGCACCGACCGCCTCTTCCCCGGCGACATCGCGCAGTTCGCCACCGCCGGCGGCGGACTGGCCTTCGGCCACGGCGCGGCGGGAGTGCTGTACGCCCTGGCCGGGAGCGGGGCGGGAAGGGACGAGGACGGGGAGGAGTGGCTGCTGGAGCGGACCAAGCAGCCGCCGTCCGGCATGCCGCCCGGCTTCCACGACGGGCTCGCCGGCCTCGCCTGGACGCTGGAGCACCTCGGCCACCGCGACCGCGCCCTCGACCTCGCCGAACTGCTCCTCGACCAGCCCTTCGACCATCTGGCCCCGGACCTGCACAGCGGCACCGCCGGACTGGGCCTGGCACTGGACTCGCTGGCCGCGGTCACCGGGGAGACCGCCCTGCACGCGGCGGCCCGGCGCTGCGCCGAGCTGACCGCCCGGGGCGGGCCGGCCGGGGACGGGAGCACCGGCCGGGGCCGCGCGGGACTGCTGTACGGAGCCGCGGGACACGCCCTGCTCTTCCTGCGGCTGTACGAACGCGACCGGGACCCCGCCCTGCTCGACCTCGCGCGGGACGCGCTGCGCCGGGACCTCGCCCGCTGCGTCCGCGGCGCGGGCGGCGCCCTGCAGGTGGACGAGGGCTGGCGCACCATGCCCTACCTGGGCGCGGGCAGCGTGGGCATCGGCATGGTGCTCGACGACTACCTGGCGCACCGGGAGGACGAGGAGTTCGCGCGGGCGAGAGGCGAGATCGTGGCCGCGGCGCAGGCCATGTTCTACGCCCAGCCGGGCCTGTACCGGGGCGTGGCCGGGATGGTGCTGTACCTCGGCCGCACGACGGCCGACGTGCCCGGCACCGGTCCGGAGGCCGTCCGGCGCCAGCTCGACGCGCTGTCCTGGCACGCCATGGCCTACCGCGACCGGCTCGCCTTCCCCGGTGAGCAGATGATGCGCCTGTCCATGGACCTGTCCACCGGCACGGCGGGGTGCCTGCTGGCCGTCGCCTCCGTCCACGGCGTCCCGTCCGCCGGGCTGCCGTTCCTTCCGCCGCCGCGCACGCAGGGCGGCCCCATGACTCGGCCCCTCCCGGGGTCGTGACGCAAGAGAATCCGTTGTCCTACGAAGGGAAGATGTCATGAACCTGTTCGACCTGCAGTCGATGGAGACCCCCAAGGAAGAGGCCATGGGCGACGTCGAGACCGGCAGCCGCGCGAGCCTGCTGCTCTGCGGCGACAGCAGCCTGAGCGTCACCACCTGTAACTGACGCGAGGGTCGACCGCCGCGGCGACGCGGTGCGTCACGTCGCTCGGTTCCGGCGCCCCGGGTTCTCACCCGGGGCGCCGGTGCCCGCTTCGGCGGACACCCGGGCCACCCGGCACGCCGGGGGCGCGGCCGGTGTCCGGTCACGGTGGACGGACGGAAGGAGGCCGGCTGGTGCCGACGACCGGGTTCCGGGCGCGGCGGACGGGCAGGGCGCGGGACGGAGCCGACGGCGCGACGCCGGGGCGCGCGCCCGAAGCGCTGGTTCTGCTGTGCTCGGTGGGAGCGGCCGCGGCGACGGTGGCCCAGCCCTTCGCCCTCGGCCGCACCCTGGATCTGCTCCTGCGCGACGGCACCGGCGGAGCCGACGGCGCCGCGGGACGCTGGCTGGCGCTGAGTGCCGCGCTGCTCGTCGGCGAACTGCTGCTCGACAGCCTCACCTCCCTGTTCACCGGCCGCTGCAACGCCGTGTGGACGGCGTCCGTCCGCTCCCGCGCCTTCGACGGTCTGCTGCGCGCCGTACCGGACCGCGCGCGGCCCTTCACCCCGGGGGACGTCGGGACCCGCCTGACCCTCAACGCCGCCGACGCGGGCGGCGCCCCGGCGGCCCGGGCGGCGCTGGCGGCCTCGATGGTCACGCCGGTGGGCGCGCTCGCGGCGCTGGCCGTCGTCGACGTGTGGGTGGCGGCCTGCGTACTGGCGGGGCTGCCCGCCCTGGCGCTGGTGCTGCGGACCTTCGCCCGCGACACCGGTGCCTCGGTGGCCGCCTACCAGAACGCGCAGTCACAGCTCGCGTCCCGGCTGCTGGAGGCCCTGGAGGGCGCGGCGACGATCGCCGCCGCGGGGACCGGAGCCCGTGAACGGGCGCGCGTGCTCGAGCCGTTGACGCGACTCGACGCCCTGGGCCGGCGCATGTGGACGCTGCACGGACGGGCCCTGGGCCGGAGCGGTGTCCTGGTGCCCCTGCTCACCCTGGCCGCCACGGCCGTCGGCGGCCTGCGCCTCGCGTCGGGCGCCCTGAGCGTGGGCGAGCTGCTCGCCGCGTGCCGGTACGCGCAGCTGACGGCCGGCGTCGGTGGCGCCGCGGCCCTGCTGGGCGCGGTGGTGCGGGGCCGCGAGGCGCGGAACCGGACCCTGGAACTGGCACATATGCCCGCGCTGGACTACGGGACGCGACGTCTTCCCCCGGCCGGGCCGGGCGATCTCGAACTGCGCGGTGTGCGGGTGGTGCGCGACGGCAGGCAGGTCCTGCGTGCCGACGGTGTGCGGGTGCCGGGCGGCACCACCGCCGCGGTGGTCGGCCGCAGCGGAGCGGGGAAGTCCGTCCTGGCCGCCGTGGCGGGGCGGCTGATCGACCCCGACGAGGGGCATGTGCTGCTGGACGGCGTCCGCCTCGACCGGCTGACCCGGGAGGCGCTGCGCACCGAGGTCGCCTACGCCTTCGAGCGCCCGGCGCCGACCGAGGGCACGGTCGCCGAAGCGGTCGCCGCCGGCCCCCGGCGGGTGTCGCCCGAGCAGGTCAGGGAGGCCTGCCGTGCCGCGGGCGCCGACGGCTTCGTCCGCCGGCTGCCGAGCGGTTACGACACCCCGCTGTCCGCGGCGCCGCTCTCGGGCGGCGAGTACCAGCGCCTCGGGCTCGCCCGGGCGTTCGCGCACGCCGGACGGCTGCTGATCATGGACGACGCGACGTCCAGTCTGGACACCGCCACGGAGCACGAGGTGGACCGGGCGCTGCGCCACTCGGTGCGGCCCGGAACCAGGCTGGTGGTCGCGCACCGCCCGTCGGTGGCGGCCCGGGCGGATCTGGTGATCTGGCTGGAGGACGGGGGAGTGCGGGCGGTCGCGCCCCATCGCGAATTGTGGGAGACGGCCGATTACCGGGCGGTCTTCGGGGCCGGGGCCGCCGGGGCCGCGGCCCCGGGTGCGAGCGCCGCGCGCCGGGCCGAACCCGAGGAGGTACGGCCGTGACGCGCGTCGCGGAGACGGGCGACGGATCCGGGGCGCTGCGCCGCGTCGCGCCGCCCGCCCGCCGTTTCCTCGCCCGCCGCACAGGGGTGCTGGCGCGGCTCGCGCTCTGGTCGCTGGCCGAGACCGGGCAGGCGTTCCTCGTGGGCTACGGTGTCGCCCGCGCCGTCGACCAGGGGTTTCTCGCCGGTGACACGTCCCGGGGGCTGCTGTGGCTCGCGATCGCGCTGGTCGCCGTACTGTTCGGTGCCCCGGTGATCCGGGGCGTGTTCACCCAGCTGGCCGGATTGACGGAGCCGCTGCGCGACGGCCTGGTGCGACGTGCGGTCGACCGGTCCCTCGCCCGGGCCGTCCCGGGCGGGGCCGGCGGGACGGACCGGGCGGCGGTCTCCCGGCTGACGAATCAGGTCGAGATCGCCCGGGACAGCTTCGCCGGTCTCGTCCTGACGCTGCGTTCCTTCGTCTTCACCGCCGCCGGAGCGCTGCTGGGGCTGCTGTCGCTGCACCCCGCCCTCCTCGTGGTGGTGCTGCCACCGCTGACGGCCGGCCTGGCGCTGTTCCTGGTGACGCTGCGGCCCATGGCGGCGGCTCAGCGACGCGCTCTGGCGGCCGACGAGGCGCTGGGCGACCACGCGGCCCGGTCACGGGCGGCGTTGCGGGACCTGACGGCCTGCGGAACCGGGCCCGGGGCGGCGCGGCGCGGCGCGGAGCTGGTCGACGGGGCCGCCGCGGCGGCCCGTGTCCTGGCCGGCTGGGCGGCGGTGCGCACGGCGGCGCTCGGTGTCGCGGGTCATCTGCCCGTCCTCGCGCTTCTGCTGGCGGTGCCGTGGCTGCGCGGACGAGGGGTGACGGCGGGCGCACTGCTGGGCGCCTTCACCTATCTCGTCCAGTCGCTGCTGCCCGCCCTGCACACGCTGATGACCGCGCTCGGTGCGGCGGGGGCCCGGCTGCTGGTCGTCCTCGACCGGATCATCGGCCCGGAGCCGGAGCCGGAGCCGGAGCCGGAGCCGGAGCCGGAGCCGGAGCCGGAGCCGGAACCGGCGGGGGCGGGGGCACCGACGGTCGGGCACCACGCGCGGCCGAAGCCCGCGCACCCGGCCGCGTGCCGTCCGGCCGCCGGCCCCAAGGACGTCGGCGCCCGGCCACCGGCTCACGGGGGACGTCCGGCGCACGGCGGACCGACCGCGGCGGTGGAGCTGCGGTCCGTGACCTTGTCCTACGGCGCCCGCGCGCAGCCGGTCCTCGACTCGCTCGACCTGCGCGTCGCCCCGGGCGAGCACCTCGCGGTCGTCGGACCGAGCGGCATCGGCAAGTCGACGCTCACCCGCCTGGTCGCGGGGACACTCGCGCCGAGCGGCGGCGAGGTACGGGTGGCCGGCCGGGAGGTGACCGGGCGCGACCCCGCCGAACTCGCCGCGCTGCGCGTGCTGGTGCCCCAGGAGGCGTACGTCTTCTCCGGGACCGTGGGGGACAACCTCGCGTACCTGCGTCCGGACGCGGAGCGCGCGGACCTCGACGCCGCCGTCGGGGCCCTCGGCCTGCGGCCGCTGGTCGAGCGCCTGGGCGGGCTCGACGCACCGGCGCGGCCCGCCGAACTGTCCCCGGGCGAACGGCAGCTCGTCGCGCTCGCCCGCGCCTACCTGTCCCCCGCGTCCCTGCTGCTGCTCGACGAGGCCACCTGCCACCTCGACCCGGCGTCCGAGGCACGCGCGGAGGAGGCCCTCGCGCGGCGCCGGGGAACGCTGCTGGTGGTGGCGCACCGCTTGTCGTCGGCCGTCCGCGCCGACCGGGTGCTGGTGCTGGACGGCACGGAGGCGGTGTGCGGCACGCACGAGGAGGTGCTGGAGCGCTCACCGCTCTACCGTGACCTGACGGGCCACTGGAACGGCGGTCCGGCCCGGGAGCCCTGACCGCGGCCGGCCGTCCCGGGCGGGGGACGGGGTCACCGCACGGCCCGTCACGTCCATCCGGCGCTCTGGACGATGCGTATCGCGTCGACCCGGTTACGGGCGCCCACCTTCCGGATCGCCGTGGCCATGTAGTTGCGGACGGTTCCCTGGGACAGGTGCAGACGGGCCGCGATCTCGGCCATCGGCGCCCCCTGGGAGGCGAGGGACAGCACGCTCAGCTCGCGGGTGGTCAGCGGCATCTCCGCGCCCTCCAGCAGGGCGACCGTGAGCGTCTCGTCGAGGAAACGTTCCCCCTTCGCGACCGTGTGCACCGCCGTGATCAGCCGGTGCGCCGGAGCGTTCTTGTCGACCAGCCCGAGAGCACCGCCGTCGAACGCCCGGCGGAGGACCCCCGGCCGCTTGGCGGTCGTCAGGACGACGAGCCGGTCCCCGCACCGCGCGCGGAAGGGCGCGTCGTGCGCCTGCCCCGGCCCCCGCAGGCAGTCACCGTCCACGACCCACACGTCCGTCGGCACCGCCTCGTGATCCGGCAGGTCGGCGCCGGGTGACATGGAGGAGACCTCCAGCGCGGCATCGGATCTGAGCAGTTGCACCAATGCCGATCGCAGCAGTTCCTCGTCGTGCACCACGACAGTACGGACCATCTCCCCCACCCTTTGTCAGCGACTGCGCCCAGGGCAACCGGCCACACACTTCCCCCGAGCCACGAGGCGTGTGCCCTGATCCGCCCCGGAAGAACACGACGCGTACGCACGTGCGAACCGCACCGGACGCAATCCGCCGTTCCCGGCGTCCCCCGGAGGGCGGGACGGTTGCGCCCGCCCGGCCGAAAACAACGGAGTCACATGCCCTCCGGCGGGCGGTGCCCGCCCGTGCGGAACGCGGCGGCCGGCCGTCACGCCCACGCCGGCGGTCCCGTTGCCCTGGTTACGGCGGCACAACGCCGGCCGGAGCGGCCCCACCACGCCGGACGACGAGTACCGGGCAGTGCGTTCGTCCCGTCCGGAGCACGGCCGGAAACAGTCATCGTCCAATCTGGCGCGAATCCCGCCACCCGTCCGAGTGAATGTCGCCACCCGGACGGGTGAATCCCATCACCCGTCCGGGTGGACCGTGTTGCCCGCCGTCTCCCCGTCGGCTCGGCCCGGGACGGGCGCCGGTGGACTGTCGGTGGGTGCCTCTAGTCTTTCGACCGTCGTCACAGCGAGGCACGCCGATCGGGCCGTTGCCGGACGCGCTGTGCCGGATTCCGAGTGGTGGGAGAGGCGAGTAACCCATGGGCTGGCTGGCAGCGGGCGACACGTACGAAGTCGCTCTGACGGAGGGCGGGGTGGTGGCCCGGTCCCGGTCCGCCGCGACGGAGGTCCCTGCCGGGGCGTCCTCGACGGGGCAGGCGAAGACCCTGCCGGAGGAGATACGGGACCGTCCCGAAGTACGGGAACTCCAGCGGTTCGCCGAGTGGCTGGAGTGGCACGCGGCCGAGTGCGCGGCACAGGTCGACACCTGGATGGTGTCCTCGCTGCCGGTGCCGACCGGTCTGCTGGCCCGGCTCTGGCCCGACGAGGCATGGCGGTCCGCGCTGCGCGACATCGTCGTCGTCGGTGACGGCCCCGGCGAGACCGGCTTCCTGCGCGACGCGGACGACTCGGGCGAGCTGCGGGTGGTCACCCTCGACGGCGAGACCGTCCGCCTGGCGCCCCGCACGGTGACCATGCCCCACCCCGTCCTCCTCCCGGACCTGGAGGAACTCCGCACGTTCGCCGCCGAGTTGGGCGTGACGCAAGGCGTCGAGCAGATCCACCGCGCCACCTGGCACAAGCCCGCCGGCATCGACGGGCCCGCCCACTCGGTCCGCGAGTTCGCCGGCGCCGAGTACCGCTCGTGGTTCCACCTCTCCTCCCGTGTCACGTCCCTCGGCTACAAGGTCTCCGGCGGCAGCGCCGTCGACCGGATCCTGGACGGCGGGCGCGTCGTCACCGCCTCGGTCGGCATGAGCGATCCCTACACCGAGGAGAAGGCCTGGACCGGCAGCCTCAGCTGGAGCGACGAGGACGGCCACCGGCGCCTGCCCCTGGCCGAGGTCGGCCCCGTGGCCTGGTCCGAGGGCATGCGCATGGCCGCGGCCCTGCACGCCGGCCGCACCGTGACCGAGGACGGCGCCGCGTGAACGACACGACGGCAGCGCACACCCAGGAAAGGCACGCGCTCATGAACGACCCGACGACACGGAACGGCGCGCCGGCGGACCCGGAGGAACTGCTGCGTGCCGGTGCGGTACTGCCCCCGGGCACCAGCGGGGCGGGCGACCGGGCCGTGCCCGTGTACACCCAGGCCTACCGCCATCCGGGCCTGGACGGCAGGATCGTCGTACGCCTCACCACCGAGGAGCAGACCGGTGGCCCGCGCACCGGTTTCCTCGGCCTCGAACCCGAGGGCGAGCCGGTGGAGGTCGGTCTCGGCCGCCCCCGGGCCCTGGGCTTCCCCGACTGGGTGCTGGTCCACCACCCCTCGGACGGTCACCTCGCCATGTCCCTGGTCGAGGAGATGAACAAGGTGGCGCGGAAGGCCAGATCGAGCCCGAAACGGGCCCGTGCCGCCTACGAGGCGATCGGCGAACGGCTCGCCGGCTCCGTACCGCACTTCCTGCCGACCTTCTACGAACAGGCGGGCCGGGTGTTCCTGGCCGCCGAAGAGACGGCCTACGCGTCCCAGATGTTCGTCAACGCGCGCAAGGCCGAGACGGCCCACGCGCTGCCGTTCGACGAGGCGCGCATGGACGCGGTGTTCCTCGAGTTCGCCCTGGCCGGTGCCGTGCCGACGAAGATCCTCTCCAGCTACGCCAAGGGCCTGTCGTCCCGCGTACCGGCCGCGACGGCCTTCCGGCACCTGCGCGGGCTCTTCGTCCGGCTCGCCGCGCACGGCGTGCCGCCGTCGAGTCCGGGCGCGGCCGACCTGCGCCGGCTGACGAAATCGGTCGCGGGCAGGAACGCGCTCGCCGAGGAGATGGCCTACCTCCGCGAGATACTGCCGCTGCCCGGCACGGCCAAGGCACCGCCCGGCTGGTGGAAGGCCCACCGGGCCGCCCTGCTGGAACTGGCCCGGCGGGAGCCCGCCGTCCGCGGCACGCTGCTGGGGCTGCTGCCCACGGAGTGGGAGCGGGAGGAACTGCCCCAGTGGCTCGACCTGCTGGAGAAGGCCGGAGCCACCGCCGGGTTGTGCGACGCCACACTGCCCGCCGAGGTGCGTTCCCCCGACGGCACGGCCGGATGGGTGCGCAGGTTCCTGGCCCTGTGCGACACCGACAGGAAACACGCCGCGCCGCCGGAACTGTATCCGCTGGTCGACCGCATGGCCGACGTGCTGCGTGCCGAACTCCGGGACCGCGGGGACGCCTTGCGGCCCCCCGGCGGCGACGTGAACCTGCTCGACCAGCTTCTGGCCCTGGACATACCGGTGGCGGATCCCGGCGACGGCCGGTGGCTCAACCTGCACGTCTGGGCGGCCTGCGAGCACCGGCGAGATCTCCTCGCGCTGGCGGCCGACACCCGCTTCCATCCGGCGTTCCGGCACAGCTGCCCCGACTCGAACTTCGGCGACAGCGAGCAGACCGTCGTCCGCCTGGCCAGGTCACCCGGCGGGCGGCTGATGCTCGCCACCTGGGTGGCGGAGGTCAGCCGGAAGTACCTCACCAGCGAACTGCCCGAATTCATCGGCTACTCCGGTGTGCTGCGCACCCTGTCCTGGCTGCCGGGAGAGGTGCTGGCCGTCGCCGCCGACGAGGTACGGGAGGCCCTGGCCACCGGCGTCGCGCCCGCGCTGGCCCGCACCCTGCGCACCGGCGTCCTCGACGAACTGGGCTGGCCTGCCTGGGACGAGGCCCTGCGGTCCGCCGCGTCGAGGGGGAAGAGCCAGGACATCAAGGTCGTCGACGGCTGGCCGCACCTCATCGTCCTGTCCGGTGGAGAGGTCCGGGTGATCGGGGCGGAGGGCACGGTTCTCGTATATGAGCCGCGCCTCCCGGACCCTTCGGACCTGTTCGGGTCGTTCACCTGTCAGTACGTCGACGGCGGGCTGTTCGTCTGGTGGCGACTGTCTTCCGCAGCCAGCCTCCCCTACACCTGGCAGGGGTACTGGCACGACACCACCGACTCGCCGCGCATGGCGGTCGAGGGTGACGTCCACGCCTGGTGGCCGTGCGAGGCGGACGGGAGCGGAGGAGTCAACGGGGGCATGGCCCCCGCGTCCCTGCCCCTCCCCGGAGGTGGCCGGACCACCGGTCACGGGGTGCTGCGCCGAGGAGACGCCTACGTGCCGCGGACGCGGCATGTGATCAGTGACGGCACGTCGTACTGGGTGTGGGCCAGGGGGGACGGAGAGGACGGGCGGTACACCTGGCGCGCGTACGACCCGGTCGGCGACACGCTGGGCGAGCCCGGAGCACCGGAGTGGATCGACGGGGCCCTGCACACCGCTCCGGAGGGAAGCACCCTGGGGAGTGCCTGGCTGCTGCCCGCCCCCTCCGCCGTACCGGGGCCGGTGTGCGCCCCGGTGGACGGGGTGCTCGGCTGGCGTGTGGTGACACTCCCCGACGGCTCGCGGCGGGGCGAGGACCTGGCCGGACGCTCGGTCGTCGTGCCACCCGGAGCGGACGGGGAACCGCAGCACGCGCTGGTGTTCCCCGGCGCCGACCGGCCGGTGACCGTGATCCACAAGTCGCGTACGGTCCGGCTGCTCGACACCGACGGCACGCTGGTCGCCGAGAGCGGGTACGGCGGCAAGGCCGGCCCCTTCAACGCGGGTACGGCCCTGCTTCCGCACCTGCGCTACTGGCACCTCCTCCAGCCGCGCGATCCGCAGGGGTCCGCCGCGCTCCGCCAGGTCGGCGAGGACACCGCGGAGGCGCTTCTGACGGGGGCCGTGGCGGCGCTGGAAGCCGAGAAGGACGACGAGCAGGGGAAGGAGCGGGCGGAGACGGACGGCCGGGACGTGGTGGGCGGCCTGGTCCGCGCACTCCTGCCGCAGGTCGGCCACGAGGCGCTGCGCGCGGGCATCACCGGGGTGGTGCGGTTCGCCGCCGAGCAGCAGCGCGTCCTGGACGCGGCGCGCGCCCGGCTCGACCTGGAGATCGAGGGCGCCACCCCGGAAGAGCCGCGCCCCGCGCTCGGCGACCGCCTGCTCGCCTCGGCGCTGAACGGCGTCGGCCTGACCGAGCGCGACGCACGCATGTACTACGACTTCCAGCACAACCTCTTCGAGCTGCCGCACCTGCTCTCCCGGTCGATGAAGGGCCTGGCCGAGCCGGCCGCCGCGGGCAGCGTGCACCTGTCCCTGCCCAGGCAGGGACCGCTGGAGCACCTGAACGGGCTGGCCCTGCCCGAACTGCCCGCCGTACTGGCACTGCGGGCCGCCTCGGAGTCCACCGTGGAGGAACACCGGCAGGCGCTGGACACCTTCCTCGAGGAACTGGACGCGCGGGAACTGACGGAGCTGGACCCCCGCCACTGGCGCCGCGTCCGGCTGTGTCTGGAAACCAGCCTGTTCGAGGGGCCCGACGCCGTGCAGGGCTACACGGACGAGACCGTCCTCGACCTGGGCGGGGGCGCGTTCCTCGTCTTCCCCGACGACTGGTACCGGTTCGTCCACCCGTACGGCCACCACGAGATCCGCGGCCGGCACTACGGCGCGGCCTACCACGACCCGTCCGGCCGGTTCGAGACGCCCGCCCCCTACACACCGGTTTCCGACGAACCGTTCGTCCCGGAACCGACCCGGGCCCCCGGCTGGGTCGCCGCCTTCCGGGCCGAACTCGCCGAGCGCGGCCCGGCACCCTGGCGCCCCGAGGCCGCCGAGGAGTTCGCCCGGCTCACGGGCCTCACCCCGACCACGGCCCGGCTGGTGCTCGCCGGTATGCCGCAGATCGACGACAAGCGCGAGGCCGTGCCCTCCGCGACCCTGAAGGTGATCGGTGTGAAGTCGGCCGACGCCCGCATCGCCAAGGACGAGTTGAGGTCCCTCGGCATCGGCGCCCTGCGGGCCGTCGTGGCGGCGCTGCTGCCCACCGAGCCGTCCCGGCTGTGGACGGACGGCCCCGACGTGGCCGCGGCGGCCGAGGTCTGGAACGAGCGGCTGGGCCGGCGCGCTCCCGTCCCCGAGGGCGTGCTCCACGACGCCGTCCGCAGCGTGGAGCCACAGGGATGGGCACCGGGCGAGGCACTGCGCGGCTTCCTCGACGTGAGCGCCGAACCACGGCTGAGCCGGGACCTGACCTGGACGACGGGCCGCTACCGTCCCGAATCCGCCGAGGGCACGGTCGGCTTCGACGAGAGTGCCCTGAAGACAGCGGTGCCCCTGGCCGCGTGGCTGGCCCACCGCCTTCCGTCCGGCGACCCGATCCGTGCCGTCCTGCCCGGAGTGCTGACCGCGATACGCGACCGGCTGGCTCATCCGGGACTGCTGCTCGCACTCGGCGGGGGAATCGACCTGGAGGCGTACCGCCTGGCCGCCGGCGACCCCACGGAGACCGGCGACGGCTTCGAGCGCTACGGCGCGGTCGTGCTGGGCGTCGCGAGCTCCATGCCCTACGCCGCCCTCCGGACCGCCCTGCTCGACCCGGCAGGGAACGACCCTCACATGGCGGCGCTGTTCCCCGGCCAACGGCCGACCCTCGTCGAGAGGGCTCTGCGCCTGGTCCACGACCGGCTCTTCGCCGAGCTGCTCGCCGACCCCGGGAACCCGGTGGCGGGCGAGCGCGACGCGGACGGGCTGTGGTGGCCGCAGGACCCGGCCCGGTCCGTGCCCGACCTGGTCGGCGAGGTGGCCGAGCGGTACGGCATCGGCGAGGACGCCGCCGTCCTCTACCTGATGCTGCTCGCGATGCCGGACCCCACCGACCGCAACACCGCGCGCTGGACCGGCTGGGGGAAGCAGCGCGGCGGAACGGCCCGACTCCGCGCCGCCCGCGCCGAACTCGCGGCCACCGACCTCGTGGTCGAGGGCAACCGCTCCAAGGCCGGACGTTCGCTGTTCCTGCCCGGCGGTTGGACCCGGTTCGCCAATCCGCACCTGCCG
Source organism: Streptomyces sp. AC558_RSS880 (assembly GCF_019049255.1). GTDB lineage: Bacteria > Actinomycetota > Actinomycetes > Streptomycetales > Streptomycetaceae > Streptomyces. The sequence continues at coordinate 7,113 of NZ_JAGMUJ010000102.1, read as the reverse complement.
CTGGAGCGGTGGAAGCTGCCGATGTACGACCTGCTCGACGGTGAGAGCCCCGTACTGGGCGTCGTCGTACCCACCCGGCCCGTCGCCGGCCTCTACCGCGAGGCCTGGCGGCGGGTCCAGGACGGGGACGAGCCGCAGCTGGAGGAACTGGAGGTGCCGCGACCGCGGAAGCGCCGTCGCTGAGTTCCGCACGAAGGGGGACGGCCGTCCCGTACGGCCGTCCCCGCCGAACCGCTTCCCTGGACCCATGACCGCAAGAGCAGAGGTGGCCGCACTGGCGGCCCGCACGCGGCCGTACCTGATCGGCGTACGGCACCACAGTCCCGCACTGGCCGTCGCCGTGCCCCGGCTGCTGGACGCCGCGGACGCCGAGGCCGTCTGCGTCGAACTGCCGGCCGACTTCCAGCCCTGGCTGCCGTACCTCTCCGATCCGCGTACCACGGCGCCGGTGGCCCTGGCCGGCGCGTACGAGGACGGACGGCTGCGCCTGTACCCCCTCGCCGACTTCTCCCCGGAACTGGCGGCGATCCGCTGGGCGCGGGACCGGGGCGCGGAGGTGATCTGCTGCGACCTGCCCCTCACGGCACCGGAGTGGACGACCGCCCCGGAAGCGGCAGGCCCGGCCACGGACGACCTGTGGGACCGCACCGTGGAGGCGCTCGCCCCCGGCAGCGCTCCCGACGCCGTGCGCCGCGCCGCCCTCGGCTTCGGCCGGGCCGCGCGCCGGGACCGGGCGGCCCGCGGCGGCATCGCGGCCGTCGACCTCGTCCGGGAGGCACACATGCGCCGGGTCGTCGCGGCGGCCGGGGCCGGCGGGCGCCGGGTCGCGGCGGTGATCGGCGCCTTCCACGCGCCCGGACTGACCGACGGGGGCGGGGCCGCGGGGGCCACGGCCGCGGGGGAGGCGGCCGACGGGGGCTCCCCGGTCGTCACCTCCCTCGTGCCGTACGCCTTCGCCCTGCTGGACCCCCGCTCCGGATACCCGGCCGGCATCCACGACCCGCGCTGGCAGCAGGCGGTGCTCGAGGCCGGTGGCGATCCCGGCCGGACGCACGACGCCGCCGCGCGCGTCGTCACCGAACTGTGCCGGGAGATCCGCGCGGCCGGTTATACCGCGGGCACCGGCGAGGCGATCGAGACCCTGCGGCTGGCCTGTGACCTCGGCACCCTGCGCGGTCTTCCGGCGCCCGGCCGGAGCGAACTCCTGGAGGCGGTGACGTCCGTACTGGGCCAGGGGGGACCACCACCCGGCCGGGTCCTGGAGACGGTGCTGGTCGGCACGGGCCGCGGCCGGCTCGCCCCCGGCACACCCCGGTCCGGTCTCGGGCCCTGGGTGGAGGCGGAGCTCGCCTCGCTCCGGCTGCCGGGACCGGGCAGCACCGGCAGCCGGGAGGTCCGGCTCTCGCCGCTGCGCTCCGCCCTCGACGCCCGGCGCGAGATCCTGCTCCAGCGGCTCAAGGAGTGCGGGGTGGGCTACGCGGAGCCGGTCGAGGTGTCCGCCGTGGGGGAGGGGAGCGCCCTCACCACACGCTGGCGGGCGGCCTGGACCCCGTCGGTCACGGCCCGGCTCGACCTGGTGGGCGTCCGAGGGGTCACCGCCGCCCAGGCGGCCGAGGGCACCCTGCGCGAGAACCACCGCCGGGCGGCGGAGTCCGGCGGAGTCACCCCGGCGCGGGTCGTCGGACTGCTGGAGGCGGCGGCCCGGTGCGCCCTGACGGACCTGGTCGGCGACTGTCTCACGCAGGCCGCGCGGGTCCTGCCCGCGGCGGCCACGCTCCCCGAACTGCTGCGGTGCGTCGATCTGTCGGAGTCGATACGCAGGGAGCACCTGCCCGGTACGACCGAGCGGACACGCCTCCGGGCCGCGGCGCTCCGCGACCTCCTGCTGGAAGCCGCCGTCCGTGCCCTGCCCGGGCTGGCCGGCAGCGACGAGACGGAGGACGCCGTCGCCCTCGTGAACCTGGCCGTCCTCAGCGGTGAGGAACGGCTCGGGCTGCGCCTGGACAGCGAGTTGTACGACCTCGCGCGCACCGGTTCCCCGCTCGTCCAGGGAGCGGCCCTGGCCGCCCGGGTGCTGCTCGATCTCGACAGCTCGAAGCTGCTGGGCGGAAGACTCGCCGGCTGGATCGACTCGGCGACGGCACCGGACAGCCGGCACCGGCTGGAGCGCCGGCTCACCGGCCTGCTCGTCGCCGCCGGGCCGCTGGTCGCGTCCCTGCCCACCTCCCTCGACCCGCTGCTGGAGCGCGTCGAGACCATGGACGACCGGGGCTTCCTCGACCGGCTTCCCGCGCTGCGCGGTGGTTTCCAGGCGCTCACCCCGGAGGGACGGGGGCGGCTGCTGGCGGCCGTGACCGACCGGCTCGGCGACCGGCCCGACCTCCGGCTCACCGCGCCCGCCGTACTGGCCGGCCGGTGGGCCGAGGCGGACAACGAAGGGCTCGCCCTGCTGAACGAACTGGGCCTGGCGGATCTGGTGAGCCCTCCGCCCACGGACACCCCCGCCCCGGACGGGCCGGGACGCGCGGTGAACGGGCCGGTGCCCGGCGACGACACGGAGCGCGAGCCACGACGGCTCGGCCCCGCCGACCGCTGGCGGCTGCTGCTCGGCCGCGAGACGGCGAAACTCCCCCCGGGCCTGGTGCCGTACGCCCGGGCGCTGGACGAGCTGTTCGGAGCGGAGGGACCGACCGGGGACGACGGCGCGGACGACGGCGCGGAGGAGACGGCGGGGGAGGCGGTTCCGGACCACGACGGCGACACGGACGCGCTCACCGCCGGCCAGGGCCCGAGTTACCCCAGCGCCCGGCACTGGGCCGAGGACCTCGAAGCGCTCTTCGGCCCGGACATCCGGGAGGAAGTCCTGGGACGCGCCGCGGCCAAGGGCCGTACGGACGTGATCGACCACCTCGACCCGGACTCGGTACGCCCTTCCGTGGAGCTGCTGTCCGCCGTGCTGTCGCTCGCCAGGGGAATGCCCGAACAGCGGATCGCCCGCCTCCGGCCACTGGTCAAACGGCTGGTCGAGGAACTCACCCGGGAACTCGCCACCCGGCTGCGCCCCGCACTGACCGGCCTCACCACACCGCGCCCCTCCCGGCGCCCCGGCGGCCGGCTCGACCTGCCCCGTACCCTGCGGGCCAACCTCGTCCACAGCCGCCGCCTGGAGGACGGCACCGTCCGGATCGTCCCCGAACGGCCGGTCTTCAGGACCCGCGCCGCCCGGCAGAGCGACTGGCGGCTGATCCTCGTCGTCGACGTGTCCGGATCCATGGAGTCCTCGGTCGTCTGGTCGGCGCTGACCGCCGCCGTGCTCGGCGGCGCACCCATGCTCTCCGCCCACTTCCTCACCTTCAGCACGCAGGTCGTCGACCTCACCGACCGGATCGACGACCCGCTCTCCCTGCTGCTCGAGGTGAAGGTCGGCGGCGGCACGCACATCGCGGCCGGTCTCGCGCACGCCCGCACCCTGGTGACGGTGCCGAACCGCACCCTGATGGTGGTCGTCAGCGACTTCGAGGAGGGCGGCGCGGTCGACGGTCTGCTGGCCGAGGTCGGGTCCCTGGTCTCCTCCGGTGTCCACCTGCTGGGCTGCGCCGCCCTGAACGGCGACGGAACCCCCCGCTACTCGGTACCGGTCGCGCGGCGACTCGTCGCGGCCGGAATGCCGGTGGCCGCCCTCAGCCCCCTCTCGCTCGCCCGCTGGGTGGGCGAGCGCCTCCGCGGAGCGACCCGATGAGCCCTTCCCTCCCACCCGTCGCACCGGAGGTGTTCGCCTCCGCGGTGGAGAGCCTCACCACACGGCTCCGCGGCAGACTGGACGCGGCCGTCGAAGCCCTGGCCGGCACACCGGTCACCACCGGGGACGGCACCGTCCGCGTCCGCTGCGGCGAGGACGCCCGGGTGACCCTGACCCCCGGCCCGTCCGGCACCGTCACCGACCCCGGCCAGGCCCACTGCACCTGCCTGCTGGCCCCGCGCTGCCTGCACCTGGCGGCGGTACTGGGCGCCTGCCCGGTCGCCGACGCGGCGCCCGCGGACGCCGCGTCGGCCGCGGACGCCGCGTCGGCCGCAGACGGTCCGGCGCCTGCGGACGGTCCGGCGGACCGGGCCCGGCCCGTTGGACGGGACCGTCCCGCCGCCAGCGGCTCCCCGGCCGCCCCCGGCCGTCCCGGTGCCGGGACGGAGACGCCCGCCGGTCCGGGGCGCCGGTCCGTCCACGTCCCCTCCGCCGACCGGATACGGGCGGCCTCCGGGCTCTGGACGGCGGCGGCAGCCGTGCTGTCCGCCGGAACGGCCGGGGCCGGAGCGGTCCTTCAGGCGGAGTTGCTGCGCGCCGCCCACACCGCTCGCCTCACGGGTCTCCACCGTGCGGAGGCCGCCGCCCTGGACGTCGTCCGCCACCTGCGCGACGAGCGCGACCCGTACCGTCCCCGCGCCCTCACCGTGCTGGCCGACACCCTGCGCGAACTCCTCCTCGTCACCCACCGCCTGAGGTCCGCCGACCCCGATCCGGAGCTCATCGGTGCCGTCCGCCGCCACCACCGCCCCGACGGGCCGCTGCGGCTGTACGGCGTCTGCCGCGAACCGGTGATCGGACCGGACGGCCTCGGCGGGGTGGTCACCCACCTCGTCGACGACGACGGCCACGGGTACACGCTCCCCGACGTCAAGCCCGGCGGCCCCGCCCGCGCCCGCCGGGCCGGTACCGCCCACGTCGCCGTCCGGTCCTTCCTGAGCGACCACTTCCGGGTGTCGCGCGGGGGTCTGATCGTCACCGGAGCGGTCGTCGCCCCGGACGGCCGTCTGCTGCCGGAGCCGGGCGTCCGCGCCGCCTTCGCCGCCGGACGGCCCTGGACCCCGCCGGACCCCGGCGGAGCCGGGCACACCGGGTCACTGACCGTCCGCGACGTGGAGGTCGCCGCCACCGGCGGCGAGGACCTGCTGGTCCGCGTACTGCCGGGGCGGGGGGACGGGCCGGTCCGGCTGGCCCCCGCGCACCGCCATCCTTTCCTCGCCCACACCGCGAACCTGCGGCGCCTGGGTGAGCACCCCGGGCTGCGGATCCGGGTCGTCGGACGCCTCGACCCCGACCGGGTCACGACCCTCCGCCCGCTCGCCGTCGCCCCGGTGCCCGGCACCGGGGCGACCCTGTGGCTGCCGGACGACTGGCAGGGCCGCGCCGATCTCGGCTACGACCACCTCCGGGACGACCACTTCCCGCCGGACCTTCCCCGTCCGTTCGAGCCCGTCCCCACGGCCGCCACCGCGGACGACCCGCCGCTCTGGCGCGTCCGCCGACTGGTCGAACTGGCCGTCGCCGGCGGACGCCGGGCCGCTGCCGAACCCTCGCGCGACAACGACCGGCACGGCCACGCGGCCGCCCTGCGCCGCAGTGGGTTCGTCACCGGCGCGGAGCTGGCCGTCACGCTCGGCGCGGTGGCCGCGCACCGCACCCGCGACGCCTTCGGCCGCCTCGCCGCCGACGACCAGGACCGCTACCCCGCCCAGTGGCTCGCCACGGCCGTCTACCTCGCCGGCGCCGAAGCGGCCCTGCGCCGGAAGTTCTGGCGCGGCTAGGGCGTGCAGCCGGCACACCTCACGTACCGACGACCTTCACGCAGGCGCCACCACGCCCTTCCCCGACGTTCGCTGCTCCTGGAACACTCCTTTCGCGCGCACCCCCTCAGCATCCGGCACCGCACGAGAGGCCCTCATCCATGCCCGAAGTCAACCGGCGCCGATTCCTCCAACTCGCGGGCGCCACCACGGCGTTCAGCGCGCTCTCCGCGAGCATCGAGCGGGCCGCCGCGCTCCCGGCCAACCACCGCTCGGGGTCGATCGAGGACGTCGAGCACATCGTCGTCCTGATGCAGGAGAACCGCTCCTTCGACCACTACTTCGGCAGGCTGCGCGGCGTCCGCGGCTTCGGCGACCCGCACCCGGTGACCCTGGACGGCGGCAGGTCGGTGTGGCACCAGACCAAGGCCGACGGCACGGAGGTCCTGCCCTTCCACCCGGAGGCCGACGACCTCGGCATGCAGTTCCTGGAGGGGCTGCCGCACAGCTGGCCCGACGGCCAGGAGGCCTACAACAACGGCAAGTACGACCGCTGGCTGCCCGCCAAGGGCACCACCACCATGGCGTACCTGACCCGCGAGGACATCCCCTTCCACTACGCGCTCGCCGACACCTTCACCGTCTGCGACGCCTACCACTGCTCCTTCATCGGCTCCACCGACCCCAACCGCTACTACATGTGGTCGGGCCACACCGGCAACGACGGCGAGGGCGGCGGCCCGGTCCTCGGCAACGACGAACTCGGCTACGACTGGACGACGTACCCCGAGCGCCTGGAGGAGGCCGGGATCTCCTGGAAGATCTACCAGGACATCGGCGACGGCCTGGACGCGGCCGGCCACTGGGGCTGGATCTCCGACGCCTACCGCGGCAACTACGGCGACAACTCCCTGCTGTACTTCAACAAATACCGCGACGCCGAGCCGGGTGACCCCTGGTACGACAAGGCCCGCACCGGCACCGACGTCAAGAACGGCGACGGCTACTTCGACCGGCTCCGCGCCGACGTCAAGGCCGGCCGGCTGCCGCAGATCTCCTGGATCGCCGCCCCCGAGGCCTTCTCCGAGCACTCCAACTGGCCGTCCAACTACGGCGCCTGGTACATCTCCCAGGTCCTGGACGCGCTCACCTCCAACCCGGCCGTCTGGGCGAAGACCGCCCTGTTCATCACGTACGACGAGAACGACGGCTTCTTCGACCACGTGGTGCCGCCGCTGCCGCCGAAGTCGGCCGCGCAGGGCCGGTCCACCGTCGACGTCTCCCTGGACGTCTTCGAGGGCAGCGCGACCCACCGCGAGGGCTTCTACGGGCTCGGCCCGCGCGTGCCGATGCTGGTCGTCTCACCGTGGAGCAAGGGCGGTTACGTCTGCTCGGAGACGTTCGACCACACCTCGGTCATCCGGTTCATGGAGCGCCGCTTCGGTGTGCGCGAGCCGGGCATCTCGCCGTGGCGGCGGGCGATCTGCGGCGATCTGACCTCCGCCTTCGACTTCTCCCGCAAGGACAGCCGGCCGGCCCGCCTGCCGGACACCG
>NZ_JAGMUJ010000101.1 GCF_019049255.1 Streptomyces sp. AC558_RSS880 | reverse complement strand
CCCGACGGCAGCGCCTGCATCAACCGGCCCCGCGCCGCCACCACCGCCGCGGCATCCTCCAGCGACCACACCCCCGCCACATGCGCCGCCACCAACTCGCCGACCGAGTGCCCGAGCAGGAACTCCGGCCGCACCCCGAACGACTCCACCAGACGAAACAGCGCCACCTCCACCGCGAACAACCCGGCCTGCGTGAACACCGTCTCGTCCAGCAACCCCTCAGTGCCCTCCGCCCCGAACACCACATCCCGCACCGAACACACCACATGACCGGTCAACTGCCGGTCCAACTCGAACACCGCCGCCTCGAAAGCCTCCGCGAACACCGGGAACGAAGCACACAACTCCCGCCCCATCCCCACCCGCTGACTCCCCTGACCACTGAACA
>NZ_JAGMUJ010000100.1 GCF_019049255.1 Streptomyces sp. AC558_RSS880 | reverse complement strand
ACCGGGCTGGCGCTGGTCTTCGCGCGGATGGGCAGCAAGACGCCCGACCTGGCCCAGCTGATGCCGTTCGTGCTGCGCACCTGGATGTACGCGTCCGGCGTGATGTTCAGCATCCCGGCGATGCTCGAGGGCAAGGACGTGCCCGCCTGGCTGGCCGACGTGCTGCAGTGGAACCCGGCGGCGATCTACATGGACCTGGTCCGCTTCGCGCTGATCGACGAGTACGGCTCCTCCTACCTGCCCCCGCACGTGTGGGCGTTCGCGCTGGGCTGGGCGCTGCTGGCCGGCGTGATCGGGTTCGTCTACTTCTGGAAGGCTGAGGAGAGGTACGGCCGTGGCTGACACCACCGACGAGAAGATCCCCACGGTCGTCGCCGACCGCGTCGACATCGTCTACCGGGTCAACGGCACCGGCGCCGGACGCGGCACCGCCACCGCCGCCCTCAACCGCATGCTGCGCCGCAAGAAGACCGAGAAGGCGTCCGGCGTGCGCACGGTGCACGCCGTGCGGGGTGTCTCCTTCGTGGCGTACCGGGGCGAGGCCATCGGGCTCATCGGCACCAACGGCTCGGGCAAGTCGACCCTGCTCAAGGCCGTCGCCGGGTTGCTCCCGGTGGAGAACGGCCGCATCTACACCGACGGCCAGCCCTCCCTGCTCGGCGTCAACGCCGCCCTGATGAGCGACCTGACCGGCGAGCGCAACGTCCACCTCGGCGGGCTCGCCATGGGCATGTCCCGCGAGCAGGTCAAGGCCCGCTACGACGAGATCGTCGACTTCTCCGGGATCAACGAGAAGGGCGACTTCATCACCCTGCCGATGCGCACCTACTCCTCCGGCATGGCGGCCCGGCTGCGCTTCTCCATCGCCGCCGCCAAGGACCACGACGTCCTCCTCGTCGACGAGGCGCTGGCCACCGGCGACCGCTCCTTCCAGAAGCGCTCCGAGGCCCGGATCCGGGAGCTGCGCGAGCGGGCCGGGACGGTGTTCCTGGTCAGCCACAACAACAAGTCGATCCGCGACACCTGCGACCGCGTGCTCTGGCTGGAGCGGGGCGAGCTGCTGATGGACGGACCGACGAAGGACGTGCTCAAGGAGTACGAGGCGTTCACCGCAGGCACGGACAAGGCCCGCAGACCGCAGCCCAAGCCGTAGCCGAAGGCGGCACCGACGCCTTCCTGAGTTCCTGAGGCCCACGTCCGCGCGCCCTCTTCGTCACATTGATGCCAATATGACGAAGAGGACTGTCCGGAGCGACGAGCAGCCGAAGGAGCCCCGCGATGCCCGAGCTCAGCGTCGTCGTCCACGGGCCGAACACCCAGGACCACCTGACCGGCCTGCTCGACTCCCTCGCCGACCGTCCCCTCCCGGACACCGAGGTCGTCGTCGCCGCCGTCGGCGACTGGGCCCGCGAGACCGCGGAGCGGCACGCCCCGCACGTCCAGGTGCTGCCCCTGCCCGACGGCACGTCCGACGCGACGGCCCGGACGGCGGGGGCGGCGCGGGCCACCGGCCGCTGGCTGCACTTCGTCCGCGCCAAGGACGGCCTGCCGCCCGGCAGCACCCGCACCGTCGCCGAACGGGTCGCCGAGCTCCCCGGCCCCGTCGACGTACTGCTCCTGGACCACCTCCGCAGCACCTGGCGCCGCTCCGGGCTCCCCTCGGCGGACGGCCCGCTGCTCGCCCGCGCGGGCCGCACCGGCCTCGCCCTCGACGACAACGCCTACCTGCTGCGCCTGACCCCGCTGCTCGGCACCCGCGTCCTGCGCGCCGGATTCTGGCGGGCCCACGAGGACCGCCTCACCACCGACGACGAACCCCGGGCGGCCCTCGCCGCCCTGCTGCTCGCCGACCGCGTCGCCGCCCTGCCGCACCTCGCCCACGAGGACCGCCGGCTGCGGCCCGCCGCCCTCCCGCCGGTCACCGCCGCACAGCACTACGCGCTCGTCGACCGCTACGAGAGCCTCCTCGACCTCGTCCGCGAACGCCCCGCCGTCTACACCGTGCTCTACGAGATCATGGTCCGTGACTGCCTGCGCGCCTTCACCCGCGGCGACATGCCCGAGGACGTGGCCCGGGAGTTCTTCCACCGGGCCTCGACCGCCGCCCTGCGCCGCCGCCCCGAGGGCCACCGGCGCCCCGCCGGCGCGGAGGGCATCCGCCGCTCCCTGCTCGAAGAGGGCGCCTACGGCAAGTACCGCGCCTTCCAGACCGCCAACCACGCCCGCCGCGCCGTGCGGTCCACGGTGCGCACCGGCAGGCGCCGGCTCGGCGCACAGGTCCGTGACCTCCGGTACCGCAGGGCCCTGCGCCGCCCCGTCGACCCCCACCTCGCGGTGTTCGCCGCCTACTGGAACCGCGGCGTCGCCTGCAACCCGGCCGCGATCGCCGCCAAGGCCGCCGAACTCGCCCCGCACATCCACCCGGTGTGGGTGGTGACCGGCGAGAACGCCGCCCTGCTCCCGCCCGGCACCGACCACGTCGTCCCCGGCACCCATCGCTACTGGGAGGTGCTCGCCACCGCCAAGTACCTCGTCAACAACGTCAACTTCCCGAACGCCGTGGTCAAACGCCCCGAAGCGATCCACCTGCAGACCCACCACGGCACCCCGCTCAAGCGCATGGGCGTGGACCAGCTGCCGTTCCCGGCCGCCGCCCAGGGCCTGGACTTCGACGCGCTGCTGGAACGCGTCGACAAATGGGACTACAGCCTCTCCACCAACAGCCACACCACCCGCATGTGGGAGAGGGCGTACCCGTCCCGGTACGTCTCGCTCGACCACGGCTATCCGCGCAACGACGTCTACTACACGGCCGGCGCCGACGACATCCGCGCGATCCGCGCACGCCTCGGCATCGCGCCGGGGCGCCGGGCCGTCCTGTACGCGCCCACGCACCGCGACTACGAGGCCGGCTGGACCCCGCGCCTGGACCTCGCCGCCCTCGCCGACCGCCTCGGCGAGGACACCGTGCTGCTGGTGCGCGGCCACTACTTCTACGACGGTGCCGTCTCCCCCGCCTCCCCGCTCACCGGACTGCGCCGCTCCGGCCGCATCGTGGACGTCTCCTCCTACGACCCGGTGGAGGAGCTGTGCCTGGCCGCCGACGCCCTGGTCACGGACTACTCGTCGATCATGTTCGATTACGCCAACCTCGACCGCCCGGTCATCATCCACGCCGACGACTGGGAGACGTACCGCACCACGCGCGGCGTCTACTTCGACCTGATGGCCGAGGCGCCCGGCCCGGTGGCCCGCACCCAGGAGGAGCTGACCGGGATCCTCACCACCGACGCCTGGCGCGACGACAGCGCGGCGAAGGCCCGGGCCGCCTTCCGCCGCCGGTTCTGCGAGTACGACGACGGCCGCGCCGCCGAACGCGTCGTACGCCGGGTCTTCCTCGGCCAGGACGAGGCGTCGCTGCCACCGGTGCTGCCGCTCGGGGAACGCACCCCGGCGCCGAAGCCCGAGGAGACGTCATGAGCACCCCGCAGGTCCCCGACGTCACCGTCACGGTGATCGTCCACAACGACGCCGGACGGCTCCCCCGCGCGGTGGAGTCCGTGCGCCGCCAGACCCACCGCAACCTCGAGATCGTCATCAGCGACGACCACTCCACGGACGACACCCCCCGGGTGGCCCGGGCGCTGGCGGCCCGCGACCGCCGTATCCGGTGCCTGCGACTGCCGGAGAACAGCGGCGGATGCAGCGCGCCGCGCAACCGTGCGCTGGAGATCGCGCGGGCGCCGTACCTGATGTTCCTCGACAGCGACGACGAGCTCCCGCCGGAATCGGTCGCGTCGCTGCTCGCCGCGCACCGCGAACGCGACCTCGACTTCGCGATGGGCGCGGTGCGGCGGATCCGGGTGGACACCGGGCGCCGCTCCACCTGGATGCCGCACCTCGTGCGCGAACGCCGCACCCTGGACGGCATCGAGGCCGACCCGCGGCTGTTCTTCGAGCACCTGTCGACCGGCAAGATGTACGCCCGCGCCTTCCTCGACCGGCACGACCTGCGCTTCCCCGAGGGCATCCACTACGAGGACCAGCTGTTCTCGGCCCAGGCGTACTGCCTGGCGAAACGGTTCACGATCATTCCCGAGCCGGTGTACCTCTGGTACGTCGCCCCGTACGCGGGCTCCGACGCCGCGTCCATCTCCAACCAACGGCACCTGCTCACCAACGTCCGCGACCGGATCCACGTGCAGCGGCTGATCGACGCGTTCCTGGTGGAGAGCGGGCACGGGGCGCTGCGCGAGGACAAGGACCACAAGTTCCTGAAGCACGACTTCCGGATGTACGCGGGCGACCTGCCCCACCGGGACGAGGAGTGGCTGGCGGCCTTCGCGGACCTGGTGAACCCGTACCTGGAGACCCTGTCGCCGGGCGCGTACGCCCGGCTCCCCCGCGCCGAGCGGGTGGTGCTCCAGTTGATCCGCGACCGGCGCCTGACCGAGGCCCGGTGGGCCGCCCGGGAACTGGGGGACGGTGTCGCCCCGAGGGAGCTGGCCACGGGCCCGGACGGCCGTACGTACTGGGGCGGACAGGTCCCCGGGTCGGCGGCCGCCCGCCGTGAACTGGACCTGACCGAGCTGGAGCTCGACACCCGCCCCTTCTCCGTCACCCGGTTCCGCCACGAGATCACGGAGATCACCCCGGGCCCGGGGGCCTCCGTCGACCTGACCGTCCGCACGTACGACCCGGCCCTGCGCCTCCCGGTCGGCCCCCAGCGCGCGAGCCTGCTCATCACCCCCGGCCGGCACCGCCTGACCGTCCCCTTCCGTCTCTCCCCGGTCCGCCCCGGTGTCTTCGAGGGCCGCGTCCGTCTCGACCCCGCGTCCGCGCGTCTCCCGCTGAGCGGCTTCGCCGGGGTGCGTCATCCGCTGGTCCGGCTGACCTGCCGGGGACGGAGCAACCGGGGACTGCTGCTGGCCCCTCCGGCCTTTCCGCCCCTGACCGCCCGCGTCCCGCGCCATCGGCTCACGATCGAGCCCGAGGGCCACGGCCCGGGCCGCCTCCAGCTCCGCTGGCAGCCGACCGGCCTCACGGCGAACGTGCTCCGCCCGGCGGCCCGCCGTGTGGCCGTCCCCCGGGTACGCCGGGCGGCCCGCCTGGTGGCGAGCGTCTTCAGCCCGTCCGGCGTTTGAGGACGAGGCCGTTCAGGCCGAAGGGGGGTCCGGGGGCGCAGCCCCCGGGGGACGGGAACGGGAAGGGGCGGCGGGGGCGAAACGAACCGGACCGACCAGCACCGCACCCCCACACCTCAGGGCACCGCATAGAGCACCTGCCCCTCCGGCCCCCGCGCCACTTCCCGCAGCCCGGCGTCACCCAGCGCACCGCTCCCGTCGACCACCCACCGCACCCCGTACTCCCGCTCGATCCCCCGCCGCACGGACGACGGCGTCCGCTCCTCGAAGTACGCCCGCGTGGCCGCCCCCCGGCGCTCCTCGTCCGCCAGGAAGAAGTCGGGATAGCCAGGAGCGACCGTGTAGGCGCCGTACGCCGGTATCTGACGGGCCGGCCGCCCCTCCGCCATGACCACGTCCCCGTACCGCACCCACGGGGTGATCCAGTGATACCCCGTCCACGGCGGCCGGTACCTGTCCTCCACCGCCGCCGGCAGGGCACCGCGCGGCACCACGTACCCCAGCGTCCCCGCCTGCGCCCACCCCCCGACCAGCAGCCCTCCGGCCAGCAGGACCGTCCACCCGGCGCGCAGCCACCGCCGCCCCGCCCCGACCACCCCCAC
>NZ_JAGMUJ010000099.1 GCF_019049255.1 Streptomyces sp. AC558_RSS880 | reverse complement strand
GGGTTGGAGGAGGGCAGTTCGGTGTAGGAGCCGAGGCCGAACGCCGGGTTCTGCTTGCGGATCTCGATCATCCGGCGGGTCCAGTGCAGCAGCGAGGACGGGGAGGCCATCGACGCCTCCACGTTGGTGACCTGGTAGCCGTAGACCGGGTCCATGATGGTCGGCAGGAACAGCCGGCCGGGGTCGGAGGAGGAGAAGCCGGCGTTGCGGTCCGGGGTCCACTGCATGGGCGTGCGGACCGCGTCGCGGTCGCCGAGCCAGATGTTGTCGCCCATGCCGATCTCGTCGCCGTAGTAGATGATCGGCGAACCCGGCAGGGACAGCAGCAGGGCGGTGAAGAGCTCGATCTGGTTGCGGTCGTTGTCCAGCAGCGGGGCGAGCCGGCGGCGGATGCCGATGTTGGCGCGCATGCGGGGGTCCTTGGCGTACTCGGCCCACATGTAGTCGCGCTCCTCGTCGGTGACCATCTCCAGGGTCAGCTCGTCGTGGTTGCGCAGGAAGATGCCCCACTGGCAGCCCGACGGGATGGCCGGGGTCTTGGCCAGGATCTCGGAGACCGGGTAGCGGGACTCACGGCGGACCGCCATGAAGATGCGCGGCATGACCGGGAAGTGGAACGCCATGTGGCACTCGTCGCCGCCGGCGGCGTAGTCGCCGAAGTAGTCGACGACGTCCTCCGGCCACTGGTTCGCCTCGGCCAGCAGCAC
>NZ_JAGMUJ010000098.1 GCF_019049255.1 Streptomyces sp. AC558_RSS880 | reverse complement strand
CCCAGTTGCTCGTCCTCGCCGCCGTGTCGGCCGCCTTCGTCGCGCAGGCCGTCGCCGCGCTGCGCCCCCATGTGCCGCTGCTGCTCGCCTCGACCGCCGTGTCCCTGGCGGTCGAGGGCGTGCTGTACCGGTGGCAGCCCGGCATGGTGTCGCTGTTCGCCAAGTCGCACGCGGACGTCACCGTCCGCCATGTGCTGCGCGAT
>NZ_JAGMUJ010000097.1 GCF_019049255.1 Streptomyces sp. AC558_RSS880 | reverse complement strand
CGGTCACCCTCGACGACGCGCCGCCGGACGCCACCGCCAAGCTTCCCGGCTACCCCGAGCCGCAGCCCGACTACCTGGTCATCCACCAGCAGGACCTGCAGGCCGTGGTGAACGCGATGTGGCAGGGCGGCGCCGAGGGCATCAAGGTCATGGACCAGCGGCTGATCTCCACCAGTGCGGTGCGCTGTGTGGGCAACACCCTGATCCTGCAGGGCCGCGTCTACTCCCCGCCGTACAAGATCACGGCGGTCGGTGATCCCGAGAAGCTGAAGAGGGCGCTCAGCGCTTCGCCGGCGATCCAGAACTACATGGTGTACGTCAACGTCTACGGGCTCGGCTGGCAGGTCGAGGACAACGGGACCGTGACCCTGCCCGGCTACTCGGGCACGGTGGACCTGCACTACGCGAAACCCGTGGAGTAGCCGCCCGTCCTGGTTTCACGTGGAACATGCCCGGACATCGAGGCGATCGGCCCCGAGCCACGTACTCGTGGGTGCACGCGGCCGGGCCCGCCCTGATCCCGTACAGCCCGCGGAGGCCGGGAAATCGGAGGGGCCGCGCCGTTAGTCTGTTGACGTACGGCGTGGGTCTGGTGCCGTGGTACGAGGGAAGGGACGGCATGTACAGCTGGATCTGGCGGCATCTTCCGGGCAACGCATGGGTGCGGGCACTGCTCTCACTGGTGCTGGTCATCGCCGTGGTCTACGTCCTCTTCCAGTACGTCTTTCCGTGGGCCGAGCCGCTGCTGCCCTTCAACGATGTGACGGTGGACAACCAGTGAGCGCGCGCATTCTCGTCGTCGACAACTACGACAGCTTCGTCTTCAACCTCGTCCAGTACCTGTACCAGCTGGGCGCCGAGTGCGAGGTCCTGCGCAACGACGAGGTGTCGACGGCACACGCGCAGGACGGTTTCGACGGGGTGCTGCTGTCCCCGGGCCCCGGTACTCCCGAGGAGGCCGGCGTCTGCGTGGACATGGTGCGGCACTGCGCGGCCACCGGGGTGCCGGTCTTCGGCGTCTGCCTCGGCATGCAGTCGATGCAGGTGGCGTACGGCGGTGTCGTAAGCCGCGCGCCCGAGCTGCTGCACGGCAAGACGTCGCCGGTCGAGCACGGGGGCAAGGGCGTCTTCGCGGGCCTGCCCTCCCCGTTCACGGCGACCCGCTATCACTCGCTGGCCGCCGAGCCGGCCACGGTACCGGTGGAGCTGGAGGTCACGGCCAGGACGCCGGACGGCATGGTGATGGGGCTGAGGCACCGTGAACTCCTGGTCGAGGGCGTGCAGTTCCATCCCGAGTCGGTGCTGACCGAGCACGGCCACCGGATGCTGGCCAACTGGCTGGTGGAGTGCGGCGACGAGGGCGCGGTGGCGAGGTCGGCGGGGCTCGCCCCGGTGGTGGGCAGGTCCTCGGCGTGACCGCGCTGCGCCCCGAGCGTGAGTCCGGCGCCGACGCCTACGGCGGCGCCGGCGAACAGGGCACCTCGTACGGCGGGCAGCCGTACGGGGCGCCGGGTGCGTACGGGGACGGCTGGTACGACGACACGGCGTCCGACTCCTATGGCGGCGCTTCCGGGAGCACCGCGTATCTGCCGCCGGTCGACGAGGAGACGGTGGCGCTGCGGATCCCCGAACCGCCGGAGCGAACGGCGCGTGAGGAGTCCGCGTCGGCGCCCTTAGCGGCATCGGGCGGGCGTGCGGCCCGCAGGAAGGCATCCAGGAAGCGCCACGGGCGCCGTGGAGGCTCTCACAAGGCCGCGGAGGCCCCTGGGGCGGACGCGGGCCGGGAAGGGGCGTCAGAGGCGTCCGAGGGGACGTCACGGGCGCCGCTGTCGCGGGTGGAGGCGCGTCGGCAGGCGAGGGCGCGCAAGGCGAGTCCGGCGGTCGTCGCGAGCCGGGCGATCGGCGAGGTGTTCATCACCTGTGGTGTGCTGATGCTGCTCTTCGTCACCTACCAGTTGTGGTGGACGAACGTGCGGGCGCACGCGCAGGCCGGCAAGGAGGTCAGCGACCTCCAGAACGACTGGGCGAACGGCGAGCGCAAGCCGGGGGCGTTCGAGCCGGGGCAGGGCTTCGCGCTGCTGCACATCCCCAAGCTGGACGTGGTGGTGCCGATCGCGGAGGGCATCAACAGCAAGAAGGTGCTCGACCGGGGCATGGTGGGGCACTACGCGGAGGGCGCGCTGAAGACGGCGATGCCGGACGCGAAGACCGGCAACTTCGGGCTGGCGGGACACCGCAACACGCACGGGGAGCCGTTCCGGTACATCAACCGGCTGGAGCCGGGCGACCCGATCGTGGTGGAGACGCAGGACGAGTACTTCGTCTACCAGATGGCGTCGATCCTCCCGGTCACGCCGCCGAGCAACGTGAGCGTCCTCGAACCGGTGCCGAAGGGATCGGGCTTCACCGGGCCCGGCCGCTACATCACGCTGACCACGTGCACACCGGAGTTCACCAGCAAGTACCGCTTGATCGTCTGGGGCAAGATGGTCGAGGAACGGCCGCGCAGCAAGGGCAAGCCGGATGCGCTCGTCAGTTAAGGGCAGAGGAAACGTGGCAGCGACCGCCGACGACACCGAAGAGCACACCGACGCGCCCGCGACCGCGCCGCCTCCGGCGCGCCGCCGTATGGGTCCCGTGGCGATGGCCGTCAGCTTCTTCGGGGAACTGCTCATCACCGCGGGCCTGGTGCTCGGTCTGTTCGTCGTCTACTCGCTGTGGTGGACGAACGTCGTCGCCGACCGCGCGGCGGACAAGCAGGCGGACAAGGTCCGCGACTCCTGGTCCCGGGAGTCCGGTGACGGTGGTGACGGCGGCGGGCCCGCCGCCTACGACAGCAAGAACGGCATCGGCTTCCTGCACGTGCCCGCGATGAGCGGTGACGAGATCCTCGTCGAGAAGGGCACGTCGATGAAGGTCCTCAACGACGGCGTCGCCGGCTACTACACCGACCCGGTGAAGGCGACCGTGCCGACCTCCGGCAAGAAGGGCAACTTCTCCCTCGCCGCCCACCGGGACGGGCACGGCGCGAAGTTCCACGGCATCCACAAGATCGAGAAGGGTGACCCGATCGTCTTCGAGACGAAGGACACGTGGTACGTCTACAAGGTCTACGGCATCCTCCCCGAGACCTCGAAGTACAACGTCGACGTCCTCGGGAAGATCCCGAAGGAGTCCGGCAAGAAGAAGGCCGGCCACTACATCACGCTGACCACCTGCACGCCGGTGTACACCAGCAAGTACCGGTACATCGTGTGGGGCGAACTGGTCCGCACGGAGAAGGTGGACGAGGAGCGGACACCGCCGGAGGAACTGCGCTGACTCCCCCTGCCGAAGCGGTCGGTTGCCTAATATGGCGAAGGCCCGAAGCCGCAACTTGCCTTTGCGGCTTCGGGCCTTCTTCTCCCGGGCCTAGCGCAGCGCCCTCAGCCGTGCTCCGGCGCTCCATGCCCCCAGTTCCTCACGGTCCACGGTGAGGACCCCGCCCAGGTCGGCGACCGCCTGCGCTTCGTGGCTGAAGTAGGACGTGGTGACGAACAGGGCGACGTCGACGCGTTCGACGGCTCGTGCGGCTCCGGCGAACCTCTGCATGTCCGAGCTCGGCACGTGGCGGTGGCCCGCCCGGTTCTTGCACCGGACCGCGACGGTGCGGCCGTCGGCCGTCCGCGCGGTGATGTCGATGCCCCGGTCGATGCGGGTCTGTCGTACGACGACGTCGCTGCAGCCGTCCCGGCGCAGCAGGTCGGCCACGTGACGTTCGAACGCCTGCCAGGTCATGGCCGCGATGGAGTCCCTGACCCGGTCTGCCGGAATCTCTTCCTCCAGGGTGCTGATCCGGCGGTGGTGCCGGCACAGCGTGCGCTCGACGTTCTCGATGTCCTCGCGGAGCTCGATGAGTTCGCGGCGGTGTTCACCGGATGCGGCGATCAGGGCGTTGAACATCGGCACGACGGTCTTGCCGAGGATGTGGGTGATGCGCTGGTCGATGCGGTCGTCGAGCAGGACGGTGTCGGGCCCCGGAAGGTTATCCACAGGCTGTGTGCGACCCGAGTACTCCATGTCGAGCAGGTACGTGCGTACCTGGCGGGCGACATGGCTGTCGCGGAGAAGCATCGTGACGTTGAGGACGGCTCGCCGGGAGTAGATGGTGAGGCTCCGACGGGCCTGTGGATAACTGGCCAGCGAGAGTGACATGTTGTCACTCTCGAACTGCCGCAGGTCAGAGCCTCGGAGTACCGCCATTCCATTGACTTCGAGTTCTTCACGGTGGCGCTTGGTCAGTTGTCGGACGACTTCGACCGTGACCTCGAAGTACGCCGCCACCATCGCCGTCGTCACATGCATCCCGTCGGGCAGGAGCGACAGAGCCTTGACCTTGTCGAGGACGTCCGTCCGGTCCAGCACGCTGCTGCGCAGGGTCTTCGACTCCAGGAGTGCGGATTCGTCGATCACTTCCGCCCCTTTCGGTTTCGTGGTCGGGGCAGCACTCCAGATGTCCCACCCCACCTGATCAACGAGTGGTGACAGGCGAAGGCATGAGCGAAGCGAAGACGCGTGTACAGGACGGGCTCATAAAAGGAGCCCCGGCCCTCTCCGGAGAGGGCCGGGGCTCCTGTTCGTGCAGAGGGCTACGCGTCAGTCGTCCTCGCGGCCGCCGGTGATGCCGCCGAAGATGCCGCCGTCGTTGCCGCCGTTGCCGCCCTGCTGGCCGCCGAGGGCGATCAGAGTGACCTTGTCGCCCTTCTTGACCTGCTGGCCTTCCTGCGGAGTGCTCTGGAGCACCACGGCGTTGTCGTCGCCTCCGCCCTGGACCCTCTCGAGCTGTAGACCGTTCTGGGCGAGTACCTGCTTGGCCTGGGCGACCGTCATCTGGGTGACCTTCGGCATGGCGAACGTCTCGTTCTGCGGTGCCTTGGCGATCTTGATCGTGACCGTGCTGCCGCGGTCGACGTCCGTGCCGGGTGCGAAGCTCTGCTCAAAGATGGTTCCCTCGGCCTGGGCCGTGGACTCCTCCTCTGTCTGAGCTCCGAGTACCAGGCCCTTGGACTCCAGCAGCCCCTTGGCCTCATCGGGGGTCTTGCCCAGAAGACTGGGCACGGTCACCTGGGCCGTCTCCTTGGCGACGGTGAGCGTGACCGTGGAGCCCTTCTCCTTCGAGGTGCCGCCCGCAGGGTTCTGGGAGAGCACCGTGTCCGGTGTCTGAGTGGACTCCTCGGTCTGCTGCTCGACCTCGAAGCCCTTCTCCTTCAGGGCTTCTTCCGCGTCGTCGAAGCTGAGGCCCTCGACGTCCGGAACCTCGACCTTCGGCGCCCCGGTGGAGACCGTCAGGTTGATGGTGGAGTCCTTGTCGACCTTGGTGCCCGCCTTGGGGTCCTGGTCGCAGATCTTGCCCTTGCTCTGGTTCTCGCAGGGCTTCTCTTCGAAGGTGAGCTTCACGTCGCCGTTGATGGCCTGTTGTTCGGCGTCCGCTTTGGTCTCGCCGACGAAGTTCGGGGTCGCGACCTTGTCGTTGCCCACGCCGCCGCCCCCGCTGATGGCCCAGCGGCCGATCAGGATCGCGCCGATGAGGACCAGGACACCCGCCACGACCAGCAATATCGTCGAGGTGTTGTTCTTCTTCGGCTGGCGCCGGCGGCTCTGGCGGTCGTCGTAGCCGTAGCCGCCGTCGTCCGGGTTCATGGGCGGCAGCATCGAGGTCGCGGCACCGGGGTCCGCGCCCTGGCGCAGGGCCGTCGTCGGCTGGTCGTCGGGGTAGCCGCCGTAGCCGACCGCGCCCAGTGCGGCGGTCGCCGCGACGGGCTGGCCGTCGAGGCATGCCTCGATGTCGGCGCGCATCTCGTCGGCCGACTGGTACCGGTAGTCGGGGTCCTTGACCAGCGCCTTCAGCACGATCGCGTCCATCTC
>NZ_JAGMUJ010000096.1 GCF_019049255.1 Streptomyces sp. AC558_RSS880 | reverse complement strand
GGGTTGCGCTCCCGCTCCGCGTGAGCGCTGGCGGGTGGCTGCGCCACCCGCTCAACCCCGATGCTGCGCATCGGGGTTGACGTTCCGTGCGCTGCGCTCCCGGAACGGGCGGGACATCGTCCCGCTGTCAGGCTTTCGCTTCGCTTCAGCCTGAGGGCGGGTCCGCTGCGCTCCCCCGCCCTGAACGGTCCTTCCGGCTTCGCCTCCAGGACTGTTCGGGCCCGCTTCGCGGGCCGGGCTGGCTGCAAGAGTGGTGGTTGCTCGCTGGTGTCAGATGTCAGGTGAGAGCTTCCTTCCAAGTGATGCACATGTAGGATTGGCGGTAAAAGGAGACACCCTCAACCGCTCGATGCGGGCTCAGGTGCTCGCGCTTCCGGAAAAAGGGAAAACGCATGTGGAGTGCTCAAGACGTGGCTCGGGATCAGGTCCGGCGTCAGGCGAATGGCTTAGACGTCGCCGCCGTGTCGGAGAAGGTCGCGGAGGCCGCTGTCCGTGAGCGGGAAACCGCGGAGCGGTTGAGGGGGAACGGTTCCTTCTACGCGTTCGATATGGACCGAGAGCGGTTGGCTGTCATCTGGCTGGCTAAGCACGCTGAGTGGCGGCGCGTCAGGGACTTGATGACTGCAGCTGGTTGGAGTGTGTACGAGCCGGAACGGGACGCTCAGGGTTCGGTGTGGGCCCGCGAGCGTGAGGAACGGTCTGCTGGTGCTCTTGCTTCACACGCCGGCTTCGGGGAGCGGCGGGGGGAGGAAGCGGATGAGCTGCGGGCGGAGGTCTGGTTGTCTTCCGCGTCCAGTCGGCTGGTGCGGGTGGTGGCCGGCCGGACAGGGCTGCGCCCCTCTGAGATCTTGGCCCAGCTTGCCGAGCGGATCGTCGTGAGCGAGGACGGTACCGTCTCCGTGCCGCCCTTCACACCGTCCCTGTGATTTTGAAGCGAGCGCAAAAGAAGACGGGGAGGATCCGGGAAAATGCTGGATATTCAGCTTCGGGAACACCAGGTAACCCAGAAGGCTGCCTTCCGTAAATGGGTGAGATTCCCTGCAAGATCACCCGTGCCCTCTCAGGGGAAGCGGGGGACGATCGTGTCCGCGACCGGATCCGGGAAGACCATCACCGCCGCCGCATGCGCGCTGGAGTGCTTCCCGGACGGGCGGATCCTGGTGACCGTGCCCACCCTGGACCTGCTCGTGCAGACCGCCCAGGCGTGGCGGCTGGTGGGCCACCGGGCCACGATGGTGGCGGTGTGCTCGCTGGAGAACGACCCGGTGCTCACCTCGCTGGGCGTGCGCACCACGACCAACCCGATCCAGCTCGCCCTGTGGGCCGGGGCCGGGCCGGTGGTGGTGTTTGCCACGTATGCCTCCCTGGTGGACCGCGAGGACATCGACGCACCCGAGGGCCAGCGGAAGGTGCGCGGGCCGCTGGAGGCCGCTCTGGCGGGCGGGGAGCGGCTGTACGGGCAGCAGATGGCGGGCTTCGACCTCGCCATCATCGACGAGGCCCACTCAACCGCAGGTGATCTCGGCCGACCATGGGCGGCCATCCACGACAACCAACGGATCCCCGCCGACTACCGGCTCTACCTCACCGCCACCCCACGCATTCTCGCCTCACCCCAGCCGCGCAGGGGCACCGGCGGTCAGGAGGCGGAGCTCGCGTCGATGGGCCAGGACTCGCATACCTATGGGCCGTGGATCGCCGAACTCGGGCTCTCGGAGGCGATCGAACGAGGCGTCCTCGCCGGATTCGAGATCGACGTCCTGGAAGTCCGCGACCCCTCCCCTGTGATCGGCGAGTCCGAAGAGGCCCGGCGGGGCCGGCGTCTGGCCCTGCTGCAGACCGCGCTCCTGGAGCACGCCGCCCGGTGGAACCTCAAGACGGTGATGACGTTCCACCAGCGGGTGGAAGAGGCCTCCGCGTTCGCAGAGCAGTTGCCGCAGACGGCCGCCGAGTTGTACACGAACGACGCCTCCGACGAGGACCTGAAGGCTGCGGAAGAGCTGCCGGAGTCGTCCATCGACGCGGAGTTCTACGAACTCGCGGCCGGACGCCACGTCCCGCCGGACCGAGTGTGGTCGGCGTGGCTGTGCGGCGACCACCTCGTCTCCGAGCGACGCGAAGTGCTGCGCCAGTTCGCAAACGGCATCGACGCGGCCGGACGCCGGGTCCACCGCGCCTTCCTCGCCAGCTGCCGCGTCCTCGGAGAAGGCGTAGACATCTCCGGCGAGCGGGGAGTCGAGGCCGTCTGCTTCGCCGACACCCGCGGCTCCCAGGTAGAGATCGTGCAGAACATCGGCCGCGCACTGCGGCCCCACCGCGACGGCACCACGAAGGTCGCGCGGATCATCGTGCCCGTGTTCCTAGAGCCCGGCGAAGACCCGACCGACATGGTCGCCTCCGCCAGCTTCAAGCCGCTCGTGGCCGTGCTCCAAGGCCTGCGCTCGCACGATGAACGGCTCGTCGAGCAACTCGCCTCCCGCGCGCTCACCAGCGGTAAACGCAAGATCCATGTCCGGCGCGACGAAGAGGGGCGGATCGTCGAGGCCGGCGGCGCGGGCGACAGCGAGGACCAGGAGGAGGACGGCACGCAGGCCGCCGCCGAAGCCGCCCTGCTGCACTTCTCCACCCCACGCGACGCCGGCACCATCGCGGCCTTCCTGCGTACCCGGGTCTACCGGCCCGAATCCCTGGTCTGGCTCGAGGGCTACCAAGCACTGCTGCATTGGCGCGCGGAGAACGAAATCTCCGGCCTCTACGCCGTCCCCTACGACGTCGAGGTCCAGGTCGGGGCAACGAAGTCGTTTCCGCTTGGCCGATGGGTCCACCAGCAGCGGAAGGCACTGCGCGCCGGGGAACTCGACTCACACCGCAAGGAGCTGCTCGACGAAGCCGGGATGGTGTGGGAACCAGGCGAAGAAGCCTGGGAAACCAAGCTCGCCACGCTCCGGTCCTACCGCCGGGCCACCGGGCACTTGGCGCCGAGGCAGGACGCCGTCTGGGACGACCCAGCCGGCGGCGGCCCCGTACCCATCGGGCAACACATGGCCAACCTGAGGCGTCAAGGTGGCCTGGGCAAGGACCCGAAGCGGGCGGCAGAACGCGCGGAGCAGCTGGCCGCGATCGACCCCGACTGGAATTGCCCCTGGCCACTCAACTGGCAACGCCACTACCGAGTGCTCGCCGGCCTGGTCGACGCCGACGGGATGCTGCCCGACATCGCACCCGGGGTCACCTTCGATGGCGACGACATCGGCACGTGGCTCCAGCAGCAGCGCAAGCCGAGCACCTGGGCGCGGCTCCTGCCTGAGCAGCAAGAGCGGCTGACCGGGCTGGGCATCAAGCCGCTCGAGACGCCGGCTCCCGCCCCGCCGACCCGGCGCACGACGAAGGGGCCGAACAAGGCGCAACAGGCATTCCAGCGGGGCCTGACGGCCCTGGCCCAGTGGGTGGAACGGGAAGGCGCCCACCGCCCGGTACCACGCGGGCACACCGAGGAGATCACAGTCGACGCCGAGGCGCAGCCGGTGGTCGTAAAGCTGGGCGTATGGACATCGAACACCAAATCGAGAAGGGAACGGCTGGACACCGACCAACTCGCCGCGCTGCGGGAGCTGGGTGTGGAATGGGCGGGACCACGCTGACCGCCGACCCGGCTCCGGCGCAGCCCGTCCCGCAGCCCGCGCCGGCGGCGGCTCCGAAGCGACGGCAGGTGCGGGAGCCCCACGAACAGTGCGATGAGGAGTTGTACGAGGGCGAGAACTGCACCTGCTGGTCCATCAAGCGGTTCGGGCCACCCTTCGAGCGGGGGAGCTACTAGGGAAGTGGGGTCCGGTGGTGTTCGGGTGCCGGCTGTGCGCGGCGCGCCGTGGGGGTGTGGTCTCGCCACGCATCGCCTTATGGATCCAGGCCCAACGCCGCGACTGGCCACGCCTGCATCCCCAGCAGCAACACCTCCTCACCAGCATCGGCGGCTTCCCCTCATGAACTGACGCCGTCACCGCTGTCCGCCCCGTGCACGCCCGACCACCTTTTTCGCCCGTCTGGAAGAAAAAACTCAAAAAGACGCGGCACCGAGGTCACGCAGCAGGTCCCTCGAAGGCACTCACCCTTCGACAGTCGAGCCCACGTTTCCACGATCAGGAGCCCCAGCGATGCAGGAGTATGAGATTGCAGCCCTCGCCGCCGGGGCCGGATACCTCACGAGCGCGCTGCGGATGTGGATTCGGGTGCACGGACGTACCAGCATGGCCCGCATCCGCAGCAGACATCGCAGCGAGATGATCCGAGGACTGCCCAGCGGCAGCCGGGTCATGGATGAACAGGACAAGATCACCATTGAAGTCGGCGGACCGCGGGCGATGGAGAAGCAAGGGGGCGGCAGTGTCATCGTGGGTGATTGAGTGGTCGGCTCAGGCAGCCTGCCGTACCACTGATCCGGACGAGTTGTTCGTACAGTCCGCGGCACAGGACCGGTCCAAGGCGGTATGCACCGGCTGCCCCGTGAGAACTGAGTGCCTCGCCGACGCACTCGACAATCGAGTCGAGTTCGGCGTATGGGGTGGCATGACCGAACGAGAACGGCGCGCCCTGCTTCGCAGGCGCCCTACCGTCAAGTCCTGGCGCACGCTGCTGCAGAGCGCACGTACCGAGTACGAGCAAGGCACCACGCTGCTTGTCGAAGAACGCCCCAGGCGGCCCCACGAGCAGCAGGGGCTGTCACCGGAACAGGAACAGCAGTACGGGACTCTCTTCCGGATCCGCTTCGTCCCGACCGTCGGGTTCCTGATCGCCGCCGGGGCGGGTCGGCACGACGCTGAGGACGCCGTACAGAGCGCCTTCGTACAGCTGGCACGGGCATGGGGGTCAGTGACACACCCCGAGGCCTGGCTGCGGACCACCGCCTGGCGCATGTGGCTCAAGGCCAAAGACAAGCAGAGAACCTGGTCCTCGGACCCCGCCGACCTACCCGAAGCGGGTGTGCCTGACCCCTGCGGCGAAATCACCGAGCAGGTCGACCTCGTGCGCCTGTTGCGGAAGCTCCCTGTTCTGCAACGCACGGTGATGGCCTTCGAGATCGACGGGGCCACGCCAGCACAGACCGCCGAGGCCCTGGGAGTCCCCAGTGCCAACGTCCGCCAGAACCTGCGCCGGGCACGTCAGAGCCTTGAGCGCATGCTCCAGGACCAGGACGAAGGAGGCGCACTGTGAGCAACTCGCCCAGGCGCAGTGCCGCCCAGCCGGTAGATGACGTGCTGGTCTCCGCCATGCAGCGCCTGACCAACGCGTTGGACGCGACCACGGACGTCGACAGCAGGCTGACAGCCGCCTTGTACGCCGCCGCTCTTCCCCCCGCGCCTCCCGTCAAAGCCTCCATCGACGCCTTCCTCGACCACGGCCGGCAGGAGCTACAGGCAACCCTCGAGGCCACTACAGACGTCGAGAGCCACCTCATCCTGGCCCTCCACGAAATCGACCTCGAACCGCAGACCAACAACACCAACGCTGAGTAAGCACATAGAGGGCGTCTGAAAAGCCTGTCAGCGGGCTGATCTTGCGAGGCGGCGAAGGAGAAGCATGGCCATGGCGAGATAGATGACGTTCTCCGAGTTGACCCGCAGGTATTCATAGTCCTTCGACAGTCGGCGACACCGTCCCAGCCAGGCAAACGTCTTCTCCACCACCCAACGTCGCGGGACTACCGCGAAGAGCGGTACCGCAGGTGGTCGTGTCCCTGCCTTGACCCACGTTGAGCGGAAGCCGCCGTCGCGACGCTGCACGATCTGTACGGTGATGCCCGTGGCTTCCTGGGTCCAGGCGTGGAAGTCGGTGCCGCGATAGCCCTGGTCCGCCCACACATGCCGCAGGCGTGGAAAGTTCTCCGCGGCCCGGGAGAAAAGGACTGCGGCGCCATCACGGTCACCGACGTTGGCCGGGCTGACGCAGGTGAGCAGGACGGTGCCACAGGTGTCGACCAGGAGATGGCGTTTGATACCGCTGACCTTCTTGCCGCCGTCGTAGCCATGCAGCCCACCACGCTCCGTGGCCCGGACACTCTGGCTGTCCACGATGGCAGCGCTGGGAGTCGGATCACGGCCGTGCTCCATCCGCTCGCGCTCACGCAGAGTCGTCAGCATCCGCTCCCACACGCCCTCCTTCTGCCACTGTCGCCAGTAGTGATAGACCGTCTGCCACGGCGGCAGGTCATGCGGCAGGAGCCTCCAGGCGCAGCCGGCCCGCAACCAGTACGCCAACGCGTTGAGGAGCTCCCGCCGAGCGTGCTTTGCCGGCCGCCCGCCAGGTTTGACCTGCGGAACCAGCGGCCTGATGATCTCCCACTCCGGATCAGACAGATCCGTTGGGTAACGGGTACGCAGCCCGCACACCCCAGCCCCCCGAACGTGCGTTACCACCCCGCTGTCAGGAATTTTCCCGCTGACAGGCTTTTCAGACGCCCTCTACTGACTTCGGCTTGTCAGGGTGAGGTTGGTTCGTCGAGGGTCAGGCCGGTGCCGGCTATGAAGCCGTCGGGGGCGTCTGGCCGGTACTGAAGGCGCTTGAGCCGGTTGCGTACGAGGGTCTCGAGTCGGTCCAGGGCGACGACGGCGAGGTTGGCACGGCTGCGCTTGACGTGCGCCCATACCCACTCGACCGGGTTGAGGTCGGGCGAGTAGGCGGGCAGCAGGAACACCGTCAGCCATGCACGCTCGGCGATCAGCTCACGCATGGCGTGGGAGACGTGGGTGTTGAGGCGGTCCCGCACCAGCACGATCGGTGCCTTGACGAGCTGGTGGACGCCGTCGATCAGCGCGATGAAGTCCCGCTCGCCCATACTGCGGCGCGTGCTTTTGCCCGCTCGGTGAGTGCGCAGGCGGTGGCACAGCCGGGTGCGGGAACCCGGCCGCACGGCGGTCAGCCCGGCCACCGACAGGCGTCCCGAGCGGCGGCCGCTCACCGTCACCTGCGGGGTGTGGCCGCGCCGGCCCCAGGTGCGTCCTTTGGGCGGCCGGCGGGTGAACCCGGCTTCGTCCTCGAAGCAGAGGTAGCCTCCGCAGGCCGCCCGGGCTCTTTTACCTCCGCCCAGGCCGCCTCCTTCCACACGGTGACGGCCCTCTCGTCGCGCTCGGCCACCCTGCGTGCGGGGATTTGCGGACTGAAGCCGAGCCGGTGCATCAGCCTCGTGGCGCCGGAGACGCTGTAGGACACGTGGAACTTCCTGCCGATCAGCGTCGCCACCCGCGCCGCCGTCCACACCTGGTCCTCCACCCAGCCGTGCGCGGCCGGACCCTGCTCGAGATACCCGGCGAGCTTCTCCAGGCAGCGCGGCGACAGACGGCATCGCGACCCGCCCGGGCCACGCGAGACCAGACCCTCACGACCACCCGCCCGCCACAACTGGTGCCACTGGTAGGCCGATTTCAGGCTCACCCGCAGACGCCGCGCCACCTCCGGCGGCTTGATCTTCTGCTCGAACCACTCGGCCGCCTGCATCCGCACCGACTCCCGGCGCCGACGTCCCACAGCCGTCAGCCCGCCCCCATCCGCATACCTCACACACCACGAAATACAGTCACCACACCGAACCCGCCAGGGACTTCAAGGCAGCTCACCCTAACGAGCCGAAGTCAGTAAGAACTCGTAACACGATCTTGCTGGCGTGCTGCGGCTGGTCGGGGGCGTTGTTGAATAGGTTGCCGACATCGAGGTCGTTCACGGGCTACGCCGGAGTCATGCCGGGATGAAGCTCGGCCACCAGGGTGGGACGTTGCCCGGGCACAACGGGGCGGGGTAGGAGTCCGGCATGCCGAGCCAGGTGACAAGGAACCAGGTGAACCACAGGGTGAAGATGAGCCCTGCGGTCAGGGCTGTCCTGCGGTGACGTCTTCCGAGGGTGCTGTGCAGGATCACCCACGTAACCGCAGCGGCGATCCATATGAGAGGCGCAAGAAACAGCAAGGTCATGCCATTGGTTACGCCGTTGCCGATGTCACAAGCAGCCCATGCACTCCCTATGGCAGGAGTGGATACCACCGCGGTCAGCCCACCGAAGAGGACACCGAGGCCAGTTCCTCTGAACCAGCGGCCCGGAGGAGTCGACGGCTCTGCTCCCATGATCGTCTCTCCCGCCTCGCCGTAGATGCGGAGGGTACCAACGTTCTGAAGCAGCCCACTGGAGCCCTGGCCTGCCCCGACGCCGGTCAGTCGTTCTTGGGTCTCCGAAGCCGTCGCCAGCAGATGAGACTGCAGGCCAAGGAGAGGAAGGCGTCGTGGAGTTCGGTGCGGCGTTCCCAGCGGACGGCGAGGCGTTTGAAGTGGTGGAGCAGGGCGAAGGTCTGCTCGACGACGTAGCGGAGCTTGCCCAGGCCCTTGATGTTTGGGGCCCCCTTGCGGGAGATGACGGGCAGGATCCGTCGGCGACGTAATTCGGCGCGGTGGGCGTTGGAGTCGTAGCCCTTGTCGCCGAGCAGGGCGTCGGGCCGGCGACGGGGCCGGCCGGGGCGGCCGGCGACGGGTGGGATGCCGTCGACCAGGGCGAGGGTCTGGGTGACGTCGTTGACGTTGGCCGCGGTGGTGATGACCTTGAGCGGGGTGCCGTGTCCGTCGCAGATCAGGTGGTGTTTGCTGCCCGTCTTCCGCCGGTCGACCGGCGACGGACCGGTGTCGGCGCCCCCTTCTTCGCGCGGATGTGAGAGCCGTCCACGCACGCACGTGACCAGTCGAGTTCGCCGGCCGCGTTCAGTTCCGCGAGCAGGGTCCGGTGCAGCCGGTCGAAGACTCCTGCTTTCTGCCACCGGTCCAGGCGGCGCCAGCATGTCTGTCCCGAGCCGAACCCCAGCTCCAGCGGCAGGAGCTGCCAGGCCATGTCGTTGTGGAGGACGTACAGGATGCCCTGGAGGCAGAGCCGGTCCGCCACCGGTCGTGGCCCCGGCGCCTTCTCCGACCACGGCGGCAGCAGCGGTTCGATCAGCGCCCACAAGTCATCGTCCACGATCCACGGCCGGGTAGTCACACCCTCACGAACGGCCGAATCCTCACATCGGTCACGGCCAACCAGGACGTTTCAGCAAGATCGTGTTACGAGCTCTATGGGCGTGGTCGCGGATGCAGCGCAGGGGCGCTTTCTATTTGACGGGCGCGGTGCCCACTGCGGATTGCCCGGATCACGGCAGGGGCATGTCGCGTTCGATCCAGTCGGTTACGGATGGACGCGAGGGTCGCCAGCCGAGAGCTCGAGCGCGGGTGGCGCGGACGCGGCTGTTGGTGCCGAGCGCATAGCGGGCGAATCCCTCACCCCACGCGGCCCCGGCAGACTCCAGGTCCCACGGCTGGACCGGCCCCAGGCCAAGACGGCGGGCGATTGCCTGTCCGATCTCGGCGAACGAGGCGTCCTCGCCCCCCTCCACGAAGTAGAACCCGGCGGCTGCGGGCTCGGTGAGAGCCAGCTGGTAGAGGTCGGTCATGTCGTCGAGATGTACGGTCGACCATCGGTTGAGGCCGCGTCCGACCACGCGGACGATGCCACTGCCGAGGGCCTGGTTGACTAGCGGTGGGATCAACACCGTCTGCGGGCGGGGGCCCGTTCCGTTGCCATAGATCAGCGAGTTGCACAATACGACCGTGCGCAGCCCCGTGTCGCCGGCATCGACGACAGTGCGCTCGACGTCGTAGCGGGCGCGGCGGATGGGATGGTTACCCGGACTGAACGCAATGGAGTCGTCGAAGACCGTGCCGGAGGCGCTTTGCCCCTGGGCGTCATCTCCGATGACGCTGGTTCCGCTGGTGTGGACAAGTACCTTTCCCGAGCCGCGCAGCGCAGCGATGAAGGTTTCGACGGCGCCGCGGTGATCGCTGTTGGCGGTGTTGATCACCGCGTCCGCCCGCCGGGCTTCCCGCTCAAGCAGGGCGGTGTCGTTGAGGTCGCCGACGACCGGCTTAATGCCCGCCGAGGCGAGAGCATCGACCACGCCGGGGGTGCGGGTCAGGCCGCGCACGGTGTGCTTGTCGCGGATCAGGCGCTGGGCGACGGCTCCGCCGATGTAGCCGCTCGCGCCCGTGAGGAAGACGTCCATGGTGAATCCTTGCCGGGAGGTGTTCGGGGCTGGGGTCTAGCTGCGGAATCGGCCGGCCGCTCGGAGGGCCTCGTCGAGTGGTGTGCGCT
This sequence comes from Streptomyces sp. AC558_RSS880, assembly GCF_019049255.1. Classification (GTDB taxonomy): domain Bacteria; phylum Actinomycetota; class Actinomycetes; order Streptomycetales; family Streptomycetaceae; genus Streptomyces. Next base: position 2,632 of record NZ_JAGMUJ010000096.1, on the reverse strand, counting down.
GCCGCTGGTCGCCGAACTCATCGATACGGGTGATGCGGCCATCGCGAACGGTCACCAGCAGGCAGCGGGAGATGCGCACCGGGGTGTCGTCCTCCAGTTCACCGGAGGCGGTCGCGGCCAGTGCGAAGCCGCCGTGGTCAACCGTGAGGGACCAGATCCGGTCGCAGTGGCCACAGACCACGTCCTTGGCCGCGCGGAGCATCCGCACCATCGCACCCGCGAACTCACCGCCGGACAGCGAAACAGTCTCGTGGTCGAAGCTGTGCCAAACCTCGACGGTCTCGGCGAACAATTCGTGGAAGTCGGGGTCGACACGCGTCAGGCTGTAGGTCTGCACGAACCGGGTGGCAACCTGGTGAACGGGGCCGTCCGCAGCCATGGACGGCGCCAGGAGACTCATGACCTCATGCACGGTCTGTTGTTGATCGGTCATGGATGAAATGTGCCTGTTGAGTTGAGCTCCGACCATCTTCCTTGCCGTATTGGCAAAGACCACTCACATAGCCGTGGCCTCTCAGGGGCGTTGTCACGTTGTCGGGTGCCTGGGTGTCTGACGGTGCGTCGGGGCCTGGTAGGTCCTTGGTCCAGGCGTGCGTTCAGGCTGTGGTGGGCCGGCTCCTGGGGCCGGTGATGTGGTCCCAGATGGCGAAGCGAATGGTCATCTCGGCCTGGTAGTCGGGTGCGCTCATGAGAGGACGGTGGAGCCGAAAGTGCGATGAAATGCCGCTGAACGCGGACAGAAACCGTTGTGCCGCGCCCGCCGATCGGAAGCCCTTCATCGCGCGTTCGCGCTGCCGGGTGGGCTGGTGGCTGTTCTCGGCCCGGTTGTTCAGACCTTTAGCTTGACGTTTAACCTCAAGGGTCGGCCCGCGTCATCGCGGGGTCTTCACTGCATGTCCAATCGCGACGAGGCCGACACCGACGACCAGGAGCGATGGAGAGCGCAAGTTCCAGCTGATCAGTATCAGGATCGCCCCTGCTCCCCAGGATCTGGGTTGCCGTACTCGCTGCTGGAGCCATCGACCGGGCATACGGCCGAGCAGCAGAGCGTGCACCCCGATGACGGCCAGGACGATGGCGAGGGTGACCAGCACAAAGCCCAGCACAAGGGTCACGTCCGCTGGAGTGGTGTATCGACGGCCACTCGGTGATCTCGTTTGAGGCTATGCGGTGAGTTCGGTGGGCAGGACGGTGTCGTCGTTTTCTGACTCGATCGGGTGGAGGCGGGCCTTGGCGAGGAGTTCGCGGCCCATGTAGCGGCGGGCCTCGGTCCACTCGTCGTTCTGCTCGGCCAGCACCGCCCCGACGAGGCGGATGACGGCGGTGCGGTCGGGGAAGATGCCGACCACGTCGGTGCGACGCCGGATCTCCTTGTTCAGCCGTTCCTGCGGATTGTTCGACCAGATCTGCCGCCAGATCTCTCGCGGGAAGGCGGTGAAGGCCAGCAGGTCGTGCTGGGCGGCGTCCAAGTGGGCTGCGACCTTGGGGAACTTGGCCTCCAAGGCGTCCAGGACATGCCGCATCTGGGCCTTCACGGCGTCGGTGTCGGGCTGTTCGAAGACAGTCCGCAGCAACGTGGCCACCCACGGCTGAGCCGACTTCGGCACCTGGCTCAGCAAGTTCCTCGCATAGTGGGTGCGACAGCGCTGCCAGGAGGCGCCGGGCAGCACCGCGCCGATCGCGTCCACCAGGCCGGCGTGGGCGTCGGAGATGACGAGCTGGACGCCGGACAGGCCGCGGGCGATGAGCGAGCGCAGGAAGGCTAGCCAGCCGGCGCCGTCCTCGGCGGTGGCGACGTCGATGCCGAGGATCTCGCGGTGGCCGTCGGCGTTGACACCGACCGCGATCAGCGCATGCACGTTGACGATCCGGCCGCCCTCGCGGACCTTCTGTGTCAGGGCGTCGACCCAGACGAACGAGTACGGGCCGGCGTCCAGGGGCCGGTTGCGGAAGGCGGCGACCTGCTCGTCCAGGTGCTTGGCCATCGCGCTGACCTGGGACTTCGACAGCTGGGTGACGCCGAGGGACTCGGCGAGTTTCTCCACTCGGCGGGTGGAAACACCGAGGAGGTAGGCGGTGGCGACCACCGAGATCAAGGCCTGCTCGGCCCGGCGGCGGCGTTCCAGGAGCCAGTGCGGGAAGTAGCTGCCGGACCGCAGCTTGGGAACGGCCAGCTCGACCGTGCCGGCCCGGGTGTCCCACTCCCGCGGGCGATAGCCGTTGCGGTGGTTGACCCTCTCGTCGCTGACCTGCCCGTATTCGGCGTTGCAGAGGGTGTCGGCCTCCGCGGACATGAGGGCATCGGCGAACGTTTTGATCATCGCGCGCAGCAGGTCGGGACTCGCCGCGGCGAGGTTGTCCTCGGCGAGGGCGTGCAGGGGCAGACTGTCGGGTGCGGTCATCGTGCTGATCTCCTTCGAGCTTCGACATCTCGAAGATCAGCCGGTGGCCGTTCAACTATGCGGGCACCATCCCGATGCCGGAGCAAACCCCCGGATCAGGTGGGAACCCGTACACCACTTCCCAGGACGCAACCCAGCACAAGGAACGTGAACAAATCTCCTCCCCCTGCTTCTGGCTGTCACGCCGCATCGCTATCCAACCCGACTGCCGCGGAGATCTCACTGCCGGG
>NZ_JAGMUJ010000095.1 GCF_019049255.1 Streptomyces sp. AC558_RSS880 | reverse complement strand
AGCGAGCAACTCCCGTGGTCCTTCCTCACCCACACCGGCCTGATCATTCACCCCTCACCACCACAGAACTAACGAAAAACTCAGTAGGGCGTGTATCGGAAGTGGAATTGGATGGGTACTCGCCGAGCCCGGGACGGGTGTGTGATGGCACCCGTCCCGGAGGGGTTTCGGCTCAGAGCTGTCGGTAGTAGACCGCGACCGGGAGCGGGGTGCACCCGAGCCTCTCGTACAGGGCCCTGGCGGGTGCGTGGAAGGGGTCTCCTCCGGTACCGATCTCGACTACCTCGGCTCCGAGGGTTCGCATCTTTTCGAAGGCGTGCTCGCACAGGGCGGTGCCCACATGGTGTCTGCGGTGCTTGGCCGAGACGGCGAGGATCGTGACACTGCCGTTCCTGCGAGCCGGGTCGACGCTCCACGCCACGTAGCCCGCGATGCCGTCCTCGGCCTCGGCGACCGCGACGTACGTGTGCCGCTCGGGTGCATGGAGTTCGGCGACCTGCTTGCGGTAGTCGTCGCGCCAGTTGCCGTGCTGGTTGGCGAAGACGGCCTCGCCCACCAAGGGCCGGAAGGAGTCCTCGTAGAACGGCCGGAACGTCTCGATGGTCAGTTCGGTCAGTGGTGCCAGGTCGTGCTGAGTGAACGCGCGAATGAGCATGGAAGTGCGCCTTTCGGGCTGAGGGCTTGATACCCGGGACAAAGAAGGGCATCGGTCGGCCCGCTCCCGGCCGATGGGATCGGCGGTGAGCCGGGCCCTCAGTGACGCGTGCGCCAAGCGGCAAAGCACTCCATGGCCCGCATTATAGCGTCCAGGGCATATGTCGAACGTGCCGGTCAGAGCCACTCATTGATGGCCGCGACGAGAACGGTCGCCTCGTAACGGACCGCAAGCTTGTCGTACCTCGTGGCCACGGCGCGGTGCCTCTTGAGGCGGTTGATGCCACATTCCACCGCGTGCCGGGCCTTGTAGTCCTCCGGGTCGAACTTCGGCGGACGGCCGCCGCAGGAGCCAAGTTTCTTGCGGTTGCGGACCTGATCGGCCTTGTCCGGAATGGTGCAGGGGAGGCCACGATGACGCAGATAGGCGCGGTTCTTGCGGGAGGCGTACGCCTTGTCGGCGCGCACCCGCCTGGGCCGGGTGCGTGGCCTGCCCGGCCCCAGCCGCGGGACCCTGATGCGGCTCAGGACGACCTCGAACTGCGGGGAGTCCCCGCGCTGTCCTGCCGTGATCACGATCGACATGGGCTTCTGGCCCTGCTCGACGGCCAGGTGCAGCTTGGTGGTAAGGCCGCCGCGCGAGCGGCCGAGCCCGTGATCGTCCGGTTCGACGGCGACCCCGCCGGGCGGCTCCTTCTGCAGGTCCCCCTTTTCCGTGCCCCGGCGGCGTGCTGATGGGCCCGGCAGACCGTGGAGTCGACGTTGATATCCCAGGTGATCAGGTCTTTCGCGTCGGCCCGGGCCTGGAGCTGGGTGAAGATGCGCTGCCAGGTGCCGTTCCGCTGCCAGCGCCGGAACAGGTCGTACACCCGGCCCCACGGCCCGTATTGCTCGGGCAAGTCCCGCCACGGGACGCCGGTGCGGACCCGGAACCGTATGCCGTCGATCAGCTGCCGCCGGCTCCATTTCGGCGGCCGGCCCGGCTTCTTTCCCTTTGGCAGCAGCGGCTCGAGCACCGCCCACTGCTCGTCCGTCAGGTCTCCTCGCGCCACAAACCAAGATCATCCCACGCTCAAGATCCACTTTCGATACACGCCCTACTGAGTTTTTCGTTAGTTCTGTGGTGGTGAGGGGTGAATGATCAGGCCGGTGTGGGTGAGGAAGGACCACGGGAGTTGCTCGCT
>NZ_JAGMUJ010000009.1 GCF_019049255.1 Streptomyces sp. AC558_RSS880 | reverse complement strand
CCCGCCAGGGAGCTCCCGCCCCCTGGACCCCCGCCCCATGCCCACCCCACCCCCCGACTCGGTCGGCTGAGGAGTGGGCCATGGGGCCTGGGGCACGGTCCCGGCTCGGTGGGCCGGGGCGCGGGCCACGGGCCCGGGACACCGCCCCGGGACACGGTCCCGACTCGGTCGGTTAAAAGCCCTACGGGCTTGTCACCCCTCCGTCGTACCCTGGGAATCGCGAGGCCGCCCTCCGCAGTGCGGCCGTGACGAGGAGGATCCGCAGGCCTTCAGAGCCGGCCCATGACTCAGACACCCACAGCTCACACCCCCGCGCAGGGGCAGGCGAGAGTGCAGCTCACCGTCCCCGCCCAGCACCCCATGGTGACCGTGCTGGGTTCCGGGGACGCCCTCCTGCGCGTGATCGAGAAGGCCTTCCCGGGGGCCGACATCCACGTCCGGGGCAATGAGATCAGCGCGGTCGGCGACGCTACCGAGGTCGCCCTCATTTCGCGCGTGTTCGACGAGATGATGCTGGTGCTCCGCACCGGGCAGCCGATGACGGAGGACGCAGTGGAACGCTCGATCGCCATGCTCAAGGCGAGCGAGAACGGGGAGAGCGACGGCCAGGAGACCCCGGCCCAGGTGCTCACGCAGAACATCCTGTCCTCGCGCGGCCGCACGATCCGCCCCAAGACGCTCAACCAGAAGCGCTACGTGGACGCGATCGACAAGCACACCATCGTCTTCGGCATCGGCCCGGCGGGCACCGGCAAGACGTACCTCGCCATGGCCAAGGCGGTGCAGGCCCTGCAGTCCAAGCAGGTCAACCGCATCATCCTGACCCGTCCGGCGGTCGAGGCCGGCGAGCGGCTCGGATTCCTCCCGGGCACGCTCTACGAGAAGATCGACCCGTACCTGCGCCCGCTGTACGACGCGCTGCACGACATGCTCGACCCCGACTCGATCCCGCGCCTGATGGCGGCCGGGACCATCGAGGTCGCGCCGCTGGCGTACATGCGCGGCCGGACGCTGAACGACGCCTTCATCATTCTCGACGAGGCCCAGAACACCAGCCCCGAGCAGATGAAGATGTTCCTCACCCGTCTCGGCTTCGACTCGAAGATAGTCATCACGGGTGACGTCACGCAGGTCGACCTGCCCGACGGCACCAAGTCCGGACTGCGGCAGGTGCAGGACATCCTGGAGGGCCTGGACGACGTCCACTTCTCCCGGCTGTCGTCCCACGACGTCGTCCGGCACAAGCTGGTGGGCCGTATCGTCGACGCGTACGAGCAGTACGACAGCCAGCACGGCACCCAGAACGGCACCCACAAGGGCGGCCGGGGCAAGTCCGGGCACAAGGGGAAGTAGACCGAGCACCAGATGTCGATCGACGTCAACAACGAGTCCGGAACCGAGGTCGACGAGCAGGCGATCCTCGACATCGCCCGTTACGCGCTCGCACGGATGCGTATCCACCCGCTCTCCGAACTCTCGGTGATCGTCGTGGACACGGGCGCCATGGAGCAGCTGCACATCCAGTGGATGGACCTGCCCGGGCCGACGGACGTCATGTCGTTCCCGATGGACGAGCTGCGGCCCCCGTCCAAGGACGACGACGAGCCCCCGCAGGGGCTGCTCGGCGACATCGTGCTCTGCCCCGAGGTCGCCGCCAAGCAGGGCGAGGAAGCGCCGACGCGGCACACCATGGACGAGGAGCTCCAGTTGCTCACCGTCCACGGTGTGCTGCACCTGCTGGGCTACGACCACGAGGAACCGGACGAGAAGGCCGAGATGTTCGGCCTGCAGGCCGCCATCGTGGACGGCTGGCGCGCGGAGAAGGGCCTCACCGGCCCGTCCCCGGCCCCGACCGTGTCATGAGTCCGACGCTCGTCCTCGGCGCGATCGCCCTGGTGGTCGTGGCCTGGCTGGCCGCCTGCGCGGAGGCCGGCCTCGCCCGCGTCTCCAGCTTCCGCGCCGAGGAGGCCGTACGCTCCGGCCGCCGGGGCGGCGCCAGGCTCGCGCAGATCGCCGACGACCCCACCCGCTACCTCAACGTGGCGCTGCTGGTCCGCGTCGTCTGCGAGATGGCAGCCGCCTCCCTGATCACCTACGGCTGTCTGCGCGAGTTCGACGGGACCGCCGAGGCACTGCTGATCGCCATCGCGATCATGGTCCTCGTCTCGTACGTCGCCGTCGGGGTCTCCCCGCGCACCATCGGCCGCCAGCACCCGCTGAACACCGCCACGGCCGCCGCGTACGTCCTGCTGCCGCTGGCGAGGATCATGGGGCCGGTCCCGTCGCTCCTCATCCTCATCGGCAACGCGCTCACCCCCGGCAAGGGCTTCCGGCGCGGACCCTTCGCCTCCGAGGCGGAGCTGCGCGCGATGGTCGACCTCGCGGAGAAGGAGTCGCTGATCGAGGACGAGGAGCGCCGCATGGTGCACTCGGTCTTCGAACTGGGTGACACGCTCGTGCGCGAGGTCATGGTGCCGCGCACCGACCTCGTGGTGATCGAGCGGTACAAGACCATCCGCCAGGCCCTCACCCTCGCCCTGCGCTCCGGTTTCTCCCGCATCCCGGTGACCGGCGAGAGCGAGGACGACATCGTCGGGATCGTCTACCTCAAGGACCTGGCCCGCAAGACGCACATCAGCCGGGACGCCGAGAGCGAACTGGTGTCCACGGCGATGCGCCCCGCGTTCTTCGTGCCGGACACCAAGAACGCGGGCGACCTGCTGCGCGAGATGCAGAAGGAACGCAACCACGTCGCCGTCGCCGTCGACGAGTACGGCGGCACCGCCGGCATCGTCACCATCGAGGACATCCTCGAGGAGATCGTCGGCGAGATCACCGACGAGTACGACCGTGAGCTGCCGCCCGTGGAGGAGCTGGGCGAGGACCGCTACCGGGTCACCGCCCGCCTCGACATCACCGACCTGGGCGAGCTGTACGGCCTGGAGGAGTACGACGACGAGGACGTCGAGACCGTCGGCGGGCTGCTCGCCAAGCACCTCGGCCGGGTGCCGATCGCGGGCGCCTCGTCCGTGGTCGCGCTCCCCGACGCCCGCGGGCTGCGGCTCACGGCCGAGGCGTCGGCCGGGCGCCGGAACAAGATCGTGACGGTGCTGGTGGAGCCGGTGGCCCCGGTGGACGAGGAGGAGAAGCCGGAGTGACCCCGCAGGAGCTGCGCACCCTGTGCCTGTCCTTCAACGCGACGGTGGAGGAGTTCCCCTTCAACCCGGAGACCTCGGTCTTCAAGGTCCTGGGCAAGCTCTTCGCCCTGACGGACCTGGACGCGCGGCCCCTCAAGGTCAACCTCAAGTGCGACCCGGAGGACGCGATCCGGCTCCGCGCCGAGCACCCGGACCTGATCGTCCCGGGCTGGCACATGAACAAGAGGCACTGGAACACGGTGACGGTGGACGGCGACCTCCCGGACCACCTGGTCCGGGAGCTGGTCGAGGACTCCTACGACCTGGTGGTGGCCGGTCTGCCGCGAGCGGACCGCCTCCGCCTCGACCGGCCCTGAATCCCCTTTATGCTCGGATCATGACCGACAGCAGCGCGCTCGACCCCGAGGACCGCAAGATCGTCACCCTGGCCCGTTCCGCGCGGGCCCGCAACGGCGTGCCCGAGGGAGCCGCCGTACGCGACGAGACCGGGCGGACGTATGTCGCCGGGACCGTGGCCCTGGAATCCCTGAAGCTCAGCGCCCTGCAGACGGCGGTGGCGATGGCCGTGGCGTCCGGCGCGACGTCGCTGGAGGCGGCGGCCGTGGTGACCGAGGCGGAGTCCGCGTCGCCCGAGGACCGTGCGGCCGTACGGGACCTCGGCGGCCCCGCGACCCCGGTCCTGGTGGCCGGCACGGACGGCACGGTCCGGGAGACGGTCACCGCGGGCTGAGACCGCGGAGGGCACCCGTCTGTTACCGGCGGTAAGTAGGCCGGAAACCAACCTTGCCGCGCGCTGCCTCTCGCGCGTCAATGGAACCCGCCGGTACTGACGGCACGTCAGCGCCGGCGTGATCGCGGCGGGTCCGGACCCACGCTGCCGAGCAGTTCCCCCCACGGAAAGGGACCGGAATCCCATGAGAGGCAAGCGATTCGGAACAGGTGTGTCCCTGATGGCCGGCGCTCTCGCCGTCTGCGGTCTGGCCTTCGCCCCCACCGCCGCCGCCGTCGCCCCCGGGTCGGCCACCGTCAACGCCGACTGCGGAAGCTGGGGCGGCGGCGACGCCACCCTCACGGCCACCCAGAACGGCACGTCCGCCACCGTCACCATCACCACCTCCGCGGTCACCGCCCCCCTCGCGATCGGCCAGGACTCGCTGGTCTCGCGGCTCACCCTGGTGAAGGCCGGCGGCGGCACCACCGTCTTCAAGGGCACGAAGAACCCGGCCATGGCGACCGGCGACGCCCTCGAGGTCGGCCCGCTCACCGGCACCGTCGCCTCCGGCGACAGCCTGGAGGCGTTCGGCGGCACCCTGAAGGTGACCGCGTTCGGCTTCATCACCATCACCTGCACGGCGACCGCGCCGCAGTCGCCGGGCCCGTTCGTCTTCGACTGATCCCACCGTGCGAACGGGCCGGGCGGGGGCCCTCACGGGTGCCTTGCCCGGCCCGTTCCGGACAGTGGTACGGCGCGGCTTCCCGGATCAGGGAGAATGGGCGGCATGAGTGTTCGTACCCAGTCATCCGAGCAGCCTGCCGAAGCTGTCCACCGGGCCGGCTTCGCCTGCTTCGTGGGCCGCCCCAACGCGGGCAAGTCCACCCTCACGAACGCTCTGGTCGGGCAGAAGGTGGCGATCACCTCGAACCGGCCGCAGACCACCCGGCACACCGTGCGCGGGATCGTGCACCGCGAGGACGCGCAGCTGATCCTGGTGGACACCCCCGGACTGCACAAGCCGCGCACCCTGCTCGGCGAGCGGCTGAACGACGTGGTCCGCACCACCTGGGCCGAGGTCGACGCGATCGGCCTCTGCATCCCCGCCGACCAGAAGATCGGCCCCGGCGACCGCTTCATCGCCAAGGAACTGGCCGGGATCAAGAAGACCCCGAAGATCGCGATCGTCACCAAGACCGACCTGGTGGACGGCAAGGCGCTGGCCGAGCAGCTGATCGCCGTCGACCAGCTGGGCCAGGAGCTGGGCATCACCTGGGCCGAGATCATCCCGGTCTCGGCGACCGCGAACCAGCAGGTCGACCTGCTGGCCGACCTCCTCATCCCCCTGATGCCGGAGGGCCCCGCCCTCTACCCCGAGGGCGACCTCACCGACGAACCCGAGCAGGTCATGGTCGCGGAACTGATCCGCGAGGCGGCCCTGGAGGGCGTCCGCGACGAGCTCCCGCACTCCATCGCCGTGGTCGTCGAGGAGATGCTCCCGCGCGAGGACCGCCCCGCCGACAAGCCCCTCCTCGACATCCACGCCAACCTCTTCATCGAGCGCCCCAGCCAGAAGGGCATCGTCATCGGTCCCAAGGGCAAGCGCCTGAAGGACGTCGGCATCAAGTCCCGCAAGCAGATCGAGGCACTCCTCGGCACCCCGGTGTTCCTGGACCTCCACGTGAAGGTCGCCAAGGACTGGCAGCGGGACCCCAAGCAGCTGCGCCGCCTGGGCTTCTGATCACGCGCGCTGCTCGCGCAGCAGCTCCCTGAACCAGCCGTACGACGCCTTCGGGGTCCGCTCCAGCGTGCGGAAGTCGACGTGGACCAGCCCGAAGCGGCGGGCGTAGCCCTCCGCCCACTCGAAGTTGTCCATCAGCGACCACACGAAGTAGCCGCGCACGTCCACACCCGCCTCCACCGCCCGGTGCAGCGCGCGGATGTGGCCGTCCAGGTAGGCGATGCGGTCCCGGTCGTCCAGACCGTCGTACGCGCAGCCGTTCTCGGTGACGACCACCGGCGGGAGGCGGTCGCCGTACCGGGCGCGGAAGCCGGTGAGGAGTTCCGTCAGGGCCTCGGGCACCACCGGCCAGCCGAAGTCCGTCACCGGGTACCCCTCGGTCTCCCTGACCGAGAAGGGGAGCTCGGCCGGCATCCGGACACCGCCGAACTCGATCTCCGTGCCCCGCGGAGCGCCCACGCTCGTCGGCGCGTAGTAGTTGATCCCGTACCAGTCCAGCGGTTCCGCGACGACCTTCAGGTCCGCCTCCACGTCGCCCGGCATCAGCTCGCCGATGCCCTCCGGGTAGCGGCCCAGCAGCAGCGGATCGGCGAAGAGGCGGTTCAGCAGCAGGTCGTAGAAGTCGGCCGCCGTCACATCCGCCTCGTTCCGCGACGCCGGCCACGTCGGACCGTGCGAGTTCGCGATGCCGATGTCACCCGCCCCCGAGGCCCGCAGCGCCCGTACCGCCAGACCGTGGGCGAGGAGCTGGTGGTGGGCCACCGGGAGCGCGTCGAAGAGCAGCTTCCGGCCGGGGGCGTGCACCCCCAGCGCGTGCCCCAGCAGGGTGTGCTCGGCGGGCTCGTTGAGGGTGATCCACTTCGTCACCCGGTCGCCGAGCCGCCCGGCGACCTCCGCCACGTACTCGGCGAACCGCTCCGCCGTGCTCCGCTCCAGCCAGTCCAGACCCACCGGAAGATCCCAGTGGAACAGCGTCGGCACCGGCCGTACGCCCGCCGCGCACAGCTCGTCGACCAGCCGGTCGTAGAAGTCCAGGCCGCCCCGCGACCGCACCCTCGGCCAGGAGACCGAGAAGCGGTACGCGTCCACGCCCAGGCCGGCCAGCAGCGCCACGTCCTCGGCGTGACGGTGGACGTGGTCGCAGGCCACCGCCGCCGTCGAGCCGTCCCGCACCCGCCCCGGTTCCGCCGAGAACACGTCCCACACGGACGGCTCCCGCGCGTCCACCGCCCCCTCGATCTGGTGCGCCGAGGTCGACACGCCCCACAGGAAGCCGGCCGGGAAACGGGGGACCGGGTTCGTCGTCGCCATGGCCCGGATCATCGGCACCCGGGCCGGGCCGAGTCAACGCCCTTGCCGCGGAAGCGGGTTACGCGCCCTCCTTCAGCACCCTCCTGATCAGCTCCCGCTGCTCCTGGGTCAGCCGGGGATCCGCGCAGTACACCGACCTCCCGTCCACCGTGATCCGGTAGCTGAAGCCGTCCGGCACCCCGGCCGGAGGCGTGCCCCGGCCGGCGGCCATCACCCTCTCGGCCAGGGCCTGCCACTCGTGGGCGTCGGCCCGCCCCGAGGTGTCCACCTCGGCCCGCCGCTCGATCCCCGCGAACCCGCCCGTGCGCCGCACCTGAATACGCATGGGTCCCTGTCTAGTACGGAACTACAGCGTCCGCACTCCCACCCGCTCCCAGGCCTTCGACACCGCCTGGAGTTCCCCGCCCTCCCCGTACCGGGCGCGCGCCGCCTTCACCGTCAGCGTCGCGAAGTCCGTGAACCGCGCGTCCTGTTCCAGCTCCCCGCCGGTCAGCACGTCGTACCAGACCTGCCCCGCCCGCTCCCAGGCGTGCCCGCCGAGGGTGGTGGCCGCGAGGTAGAAGGCGTGGTTCGGGATGCCCGAGTTGATGTGCACGCCGCCGTTGTCGCGGCCGGTGCGGACGTAGTCGTCCATCGTCGCGGGCTGTGGGTCCTTGCCGAGGACGTCGTCGTCGTACGCCGTGCCCGGCTCCTTCATGGAGCGCAGCGCCTTGCCCGTGACGCGCGGGGCGAGCAGCCCGGCCCCGATCAGCCAGTCGGCCTCGTCGGCGGTCTGGCCGAGCGTGTACTGCTTGATGAGTGAGCCGAAGACGTCCGACACCGACTCGTTGAGCGCGCCGGACTGGCCGAAGTAGTCCAGGTTCGCGGTGTACTGCGTGACGCCGTGGGCGAGTTCGTGGCCGATGACGTCGATGGGGAGGGTGAAGTCGAGGAAGATCTCCCCGTCCCCGTCGCCGAACACCATCTGCTCGCCGTTCCAGAAGGCGTTGTTGTACTCCTCGTCGTAGTGCACGGTCGCGTCCATCGGCAGTCCGTCGCCGTCGATCGAGTCGCGGGAGTACACCTTCAGGAACAGCTCGAACGTGGCGCCGAGACCGGCGTAGGCGCGGTTGACGGTGGCGTCCTGGCCGGGCGCGTCGCCCTCGCCGCGCACCTTCGTCCCCGGCAGGCCGGTGCCGTGCCGGGCGTCGTACACGGTGCGTCGCGGTGTGCCGGGCTCGGCCTCGGCGAGCGCGGCGACGGCCGGCGCGCCGACGACCGTGGTCAGGCGGCGCTGGGTGCGCTCGTAGGCGTCGCGCCGGAGGGTCCGGCGCGCGGGACCGTGGAGCAGGGGGTCCTCGGCCTGCGCGAGCCGGTCGAGGACGTGCGGCGGGACGATGGTGCAGAAGACGGGCTCGAAGCCCCCGTTCGTGGTCATGTCCGGAACCATCGCACCACGTGACGCGACTGTCACCACCCGCAACCACGATGAGGGAAATCGGCCCCCATCCGACCTCTCGCGTTCCCTTGAAGTGGTATACGGCACTTTTTGTCCCGTTCATCCCTCCGGTCCCGCATACTGATACGGACCTTCGCACGGTGGGCGACTCGGTTAAGCTGCGGAGCATCATGCGTTTCGGGCTGCTTCTCCTTAGCTGCCGCGGTGAGGGTCTGCAGTAGAGGCCGACCCCCTCCCCGCGGAGTTCGGCGCTGCGCCGTCGGCCGTCCACCAGGACACACCGAGGAGCCCTCGCATCATGGCGAACCGTCAGCAGCCCAGCCCCATGCCGATCAGCAAGTACGGCCGCTACGAGCAGGTCGACATCCCCGACCGCACCTGGCCGCAGAAGCGGATCACCACCGCCCCCCGCTGGCTCTCCACCGACCTGCGCGACGGCAACCAGGCCCTGATCGACCCCATGTCGCCCGCCCGCAAGCGCGCCATGTTCGACCTGCTGGTCAAGATGGGCTACAAGGAGATCGAGGTCGGCTTCCCGGCCTCCGGCCAGACCGACTTCGACTTCGTGCGCTCCATCATCGAGGACCCGGACGCCATCCCGGACGACGTCACCATCTCCGTCCTGACCCAGGCCCGCGAGGACCTGATCGAGCGCACGGTGGAGTCCCTGAAGGGCGCCAGGCGCGCCACCGTCCACCTGTACAACGCCACCGCGCCCGTCTTCCGCCGGGTCGTCTTCCGCGGCTCGCGCGACGACATCAAGCAGATCGCCGTCGACGGCACCCGCCTGGTCATGGAGTACGCCGAGAAGCTGCTGGGCCCGGAGACCGAGTTCGGCTACCAGTACAGCCCGGAGATCTTCACCGACACCGAGCTGGACTTCGCGCTGGAGGTCTGCGAGGCGGTGATGGACACCTACCAGCCCGGCCCCGGCCGCGAGATCATCCTCAACCTGCCCGCCACCGTCGAGCGCTCCACCCCCTCCACGCACGCCGACCGCTTCGAGTGGATGCACCGCAACCTCTCCCGCCGCGAGTACGTCTGCCTGTCCGTCCACCCGCACAACGACCGCGGTACGGCGGTGGCGGCGGCCGAGCTGGCGCTGATGGCCGGCGCCGACCGCGTCGAGGGCTGCCTGTTCGGGCAGGGCGAGCGCACCGGCAACGTCGACCTGGTCACCCTGGGCATGAACCTGTTCTCCCAGGGCGTCGACCCGCAGATCGACTTCTCCGACATCGACGAGATCCGCCGTACGTGGGAGTACTGCAACCAGATGGAGGTCCACCCGCGCCACCCGTACGTGGGCGACCTGGTCTACACGTCCTTCTCCGGCTCCCACCAGGACGCCATCAAGAAGGGCTTCGACGCCATGGAGGCCGACGCGGCCGCGAAGGGCGTCACCGTCGACGACATCGAGTGGGCGGTCCCGTACCTGCCGATCGACCCCAAGGACGTCGGCCGCTCCTACGAGGCCGTCATCCGCGTCAACTCGCAGTCCGGCAAGGGCGGCATCGCGTACGTCCTGAAGAACGACCACAAGCTGGACCTGCCGCGCCGGATGCAGATCGAGTTCTCGAAGATCATCCAGGCGAAGACGGACGCCGAGGGCGGCGAGATCACCCCGGCCGACATCTGGGCGGTCTTCCAGGACGAGTACCTGCCCAACCCGGAGAACCCCTGGGGCCGCATCCAGGTCGCCAACGGCCAGACCACGACCGACCGCGACGGCATCGACACCCTCACCGTCGAGGCCACGGTCGACGGCACGGAGACCACCCTGGTCGGCAGCGGCAACGGCCCGATCTCGGCGTTCTTCCACGCGCTGCAGGGCGTCGGCATCGACGTACGGCTGCTGGACTACCAGGAGCACACGATGAGCGAGGGCGCCTCCGCGCAGGCCGCCTCCTACATCGAGTGCGCGATCGGCGACAAGGTGCTGTGGGGCATCGGAATCGACGCGAACACCACGCGGGCCTCGCTGAAGGCGGTCGTCTCGGCCGTCAACCGCGCTGCGCGCTGACCAGCCGAATCGGTGGTTTGGGGCCCCGCCCGCCGGAAACCGGCGGGCGGGGCCCCGTCACATACCGGCCATCTCCGCGTGCGGGTCACGGAAAGGTCTCGTCCCGGGTACTGACTCCGCCTCCTGGATGTGGCTAACATCACGCAGACGCGGCGACGACGCTGTGGGCTACGGAGGTGCGACGTGCTGCCAGGACGGGGACCCAACGGCCGTGCCGCTGCCGCCAGACTGTCGCGCCTGCTGGGCACCCGCACCGTGTGGACGGCCGTCGGCGACGGGGAGTTCTTCTGCCCCGGCTGCGGCGGCGACCGCAACTACCAGCGGCTGACCGGACACCGCCGCTTCGCCCTCCTCGGTGTGCCGGTGCTGCCGCGCGGCGAGAGCGGGCCGGTCGTCGAATGCGCGGCCTGCCGCCGCCACTTCGGCACCGACGTCCTGGACCACCCCACCACCACCCGCTTCTCCGCGATGCTCCGCGACGCCGTCCACACCGTCGCCCTCGCGGTGCTGGCCGCCGGCGGCACCTGCTCGCGCGCCTCCCTGGAGACGGCCGCGGTCGGGGTGCGCGCCGCCGGGTTCGACGACTGCACGGAGGAACAGCTGGCCGCGCTCGTCGAGGCGCTGGAGGCGGACACCGGCCGCTTCACCGGGGAGCCCTGCACGGCGGGTCTGGCGATCGAGCTGCACGAGGCCCTGGACCCGCTGGCCCCGCACCTCGCCGCGCCGGGCCGTGAGTCGATCCTCCTGCAGGGTGCCCGCATCGCCCTCGCCGACGGCCCCTACACCCCCGCCGAACGCGACGCCCTGGCCACCGTGGGCGCGGCCCTCACCATCTGCTCGGACGACGTGACCCGCCTGCTGGCGGCGGCACGCACGCCGTCCTGACGCGGCGGCGCCCCGGCCGCTCCGGGACGGCCCGGGGCGCGTCACAGCACGAGGCACATCACCTCGCGGTCCTCACCCGGACCGAAGTAGTCCCGGCGCAGTCCCCCGTCGGGCGGCTCCGGGCGGAAGCCCAGGGAGCGGTAGAGCAGGATCGCGGCGTCGTTGGAGGGCTCCACGGTCAGCCGGACCCGTTCGGTCCCGCAGCGGCGCAGGCGCGCCAGGACCTCCACCATCAGTTCCCGGCCCAGCCCGTGCCGGCGCCGGTCCTCGGCCACGCACAGGCCGAGGATCCAGCTGTCCCGGCTGATCGCCGTGGTGGCCGCCAGGACGTAGCCGCGCAGCCGGCCGTCGCCGTCGTCGAGGACGAGCAGATGACCGGCGTGACCGGCGTACAGGTCGAAGAGCTGCCGCAGCAGGAACGCCGGGTAGGCGACCTCCTGGAAGACCTCCTCGTCGAGCCGCCGCAGTTCGAGCAGATCGGACTCCCGTGCCGTCCGCAGCAGCGGGGGCCGTGGTTCCGGTAGAGGTGTCGGCCGGGTGAGGCGCTCCCGGTGGTCCGGGACGCGCTCAAGCGGTTCGGCGGTCATGCCACCCCCAGTCGGGACGTGAGACGTCAACGCGGCAGCGGTGGCCGCCGTTCACACGAAGGGGGGAATGGGGGCCCCGGTGGCGGCCGGTGGCTGCTTCTGGCTAGAGTGAGCGTCCAACTCGCCGCGTGCAAGGGCGAGTTCGGGTGTGACAGGACTGTGCTGGCGTGCGCCTGATGTGCGCCCGGTCACGGAGGACTGGCGTGTTCCTGGCTGTCTCCGCGTGCCGACCGGGCTTACCGTGCGAGCACCGGAGCCGCTTCTTCGTCCGCCGGCGTCCACTGGGGACTCGTGCGCTGGGCACACGGTCTTGTCCGACACTGAATGGAACTTGGCAGGGTGATGATGGATCGCAACGCCGACGCGCCATGGTCGAAGTTCGATCCGGAGGTGTACGTCGACCTCAATTACCGCACCCCGCTCGAGGTCGATCTGCTGATCGTGGGGCTCATGCGCGACTATTTCAGCCGCTGCTACGAGCAGGGTGTTCCGGCCTCGGTCCGCGGAGTCGACGTGGGCGCCGGCGCGAATCTCTATCCGGCCCTGTCCATGCTGCCCTGGTGCGAAAAGATCCTCCTTCTGGAATATGCGACTCCGAATGTCGAATATCTGGAGAGGCAGGCGTCCGGCGGAGGGTACGACACCGCGTGGGACGCTTTCTGGAACGTACTGAGTCAGGCTCCCGCCTACCGGGACGTCGAGCCGAGGAGCCGCTTCGGCGAGATCGTCCGGGTGGAACGCGCCAACCTGCTGGACCTCGACGGACAGCGGCGCTGGGACATCGGCACGATGTTCTTCGTCGCCGACTCGATGTCCGAGTGCCCCGACGAGTTCCAGCGGGGAGTGGAGTGCTTCATGGACGCGCTGAACGGGGGAGCCCCCTTCGCCGCGGCGTTCATGAAGGAATCCCTCGGATACCAGGTCGGCGCACACAGGTATCCCGCTTACCGGGTCAACGCGGACCGGGTCCGGGAGAGCCTGGAACCGTTCACCGCCGAGCTGGAAATCCACGACATGGACCACATGGTGCGGCCGGGTCACGAGGGAATGATTCTCGCGCTGGGGCGGCGGAATTCGGCGATTGCCACCCCGTAGGAACGGGGACCATGTCTGAACACAGGGCAACGAGATCTGTACGAGGGGTGCGGGGATGCAGATCAAGCCGCGGCAGCATCTGCTGGACATCTGGCGGGCCATGGCCCGCCATTCGTTCGACGACGGGAAACTCGTCTGGGAGGACACCGACGGGCTGAGCAGCGTCGCCGACGCCGAGCGGCTGCTCTGCCTGCTCTATCCCGCCACCGAGGTCCCCGCGTTCCGCCTCGACCAGCCGGACACCACCGAACGGGACGTGCTGCGCGCGCTGGAGGGGGTCGGCAGCCGGCTGGAGATCCCGCCCAACCTGATCACCGCGCTCTCCCAGTTCATGCGCAGCCACACCGGCCCCGACGACAGCCCCACCTTCGCCGGCGGACACTACTTCAGGCCGGCCGAACCCCAGCAGAAACTCACCCACGAGCAGTACCAGCTGGGCGTGGTCGACTCCTACTCCATGTCCGTCACGCTCTGCCTGGCCACGCTCGGATTCCTCAAGGTCTACGAGCCCAGCACCACCCGCCCCGACGTGCGCAAGGCCCTCGGCGAGCTGAGGGAGGCCACGAACACCCGGCTGACCGCCGCGATGATCAGCCTCCTGCGCTCCTTCACCGTCAACGTCTTCGACGCCGAGTCCGAACAGGGCCGGCGGCTCATCCAGGTCATCGGCCAGGACAGACAGTCCGACCGGGCCGTCCTCCAGCAGTTCTCCCGCCGGTTCCGCCCGCTGCGCGCCACGATCATCGAAAGCCTCAGCCGCGGCATCCAGGTCGACGAGAGCATCCGCGACGAGAGCCAGCTCTTCGAGTGCGGCTGGGCCTGGGGCGTGGTCAAGGACGCGCCGACCATCACCGACCTGGACGTCCAGATCCCCGGCCAGCCCGACGGCATCGCCGACCGGCTGCCCTACGTGTACTTCACCGTCATCGCCCTGGACGGCATCCAGGACCTGTTCTCCGACCGCACCCTCACCCTGGGACTGCTCGACGCCGACCAGCAGAAACTCGCCGAGGCGTTACGTCTGCGCTGGGAACTCAGCCAGCAGTACTGGTCGGCCATCGCCCGGTTCGGCAGCGAGCGCTGGCCCCTGGAGGACCTGCCCTGGCAGACCACCGGACTGCGACTGGAGTCGGAGTACTTCTCCCTGACCGTCGCGGCCATCCTCGTCCACGACCTGGTCCGCCGGAAGGCCACCGACGACGACCTCACCCGCACCGTCGCCATCATGGAGCGCCTCGCCGACCGCGGTCGCGTCACCAGCCGCATGACCAAGAACGATCCCGCCATCGAGCTGCACAACCCGGGCGTCACCATGCCGCTCGCCGGCTCCGAGCGGTCCGGCGGACCGCTGCAGTGGCGGATGACGGACTTCTCCGCCCAGCTGCTCAAGCGGATCATCCAGCTGGCGGAACTCTCCCGGAACATCGAGGCGCAGGACCGGCTGCTCCGCCTGGGCGAGCAGTCGTTCGAGCACCTGTGGAACCGGCGCATCGAGGACGGCGAGGGAGCCGGCCTCTGGGACAACGCACGCGCCGTCTACCCGGACACGCGCGTCGGCAAGCGTCTCTCCTGGAGCATCACCGAGCGCGTCACCGAGTGTCTGGTCGCCGCCCGCAACCTCTACGAACAACAGCCCATTCGCAGCCCCGAACTTGCCGAGCTGGCCAGGGACCTGCTCAGCGAGGCCACCCACCTCTTCGGCAGGGAACAGATGGAGGCCTCCGCCAGCCCCGACGGAAGCCGGGGCCGGGCCATGCGGAGCATAGAAAACCGCCTCGACCACGCCCGCAGCCTGGTCGACGACCGGCCGGCGACCGCGTTCGCCCTGGCCCTGCCCGTGCTCCAGGAACTCGACACCCTGGCTCAGGCACGGGGCGCCGCCGCACAGGAGGTGTGAGCCGTGCTCGTCTTCGCCGCCTCCGACAAAGGAGGCACCGGCCGTTCGGTGACCAGCGCCAACCTGGCCTACCAGCGCGCCCTCAGCGGCGACCACGTGGCCTACGTCGACTTCGACTTCGGCTCGCCCACCGCCGCCGCCGTCTTCGACGTACCCGGCGCGATGCGCGGCACCGAGGAACGCGGCCTGCACTCCTACCTGGAGGGCACGGTCACCGAACCGGCCAGGATCGACGTCTGGCGGCAGACCGAGCACCCCCAACTGCGCGCCCGGCCCAACCAGGCGGGCCGCCTGGTGCTGCTCCCCGGCGACGCCGGCGGCGGCGAGTTCGCCATCGGAGAGGACGCCCTCGAACGGTGCGTCGACCTCCTGCTGCGGCTGCACGGCGAGTTCGACCTGATCGTCGTCGACCTCAGCGCCGGCCGCAGCTACGCCGTCGACATGGTCCTCGCCGCGACCGCCCACCCCCGGATGCGTTACGTCCCGTTCCGCTGGCTGGTCTTCCACCGCTGGACCCGGCAGCACGTGATCGCCGCCGCCGGACTCGTCCACAAGGACCACGGCATCATCAGGAGCGGCGTCGAACGCGGCCACGACGAGGAGGCGCTGCAGGGCGCCGTCCGCTTCGTCCGGGCCGCCGTACCCGACCCGGACTCGCCGCTGTGGTCCCACGGCTCGCCCGCCCAGGCCGCCTGGATGCAGTCCTGCGACGAGGCGCTGCGCCGGCTCGCCGCCGAACACCGCATCGGCGACAGCGTGGTGCTCGGCGTCGTCCCCCTGGAACCCATCCTGCAGTGGCGCGAACAGCTCATCACCGAAGAGGACGTCCTCTCCACACAGATCGCCAACAAGGAGACACTGGAGGCGCTGGAGGAGATCGCGCGACGTCTCACCGACGACGACTGCTGGGGGCGGCCATGACGGAAGCGGTGTTCCGCGAGACGGCCGCCGAACCACGCACCCAGGCCGTGCCCCTGTCCCACCTCTCCCTGGAGCTCGGCCACCTCTACATGGAGGACTTCGAGGCCGGTCCGGAGCACCTGCGGCGGCACTTCGAGCGGGTACGCCCCTGGGCGGAGGCGGCACGCGCCGGCGCGGCCGCCGCCACCGGCGGCAAACGCCCCCGGATCAGCACCTGCTTCCTCATCGACGACTACTTCACCCGCTTCTCCGCCCCGGCCGACGTCGTCCCCATGCTGCTGGAGGAAGCCGACCGGGCCGGGCTCGTCGTCGACTACCTGGCCCGCGAGTCCGGCTGTGCCGTCGCCGGCAAGGTGCCCGTCGCCGAGGCCGTGGCCGGACGCATCGTCGAGGAACCGCCGCCCGGCAGCTACGGCCTGCGCCCGCCGGCCGCGCAGACCGGCTGGCTGGCCAACGGCGAGCGCAGCCCCGTCGCGCGCGCCCCGCAGGCCATGAAGAAGGCCACCGCCTGGCAACCGCCGAAGGAGACCGTGGCCCGCCGCCACTCCGTCTTCCTGGACGTCGAACTCTGGGACGACGGCCCCGACGGCCACCGCACCTGGTCCTGCCCCTTCCTCGCCGCGGTGTGGCAGCTCGCCCGCCTCGGGCTGCTGCGCGACGAGGGCGAGGCCGTCCTCGTACCCCAGCCGCACACCGCCGACGCCTTCCCCGACGACTGGGACGAACTGCCCCCGCTGCTCCGGCTCAACCCCCGGGCGGACCCGTTCGCCGCCTACCGGACCTGCTCGGTGATCCCCAGCCGGTTCTTACCCGTCGAGCACGCCGTCCGCGTGATCCTCGACCAGATCGAGGTCGACCCCGGAGCACTCGCCCAGACCGCCGAGCGCTCCGCCCGCGAGCACGTGACCGTCCCCGACTCGGTGGCCGACCGCGTCTCCTACGTCTTCTACGCGGGGCAGTGACATGACGCCGGGGGAGACGCAGCCGCCCGTCGTGCTCGCCTGCGGCGAGGTCCGCACCTGCCTGCTGCCCGCCCTGCAGGCCCTCGACAGCCGCGCCGCCGCCCAGCTCCTCGGACTGCGCGCCGACGAACGCGTCCTGCTCTCCGAGCGCCCCAACCTCTACGGCCGCTCCCCGGACACCCTCACCGGCGTCGACTGCCCCCTGCCCAGCGCCGACGGCGCCAGGATCCGCGCCGTCGGCACCGTCGCCGCCCGGGCCTCCCTCACCGAGGGGCGCGTCCTGCAGAGCTCCGCCTACTTCCGGGTCCCCGCCGCGGGCCCCGACCACCGGCACCCCTGGGGCCACTACCTCGTACGGCCCGCAACGGTCGAGCCGTTCGGGAAACTGCCGTACGAGGCGGTCGCCCAGGGCCTGCTGAACGGCGGCCGGCACGGCGAACTCGACATCGGGCTGATCGCCGACAACCTGCTCACCCGCCTGCTGCGCCACCCCCTGCTCGACCAGCGCCCGCCCCTGAAGTCACGCCCCACCCGGCTGCGCTGGGTGGCCCTGCCCACCGAGCGCGACGAGGGGCCGTCGATCGAGCGGTTCACCCTCGCCGAGGACGAACTGCGCACCGTACGGCTCCGCGTCCCCCC
The DNA here is from genome assembly GCF_019049255.1 of Streptomyces sp. AC558_RSS880. Taxonomy (GTDB): domain Bacteria; phylum Actinomycetota; class Actinomycetes; order Streptomycetales; family Streptomycetaceae; genus Streptomyces. Next base: position 9,262 of record NZ_JAGMUJ010000009.1, on the reverse strand, counting down.
GGGCACGCCCGCCGGCGAGATCGCCGGGCTCTGCGACGACCTCGCCCTGCACGACTGGCTGCTCACCACCGTCGTCCGCATCCTGGACGGCATCCGGCTGGGCGCCGCGGAACCGCCCGCCCGGCTGCGGCCCCGGACCGGCGAGGACCGCCCCGCCGTCGTCACGGCGCTGCGGCCCGCCGTCGACCACCTGCTGCACCTGTGGATGCCACGGGCCCGCGTCGCGCACGGACTCGCCCCCCTCTGGGAGACGCTGGAGGACCGCCCCGGCTTCACCCGCCAGTGGCGGACGCTGGTGCAGCGCATCCGGGACCAACTCGCCCTGCACGCGATCCCCCCGCCCCACCGGGAGGCCGAGTTGACCCCCTGACCTCGCAGTTTCAGCCCCACGCACATCCCCGCACCCCGATCCGACGCGCATCCCAACGGGGGGAGAAGCGAGATGAGCACGGCACAGTCACCCCAGCCCGAGGACACGGCACCCCTGCCCGGCGCGGGGGGCGCGCCCGGACACGAGGGCGGTCCGGCGGTCCCCGGCCCGACCCGGCCGCCCGGCACCCCGGACGGCACACCCGCACGCCCCCGGGCACAGTCGCCCGACCGGACCGAGTGGACGCGCAGGCTCCTGACCGGCCTCACCGTCGGCCTCACCGTCTGGGGCGTCGCCGCCCTGCTGAGTCCGCAGGGCGGAGCGCTCCGGCAGCTCGCCGCCGCCGCACTCTGCGCCGCCGCCACGGTGGCCCTCCAGTACCTCCTCGCCCGGGACCGGGAACCCGACGAACAGGCCCTGCGGACCCAGAGCGTCCTCGCCGAGACCGCCGCCACCGTGCGGGACGGCCTGGAGCGGCACGACGACGACCTGCGGACCGGCCTGGCCCGGCACGCCGAGGACATCCGGCAACTCGTCGAGAGCCGCCTCGCCCAGCAGGCCCCGCCCCCCGAGTCCTACCCGCCGCTCGACCGCGTCCGCACCGACGGCGTACCGGAACTGGCCAAGCGCTTCGCCGAGGCCCTCGCGCCCGGACCGTCGATCCTCTACACGTTCGTCCGCCTGGAGATGCAGCGGGTGGTCGGACACATGGCGGCGCTCACCACCATGAGCGTGGAGTGCCACGGCGAGAACCACGACTGGATGCTCACCCTCACCCACGCCGCGGAGCGCTCCGTCGACGCCATCAGCACCTCCGTCGACCGCGAGTTCTGGAACAGCGAGCCCGCCAGCCGCTACCTCGACGCCCAGCGGGAGGCGATCGAGGAACACGGGGTGCCGGTACGGCGGCTGTTCCTGCTGGCGAGCGCACGCGAACTCGACGACCGGCTGCTGCGGCTGTGCGACGAGCAGAAGGCGCTGCACATCGAGGTCCGGGTGGCGGTGCTGCCCGAACTGCCGCCGCACCTCCAGCGCGGCACCACCGACGACTTCATCGTCTACGACGAGGAGGTCTCCTTCGAGATCGAGCAGGACCTGCGCGACGTCAACGTCAGGACCCGGCTCATCGCGCGACGCGACCACGTCCAGGACCGCATGAAGCGCTTCCGGGAACTGTGGGACGCGGGCATGAGCATCCGCGAACTGGAGGTACGGGTCGACGACGAGGAGGACGGCACCTGGATGGTCGACCGGGCCTGACACCCGCCGGCGCACGGCCGGTTACTCCCCGGGGAGTAGTCCCGCCCGCGTGCCGCCCCACGCAGTACCCCGCAACTCGATCCCACGTCCGACGATCCGTGCCCCTTCCGCCGGGAGTCTGGGAACCGACCCAGACACCCGACCGGAGGGGAGCCCCGACTCATGGGGGACGCAAGGACACATGTACGGCGACGGCGCCTGGTGCCCTGGGCGGTGGTCGGGCTGTGGCTGGCCGCGCTCGTGCTCGTCGGGCCGCTGGCCGGCAAGTTCAGCGAGGTGCAGCAGAACCGGGCCGTCGACTACCTGCCCGACAGCGCCGACTCCACCCAGGTGGCCCGCATCCAGGACGAGCTGCCCGGCGGCGAGTCCACCGACCTCGTGCTGGTCTACCACCGGGACGGCGGACTGAGCGCCGCCGACCGGCAGACCGCCGCCGCACAGGTCGCCGAGGTCGAGGGCGCGTACGACCTGACGGACACCCCCCGGGGCGTCCCTTCCGCGGACGGCAGCACTCTCATGTACCCGGTCTCCAGCACCGAGCCGGGCCAGGACGAGGAGGCCCGGAACGCGTTCGTCGACGGGGTGCGCGGGATCGCCGACGGCACCGGCGGACTGGGCGTCGAGGTCGGCGGGCCCGGCGCCCTGGGCACCGACATGGGCAAGGTGTTCGAGACCATCGACGGCACCCTGCTCCTCGCCACCCTCGGCGTCGTCACCGTGCTGCTCGTGCTGATCTACCGCAGCCCGTTCCTCTGGCTGGTCCCGCTCGCCGTCGCGGGCGTCGCCGCCGCCCTCGCGATGGCCGCCGGATACGGCATGCACGAACTCTTCGACGTCACCATCACCGGCCAGAGCGGCGGCATCATGACCGTCCTCGTCCTCGGCGCCGGCACCGACTACGCGCTGCTGCTCGTCTCCCGCTACCGCGAGGAACTCCGCCGCCACGAACGCCCGTACGACGCCATGCGTGCCGCCCTGCGCGGCTGCGGACCGGCGATCCTCGCCTCCTCCGGCACCGTCGCCGCCGGACTGCTGTGCCTGCTCGCCGCCGACCTCAACAGCAGCAGCGGCATGGGCCCCGTCGGCATGGTCGGCGTACTCGCCGCGCTCGTCGCCATGACGACCCTGCTGCCCGCGATCCTCGTCCTGCTCGGCCGCCGGGTGTTCTGGCCGCTGATCCCCGCCTTCGGCAGCGCGCCCAAGGCCCGCCGGTCGCTGTTCGCCGCCATGGGCACCTCCGCCGCGCGCCGCCCCGCCGCCGTCCTCGCCGGCGGTGCCGCCCTCCTCGGCGCCCTCGCCCTCGGCACCCTCAACCTCAGCGGCGACCTCAAGCAGGAGGACTCCTTCACCGACCGGCCCGAGTCCATCACCGCGATGGAGACCCTGGCCGAGGAGTACCCCGAGCGCAGCAGCAGCCCCCTCACCGTGATGGCACCCACCGACCGGGCGGACGCCGTCCTGCGGAAGGCCCGTAGTACCGAGGGGGTCGCCGACGCCACCGCAGGACGGAGCGGCGCCGGCTGGACCGAGATCTCCGTGTTCGCCACCGCCGCCCCCGAGACGGCCGGCGAGACCCGCACCATCGAAGCCCTGCGCGACGGACTCGACGACCACGGCGCCCACGTCGGCGGCCTCAGCGCCCAGCAGCTCGACCTCGCCGACAGCGAGTCCCGCGACCGCAAGGTGATCGTGCCGCTGGTGCTCGCCGCCGTGTTCGTGATCCTCGTGATCCTGCTCCGCAGCCTCGTCGCACCGCTGCTGCTGCTCGCCGCGGTCGTCGCCGTCTGGGGCGCCGCCCTCGGCATCGGCGGACTGGTCTTCGAGCCGCTGCTCGGCTTCACCGGCACCGACCCCGGACTCGGGCTGCTGTCCTTCGTCTTCCTGGTCGCCCTCGGCGTCGACTACGGCATCTTCCTCATGCACCGCATGCGGGAGGAGTCCCTGAACGGCGCCGAACCCGAGGCCGCCGCCCTCACCGCGCTGCGCACCACGGGCGGGGTGATCGCCTCCGCAGGCGTCGTCCTCGCCGCGACCTTCGCCGTGCTCACCACGCTGCCCCTGGTGCCGCTGGTCGAACTCGGCTTCGTCATCGCCGTCGGCGTCCTCCTCGACACCTTCCTCGTCCGCACCTACCTCGTCACCACGGCGAGCGTGCTGCTCCGCCACCGGATGTGGTGGCCCGGCAGGCTCTCCCGGGCCCCGGAGGCGGTCCCGCGCGAACGGCAGCCGGAACCGGTGTAGCCACCCGCGTACCGACCAGGGCGCCCCTCCCTCCCGGAGGGGCGCCCTCCTCCCGGAGGATGGACCCCGTGCACACGACGACAGCGCCCCCCACGGCAGCGGCGGAACGCCCCCGCATCGGCGAGCGGATCATGGCCGCGGTCAACCGCGACCCCCTGACCGCCCCGCACGCCGTCCGCAACGACGCGGTCCTCGCCGCGTGCACCGCCCTGCTCGCCACCGTCCTCGCGCTGCTCGTCGACCACGGCCGCCGGCCCGACGCGCTCGGCTGGACGCTGCTGCTCGCCGCCCACGTACCGCTGGCGTGGCGGCGGCGCCGGCCGCTGCTGGTGCTCCTGCTGGCGCTGGCGCCGGTCGTGCCGTACCACGCCCTCGACAACAACCACGGCGCGCCCGTCGCCGGCACCATGGTCGCCCTCTACACGGTCGCCGCGACCAGCACACCGCACCGCACCCTGCTCCTCGGCACCGTCGTCATCGGCACGACCCTCACCGTGAACGCCCTCACCAACCCCGACGGCTTCGTGGAACTGTTCCGGATCACCGGCTGGGTCGTCGCCGTGCTCGTCCTCGGCGTCGACGTCCGCTACTACCGCCAGTACGTCGCCGCCATCGTCGAACGCGCCGAACGGGCCGAACGCACGCGCGAGGAGGAGGCCCGCCGCCGGGTCGCCGAGGAACGCCTGCGCATCGCCCGCGACCTGCACGACCTGCTCGCCCACAGCATCACTCTCATCGGCGTGCAGACCTCCGTCGCCGCGCACGTCCTGGCCGCCGACCCCGAGCGCCTCGACCGGGAGACCGTCGCCAAGGCCCTCGACGACATCGCCGAGACCTGCCGGACGGCCCGCGGTGAACTCCGTACGACCCTGGAGGTGCTGCGCGACAACGGCGGCCCGTCGGACACCCGCGGCCCGCTGGCCGGCCTGGACGGGGTCCCCGACCTGGTGGAGGCCGCGCGCCTGGCGGGTGCCCGGGTCGACCCGACCGTCCGGGTGGTTTCCTCCGTTCCGCCCGCCGTCGGAGCCGCCGTGTACCGCCTCGTGCAGGAGGCGCTGACCAACGCGGTCCGGCACGCAGGACCCGAACCCGCCGTCCGCGTCGACCTGCGCGAAGAGGACGGCGCCCTCCACCTGTCCGTCACCGACGACGGCACCGGTCCCACCCCTGGCACCACCCCGGGCTTCGGTCTCGTCGGCATGCGGGAACGGGCCCGCAGCGTGGGTGGCACACTCGATGCCGGACCACGGACGGGCGGCGGTTTCGAGGTCACCGCGACGCTGCCGCTGACGCCCGCGACGACCCGGGAAGGAACCGGATGACCATCCGCGTGCTGCTCGCCGACGACCAGACCCTCGTACGGGAGGCGTTCGCGATGCTCGTCGAGTCGGCGCCCGACATGGAGGTCGTCGGACAGGCGGCCACCGGCCGGCAGGCGGCGGAACTGGCCCGCACCGAGCGCGCCGACCTCGTCGTCATGGACATCCGCATGCCCGACCTCGACGGCATCGAGGCGACCCGTCTGATCGCGGCCGACGACGACCTCGCGGGGGTCAGGGTCCTCGTCCTCACCACCTACGACACCGACGAGAACATCGTCGACGCGCTGCGCGCCGGAGCCTCCGGGTTCCTGGTGAAGGACACCCGGCCCGCCGAACTCCTCGACGCCATCCGCACGGTCGCGGCCGGTGAGGCACTGCTCTCACCGGGGCCCACGGCCCGGCTGATCGAACGGTTCCTGCGCAGCCCCGCGGCACCGGTGACCGCCGGCCCCGAGTGCCTCTCCGAGCGCGAGCGCGAGGTGCTCACCCTGGTCGCCCGCGGGCTGAACAACACCGAGATCGCGGAGTCGCTGGGCCTGAGCCCGCTGACCGCGAAGACCCACGTGAGCCGGACCATGGGCAAGCTCGGGGCGCGGGACCGGGCTCAACTGGTGATCGTGGCCTACGAGTCGGGGCTGGTGGCGCCGGGCAGGGCGTGAGCCCGGCGGTTCACAGGGTGTGGTGCAGCCACCGCTGGATGGTGCTGTTGACGCTGCCGGACAGGGCGCTCAGGCTCTCGATGGCCTCGTGGTCCTCGGGACGCGGCGGAATGCCGGCGGCGGTCAGGGCCGCGTGCAGCTCCAGCCGGCGGCGGTCGCGCGGGTCGATGGTGATGTCGAGGCGGTCGGCCGGGTTGGGCGGGGCCAGCAGGTGGTCGCTCTCCGGCTGTCCGGCCGCCGGCGGCCACCAGGTGGAGTCCGTGCCGTTCCGGGCGGCGTAGGGGTCGACGAAGACATGGTTCGGGCCGTACTCGAAGGCGGTCGCGGTCATGTCGGTCTCCTCACCAAGAGGTGTCGGTTCTGTCAGGACAGGAGACCGCCCGCGCCCGCCCCGGTTGCGACCGGGCCGAGAAGTCACGCCAACGGCGTCATCGGCAGTTCATCGTCCGGTCGGACGAGCGGTACGGAAGTCGCCGGTGCCGCATCCCTTGGTCGCCGTGCCGTAGACCGATGGTGTAGGGACCTCCGTGGACAGGCCCGGCACGGTGGACGGTATGGAGAACACGGGGAACGGGCAGCAGCGGACCGAGGGGATCAGCCGGGCGAGGTTCCTCCTGGCCGGGGCGGCGGCAACGGCGGGACTCGCAGGGGCGGGATGGCCGGCCGGGCAGGCGCGGGCGGCGGAGCCGGGACGGCGGCGAGGACTGCGCAGGCACGGGGTCGTCTACACGGTGGGGGCGGGGGAGACCCCGGGCACGGCGTGGAGCGCGCGGCGGATGCGGGCCGATGTGCGGGCCATCCGCGACGAACTGCACGCCGACACGATCGACGTCACCGGCGACGGGGTGGAACGGCTCACCGCCACCGCCGCCGAGGCCGCCGAACGCGGGCTGCACGTCTGGCTCCAGCCGACCCTCGGGGACGCCCCGGAGCGGGACATCCTCGAACACCTCGCGGAATGCGGACGCTTCGCGGAGCGGCTGCGGAGGCAGGGGGCGAGTGTCGAACTGAGCGTGGGGTGCGAGTTCTGGCTGTTCGTGCCGGGCATCGTCCCCGGTGAGACGGTCCTCGAACGCATCGAGAACCTCAAGAACGGCACGGTCGACTGGGAGTTGACGCAGCGCCGCCTCGACCGCTTCACCGCGAGGGCCGCCGCGACCGGCCGCTCCGTCTTCGGCGGACGGCTGAGCTACGCCGCCGCTCAGGACGACACGGTCGACTGGGACCTCTTCGACGTCGTCGGCATCGACTACTACGCGTACCACCCCCGACGGCAGGACTACGTCCGTGAACTGCGGCGCCACCAGCGCTGGGGCAAGCCGCTCGCCGTCACCGAGTTCGGCACGTGCGCCTATGTCGGTGCGCCGGAGGCGGGCGGCATGGGCTGGGAAGCGGTCGATTACGAGAAGGACCCGCCGGAGATCAAGGGCGACCTGGTCCGCAGCGAGCGGGTGCAGGCCGAGTACGTGACCGGCCTGCTCGAGGTGTTCGAGTCGATGGGCCTGTACGCGGCGATGGCCTTCGAGTTCGTCACCCCGGACACCCCGCACCGTCCGGACGATCCGCGCCACGACCTCGACATGGCGAGCTACAGCATCACCAAGTCGATCAAGGACGACCCGGACGACCCGGCCTCCGACTGGCACTGGGAACGCAAGGAGGCCTTCCACGCGCTGGCCCGGCGGTACGGGAGGTAGGCGCGGTGCATCCGGAGGACCCCCCTCGCCCCTAGCGGCAGTACACGTCCCGCCGGGGACGTTCGCCGGTGGACAGGTAGTGGGAGACCGTGCGGTCGCCGCACTCGTTGCCGTTGGCGAGGTAGGCGTCGTGGCCGGTGGAGTTCACGGTGACCATGACCGCCCGGCGGCCGAGCGCCTCGCGCAGCTTCAGTGCGCCGCTGAGCGGGGTGGCGACGTCCCGTTCGTTCTGGATCAGGAGGACGTTGGACGGTCCCCGGCCGGTGATGCGGACAGGTGCCTCGCGGGGCTCGTACGGCCAGGCGGCGCACGGCATCGCGTTGCGGGGCATGCCGGCGGTGAGCGGGAACTCGGCCCGGCTCTCGGTGACATCCTTCTGGTACACGGCGGCGGACTCGGGCCAGGCCACGTCGTTGCAGAGCGTGCCGGCGCCGACGGCGGTCACGTTCTGCAGCACCGACTCGGGCGGGGCGGACGGCGCGGGCGGTACGGTGCCCTGCCGGGCGGCCAGCATCAGCTTGGCGAGGGCCGGGTAACGGCTGGGCCGGTAGAGGCCGTCCAGCATGGTCTGGCGCAGGACGTTGCCGTTCAGCTCCTCGGGGTTGGCGCCGGGCCAGGGGATCGGCTCGCGGTCGAGGCGGGCGGCGAGCCGGAGGAACAGCGGACGGACCTCGGCGGCCGTGTCCGCGATCCGGTCCGGGTTGTCGGGTGCCGACGCCCACGCCGCGAAGTGCGGGAACGTGTCCTCGACGCCCTGCTCGTGCCCGGCGAGCCAGGCGCGGGCCACCCGGGTCGGGTCGGGGTCGTCGTTGCTGTCCAGCACGATCCGGTCCGTGCGGTGCGGGAACATCTGGCTGTAGACGGCTCCGACGTACGTGCCGTACGACACCCCCCACGCGGAGATCTTCCGCTCACCGAGCGCGGCCCGGAGGCGGTCGAGGTCGCGGGCGTTGTTCCGGGTGCTGATGTGGCGGATCAGTTCGCCGCCGTTGTGTGCGCAGGCTGTCGCGATGCGCTCGGCGGTGGCCATGTTCCCGTCGACCGAGCCGTCCGGGGCGGGCCAGGGGCGCAGTGTGGAGGTGGCGAGGTCGGCGTACTCCAGCCCGCAGTCGACGGGGGTGGACGGGGCGAGGCCGCGGGGTGCGAAGCCAATGAGGTCGTACTGGTCGCGGATGTCCTGCGGCAGCTTCTGCCCCTTGCCGGAGGGGTCGTCGAGGCTGGAGCCGCCCGGTCCGCCGGGGATGAGGAAGAGGGTGCCGCGGCGGGACGCGGGGCTCTCGGCGGGGATGCGGGAGACGGCGAGGGAGATCTGCGGGCCGTCGGGGTCGGCGTGGTCCATGGGGACCTGGAGGGTGGCGCACTTCTGGCGGGGGTCGGCGTCGCCGGTGCCCTCGCAGGGCCCCCAGGCGAGGGACGGCCGGGACGTGGGGTCGGGTACGGCTTGGGCGGTCAGGGGTGGGAGCAGGGCGACGAGGAGGGCGGCGGGTACGGCGGTGAGGGCGAGGGTGCGTGATGTGGTCAGCGACATGCCCATGAGCCTCGCGGTGACTCGCCCTCGCCCCCATCCGGCCAACGGGCGTGTTTCTACGGGGGTTTACCCCAGGGCACGCTGACCAGTGACCGGGGGCCACTCGCTTCTTTGTCAGTGTCGTGCTTCCGCGAGCCGCGTCAAGGGCGCTGCGTTGCGCTGCGCTCCACTCCGCGTCGCCTTCG
>NZ_JAGMUJ010000094.1 GCF_019049255.1 Streptomyces sp. AC558_RSS880 | reverse complement strand
GACTCTGAAGCTTCTATAGATCGTCAAGCTGTAGGAGACGGCCCGGGTGTGCCGCTGAATGCGCTGGTCAGGTGGTGGTAGACCTCGCGCGCGACGAAGCGCTTGAGGCACCTGAAGATATCCTTCGTCTTGAGTCCTTCGAGGGTGCGCCGGGCGACGTAGTCACGGGTGCGAGGGTCGTGGCGCATGCGGACCAGGACGATTGTGTGCAACGCGCGGTTGGCCTGGCGGTCTCCGCCACGGTTGAGCCGGTGGCGGTCGGTACGCCCGGAAGAGGCTGGCACTGGCGCGGCGGCGCACAGGTGGGCGAAGGAGGCCTCGGATGCGAGCCTGTCGGGGTTGTCCCCGGCGGTGACCAGCAGCTGCCCGGCGGTCTCGGGCCCGACGCCCGTCAGCGCGAGCAGGCCCGGTGCGGTGCGGGCGATCAGGACGCGCAGGTCGCGGTCCGCGTCCGCTATCTCCTCGCTC
>NZ_JAGMUJ010000093.1 GCF_019049255.1 Streptomyces sp. AC558_RSS880 | reverse complement strand
GCGTGAGCGCTGGCGGGACGCTGCGCGTCCCGCTCAACCTGCGTGCTGCGCACACAGGTTAACGCTCCGTTCGCTGCGCTCCCGGAGCGGTGCGGGGCTGTGCTCCCGCACCGGGTCTGTCCACGCTGCGCGCGGCCAGACAACGGGCCTCCGGCCCGAGCAGTAACAAGGGGAGCCGAGGGCGTGATTGATACAGCATGTAGCTTTGGCGAAACTGCACCTCCCCTCCCTCCGAGTGCTTCAAAGCGGGTATCCGATCGAGTCTGGAATGGTCCCGTGGCTCCGTAACGGCCTGTGAGCCGTCGTCCCGGTTGACTCATGGGGCGGACCCTAATGTGCGCCCAGCTTCCAATCGGTCGCCGCCGTGCGCTATTCGGGTGCGTCAGCACCCGAGCGCGGAGGCTCCGCCGACGCGCAATCAAAACTGTGGGTCCTGATTCCCGATGCCGCCGCACCGCCCGCACCCGCCCCCTCCTTTCTCATTGGGGCAGGGAGAGTGGCAGCAGAGGGGATGTCAGCAGCCCGACCAGGCGTAAATGGTCCGCTGACCTGCGGGAATGGAGAAGCCGGCCAGGAGGGGGCGCAACATCCAGCGCAACGTCCAGCGCAACGTCCAGCGCAACGTCATGGCGCAACATCCAGCGCAACACGCTTCCCCATCACTCCCTAAGGCGCTATTATGGGAAGCGAAGGGGGGAGGCGACCCCCCGGAACGCACGCCGATCAACGAAGGGGAGAAAATGGAGATCAGCATTTCTGGTGGAATTGTTCGCCGGGTGCGTGGCGGTCAGGATGCGCCTATGACGGGTCTGGCAATTCAGGCCCGAACCATCGCGGGTTTCCTGCCGCTCATGTGCGCGCGGATGGGTGCAAAGGTCGTGCATAACGTGGACGCGAACTACACCGGAATTCGGTTCGACACCAAGGTCGGTCCGGTCGTGCTGGAAATGCCGGTGGGTGACCAGCCGTACCGTCTGGTCCACGAGTTCATCGAGCCGGACGAGAAGGGGCGCACCGAGGTGGAGATGCGCCGCTTCCCGCAGATCTACAAGCCGAACGGGATCGCGCTCATGACGGCCGAGTTTCTGCGGACGCGTGGGTTCCTGAAGTAGTCCGCCCAGGGGGCGTCCTGGTCGGGACGCCCCCTTTCCGTCCGGCAGCAGTGAGAGAGGAAGGGAAGTCATGGAGAGCACGCGGATTGCGGAGCAGGTCGAGGAGGCCGGAGCGCCGCTCACGGTGGCCGAGCAGGAGCAGGCCGCTTATGCGCTGCGGGAGCTGGCGCGTGGTATGGGTGGCCCGGAGTCGCAGCGGGTGCCGCAGGAGCAGTTGGAGATGGTGCGGCCGTTCTTCGAGCTGGGGTGGGCGATGGGTGTGCGTACCGGGCACACGGGTGCTGCTCTGGCCGATGTGCCGGTCGACCGCACCACGGTCGCGCGGGCGTTCGTCCTGCTGATGGCCGAGCGGATGGCCGACCCGGTCGTTATCGCCGTTGCCCGGTGTCTGGACCCGCAGCACGCCGGGCCGGTGCTGTGGCAGAAGGTCGACTATCACGGCAGTCTGACCAGCCGTCACGGTAGCTACTGGGTAAGCGCGATCCACGCGCACGCCGACCCGTTCGGAGGGACGCCCGAGCTGCGCTACGACCTGTGCGAGATACGCGGCATCGTGCCCGTACCGGTGGTCAAGAACGCACGACGAGTGAGCATCACCCCCCTGCCCGAATACTGCACGATGGAGTAAAAGGCCAGGTCAGAGGGGGGATTCACACACCCCATAGAATCCCTATTATGGAATTAGTCCGGGGGGCGGTGGCCCCGCCCCCCGGCTCCGCAGAGATCAACGCAGCGTCCGGGGGCGGTGGCCCCGCCCCCGGACCGCCACGAAGGGGAGAACATGACTCAGCAGTTCGCCGAGCGCGCCATGAACGTGGCCCCCACCGGTGCCCGCAACGCCGAGCTTTCGGACCTGGTCCGGATCCTGGAGGACCAGAACCGCCGGAAGCTGGACGTGATCGCTCCCGCGTCCGCGCTGCGGTTCCGTGAGGGCAACGTGCACGTCGAGGGTGTGGAGTCGCTGATCACCGAGGACGGGGTGACGGAGGTGGACGGGATCTACCGGCCCACCGCCGTGGCCGACGAGGGCGTCGCGGACAAGCTGCGCATCCCGCTGGCCTACCTGCGCCGCATGCGCGCCGAGAACGTGCCGTTGCTGGACGAGAACGTCAACTCCTGGCTCCGCGACGCCCCGGAGCGGCGTTTCATGCTGCGCGCGTTCCGAGGCGAGAACGGCCCCGGCATGCCGCCGGCCGAGGGTGTGGCGCGTGCGCTGCTGTCCGACAGTTACAAGCTGATGGACAACCTTGACATGCTGGTGGCCGCGCTGGACGGGGTGAAGCAGTCCGGCCACCCGACCCGGGTGACCGGGTGCGACCTGACCGACCGGCGCATGTACGTGCGGGTGGAGTCCGAGGCGGTCGCCGTTCAGGCCCGTGCGCTGCTGCGCGGGTACCGGTCGCCGTTCGACGGGCGCAGCGGTGACGAGCTGCCGATGATCTCGGCCGGTTTCGTCATCACGAACAGCGAGGTCGGTTCCGGGGCGTACACGATCACCCCGCGCGCGGTGATCCAGGTGTGCCGCAACGGTCTGACCGAGGCCAAGGACGTCATGCGGGCCGTGCATCTGGGAGGCAGGCAGGACGAGGGCGTGATCTCGTGGTCCGGCGAGACGCAGCGCAAGACGCTGGAGCTGATCACGTCCAAGACCGCCGACGCCGTGCGTACGTTCCTGTCGCGTGAGTATGTCGAGGCCAAGGTGCGCGCGGTGGAGGACGCCGCTGGTAAGGCGCTGGCCGAGCCGACGAAGGCGATCGAGCACGTCACCAAGTCGCTCAGCATCGGCACCGAGGCCAAGGACATGATCCTTTCCCACTTCATCCGGGGCGGTCAGATGACGGCCGGGGGCGTGATGAACGCCGTCACCTCCACCGCGCAGACCCTCACCGACGCCGATCAGGCCGCCGCCCTCGAAGCGCTCGCACTGCCAGCCCTCACGGCCGCCGCCGCGCACGGCTAACCCCACCACCCCCGCGCGGGCCGGGGTCCCCCCTCCCCTCCCCCGGCCCGCGCGGGCCCCACCCCTCAAGCGCGCAGCGCCCCACCCGAGAAAGGGAGCGCGCAGCGCACCCGCCCCGTGCGCGGCTGCGCAGCAGCCCGCGTGCCCACCCGGTCCCCGCAGCGCAGCGCAGGGGACCCCACCCCGGCGCGCGCAGCGCGCCGCCCCCTGGCTCCGGGCGCAGCCCGGAGCACCCCGCTGCGCGGGGGAAGTCAGAGAGGAAGCCGCCGTTTATGGCCAGGAGTTACTTCGAGCAGTCGAGGCAGCAGTCGCATTCGCTCTACACCGTGGCGCGCGCCGCCCTTGAGTTCCTGGGAGACCAGTGGACCGTGCTGCCCGGCCCGTGGGGGACGACCGGGCACCTGCGCAGCCCCGACCGTGTCCCCTTCACCGTCGGTGTGTGCGAGGCCGGTCACCTGTACCTGCGCAACGACTTCGCAGGAGACAGCACCCACCTGCCCTACGAGCCCGACGGCGCCGACCCCGCGTTCATCGGCCGGGCGATCGCCGAAGTCATCGGTGACCTGTACTGACCGACCGCCAAGGAGCCCCGCAGCACGCCAGGCACCGATTCGTGAGGAGCCGCACCATGCCCGCACGCCCGGAACTCATACGCCCCGATGACGCCGCCATCGCGGCCGCCATGAGCCGCACCCTGACCGCGCTCGCCCTGGTCATCCTGGCGCTCGGAGACGGAGAGCACGCGCTGAACCTGGTGGCCGAGCGAACCGACGACACGTTCGTCCGGGGGCAGGCCGACCTCTCCACCGGAACCGATCCGGTGCGCCTGACCGTGCTGGACGAGACCGACTACGCCGCGCTGCGCACGCTGATGGTGTTCGCGCTGGAGGGCAGCACGGTGCGCAGCGCCGTCCTGGTTGCCACCACGGCCGCCGAGCCCCACCCCCGCGCGTGTGCCTGGACCGTACGCGGCGGGTGGTTGCACCCCATGGACACCGCCGAACTCCAGCAGGCCCTCACCCCCTGCCCCGGCGGCCCCGCCGTACGACGGGAGGCCTACCGCGCCCCGGCCCTGCCCCAGATCACCGACACCGAGGAGGAGACCCGCCATGGCTGAGAAGCCCGCCGTCACCGCGCACGGCTACTGCACCAACACCGCCCCGGTCCCCGGCACCATCCGCACCGTCAACGCCAAGAACACCGGCCCGAAGTTCTTCCACCTCCACGGCCGCCGCTACGGCGAATGCCCCTGCGGCAAGGAAGTGACCCTGACCGACCGGAACAACCTGCGCCGTCACAAGCCCCCGCAGGAGTAACCCCTTCCCCGCAGCCGCCGCCCGCGCCCCTCCCCCCAGGGGTGGGCGGCGGCCCACCCGGCCAGCCCGAAAGCACACACTGAGCGAAAGGCCCTGCCGTGGACGCCACAGTCACCTGTGAACTGCACCTGCGCCTCATTCTGTCGAGTGAGTCCTCCCTGCCCGTCCGGGCGAGTCTGCGGTACGACACGGCCGACCCCTACGCCGTGCATGCCGCCTTCCACACCGGAACCGAGGAAGCCGTGGAATGGGTGTTCGCCCGCGAACTCCTCACCGCCGGCCTCCACCGCCCCGTCGGGATCGGTGACGTCCAGCTCTGGCCGTGCCGCAGTCGTGGCCTGGACGTCGTGTGCATCGCCCTGACCTCCCCCGAGGGTGAGGCGCTGCTCCACGCCCCGGCGCGGGTCCTGGAGGGCTTCCTGGAGCGCACGGCCGCCGCCGTGCCGCCCGGCACGGAGCACGGTCACCTGTGTCTCGACGAGGAGCTCTCGCGCCTCCTGGCGGAGAGCTAGGGCAAGACGACCGCCCGTGCCGTCGCCGCAGGGTGACGGCACGGGTCGCCGGACAGCACGCCAGCGCTCCCGTCCTCTCCACCGGCCCCCGGCTCCGCCGGGGGCCGTCTTCCGAAAGCCACCGCCGCGAACGCCCAGGAGGCACCGTCCATGAACCGTGACAGCCTGACTATCGAGACCCCGGCCGGTCCCGTGCACGCCACCGCCGGCCCCCGCCAGGATGACGCCGTCGTGTTCGAGCTGGGCGGCGCGATGCGCGGCCAGGTGCACGTCACCGGTACCCACCGCCCTCAGCACTGGGACCGGTTCACCGCCGTGCGCGCCTGCCTCGGCCCCGTCAACGCCTATCAGGACACCGCCCCCGACGACGCGCTGCCCCGCCTCGCCCGCGGCAGCAGCGGCTACCGGGGAAGCCTCAAGCTGTACGCCGACGTTGTGGGCCGCCCCGAAGTGTCGGTCTACCCGATGGAGACCGCCGCCGGTCACGAGCCGTCCCCGAAGACGGCCGCGACGCTCACCGCCGTCTTGCAGGCTTGCGCCGAGCACGTCATGCAGCGCGAGGACCTGCCCGCCATCCTCACCGCCTCCCGGCAGCGTGACACCCCCGCCCTGCTGCGGTTCCTGGACTGGTCGGTCACCCACCACCAGGCCGAAGCCGCGCGCCTTGAGGCGGAAGCCCGGGCCGCCCGCCCCGCCCGGCGCGCAGCCGTGGCCGCCTGGTGGACCGTTGCGCGCTGGTTCACCGCCTCCCCGCACCTGGTGCTGCTGGTGATGCTGGCCGACTACCCCGGCTCACTGTCCCGCACCGTCGCAGTCGAGCAGTGGCGGGGCCCCTACTGCCGCACCGCAGCCGCCCGCGAGTACGAGTACGCCCGCCGCGCCCAGGCCGAAGCCGCCTCCCTGCGCGTCCAGGCACGGACCCGCTCACGCGGTCACCGACCGGCCCCGGGCAGCGCCGCGCCGCAGGTGGAGCGTCCGTATTTCGTGGTCGGTCAGTGGAAGGGCGACGGCAGGGTGGACGTCTGGCACGTCGAGGAAGCCCCGGCCGACCCGGACGCCCGGGCCGACGCCCACGAGCAGCACGCCAGCGACGCCGAGACCGCTTTCGGCAGCGTCAACGTTGTCTACGCCACCAGCCCCCAGGCCGCAGCCGACCAGGCCCGCCGCGAAGCGCGCCAGACCAGCGAGCGCATCCACCACGACCTCACCCGCCCCTAACCCCTCTCCCCCCGGGGCGCCTGCCAGCAGGCCCCCCCCCGGGGCGCCCCCGCACGCATCGAAGGAAAGGTCTGATCATGCGCTGGTTAATGAGTCTGGGTGAGCGCACCCGACCCGACGTTCCCCGGTTCGCCGAGTGCCCGGCCCTCGGCCAGGCCCGCGCGCTGGCCCTGGTCGACGACTTCGGTCAGCTCTTGTTCGTCCTGCGCGAGTGGCGGCAGGTCTACAGCGAGGAACTGACCGTCTGGGCAGCGCAGGTGCAGGCCGACGACATCAGCACCCTCCCCGCGGACCTGATCGCCGCATGGGAGCAGGAGGGAGACGTCATCCGCCTGGACACCGAACCGGGCGGCTACGTACGGGTGTCCGACTACCGCGACATGCCAGTACGCCCGAGCGTCAACGCACGCGCCGGCACCGGCCCCCAACTGTGGACCACCACGCCCTGACCAGAGAGGTGATGCCGCATGACCGGCCAGCCACGCCCGTGGCGCCCCGAGGACTTCGACGACCACTGCGAGACGTGCGGCGCCCCGCCGGGCCAGCTGTGCAAACCGTGGTGCGACACCGGATACACCGCCGACGACTACCGCCGCGACGCCGTCCGGCGCCAGGAGGCCGCCGACCGCCCCACCCGCGCCCAGGCTGCGGCTGCTCGCAGGCCCGACCGCCCCTAAACACCCGGTAATGCAGGAGGAGAGCACGTCATGGCCGAGGAGTTGAAGACCCAGCAACAGTTCGACGCGTTCGCCAATGCGGTCGCCGCCGCGCTGGGGACCCACTGCCGCACCGCGCCGCTGCCCGAGTACGCCCGGGGTCTGGCCCGGCTGATCGTTGACGACGAGGACCGCGCCCTGCGGCTGTGCCAGCCCGACGCCCACCGCCCGCAGCGGCTGCAGGTGTTCGCCGGCCTCCCGAACGAGGAGCAGGTGGCGGCACCGTCGATCCAGGTGAGCACGATCAGCGCGGCTCATGTCGCCCGCGACATCAAACGGCGACTGTATCCGCTGCACGCCCAGGCCATGGAGCAGGCCGCCCGACTCACCGCCTATCAGCAGGCCGAGGCACGCGCCCGCCGCGCCGTCGCCGCAGCCGTGGCCGCCGCGCTCCCCGGCGCCCGCATCGAGGAAGAACACCGGCGCACCCGGATCACCTGGCAGCACACCCCCAGGCCCGCCGGAGAACACGGCCCCGCCCAGACCGACAATCTATCCGCGACCGTCGGCCCTTCCGGGGAATGGGTCCAGGTCGACGCCTGCGGCCGCCCCGACTCGATGATCCCCATGCTCACCGCCCTCACCCAGGTGCCATGGGAGTAAAACAGCAGGTCAGGGGAGGGTTCACAGCCACTAAAGAAAACCTATTATAGAAAGTGAAGTTCCGGGCACCTCACTGTCGCCCCGCCCACGGGGCGATGCCCCGCTCTCTCGTTTCCAGCCTCAGGAGTTGCCATGCTGCGATCGCTGCGCCGCGCCCTGCGCCCGTCTCGTCTGCGCCTTCCCGCTCGCCGCTTCACCGCCGGCATCGCCGCGCTGCCGCCCACCGCCCGCGAGGCGTTCGGCACCAGCGTGAGCGCCGAGGAGGCCATCGCCTACAACCGCGGCCGGGTCGCCACCGCGACTGCCGTCGCCCTCTACCGCAGCGGATACCGGCTGCCGATGCCCGACGACCACCTGGACGACGCCGTGCACGCGCTGGACTTCCCGTACTCGGAGCCCAGCCCGGAGACCCGCGCCGCCATCCGCGCCGCTCTGGGCGTCCTGGACGCCGACTACACGATCACCGTCACCCGCTGACGCGTCCCACCCGGCCCGTGGGCCGCCGACCGCCCCGGCGGCCCACGGGGAAAGGAGGACCGGTGTATCTGGTCACCCCCGACCCCGCCCACGGTCTGGTCGTCGCGCCCCGCTCCGGCGATGACCTCACCCCCGAGACCGAACAGGCCCTTACCGCCCAAGGCTTCACCTGGAACAACGAGGTCGAGGCCTACACCCGCCCGACCGGCCACGACCCCGAGGACGTGGAGCGCACCGCCGACGCGCTGCGCGAGCTGGGCCACTACGTCATTTCGTAAAGGACGTCCGCATGGTCATCAACTGGAATGCCGACAAACCCCACAGGTGTGGCTTTGTTCACGACGTTGAGCAGCGATTGTTCACGAGATTGGGCTCTGGCTCAACTTCTGTGAGACGGCCACTCTCCGTGACTACTGGCCCTCTTCGAGGTGTGGGTGAAGTCGCCTGAAAATGATCCCTGGGCAACGCAGTTGGGCTGAATGTTCAGGGCCGTGGAAGAGGTCCTGCTCCGGCTCAAGGAGTTGCTGTTCCCGTCGATCGCAGCCGTCGCGGTGCTGTCGGTAGACGTGAACATCGCGATAGTGCGCGTTGACGCACTATGCACCGCCGACGGCGCCGTGTGTCCGGTCTGTGGCACCTGGTCGAACCGGGTTCACGGTTCCTATCTGCGGTTTCCTGCTGATCTTCCCAGCGGAGGCCGACGGGTTGTCCTTCGATTGAAGGTCCGACGGTTCACCTGTGGAAAATCGGACTGCGCACGCCGTACCTTTGTCGAGCAGATACCGGGCCTGACGCGTCGGCACAGTCAGCGGACCGAACGGTTGCGCTCGACCCTGGCGTCGGTCGGCTTGGCGCTCGCGGGCCGGGCCGGGGCCCGCCTCGCCGACGTTCTCGGCGTTTCCGTCAGTCGCAGCACAGTGCTTCGTCTGGTGGACGCGCTTCCCGAGCCCGAGGTGGCCGCACCACGGGTTGTCGGCGTTGACGAGTACGCGACCCGGAAAGGCCGCCACTACGGCACCGTCCTCATCGACATCGAGACCCGCCGCCCCATCGACCTGCTGCCCGACCGGGAGGCGTCCAGCCTGGCGGCCTGGCTCGCCGCGCGGCCGGGCGTTGAGGTGATCTGCCGTGACCGGGCGCCGTTCTTCGCCGAAGGTGCCACCGTCGGAGCTCCACAGGCGGTCCAGGTCGCGGACCGCTGGCAGTGCGCCATGAGGCGCCTTGTCGTATCCCCGATTCAGTCGGGAAGAATTTGGAGGGAGGTTCTTGGGTCTGATGGCTTACCTGATCC
>NZ_JAGMUJ010000092.1 GCF_019049255.1 Streptomyces sp. AC558_RSS880 | reverse complement strand
GGGAGCTGGTCATTGCCGTCGGCCGGCAGGCGGCCCGGCCGGTGTCCTGGCGGGAGGGTTCCCGGCCGGGCACCGGCCGCAGCGGGTTGAAGCGCATGCACTCGCGTTTCGTCGCCCTGCGCATCCGGCCTGCCGGGCGCGAGATCCGCCAGGCCACGGACGGTCCGGAGCTCCCCGAGCGGTGGTTGCTGGCCGAATGGCCCGCCGGTGAGAGCGAGCCGGTGCAGTTCTGGCTGTCGAGCCTGCCCTCGGGCATGCCGCTGGCCACGCTGGTGCGGCTGGCCAAGCTCCGCTGGCGCATCGAGCACGACTACCGGGAGATGAAACAAGCCCTGGGCCTGGCCCACTTCGAAGGCCGCACCTGGGCCGGCTGGCATCACCACGTCACCCTCGTCTCCGCCGCCCATGCCTTTTGCACCCTCCAACGACTGACGCGAGACCCAAAAGATCCGGCGCCGGCCTGAGCCTCTACCAAGTCGTCCGGAACCTGCAGACACTCCTCGCCACCTGGACCGGCGCCTGCCCCACCTGCCACCGCGACATACCCACATCCATACGAACCTGACCAAGCCCTATTAGGACCGTATTTCGAGGAACACCAGGCTCGGTCGGCAGCAGTGGCGGCGGCTGTCACACGCGTTTCGCTCCTTGCTGACCTCCCAACAGGCTCCTGTGCGTTCATACTGGGCACAGCCATGAGCGATCTCGGCCTTGCAGCGCTGAGACAAGAGGTCACCAAGAGCAGGTCAGAGGCGCCTGACGTGTCAGCAGCGGAGGAGCTGGCTCGGCTCTGGGACACAGCACAGACGGCGAGCACCGACTTCACGCTGTATGCGCAGCAGACACTCCAGGAGGTCTGACCCGACAGCGTGCCACTGATGCGCGCGACCACCCCGCCACCCCCCTCCGGGATATCGAGTACTCACTCCGGACCTTGGAGCCCAGCTCCCTCCAGGAACCTGAGCAGTTCGTCGTCCAAGTACGCGTGCACAACGATCACCGGGTACTTCACTTCACCAGCGTGCACCGGGCCCACAGTTACAGCACCTCGAGCTCCGTCGCGGAAGTGGAGCAGGCCAAGGCGCTCCACTCGGTGGAGCGGACACCGGGCATCGTCGATGCGCACCACCGCCCGGGTGCGCGGCACCGGAGTGCGCCCAGCGGCCAGCCTCCCGGCCGCGATACGGTCCGGCCTCCTGCGGGTGATGCGCCTGCTGGTCGTCCGGGCGCACCGCACACACCGCGCCGGTGCCGTCGTTCTGGCCGGTGTTGCGGCTCGCACGGACCCGGGAGTCGTCGCCCGCCTTGGCGAACGCATCCTGGAGGCGGCGCAGCCGGCCGGCCGTGAGATCGAAAGCCTCCACGTCCATGAGGGACTTCCACAAGACCCACAGCGCGGTCATGTCGATCACCTCCCCGCGGCCGGCCTCCGGCTCCTGGCCCTCGTGCTCGACCTCCGCGGCCGGAAGCACAAGCAGTTGCTCAGGCATCACCGCCTGCTGGTGAGCGACGACGTCATACGGCCGGCCCCGCACGGCGGTGACGGTGGTGATGCACAGCTCCTCCCCTACCCCCTACGACTCCTCCCTCACGGAGGCATGCGAACCACCATGGGAACACAACGGCTCGATCTCCAGGGCATCGTCACCGATACTGAACTGGATCCTCAACCCCTCCAAGACCCGAAGACGTTCGTGGCGGCGCCCGGCCCTTCCGGTCCGACGACGGCAGTGGTGAGCGCCGCTGCTGTCTGCTCGACGGCCCTGCTCCTGCTGGGCAGTGCCACGGCCGTGCGCCGACTGGCCGTCGGTGGAGGGCTGTACAGCCCTCGCAGCGCGCGGCTCCGGCTGCGAGCGTCGCTCGCGGGCACCCTGGTCTGCCTGGTGATCCTGGGCGTCTGCTACGCGGCGGCCGCAGAACGGGACTGGAACCGGGCCTCCTGGCTCTCCCCCCATATCCGACCCCGGAGGATGGCTGCCCGGCAGTACGTCCGCCCTCCCGGACGATCCCGGCTACGGCGCGTGGCACCGCGCTGAACTGCGTAGCAACCTGCTGTGGTTCACGCACAACGTACACAGAACTGGTGGTGCGCCCTGCTGTGGATCCCCAGCGGTCTGGCCGTTCTGGGGCTGCTGCGAGCCCGGACGGAGGGCACCACGGACGCCACCGTGGCGCTGCGCGGTCCGGCGGGACCGTACCGGTTGCTGGTGCTGCTCCTGTTTCCCGTCATGGTCGCCCTCAACATCGGTGAGTACACGGCCAGCGGAGCCCTGAGCTGGGTGTGGTTCTTCGCCTACCTCCTCGCGCTCGCCGGCCTGCTGCGCCTCGCCCACGGCCGGACCGTGGGGGACAAGCGGTTGGAGAAGAGCGGCGAACCCCTCAACAGGACGCTCCGCGTGTCCCACCGCCCGGTCCTGCTGGACCGAGCGCGCACCTACCGGGAACGCCATGCCCAGCTGCGGCGCCTGGATCACGGCCAGGCTGACGACGCCACTGTCCGGCGTCGCGAACTGGAGACGGAGCTGACGCGCTTGCACTGCTGGCGGTCGTCACGAAGGCGCCGCGACCGCCTTCCGCACGACGTGTCAGTGGTGGACGCGGTCCTGGTCCTCGGTTCCGGGGACACCTGGTGGGAGAATGGCGTCAGGGCGGCACGTCTCACCCAGCCGGTGGCCTTGCCCCTGACCGCCGGACTGGTGTGGGCGAACCAGCTACGCGGGGAGGAACTGACGAGCACCCTGCACGAACGGCTGGGTCTGCCGGACATGCTGGCCCAGTTCATCCTCTGGCAGGTCGGCTACGCGGCCGCTGGCATGGTCCTGGGAGCCCTGTGGCACCAGCTGCCCGGCAAGCGCGGCCCGACCAGGGCCTTCTGCGTCGCGCTCGCCTACGCCCTGCCCGCCGGGCTGTTCGCGTCGGGCAACTGGGCCTTGGGGGAGGAGCAGACGGGACTGGCGTTCGCCGTCACGGCGATGCTGCTCGTCCTTACGCTGACCGGCATCCTGATGGACCTGGAGACCTTCCGTGAGGAGCACCGTTACTGGCGCGTCGGATCGCACGGCTGTACTCCGTATACCAGAGCGGTTCTTCTCCGTCCAGGTCGCCCGGCTGCTCGCGCAGGCTGCGGCCATCGCCACCATCTGGCAGTTCCTCGCGGAGACGGGCGGCTCCCCGCTGGAGAACAGCGGTGTCAGCCAGACGCCGTAGACGCGGGCCGCTCGGTGAGGTTCCTTCCGCAAGGGCCCTGCCGCCTCACTCACCGTCCAGGTGCTCCAGCAGCACGCGGGCCCTGCGGACGGTGAAGGCGACGGGCGTCGGGGCGGGGTCGGACGCGGTGGGGATGACGTTGTTGTCCGCCACCCACAGGCCGTGGGTGTTCCGGCCGCGGCTGTGGCCGTCGCAGCCGCTGGTGCCGTCGTCGGTCGCGTCCGTGCGGGTGGTGCCCTGGTGGTGCGGCGAGTTGCCGGCCGGGAGCAGGACGGCCGAACGCCCAGCGTGCCTGATCGGCTCCTGATCGGTTCCTGGCCGCGAGAGGTCACGAAGGGCCGCGCGTCCCGTCCTACAGGATGTCTATTCATGCGTGCGGGTGGCGCGGTTTCACCTGCCCGGCGGTCCCGGCGAAGAATGGCGAACCGTGCAGCCCATCCATAGTGCTTCGTCCCCGCCGACCACGACTCTCGGGTACGCCCTGTTCGCCACCCGCTGGTTGCAGGCCCCGCTGTACTTCGGCCTCGTGGCCGCCCAGGGGGTGTACGTCTACAAGTTCTTCAACGAGCTGTGGGCCTTAATCCTCCGGTGCGTCACCGGGCAGGCGACGGAGACGTACGTCATGCTCGCCGTCCTCAAACTCGTCGACGTCGTGATGATCGCCAACCTGCTGATCATGGTGATCGTCGGCGGCTACGAGACCTTCGTCTCACGCATCGGCCTCCAGGGCCACCGCGACCAGCCGGAGTGGCTCTCGCACGTCAACTCCAACGTCCTGAAGGTCAAGCTCGCCACCGCGATCGTGGGCATCTCCTCCGTCCATCTGCTCCAGATGTTCGTCGACGTGCACCACACCTCCCGGCACTCCCTGCTGTGGGGCACGGCGATCCACATGGCGTTCATCGTGTCGGCGGCGATCCTGGCGTACATGTCGGGTCCGATGGCTGCCCACCACGAGCGAGTGCCGCACCGCGAGGAGCCCGGAGACCGGCCGCCGCCCGCCGAGGTCCCGCGTCCTGAGGTGGCGATTCCGGCGCAGGCGACGGCGCCCGCCGCGGAGACCGGGTCCCATGAGCGGATCCGGGCCGCCGGGTTCCCGGCGCGCAAGCTGCTGGAGGACTTCGACGCGGAGCACCCCCGGACCTTCGACCGGGAGGTGGTGGCCCGGCTCGGCAAGCTGGACTTCGTCACCGCCGGTGAGAACGCGGTGTTCTTCGGCCCGCCCGGCACCGGCAAGACCCATCTCGCAGTCGGTCTCGGCGTGCGGGCCTGCGAGGCCGGCCACCGGGTGCTGTTCGCGACCGCCGCCGAGTGGGCGGTCCGGCTGACCGAGGCGGAGGCGGCGGGCCGGCTCACGGCGGAGCTGACCGCCCTCGACTCCTACCCGCTGCTGATCATCGACGAGGTGGGGTACGTCCCCTTCGACGTGGACACCTCCCGGCTCTTCTTCCGGCTGGTCGCGCACCGCTACGAGCGGGCGTCCCTGATCGTGACGGGCGACCGGCCGCCGGCCCGCTGGGACGAGGTCTTTCGCGGTGCGGCCGCCCCGGCGCTGGTGGACCGGCTGGCCCACCACGCCGAGGTCGTACGGCTCGACGGGGACAGCTACCGGCAGCGGCGCGCTACCTCACCATGGGCGGACCTGGGCCACTGACCGGCGGCCCTTCGACGGCGAGCCCTTCGGTGATCGGAACCTGAGGCCCGGCAGGGGCCGGGGCGGAACGTGTCGTGCGCGGCGCGCATACGGGAGCCGTCGTAGAACACCCCGCTGCCGGACAGCCGCAGACACGGGACCGCCGTCATGTCCTGCCCATGCGGCAGATGACGGAGACAAGTGGCCGTCCGGATGCCACGCCCCGACAGGCGGCGGGTTGATGACGCGGGCGGTCCCGGCCGTGCCCGGAGCCGGGGCCGCCCGGGGAACCCGCTGCGCCGGAGGGCGGCACACCTCGCCGTCGCGCGTTCGGTGCGGTGCTGGCCGGGCGGTACGGCGGTCGGTCCCGGACCGCACCGTCACGACGGCCGTGAGGACTGCGGCGATCGCGACGCCCTGACGGCGTGACGGGTCCGGCCTGAGGGGCCCGGCAGGCCGTCCGGCACGATCTTCTCGGTGCTGGACCTCCGGGTGAAGCCGTCCGGCAGCGTGGTCTTCCCGCAGGCGTCGATGTGGGCGACGACGGAGCCGAAGGACGGTCCGGGCAAGCGCCGCTCGGCCTCCTTGGCGCGGTTCCCCGTGCGTACCCGACGTTTCACCTCGTTGAGTCACCGCTGCCCCGGAACGTGTGTCACCAGCCGCAGCCGCTGCTCACACCTGCCCACCCGTACCGTCTGCCCCCACGTCAGCTCCAGGGCGTCGCCCTCCACACCGTCCCCGAAGGCGACGAGGCGTTCGGACTCGACGGTGAGGCGCAGCCGGCCGGTGGCGGCGAGTTCGCCGGCCACCAGGGACGTCCCGGTGGCCGGCGACGGCCAGGCCTCGCGGACGAACCAGAGCAGGCGGTCCTCCGTGGGATGCGGCAGGCGCAGGGCGCTGCCCCGCTCCTGCCACACCGACCGGAGCCAGCCGGTCGCGCCGGTGCCCGTGCCCACCAGCACTCCGGAGGAAGCCTGAGCCTCGACGACACCCCCGTCGCCCTCCAGGCCCAGGCGGTACCTGGCCGTCTGGTGCCCGACGGCACCGAGATAGATCTCGTTGAGCGCGACCAGCCGCTGGGTGTCGTCGGCGACGGCCTCGACCATGGTGAGTTCGTCCGCCCGGGCGGTGGACGCGCCGCGCAGCAGCGCCGCCGCGTCGGCCGCCCGGTGCCGCACCAGCACGCCGGGGTTGCGCCCCGGCTCGGGGTCGACACCGATCACCGGCTGACCGGAGAGGTACTTGGCCGCGTTGGCGACCAGTCCGTCCTGTCCCACCACGACCACGACGTCCTCCGGGGCGAACAGGAAACGGTCCAGGTCGCTCCGCTCCACCCGTGCTCGCCGCCAGGTCAGCGGGACCGCGGCCGCCACCTCGGCCAGCGCCCGGTGCGCGCGGCGGTGGCGTTCGGCGACCTCCCCGAGATCCCGGCCCCGGGAGGAGAGGAAGAAGGCGGCCTGTCCGTGGGTGCCGTGCCGGGCCACCAGTTCCTCGTACTCCGTGGTGCGGTGCACCAGGACGGCCCGCGGAGCGAGACTCATCCCCGGGCCCCGCCGCCGAGCCGGGCCAGCAGCCCGGTCAGCACGTCCGGCGAGACGGTCACGCTGTCGATGCGCGGCAGGTTCTCCGCCAGCCGTGTCCCGGTGAGCGCGTGCAGCGTCGCCACGTCGACATCGCCGTGGACGCGCAACCAGGCCGCCTGGGCCTCGGCCCGGGCCTCGCCGACCTCGCGCGCCGCCTGGGCCTCCGCCCGCGCGAGCGCCACCGAACGGGCGGCCTCGGCCTCGGCGAGCTTGACCGTGCGCGCCGCCTCGGCCCGCGCACGCACCTGGTCCGCCGCCGCGCCCTCCTCCGCCTCGCGGCGTGCGTTCGCCCCGCGCTGTTCCACCAACCGCTCCTCGCGGCGAGCGAGTTCAATCTGGCTGGCCAGTTCGTTCTCGGCGATGGCGCGCTCGCGCTCGACGGCGACGGCCCGCCGCTCGTACGTCGCCCGGTCGGCCTCCTGCTGGATCCGCTCCCGGGCGGGCGTACGCAGCGCGCGCTCCACCTCCGCCTCGGGGCGCACCGCCATGACCCGTACGGCCACCACCTCGATTCCGGTGGCCGGCAGCCGCGGCTCGGCGCCGAGGCCCGCCGCGATCCGGTCGCGCACCGCGGCCACCCCGTCGACCAGCGCCGCGGACAGCGGGGTGCGGGCCAGCACGTCCAGCGCGTGCTGCTGGGCCGTCTCGGTGAGCAGTGTGCCCAGTTGCTCCAGTGGGGCCCCGCGCCAGGCTCCGGTGTCGGGGTCGACGGAGAAGTCCAGGCGGGCGGCGGCGAGTGCCGGGTCGCCGATCCGGTAGGTGACGGTCGCCTGCACCGAGACGTCCTGGAAATCGGCCGTGCGGGCGCGGAAGGTCATGGCCAACTCCCGGTCCTCGACCGGCACCTCGGAGAGCGCGGCGCTCAACGGGCGGAACCAGAAGCCGATTCCTGGCCCGTCGTGCACCAGCTTGCCGTCCCGGTGGTGGCGGATGTGAGCCGTAGGGGTGGAGCGCAGGTGGCGCCAGCCCAGGCGCCGGGTGATGTCGGCCATGGAGGTCCCTCTTTTCTCGTCTCTTTGACGATAACGAAGAGTCTTGTTCTCGTCAAGGAGACGAGAACAAGGGGTGAGGCCGCGTCCCCTGTGCCGGAAGAGTCCTGCCGGCAGATCCATGCGCTGCCGGCGGAACCGTCCCCGGCGGTACGGGTACTGCCCTCCACCGCGGCCCTGGCGGAGCTGAAGCCCGCCTTGCGCTGCCAAGGGGTTGCCGCGGGCAGGGGGTTCCCGTTTTTGTCCGGGTGGCTTCCGGCGGAAGTCCTACGGCCACCGCAGGGCTTCCTGGGCGCCCGCAAATACCCCTCGCCCTCGTGGTACTGCCGGGCGGCCTCGTGGTTCAGCGCCCATTTGTCGGCCTGGCTGCGGAGCAGGGGCGGCTTCTCGTCCTCGGCCGCGGGCTCGGGCCCGAGGACCTGCTCGTACACCTACTGGTGCACGACGGCACCCGGGTCCGTCGCAGCTGGCCTCCGGCCTTTAAGTGCTGCCGGACCAGGGGGAAGGCAGGCTGTCACTTCACCGGCCGGACCGGACACCACGACGGGCCGGTCCCCTCCGACCGAACCGGCGCCCCCGGCACGCCGCTGTTCGGTCTCGGCGGCCCTTGCCCGGCCAGTGGGAACCGCACATGAGGTTCGGGAGGAGAACGACCTCCCGGGCGCAAACGTCCACCGGGGCAACTACGACGTGGACCGGATGGCGGAGATGTCGAACTGAAACCGGACCTTCTCGCTCACCATGGCGCCGCCGTTCTTGAGGCGCTGATTGTAGGCCAAGCCCCACTCGGTGCGGTCGATGGTGGTGGTGCCGTCGAAGCCGGCCCGCTCGTACCCGAACGGATCCAGGACCGAGCCGAGGTAGTCGAGCTGCAGGTCGACAGGCCGGGTGACGTCACGGATGGTCAGATCTCCCGTCATGCGGAAGCTTTCCCCGCCTTCGTGGATGGTCGAGGTGCTGCGGAACCGCATCTCCGGATAACGCCGCGCATCAAAGAAGTCGGGGCCGGTGAGGTGCGCGTCCCTCTGTTCCACGCCCGTGTCGACGCTGGCGACCCGAATGACGAGGTCGGCACGCGACTCGGAGGGCCGCGCTCCGTCGAAGTACAGGGTGCTGTCGTAGTCGTTGAAAGCACCCCGAACCGTCGTCACCATCGCGTGCCGAACGGAGAATCCGATGCGGCTGTGCGGACGGTCGATGGTCCATCGCCCGGTCAGCGCCTGCAGCGCCGGATCCAACGCGACACCGGTGGCCGGGGCCCCGCGAGAGGTGTGCCGGTACCGACAGTCGGCGTCGGCTCGATGACGGCTGTCTGGCGACGGCTGAAGATACCCATGGAATCGTAGGCCCTGCCTGTCTGGTCACTCCGTGCTATCACGGAGCCGACAGGTGCTACACAGCGAGATGGGCGGCCTTGTCTGGGTTCCATGCCGTCGACTGCAAAGCTGCACAAGATCGACATGAGTGGTCTCCGGTCGACCGGTGAGGCCGAGCTTCCCGGCGACCAGCACGTTCAGCGACGTCGAAAGGGCTTTGGACGACCGGGACTGCCACCGTGCCCGCCGCCCGCTCGGCACCCTGTGCGCCTGGTGGTGACCGGCAGCATGCGGGGATGCCGGCCGAGCCCGGCGAGGAGGTCGTCGCATGGTGGAACACTGCTCGCACAAGGCTCTGTACAGCCGGGCGGCGCGTTGGAGCAGGTGGAGAACGCCGCCGGGATCGGCGTGGAGCACAACCTCTGTCTGGCCTGCGGCCCGGTCGGCGGCCTCGTCCGGACTCCGCTCATCGGGCGCAATGGCACGGTCGCGGCGGCGCGGACGGCGATGAGGACGACGGGTCCCACAAGGTGTTCTTCGGCAAGGTCGTCAAGACCGTGAAGGAGACGGTACGGGGCGGGCAGGCGGTCGACATCATCGAGCGCTGGGCCCCGGCCCGCCCCTGCCCGTCCTCGGTGGGTCAGATGCCGCAGGTGGGAGCCGACCAGTATGGCGACGGGTCGAAGGCCACGTGGGTGTGGTCGTTGTGGCCGGGGTAGCCCGGGCCGAGGATCTCCGAGAAGCCGTGCGTCCTGGACTGCTGGGCGAGCCGGCACAGGGACGGCGAGCCGACGAGGTCGGCCGCGTCGCCGTAGAGGTGACGACTGGTGGCGGAGCCGCCGACCGCGTTGTTGCACGTGCGGGAGCGGAAGCCGCTGGAGATGGTGATCGGGACGTCGCCGAGGGCGTGCCGCATCGCCTCCAGTTTCCACATGGTCTTGAGCGCGTTCGACTTGGCGGTGGCCGCGGAGACCGCGCCGCCGGACCAGTCGGAGTTGCACTTGTTGAGTTCGGCGTAGCTGAAGTGGACGGGCGTGCAGTCGGCGTCCTGGAGGGCGTAGATCTTGCTGAAGGTCGCGGGTCCGGCGACCCCGTCCGCGCTCAGTCCGTACGCGGCCTGGAACTTCTTGACGGCGGCGGCAGTCCGTGCGCCGTACTGGCCGTCGTAGGAGAGCCGCTCGCCGGAGGTCACCCAGCCGGCGACCCGGATCTGGAGCTGGGTCACGTCGCTGCCGGAGGATCCCTGGGAGAGGGTGCGGTTCCAGGTGTAGCAGGAGTCGGCGTGCGCGGTTCCGGCGGCGGCGCCCACCCCGACCACCACGCCAGCCATGACCATGACAAATGAGAGAAGCAGACGTGACACGCGTCTGGGCATCCCGGCCTCCCGACCGTTGAGTCGACAACAACCGGAGCCCAGCGTGAGGCAACGAGCTACGCGCGTCAATGGCGCCCCGGGAGGCCGGACGGGATCAGCCGCTCGGGCGGGGCCGACCATGCCTCTTCGCCCCGGCACCGTTCGGTCTCCCGCCGTTCCTCGGCCGCGATCCAGAGGCCGGTCCGGGCGGGGGCTGCCGCCGCCGACTGCACCACCGTCCCACGGGCGGGACGGGGCAGCTGGAACCGCGACGGTTCACCGTTCGTCCCGGGATGGCGTCCCGCTGAGTGGTGTAGGGGATCTCCGCGGTTGAGTGCGCGGGTTCTGCTCCCTGGGGTGCGCCGCCTGCCGGTGTCTGCTCCCTGCTCAGCTGGCAGGCCACCGTGCAACTGTCCGGAGTGAACGGGCAGTTCGACCCCAGGGGGTGCACGGTGGCCTTGTCCCAGCATGACCTACTTCGCCTACTTGAGTCACTACGTTCGGCCGATGGTCTTG
The DNA here is from genome assembly GCF_019049255.1 of Streptomyces sp. AC558_RSS880. GTDB lineage: Bacteria > Actinomycetota > Actinomycetes > Streptomycetales > Streptomycetaceae > Streptomyces. Next base: position 18,715 of record NZ_JAGMUJ010000092.1, on the reverse strand, counting down.
AACTCGTCCGCGAGGTCGCCGAGCGGCTGCTGCAGGAACTGATCGAGGCGGAGGCCACTGCGAAGATCGGCGCCGAGTGGGGCGAACACACCGACACCCGCACCACCTGGCGCAACGGCCACCGGGAGAAGACCGTGACCACGCAGGCCGGCGACCTGGAACTCGCGATCCCGAAGCTGCGGGCGGGCAGTTTCTTCCCCAGCCTGCTGGAACGCCGGCGGCGCATCGACCAGGCTCTCTACGCGGTCGTCATGGAGGCATACGTCCACGGCGTCTCCACCCGGTCGGTCGACGATCTCGTCAAGGCCCTGGGCTCGGACACCGGGATATCCAAGAGCGAGGTCTCCCGGATCTACGCTGAGCTGGACGAACAGCTGGACGCGTTCCGGTCCCGTCCGCTGGACCACATCCGGTTTCCCTACCTGTTCCTCGACGCCACCTACGTCAAGGCCCGCGTCGACCACCGCATCGTCTCCCAGGCCGTCGTGATCGCCACCGGCGTCACCCAGGACGGAGGCCGGGAAGTCGTCGGCGTCATGGTCGGCGACAGCGAGACCGAGGCGTTCTGGACACAGTTCCTGCGTCACCTGCGCGAACGCGGCCTGGCCGGCGTCCGCCTGGTCATCTCCGACAGCCACAGCGGTCTGGTCAAAGCGATCCGCAAGGTCATGCTCGGCGCCACCTGGCAGCGCTGCCGGGTCCACTGAAGCCGTAAGGAAATAACATGGTGTTTCCCCTCTTTTCGCGACGAACTTGAGTACGTCGGCGGCCGTGGCGAAGCATCGTTCGGCGGGTGTCACGACGTATTGATCCTGGTCGAGGAGAGGTTGGACGTCCTCGATGGCGTTGCGAATGGTGCCGCGGCTGACGCCGAACACAACGGCCAGGGCCTGCTGGTCGCATAGACCTCGTTGGGAAAGGACAGTTGCCAGGATTCGGTCGGCGTCGGTGATCTTTGGGCGGAAGAGGCAGCCGCGGGTTCCGGGTCGCCTGTCACCGCCGCGCTGGCGATGCCGGCGTTCTTCCAGGGTGGCCTGGTAGGGCAGGGTGACCCGGTCGATCAGTGCCTGGAGGTCTGATCGAGGCATGCCGGTGAGGGCGGGGTGGGACAAAGCTTGGGAGGGCGCTGTCACGTTGGTTGATCGGGTGGATGATCTTCTGGTTGATCGTGCTGGAGGGGGCTGTCCGTGGGGGCCGTGTCGCCGTCGTGCAAGGGGCATCGGTACGTGGCTGTACCACCGCTTCCCGCTGTCGTTCCGCGAGGTCGAGGAGCTGATGCTCGAGCGCGGGATCGTCGTCTCGTACGAGACGGTGCGCCGCTGGTGCGCCAAGTTCGGGCAGCGATACGCAGGCGCGCTGCGCCGCCGGCAGCCCCGGCCTGGTGACACATGGCACCTGGACGAGGTCTTCATCAAGATCAATGGGGAGCAGAAGTACCTGTGGCGGGCCGTCGACCAGGACGGCAACGTCCTGGACATCCTCGTGCAGAACCGCCGGGACAAGGCCGCCGCCAGGCGCTTCTTGCGCAGGCTGATGAAGAAGACCCGCACGGCGCCGCGGGTGATCGTCACCGACAGGCTCCGCTCCTACGGCGCGGCTCACCGCGAGGTGATGTCCTCCGTCGAGCACCGGCAGTCGAAGTACCTGAACAACCGGGCCGAGAACAGCCACCAGCCCACCAGGCAGCGTGAACGCGCGATGAAGGGCTTCCGCTCGGTGGGCGCGGCCCAGCGGTTCCTGTCCGCGTTCAGCGGCATCTCGCCCCACTTCCGGCCCCGCCGCCACCTGATGACCGCTGCCGCCCACCGAGCCGAGATGAGTATCCGCTTCGTGATCTGGGACCAGATCACCGGCGCTGCCGACCGGCCCACCACGGCCTGACCACAGGCCCGGCCCCCAAGCCCACCCTGCCCCGACGCGCCGTCAGGCAGTCACGCACCCAACAATGTGACAACGCCCTCGAGATACATGACGGCGACGGCGCAGGCAACGGTCAGGTCCGAGCGTTCCAGCCAACGGCAGTGGCCGAGCGTATGCACCAACGCAGCCGTACGCGCGTAAGCACCGTCGTACACCGGATGCTCGAGCGTCTCCCCGCGGTGACGGGCGACAGCAGCGATCGGCACACCGTAGTCGTCCACGCCGGGATCCCGACGGCCGGCTCTCTCGGCCACCTCGAGGATCCAGGATGCGCCGATGTGCAGGATCACGCGGCGGCACCGGGCTTCAGCTGCTCGTACGGGGCATCGAGCTGCTGCTCCAGATCGTCGAGGAAGGCCCCGTGCTCGGCGACGAGCCGCTGGGCGGCCGCCGTGCCAGCGGCGCGGGCACCGGTAGTGTCCTCGATGGGGCGCGTCACACCCGGCGTTCTTGAACGCCGTCCCCGTTCCCGGCCCCTTCGCCGGCCCGGTCACCGGGCCACGGGCCCGGCGCCGGGCCCGTGCTGCCCCGCGGGACGAGTTCCACCGGCAGGACCACGTGTCGCTCCCGATACGCCTCGGGGTCGTGGATCACGCCGTGGGCCAGCTCCGCCGCCACCTCGCCCAGTCGGCGGGCCGGCTGGGCCATCGTGGACAGGTCCCACGGCTCCGCCATCGCGTGGCCGTCGAAACCGAGGATCGACATCCGCTGGGGCACCGGGACGTTGACGCCGCGCAGCACCGTCAGCAGTCTGAAGGCGATGTCGTCCGTCTCGGCGAAGATCGCCGTGGGGGGCTCCTCGAGACTCAGCAGCCGCCCCACCGCCGCGTCCAGGCTCGGCCCCTGCCAGTCGGCGACCTGGCGGACGAGGTCGTCGTCCCCTTCGATGCCCGCCTCCGCCAGGGCCGCGCGGTATCCGTCGAGGCGGGCTCTGCTGCTCCAGGCGAAACCCGAGGGGTCCTCGGGCTCCAGGTAGGCGATGCGCCGGTGGCCGAGGTTGAGGAGGTAGCGGGTGCCGCGCCGGGCGGCCTCCACGTCGTCCACGTAGACGCCGGCCCTGCCCTGTTCGTGCTGGCTGACGAAGACCAGGGGCATGCCCAGGTCGTCCAGGCGCGCCCGCTCCTCGGGGGAGAGCGCGAAACTGACCACGAGCAGGGCGTCGGCGTTGCGGCGGGCCGGCAGCCGGTCGAAGAACTGGGCGCGCTGCTCGGCGGTGGTGACGCTGTAGACCAGCATGTCCAGGCCGGCCGCGTTGAGCGCGGGTGCCATGCCGGCGAGCGCGGCGCCCAGGAACCAGGCGTCGAGGTTGGGTACGAGCACGGCGACCCGGCCCGTGCGCCCCGTGACCAGGCTGGACGCGCTGCGCGAGATCGCGAACGACAGCTCGCGCGCCGCCTCTTCCACGCGCGCCCGGGTCTCGGGGGATACCGTCGACAGACCGCGCAGGGTGCGCGAGACGGTCGAGGGCGAGACTCCGGCCCTCCGGGCGACATCCGCCAGCGTGGCGCCCTTCGCAACGGCTTCACCGACCATGTGCGGGACGCTAACACAACGGCCGCCTCACCAGGCCAGAAGCGATGACAGCGCTGTCATTTCAATCCCTCCATAACTCCGACCGGCCGCGACCATTGACACTCTATACGGCGCTCCTTACGGTGACAGCGCTGTCATCAGGCAGTCCCAGAAGGGAGGAGTACGCCATGTCCCTGAACCGCAGAACACTGCTGGCCGGCGCCCTGAGCGCCGCCGCGGCGGGTTCGCTGGCCGGATGCGGAGGAAAGGACCTCGACGACCTGCTGGCGCAGGCCGCGACCGTTCCCCGGAGGCCGGCCAGGCTGACCTGGTGGGTCTCCGAGATCCCCTCCCGGCGGGGCTCCGTCGTCGCGGATCTGATCATCCGTGCCTTCGAGCGGCGGCATCCCCGTATCCGCGTCTCGAAGATCAACGCACTGTCCACCTCGGACGGCAACCGCAGCGCCATCGCCACCCAGCTCGCCGGCGGCTCCCCCCAGCCCGACGTGTACCTGGGCGACACGACGTGGCCCGCGCAGTTCGGTCACTCCGCGCTCGCGCTGCCGGTGGAGAAGCTGCTCCCGAGCGGCTTCTGGGACGCCTACCCGGCGGCCCTGCGCACCAGCTCCACGTACCGGGGCACGGCCTACGCGGTGCCGTTCTTCACCGACAGCACCTACCTCTTCTACCGCGAGGACCTTCTCGCCAAGCACGGGCTGCGTGTGCCCCGCAGCTGGGAGGAGCTGCTGCGCACCTCCCGCACGGTGCAGCAGGCCGGTGACGTCCAGGCCGGGTTCCTGTGGCAGGCGGCGGTGACCGAGTCGCTGACGGCCAACGTCACCGAGTTCCTCGCCGACGCGGGCGCCACCGTCCTGGACGGGCGGGGCAGGGCCGTACTGGGCGGCGCCGAGGCGGAGCGGGCCTTCTCGCTGATGGCCGAGTTCACCGCCCGCGGGGTCACGCCCCGCACCGTGGCCACGTACGAGGAGTCGGACGCGCAGGACGCCTTCGTCAACGGGCGCGGGCTGTTCCTGCGCAACTGGTCGTACGCCTGGGTCAACGCGAGCACCCCCGGGGTCTCCCGGGTCGCGGGGAAGATCGGGGCAGTGCCGCGTCCGGGCTTCGAGGGCACCGGCCGTTCCGGCGTCTCCTGCGCCGGCGGCTGGAGCAATTTCGTCAACCCCAGTTCCCAGGAGCTGGGCGCCGCCATGGAGTTCGCCCGGTTCTGCGCCGGGGACGAGGTGCAGCGCCTGCTCGCCCGGGAAGCCGGTGTCATCCCCGCGATGACCTCCGTGCTCGGCAGCCCGGAGGCGCGCGCCGCCGGCGACCCGGCCGTCCTGCGCGCCGCCGACCTGCGACTCGTCGCCCGGCCCGTGCAGACCCCGTACTACCCGCAGGTCAGCAAGGCGCTGTACACCCCGGCGAACGCGGTCGTGCGCGGCAGCCTCTCCCCCGCGGACGGTGTCCGCGCCGCACGCGAGGGGCTGCGCACGGCCCTGGAAGGAAAAGCGCTGTGAGTTCCGTACTGCACAAGAAGACGGCGGGGACGCCGTCGCAAGGCGAGGGTGGCGGTGCGCGCGCCGGGGCCCCGCGGAAGCCCTCGAGCGCGCCCCCGGGCTCCACCGCCCGCCGTCGCGCCCGCGCCGGGTGGCTGTTCGCCTCCCCCGCCCTCCTGGTCATCGCCGCGGTGACGGTCTTCCCCGTCGTCTTCTCGCTGGTGCTGTCGTTCTGCGAGGTCCGGCTCGAGTACGGCGGCCTGCGGTTCGGCTCGCCCACCCTCGCTCACTACGAGGCGCTCCTGACGCACCCCGAGTGGTACCGGGCCCTGGCGTTCACGCTGGGCTTCACCATCGTCTCGGTCTCCATCGAGCTGGTCCTCGGCACGCTCACGGCGCTCGTCCTGGAGCGGCTCGGCGCCGGACGGGGCTGGATCCTCGCCCTGCTTCTGCTGCCCTGGGCCCTGATCAACGTGATCGCCGCCCAGCTGTGGTCGTACCTGTTCAACGGCACCTACGGCGCGGTGAGCTGGCTGTGCGAGCAGATGTTCGGCACCCAGCCCGACATTCTCGGGCAGCCGGTGCCCGCCATGGCCGCGATGGTCGCCGTCGACGTGTGGAAGACGACGCCGTTCGTCGCCATCGTCGTCCTCGCCGGTCTGATGCTCATCCCTGGCGACGTCTACGAAGCCGCCGAGATCGACGGCGCGAGCGCGTGGACCACCTTCTGGAAGGTCACGCTGCCGCAGCTGCGGCCCATCGTCGCCATCGCGGTCCTCTTCCGCATCCTCCAGGCGTTCGGGATCTTCGACCTGCCGTTCGTACTGACCCAGGGCGGCCCGGGCACGGCCACCCAGTCGGTGGCCATCCTCGGGTACCGGATCCTCTTCCAGAACCTCGACTTCGGAGGCGGCGCCGCCGTCGCGGTCACCACCGCCGTCATCGTCCTGGGCTGCTGCCTGCTGTTCCTGCGCGTCTTCCGCGCCCAAGTCGACGAAGGGGGCCGGGCATGAGCCGCCGCGTCCCGCGCACCGGAGTGCGCCGCTACGTCAACGCCGTCAACCTCGGCGGGCTGCTGATCGCCGTCTGCGCCACCCTGCCCCTGCTCTGGATGGCGTCCGCCTCCCTGAAGGGGCCCGGCGAGATCAGCGCGACGCCGCCCACCCTGCTGCCGAAGGACCCCACGCTCAGCAACTACGAGACCGCCTTCGAGCGCAACGGGATCGGCCACTACTTCCTCAACAGCGTGGTCGTGGCCAGTCTCTCCACGGTGCTGATCCTGTCCCTGGCGTTCTTCGCCGGATACGCCCTCGCCCGGCTGCCGCTGCGCGGGCGCGGTGCGGTCATGACGGCGCTGCTGATGCTGTCGGTCTTCCCGCCGATCGCCCTGCTCGTACCGCTGTTCCTGATGGAGCGCCAGGCCGGGCTGCTCAACAGCTATCCGGGCCTGATCATCCCGTACGTGGCGCTGAATCTGCCGTTCGCGATCTGGATCATGCGCAACTACCTCAGTGGCATTCCGGGCGAGCTGGAAGAGGCCGCCGTCGTCGACGGCGCCGGCCCGCTGCGCACCGCCCTGACGGTGATCCTGCCGCTGGCCCGGCCGGGGCTGTTCACGGCCGGCGTGTTCTCCTTCACCGCGACCTGGTCGGAGTTCCTGCTCGCCCTCACGTTCAACGGCTCCGACGACCGGCGCACCGTGTCCGTCGGCATCGCGCTGTTCACCAGTCAGTACCAGGTCCCCTACGGGGTGATCTTCGCCGGTGCGATGGTGGCCACCGTGCCGATCGCGCTCCTGGTGCTGATCTTCCGCCGGTCGGTCGTCTCCGGCATGACCACCGGCGCCGTGAAGGGCTGAGCGGCCCCGCACGAAGCCCCCTTCCCGGGTGACGGCCGCCTCCGGCCGTTCCCACCGCCTGTCCGCACACCCGCACCCCACCCTGGGCACGCGCCCGAGAGGTTCACAGATGCCCCACCACGACTCCCCCGCCCCCTCCCCGCACGCCGCGGACTGGTGGCGGCAGGCCGTCGTCTACCAGGTCTACCCCCGCAGTTTCGCCGACTCCGACGGCGACGGCATCGGTGACATCCCCGGCGTCACCTCCCGTCTGCCCTACCTCGCCGACCTCGGCGTGGACGCCGTCTGGCTGAGTCCGTTCTATCCCTCGCAGCTCGCCGACGGCGGCTACGACGTGGCCGACTACCGCGACGTCGACCCCCGGCTCGGCACCCTCGACGACTTCGACGAGATGGTCCGCGCGGCCCACCGGCTCGGCCTGAAGATCATGGTCGACATCGTGCCCAACCACTCCTCCGACCAGCACGTCTGGTTCCAGGAGGCGCTCGCGGCCGCGCCCGGCTCGGCCGCCCGCGAGCGCTACGTCTTCCGCGACGGCCGGGGCGAGCACGGTGAACTGCCGCCCACCGACTGGCCGTCCAGCTTCGGCGGCCCCGCCTGGACCCGGGTGCCGGACGGCCAGTGGTACCTGCACCTCTACGCCCCCCAGCAGCCCGACTTCAACTGGGACAACCCCGAGGTCCGCGAGGACTTCCACGACACCCTGCGGTTCTGGTCGGACCGGGGCGTCGCCGGTTTCCGGGTCGACGTCGCCCACGGCCTCGCCAAGGACCTGCGCGCGCCGCTGCGCGACCTCGGCGAGCAGCGGAGTTACCAGCCCGACGCCCTGCCGGCCGACGGCAGCCATCCGCTGTGGGACCGCGACGCGGTGCACGAGATCTACCGCGGCTGGCGGCAGGTCTTCGACGCGTACGACCCGCCGCGCTTCGCCGTCGCCGAGGCCTGGGTGCGTGCCTCGCGGCGTACGGCCTACGCCTCCGCCGCCGGGCTGGGGCAGGCGTTCAACTTCGATTTCCTCGGCGCACGGCTCGACGCCGCCGAGATGTACACCCTCATCGACAGCGCGCTCGCCGACGCCCGCGCCGCGGGAGCCACCAGCACCTGGGTGCTCTCCAACCACGACGTGGTCCGTCATGTGTCGCGCTACGCTCTGCCCGGCGACTACACCAAGCTCGACATCGAGGCGTGGCTGCTCACCGACGGCCGGGAACCGGCCCCGGACCTGCCGACGGGTGAGCGCAAGGCGCGGGCGGCGGCGCTGCTGATGCTCGCCCTGCCCGGGTCCGCGTACGTCTACCAGGGCGAGGAGCTGGGTCTGCCCGAGGTCGCCGACCTGGACCGCGCGGACCTGCGGGACCCGATGTGGGTACGCGGCGGCGGACGTGTCAAGGGCCGCGACGGCTGCCGGGTGCCGCTGCCGTGGACCCGTGAGGGGGCGAGCTTCGGGTTCGGCCCCGGCGGCTCGTGGCTGCCGCAGCCGGCCGACTGGGGCCGGTACGCGGCGGACGTGCAGAGCGGCGACAAGGAATCCTTCCTGGAGCTGTACCGCGAGGCCCTGCGGCTGCGCCGCACCCTGGTCGCCGACGAGGCGCTGGAGTGGGTCGGCTCGCGGGAGCAGACCCGTCGGGGGCTGCTGCACTTCGCCCGCGCCGGCGGCTGGCACACCGTCAGCAACCTGTCGGACGAGCCCGTCCCGCTGCCGCGGGGGGAGGTCCTTCTCGCCTCCGGCCCGCTGACCGGTGACGAACTGCCGCCGTGGACCTCCGTCTGGCTGCGCACCGGATCCGCGTCCGGCCGCTGAGGAGCGGTGGCCGGCCCCTCGTGTCGTGGGGCCGGCCGGTGGTGCCGTCCGGCCGTACGTCGGGAGACGTACGGCCGGACATCGGGGGAACGTACGGGGCCAGTCGTCGAGGGACGGACGGCCGGACGTCGAGGAACGTACAGCCGGTCGTCGGGGACCGTACGGCCCGACGGCAGCGGTCGTTCAGGCGGTTCACCGCGAGGCCGGCCGGCTCAGGGGCGGGCCCCGCGACGCCAGCGCTCGGGGTCGATCCGGCCCTCGTACAGGGGGAGTTCGAGTGGCGGCTGGTCGTCCGCGAACGGGTCCCACACCCGGGTGAGGCCCGCGGTTCCCCGCGTGCGCACCCGGCGGGCCTCGGCGAGGTCGAGCACGTCCGTCAGGACCTCTTCCGGGCCCGGCCCGGCTGCGGCGCGCGTGTGCCCCTCGGGGTCCACGACGAGGCTGCGCCCGACACCGTCCGGCGCCGCCGCGTTGAGGCTGGCCATGAACACCTGGTTCACGATCGCGTTGGCCTGCGCGAGCACGACTTCCTGGGCGCGGTCGACGGTGGGCGTGCGCACCAGGTTCAGTACGAGGTCGGCGCCCTGCCACGCCAGGTGGCGGGTGATTTCGGGGAACCATGCGTCGTAGCAGATCGTCAGGCCCACGCGTCCGTGGTCCTCCATGTCGAAGACCACGAAGCCGCTGCCGGACGCGGTGGTCTCGTAGGGCCGCCACGGGAAGATCTTGCGGTACTCCGCGACCCGTTCGCCCGCGGGCGAGTAGACGGGGGCCGTGTTGTAGATCCGGCCGTCCTCGCCCTGTTCGTAGACGCTGCCGGGCACGAGCCAGATGCCCAGTTCGCGAGCGAGGGCCGCCAGTCGGGTGCCGCGGGGTCCGTCCAGCGGCTGGGCCGCCTCGGTCATGACCGTCTCGGGGTCCTCGCCGGGCTTGTGACCGCACAGGTGCAGTTCCGGATAGGCGAGCAGCCGGATTCCGGGATGCGCCTCGGTGACGCGGCGTACGTCCGCGGCGAACGCGTCCGGGTCGTCGGCGGCGTGATGCCGTGCGGCCGTCTGGACGAGGCCGATCGGCAGGGGGATCGTCATCGCAGGGGCAACCTTCCGCGCAGGGTGGTCTCCGGGGGCGCGGACGAGCCAATCATCGCGCCTTCCACGGGACAAGATCCCTTCCTCCAGTGGCATCCACAGGACGACCCAGTGGATCCGCACCGGCAGCCGTCCCGGCGGTCGCGCCGGAACCCCGTGGTAGAACGAGGATCACCGCGTGCGCGACGCGGACTCACCGACTCGACAGGACAGGCGAACGGATGACCCTCAACCAGCTGAGGGCCTTCGTCGAGGCGGAGCGGCTCGGGTCGTTCACCGCAGCGGCGCGGGCCATGGACATCGCCCAGGCGTCGGCCTCCGAACTGGTGCGGCGGCTCGAGTCGGAACTGGACGCCGAACTGTTCGCGCGCGGCAGCCGCACCCTGACCCTGACCTCGGCCGGCCAGGAGCTGCTGCCGTACGCCCGGCAGGCGGTGGAGGCCGCCGAGAGCGGGACGCGGGCGGTGCGCTCCCTGGGCTCGCTGGGCGGGGGGACCGCCACGTTCGGTGTGCTCCGCAACGCGGACTACTACCTCCTGTCCAACCTCGTCCAGATGTTCCACGCCCGGTATCCGTCCGTCCGGGTCCGGCTCGTGGGGCAGAACTCGGCCGAGACCGCGGCGGCCGTGGCCGCGGGACGGATCGAGGCGGGCCTGGTCGTCCTGCCGATCGACGACGAAGGGCTCGTGGTGACCCCGCTGCTGCGCGACGAGGTGTTCTTCGTCAGCGCGAGCGAGGAACGAACCCGCGCACCGATGACGATGGAGGCCTTCGCCCGGGCACCCCTGGTCCTCTACGACGCCCATTACGGGTGGCAGGACCCCACCCGGCGGCAGCTCGCGGAGCGGGCCCAGTTCGCCGGGGTCGGCATCGAGCCGCTGATCGAGCTGGAGCACGTCGAGGCCGCGCTGGGCCTGGTGGCCGCCGGGGTGGGCGACACGATCGCCAGCCGGGCGGTGATCGCCGGCCCGGCGTTCCCCGCGGGGCTGCGCACCACCCCCTTCGCCGAGCCCCTCTACGACACGATCGCCCTGGTCAGACGGCGGGGGCATCCGCTGTCGCGGGCCACGAGGGAGCTCGCCCGGCTCGCCGAGGACACCCTGCGCGAACTCCGTACCGACCTCGGCCTCTGATCGGCCGCGCGCACGGGACCTGGACGGACACGCCCCAAGGGTCAGGGAAACCCTGTGGTTCGGACAGGAATGGCCCCTCTGGTCCTGTGGCGGCGCGGCGTCTAGCGTCCTTTGCCATGCAGATCACGCATGACGAAGCACAGGCCCTCCCCCCGTTCCAGTGGCTCAAGAAGCCGTCCGTGGACGGTCCCCCCGCCCAGCGCGACCCCAAGGTGGTCGAGCGGGTCTCGCAGATGCTGAAGGACATCGAGCACAAGGGCATGGACGCGGTGCGCGCCTACGCCCAGGAGCTGGACGGCTGGTCCGGCGACCTGGAGATCGGGGCGGCCGAGCTGAAGAAGTCGGGCGACGCCCTGCCCCCGGACGTCCGCACCGCTCTGGAGATGGGCTACGAGCGCACCCACCGGTTCGCCGCCGCGCAGCGCGAGCACCTGACGGACTTCGAGGTCGAGGTAGCTCCCGGTGTCGTCGGCGGCCAGCGCTACGTTCCCGTCTCCCGCGTCGGCGCGTATCTGCCGGCCGGTCGTTTCCCGCTGCTCGCCAGCGCCTTCATGACGGTGAACGTGGCGAAGACCGCCGGGGTGCCCACGGTGCTGGCGTGCACTCCCCCGTCGGGTGAGCACGGCGCGCATCCCGCCGTGCTGTACGGCGCCCATCTGTCGCGCGCCGATCGGGTGTTCGCACTCGGTGGTGTCCAGGCGCTCGGAGCGATGGCCTTCGGTCTGCTCGGCGAGGCCCCGGTCGACATGCTGGTCGGCGCGGGCAACGCGTTCGTCACCGAGGCGAAGCGGCAGCTGTTCGGCCGGGTCGGCATCGACCTGCTGGCCGGCCCCTCCGAGGTCGCCGTCATCGCCGACGACAGCGCCGACCCGGTGTGGGTCGCGGCGGACCTGCTGGGCCAGGCCGAACACGGCCCCAACTCGCCCGCCGCCCTGATCACCACGTCCGAGCAGCAGGGGCGTGCCGTGATCGCGGAGATCGAACGCCAGCTGGAGTCCCTGACCACCCGGGACATCGCCGGCCCGGCGTGGCGCGACTTCGGTTCCGTCGTCGTGGTGGGTGACCGGGCCGACGCCGTCGCCGTGGCCGACGTGATCGCTCCCGAACACCTGGAGATCCAGACCGAGGACGACGAGTACTACCTGGAGAACCTCTCCAACTACGGCTCGCTGTTCATCGGGGCGTGGTCGACGGTCGCCTACTCCGACAAGGGCATCGCCGGCACCAACCACGTGCTGCCCACGGGCAAGACCGCCCGGTACAACGCGGGGCTCTCCGTCTCCCGGTTCCTGAAGCCGCTGACGTACCAGCGCGCCTCGCGGGAGGGGACCGTGTCCCTGGCTCCCGCCGTCGAGCGCATCTCGGCGTTCGAGGGGCTGGCGGCCCACGGCGCCACCGCGACGCTCCGCATCGACCGGGTCGGGCGGACGTCCGGCGCGTTCGACGGCATTCCGGCCGCTCTGCGCGACCAGCTCTGATCCCCGCTCGTGCCGGCGCGTCGCGTGTGCCGGCACGGCCGGTGCGCCCGGCCCACCACGCCCCTGGCCGGGCAACGCGGTCGTGGCCTCCACCGTCAGCGGCGTCGCCGCGGGTGATCGCCGGCCGTCTGCCGCCGGACGTCTTCTCGTACCTCATCGCCTCCAGCGGCTCGATCGCCCCGATGACGAGCGGGTGGACCGACGGCGGTGACGGCTCAGCGGGCGCGGGCGTGAGTGGCGCGGGGGACGAACTCGGTCGGCAGCACCAGGCGTTCACCGGCGGGGTCGACGTCCTTGGCGATCCGCCGGACCAGCAGGCGCGCCGCCTGGCGCGACAGCTCACGCAGGTCGTGCCGGACGGTGGTGAGCCGGAACACCTCCCAGGAGGCCATCGGAAGGTCGTCGAAGCCGATGACGGTGAGGTCGTCGGGGACCTTGACACCGGCCGCGAGGGCCGCGTTCAGGACACCGATGGCGACGACGTCGTTGCCGCAGAACACCGCGGTGGGTGCCTCGTCCGCCTCGAGCAGGGCGGGCAGCGCCCGGTAGCCGGTGTCGTACTCGAACGCTCCGCGCACCACGCGGCTCTCCGGCAGCCCCACGCCCGCCTCGGCCAGAGCCAGCCGGAAGCCCAGTTCGCGCTCGCGCCCCGTGGTGGTGTTGGCCGCGCCGAAGACCCCGGCGATGCGCCGGTGCCCGAGGGCCACGAGTTCCCGGGCGACGAGCCGCCCGCCGCCCTCGTTGTCGACGACGGAGGCGAAGTCTCCGGCGCGGCCGGTGTCGCGGTTGAGGAAGACGTAGGGCATGCCTCGTCGCTCCAGCTGGGCCGGCAGCCGGGAGTCGGTGGTGGCTGTGGCGAGCACGACGCCGTCCATCGACTGGTCGAGCAGCTTCTCCTCGGCGACCGCCTCGTCGGACCGCTCGGTGATCAGCATCATCCGGTAGCCGAGGCTGCTCAGTTCGTCGTGGAGCGGGGCGATGACATGCGGGTAGAACGGGTTCGTCAGGTCGGTGACGATGACGCCGACCCGCCGTGTGGCGCGCGTCGAGAGGGTGCGTCCGGCCTCGCTCGGCACGTAGTTCAGCGCCCGGGCGGCCCGCTTGACCTTCTCGCGGGTGGCCTGGGACACGCGGGGGTCGTCGCGCAGCGCCCGGGAGACCGTGGGCTGTGACACACCTGCCAGCCTGGCCACGTCGTGACTGGTGATCCCCATCGGCTCTCCCCTCGTTACCACCGGCGCCGCCCGATGGCGTCCCCAGGCCAGTATACGTATGTCAATATCACGGCCCGCACCTCGCCGGCCGGGCCTGCCGAGCCCTGCGACACGGGACCCGCCCACAACTGTCTCGGCCCTCCCTCTTGACATCCCGCCCTCCGGGGCCTGTCATGGAATGCATACGTATTCACGAGCGAAGGAGCAGTCATGCCCGATGTCGTCGTGTCCCCCGCCGAGCTGGCCCGCCGCACGGTGCGCCGCAGCGATTTCGTCTCCTGCAACCAGGCCTTCATCGACTGCCGTACGCCCGGTTCGGATCGCAAGGAGAACTACGCGATGATCGGGCCGGGCGTCTCACAGTCCGCCGACCAGCACGTCAACCTGCGGCTGCCGCACGGCTACAACATCGGCGCCGCCGCCATGCCGCACGGCATCACCAACAACCTGCACCTGCACTACACGGCCGAGGTGTTCATCTGCACCGAGGGCGAGTACTTGCTGCGCTGGGGCGCCGACGGCACGGAGGGCGAACTCACGCTCAAAGCCGGTGACATCGCCTCCATCCCGACCTGGATCTTCCGCGGATTCACCAACACCGGCCCGGACGACGGCTGGCTGTTCACGGTGCTGGGCATGGACGACACCGGCGGCATCATCTGGGGCCCGTCCGTCCTGCGGGAGGCGCGGAAGCACGGCCTGTACCTCACCGCCGACAACGAGCTCGTCGACACCGTCGCCGGTGACACCGTCCCGCCGGAGTCCGAGCTCGTCAGCCCCCTGGCCCAGGAACACCTCGACCGGCTGCGCCGCTACACCCCCGACGAGATGAAGCGGCGCATCGCCGCCGCGGACGAGCTGGTCTTCTCCGACCACCCCTTCCTCGACAGCACCCTGCCCGGCGGCGGCGCCCGTCTGAGCTGCGTCATCGGCTACGGCATGACCGAGGACCCGCACCAGGAGCCCCGCGTGTTCAATCCGCACGGGCACAACGTCGCCTGGCTCCGCGCCGACCCCGGGCAGGGCGTCTCGGCGCACCGCCAGCACGAGACCCAGACCCTGATCGTGAAGGACGGTCTGTGGGAGGTCACCCTCAACCGCACCGACCCCGTCCCGGTGCGTCTCGGCCCCCGCGACATACTCTCCGTCCCCCAGGACGCCTGGCGCACCGTGCGCAACGTCGGCGACGAGCAGGGCGACCTCCTCGTGGTCAACTCCGGTGACGGACGGGTCCGTCTGGAGTGGGACGAGGAGGTGCGCAAGAGCGCTGCGGACGCGGGCGTGGGCATCGACCACAACGGGTACGTCGCCCCGTACGCGCTGCTGCCCCGCTCCGCGCGCTCCTGGTGACCGGCATGGCGCACGAGGACACGGCCGGTCCACTTCCGCTCGTCGTCGTGCCCGGGATGCTCTGCGACGCGAGCCTGTGGGGCGACGTCGACTTCCCCGAAGGCCACGACGTCCACCACATCCCGCTGCGGCGTGCGGACATCGGGGCGCTCGCCGAGGACGTGCTCGCCACGGTTCCGGGCCCCTTCGTGCTCGTCGGGCTCAGTCTGGGGGCCATCGTCGGCTTCGAGGCGCTGCGCCGTGCGCCCGAGCGCATCGCGGGCCTGTGCGTGATGGCGACCAACGCCGGAGCACCGCGTCCCGAGCAGTACGCGGCCTGGCGGGCGATGGACGAGCTGATCGCGGCCGGCCGGTTCACGGACGTCGTCGAGCGGACGCTGCCGGACATGTTCCCCGACCGGTGCCCGACACCCGAGGGCGCGCGGCGCTACCGCGCCATGGCGCACGCCGTGGGCGCCACCGCCGCCCGCGCCCAGCTCGCCGCGCAGGCGACCCGCGCGGACGCGTCCGGTGCGCTGCGGAAGGCCCGCTGCCCCACCGTGGTCCTGGCCGGGGCGCGGGACACGCTGTGCCCGCCCGCCTTCCACCGGGCGATCGCGGACGCGGTCCCCGGAGCGGCCCTGACGCTGCTGCCCGACGCGGGTCACCTGCTGCCGTGGCAAGAGCCCCAGGCGGTGACGGCGGCGCTGCGCGAACTGGTCGCGGCCGCCACTCGTACGGCACCTGCCACCGCCGCCCCGTAACGACTCCCCGGACCCACCCCCGCACCGTCAACCCCAGTGGAAGAGAGCCGTCATGCCCCGACACCTCAAGTCCCCCGTGCCCGCCGCGCAAGTGACCGCGGCCCGGGCGGACGTCGCCGAGCGCGTCCGCGTCATCCTCGACGACATCCGCGAGCGCGGCGACGACGCGGTCCGCCGGTACTCCGAGAAGTTCGACGACTGGAGCCCCGAGTCGTTCCGGCTGGCTCCCGAGGAGATCCGGCGGATCGTCTCCCAGGTGCCCGACACGGTCCTGGACGACATCCGCTTCGTGCAGCAGCAGGTCCGCACGTTCGCCCAGGCCCAGCGGGACGCGCTGGGTGACGTCGAGATCGAGACGCTGCCCGGCGTCCACCTGGGCCACCGGCACGTCCCCGTGTCCGGCGCCGGCGCGTACGTGCCCGGCGGCCGCTACCCGCTGACCGCGTCGGCCCACATGACGATCGTGACCGCGAAGGTGGCGGGTGTCCCCCGCGTCGCCGCCTGCACCCCGCCCATCCGCGGCGAGATCCCCGCCGCGACGGTCGCGGCGATGCACCTCGCGGGCGCCGACGAGATCTACCTGCTGGGCGGAGTCCAGGCCGTCGCGGCGCTGGCCGTGGGAACCGAGACCATCGGGCGCGTCCCGATGCTCGCGGGCCCGGGCAACGCGTACGTGGCGGAGGCCAAGCGGCAGCTGTTCGGCGAGGTCGGCATCGACCTGTTCGCCGGACCGACCGAGATCCTGGTGATCGCCGACGAGCACGCGGACCCGTTCGTGGTGGCCGTCGACCTGCTGTCGCAGGCGGAGCACGGCCCGGACTCCCCCGCCGTGCTGGTCACCACGTCCGAGGAGCTGGGCCGCGAGGTCGAGCGGCACATCGAGCGCCTGCTGCCCGGCATGCCCACCCGGGACTTCGCCGCACCGGCCTGGCGCGACCACGGCGAGATCGTGGTGGCCGGCACTCTCGACGAGGCCTTCGAGATCGCCGACTCCTACGCCAGCGAGCACGTGGAGGTGCTGACCGAGAACCCGCGCCAGGCCCTGGACAAGATGCGCGACTACGGTGCGCTCTTCCTCGGCGAAGGCACCTGCGTCTCCTACGGCGACAAGGTCATCGGCACCAACCACGTCCTGCCCACCCGTGGCGCCGCCCGCTACACCGGTGGCCTGTGGGTCGGCAAGTACCTCAAGACGGTGACGTACCAGGAGGTCACCGACACCGCGTCCTCCGCGCTGCTCGGCGAGGTGTGCGGCCGGGCCGCGCGCGTCGAGCTCTTCGAGGGGCACGCCCGCTCCGGTGACGTCCGCGCCGCCAAGTACGGCAGGGGCACCCTGCCGTGGAACGAGGAGGGCGTCGCATGAGCGGCCGCACCGCACCGCTGGCCGGCCGCACCGCGCTCGTCACCGGGGGAGGCAGCGGCCTCGGCCGGGCCATCACCAGGTCCCTGCTCGCCGACGGGGCCCGGGTGGTGATCACGGGCCGCGACGCGACCACGCTCGAGGAGACCGCGTCCCGGTTCGGTCCGCACGTCTCGTACCGGGTCTGCGACGTCTCCCGCCCCGACGACGTCGGGGAACTCGCCCGGAGCCTGGCCGGTGAGGAGATATCGATCCTGGTCAACAACGCCGGGATCGCCGGCCCGGTGGCGCCGCTGACCGAGATCACCCCGCGCGACTGGGACGAGGTCTTCGACATCAACGTGCGCGGGGTGTTCCTGATGTGCCGGGCCTTCCTGCCCGCCATGACCGGGCGCGGCGCGGGCGACGTCGTCAACATCGCCTCGGTGTCGGGCAAGCGCCCGCTGCTGCGCCGCACCCCGTACTGCGCGTCGAAGATGGCGGTCATCGGTCTCACGGCCACGCTGGCCGGCGAGGTCGGGCCGCTGGGCGTCACGGTCAACTCCCTGTCCCCCGGGCCGGTCGAGGGCCCACGCATGGAACGCAACTTCCGTCTGGAGGCGGAACGCACGGGCAGCACCTACGAGCAGGCCGAGCAGGCGTTCGTCGCACGCTCCGCCCTGGGGCGGATGGTCACCGAGGACGAGGTGGGCGAGGCCGTCAGCGCGATGCTGCGCATGCGTGGACTGTGCGGGGCCGACATCGACCTCTCCGCGGGAATGGTGGCCCGATGACGGCACACGGCGCACCGCACCGCAGCCTCAAACAGCGGCTGGCGGACGGCGAGCAGCTGCGGGGCGCCCTGCTGCGGCTCCCCTCGGAGACGCTGGTGGAGATGGCGGGGGTCGCGGGATTCGACTTCGTCGTCATCGACTGCGAGCACGGGCCGGCCGACACGGCGCTGCTCCAGCAGCACCTCACGGCCGCGGCGGCGCACGGGATCGACGTCCTGGTCCGCGTGGGCTCGGCCGAGCCGGCGCTCGCGCTGCGCTGCCTCGACGTGGGCGCCGCCGGGCTGATCCACCCCCACGTGGACAGCCGCGAGGACGCCCGGCGGGCGGTGGAGGCCAGCCATTACCCGCCGTGGGGAAAGCGGGGTTTCGCCACCTACAGCAGAGCGGGCCGGTTCGGCACGGTCACGGCGGCCGACCATGTGGCGGCGTCCCGCGAGACCCTGGTCGTGACCATGGTCGAGACGCGACGCGCCTGCGACAACGCCGACGCGATCGCCGGCACCGAGGGGGTGGACGCGGTCCTTGTGGGCCCAGCCGACCTGGCCGCGGACTGCGGCTTCCCGGAGCCCGGCGTCGTCGACGGGCTGATCGCCCGGGCGCACGACGCCGCACGGGCCCACAAGCGCGCGGTCATGACGATCGTGCCGAGCCTCGACGCCGCCCGGGCCGCCGAGCGCCAGGGCTTCCAGCTGATCGTCTACAACATGGCGCACGTGCTCATGGACACCCTGCGCTCGCTGGCCGCGTCCGGGACGACGGGCGCGACCGCAGACCCCGTCTGACGGCCGGGGGCGGGCCGCCTCCGCCGGCGGACCCGCCCGGCGGCGGGGGCGTCCCGCCCCCCTGCGTAACGCGCGCCGAGCCCTCGGCCGCCGTCCTCCGGGGATGTCGAATCCTCCCGGGGCGAACCCTTGACGCCCCACATCCGGATCCTTAGTGTTCACGACCAGTTCATACGTATGCACCGCTCCCCCTCCCCCCTCCCCCGC
>NZ_JAGMUJ010000091.1 GCF_019049255.1 Streptomyces sp. AC558_RSS880 | reverse complement strand
AGACGGCGGGTCAGGCGGGTTTGTCGGCGGTGACGGTGACGTTGGTGCTGGTGGGTGCGGTGGGGGTGGGCAAGGGGTTGCACAAGTGGGTGTTCGTTCCGGGTGACGGCGGCTATGCCTCCGTTCGCGACGGTGTCGGTGCGGGTGCCGGTGCCGGTGCCGGTGCTGTGGGTGGGGTGAACGGGTTGGGGGTGCTGGAGGGGTTGCCGGGTGTGGGTGCGGGGCTGGAGCCGGCCGTGGCGGCCGGGTCCCTGCCCCCTTCCGCCGTGGCGGCCGGGTCCCTGCCGCCTGCCGTCAGCCCCCTTCCCCCTTCCAGCGTGGCTGCCGGTGTTCTTCCGTCCTCCGCCGTCAGTGGCCTCCCACTCTCCGCGGCACTTCCCGGGACGCCGCCCGCCGGGACCGCACCGTTCCCGGCGTCCACGCCCGCCGTGCCCGCTCCGGTACCGGGCGCCGCCCCGGTGTCGACGCCGGTGTCGTCGGCGGTGCCGGTGGCACCGGTTGCCGGTTCTGTGTCACGGGCGGTGAGTGACACCGGTGTGGTGCCGGGGACACGGCCCGACGTGACGTCCGGTCAGGCGTCCATCGGCCGGGCGGCGGCGGACACCGGTGCCGGGGAGGGTGGGGTGGCCGGCGGGGCCGATCGCGCGCCGACGGCGGAGACCGGCTTCTCCTTCACCGACTCCTCTTTCGCCGGTTCCTCGTACGGCGACGACGAGTCCGATGTTTCGGCGGTGTGGGACAGCGACGGTGAGGATGCGGCATCGGTGACTTCCGGGGACACCGACTATTCCGAGCCGGGGCGTTCGGCCACCGCGCCGGACGTCTTCGCCGCTCTCACCGGCGACGGTGTTCCCGTCGGCGGCCGGGAAGGGGTCGCCGCGCCGGCCGCCGGGCCGGCACCGGGGGATACGGGGTTCGATGCGGTCGCCCTGCCGGTGCCGTCCGCCGCGCTCTCGCCGGACCTTCCCGCCGGGAACGGGAGTTCGTCCCCGGCGGGTTTCCGGGGTGCCGTGCCGTCTTCGGCTGCCTCGCCCGACGTGGTGGCCGGGCCGGCCGGTGGCGGGGTTGTTCCGGTTCTCTCCTCCGACGCGCCCTCTGTCCAGGCGGTCTCCTCTGCCGGGTCCTCTGCGCAGGCGCCGTCCACCGGCGCAGTCACCGCCGGCACGCTTCCCGCCGACGTGTCTTCGTCCGACGCGCCCACCGTCCAGGCGCCCTCGTCCGACGGGCCGTCCGTCGGTGCTTCCCCGGCGCCCACCCCGTCGTCCAACGCGCCTGCCGCGCCTGCCGTGCCCGTCGTGTCGTCGCTGGTGCCACCGCCCGCCCAGGTGCCGTCATCGGCGGAGGAGTCGGTGTTCGCGGCGTTGACCGGTGGTGAGGTGCTGCTTTCGACACCGTTGCCGGGCAGGAACGGCGCCGGGACGGGTGGTGGGCGGGCGTGGTTCTCCGAGCAGGACATGGAACGCCGGCGGGAGCATTACCGGCATCTGCCTGCGGTGCGGCACCAGGTGATCTGGGATCCGGTGGAGGGCCGGGAGGGGCCGCTGGAGGAACTGGAGGGGCCGGAGGCGGATTACACCGTCGCCCTGCACATCGGTCCGCGGGGTGTGGAACTGCCGTTGCCCGATGGCCGGACCGGGCTGACCGACGGACGCGGCCTGGGCCGGCTGCTGCGGCATCGGCCGAGTCTGGTGCGGTTGGGGCCTGGTGCCCGGGTGCGGTTGCTGGCCTGTGGTGGCGGGGCGCGGCCGGAGGGGGGAGATCCGCTGGAGCGGGTGCCGTTCGGGCAGGACGTGGCCACCGAGACCGGCAAGGTGATAGAC
>NZ_JAGMUJ010000090.1 GCF_019049255.1 Streptomyces sp. AC558_RSS880 | reverse complement strand
GTACGGCACCGCCCCCGGCCCCATGCCCGTACGGGCCCCCGTGTCACCCACACATGGCCCGTACCCCACGCCCACCTCCGTACCGGCCCCTGCCCCCGCACCCGTCCCCGCCCACACCCCGCCGCCGTCCCCGCTGTTCGACCGGGCACAGCTGGAACGGCTGGCCGACGGCCCGGTGGCGGAGGTGCTGGGCCCGGAGTTCCGCGAGCTGGACGGCTTCCGGCGGCAGGTGCGGATGCCGAGGCCCCCGATGCTCCTGGTCGACCGGGTCCTCGCCGTCGACGCCGTCCCGAACCGGCTCGGCACCGGCGCGATCCACACCGAGACCGACGTCACCGGGGACGACTGGTACCTCGACCCCACCGGGCGGATGCCCGCCTCGCTGATGGTCGAGGCCGGGCAGGCCGATCTGCTGCTGATCGCGTGGATGGGCGTGGACCGGTTCAACCGGGGCGAGCGCGTCTACCGCCTGCTGGGCTGCGAGCTGACCTACCACGACAGCCCGCCCGAGCCCGGCGCCACCCTCCGCTTCGACATCCGGGTCGACGGCCACGGCGAGCACGACGGCATCCGGCTGTTCTTCTTCCACTACGACTGCCACATCGACGGCCGCCCGGCGCTGAGCGTCCGGGCCGGGCAGGCGGGCTTCTTCACCGACGCCGAACTCGCCTCCACCCAGGGCGTGCTGTGGGACCCGGCCGATGAGGAGCCCGGCCCCGGCCGGGTCGACCCGCCTCCGGTCCCCGCTCCCGCCCGCGCCTTCACCCGGGAAGAGGTGACGGCGTTCTCCGAGGGTCGTCCCGCCGACTGCTTCGGGCCTGACTGGGACGCCGCCCGGGCCCAGACCCGCCCGCCCCGGATCGCCGGCGGCCGGATGCTGATGCTCTCCGAGGTCACCCGCTTCGACCCGGAGGGCGGGCCGTGGGGCCGGGGCTACCTGCGGGCCACCACCCCGGTGTCACCGGACGACTGGTTCTTCGCCGGGCACTTCAAGGACGACCCGTGCATGCCGGGCACCCTGATGTACGAGGGCTGCCTGCAGGCCATGTCCTTCTACCTGGCCGCCCTCGGCTGCACGCTCGACGCGGACGGCTGGCGTTTCGAGCCGGTCACCGGCCGGTCCGTGCCCATGCGCTGCCGGGGCCAGGTCACCCCCGCCGCCCGTGAGCTGGTCTACGAGGTGTTCGTGACCGAGGTGACCGGCGGGCCGGTGCCCACCCTGATCGCGGACGTGCTGTGCACGGTCGACGGGGTGAAGTCCTTCCACGCCCGCCGTGCCGCCCTGCGCCTGGTCCCGGACTGGCCGCTCGCCCGGCGGCCGGAACTCACCGCGAGCGCCGCCGCCCACGGCACCGCCCCGGAACTCCTCGCCTCCGCCCTCGGCCGCCCCTCGGCCGCCTTCGGCCCGATGTACGGGGTCTTCGACGGGGTACGGCGGGCACCCCGGCTGCCCGCGCCGCCGTACCAGTTCGTCTCACGCGTGGTCTCCGCCACCGGAGAGCCGGGGGCGATGACGGCGGGCGCCGAGGTCGTCACCGCGTACGACGTACCCGCCGACGCCTGGTACTGGCCGGACGGCCCGCGCCCGCAGATGCCGCCCGCCGTGCTGATGGAGGCGGCACTGCAACCCTGCGGCTGGCTCGCCTCGTACACCGGCTGCGCCCTCGCCGAGGACGGCGACCTGCTCTTCCGCAACCTGGACGGCACCCTCACCGCACACGCCCTGGTCACCCCCGCCACGCGGACGCTCACCACCCGCGCGGTGCTGAAGGACATCTCCCGGCACGCCGGCATGGTCATCGTCTCCTTCGACGTCGAATGCGCCGACGCCGACGGCCTCCCGGTCCTGTCCGCCTCCACCGTCTTCGGCTTCTTCCCCCGCGAGGCGTTCGCCCGGCAGACCGGCCTGCCCGGCACCGCCCCCGACCCCCGGGCCGAGACCGGCACCACGACCGCGACCGAAGTCAGCCTTGTTCTGCCGCCCGCCGCCCGGCCCGCTCCCACCCCCAGCCTCCTGATGCTCGACCGGATCACCGCCTTCCGGCCCGACGGCGGCCGGGACGGCCTGGGGCGGATCGCGGCGCAGAAGGACATCGACGCGGGGGAGTGGTTCTTCAAGGCCCACTTCTTCCAGGACCCGGTACAGCCCGGTTCGCTCGGCCTCCAGGCGATGTACCAGGCATTCCAAGCCTGCCTGACGGCCAAGGGCCTGACGGTCGCCGGCACCCCCGCCCCCGCCTGGGAATACGGCACCTTCCCCGGCGCCGGCCCGCTCACCTGGACCTATCGGGGCCAGGTCACCCCCGCCACCCGCACGGTGACGGTCGAACTGGAGATCCGCAGTCTCGTCACCGACCCCGACCCCGACACCGGTCTCACCGGCCCCGGCAGTGTGACCGCCACCGCCGAGGCATGGCTCTGGGCGGACGGCGTCCGCATCTACCACGCCCACGGCCTGACCCTGCGCGCCACACCGGGCGCCGGGACACACGAGTCCACCGGGGAACGCCCCTGACCGGCCCCCGGGTGGCTCCCTGCTCGCCGAACCCGGCTGGTCCGGTTGCGGACCGGAGACGATGAGCGGCCCGCCGGCGCCAACGGCGCTCGAAAGGGGCGGTGCGGCCGTTGGGAGAGGTGTTCGACGTCTCAACTCATCAGCACAGGAGTCTCGTTGGTTCCCTGTCCTGTCGTACTCGACCTGCCTCGCGCGCTGGTCGAGTGGGTCACCATGCTCATCGTCACCCGTGAGGGTGACCGCCGCTGCAAGCTCCCGCCTCACCAGCGTGGTCTCGTCGCCCTGGCCTGCCTGGCGACGCTGGAGTCGCCCGCGGACACCCGCCGTTCCCGCCCGGAACGCACCTGTGCCGGACACCGCAGAGACACCCCTCAAGTCGACCGAAGGGGAATGAAGGCCGCGGTCCCCGAGGAGTACCCGGGCGGAGATCGGCGGTATCGTCGCCCCGGCTCATGGGGCCCGGGTGTGTGCCCGGGGACTGTCCGGCCGCCACCATGATTCTGCCGCCCTCGCGCTTCCGCCGTCGGCGCGTACCACCGTGCCGGGCGCCCGCCGTGCCGCTGAGCGCCCGCGTGAAAACCTCGGTACTGCTTCGTGAATGGCATATGACATCCAAGATCCCCGGAGGAGACGGATATCTGGCGAGCCTTCCGCCAGCGGGTGTTCTGCCCTTTATGGCCGCTCCGATGGGCGGGCTGGATGGGGTTCGGGTCGCACGGACGAGCGCGTCGGGGGTCGTGTGCAGGGCGGGCCGTCGATTGCGTGGCGATCAGTGGGCTTCCTACCATCAGGACGGTCACGGCCCAGGTCGTGACCGCCGGAACCCGTCGAAAACCGGCCGCCGTACGGCAGGGATCCGTCCGGCCGAGCGCGTTCGCGAGAGGGGAGGCCCGTGGCCCGCACCCGCTGGTGAACACCTTCGCGCGCCCGGGCGTTCCCGCGACGGTTCGGGGCGCGGTACGGGCACG
>NZ_JAGMUJ010000089.1 GCF_019049255.1 Streptomyces sp. AC558_RSS880 | reverse complement strand
AAGAGCTCGGCTATCCGGGAGGCGAGTTGGCCGTCCAGCGCCACCTGCGGCGCTACCGGACCGGACGCGGACACGCACCCGTCCCAGGACCCAAGCCTGCGTCGGTCCGCGAGGTCACCTCCTGGATCATGACCCACCCCGAGCACCTGCGGGCCGAGGACGCCGACAAGCTGCACCGGCTGCGTGAGCGCGATCTGGAACTCGACCGGCTCACCCTTCACGTCAGGAAGTTCGCCGCGATGATGACCGGCCGCCACGGCGACCGCCTCGAAGACTGGATCACCGACGTCGAACGAGACAGCCTGGCTCCGCTTGCGGGCTTCGCCCGCAACCTCCGCCGCGACTTCGACGCCGTCCGCAACGGACTGTCCCTGCCCCACAGCTCCGGTGCCGTCGAGGGCAACATCAACCGACTGAAAATGCTGAAACGCCAGATGTTCGGCCGCGCCAGCCTCGATCTCCTTCGCAAACGCGTCCTGCTCACACGATGAGTCCCAACCCACCGGATCACAAGATCGTCGACAGAACCAAGATTCGCGATGGCAAGGTCGCCAACCGGCCCATCTACGTCGCGATGGCCGTCGCCGTCGAGGGCACCCGCGACATCCTCGGCATCTGGGCCGGGGACGGTGGCGAGGGTGCCAAGCACTGGCTCCAGGTCTTCACCGAGCTCAAGAATCGCGGCATTGAGGATGTCCTCATGCTCGTCTGCGACGGACTGAAGGGCCTGCCCGACGCCGTCGAGACAGTCTGGCCCCGAACTGTCGTCCAGACATGCATCGTTCACCTCATTCGCAACAGCATCCGCTACTGCGCCCGCCAGGACTGGGACAAGGTCGCCAAGGATCTCAAGCCCGTCTACACCGCGCCGAGCGAGGCCGCCGCAACCGAGCGGTTCCTGGAGTTCTCGGAGAAGTGGGGCAGCAAGTATCCGGCCGTGATCAAGCTGTGGTCCGACGCCTGGGCCGAGATGGTGCCCTTCCTCTCCTTCGACGTCGAGATCCGCAAGGTCATCTGCAGCACGAACGCGATCGAGAGCGTGAACGCCCGCATCCGCAAAGCGGTCCGGGCCCGCGGGCACTTCCCGAACGAGGCCGCCGCGTTGAAGTGCGTCTACATGGCGCTGATGAGCCTGGACCCGACCGGCAAGGGCCGGCGCCGCTGGACGATGCGCTGGAAGGCGCCACTGAACGCCTTCCAGATCGCCTTCGAAGGACGCCTCACCCCACCACCAGCCACTGAACCTCAACAACAAAGATCAGCCGTTGACTGGACACACCCAAAAACGGCACTGATGCCCCTATGGATGTCAAGTAGCGGTTGCGGTATGTGCGGGACTCGGAGTGGCGAGAAGCCGGTGGATCTCCCGTGCGATGTAGCGTTTGAGGCAGCGGATGACTTCTCGGCGCGTCTTGCCCTCGGCAAGGCGTCGCTGCAGGTAGTTCCGGGTGCCGTCGTCCCAGCGCAGGCGGCTGAGGACGATCCGGTAGAGGGCGGCGTTGGCCTGGCGGTCGCCGCCGCGGTTGAGCCTGCGGCGCTGGGTCTTGCCGGAGGACGCTTCGACCGGGCTGGTGCCGCACAAGGCAGCGAAAGATGCCTCGCTGGTGAGGCGTTCAGGGTTGTCACCTGCGGCGATGAGCAGGGCTGCGGTGCTGTCCGGGCCGACGCCGCGTGCGTCGAGCAGACCGGGCGAACTCGCCTTGACGGCCTCGGTTAGCCGTTGGTTCAGGTCGTCGATCTCTTCGGTCAGGTGCTGGATTCGGCGGGCCAGCAGACGCAGGGTGTGCCGGGCAGCTGTAGCAGGCCCGGTCGCGTCCAGAGCTTCCAGTGCGGCGCACCGCTTGATCAGGTGCGGGTTGGTCAGGCCGGCCAGGGCCTCGCGCAGGGCGGAGTCGGCGCAGACCAGGACGCTTTTGGGCTGGTTGATGGCCTGGGTGCGGGACTTGATCGCCGATCCCTTGGCGAGCTTGAACAGCCGCAGCATCTCCACCGGGCCGTCGCTCGTCTTGGCCGTGACGGTGGCGCGCCCGGACAGCACGGCGCGGGCGGCGGCTTCGGCGTCGACGGCGTCGGTCTTGCCGTGGCGTCGGCGGGCGGCCTTGTCCGGCTGGTTGACCTCCGTGACCTCGATCCCCTCGGCGTGCAGGTGGCGGGTCAAGGCCGCTCCGTAGGAGCCGGTGCACTCGACGCCGGCACGTCGCACCACTCCGGACGAGCGTGCCCAGGCGAGGAGTTGACGGTATCCCTGCGCGGTCGCCGGGAAGCTCCGGCCGTCCAGGGCGGCACCGAGCATGGTGATGACAGCCGCGGCGTGAACGTCCTTGTGGGTGTCCACGCCGAGCAGAACCTCCTCAGCGGCGTCGGCCGGGATGTGACACGGGGCAGCGGATTGCGTAAGAAGCCGTATCTCAACCGAACGTGATCCCTTGATTTCTGCTGGTCAGGAATGGTTTCGCTCGGGTTGAGGGAGGCATGCCGACGTCTTGTATCCGCT
>NZ_JAGMUJ010000088.1 GCF_019049255.1 Streptomyces sp. AC558_RSS880 | reverse complement strand
CTTCCTTTGTACTCACCCTCGCGGGCTTTCCTCCGGGCGCTTCCCTTCGGTCTTGCGTTTCCGACTCTATCAGATCTTTCCGATCCGATTTCCTCGGTACTTTCCGGGTTCCCGCTTCCGCGTTTCCCTTTCCGGCGGTTCCGACTCTATCAGATCCTTTCGGTCCTGATTCCCGGTCGGCGGGATTTGCCGTTGACCTTTGGCTTTCGCCTGTCGGCCTTTCGACATTCACTACGTTAACCGATTCCCTCGCTCGATTCATAATCGAGCTCCGCGATTCGGAATTCAGACATGCGGACATGACGAACCCGACCCCGCCGAGGGGTGATCGTAGATAGTGGTTTGGCCGCTTCCGGCTGCAGGCGATCGCCGTACCCGGTTCAAGCGGCTCGGGCTACATTACGCACCTTCCAAGGTCGAGTCAACTTCGGCGGCACCGCGGCACATGGGCCCCGGTCCGCCGACCGTTGCTCACCTGCTCGGAGGGCACGGGGGCCGGTGAGGATCCGTAGCGGGGTGCCGCCGGCGGCGCAGGCGTCCGTGCGGGCTCGGGGAGTCCTGGACTCGGCGACCCCTTCGGGTCGCCTGGCTGCGCGCATCGGCGCTGCGGGGAGTCGGGCAGGCCCTTCTGGAGCACTCGCCCCTTCGGCTTCGAGTGCGACGGCACGCATCGCGAGGAGGAAGCGGAAGCCCTGCGGCAGGCGTACCGGGATGCAGCGGCTCAGGCTCCGGCGGACATCCTGGCTCTCGGGCTCAGCCGGTACGCCGAGACGGTGGGATCACCGGCAAGGTAGAAGCGGTGCTGCCAGTCGTGGGCTTTGCTCACGCCTACCCGGGGGCCGACCCGGATGAGCTCGTCGGGTACCGGCTCACCTTCGGACAGCGTGACCGAGGCACCTGTCAGTAGATCTGCGCCGTTGTGCTCTGCCGTGATGCCGAGCGCTTGGCAGAAGTTCCCCGGACCCCGCGCAAGGCGTGGGGTCTCGACCTTCGCTCCTCGCCGCTTACGTGCCAGGCCTTCCCCTTCGGTGATCCTGCCTGCGCGGATGAGGACGGCCGAGGCGATGCCGTCTGTTCCGGTGACGATGTTGGCGCACCAGTGGAGACCGTGAGACCGGTAGACGTACAGATGTCCTGCGGGCCCGAACATGACGGCGTTGCGGGGCGTCTTGCCCCGGTAGGCGTGGGAGGCGGGGTCGGCCGCACCGGAGTACGCCTCGGTCTCCGTGATGGTGATGCTCACGGTTCCCTCAGGGGTCTCGTGAGTGAGAAGGGCACCGAGCAGCTTGGGGGCGACTTCTTCAGCGGCGTGAGCAAGGTCTTCCACATTCATGCTGACCGCCTTGCCATGTCATGGGTGAAGTAGGCGTACACCTGGCCGGGCGCGCCGAACATCACGTCAGTGCGGGCGGTGCGACCGCGATGGGAGTGGGGGCCGGGGTCGTTCGGGCCGTCGTAGGTCTCGGCCTCGAGGACGGGGCGGTCGAAGAACTCTCCGGGCAGGGGCGTACGGTCGGGGGTCGCGATCACGCCGCCCGAGGGTACTGGAGACGGGCGGTGCCACGGGGTGGTCAGCGGGCTCCGCGGTTGCCAGGGTGTGGGACGCGGAACCGGTCACGGCCGGATCGCGTTGTTAGGGATCAAGGGTCCATACGTACGCATCGACGCAGAACGACGGATCAGGTGTGGCCCACGGGGGTCGCCTGGAGAGGGAGAGACATGGCGTTCAAGAAGCTGCTGGCGAGTCTGGGTGCCGGCGGGGCCTCGGTCGAGACGGTGCTGCACGAGGTCAACGTCGTTCCGGGCGGTGTCGTCCAGGGCGAGGTGCGGATCCAGGGCGGGTCCGTGAACCAGCAGATCGAGGGTCTTTCGGTCGGGCTGCAGGCCAAGGTCGAGGTGGAGAGCGGCGACCAGGAGGTCAAGCAGGACATCGAGTTCGCGAAGTCGTCGCTGGGCGGTGCCTTCGAGATCCAGGCCGGTGCGGTGCACGCGGTGCAGTTCGGGCTGGAGATCCCGTGGGAGACGCCGATCACGATGATCGACGGGCAGGCGCTGCGCGGGATGAACATCGGGGTGAGCACCGAGCTGGCGATCGCGCGGGCCGTGGACTCCGGTGACCTGGACCCGGTCAACGTGCACCCGCTGCCGGCGCAGAAGGCGATCCTGGACGCGTTCATCCAGCTGGGCTTCCGGTTCAAGAACGCGGACATGGAGCGCGGGCACATCCGGGGCACCCGGCAGAAGCTGCCGTTCTACCAGGAGATCGAGTTCCTGCCCCCGCAGCAGTACCGGGGGCTGAACCAGGTCGAGCTGAGCTTCGTGGCCGACGAGCAGGCCATGGACGTGGTGCTGGAGATGGACAAGAAGCCGGGTCTGTTCAGCGAGGGCAGCGACACGTTCCGCTCCTTCAAGGTGGGGCTGAACGACTACCAGGGGACCGATTGGACGGCATACCTCAACCAGTGGCTGTCGGAGGTCGGCAGCAAGCGCAACTGGTTCTAGGCTCGGCCTGCGACTGAACGCAACCGATCAGGAGGTACCGAGGTGACCGAGCTCAAGCGGCGGCCGCTCCCCCACGACTTCCATCCGCCCGTGCCGTCGTTCGCGGTGACGAGCGAGGACGTGCAGGAGGGGGCGACGCTCAAGGACGCTCAGGTCCACGCGGCCGGCAACACCTCGCCGCACCTGCGGTGGGAGGGGTTCCCGCCGGAGACCAAGAGCTTCGCCGTGACCTGCTACGACCCCGATGCCCCGACAGGCAGCGGGTTCTGGCACTGGGTGGTGTTCGACATCCCGGCCACGGTGACCGAGCTGCCGGCCGGTGCGGGGAGCGGCACGTTCGAGGGGTTGCCCGAGGGCGCGGTCCACGCGCGCAACGACTACGGCGGCAAGGACTTCGGCGGTGCCGCGCCGCCGCCCGGGGACGGGCCGCACCGGTATGTGTTCACGGTGTACGCCGTGGACCAGGAGAAGCTCGGTCCGGACGCGGACGCCTCTCCCGCCGTGGTGGGCTTCAACCTGCGGTTCCACACGCTGGCGCGTGCGCATCTGATCGGTGAGTACGAGGTGCCCGCAGGGTCCTGAAGCGGTCCGGGCGGCCCCGAGGATTCATGGAACGTTTGCCCGCCCCTGGTCATGGAATTGATCAGGGGCGGGCATTTTTGTTGCCGGGGGTCGCGGGGGTCACCTCCCGCAGGAGCAGCAGATATTGCGTTGTCCATCTCGGCGTGCCCGGCCAGAGTTGATCCCAGCCCGCCGAGGGGTGGGCCGGTGCACACGGGAGGTGGGCTGGTATGCGGGACACGCTGGTACTGAACGCGAGCTTCGAGCCGTTGTCGACGGTGACGCTGAACCGCGCCGTCGTTCTGGTGCTTCAGGACAAGGCCGTCGTCGAGCAGGCCCACCCCGAGCTGCGGATGCGTGGAGCCGCGGTCGACATACCGGCGCCCCGGGTGATCAGGCTCTGCCAGTACGTGAGGGTGCCGTTCCGAAGACAAGCACCGTGGTCGAGGCGGGGTGTCCTGGTGCGGGACCGGCACCGGTGCGCGTACTGCGGGCGGCGGGCGACGACCGTGGACCACGTGGTGCCGCGGTCGCACGGTGGGCAGGACACGTGGCTGAACACGGTGGCGTCCTGTGCGGAGGACAACCACCGGAAGGCGAACCGGACACCCGAGCAGGCGGGTATGCCGCTGTTGCGGCGGCCCTTCGAGCCGACGCCGGCCGATGCGATGTTGTTGGCGCTGGGTACCGAGGACTTCGAGGCGTTGCCCGAGTGGTTGACGCTGGATGCGGCGTGACGGTTTCGCCGTAGGGGCGCGGGTGGATACCCGGCTGCGGGTTGTCCGTGGTTTCTCGCGCCCACGTGGCGGAGCCGCATATCGATAGTTCCCCGCGCCCCTGAGGGGGTGCGGGGAACTCGTGATTTCAGGGTGCTCTCAGTCGATCGAGGGCTTTTCGCGGCGTTCCTGGGGCGGGACGTTGGCGGTTCCCGAGGTGCCGTTGCCGCCCATCGCGCCGAAGTTGCCCATCGCGCCGGAGAGGCCCTTGAGGGCGTCGCCGATTTCGCTGGGGACGATCCAGAGCTTGTTGGCGTCGCCCTCGGCGATCTTGGGGAGCATCTGGAGGTACTGGTAGGAGAGGAGCTTCTGGTCGGGGTCGCCGGCGTGGATGGCCTCGAAGACCGTACGGACCGCCTGGGCTTCGCCCTCGGCGCGCAGGGCCGCTGCCTTGGCCTCACCTTCGGCGCGCAGGATCTGGGACTGCTTCTCGCCCTCGGCGCGCAGGATCTCGGACTGCCGGACGCCTTCGGCCTGGAGGATCGCGGCGCGCTTGTCGCGGTCGGCGCGCATCTGCTTCTCCATCGAGTCCTGGATGGAGGTGGGCGGTTCGATGGCCTTGAGCTCGACGCGGTTGACGCGGATGCCCCACTTGCCGGTGGCCTCGTCGAGGACGCCGCGCAGGGCCGCGTTGATCTCCTCGCGGGAGGTGAGGGTCCGCTCCAGGTCCATGCCGCCGATGATGTTGCGGAGCGTGGTGACGGTGAGCTGTTCGATGGCCTGGATGTAGCTGGCGACCTCGTAGGTGGCGGCGCGGGCGTCGGTCACCTGGTAGTAGATGACGGTGTCGATGTTGACGACCAGGTTGTCCTGGGTGATCACCGGCTGCGGCGGGAACGGGACGACCTGTTCGCGCAGGTCGATGCGGTTGCGGATGGTGTCGATGAACGGGACGACGATGTTGAGGCCCGCGTTGAGCGTCCGCGTGTAGCGGCCGAAGCGCTCGACGATGGCGGCACTGGCCTGTGGGATGACTTGGATCGTCTTGATCAGGGCGATGAAGACCAACACCACCAGGATGATCAGGACGATGATGATCGGCTGCATCGTCGGTTCCCCGAACCCTTCTTCGCCTCGGCGCCTACGGCAGATCTTATGCCTGTGGAAGATCTCCGGTTGAAGATCTTGCTGGTCGAGTCTGACAGACCATCGGTGCAACTGGGGAGTTGTTCGCCCCAGTTGCGTCGTGCACGGTCACATGATGATCGCTGTGGCTCCCTCGATGTCCACGACGTCCACTTCCTGGCCCACTTCATAGGCGCGGCCGGCGTCGAGTGCGCGGGCCGACCAGACCTCGCCGGCCAGCTTGATCCGGCCGCCGGAGCCGTCGACGCGCTCCAGCACGACGGCCTGTTTCCCTTTCAGGGCGTCGATGCCGGTGGCGAGTTGGGGCCGCTGGGCCCGGTGTCTGTTCGCGATGGGCCGTACGACGGCGATGAGGGCGGTCGAGACGATGGCGAAGACCGCGACCTGGGCGACGGCACCACCGCCGAAGATGCCGGAGACCACTGCCGCGGCGACGGCGCCCACCGCGAGCATGCCGAGTTCGGGCATCGCGGTGATCACGAGCCCGATGCCGAGTGCCGCCGCGCCGATCAGCCACCACAGCCATGCGTCGATGTCCACGCGGTCATGGTAGAACCGCGCACCCGGTCGCCGACAGGGCGCCGATCAGTTTGAACGCGCCTCGCGGCTCCGGGCTTTGGGCTGCGGGAGGGTTCAGGACATCGGGAGGCCTTGGGCGGTGTAGCGGTCGCCGACCTGTTCGACGACGAGCGGGAGGCCGAAGCAGAGGGAGAGGTTGCGGGAGGTGAGTTCGAGCTCCAGCGGGCCGGCGGCGAGGACCTTCCCCTGGCGGATCATCAGGACGTGCGTGAAGCCCGGGGCGATCTCCTCGACGTGGTGCGTGACCATGATCATGGAGGGTGCGATCGGGTCGCGGGCGAGCCGGCCGAGACGGCGTACCAGGTCTTCGCGGCCGCCGAGGTCGAGGCCGGCGGCGGGCTCGTCGAGGAGCAGCAGCTCGGGGTCGGTCATCAGG
Source organism: Streptomyces sp. AC558_RSS880 (assembly GCF_019049255.1). Classification (GTDB taxonomy): domain Bacteria; phylum Actinomycetota; class Actinomycetes; order Streptomycetales; family Streptomycetaceae; genus Streptomyces. The sequence goes on along the minus strand of NZ_JAGMUJ010000088.1, from coordinate 1,269 downwards.
GCGCGGGCGATGAGGGTGCGCTTGCGTTCGCCCTCGGAGAGGGTGCCGAACTTGCGGTCCAGGTACTCGGACATGCCGAGGCGGTCGAGGAAGGCGCGGGCGCGCTGCTCGTCGATGTCCTCGTACTCCTCCTGCCAGCCGGCGGTCATGCCGTAGGCGGCGGTGAGCACGGTCTGCAGGACGGTCTGGCGCTTGGGGAGCTTGTCGGCCATGGCGATGCCGGCCATGCCGATACGGGGGCGCAGTTCGAAGACGTCGGTGCCGGGTGTGCCGAGGGTCTCACCGAGGATGCCGACGGTGCCCTTGCTGGGGTAGAGGTAGCTGGACGCGATGTTGAGGAGGGTGGTCTTGCCGGCGCCGTTGGGGCCGAGGATGACCCAGCGCTCGCCCTCCTTGACCGACCAGGAGACCTGGTCCACCAGAGCCCGGCCCTCACGGACCACGGATACGTCCTGAAGCTCCAGAACATCGCTCATGAGCGCGTTGTCTCCCCTTGCAGTGTGGCCGGTCTCGGCTGTCGCGTACGCCTGTGGGTCGGTCCGCCGCACCCGTGGGCGCAGCCCTTCATGAAATCTACGCCACTGGTCGACCCGGACATTCCTCCGGTCCGGTTCTTGGGCTCTGTCTAGGGTGTACGCATGCTCTCGGAACCTCGCTCTGGACGCCTTGCCGCTTGGGGAAACGCCCTTCTTGCCGGACTTGTCTCACCGGATGACGCCGTGCTCGCGATCGTCGGGGAGGACGCGGTGCACCGGGTGGAGGGGTTGCCGGGTGAGTCGGCGCCCGTGGGGCTCACGCTGGCGCTGGGGCGGTTGCGGACGCTCGGGGTGACCGGGCTGCGGGTGGCACTGCCGGCGCCGGGGCATCCGCTGGGGCTGAGCGGGCCGCCGGAGTTCAACGCGCGGGCGCTGGAGGCGGAGGAGGCGGTGGTCTGTCACGGGGCCGCGTTCGGGCTGGTGCCGGAGGTGTCCGAGGCCGGGCCCGCGGGTGATGTGCATGTGGAGGTGGTGTGGCACTGCCTGCCGGTGCGGGAGGCTCCGCCTGCGGACGTGCCGTCGCTCGGGGAGGCGGAGCGGGAGCTGGCGGAGGCGCTGCGGGAGGCGACGGAGGTGCTGACGCGGCTGGACGTGGCCGGGTCGGGGCCGGTGGCGGAGGCGGCGATCGACGCGTATCGGGCGCGGGCCTCGGGGTCGCGGGGGCGGGAGGTGCTGGCGCCGGGGTATCCGCCTCGGGCGGCGCGGGTGCTGGAGCTGGCTCAGCGGGTGGGGG